>CAVWLZ010000001.1:0-38427 GCA_963755955.1 uncultured Solirubrobacterales bacterium
CGAGATGAAAGAGTGCCGGAGCATGGACGTCGGAATCGGATTGCCCGCCACGATCCCCGGGGTCGACGGCGACACCATCACCGAGTGGGCTCGGCTGGCCGAGTCGCGCGGCTTCTCGACGCTGGGCGTGATCGACCGCCTCGTCTACGACAACTACGAGCCGCTGATCGCGCTCACCGCAGCGGCGGCGGTGACCGAGCGCATCCGGCTCACGACGTCGATCCTGATCGCGCCGCTGCGCGCCAACCATGCGCTGTTTGCCAAGCAGGCCGCGAGCCTCGATCGCCTCTCCGCCGGCCGGCTCGTGCTCGGGCTCGCGCCCGGCGCCCGCGAGGACGACTACACCGCGAGCAACGTCGACTTCCACCGTCGCGGAGCGGACTTCGACGCCCTCCTGCACACCGCCCAGGAGGCCTGGCGCGGCGGCGAGCCGAACGTCGGCCCGCGGACGGCGAGCGCCGACGGCCCGCAGTTGATCATCGGCGGCACGTCCGCCGCGGCGTGGCGCCGGGTGGCGCAGCACGGTGCGGGCTGGGTCTCAGGCGGAGGCGGTCCGGACATGTTCGCCCAGGGCGCCGAGCAGGTGCGTGGGGCGTGGAACGCGGCCGGGCGGGAGGGCGAGCCGCGGCTGCTCGCGCTCGCCTACTTCGCCCTCGGCGAACACGCGCGCGAGGCGGCCGACGACTACCTCGGCCACTACTACGCGTTCGCCGGTCCCTACGCGGAACGGATCGCGTCGGGCGCGCTCGTCACCGCCGACGCGGTGCGGGCGGCCGTCGAGAGCTTCGCCGCCGCCGGGTGCGGCGAGCTGATCATGTTCCCGTGCAACTCGGACCCGGAGCAGGTCGGCCTGCTCGCCGACCTCGTCACGGCCTGAGGCCGCTCCTCCGCGCGCCAAGTCTGACGGCGGCGTGGTCCGACAACGGTCAGCCGGCGTGCTCGATGGCCGCCTGCGCCGCGGCGATCCGCGCGATCGGCACCCGGAACGGGGAGCAGGAGACGTAGTCGAGGCCGGCCATGTGGAAGAACGCGATCGACTCGGGGTCGCCGCCATGCTCGCCGCACACGCCGAGCTTGAGCCCGGGGTGAGCCTCGCGACCGACCCACGACGCGAGGCGGACAAGCCACCCGACGCCCGCCTGGTCGATCGTCTCGAACGGGCTGCGATCGATGATCTTGCGCTCGAGGTAGATGGGGACGAACTTCGACTCGGCGTCGTCGCGGGAGAAGCCGAGCGCCGTCTGGGTGAGGTCGTTGGTGCCGAATGAGAAGAAGTCGGCGAACCGCGCGATGCGGTCGGCGACGAAGCAGGCCCGCGGCAGCTCGATCATCGTGCCCACCGTGTAGTCCTCGCCCTCGACGAGGCCCTCCTCGTTGCCGACGCCGACGACGAGCTCGCGCATGATCTCGAGCTCGTGCTCGTAATCGACCAGCGGGATCATGACCTCCGGGTGCGGTGGCTCGGGCATGTCCTTGGCGGCGCGGAAGATGGCCCGGACCTGCATCTCGTAGATCTCGGGGTAGAGGATCCCCAGCCGGCAGCCGCGAGTACCGAGCATCGGGTTCTCTTCGTGGATCTCCACGACGCGACTGAGCAGACGCTCGAGCTGCGGCAGGTCGGATGAGTTCTCCATCCGGGCATGCTCGACCTGGGCGGCGAGGTCCGGGTGGTTGGGGAGGAACTCGTGCAGCGGGGGATCGAGCAGCCGGATCGTCACCGGCAGCCCGGCCATCGCCTCGAACAGGCCCTCGAAATCCTGCTGCTGGAGTGGCAGCAGCTCGGCGAGGGCGGCGCGGCGCTCCTCGGTCGTGTGGGCCATGATCATCGCCCGCATCTTCGGCTGGCGGTCCTCGGCCATGAACATGTGCTCGGTCCGGCACAGGCCGATCCCCTCGGCGCCGAGCTCGCGAGCCCGGGCGGCGTCGTGCGGGGTGTCGGCGTTGGCGCGCACACCGAGCCGGCGGATCTCGTCCGACCAGGCCAGGACCTGCTCGAAGTTCAGGTCGACCCCGGCTTGCACGAGGGGCACGTCCTCGTTGGTCACGCAGCCCTTGGTCCCGTCGATCGCGATGCGGTCGCCCTCGTAGATCTCGACGCCGTCGACACTGATCCGCTTGGCGAGGAGGTCGATCGACAGCGCCTCGACCCCGACGACGGCCGGGCGGCCCATGCCGCGGGCGACGAGCGCCGCGTGCGAGGCCTTCCCGCCCTCGGAGGTGAGGATGCCCTTGGCGGCGTGGAAGCCGGAGACGTCATCGGCGTCGGTGAACGGCCGCACGAGGATCACGTCGCGGCCCTCCTTGGCCGCCTCGACCGCCTCCCGTGCGGTGAAGACGACCTCGCCCTTCGCAGCTCCCGGCGATGCGGCCACGCCCGTGGCGAGGACACGGAAGTGGGACTGCGGGTCGAAGGTCGGGTGCAGCAGCGCATCGAGGGTCGAGGTATCGATGGTGGCGATCGCCTCTTCCTTGGACAGAAGTCCCTCGTCGACGGCGTCCTTGGCGAAGCGCACGGCGGCCTGAGCCGGCCGCTTGGCGTTCCGCGTCTGGAGCATGAACAGCCGCCCGTCCTCGACGGTGAACTCGGTGTCCTGCATGTTCTTGTAATGGCCCTCGAGCGTGCGCAGGATCTCCATCAGCTCGGCGTAGACCTCCGGCAGCCACTCCTCCATCTCGGCGATGTCGCGTGGCGTACGGACGCCGGAGACGACGTCCTCGCCCTGTGCGTTCGGGAGGAAGTCGCCGCTCGGCTCCGGTCCGCCGGTCACCTCATCGCGGGAGAAGGCGACGCCTGAACCCGATGTCCCACCCTTGTTGCCGAAGACCATCTGCTGGACGTTGACCGCGGTGCCCCAGTCGTCGGGGATCCGGTTCAGCCGCCGGTAGGCGACGGCGCGGTCACCCATCCACGAGTCGAACACGGCGCGGATCGACAGCCGCAACTGCTCCTGTGGGTCGGAGGGGAACTCGTCGCCCGTGTGTTCCTTGTAGATGTCCTTGAAGGTCTCGGTGAGCTCGCGCAACGCGTCGACGTCGAGGTCGGTGTCGAGCTTGACGCCACGCTGCGCCTTGGCCGCCGCGATCGCATCCTCGAAGCGCTCGCCGGGGATGCCGCGGCACACATTGCCGAACATCTGCACGAACCGGCGGTACGAGTCCCACGCGAAGCGGTCGTTGCCGGTGCTTTGGATCAGGCCCTCGACCGAGGTGTCGTTGAGGCCGAGGTTCAAGACGGTGTCCATCATCCCGGGCATCGACTCACGCGCGCCCGAGCGCACCGAGACGAGCAGCGGGTCCTCGTCGTCGCCGAGGGTCTTGCCGGCGTGCCGCTCGAGCCGGTGCACAGCCTCGGCCACCTGGGCGGCCATGCCCTCGGGCTCCTCGCGCTCGCGGAGCATGAACTGGACACACGCCTCGGTCGTCACGGTGAACCCGGCGGGGACCCGATCGGCCCCGAGCACGCGCGTCATCTCGGCGATCCCTGAGCCCTTGCCGCCGAGGAGGCCGCGCATGTCTCGCGAACCCTCCGCGAAGTCATAGACCCACTTGGTATCCGTCGCTACCTGATCGTTCTCGGTCACAGCCATGTGTTCGTCCCCGTTGCCGACATTCGTAGAGTCCCCGTCACCGTGGGTCGATCCTATCCCGCGCCCTCACCCCTGCCGTCGGTGGAAATAACTGATTCCCGTCGGGGTAAAGCGGGGATATCCTGTGCTATGACCTCAGGACGCGATCCAGGCTTCTCCGCCGGCCCCGCCGAGACCGGGACGCCGCCAGGCGGGACCGAGGACACCCGATCCGCCGGGCGCAGTTCCGCGGACACCGGAGCCGGTGATTCCCAGGAGGCCCGCCGGCCCGCCGAGCCGGGCACGGCCACGGCCGCCGGCGCGCCGTCGACCGGCAGGCGCCCGGGGAACATGCTCCCCGGCCGGGCGCGGCGCCGCTTCGGCCTCGAGCGCGTGCTCGTCCGCGTCATCGCCACCTGCGGCATCATCGCGATCGGCGTCGCCCTCGGCGCGATTCTCGTCTCGAGCAAGGTGCAGGGCTGGATCACGGGCCTCGTCATCGCCCTCGTCAGCGTCGGGCTGGCCGGGATGCTCTGGTCCTCACGCCAGCTCTGACCGCACACTGTCGCGGTGAAGGAGCTCCACGGCCGCGCGAGCGCCACCACCGCCGCGACCCGCGAGCGGTGCCTCGCGTTGCTGCGCGCGGTCGAGCGCTATCCGGGCTGGTACCCCGACGTCGTCCGCTCAGTGGAGCCGGCCGATGATCCGCGGCGGGCCGGGGAGACGTGCCTCTCGGCGATCCTCCACTTCAGCTACGGACCGATCGCGGCCGATCTCGACCTGCTGCTCGAGGTGCTCGACGCACCGGCCGGGGGCGTCCGCCTCGGCCGCGTCCCCTATAGCGCCGGGGACCGGGAGCGCTTCACCGTCGACTGGCTGCTCGCCGAGCGCCCGGGCGGAGCCGAGACCAACATCACACTCGAGCTGAACGCGACCCTCGACGTGCCGCGCTTGCTCCCGATCCCGCTCGGCACGATCGGGAACACGATGGCCACGGGCTTTCTCGCCGCCGCCGTCGGCACCCTCGCTCAATCCGGGCGATGACGGCGGGCGAGGGGACCGCGTGATGCGATCCCCCCGCCGCTGGCGATTACGGAGTGAAGGCGGCCGAGTGGCACGGCGCACCGCCACACACGTCGAACACCTCGCCGCCGGGCGCGAGGAAGTCCGACTTCTGCACCCGCGCGGCCGGCGTCGAGCGCGGGTTCTCGTGCGGATCCTGGTTGGTCGCGCTGTCGACCGGGGCGAGGTTGGCGACCGGCGGCGGCTGCGTGTGGCCCGGGCCGCTGTCCCAGATGACGATCGCCGACCCGCTGAACGGGTAGCGGCGGATCGCCGGGATCCCGTAGAACAGGTTGCGATCCCGGGCGCGAGACGGATCGAGCGCCGGCTCGTGGGCCGACGCGCCGATCGTCCGGGCCTCGACGGCCGCCGAGTACTGGCTCACCTGATGGTCGCCGTAGGCGGTCTGCATGAGCACCACGTGCGAGGGCGTGTCCGGGAGCGGGTGCGAGGTCATCGCCTGGGCATAGCCGTCGGGCTCGCCCCGGTCCCACAGCTGCTGCATGAGATCGAGGATGAGCGGGTGCAGCGACGGGTCCGGGTAGCTCGCGTAGAGGACGAGGCCGAACGGCGCGAAGTCCGTGCTGCGCTGGACGAGCAGGTTGGCGTAGTCGATCCCGGTGACCCCGAGCACGGCGTGGCGGAAGTCGGGCGCGACCGCGGTCGTGATGCCGCCCTCGATCCCGCCCTGGCTGTTGCCGTCGTAGTAGAGCTGGCTGGTGTTGAGCAGCGAGTGCCCGCCGGACTGGAAGGCCGCGCTCGTGGCGAGGCCGTGGGGGTGAAGCAACAGCCGCCCGAGGAACAGGAAGTTGAGCACTCCCTGTTGGAGGCGGTCGACGGGCACCGGGAACTTATTGATGTCCTGAAGCGCCCCGGCATCGAAGCCTTCATCGTCCTGGGCGAGACCCCACCAATCGGTGGCGCAGAAGACGAAGTTGTGCTCGCGGGCCATGTCCTCGACGTTGCCGGCCGTGACCTCGTCCCGGCTACCGAGCAGGCCATGGCCGTAGAGCGAGATCCGGGCCGGATGGGCGGGGCTCGCCGACGAGGGGATGATGCACTCGAACTGAGCGGTCGCGACGTTCCCGGGGATCTGCGTGGGAGGGGCGTTCCACCGGCTCGAGCTGTAGTGGAACCCGGTCCTCGCGGTCAGCCCGCAGGTGTCCAGGTAGCAGGGCACCTGGAAGGTGCCGTTGACGACCGTGATCGTCGGGGAGGACGTGTCGAGCGAGGTGACGGCGAAGCTCGGCGCGTGGCCCTGCACCTTGCCGTCGGCGAGGTTGTGATCGCCGAGCTGGGCGAAAGCGTTGTTGCGGATGGCGAGCAGCCGGCTCGTCCGATCCTGACGGGAGGCGATCGTGAAGTCCCACGCCTCGTAGAGGTTGCTCCGGGCGACGCCCGCCCGGCGCAGCGCGCTGAAGATGCGCTGGTAGCGCCCCTTCTGCGAGCGCTCGGAGGCGAGCAGCGAGCGCCCGTCGCGCAGCCGGGCGAACCAGCCGGGCGCCGGCAGCCCGCGACCGGCGGCGTTGCGCAGACTCCGCAGGGCGACGGTGTAGGTGTGGCCGTATAGGAAGTTGCGACCCGGGTGGATGAGCAGGTCCGTCGTCGCCGGTGAGGGCGCGTTGGCGTCGAGCTCGGACCAGATCAGCTGCCGGGCGCCCGTCGCCTCGTCGATGACGACGATCGGGGCGCTGCGGACGAATGCCCGCGACATGTTGAGCAGGCCGACCGGGTTGGTGCGCGCAAACGCCGTCGCGTTGTCGAGACCGGGGACGCGGGCGACGATCGCGCTACCGGGGCTGAAGCCGTCGGCGGCGTCATACGGCGCGACGCTGACCCGCGCGCCCTTGGTGTTGACCGGCATCGCGGCCGCGGGCAGGTTGACGCGCAGGCCGGTCGGGGTCCTGCGATCGGCGCGCGTGTACAGGTTGTTCGGGAACGGCAGCAGGCACGGGGTGCCCCCGTACGGCTGGCAGTCGCCGGCCGGCGGCGCCGGCGTCGTCGCGCCCGAGCGGGCGGTGAGGGCGATCAAGCCGCCGGCGGTGGCGACGATCAAGAGCACCAGCATCCGTGCCCGCGTCAGGGTCAGTCCCAATCCATTCACGTCATCTCTCCTGTTGGCTTCCTGCCGGCCGCGGCGCAAGCGTACACGGTGGCCGAGCGGCGGTGAGGGCGACGCCGGACTCGGAGCTCAGGCCCCGGCGAGCAGGGGCAGCACCCCGGCCTCGAGCTCGAGCAGCCGGCGCTTGCGCTCCAGGCCACCCCCGAAGCCGGTGAGGCTTCCGTCGGCTCCGATCACCCGGTGGCACGGGACGATGACCGCGATCGGGTTGCGGCCGTTGGCGGTGCCGACGGCGCGCACGGCGTCCGGGCGCCCGATCCGCCGGGCGAGCTCGCCGTAGCTGATCGTCTCGCCGTAGGGGATCTCGCGCAGCGCGCGCCACACCGTCACGTCGAACGGGCTGCCGCTGAGTGCAAGCTCGAGGTCGAACGTGTGCCGGCGGCCGTCGAAGTACTCCTCGAGCTGACGGCGGACGTCGGCGAAGGCGTCGTCGTTGCGGCGCCAGCCGGCGCCGGGCGCGACCGGACGACGGCCGCCCCGCATCGAGAGGCGGGTGAGCCCGCGGGCATCGCCGGCGAGCAGCAGCTCGTCGATCGGACTGGGGATGGTTGTGTAGAGGATCTCGCTCACGTTGCAGGTTTAACGCACGGCCCGGCGGGAGTGTGAGATGCCCGGCGTATCAGGCGGGGGTCGTTGCGGCCAGTCCGGGCGGCTGGACGCCCATCACCTCGGCGAGCAGCTCGTAGGAGCGTCGCCGGGCGCCGTGGTCATGGGTGATCGTGACGACGATCACCTCGTCGGCGGCGTAGTCGGCGGCGAGCGCCTCGATGCCGCTGCGAACCGTCTCCGGGGAGCCGATGATCGCCCGCCGGCCGGGGACCGAGCCGCCGGCCGGCTTGCCCTCGCGGGCGAGAAACGCGAGCGCCTTCTCCGGTGGCGGGACGGCGATCAGCTCGCCGCGGCGCAGCAGGGTCATCGTCATCCGGCTGCTCGACGCGAGGTGCTGCGCCTCCTCGTCCGTGTCCGCGCACAACACCCAGGCGGCGACCGCGGTGATCGGCCCCCGGAGGTCGCGGACCGGCTCGAACTGCCGCTGGTAGCTGGCCGCGATCGACGCTCCCTGAGGGTTGATGAAGTCGGCGAAGGCGTAGCGCAGGCCGAGTTCGGCGGCCCAGATCGCGCTCTGGGCCGAGGAGCCGAGCAGCCAGACGGCGGGAAGCCCCGGGCGTCCGGGCAGGGTGGCGGCAAGGCGGTGGAAGGGATGATCGGCCGGGAGGTCGTCCTCGAAGTAGGCGAGCAGCTCGACGAGCTGTTGGGGGAAGTCGTCGGGGGAGGCCTGACGGCGGTCACGCTGAAGTGCGAACGTGGTGAGCGGATCGGTGCCCGCGGCCCGTCCGAGGCCGAGGTCGATCCGACCCGGCGCGAGCGAGGCGAGGATCGAGAACGTCTCGGCGACCTTGAAGGGGCTGTAGTGGGGGAGCATCACCCCGCCGCTGCCGACGCGGATGTGCTCGGTGGCGGCGGCGATCGGCCCGATCAGGACCTCGGGACTCGCACTGGCCAGCATCGGGCCGCCGTGATGCTCGGCGACCCAGTAGCGGTGATAGCCGAGCTGGTCGGTGAGCTGCGCCAGGTCGAGGGTGTTGGCGAGCGCCTCGGCGCCGGTCTGGCCCTCGGCGACCGGAGACTGGTCAAGGACGGACAGCCGCATAGTTCGATACTAGTGTCGTCATGTCGAGTCTCAGCTCAGCCGCGACGGCGCTGCGTCCGGTCACAGTGACCCGCTACGTCACGCCCCTGCGCGAGGGCGGATCGCTCCCCGGGCTGATGGAGGCCGACGACGACGGCCTGTACGTCGTCAAGTTCCGCGGCGCCGGTCAGGGGCTGCGCGCGCTCGTGGCCGAGGTGATCGGCGGCGAGCTCGCCCGGCGGCTCGACCTGCTCGTCCCCGAGCTCGTCGACGCCGAGCTCGATCCGACCCTCGGGGCGGCCGAGCCGGATCCGGAGATCCAGGAGCTGATCGTCGGCAGCGCCGGCTCGAACCTCGGGGTCGACTTCCTGCCCGGCGCGCTGCCGTACTCACCGGCCGGCCCGTGGCGCCCGTCGCCGGAGCTCGCCGCCGACATCGTCTGGCTCGACGCGCTGCTGACCAACGTCGACCGCACGCCGCGCAACCCCAACCTGCTGCTCTGGCACGACCGGCTCTGGCTGATCGACCACGGCGCGGCGCTGTACCTCCAGCACCGGGGACTCGTGCCGGCAGAACATGCCCGGCGGCCCTTCCCGCCCATCGCCGAGCACGTGCTGCTCCCGTGCGCGGGATCGATCACCGAGGCCAACGCGCGGCTCGCCGACCGGGTGACGCCGGAGCTGGTGGCCGAGGTCGCCGGGCTCGTGCCCGATGGCTGGATCGGGGCCGATCCGGGCGCCGAGGGCGACAGCGCAGCGGCGTACGCCGAGTATCTGACCCTCCGGGTCGCCGACGGATCGTTCGCGCAGGAGGCCGAGGATGCCCGGATCGGGCGTTAGCGGCGGTCGGGGCGCCGGCGCCCACGACGGTGGTCGTGCGCCGTTCTCCTACGCGATCCTGCGCGTCGTACCACGGATCGAGCGCGGGGAGCGCTTCAACGCGGGGGTCGTCGTGTTCTGCCGCCAGCGCCAGTTCCTCGCCGTCCGGATCGAACTCGACGGGTGCCGGCTGCGCGCGCTCGCGCCGGACGTCGATGCCGAGGGCGTGCGCCGCCACCTCGAGGCGCTCGAGCGGGTGGCGGCGGGCGATCCGCAGGCCGGCCCGATCGCCGCGCTGCACCCGAGCGAGCGCTTTGGCTGGATCGTCGCGCCGTCGAGCACGATCGTCCAGGCCTCCGAGGTCCACACCGGGCTCTCCGACGATCCCGCGCGCACGCTCGACACCCTGTTCGCCGAGCTTGTCGCGCTGCCTAGGATGGATCCGTGACCCTCCTGAGCGGAGCCCTCGCCCGCCGCATGCACATCGCGCGCGCACGCACGCGCCGGGTCGTGTGCGAGAAGGATCTGCGCGTACCGATGGATGACGGCACGGTGCTGCTCGCCGACCGCTGGGTGGCCCACGACACCGAGGGCACACCGCAGCCGACCGTGCTCGTCCGCTCGCCCTACGGACGGCGGCAGGTCGTCGCGCTGATGTTCGGCCGGATGCTCGCTGAGCGAGGCCTGCAGGTCGTGATCCAGAGCGTGCGCGGCACGTTCGGATCGGAGGGGGAGTTCAACCCGTTCGACGAGCGCGCCGACGGCCTGGCCACGCTCCGCTGGCTGCGCGGGCAGCCCTGGCACGCCAGGCGGATCGGAATGATCGGGCCGAGCTACCTCGGGCTCGTGCAGTGGGCGGTGGCGCCCGAGGCCGGCGAGGACCTCGGCGCGCTCGCCATCCAGGTGAGCGCCTCGCAGTTCCACGGCCAGAGCTGGGCAGGGGGGAGCCTGTCGCTCGAGACGGCGGCCTCGTGGATGGTGATGGTCGCCGCACAGGAGCGGCGGATCGCGCCGCTGGCGATCGCCCGCGCGCTCCGCAGGCTGCCCGACATGTTCTCCGCGCTTCCGGTGGCCGAGTTCGACGAGCGGGCGACGGGGACCCAGGTCGCCTGGTGGCGCGAGGCGATGGCCAACCCCGACCGCGCGGGCGCCTACTGGACCCAGCGGGACTTCGCCGCCGGCGTCGAGCAGGTGACCGCACCGGTGCAGCTGATCGGCGGCTGGTACGACATCTTCCTGCCCTGGTTGCTCGAGGACCACGCTGCGCTCGCCGCGGACGGGCGCACGACGCAGCTGATCATCGGTCCGTGGGCGCACACGTCGCCCGGGCTGACAGTGGCGACGCTGCGGGACGGAATCGCGTGGCTGCGGGCCCACCTGCTCGGCGACGCGCGGATGGTGCGCTCGGCGCCCGTCCGGGTGCTCGTGACCGGTGAGCGCACCGGCGGCGGCTGGCGTGATCTGCCGAGCTGGCCGCCGCCCGGGCTCGGGGAGCGCCGGCTGTGGCTCGCCGGCGACCGGAGCCTGACCGAAGCGGCGCCGGCCGAGGGGAGCGACGGCGTCGACGGCTATCGCTACGACCCGGAGGACCCGACGCCGTCGGTCGGCGGCCCGGTGCTGCTCGAGCGCACGCCCGTGCTCGACAACCGCGTGCTCGAGAGCCGAGCGGACGTCCTCACGTATACGACGGCGCCATTGGTCGAGACGGTCGAGGCGATCGGACCGGTGCGGGTCGAGCTGTCGGTGCGGGCGAGCTCCCCGCACTTCGACATCTTCGCCCGGGTGTGCGACGTCGACGCGACCGGTGTCTCGCGGAACGTCAGCGATGCGCTGACGACCGTCGCGCCCGGGCGCTTCGAGCACGACGACGACGGCGTCTGGCGGATTGTCTTCACGCTGTGGCCGATGGGCCACCGCTTCGCCGCCGGTCACCGGCTCCGGCTTCAGGTGTCCTCGGGCGCGCACCCGCGCTACGCGCGCAACCCGGGCAACGGCGAGGGCCCGACGACGGCGACGACACTCCGCGCCGTCGATGTCGAGGTGCTGCGCGGCGCATCGCACCCGTCGCTGCTCGTGCTGCCGTCCACGGCGACCGTCTCCTAGACGGCCTGCCCGCGCCGGCGCCTGCCCGTGCTCAGGCCGTGACCGCGAGCACGAGCATCGCGACGTCGTCGCGCGGCTGCGCGGTGGCGACGGCGGCCCGCTCGAGATATTCGGCGAGCTGCTGGGCGTCGAGGCCGCCCGCGTGGGCGAGCAGAGTGAGCAGATCCTCGTTCGAGAGCATCCGGGCCGGCGCTTGCGCATCGGTCAGCCCGTCGGTGTAGAGCACGAGCGTGTCGCCGGGCCCGAGCGTGAGCGAGACCGGCCAGAACACAGGATCGTCGGCGACGCCGATGAGCGGGCCGATGGCCTCGAGGAGCTCGGTGCTGCCGTCGGCACGGCGGACGAGCGGTGGCGGGTGACCGCCGCCGGCGAGTGTCAGGGCGAGGCCGTCGCCGGTGCGCGCCGCGGTCGCGAAGACCGCGGTCAGAAACCGCTCGTAGCCGCGGTCGGTGTCGCGGAGGACCGCAGCGTTGAGCCGGCGCAGCACCTCGTCGGGGGCGTGCTCGGCCACGGCGCGGATCGTGTAGCGGGCGAGAGCGGTGAGGGCGGCGGCCTCAGGTCCCTTGCCGCACACGTCGCCGATGACCAGGCCCCAGCGGCCGGTCTCGATCGGGAAGGCGTCGTAGAAATCGCCGCCGACCTCCTGGCCCTCGGCGGCGGCGCGGTGGCGACCCGCGAGCTCCGCGCCCGGGACCTCAGGCAGGGAGCTCGGCAGCAGACTGCCCTGCAGGGTTCGGGCGACATGCCGGGTGGCCTCGAACAGTCGTGAGTTCTCGATCGCCAGCGCCGCCCGGCGGGCGAGCTCCTCGGCGAGCACGAGATCGTCGTGGTCGTACGGCGGGGAACCCTCGAGCCGGAGCAGGCTCAGCGTGCCGAGGGCGCGGCGGCGGGCGAGCAGCGGCACGACGATCGCCGAGTAGTAGCGCAGACGCCGCATGAGCGCGAAGTGCTCGTTGCCGGCGGCGATCGCCTGCTGGAATGCCGCCGACATCTCGGGCAAGAGCACCGGCTGCTGGGAGCGGAGCACGGCGGCGACCGGGTGGGTGCTCGAGGCGGCGAGCGGATGGTCGCGGCGCATCCTCTCGACCGCCCGGGCGTGTTCGGCCTCCGGGGCTGCCGCGACCGCCGTGCGGACGAGGCCGTCGTCGCCGAGCAGATCGATCACCGTGAGCTGGGCGAGCTCGGGCACGGTGAGCTCGGCGAGCCGGCCGAGCGTCTCGTTGTAGTCGAGGGAACGGTCGAGGACGAGGCCGGCCTGCGCGAGGAAGGCCATGCGCTCCTGGAGACGCGAGCCCTCGCTCGCGGCTTCACGCATGCTGCTATTCCGCACGAAGCCGGCGAACATCGGGCCGGAAAGGTCGTCGAAGGCGACGACGGTCAGCTCGACGATCAGCTGAGTGCCGTCGGCTCGGAGCGCCGGGAGCTCGATCCGCTTGTCGAGCATCACGGGCTGGCCGGTGCTCAGGTACCGTTGCAGGCCGTTGCGATGGGCTTGGCGCAACGGTCCGGGAATGATCAGCCGGCACAGCTCGCCGCCGATCGCCGCCTCGCGGCTGTAGCCGAAGAGGCGCTCCGCTGCCGGGTTGAGGTCCCGCACTCGGCCCTCCGCGTCCATCACCACCAGCGCGTCCGGGGCGGCAGCGAAGATTCCGTCCCACGAAGCGCCCGGGCCGGCCCCGACCACTCGCTGTCCTGGAGTTGCGCTGATATCCCGTCCTATCGGCAATGGCTATCGCTATCGCATCGCTGCGGCTGTCCCGACCGCCGCCGTATCCGGTGCTTCGCTCCCGAGGCATAGAATACGAGCGGTCATCTGAGCATGTTCACTGATCGCGCCATGAGGCAATCACGGTGAGACCGTACTTCGACGTTCAGGTGGTCGAGCGACCCGGGTCGCTCGTGCTCATCCTCGAGGGCGAGCTCGACATCGCGACGGCGCCCCTGCTCGAGGAGAAGCTCGCCGAGGCGCAGCTGCTCGCCTCGAGCGCCGCCTGCGACCGGGTGATCGTCGATCTCGACCGGGTCGGTTTCATCGACTCGACCGGCCTGCAGATCCTCGTCCGTCAGACGATGGTGGATCGCGAGGGATTTCAGGTGCTGCTCACCGAAGGCTCGGAACAGGTGCAACGCCTGTTTCAACTCACCGGCGTGCGGGACCATCTCCCGTTCGCCGCCGCGGACGAACCCGGATCGGGCCGCGACAGCGGCGCCGATTCGCACCACGCCTGAGCGATCCGCGGCCGAGAGCGCGGGTCGCTGGGCGTCAATCTCCGACATATGGGTAGCCCATAGACGTGTCCTACGACGGTGCACAGATTCTCCGGCTCCGCCTCCGCCGCGACAAGTGCGCTCCGGGCCTCGCCCGCGAGGCGCTCGCCGAGCTGCCCGCGGTGAGCGGCTGCGAGGACGCGTTGCTCGTCGTCAGCGAGCTCGCCACCAACGCCGTGCTGCGAGCGGGTGCCGACGCTGGCGGCGAGTTCGAGCTTCTCGCCGAGCTCATCCCAGAGGGCATCCGGATCGCGGTGACCGATGACGGCCACTCGGGCGGGGCCGGCGGTGCTGCGCCGACCCCGGCGATGGTCGGGTCGACGTCGGCGGCCGCTCCGACATCGTCGCCGGGGCTGGCCGGCGGCATGGGGCTGTGGGTGGTCGACGCCCTGTCGCGCCGCTGGGGCACCGAGCGCGACGACATCACCCGGGTCTGGGCCGAGCTCGCGCTGTAGGCCGTGCATGGTCCCCCCAACCGGGGGGTCTCGGCGCGCCGGCGGTTGCGACCCCCGCGGTCAGCGGGCATGATCAGACCATCATCGGCCTCGCTGATACCGCCCGTTTCCGTGCCGACGATCCCCAGGAGCTGGTCGTCGCGTCCTTGCTGTGCCCGGTGTGCCTGCGCGCTCCGGCCGAGGGAAGTGACCTCGACGCCGAGGGCTACGACCCCTCGGTTCTCTGCCACTGCGATCACTGCGGGCGGTCCTGGCGCGTGTACCTGACCGGCCAGCAGGCACTCCGGCTCGCGCTCACCGCCGCCTGAGCCGACCGCGCCCTGTCCCGCCCGGCGCCGCCACGGTCGTCCGCCCGCCGGGACGAGCGGCGCCGCCAACCGGCGCTAACGTTCAGTCATGGACACGCAGCCACGGACGGAGGTCGTGCTCAATGCCGGACTCAGTGAGATCGCTCGCTTCCTCGCCCTGAGGCCGCCGTTCGACGCGCTCGCGCCCGAGGAGCTCGGCGAGGTGGTGACCGAGACCCAGATCGAGTTCTTTTCCGCCCGGGCGATGATCCTCAGCGAGGATGGGGGTCCGGTCACCTTCCTGCGGGTCATTCACAGCGGCGCGGTCGACATCGCCCACGAGGGCAAGCTGCTCGACATGCTCGGCGCGGGCGATACGTTCGGCCACGCGCCGATGCTCGCCGGGCTGCCGCCGGGCTTCGAGGCGCGGGCCGCCGAGGACACCCTCTGCTACCGGATCCCGGCCGCCGTCGCCCGCCCGCTGCTCGAGCGCGCACGCTCACGCGAGCTCGAGACGGGGATCGGAGAGCCGACCCACCAGCCGGTGGCCAAGTTGATCCGGACCGCCACGGTGCGCTGCGAGCCGATGGAGAGCATCCGCGAAGTCGCGCGGAGAATGACTGCCGCCGCGGCGACCTCGGCGATCGTCGAGTTCCATGGCCGCGGCTTCGGGATCGTCACCGACCGGGACATCCGCACGCGGATCGTCGCCGCGGGGCTGCCGCTCAGCTCGCCGGTGTCGACGGTGATGACCACGCCCGTGTTCTCGGTCACCCCCGACCGGCTCGCCGGCGAGGTGCTGTTCGAGTTGCTCGAACGGGGCATCCGTCACGCGCCCGTGGTCAACGAGCGCGGGCAGCTGCTCGGGGTCGTCGAGGACGCCGACCTGTTCGCCGTCCAGCCGCGGTCGTGGTTCGGCGCCCGCCGCGCGATCGCCCGCGCGAACGACCTCGAGACGCTCGCCGCCGTCGGGCGGCGGCTGCCGGAGATCCTCGTCGAGCTCCACGCGGCGAATCTGCGGGCGCTCGAGGTCGTCCGGGTGCTCACGGCGCTGATCGACGCGATCACCGCCCGGGCGATCGAGCTCGCCGCCCCCGACGCCGCGCTCCCCGCGGACGGCCTCGTCTGGGTGGCGGTCGGCAGCCAGGCCCGCCGCGAGCTGACCCCCGCCTCGATCGCCGGCGGCGCATTCGTGTGCAGTGAGCCCCCGCCCGCCGGCTGGATCGAGGCGGTCGGCGACGCGCTCGTCGCCTGCGGCCTCGCGGGCCGGGTCATCGCCCACAGTCCGCAGGAGTGGGCGCGGGTCGACCCCGACGACGAACTCAGCCTCACCGTGCTCACCGAGCGACGCGTGCTGTGGGGCACGCCGCGTGAGCCGCTGCCCCAGGCGCGGGACGCCGGCACCGACGAGGTCGTCGCCGCCCTGCTGCACCGGGCGCTGCACTACAGCCCGCCGACCGGCTTCGACGTCGACTCGGTGCTCGAGGCCGGCGGCGCTCGCAGCCAGTCGCTCGACATCCGCCGCACCGCCGTCATCCCGATCGTCGAGATCGCCCGCTGGGCGGGCGCTGCCGCGGACGTGGCCGAGGGGTCGACGCCTGAGCGGCTGCGCGCCGCGGGCGCCGCCGGCGTGCTCGCCCCCGCCGATGCGAGCACGCTCGCCGACGCGTTCGAGCTCGCGCTCGAGCTCAGGGTCAGCCACCACATGGAGCAGCTCGCGGCCGGCGTCAGCCCCGACGACGCGCTGCACCCGGCGCTGATGAGCTCGCTCACCCGTGATTACCTGCGCGACGTCTACCGGTCGGTGGCCGGCGTCCAGCGACGGCTGCGCGGATGAGGCTGCGGGCGCCGCGCGACAGCGCCGCGATGGCCTTCCAAGAGGCCGGTCTCCCGTCGCCGGGCACCGTCTGGCACGAGGCGGGCTGGTGCGCGATCGACCTCGAGCTGACCGGGCTGCGCCCGCGCAAGAACGACATCATCGCCATCGGCGCGATCCCGATCGAGGCTGGGAGGGTGCTGCTCGGCGAGAGTCTGTACACGCTCGTGCGAACCACGCGCCGCTCCGAGCACGGGGCGGTCCTCGTCCACAAGCTCCGCGTCGCCGACCTCGCCGACGCGCCGCCGCTCGAGGACGCGCTCGATCTGCTGCTCGGGACCCTCGGCGGGCGGATCCCGGTGTTCCACACCGCGCGCGTGGAGACGAGCTTCCTCGCGCCGCTGTTTTCGCGGCGGCGCGTGAAGCTGCCGCCCCCCGCCGACACGGAGGTGCTCGGCCGGGAGTGGCTCGCCCGACGCGACGGCAAGGCGCCGCCGTACGTCACGCTCGAGCGGCTCGCCGCCGAACTCGGCCAGCCCGTCGAGCCGCCGCATCATGCGCTCGGCGACGCGCTCACGACCGCCAAGGCGTTCATCGCGCTCGCCGCGCTGCTGTCAGCACGCCAGCCTCGCACCGCCGGCAGCCTCGTCGCGGCCGACCAGGCGCAGGGGATGGCCGGACGGCGGTTCGGCCCCGGGTAGGCCCGCGGCGTCCGATTCGGCGCTCTCGCTCAGAACAGCTGCAGGTAGCGGTCGAGCTCCCACTGGGTGATCTGCTCGTGCGCGGCTTGGACCTCGGCCTGCTTGATCTTGATGAAGTAGTCGACGTAGTCGCCGTCGCGAGTCTGCCCGAGCGCGGCACGCAGAACGTCGTCCTTCTCGAGCTCGCGGGTCGCGTCGAGCAGGTTCGTCGGCAGCAGCTCGATCCCCCGGGCGCGGCGAGCCGTATCGTCGAGCTCGTAGAGGTTCGTCTCGTTGGGGTTGCCGGGATCGAGCCTGCGCTCCATGCCGTCGAGCCCCGCGGCGAGCATGACCGTCGCAGCGAGATACGGGTTGCACGAGCCGTCGACCGTGCGGTCCTCAATCCGGCCGACGCCGGGAATCCGCAGCATCTGGGTGCGGTTGTTGTAGCCGTACGAGACGTACGCCGGGGCCCAGGTGGCGCCGCTGGTCGGGGCGCCGACCTTGAGGCGCTTGTAGGAGTTGACCGTCGGCGCAGTGACGGCGATGTACCCATGTGCGTGGTCCATCAGCCCGCCGACGAAGCCGTAGCCGGCCTCGGACAAGCCGAGCCCGCGCGGGTCGTCCGCGGGGTCGCGATGGAACACGTTCTCGCCGTCCTTCCACAGGCTGACGTGGAAGTGGCAGCCGTTGCCGGTGAGATTGGCGAACGGCTTGGGCATGAAGGTCGCGATCATCCCCTCCCGCTGGGCGAGCGTCTCGACCATGTAGCGGAAGAAGATCGCCCGGTCGCAGGTCGTCATCACGTCGTCGTACTCGAAGTTCTGCTCGAACTGCCCGTTGGCGTCCTCGTGGTCGGTGGCGTAGTTGTCCCAGCCGAGGCCGGTGATCGCATTGGCCACGCGGGAGACGAAGTCGAGGTTGCGCGTCAGCGCGCGCATGTCGTAACACGGCTGCTCGAGGGTGTCGAGCGGGTCGGCGAGCTCGAGTGAGCCGTCGGCGGCGCGCCTGAGGAGGAAGTACTCGAGCTCAGCGCCGACCTTAAGCTCGTAGCCCTTCGCCGCCGCGCGGTCGATCGCACTCTGGAGGATCGTCCGCGGGCAGAACGGCCACGGCTCGCCCTCGACGGTGACGTTGCAGGCGAGGCGGGCGACGTTCGGCTGCCACGGAAGGATCGTCAGCGTGCTGGGGTCGGGGATCGCGGCGATGTCGGGATCGTGTGGCCCCTGGCCGATGTCGCCGGCGGCGAAGCCGGCGAACCCGGCCCCGTCGGTCAGTAGCGCATCGAGATGGTGGGCGGGGACGAGCTTGGCGCTCGGCTTGCCGTGCATGTCGACGAACTGGGCGAAGAGAAACTCGACGTTGCCGTCCTTGACGGCCTTGCGGACGTCATCGGCGTCTTTGGGCTGTTTTGACATGCCCTGAGATATATCCCCCAGGGGCCGCCGAGCACAATGGCTCGGCGCACGGGTTGGCGGCGGCTAGCATGTGGCCTCCGCACATAACCGGTGCATCGCGGAGTGTCAGTCAACACCGATATCGACAGCGAAGTGCGCGTCCTGCGCGAGGAGAACCACACCCTCTACGGGGTGATCAAGCTCGTCTCCTCGTCGCTCGAGGTGCTCCCAATGCTCCAGGGGGTCGTCGACCTCGCCACCGAGGCCACCGGTTGCCACGCCTGCTTCATCTACCTCGTCGAGGACGACCTCCTGACGATGCGCGCCGCCTCGCCGGTGTTCGCCGGCGCCGTCGGCCGGGTGCAGATGGGGCTCGACGAGGGGCTCACCGGCTGGGTGGCCCGTCATCGCACGCCGGAGTTCATCCGCGAACGTGCGATGGACGACCCGCGGATGAAGTTCATCCCGCTGCTCGAGGAGGAGCGCTTCCAGTCGATGATCGCGGTGCCGATCCTCTCGCGCTCGGGCGACACGATCGGAGTGATCGTCCTCCACACCCAGGCGCCGCACGAGTTCAGCGAGGACGCGGTCAAGCTGCTCGTGCACATCGCCTCGCTCGTCAGCGGCGCGATCGAAAACGCTCAGCTCTACGACCGTGAGCGCCAGCGGGTCGACACGCTGACCGGGCTCTCGAGTCTCGCCCAGGAGGTCGCCGGCGCCGCCGACATCCAGGCGCTCGGCGGCATCGTCGCCCGCGGTGTCCGAGCGCTGCTCGACGCCGAGGTGTGCCAGGTCTACCGGGTCGACGCCGACGGCACCGGATTGCACATGCTGAGCTCCGAGCCCGGCGCGGTCCCGGCGCCACCCGTGCTCTCGACCGCCGGCGTCCTGCTCGCCGCGCTCGAGGGTGGCGGCGCGCGGCCGGCGGCCCGCACGCTGTGGCCGACTCTCGATGTCTCCGAGCTGCTCGTCGCCCCGCTGTCCGCCGGCGGCGAGCGGTTCGGGCTCCTCTGCGCCGGATCGCGGGCGGGAAGCGGCTTCGGCGAGGAGGACGGCGAGGTCGTGCGGGCGGTCGCTCACCTCACCGCGGTGGCGATCCGGCGCGCCGAGCTGATCGAGGGGCTCACGAAGGCGAACACCGTCAAGGATCTGTTCGAGGCGCTCGCCGCCGGGGCGACCGGGTTCGCCGCGGCCAAGGCCGCTGAGGTGCGCTGCGACCTCGGTGCCGCGTACCTGATGATCAACGCCGAACCGGCCGCGACGGGGGACCGCTCGACGGGGGAGTGGCGCGACGCCGCCGAGGCGCTCGGCCGGGCTCTCGCCGAGCTCGCCCCGCGGACGGCGATCGACGCCGGTCCCGGCCCGGTGCGCGCGCTGCTCGCGCTCGGCTCCCGCCAGCAGCAGCGGCTCGAGGAGGTGCATCGCACCTGCCGTGAGCTCGGCCAGCGCACCGGCACGACGATTGGCCTCAGCGAGGTTCGGGACACGCCGGACGAGGCGAGCCGCGCCTACCGTGAGGCCGTCGACGCCGCGACGATCGGCCGTGCCCTGCTCGGCGACGGCGGCGCGATCGCCTACTCGCAGCTCGGCGCCTACCGCTACCTCGTCCACATCGCGCCCGACGCCGCGCCGCACGACCAGATGCGGGCCGCCGTCGACCAGCTCATCGATTACGACGCCCGGCGGCGCACGGTGCTGCTCGACACCCTCGAGCGCTATCTCGCCGAGCGCCGCAGCGTGATCGAGAGCGCCCGGGCGCTGTTCATCCACCCCAACACGCTGCGCCAGCGGCTCGGCCGGATCGAGGACCTGACCGGGCTGCGCCTCGACGACGACGACCTGCTCTCGCTCGAGCTCGCGATCAAGCTCGCCCGCCTCCACGGCCGGGCGGGCGCCCCGTAGCCGACGCCCCCTCCGGCGTCCCCGTCGCTACTCGCCGGTGACGAGGAACACGGGGAGCTTGGCCTTGCGCCGCACGCGCTGAGGCTCCTGCGTCCACATGAAGTCGCCGGCCCAGCGGTTGCGATCGTCGTCGGCGCTCATCACGATCGCCTCGGAACCCGTGCTGACCGCCGCCTCGCAGATGCGCTTCGTCGCCTTGCGCGTTGCGAACACCTCGCCGTCGGCGTCGATCCCCTTGCGCTTGAGCCGCTTGACCGCCTTGGCCACGCTCTCGCGCTGCGCGGCCCACTCGGCTTTGGTCGGCATCAGGCCGGGGGTCTGCAATCCGAAGCCAACGCCGTGGATGCGCGCCACGGTGAAGACGCGGACGCTCGCCCCGCCGGGATCGGCGAGCTCGATGACCCGCGCGATGGCGGCGTCGGAGATCGGGCGTCCCTCGGAGGCGAGGAGGATCGTCTTGTAGCGCTCGGTGGCCGTGGCGGGATCATCGCGCACGGCCACATTCTGCGTCACGCTCACGGGCTGGCGCCGGCCGGGCCGGCGCCCGTGGGCGCCATCGCCGCCGAGGACGGTTCGGCGTGCTCAGGTCGCTTGTCCTCGACCCGCTTGCGATACCAGTAGAGGAGCACGTAGGACAGCAGCACGGCCCAGCCGATGAAGTAGTACGGCAGGGTCTTGCGGCCGGCCGCGTTGCACGTGCAGTTGGCGTACACCGGTCCGCCGTAGAAGTAGATGATCGCGTAGAACCCCGCGATCACGAGCGCGACGTACTTCATCCACTCGGGCAGCCTGAACGGCCGCCGGACGTTCGGCCGGTACTTGCGCAGCAGGTAGTAGCCGACGAGCACCGGCAGGAACGAGGCGAGGTAGCCGACGTTCGAGAACGTGTAGATCTCGACCGCGCCGCCCATGAACACGACGGCGATCGAGCAGACGACGTTGAACCACATCGAGCGGTTGGGGACTCCGTGCTTGTTGACGTGCTGGAAGAAGCGCGGGAACTGGCCGTCGGTCGACATCTGGTGCAGCGAGCGGGCGGTGCCGGTGATCGCGTTGAGCGCCGAGAGGATCAGCGCGATGATCAGCATCAGGGCGATCAGCCACTCGAGCAGGCTGCTGCCCGCGCCGGTGCCGAACACCTTCGAGCTGAAGCTCACGAAGATCGTCTTCGGGTCGACGAGCGCGGCGTTGCCGAGCGCTGGGAGACCGATGACGATGATGAACGCGATCGGGATCATCGTGTAGATGAAGAGGCCGTAGAGGCCCTCGGCGTTCATCGCGATCTTGGCGTCGCGGTCGGGGTCGCGCGTCTCACCGATGTAGCAGGCGGCCGCCTCCATCGCGATCACGTTCCAGGTGAGCAGGAACGAGAAGGCGAGGTAGAGCGTCAGCCAGCCGTGCCCGAACAGTGGGTGGAAGAAGCCGGTGAGGTTCGTGTGACGGAAATGCCATAGCCACGAGAAGTCGACGGCGCTCGGATTGAAGATCCAGGAGATGGCCAGGAAGGTGAGCGGGATCATCGACAGCAAGGCGAGCGTCGTGGCGAACGCCGTGCCGAACCGCAGCCCGCGCACGGCGGGGATCGCCAGCAGCAGGATCCCGACGATCGAGATGATGAGCGTCCACCAGGCGATCGGCGTGTTGATCGGCGTGAAGCCAGCCGTCGAGAGTCCCAGGCGGTCGACGATGTAGAACGAAGCGAGGATCATGTTGAGCGGCGCCACCGGGAACCATCCGAGCCAGTAGGCCCAGGCGGTGAAGCCGTTGACGTGCTCGGCGAACCGCGGCCACTTGTCCTTATAGGCCGGATAGGCGTAGGACGGGGAACCACCGGCCCGGTCGGGCATCATCGCCGAGAGCTCGGCGAGAAACAGGCAGAGGAGGTAGCCGGTGATCGTGATGACGACGATCACGGGGACCGCGGCGGCCCCGAGCTCGGTGACCATGACCGGCGCGATGCCGGTGACGAGAATCGTGCCTGCGAGGCCGATGACGAATGCGCCCCACCAATTGGTGGTCTTCGGCAATCCGGCTGCCTCATAGACGAGTTCGTCGTGGTCGCCTGAGACGTCCGCCATGTGTCCTCCAGGTCCGGTCGAGGGTCGTGTCGACGGTTAGGCTGACACGTCGCGTTAACCACTCCTACGAAGCAAAGGAACACAATTACGGGTTCTGACATGGAGCAGCTGGACACATTTCTCGCCAGGCAGCCGCCGTTCGACGAGCTCGATCCCGAGCAGCGCCGTGCGCTGGCCGCGGTCGCGCAGACGCTCGACTTCGAGCCGCCCCAGGCGGTGCTCGTCGAGGACGGCGCGCCGGCCACCGGGCTGTGGATGCTCCTCACCGGGTCGATGGACCTGCTCCACGAAGGCGAGGTCGTCCAGGTGCTCGAGCCCGGCGAGTGCTTCGGGCACACCTCGCTGCTCACCGGCCTCGCCCCCGCGTTCAGCGTGCGGGCGCGCGAGCCGTCGAGCTGCGCCTTCTGGTCCGCCGAGGAGGGCAAGCGTGTGCTCGGCACCGAGGCCGGGGCGCGCTACGTCGCCCGCAGCATGCGCAAGCGCCTGACCCGGACGGGCCATACCGTCCACGGTCTGCTCGACGTCGGGACCACGCCGGTCGCCGCGATCATGCGCCCGCCGGAGTTCATCCGCCCGGGCGAGCCGCTGCGGGCAGCCGCCGCCCGACTCGGGAGCGAAGGCATCTCGGCCCTGCTCGTCCATCTCGACGACGGTGCCCTCGGCATCGTCACCGACGCCGAGATCCGCTCAGCGGTGGCCGGCGAGGGCGCCCACCTCGACCTCCCGGTGCGCGACGTCGCGCGGAGTCCGGTGCCGACGGTGCCCGCCGCCGAGCTCGCCGTCGAGGCCACGATCGACATGCTCGCCGCGGGCGCCGAGCACCTCGCCGTGCTCGACGGGGACGGCGTCTGCGGGCTGTTGAGCGCCGGGGACCTGCTCGGGCTCGAGGCCCGCAGCCCGATCGCGCTGCGGCACATGATCCTCGACGCCCGCGACGAGGACCAGCTCGTGCGGGCGGTCGCCAACCTCCCCGAGCTGTTCCTGCTGCTGATGAAGGCCGGCCTGCCCTCACGCGAGCTCGGCCGGATGCTCAGCCTCCAGCACGACGCCGTCGTCGCCCGGCTCGTCGACTTCTCGATGTTCCGCCACGGCGCGGCGCCGGTGCCATGGGCGTGGCTCGACCTCGGCAGCGCCGCCCGGCGTGAGTTCACGCTCTCCTCCGACCAGGACAACGCGCTCGCCTACGCCACGCCGGACGCCGGACAGGAGGAGGCCGTCGACGCGTATTTCGCCCGCCTCGGCAGCGACGTCAACAACGGCCTTGCCCGCTGCGGCATCGGCATCGACAACAACGGCGTGCTCGCCGGTCAGCGGTTGTGGCGGATGTCGAAGGCGGCGTGGATCCAGACGTTCGCGGAGTGCCTGCGCGAGCCCGACGAGTCACATCTTGTCCGGGCCACGGTCGCCTTCGACTTCCGGGCCACCGCCGGGGGCATGTCGGTCGGCCCCGACCTCACCGAGCAGATGCGCGCGGCGCCGCGGCACCCGGCCTTCATGCGCCTGATGGCCCGCAGCGCGAGCGGCTTCCCCGTCGCCCTCGGCTTCCGCGGTCAGCTCGCCACCGGCCGCGACGGCGATCCCGAGGGCCGCCTCGACCTCAAGCGCGGCGGGATCATCCCCGTCGTCAACCTCGTCCGCTTCCACGCACTCGCCCACGGCGTGACGATCTCCCCGACCGTCGACCGCATCGAGGCGGTGGCCCGCGTCGGAGGCGTCGAGCAGGCGCTGGCCGACGCCCTCGCCGAGGCCTTCGCGGTCATCACCCGGATCCGCTTTCAGCACCACGCCGACCTCATCGCCGCCGGGTCGCCGGCCGAGAACCTCATCGACCCCGAGGAGTTGGCCCCGATCGCCCGGGGCGATCTGCGCGAGGCCCTCCAGGTCGTCCGCCGCGCTCAGAAGCAGCTCGGGGTGTGGACGCCGGCGGGCCGTTGACCGCGCCGGCGGGCGACCAGGCCGGTGTGACGGCTCACCACATCCAAGAGCGAAAGTGTGCGCACGGAGGCCATTCCGGCCCCCTCCTGCACGCTCTACTGTGGGCGGCATGTGTGGGATCGCAGGCCTCTACCTGAAGTCCGAGTCACTCCAGACCGAGCTCGGCGCGCACCTGTCGCGGATGCTCGAACAGCTGTCGTTCCGGGGCCCCGACAGCGCGGGAGTGGCCTTTTACCGCGATCCGGCACCGGCCGGATCGACGAAGGTGTCGCTCTATTCGGAGGATCCCGAGCAGGACTGGTCCGGCCTCGCCGCCGAGCTGCGGCGCGCGTTTCGCCACGTGTCCTCCGCGCACGTCCGAGCCACCCACGCGATCTTCGTGATCGAGGCCGACGCCGCCGACGTCCAGGCCTGGCTGGCCGAGCATCATCCGGAGCTCCGCGTGATGAGCGCCGGCACGACGATTGAGATCTTCAAGGAGGCCGGGCTCCCGACCGAGTTCGTCAAGCGCTTCGATCTCGCGCGGGTCGACGGCACCCACGCGCTCGGTCACACCCGCATGGCGACCGAGAGCCGCGTCACAACCCAGCACTCCCACCCGTTCTCGACCGGGCGCGATCTGTGCCTCGTCCACAACGGCTCGCTGTCCAACCACAACCGCCTGCGGCGCTCGCTGATGCGCGAGGGAATCCGCTTCGGCACCGACAACGACAGCGAGGTCGCCGCCGGCTACCTCACCTGGCGGATGCGCGAGGGCGCGACGCTCGAGCAGGCGCTCGAAGGGTGCCTCGAGGACCTCGACGGCTTCTACACGTTCGCGGTCGGGACGGTCGACGGCTTTGCCGTCCTGCGTGACCCGATCGCCTGCAAGCCCGCGGTGATGGCCGAGACCGACGACTGGGTCGCGATGGCCTCCGAGTACCGGGCGATCGCCGTGCTGCCCGGGGCCGAGGAGGCGGTGAACTGGGAGCCTGAGCCCGGGCACGTCTACAGCTGGAGCAAGGCGGCGGTGGCCTGATGGCGACGACCGAGATCCGCGAGACGCTGACCGTCGACCTCAGCGAGGAGACCGTCCGCTCGCTCAACCAGCGATTGCACGAGGCCTCCGGCCCCGAGCGTGTGCGCGTCCTGCACCCCGACGGCAAGCACAGCATCGTCGCCGGCATGGACGCCGCCCACGAGATCGAGATCGACGGCCACGTCGGCTACTACTGCGCCGGGATGAACAAGGCCGCGACCGTCCGCATCCGCGGCAACTGCGGCGTCGGTGCGGCCGAGAACATGATGTCCGGCACGGTCATCGTCGAAGGCAGCGCGAGCCAGTCGGCGGGCGCCACCGCTCACGGCGGCCTGCTCGTCATCCACGGCGACGCCTCGGCCCGGTGCGGGATCTCGCTCAAGGGCGCCGAGATCGTCGTCCGCGGGTCGGTCGGCCACCTCAGCGCCTTCATGGCCCAGCGGGGCGCGCTCGTCGTCTGCGGCGACGCCGGCGACGCGCTCGGCGATTCGCTCTACGAGGCACGGCTGTATGTGCGCGGGACGGTGGCCGGCCTCGGGGCCGACTGCGTCGAGAAGGAGATGGGCGACGAGCACCGCGCCCAGGTCCGCGAGCTGCTCGAGCGGGCCGGGATCGACGACGTCGCCGCCGAGGACTTCCGGCGCTACGGCTCGGCTCGCCAGCTCTACAACTTCCATGTCGACAACCTCGGGAGCTACTGATGGCGTTCACGAACGGCGGCGTCCAGCCCGGCCTGCGCGAGTCGGCGACCTTCGACCGCAACGCGATCGCCGAGATCCAGCGCGCCGCCCGCGAGGGCCTCTATTCGATCAAGGGCTTCGGCGCCAAGCGCCGGGTCCCGAACTTCGACGACCTGCTGTTCCTGGGGGCGAGCGTGTCCCGCTATCCGCTCGAGGGGTACCGCGAGCGCTGCGACACCGACGTCGTGATCGGCACCCGCTTCGCGAAGAACCCGATCCACCTCGACATCCCGATCACGATCGCCGGGATGAGCTTCGGCGCGCTGTCCGGCCCGGCGAAGGAGGCGCTCGGCCGCGGGGCGACCGAGCTCGGGACGAGCACGACGACCGGCGACGGCGGCATGACCCCGGAGGAGCGCGAGCACTCGCGCACGCTCGTCTACCAGCTGCTGCCCTCGCGGTACGGCATGAACCCCGATGACCTGCGCAAGGCCGACGCGATCGAGGTCGTCGTCGGCCAGGGGGCGAAACCGGGCGGCGGCGGCATGCTGCTCGGCCACAAGATCTCCGACCGGGTCGCCCGGATGCGCGACCTGCCCCAGGGCATCGACCAGCGCAGCGCCTGCCGGCACCCGGACTGGACCGGACCTGACGACCTCGAGATCAAGATCGAGGAGCTGCGCGAGATCACCGACTGGCAGGTGCCGATCTACATCAAGGTCGGGGCGACGCGGACGTACTTCGACGTCGCCCTCGCGGTCAAGGCCGGCGCCGACGCGATCGTCCTCGACGGCATGCAGGGTGGCACCGCGGCCACCCAGGAGGTGTTCATCGAGCACGTCGGCATCCCGATCCTCGCCGCCATCCCGCAGGCCGTCGAGTCGCTCGTCGATCTCGGCATGCACCGCAAGATCCAGCTCATCGTGTCCGGCGGAATCCGCACCGGCGCCGATGTGGCCAAGGCGCTCGCGCTCGGGGCCGACGCGGTCTCGATCGGCGTGGCCGCGCTCATCGCGCTTGGCGACAACGCCCCCGAGCACGACGCCGAGTACCGCAAGATCGGCTCGGCGGCCGGATACTACGACGACTGGCAGGCGGGCATGGACCCGGTCGGGATCTCGACCCAGGACCCCGCGCTCGCCCAGCGGTTCGACCCGGTCGACGGCGGGCGGCGCCTGGCCAACTACCTGCGCACACTCGTGCTCGAGACCCAGACCCTCGCCCGCGCCTGCGGCAAGTCCCACGTGCACAACCTCGAGCCCGAGGACCTCGTCGCCCTGACGATCGAGGCCGCGGCGATGGCCCGGGTGCCGCTCGCGGGAACGAACTGGATCCCCGGGCGTGCGGGCGCCGGGCTCTGAGCTCGGTGTCGCACCGGCTCGTGTGAGCGCGGGCTACAGCCGGATCGCGCCGCGCCGCGTGAGCGCGGTGAAGCTCGCACCCGCGAGCAGCATGAGCACGCCATAGACGCCCGCGACGTGCGCGGCGGCGGCGCCGCCGGCGGCCGAGGCGAGCGCGGCGGCGACGGCGAAGTCCCGCATCGCGATCGTCAGTCCGAGTCGCCGGTCGCGCGCCCGGCGCATGAACCGGACCCCGGCGAGCGCGACGAGCGCCGAGGCGGCGAGGAACGCCGCGCTCGCGAGCACCGAGCGGGCGAGCGCCGAGCCGGTCGCGCCGCTCAACGAGGCGTAGACGAGGACGACGACGATGATGCTCGACAGCGCCGCCAGCGTCTGCTCGCGCGGGGCGAGTCGGGGGACGAGCGCCCGGATGCCGACGCCGGCGGCGAGCGGGACGAGCACGACGAGCGTGAAGCGGCCGACGAGGGCAAGCGTGTCGACGTGGGCGCTCGCCCCGGCGAGCACACCGAGCAACGGCGGCCCGGCGAGCGCTGAGAGCGTCAGCGACCCGGCGAGCACCGCGAGCGCGATCTCGGCCGGACCGTCGATCAGGGCGACGAGTCCCACCGCGGCGACCTCGCTCGGCGACAGGCCAAGCGCGAGCACGCCGGTCCGGGTCGCGCCGTGCAGCGTCTGCGCGATCGCCCAAGCGACGAGCGCGAGCACGCACAGCGGCACGACCGACAGCACGAGCACCAGCCGCCAGCGTCGCCGGACGGCGACGAGGC
This sequence comes from uncultured Solirubrobacterales bacterium, assembly GCA_963755955.1. Classification (GTDB taxonomy): domain Bacteria; phylum Actinomycetota; class Thermoleophilia; order Solirubrobacterales; family Solirubrobacteraceae; genus Palsa-465. Next base: position 27,946 of record CAVWLZ010000001.1, read on the forward strand.
GGTGGACGTCGATGTCGAGCGCGACGCTGAGGACCAGCGCGGCGAGCAGCACGTCGACGCGACCGGCGACCCACGCCGACGGCGCCAGGCGAGCGAGGACCGCCGCCGCCAATGCCAGCAGCGGCAGCGCGTCGGGGATCCAGCCCACAGCCGCTAGGCCGACTCGGCTCGCAGCGCCTCGGCGCGCGCCGCGCTCGCCCGCCGCCGGGCGCCCTTCGCCTCGCGGCGACGGGGGTCATCGGGGTGGCTGCCGAGGTTGATGTCGACGAGCCGGGCCGCGGTCTGGCAGGACGCCTCCGCGAGCAGCAGCCCGGTGAGGGCGTCCCCGTGGAGGTGGCCGGTCCCGATCCGCTGCGCGTCGAGCGAGAGCTCGGCCAGCTCGGCGGCGACGAGCGCGAGCGCGAGCGGCGCCTCGGAGGCCTCCGAGAGCGCGGCGTCGAGCTGGCGCTGGCGGCCGGGCTCGACCGCGGGCTGCCGCAGCGCCTCGAGCACAGGGGCGTACGAGGTCAGCTCACGCTCGGCGAGCTCCAGCGCCTCGGCCCGCAGCGCGACCGCCCGTCGACCGATCTCCCCGAGCGCCTCCTCCGCGTTCGGCCGCCGCGCATCGGTCCGCCGGACGCCGAACTCGGCGGTCATCTCGAGCAGGCCGGCGGCGAGCGCGCAGGTGATCGCGGCGCTCGTGCCTCCGCCCGGCGCAGGCGTCGCGGCGGCGACCTCGTCGAGCAGGTCGCTCAGCGTGCGATGGGCAATCGGATCCATGGGCGGAGAAGATTAGGCCAGCGGGAGGCGGGGGATAGGCTCAAGCTATGGAGAATCGTTCACTTGGCCGCACCGGCGTACAGGTCAGCCCCCTCTGCCTGGGCGCGATGATGTTCGGCGCGTGGGGGAACACCGATCACGCCGACGGCATCCGCATCATCCACCGCGCGCTCGACGCGGGGATCAATTTCATCGACACCGCCGACGTCTACTCGCGGGGAGAGTCCGAGGAGATCGTCGGCAAGGCGCTCGCCGACGGCCGGCGCGACAACGTCTTCCTGGCCACGAAGGTGCATGGCCGGATGGGCGACGACCCCAACGAGTTCGGCAACACGCGGCGCTGGATCATCCGCGAGGTCGAGAACAGCCTGCGCCGGCTCGGCACGGATTGGATCGACCTCTACCAGATCCATCGGCCCGAGCCGGACACCGACATCGACGAGACGCTCGGGGCGCTCACCGACCTCGTCCGCGCCGGCAAGGTGCGCTACATCGGCTGCTCGACGTTCCCGCCGAGCGCGATCGTCGAGTCGCATTGGGTCGCCGAGCGGCGTGGCCGCGAGCGCTTCGCCTCCGAGCAGCCGCCGTACTCGCTGCTCATCCGCGCGGTCGAGAACGAGGTGCTGCCGACCTGCCAGCGCTACGGGATGGGGGTCATCCCGTGGAGCCCACTGGCCGGGGGCTGGCTGAGCGGCCGCTACCGCAAGGACCAGGACGTGCCCACGTCACGCCGGGCGCAGATGCTCCCCACCCGCTACGACATGTCGCTGCCCGAGAACCAGCGCAAGCTCGAGGCCGCTGATGCCCTCGCCCGCGTCGCCGACGAGGCGGGGATGACCCTCATCGAGATGGCGCTCGCCTTCGTCATCCGCCATCCGGCGGTGACCGCGGCGATCATCGGGCCGCGGACGATGGAGCACCTCGAGTCTCAGCTCAGCGCCGCCGACGTGGTGCTGTCCGACGACGTTCTCGACCGGATCGACGAGATCGTGCCGCCGGGGACGAACGTCAGCTGGCGCGACACCGGCTGGGACAACCCGTCGCTGCGTGCGGACGTGCGTCGGCGCTAGGTCGGGCCCTGCGCTCCTGGGGCGCCACCCTGCGGTTTTGTCCCCTATGCGGACAAAACTGCAGGGCCGTGACGTTTCTCAGATGTGATTGCGGGGAAGGAAGAGGGCGGCTTCACAGTTCATACCGGGTGCGAAGCCGTCCGAGACCGGGTTCATGCTCTACCCGCCGCCTCTTCTCAGGAGCGAGGAGCAGTTGCTTAATACACATACGAGCGAAACGCTCAGCAGCGAGTATCTGACCTCACTGGTCTACGAACTGCTCGATGCGCACAGCGACACGATTTCGCTCGCCGGCGAGCTTCCGTGCGATCAGCGCTGGGCCGCCCACGTCGACTACCTGCAGGCGCTGCAGCGGGTCGGCCGTGAGGTGCTCGCGCGCGTCGCCGGCTAGACCGGAACAGGGAACAACTACAGCAGGGTGCCGGCGAGGATCGCTTTGACGGTCGCACCGGCGGTGGCACGGAGGTCACGGACATCCCGGCCCCGCTGCAGGCTGATCACGGCGAGCTCGCGCAGGCCGCCGACGATCATGATCGCCGTGTCGAGGGTGAGCGGCCGCGCGCCGATCTCCGGCTGCTCGCGCCGCCCCGACTCGACGAGCTCGACGAGCAGTTGCGCGAAGCGCTCGATCACCGCGAGCTGACGGTCCGCTCCGGTCCGGCCGAGGCCGGGCAGCTCACGCACGAAGCTGCGATAGAGCGCGGGCTGGGCCGTGACGTGGTCGATGTAGGTGTCGAGCGCGCTGTCGACCTGGGCCTCGAGCGGCGCCTCGGGGTTCACCGCGCCGGCGATCCCCTCCATCATCGCGTCGTTGGTGGCGTCGAACAGCGCGAGGAAGCACGCCTCGCGGTCCTCGAAGTGCTCGTAGAACGTGCGCCGCGAGGTGCGGGCGATGCGCACGACGTCGGCGACCGTCGACTCTCGGAAGCCCCGCTCGCGGATCGAGGTCGCCATCGCCCCGATCAGCCGCTCGCGCGGGTCGGCGCGCTCGAGCGCGGCGGGACGGCGTTCCTCCTGGGTCGGCACACGCAGCACGGTATCGCGGCCGCCCGCCGTCAGCGGTGGGACGGATCCGGCCGCCGTCAACGGTGAACGGCGAGGACCGTCACCCGGCCACCGTGGCGCGGGATCATCGTGACGTTGCGCTGGCGCGGCGGCTCGGGCGCGAGGTCGGGCGCGGCGAGGTCGGTCCGCCGGGCGATCACGGTGAGCACGACCCGCTGCTCGGCCATCGCCAGCGTCGCGCCGAGGCATCGGCGGATCCCGCCGCCGAACGGCATCCACGTGTACGTGCCCGGCTTGTGCCCGAGGAATCGCTCGGGGATGAAGCGCATCGGCTCTGCGTAGACATCCGGGCGGTGATGCAGTGCGGCGATGCTGACCGCGAGCGGGGTGCCCGCCGGGACGAGGTATTCACCGAGCCGCCAGGGCCGCCGCGCCATCCGAACGATCATCGGGATGACCGGCCGCGCGCGCATGCCCTCGTGGATCGTCGCCTCGACGTACTCGTCGCTCGCGGCCCCGCCGCCCCGGACGGTCTCGCGCAGCCGGTCGTACGCCGCGGGGGTCCGCAGCAGCCGCTCAAAGGTCCAGGCCAGCGAGTTGGCCGTCGTCTCGTGGCCGGCGAGCACGAGTGACATGAGCTCGTCGCGCAGCTCGTGGTCGGTGAGGCGCTCGCCGTGCTCGTCGGTCGCCTCGAGCAACATCGAGAGGACGTCGTGGCGCTCGGCGACGCCGGTCGCGCGGCGCTCGGCGATGAGCGCATAGAGCTGGCGGTCGACGATCGAGAGTACGGCGCGCAGCACGCCGCGGGCCTCGCGCCGGCCGGCGTTGTGTAACTCGACGAGCTGGTAGAGCGGCTTGGTCGAAGCGCTCAGCATGCGCCGAAAGGTCTCGCGCAGCCGACCCTCACGACTGCCCCGCACGGGCCGGCCCTCGATCCCGAATACGCCGCCCATGATCACGTCGAGGGTCACCGCCTGCATGCGGGCGGCGAGTGGGAAGGTGCTCCGCGGCTGCCACGTGTCGATCTCCCGTTCGGCCACGGTTGCGATCATCTCGATGTAGCGCTGCACGGCCTCGCCGTGGAACGACGGAAGGAGGAGCTTGCGCTGGCGCATGTGGCGCTCGCCGATCGAGGTGAGCACGGAGTTGGGGCCGAGGATCGGCCGCAGCGGCGACTCGCCGGTGAGCGACGGTGCGTCGTCGGACCTGGCCGTCATCAGCGAGCGGATGTGGTCGGGGTGGCAGGTGACCACGAACGGCTCGGGGCGTGAGAGCAGCGCGATCTGCCACACGTCGCCGAATGCGTGCATGTCGCGCAGGTTCCAGGCCAACGGTGCCTTGACGAAGCGCATGCTCTGGCGCAGCCGGCCCTCGGGCCGGCCGGGCGGCATGCGGATCGCCTCGGGCTCGCTCTGTGGTCCCGCCGGGGAGGACGGCGCCGCGGTTTCGGCGAGCGACGGGGAGGAGGTCGCAACGCTCATTGGTACGTCAGTGTACCGAGGGTTGGCGGACGTGTCCAGTGCGTAGCGCGCGGGTTCCCGCGGTCGCGTGGCTCGGTTGCGCTCAGCGGGACTGCAGACGCGCAAGCGCGGCGGCGAGGAGATCGTCGTTGCGGACGAGCTTGACCCGTGGGCGACCGTGCGGCTCGCCGGCCGTGCGCTCGTGCTCGTCGATCGCCATCCAGCCCTCCCAGCCCACGGCGTCCGGGACGCGTTCGGCGAGCCAGACGGCGGCGGCGTCGGGATCCGGGTCGGCGGGCACGTTGAGGGACCCGGCCTCGACGTCCTCGAGGATCTTCTGGACCGTGTCGGAGGCGTCCTTCTTGTTCGTGCCGATCACGCCGCTGGGGCCGCGCTTGATCCAGCCGACGACGTATTCGCCGCCGTGCGACCGGGACTCCTCGTCGATGACCCGGCCGTGGGCGTTGCGGATCAGACCGCGCCGATGATCGAAGGGGATGTCGCCGACCGGGCGTCCGCGGTAGCCGATCGAGCGGAGCACGAGTCCGCACGGGATGACCTCGGTCTCGCCCGTGGGCACGGCTCGCAGCCGGCCGTCCTCGCCCGGCTCGATGCGGTTGTGGGCGATGCGGACGCCGGTGACCGCTCCATCCTCGCCCTCGCCGAGGATCTCGACCGGCGAGCGCAGGAACTGCATGATCAGCCGGTGCGAGCGGCCGGCCGGGGGGCGTCCCGAGTAGTCGCGGAGCACGTCCAGGTTGCGCTTGGCCGTCGCGTCGCCGTCCTCCTCGAGCCACTTGGCGCTGTGCTCGTCGAGCTCGAGCTCGGCGGGGTCGATGACGATGTCGGCGCGCACGAGCTCCCCGAGCTCGCGCAGCTCGGGGTTGGTGAACGCGCCCTGCGCCGGCCCACGGCGTCCGAGCATCACGACCTCGCGGATCGAGGAGTGCTGGAGGACGTCGAGGGCGTGGTCAGCGGTGTCGGTGACCGCGAGCTCGTCGGGCTCGAGCACGAGCATCCGGGCGACGTCGACGGCGACGTTGCCGTTGCCGATGACCACGGCGCGCTCCGAGGTGAGGTCGAAGTCGTAGTCGGACGCCTCGGGGTGGCCGTTGTACCAGGCGACGAAGCGGGTGGCCGCGTACGAGCCGGGTCGGTCCTCGCCGGGGATGCCGAGGCGGTTGTCGTCGGCGGTGCCAACCGCGTAGACGACGACGTGGTAGCGCGCGAGCAGCTCGGCCCGGGCGATGTCGCGGCCGAGGACGACGCCCCCGAAGAAGCGAAAGCCGGGCTTGCGGGCGGTCTTCTCGTACACGCGCGTGACCGACTTGATCTTCGGGTGGTCGGGCGCGACGCCGGAGCGGACCAGGCCGAAGGGCGTCGGCAGGGCGTCGAACAGGTCGACCTCGAAGCCGGCCGTGAGCAACTGCTCGGTGGTGTAGAAACCGGCGGGTCCGGCGCCGACGATCGCAGCGCGCATGCCCGGGGTGACGGGGCTCATGCGATTCAAGGTAGCAACGGCAATCCCATCCGGCCGGGTCCGGGCGTTAGTGTCCCCGGGCCTCCGTCCCACCCTGAGAAAGGTCCCGAGATGCCAGAACGCGCCGCACTTGTCACCGGAGCCTCGAGGGGCATCGGCCTCGCCATCGCCGAGCTGCTCGGCGAGGAGGGCTATGGCCTCACGCTCACCGCGCGCAAGCCGGGCACGCTCGAGCAGACCGCGGCCGCGCTGCGCGACAAGGGCTTCGAGGTCGAGCACCGCGCCGCGAACATGGCCGACGAGGAGGGAATCCGCGAGGTCGTCGCCGCCCACCGGGAGCGCTTCGGCCGGCTCGACGTGCTCGTCAACAACGCCGGCGTCGGTATCGGTGCGGCGGCCTCCGACCACCAGACCAAGCACGTCGATCTCCAGCTCGACGTCAACCTGCGCGCGATCGTCCTCTTCTACCGCGAGTGCCTCGAGCTGCTCCGGGCCGCCGGGGCCGAGCACCACAACGCGCTCGTCGTCAACCTCGCCTCGATTGCCGGCAAGTCGCCCCAGCCGTGGCTGTCGGTGTACTCGGCCACCAAGGCCGCGGTCGTCTCCTACTCGCAGGCGATGAACAAGGAGCTCAACTCCGACGGGATCAAGTCGGTCGCGTTCTGCCCGGGCTTCGTCGACACCGACATGACCGAGTTCGTCAAGGGCCAGGTGCCGGCCGACGAGATGATCCGCCCGAGCGATATCGCCGAGGCACTGCGCTTCCTGCTCAACCTGTCGCCGGCCTGCGTGATCCCGGAGATCATCTTCCAGCGACCCGGGGAGACGATCTGAGGCGCGGGTCGCCCGTGCCGGGCGCGCCGGACGCTTCGGCGCGCGCCGGCGAGCGCTCAAGCGCCGCTCAGCCCGCCGGCCGCAGCAGATACACGGAGTTGACCCGTCCCGACGCCCCGCGGCCGCCGATCACGGCGATCCCGTTCCCGAGGGGAACGGCGTCGAGGTCGGCGAGGGCTTGGGGGAGGTGGCCGGCGTTCTGCCAGTGCGTCTCGCCGGGCGCCCACGAGATGATCGCGTCGGTGAACTCGCCGCGTCGCAGGCCGGCGATGATGTAGAACCGGCCGTTGAGCACCGCGCCGGCGGTGTGGTCGGTGGGGACGGGCAGCGCGGGGAGGCGGGTGATCGAGCGCGTCGTCGGGTCGAAGCTGAAGGCGTCGGTGACCGGGATGCTGTCGGAGTTCTCCCCGCCGGCGATGATCACCTTGCCGTCGAGCGCCGCGGCGGCGGGGTAGCGCAGGCCGATCGGGAGGTGCCCGACCGTCGTCGCCGCGCCCGTCGCGGACACCGCGTAGATCCCGGGATTGGTCGCCGTCCCGTTCCAGCCGCCGAGCACGTAGGCCGTGTCGCCGACGGTGACGGCGGCGAGATCCGACAGGGCGACCGGGAGCTGCCCGACGAGCTTCGACGGACCGGGCAGCACCTGGATCACCCGGTCGCTGCCCTCCGACTCGCCGCCGCCGAACAGGAGCAGACGGCTGCCGATCGCCGCCGAGGCGGCGTCGTGCACCGGCCCCGGCAGCGGCGGCAACACGGCCGGCTGCCCGGCCTGCTCGAGCCGGAAGACGGTGTCGCTCGAGACGCCCGCGGTCGAGAGGCCCCCGCTGACCACGACATTGCCGCCGAACGCCGCCGAAGCAGCGCCGGAACGGGCGTCGGGCAGCGGGGCGAGCTGGCCCGCGCTCAGGGTCACGGGAACCGCCGACGTCGTCGCCGACGTCCGGGTCGTGGTCTGCGAGCCGCTCGCGCTATGGCTCGCGCCCGAGCCGGCGCCGCTCGAGCTCGAGCTCGACGACGACCCGCAGCCGGCGACGAGCAGCGCGGCGAGCACGAGCGCTCCTGCGCTCGCCGTGAGGCTCCTCAACCGACGGCGACCGCGGCGCTCAGCGCCTCGGCGGTCTGGGTGTCGGCGGGGAAGAACGCCTCGATCGAGATCTCCGAGACGGTGATGTCCAGGGCGGTGCCGAATGTCGTCACCGTACTGAAGAAGGTGAGCTCGCCGCGCCCGGTCGCGAGCCGCAGCGTGACCATCACCTCTTCGCCCGGCGTGACCGGCTCGGGGGTCGGCTCGCCGGCGGGGTAGGACCGCAGCTCCTCGAGCAGATCGGCGAGCTCGCGGTCGCCGGTCAGCCTGAGCTGGCGATCGAGCCGGTGGAGCAGATGCCCGCGCCACTCCCCGAGGTTGCGGATCCGCGGCACGAGCCCCTCAGGGTGGAGCGAGAGTCGCATGCAGTTGACCGGCGGCGCGAGCAGCTGCGGGGCGACGCCCTCGAGCAGCGGCCCGAGCGCGGCGTTCGAGGCGACGAGGTTCCAGGCCCGGTCGACGGCGAGCGCCGGGTAGGGCTCGTGGCCGGTCAAGAGCCGCCCGAGGGCGTCGCGGATCGGTGCGAGCGCGGGATCGTCGAGCGTCCTCGCCTCGTACTGCGGGGCATGTCCGGCGGCGAGCAGCAGCTGGTTGCGCTCCCGCAGCGGCACCTGCAGCGCTCCGGCGAGCCGCTCGAGCATCTCCGGACTCGGACGCGAGCGGCCGGTCTCGACGAAGCTGAGGTGCCGGGTCGAGATCCCCACCTCGAGGGCGAGGTCGAGCTGGCTCAGCCGGCGGCGCCGGCGCCAGTCGCGCAGCAACATCCCGACCCGGTTCGCGTTCACCGTCTGAAGCGTAGCCACGATGGTCACGCCTGCTCGAGGGTCGGCAGCAGCCGGGTCAGCGCCGCCACGGCGACGAGAATCGCCGCGAGCGCTCCGAGGCTGAGCTCGAAGCCGCGGGCGAACCCGCCGGGCCCGGTGCTGAAGAACAGCACGCCGATGATCGCGACACCGACCGCGTTGCCGACGTTCTGCATCGTGGCGAGCGCTCCGGAGGCCGCACCGGCGTGCTCGGGCTCGATCGAGGAGAGGACGATCGTGGCCAGAGGGGTGATTCCGAGGCCCATGCCCGCGCCGATGAGGGCGAGACCGGGCAACAGCAGCGCCACCGACCCGCCGGTGCCGACCTCGGCGACGGTGAGCAGCAGCAGCGCGTGCCCGAGCGCGAGCGTCAGGGCGCCGACGGCCAACGTCCGGCGCCCGTTCCGCTGGGCGAGGCCGGGAGCGACGGCCGAGGCGACGAGGTAGGCGGCGGCGAGCATCGTGAACACGAGCCCGGCCGTGAGCGCCGACAGCCCGCGCCCGAGTTGGAGGTAGAGCCCGAAGACGAGGAAGAACGACGCCTGCCCGGACCAGAACACGCCCTGGGCGAGCAGACCGGTGCTGAAGCTCCGCCGCCGGAACAGGCCCAGCTCGAGCAGCGGTGCGCCACCGCGGGCGGCGAGCCGCCGCTGGTGCGCGACGAACGCTGCGAGCAGGGCCGGCGCTGCGGCCAGCGACAGCCATGTCCACAGCGGCCAGCCATGCTGGCGACCCTCGACGAGCGGAAGCACGATCGCGGTCACCGCGGCGCTCACGAGAACGGTTCCGGTGAGATCGAGCCGGCTCGCGCGCGGGGCCCGCGACTCGGGGACGAGCCGCGGTGCGAGCGCGAGCGCGGCAATCCCGATCGGGATGTTGATGAGGAAGCAGCTGCGCCAGCTGAGCCCGGCAACGTCCGCCTGGACGAGCGCGCCGCCGATGAGCTGGCCGCCGACCGCGGCCACGCCCATGACCATGCCGTAGGCCGACAGCGCCCGCGGCCGGTCCGCACCCGTGTAGAGGATGTTGATGAGGGCGAGGACGTTCGGCATCAGCAGTGCCCCGCCGATGCCCTGGAGCAGGCGGGCGGCGACGAGGAACGCCGGCGTCGGCGCGATCCCGCACAGCGCGGAGCTGACGGTGAAGACCGCGAGCCCGATCGAGAAGGCACGGCGGCGCCCGATCCGGTCGCCGAGCCGCCCGGCGCTGATCAGGAACACGGCCGAGGTGAGGCCGTAGCCGGCGGCGACCCACTCGAGGGCGCTGCTCGAGGCGTGCAGATTGCGCTGCATCGCCGGCATCGCGACGCTGACGATGAAGAAGTCCAGCACGACGATGAACGTGCCGGCGAGGATCACGGGAAGGGCCGCCCAGGGGCTCGCGTGAGCCGCCGCGCGGCCGGCCGCTTCCGAGGTCTCCCGGAGCGGGCGGGGTGGGGTCTGGGTGAGTGTGCTCATGCCGAGCACCGTCCCAGCGCACGGGTGTTCCGTCGATTACCCGAGAGGTAATGGCGGGACGGCGCGGCGGGTCAGCGCGACCTCATCCCTTTGAGGTGATGCACGTCTGAGCGGCGGCCGAGACGATGGCGACGGCCCATCCTCATCCACCGAAAGGACCCCGAATGGCCGCTGACCCGTCGGAGACGCCGGTTCTCGACGCGCTCGCCGCGATGACCGCGGAGTCGATCGCGCGTTGCGATCTCGACGCTCACTCCCTCCTCATCGCCCGCATCGCCGCGCTGGCAGCCGTCAACGCCCCGACCAGCTCGTACCTCCTGCACATCGGCCCGGCTGCGGACGCGGGCGTCAGCGTCGCTGAAGTGCAGAACATCCTCATCGCGGTCGCGCCGATCATCGGGGCGCCCCGCACGGTCGAGGCCGCCGTCAACATCACCGAGGCGCTCGGCATCGCGATCGTCGCCCTCGAGGTCGAAGTCGAACTCGAAGCCGAACTCGAAGCCGAGGCCGAGGAGTAGCGACCACGGAGC
>CAVWLZ010000002.1:0-239602 GCA_963755955.1 uncultured Solirubrobacterales bacterium
CGACAGCTCGACCCCGACCGCGCCCACCGCCCGGCTGCGGATGCAGCGTCTCGTGCTACCCCCCGGATCGGGCAAGCAGGTGCAGGTGCTCGGCACCGGTCCCGAGGCGGCCCCCGCCGTCGTCGGCGTGCTCAGCGAGCTGGGGCTGGTCTAGATGATCCTCGTCTGGATCGAGGACGCGGGCGACGAGCTCTCCGGGCAGGCGCTTGCCTTCGCCCGCGCGCTCGGCGAGGACGTCGTGGCGGTGGCCATCGACCCGGCCGCGGCCTACGCCCCCGGCGCGTTCGCCCAGACGCTCGTCGAGGCGATCGGCGCCCGCTCGCCGCGCGCGGTGATCGCCCCGGGCAGCGAGCGCGGCAACGACGTGCTTGCGCGGGTCGCCGCCAAGCTCGAGCAGCCGATGGCTGCCAACTGCACGGCGCTCACGCTCGGCGAGCCGGCCGCAGTCACTCGCGTGCGCTGGGGCGGAAGCCTGCTCGAGGAGGCGCTGCTCGACGGCACGCCGCTGCTGCTGACGGTCGCCGCCCACGCCGTCCCCGCCGAGCCGCTCGACGCCGCCGCGGTGGAGACGCTCGCGCGGAGCAGCGCGCTGGCGCCCGCCGACGAGGTCGTCCGGGCGCTCGAGCGCGTCGAGGCCGGCGGCGGCGGGGTGTCGCTGGCCGACGCCGACGTCGTCGTCTCCGGCGGCCGCGGCGTCGGCTCCTCCGAGGGCTTCGCGGTGCTCGAGGAGCTCGCCGCACTTCTCGGTGGCGCCGTCGGATGCTCGCGCGCGGTGACGAGCGCCGGTTGGCGACCGCACACCGACCAGGTCGGCCAGACGGGCACGAAGGTCTCCCCGGAGATCTACATCGCGTGTGGCATCAGCGGCGCGACCCAGCACATGGCCGGCTGCAAGGGGGCCAAGAAGCTGCTCGCGATCAACCCCGACGGCGAGGCATCGATCTTCGCCCACGCCGACTATGCGGTGATCGGCGACCTGCACGAGGTCGTCCCGGCGATCTCGGCCGAGATCAGGAAGGCGAAGGGGACATAGCCAGCGTCGCCTCGGCGGTGCTGCTGGCCGGCGCGATCGCCATCAGCGCCAGCCTCTTCGGCGTCCGGGCCCGGTTCCTCACCCGCCTCGCGCGCACGGCGCCGCCGGTCGACCGCTCCGACCACCCCGGTCGGCGGGTGCGCAACGAGGCGACGATCGTCGTCGGCCAGCGCAAGCTGCTCCAGCGGATCGTGCCCGGGCTCGGGCATGCGTTCATCTTCTGGGGGTTCATCGTGCTGCTCCCCACGATCCTGATCGCGATGATCGGCATCGTCGACAAGCACACGACGCTGCCGTGGCTCGGTCATCAGGGCTGGTTCGCCTTCATCGTCGATCTGTTCGCGGTGCTCGTGCTCGTCGGCGTGGCCACCGCCGTGTACATCCGCAAGGTCCAGCGGCCCGCGCGCTTCGCCGGCAGTCATCTCGGCGAGGCCGACCTCATCCTCGCGATGATCGCGACGATCGCCACGACATTGCTGCTGTGGCACGCGTGTCGGATCGCGCTCGGGCTGGGCGAGTGGCCGGCCTCCGCGGCGCCGGTGTCCGACGCGCTCTCGCACCTGTTTGCCGACAACGGGCTCACCCGCGTGCTCGAGCGGGTGTTCGTGTGGATCCACGTGCTGACGATCCTCGCCTTCCTCGCCTATCTGCCGCATTCCAAGCACCTCCACATCGCCACCGCCGCGATCAACGTGTGGTTCGGGCGCACCGGCGCCGGCGGCCGGCTCGAGCCGCTGCGCTTCGACGACGAGAGCGTGCCCGAGGAGGAGATCCGCTTCGGGGCCGGGACCGCCGCCGACCTCACCGCCAAGCAGATCCTCGACACGTACTCGTGCACCGAGTGCGGACGCTGCCAGGACGCCTGCCCGGCGTTCGCCACCGGCAAGACGCTCTCGCCCAAGCTCGTGATCATGGGGCTGCGCGATCAGGTGTTCGCCGACGGCGGCACGATCCTCGCGAGCCGGGGCGAGGCGGGCGGCGAGCCGGAGGCGGGCGGCGAGCCGCCCGGGCTCGCCTCGCTCGTGCCCGGCGCCGTGCCCGAGGAGTCGGTGTGGGACTGCGTCACCTGCGGCGCCTGCGTCGAGGCGTGCCCGGTGTCGATCGAGCACGTCGACCACATCGTCGACCTGCGGCGCCACCTCGTCATGGTCGAGTCGAACTTCCCGGCCGAGGCCGAGCCGATGATGCGCGACATCGAGCGTGCATCGAACCCGTGGGGGCGGGCCCAGGGGGAGCGCGCCGACTGGGCGGCCGAGCTCGGCGTGCGGGTCCTCGAGCCCGGCGAGCAGGCGCCGGAATACCTCTACTGGGTCGGGTGCGCGTCGTCGTTCGACGAGCGGGCGCGGCGGACCGCCGAGTCGACCGCGAAGCTGCTGCGGGCCGCCGGGGTCGAGTTCGCGATCCTCGGTCCGCGCGAGAGCTGCACCGGGGACCCAGCGCGCCGGATGGGCAACGAGTACGTCTTCCAGGCGTTCGCCGAGCAGAACGTCGAGACGCTCAACGAGGCCGGGGTGCACAAGATCATCGCCAACTGCCCGCACTGCTTCAACACCCTCGCCAACGAGTATCCCGATTTCGGCGGTCGCTACGAGGTCATCCACCACTCCGAGCTGCTCGCGGACCTCGTCCGGGCCGGGCGGCTCACCCCGCAGCGCAGCGACGGGCTGCCGATCACCTACCACGACTCGTGCTACCTGGCCCGGCACAACGACGTCGTTCAGTCCCCGCGCGAGCTCGTCGCCGCGGTCGGCGAGCCGGTCGAGATGGCCCGCTCGGGCAAGGAGACGTTCTGCTGCGGCGCCGGCGGCGCGCACATGTGGATGGAGGAGCGCGGGCGGCCGATCAACGAGGAGCGGGTGCGCGAGGCCGCGGGCACCGGCGCCGGCACCCTCGCCGTCGCCTGTCCCTATTGCACCGTGATGCTCGACGACGGCGTGCAGAGCACCGGTGACGCGCTGCGGGTCGTCGACGTCGCGACGCTGCTGGCGGAGTCGATTGAGCCTCCGCCGGCAGCGCCGGACGACGCCTGAGCGTCAGACGCTCGAGAGATCCCTGACCTGGGTCAGCCGGAGGCTGTTGCCCGACGGATCCCGGAAGCCCGAGTCGATCCCGTAGGGACGCTCCTCAGGGGTCTCGGTGAACTCGACGCCCCGGGCCTTGAGCTCCTCGTAGGAGGCCTGGCAGTCCTCGGTGGTCAGGAACACGGTGCCGGCGAAGCCCTTGGCCACGAGGTCGCGGATCTGCTCGCCGGTCGCGTCGTCGATGACCGGCGCGCCCGGGATGGCCATGAGGACGATCGCGATGTCCGGCTGGTCCGCCGGGCCGACGGTCAGCCAGCGGAAGTTGCCCATCTCCGGGAGGGTCACGTCGGTACGAACCTCCATGCCGAGCTTCTCGGTGTAGAACTTCAGCGCCTCGTCCTGGTCGGTGACCCAGAGCTGGGCGGTTGACAGCTTGATCATCTCTGCCTCCTCGGCATGTCGAGTGAAACGGTGTGCGGGACGCTAGTCGGCGTTCCCGGGGCTGTCTTCTCGAAACGTGCGGCGTTGCGGACGGCCGTAGAACCGGGCGACGCACCAGGGGATCATCGCGTGCGCGGCAGCCGGCGGGTGGGCGGCCCGGTAGGCGGTCGGCGACATGCCGAACGTGCGGGTGAAGCTCGTCGTGAACGACCCGAGGCTCGTCAGACCGACCGACAGGCAGATGTCGAGCACTGAGCGATCGGTGCTCCGCAGCAGCGCGGCGGCGCGCTCGAGTCGGCGGGTCAGCAGGTAGCCGTGCGGCGACTCACCGAAGGCGCGCCGGAACTCACGGCTGAAATGCGCGCGGGAGAGCCCGGCTGCCGCGGCGAGATCGTCGACGCCGAGCGGCTCGAAATAGCGGGCGTCGGCGAGGTCCTTCGCGCGCAGGAGATGCCGCGCCGGGGGATCGAAGGACATGCGCCCAGTATCGCGCTCGTGCGCGACGGCGGACGGTTCAGCCGCCGAGAACGGCCTCGAGCTCGCGCTCGAGTCCGGCGTTGCCCACGTCCCGGCGCTCGAGCGGCAGGCCGATCCGTGCCGCCGCCCGCTCGGCGGCGGCGGCCGTGGCCGGGGTCGGGCGCTGGGCGAGCCACAGCACCCGGCGGTAATGGCGGAAGTACTCGTCCCGGAGCTCGGGATGACGGTCGAGGCCGAGCTCGCGCACGACGGTGTGCTCGAAGGTGCGCGCGAGGAAGTCGGTGAGGAAGTACGTGCCGGGCTCCTGCGCGAGCGCATCGCGGACCTCGCCGCCGGCGAAGATGTCGTAGCAGTGCTCGCCGGCGAGCCGCCGCACCCCGGTCCGGGCGCAGACCGCGTCGATCGCGCCGTGACTGCCGCAATCGCCGTAGGCGACGGCGACCGTGTCGTAGCGGGGGGTCAGCCCCGCGAGGGCCGCCTCGAGCGCCGGGGCGATCCGCTCGGGCCGGTTGTGGAGCAGCGCCGGGATCGGGTGGACGTCGATCGGCCAGCCCCGCCGGTCGGCGATGCCGCGGACCTCGGCGGCGAGCGCGCCGCAGGCGATCACCGCGCTCGTCATCCGGGGAAGGAGAGCTGGTCGATGAACAGGTCGTTGAAGTCGGCGCGGCCGGAGAGCTCGACGTACTCGACCTCGCGGAGGATCGACCGCGCCTCCGCCCGCTCGCGGAACGACAGCGCCGCGATCTTCGCCCCCTCGCCGGCGACGTTGCCGGCCGAGACGATCCGCGGCAGCGCGAGCGCCGGCACGAGGCCGATCCGCACGGCGCTGAGCGGCGTGAGGTAGGCGCCGAAGCTGCCCGCGAGCAGGACCTGGGTGATCTCCTCGGGCGCGACATCGAGCTCGCGCAGGAGGATCCCCCAGCCGGTGGCGATCGAGGCCTTGGCGAACTGGAGCTCGCGGACGTCGCGCTGGGAGAGGAACACCGAATCGGCGGGATCCTCGCCGCGCCACTGGAGCACGAACACGCGCTCCTCGCCGATCTTCGTCAGGCGCGGCGCGAGGCCGGGATGCTCCTCCGCGGCCTGTTCGTCGGGGATGAACCGCCCCGAGTGGTCGAGCAGGCCGGTGTGGACGAGCTCAGCGACGGCGTCGACGAGCCCCGAGCCGCACATCCCGACGGCGCCGACGTCGCCGATCACCTCGAGGCTGATCTCATCGCCGGCGATCCGGACGCCCTCGATCGCACCGTCGGCCGCGCGCATCCCGCAGCGGATCTGCGCCGCCTCGAACGCCGGGCCGGCCGGAGCGGCGGTGGCGAGCACCCGCTCGTTGGAGCCGAGCGCGATCTCGCTGTTGGTGCCGACATCGATGAACAGCCGCAGCCGGCGGTCGCGGGTGAGGCCCGTGGCGAGCATCCCGGCGACGATATCGCCGCCGACGTAGGCGCCGAGCGAGGGGAACACGAAGGCGGGGGCACGCGGGTGGACGCGGACGCCGAACTCGTGCGCGTGGACGGCCGGCAGGGTATGGGTGGCGACGACGAACGGAGCCATCGACAGCGGCTCGGGGTCGATCCCGAGCGCGAGGTGCATCATCGTCACGTTGCCGCACACGGTGATCTCGTAGACCTCGTGGTGCTCGACGCCGGCCTCGGCGCATACCTCCTCGGTGAGCAGCGACAGCGTCTCGTGCGCGCGCTCGCGCAACGTCGTCAGGGCCGTCGGGTCCATCATCGTCGCCGAGATCCGGGTGATGACGTCGGCGCCGTGAGGCTGCTGGCGGTTGAGCATCGAGCGCACCGCGGCGGGCTGGCCGCTCTCGAGGTCGATCAGCGTCGCCACCACCGTCGTCGTCCCGAGGTCGAACGCGATCGCGAACCGCCGGTCGGTCGTGTCGCCCGGCTCGACCTCGATCAGCGCCTCGTCGCAGATGACCGCGGTGACGTCGAAATTCGCCGCGCGCAGGGTACCGCCGAGCGTGCGCAGCAGCTCGATCGAGGCCGTCGGCTCGAGGTCGTCGATCGCGTCGAGCAGCCGCTCGAGGTCAGGGCGCTGATCCTGGAGCGTCGGCTCCTCGAGGACGACGTGGCGCTTCTGCACCGACGGGCGGAGGATGACGTGGCGGCCGACCCCGGCGAGCGCGGCCTTCGGCCGGGTCTGGAGCGGGGGCACCTCGATCACGAGGTCGCTGCGGGCGCCGGCGCGGCAGGCGAGCCGCCACCCATCACGGAGCTCGTCGGGGCTGAAGGCGCGCGGGTCGATCGTGTCGATCGGGAGCTTGCCGGAGACGACGCGCACCTTGCACTTCTTGCACGTCCCGTGACCGCCGCACGTCGAGTCGATGGCGATCCCGTTCCAGCTCGCGGCGTCGAACACCGGCGTGCCGCTCGGCACCCGCACCTCGGTGCCGTCGGGCAGGAAGCGCAGGCGAACCCGCTCGGAGCCGTCGCCGGGCTGATGCTCTGGCTCGGGCACGGTCGGTCGCGGTCGGCGCTGAGGGGCGGGTGGGGTCACGAGGCGGCTGCCGCCTCCCTCTCAGCGGCCTGGCGGGCACGGTGGGCGGCGATCCAGCTCGCGCCCCAGGGGTCGTGGCCGAGCAGCAGATCGGCGCCGCGCACGCTCTGGACACACACCTCGGCGGTCGACATGATCGCGCTCGTCAGGCCGGCGGCCGCCGCCATCGGCAGGAAGGCGGCGCCCAGGATGTGGCGCTGGGGGAGGCCGAACGACACGTTCGAGGCCCCGAGGCACATGTTGACGCCGAGCTCGTCCCGGATGAGGCTGATCGTCCGTAGCGTCGTCGTCACCGCGTCGGTGTCGGCGCCGACGGTCATCGCGAGCGGATCGATGATCACGTCGGCGGCGGCGATCCCGTAGTCACCCGCGGCGCTGATGATCTTGCGCGCGCACTCGAGTCGCTGTTGCGGCGTCTCGGGGATCCCGGTCTCGTCGTTGGCGAGCCCGATGACCGCGGCGTCGTGACCGGCGACGAGCGGCAGGATCTCCTGCAGGCGCTCGTCCTCGGCGGTCACCGAGTTGACGAGCGCACGCCCCTCGTAGACCGACAGGCCGGCCTCGAGCGCCTCGATCACCGACGAGTCGATGCAGATCGGCGCGTCGACCGCGTCCTGGACGGTGCGGAGCATCGACTTCAGCAGCTCGGGCTCGTCGACGAGCGGGATCCCGGCGTTGACATCGAGCATGTCGGCGCCGGCCGCGACCTGGGCGAGGGCGTCGACCGTCACCGTCGAGAGGTCGCCGTCCCGCAGCTCCTGCGCGAACGTCTTGCGCCCGGTCGGATTGATCCGCTCGCCGATGATGCAGAACGGCTGCTCGGCGCCGATCGTCACCGTCCTAGACCGCGACCGAAGCACTGTATCCATGCGTTTCCCTTTCGACTCGGGGCGGGATGCCCAGGCGTGTGCACAACTTCGCGATACCCGCGTCTTTGCGGAAGGAGATGAAATGAAGCCCGGCCACGCCCGGCAGCGAGAGGGCATGCGAGGCGAGCTCGTAGGCGATATCGAAGCACTCGACCTCGGCATCGGCGGCCTGCTCAACGCGGCGGACGGTCTCCGGCGGGACGTCGACGCCCGGCACGTGGCCCGCCACGAACCGCATCCCGCCGATGGTCCGCAGGATGCAGATCGAGGGCAGCAGCGCGAGCCGCTCGGTGAGGCCGCTCTCGTGAGCGGCATGGAGGAAGCGCTCGAGCAGCTCGGGGCGGTAGCAGATCTGGAGCTGAAGGAAGCGGGCGCCGGCGAGCGCCTTCTTCGCCGCGCGGCGCACCCGGTACTCGAACGGCGGCGTGCCGGGGTTCTCGACCCCGCCGACGAAGAAGTGCGGTGCCGGCTCGATCGGCCGGCCCGACAGATAGCGGCCGCTGCGCAGGGTCTGCGCGAGCGAGATCAGCTGCGGGGAGTCGAGGTCGAACACCCGCCGCGCCTCCGGCTCGTCGCCCGCGGTGACGTCATCACCGGTGAGCGCGGAGATGTTCTCGATCCCGTGGAGCGCGGCGCCCATCAGGTCGGCCTCGAGCCCGAGGCGGTTGCGGTCGCGGCAGACGAGCTGCATGATCGGCTCGACGCCGGCCTGCTGGAGGGCGATGGCCACGGCGAGCGGCGAGCAGTGGGCATGGGCGGCGGGGTTGTCGGTCGCGTTGTAGGCGTCGACGAACGGCCGCATCGGCTCGAGCTGACGGAGGATCTCCCCGTAGCCGCCGCCGTCGATGACGGGCAGCTCGGCGGTGACGACGAACGCACGCGCACTCAGCTTGCGCTCAAGGTTCGACATCCGTTCCCGCCCTCCAGCCGGCCGGCACCTCGCGGTCGCGGCCGGTGAACAGGTTGATCCAGGCCGAGCTTCCCTTGAGCTGGTTGTCGACCGGCGGCCGCAGGTCGTCGATGTGACCGCGCCACACCGGCAGGCGCTCCGAGCGCTCGTAGGCCTTGAGCCACACGCAGCGCATCTCCGGCCTGACCTCGCAGCTGCCGTCCGCGCGGACACCACCGCACGGCCCGTTGCGCAGCGTCTTCGGGCAGGTCATCGGGCAGGTCAGCCCGGTCGAATGCAAGACGCACTGCCCGCACTGCTCGCAGCCCCAGATCCGCTCCTTGACGGCGTGCTCGGCCCGCGTGAACAGCGCGCCGGCGGTGCTCATGGGAGCGACCGCGTCGTCATGCCGCCACCGCCTGCCGGCGGCGCTCGATCAGCTCCTTGGCCTTCTTGACCGCCGAGGAGGCGTCGGCCGAGTAGCCGTCGGCGCCGACTGCGTCGGCGTACTCCTGGGTCACCGGCGCACCCCCGACCATCACGATCACCTTGTCGCGCAGGCCCGCCTTCTCGAGCGCGTTGATGTTCGCCTTGAACATCGGCATCGTCGTGGTCAGGAAGGCCGAGAACCCGACGATGTCCGGGTTGTGCTCCTCGATCTGCTCGATGAACTTCTCCGGCGGCACGTTGACGCCGAGGTCGATGACCGTGAACCCGGCTCCCTCGAGCATGATGTTGCAGAGGTTCTTGCCGATGTCGTGGACGTCGCCCTTGACTGTGCCCATCAGGAACGTCCCGACCTGGGCGCTCTCCGTGTCGGCGAGCAACGGCCGCAGGATGTCGAGCGCGCCCTGCATCGCCCGGGCCGCGATCAGCATCTCGGGCACGAAGTAGTCGCCCCGCTCGAACCTCGCCCCGACCTCCTCGAGCGAGGGGATGAGGGCGTCGAAGAGCATGCGGTCGGGCTCGATGCCCTGTTCGAGGCCCTCGTTGACCCCGTCGCGTACGGCTGGCGCGTTGCCCACCAGCGTCTCGTCGTAGAGCAGCTGGAGGAGCTCCTCATTGGTCATGCTGCGTTCTCTCCTTCCTCGCTGTGGCCGAGGCGCCGGCTGAGCTGCCGCGCCTCCTCGATCAGCACCGGTTTCAGCTCCTGCATCCGCAGCGGCGTCATCCGCACGGTCGGGCCGGTGATGCTGAAGGCGGCGATCACGGTGCCGCGGGCGCCCCGCACCGGGGCGGCCATCGCGCCGAGCCCGGACTCGAGCTCGTCGACCGCGGTCGCGTACTCGTTGCGGCGGACCTGCTCGAGCTCGGCCCGCAGGCGGGCGGGCTCGGTGATCGTGTCCGGCGCGTAGCGCCGCAGGGCCTCGGTGGGGACCGGGGCACGACCGAAGGCCATGAACACCTTGCCGACCGCGGTGCAGTGATAGTCGACCGTGCGTCCGAGCCACTGGCCGGTGCCGAGGAAGTGGCGGCTGTCGACCTGGGCGACGTGCTCGACGCCCTGGCTCGCGGGGACGGCGAGGTTGATCGTCTCGCCACTCGCCTGCGCGAGCGCGTCGAGCGAGGGGCGCGCGAGCTCGACGACGTTGCGCTCGAGCATGCTCCGCTCGGCGACGCGGAGGATCGCCGGCCCGGGGCGCAGGCGCCCGCGCTGGCCGTCCTGCTCGACGAGGCCGCGGCGTTCGAGCGCGGTGAGCAGCCGCGAGGCGGTGCTCTTGGGAATCCCGCTCGCCGAGGCGAGCTCGGTGAGGGCGACCGGCTCCTCGCTCTCGAGCACGCGCACGAGCAGGTCGGCGCCGCGGTCGACGGCGGTCGTGCCGGGAGTGGGAGAGTCAGCGGCCATGGTCTGAATTCATTCTTGGAACTCTTGTTCCACGCAGTTATATTAGAGCCGCCGCCAGCGGCGTCAAGACCCCGAACCACGAGGAGGCCAGCTTGTTCGTCAACGCGATGCCCCGATACGAGATCCTCAGCGAGGACGCGATGGCCACCCTCGACCGGGGCTGGCGGCGGATCGTCTCCGAGCTCGGTATCGAGTTCCTCCTCCCCGAGGCGGTCGAGCTGCTGCGCGAGGCGGGCCAGATCGTCGAGGACGAGAACCGGGTGCGCTTCGACCCCGAGTTCATCCTCGAGCAGGTGGCCAAGGTGCCGTCGGAGTTCGAGCTCCAGGCCCGCAACCCTGAGCACAGCGCCCACATCGGCGGCGACCACATGGTGTTCGCGCCCGTGTACGGCTGCCCGTTCATCCGTGAGGGCGACGTCCGCCGCGACGCGAAGATGGCCGACTTCGAGAACCTCGTCCGCCTCGCCCAGTTCTTCCCCGAGCTCGACTCGCCCGGCGGCACGATCTGCGAGCCCGAGGACCGGCCGTTGGACTCCCGCCATCTCGACATGGTGTTCGCGCTCCAGACGCTGAGCGACAAGCCTTACATGGGGTCGGTGACCTCAGGGCCGAACGCCGCCGACACGATCGCGATGGGGGAGATCCTGTTCGGCGGCCGCGAGGCGATCGAACGCGCACCGGCGTCGATCTCCCTGATCAACGTCAACTCGCCGCTGCGCTACGACGACCGCATGCTCTCGGCGATGTTCGAGTACGTGAAGGCCGGCCAGGCTGTGATCATCACCCCGTTTCTGCTCATGGGGGCGATGTCACCGGTGTCGCTGCCGGCGACGCTCGTGCAGCAGATGGCCGAGGCGCTCGCCGGGATCGCGCTCACCCAGCTCATCCGTCCCGGCTCGCCGGTCGTGTTCGGCTCGTTCCTCTCCAACACCGACATGCAGTCCGGCTCGCCGTCCTTCGGCACGCCGGAGTCGGGCATCGGCGTGCTGTGCACGGGCCAGATCGCACGGCACTTCGGCCTGCCCTGGCGCGGCGGCGGGGCGCTCAACGCCTCGCAGACCGTCGATGCCCAGGCCGCCTACGAGTCGCTGATGACCCTCCTGCCGACCTTCTTGGCGGGCGCGAACTTCGTCATGCACTCCGCGGGCTGGCTGGAAGGCGGACTCGTCTCGTGCTACGAGAAGTTCATCGTCGACATCGAGCTGCTGCGCGAGCTGCGCCACGAGTTCACACCGCTGGAGATCGACGAGGCCTCCCTCGCCTTCGATGCCCACGTCGAGGTCGGCGCCGGGGGGCACTTCCTCGGCGCCGCCCACACGCTCGAGCGCTTCCGCGAGTGCTTCTACCGGCCGCTGCTCTCCTCGACGGAGAACTTCGACCGCTGGTCCAAGCGCGGCGGGCTCGACACGACCGCGCGGGCGGCGAACATCTGGCGCGAGTCGCTCGAGAGGTACGAGGCGCCGCCACTCGACGACGCGATCCGGGCCGAGCTCGAGGAGTTCGTCGTTCGCCGCCGGGCTGAGCTCGGCGACTGAGCGTCGGCTCGCCGGCTACGCGCGCATCGCGCCGCGCACCCAGGCGATGAACACCGCCTGAAAGGGCAGCCGGGCCCACAGCGCCCTCGCGCCGCCGGGCACCTCGGCGTAATCCTCGGGGTGCAGCGCCATGTGCACGTTGGCGGGGAAGACCGCGACCAGGGTGGCGATCAGCCACCAGCCGCCGGCCCGGCGGGTACGGGGGTGCATGAGCGCCGCACCGCCGGCCGCCTCGGCCACGCCGCTGGCGTAGACCATGGCCATCGGCGCCGGGACGTAGGGCGGCATGATCCGCCGGTAGACCTTGGGGATGACGAAGTGCATGACCCCGGCGAAGATGAACGTCGGGCCCGCGAGTGAGCGCAGCGCCTTCATTCGCCGAAGTCGTCCATTCGCCGGACGGCATACCCGGCCGTCACGAGCCGGTTGATGATCGACGCGCTGTGCTCGGTGCCGCGCGTCTCGAGGGTGATCTCGACGCCGGTCTCACGGACGTGGAGCGGCACGCCCTCGCGGACGTGGTCGGCGTGGACGACGTTGCCGCCGTCCTGCGCGATGAGCGCGAGCAGCCCGGCGAGGCCGCCGGGCCGATCAGGGATCCGGGTGAAGATGCGCACGCGGCGGCCCGCCATCGTCTCGTGGCGCCAGGCGGTGCTGGCCAGGAGTCCCGCGTCGGCGTTACCGCCTGACAGCAGGACGACGGTCGAGCCCGTCTTCGACGCGCGCAGCCGGCCGGCGAGCAGCGCCGCCACCCCGATCGCGCCGGCGCCCTCGACGACGAGCTTGGAGCGCTCGAGCAGCCACACCATCGCCTCGGCGATGTCGTCCTCGCCGACGACGACGAGCTCGTCGACCCACCGCTGAACGAGCGGGAGGGTGAGCTCGCCGGGGCGCTTGACCGCGATCCCGTCCGCGATCGTCGGCAGCGCGGCGAAGGTCTGGGGGGCACGGGCGCGCAGCGACTCGGGGAACGGCGAGCACGCTTCGACCTGGAGGCCGACGACGCGCACCTCCGGGCGGGCTCGCTTGATCACCCCGGCCACCCCGGAGATGAGGCCGCCGCCGCCGATCGGCACGACGACGGTGGCGAGGTCGGGCGCGTCCTCGAGCAGCTCGAGCCCGAGCGTCGCCTGCCCGAGGATGACGTCGGGGTCGTCGAACGGATGCACAAAGACCGCCCCGGTGTCCCGCGCGCGCGTGCGGGCCGCCGCCACGCAGTCGTCGACCGAGCTGCCGCCGAGGGTCACCGTCCCGCCGAAGGCCTGCACCGCGGCCACCTTGGCCACGGACGCCTCCGTCGGCATGAACACCTCGCAGGGGATCCCGCGCGCGCGGGCGGCGTAGGCGAGCGACTGGCCGTGGTTGCCCGCGCTGCCGGCCACAACTCCGGTCGGGTGCTCGAGGTGGGCGAGCTTGTTCGTCGCGCCGCGCAGCTTGAAGGAGCCGGTGCGCTGGAGGTTCTCGGCCTTGAGCAGGATGCTCGCGCCGCACCGGTCCGAGAGGCTGCGCGAGCTGAGGATCGGGGTGTGCCGCGCGAGCTCGAGCACGACGCGCCGGGCCTGTTCGGCGCCGCCGGCGGCGATCCGGGCCACGACGTCCTCCGCGGTGCCGACAGGGGCGAGCGAGCTCATTGCTGAGGCCAGAATAGGCCCTCGGCGGGTGCGACGTCGGGGGTCGGCCAAGCGGTCGATGCGCTCTTGGCGGGGCGTCGGGGCGCTGGTAGACTCGTAATCGATGACTCATATATCAGCCGTGTTGGCTGGGAGTCGAACTCCTGGGCACGGATGACGGCGCAGGCATCACGGTCCGCAGGGCAGGCGAGGCCGCCTCGGGAGCTTCTCGCCGATCGCGCGTACGCGGAGTTGCGTGATCGCATCGTCACCCTGCGGATCGCGCCGGGGGCGCCGATCGACGAGGACGCGCTCGGCACCGAGCTCGAGATGGGCCGCACGCCGGTGCGCGAGGCGATCAAACGGCTCGCGCTCGAGAACCTCGTCACCGTGTTCCCGCGGCGGGGGACGTTCGCCTCGGAGATCAACATCACCGACCTGGCGCACATCTCCGACGTGCGCTCGCAGCTCGAGGGCCACGCCGCCTACCGGGCGGCAGAGCGGATCACCGATGCCGAGCGGGCCGAGCTCGCGGGGCTGCTCGAGGAGCTCGCCCGCAACGAGGGCAGCGAGGACCTCTCCGAGCTGATGAGCGTCGACACGCGCGTGCATCGCTTCATCTACCGCTGCGCCGGCAACCCCTACCTCGAGGACACGCTCGCGCGCTACCTCAATCTGTCCCTGAGGATCTGGTACCTGGTCATCGACCGATTGCCCGACCTGTTCGCACGCGTCCACGAGCATGAGGACGTGCTGCGAGCGATCGACGCGGGAGACGCCGATGCGGCGAGGGACACCCTCGCCGAGCACATAGCCACGTTCGAGCGCGAAATCCGCGCGGTGCTGTAGAGGAGAGAGCAGATGAGCTACGACAAGATCATCGTCGGCGGGGGCTCCGCCGGCAGCGTCCTGGCCAACCGCCTGAGCGCCGACCCGGGCTGCCGGGTGCTCGTGCTCGAGGCCGGGCGGATGGACTACAAGTGGGACGTCTACATCCACATGCCCGCCGCGCTGTCGTTCCCGATCGGCAACCGCTTCTACGACTGGAAGTACGAGTCCGAGCCCGAGGAGCACATGAACGGGCGGCGCGTCTACCACGCCCGCGGCAAGGTCCTCGGTGGCTCCTCGAGCATCAACGGCATGATCTTCCAGCGCGGCAATCCGCTCGACATGGAGCGCTGGGGCGCCGACGAGGGCATGGACAGCTGGGACTATGCCCACACGCTGCCGTACTTCAAGCGGATGGAGACCTGCCTGGCCGGTGCGGACGAGTGGCGGGGCGGCGAGGGGCCGCTCGTGCTCGAGCGCGGGCCGGCGACAAGTCCGCTGTTCCTCGCCTTCTTCGAGGCCGTCCAGCAGGCCGGCTATGACCTCACCAAGGACGTCAACGGCTACAAGCAGGAGGGCTTCGCCCCGTTTGACCGCAACATCCACCGCGGGCATCGGCTGAGCGCGGCGCGCGCGTACCTGCACCCCGTCATGCGCCGGCCCAACCTCGAGGTCCGCACCGGCGTGATGGTCAATCGCGTCATCTTCGAGGGGCAGAAGGCCGTCGGCGTCGAGATCGTCGAGAAGAAGCAGGTCAAGCGGATCAACGGCGACGACGTCATCCTGTGCGGCGGCGCGATCAACTCGCCGCAACTGCTCCAGCTCTCGGGCGTCGGCAACGCCAAGGAGCTCGAGTCGGTCGGCGTGCGGCCGGTCCACGATCTGCCCGGGGTGGGGGAGAACCTCCAGGATCACCTCGAGGTCTACGTCCAGTACGCCTCCAAGCAGCCCGTCTCGGTCGCCCCGGCGATGAAATGGCGCAACCGTCCGAAGGTCGGGGCGCAGTGGCTCCTGTTCCGCAGTGGCCCGGGGGCGACAAACCACTTCGAGGCCGGGGGGTTCATGCGCTCCAACGACGATGTCGCCTACCCCAACCTCATGTTCCACTTCCTGCCGATCGCGATCCGCTACGACGGCTCGGCCCCGCAGGGGCACGGCTACCAGGTCCACGTCGGGCCGATGTACTCCGACGCACGCGGCACGGTGAAGATCGTCTCGACCGATCCGCTGCGCCATCCGGCGATCCGCTTCAACTACCTCTCCACTGACCAGGATCGGCGCGAGTGGCCCGAGGCGATCCGCTGCGCGCGGAAGATCCTCACCCAGCCGGCCTTCGACCCCTACAACGACGGCGAGCTCTCGCCGGGCAAGACGGTCGAGACCGACGAGGAGATCCGGGCCTGGGTGGCCCGTGACGCCGAGACCGCCCTGCATCCGTCGTGCACGTGCAAGATGGGCGTCGGCCCGGAAGCGGTCATCGATCCGACGAGCATGAAGGTCCACGGGCTCGAGGGCGTCCGCGTCGTCGACGCCTCGGTCATGCCCTACGTGACCAACGGCAACATCTACGCCCCGACGGTGATGCTGTCCGAGAAGGCGGCCGATCTGATCCGGGGGGACACGCCGCTCGAGCCGCTCAATGCCCCGTTCTACCGCCACCAGAAGGGCGCCGCGCAGGAGTCTGCCGCCACCGCGTAGAAGGAGCCCTCCGTGCCGTCCTCCGGGCTCGTTGACACAGTTAGACAACTGATATATAACCGCGCAATCAGGACTGGGTCGACAGCGCAAGGAATGGACAGGGCGCCGTGCCCTGGCCTGGTGGCGGACCCAACCGTGGTGTTCGAGAGGCCGTGCGTCTTGGCGCGGGGCCGGGGAGGTTGATTGATGGCAACCGCAGAGGCGCCGCCCAACGCAGCGTCAACAGATAGTCAGGATCTCGCTCAGTTCGGCTACAAGCAGGAGCTGGATCGTTCCCTCGGGAGCTTTTCGGCCTTCGCAGCAGGCTTCAGCTACATCTCGATCCTGACGGGCGTCACCGCGCTGTTCGGATTCGGCTACCTGAATGCGGGACCGGGCGTGTGGTGGACGTGGCCCGTTGTGGTCGCCGGCCAGATTCTCGTGGCCCTCTGCTTCATGGAGATGGCCGGCCAGTTCCCCATCGCCGGCTCGGTCTATCAATGGTCCAAGCAGGTCGCCGGCGCGTTCTCGTCGTGGATGGTCGGCTGGATCTACATCGTCGGGGCGATCGTCACGATCGCCGCCGTGGCAGTCGACTGGCAGGTGGTGCTGCCGCAGATCACGACGAGCTTCCAGTTCTTCGGCAGCGCCGCCGATGCCGGTACGACGCTGACCAAGGGCGGCGCGCAGAATGCGCTGTTGCTCGGAGGCGTCCTCGTGGTGATCACCACCATCATCAACATGCTCGGCGTCAAGCTGATGTCGCGCATCAACAACGTCGGCGTGGCCGCCGAGCTCATCGGCGCGTCGCTGCTGATCATCCTCCTGCTATTCCACCTGCACCAGCCACCGTCGGTCATCGCCCACAGCTACCACTACGGCGCCGGCCATCCCTGGGGCTACTTCGGCGCGCTGCTCGTCGGCGGCCTCGTGAGCGCGTACGTCATGTACGGGTTCGACACCGCAGGAACGCTGGCCGAGGAGACCAACGACCCGCGCAAGCACGCGCCACCCGCGATCATCCGCGCGATCGGCGCCGCAGCGGTGGTCGGCGGCCTGGTGATCCTGCTGGCGATCATGTCGAACAAGAACATCAACGACAAGAACATCGGTCTCCTCGGTCTGCCCTACGTGATCAAGAACGCGTTCGGCAATACCACGGGGAACGTGTTCCTCGCCGATACGGCACTGGCGATCTTCGTGTGCTGCCTGGCCGTCCAGACGGCCACGATCCGCATGCTGTTCTCCATGGCGCGTGACAACCGGCTGCCGTTTGGATCCCAGGTCGCGCGCGTATCGGGCCATCGCAAGGTGCCGATCATTCCGGCCCTGGTGACCGGCATCCTCACACTGGTCCTGCTGGCGATCAACGTCGGCAACCAGAGCGCGTTCTACGTGCTTACCTCGCTGGCGATCATCATGTTCTACCTCGCCTACCTCGGAGTCACGGTTCCGATGCTGGTCCAGCGCATTCGCGGCAACTGGCCAAGGCCCGATCACGGCCCGTACTTCTCACTCGGCCGCTGGGGGCTGCTGGTCAACATCCTCGCGGTGACCTATGGCGCCCTGGTTACGATCAACATTGCCTGGCCGCGCAACGCGATCTACAACTCTGTCGGGAAGCCGCACTGGTACTGGCAGTGGTCGCCGATCCTGTTCATCGGCGTCATCCTGATCATCGGCGCGCTCTACTACTTCCTGGTCCAGGCCAAGAAGTCCCCAGAGGTCCTCGCCGAGCACCAGGCCACGATCCCGGACATCCCAGCGCCGCTGGGGGACGCGATGCCATGAGCCATGCCCGAGGGGTGAGGGTGTGATCTCCCGCGGCGCGATGACCGGGTGCGGGCGGCGGGTTGACCTCCGCCCCGGTTGACGTCGGCGCATGAGCGCCACCGCGGCGCCGGAGGTCACACGGTTTCTCCGTGAATACCCGCCATTCGACGCGCTTGACGCGGCAGACGTCGAGCGCGTCGCGGCGGCCTCCGAGGTCGAGTTCCACAAGGCCGGCGCGACCATCTTCTTCCAGGGTGGGGAGCCGCTCGCGCACCTGCGCGTGGTCCGCAGCGGTTCGGTCGAAATCGTCTTCGATGGTCGCGTGCTCGACCTGCTTGGCGAAGGCGAGCTGTTCGGTCACACGTCGATGCTGTCAGGCCTTCCGGCGGGCTTCCAGGCGCGGGCTGCCGAGGACACGCTCTGCTATCGGATCCCGGCCGACGCAGCGCACGGATTGTTGTCGCGTCCGGAGGGCCTCCGGTTCGTGACGCGTTCCTTGCTCGAACCGTGGGCCGTCAGCGCCGGGATGGTCCCCGTGGCGCCAACCGTCGATGCAGCGCATCAACCAGTTGGCGCGCTGATTCGCGGCGCTCCGCTGCTCTGCGATCCGCAGACGACGATCCGCGAGGTGGCGCAGCTGATGACCGCCGCTCACGCGACCTCGGCGGTGGTCGAGCTTGGCGGTGGTTCTCTCGGAATCCTCACCGACCGCGATCTCCGAACACGCGTCGTCGCCGGCGGGCTGCCCGGGGACGCGCCCGTCTCGACGGCGATGTCTGCCCCCGCCTATACCACCAGCCCCGACCGGCTCGGTGGCGAGGTGCTGCTGGACATGCTCGATCGCGGGTTTCGCCATTTTCCGGTCGTGTCGGCGACCGGGGAGGTCGTCGGGGTTATCGAGGAGGTGGACATCGTGGCGATCCAGAGCCGCTCCTCGTTCTTCCTGCGGCGTCGGATCGCGAGGGCGAGCAGTGTCGAGGAGTTGGCGAGAGCGGCCGATGAGCTGCGCCCCATGGTGATCTCGCTGCACGATGCGCGCGTGGCCGCGATCAACATCACCGGCGTCTACGCGGTCGTAGTCGACGCCCTCACCCGTCGTCTGCTCGACCTCGCCGTCGCGGAAGCGGGGGGCGCTGGAGCCGAGTTTGCGTGGCTGGCGCTGGGCAGCCAGGCGCGGCGCGAGGCGATCCCGAGTTCGGACGTCGACAGCGCGATCGTCTGGTTCGGCGATGTCGCCGAGGAGCAGGTCCGGCCGCAGCTCCACGCGGTCGGGGTCAAGGTCGTTGCCGGACTCCAGGCGTGCGGTCTGCACGCGGACTCGCACGGCGCGACGGCGTCGGAGCTTCGCTTCGTTCGCCCGATTGAGTCCTGGCAGCGGGTGGTTCGAAGCTGGATGGACGATCCGACGCAGGAGAAGGCCCTGATTCTCGTGTCGGTGCTTGTCGACAGTCGCCCGGTGTGGGGGATCCACACCGGCAGTCCGCTCGCCGATACATTCCGCCTCGCGCCGCGGAACCCGGCGCTGTTGCGCCTCCTGGCCCGCTTTGCGCTGTCACACCGCCCACCCACCGGTTTCCTCCGTGGACTCGTCGTGGAGCACTCGGGCGAGCATCGCGGCCGGCTAGACCTGAAACACGGCGGCATGCTGCCCATCGTGGACCTGGCTCGCTGGGCCGGGATGGCTGCGGGCGTGACGAGCGCGTCGACACTGGAGCGCCTGCGTGCGGCCGAGGCTGCCGGGACGCTTGCGGCCGATCACGCACGAACGCTGAGCGATGCATTCGAGCTGATCACGAACCTGCGGCTGGAGCACCAGGTGGTGCAGCTACGGGCAGGCCAGGAGCCCGACGACTACGTCAACCCCGCCGAGTTGAGCCACCTGGCACGAAGTTACCTGAGGGAGGCCTTCCGCGCCGTGGCCTCGATCCAGAAGCGGGTTGCTGCAGAACTCAGCGGGCCATCAGTGTGAACTGCCTCGGTCCCTCAGGTAAGTTGCATCGATGACCGGCGACTGGCGCGACTACCGGCCCGCGATCTGGCTCGCGATGATCGGCGTGGCGGTAGCGCTGGTCGTCAATCCGTGGTATTACGGCGCAGTCTTCTTCGGCGCGGCCATCGGAGCGGCGATCCGGATCCGGCAACGGCGACTCCGTGCCGCCGCGAGAGCGCCTGAACCGCGTCGAAAGCGCGGCTGATCGGCCAGCTGCCTCACCCCGGCTGGGACCACCGCGAGTGCTCAGGCGAAGCTGATCACGCTGCGGATGCCGTCCTGGCGTTCCATCAGCTCAAAGCCGCGGTTGACCTCGTCGAGGCTGATGCGGTGCGAGATGAACGGGTCGACGTCGAGCTTGCCGTCGAGGTAGAGCTCGACGAACTGCGGCACCTGGTCGCGGCCCTTGACCCCGCCGAACGAGGAGCCGCACACCCGGCGGCCGGTGATCAGGTAGCGCGGCACGATGTCGAGCGTCTCGCCCTTGCCGGCGACGCCGGCGATCGTGCACAGGCCCCAGCCCATGCGGGCCGACTCGACCGCCTGACGCATCACCGCGGTGAGGCCGGTGGCCTCGAAGGTGTAGTCGGCGCCGAAGCCACCGGTCTCCTCGAGCACGCGCGCCACCGTCTCCGCGCCGCCGATCCAGGTGTCGGTGGCACCCTGATCCTGGGCGAGCGCGAGCCGCTGCTCGGACATGTCGATGCAGATGATCCGCTCGGCGCCCTGGAGCCGGCAGCCGGCCACGGCGCCGAGGCCGACCATGCCGGCGCCGAAGACGACGCACGTCGAGCCGGGCTCGACCTTCGCGGTGTTGATCGCGGCGCCGAGTCCGGTCGAGAGCCCGCAGGCGAACAGGGCCGCTCGGTCCGGCGTCGCCTCGGGCGAGACCTTGGCCAGCGCGATCTCCGGCATCACCGTGTACTCGGCGAAGGTGCTCGTGCCCATAAAGTGGCGGATCGGGTCGCCGTCGCGCGACAGCCGGGTGGTGCCGTCGGGCAGGTAGCCGAGGTTCTGCTGCTCGCGGATAGCGAGGCAGAGGTTCGTCTTCGGCGATCGGCAATGCACACACTCGCGGCACTGGGGCGAGAACAGGGTGACGACGCGGTCGCCGGGCGCGAGGCTCGTCACGCCGTCGCCGACCTGCTCGACGATCCCGGCCCCCTCGTGGCCGAGGACGGTGGGCGCATAACCGGACGGGTCGGCGCCCGAGGCTGTGTACATGTCCGTGTGGCAGACGCCGCAGGCTTCGAGTCGGACGAGCACCTCGCCGGGCTTGGGCTCGGCGAGTTCGACGTCGGTGATCTTGAGTGGCTGGCCGAACTCCTCCAGCACTGCGGCTCGGATCTTCACTGCGCGGGGCTCCTTCCTCTGCGGTCGTTCCGGCGAACACTAATGGGGTCCCGGAGGCCGGTGCCGTGCCGGTGCGCAGGGCGGCCGCGGAGGCGGTGGGCGCCGCCGGACCGGGTCCGGGTGCCGAGCTTGCGGACCGGGGTCGGGATCCTCGGTGCGACGGCGCCGGTGAGGCTGCGAGTGTGGGTGAGCGCGGGTGCTGCCGCGATGGCGTCCTCCGACGTGACCCGAGGGCTCGCGGGGCCGTCGGCTGGCCGTGGGCGGCGTGGACGCGGACCGGCGCGCGGGGAGCGCGGCCGGGGAGGAGGGGAGCAGGCGCGAGTCCCTGGACGGAGGTGGGCAAGACTCGCGCGCGTGTAGGGTCGCGGGAGGAGCGACGTAGGAGTAGGAGTGCCCTGCCTTCCATGCTGGCCGGCCAGCCAGTAGGATCGCGCGGAGTTGCTGCCGTAGCCACGAGGACCTAGGAGGGAACAGGGTGTCATCGACCACGAACCGACTCGAGGACGTCCTGGTCGGCGAGCGCGAGCTGTGGGCGCAGGGACCGCCGCACGAGCTGTTCGCGCAGCTGCGCTCCGAGTGCCCCGTGCACTGGACGCCGCGGATCAGCGAGTACCCGAACGAGGCCGGCTACTGGTCGGTGACGCGTGCCGACGACGTCCACACCGTCAGCCGTGATTGGAAGACCTATTCCTCCGAGCGCGGCGGGATCACGGCGGTCACCGATGTCTTCCCGGTCGAGCTGATGCGAGCGATGTTCATCGGTATGGACCCGCCCAAGCACGACCGGCTCAAGATGCTCTTCCAGGCCGGCTTCACGCCGCGGCGGATCGCCCAGCACGAGTCCGCGATCAGGGCCATCGCGATCGACGTGCTCGACCGCCTCGACGGCCGGGAGACGTGCGACATCGTCGCCGACATCGCCCAGCCGATCGTCTCCCGGGTGATCGGGAGCTTCATGGGCATCCCCGAGGAGGACGACGCCGTATGGGCGGCGCTGATGAACTCGGCCCTCGGCGCCGGCGATCCTGATCTCAACCCGGACGGGATCGAGAGCGTCGTGGCCAAGGACATCCCGGAGATCTTCGCCCGCTGCCAGCGGATGATCGCCGAGCGCCGCGAGCACCCGACCGACGACCTCACCAGCGTCCTCGTCCATGCCGAGATCGATGGCCAGCGGCTCGAGGAGCACGAGATCGTGATGGGCTTCTTCTTGCTCGTCGCGGCCGGCAACGACAGCACGAAGGCGACGTTCTCCAGCGGGATCCGCGCACTCCTCGCGCATCCCGACCAGCGCCACCTGCTGCTCGATGACCCGTCGCTCATCCCCGGCGCAGTCGAGGAATCGCTGCGCATGTTCCCCGCCTTCGCCCACTTCCGCCGCACGGCGACCAAGGACGTCGAGCTCGGCGGCCAGACGATTCACGAGGGGGACAAGGTCGTCATGTGGTACGTCTCCTCCAACCGGGACGAGTCGCGCCACGCCGATCCGGACCGCTTCGACGTCACCCGCAACCCGGACCACCAGGCCTTCGGCGCCGGCGGACGGCACTTCTGCCTCGGCACCGCGCTCGCCCGGCTCGAGCTCAAGGTGATGCTCGAGGAGACCCTCGCTCGCTACCCGCAGATGACGCTCGACGGCGCGCCGGTCATGGTCGAGTCGGCGTTCATCAATCAGCTCAAGACGCTGCCGGTGCGCCTGGGCCCCCGCGCCCAGCACTAGCGACCCGGCGGGGCGGCTCGCTCTCGCACGACCTGGGCCCGCGGTGACGATCGCCGCCCCGGCGGTCCGCTCAGCCGACACCGAGAAACCGTTGGCTGATAAAATTATTGCGAGATCAACAGTCTGGGAGAAACGGTGGCACGAGTCGCGGGCCCGGAACAATCGTCGCCTCCCGAGCAGCAGCGGATTGAGCCAGAGCAGGCAAGCGCCGAGCGGGATGCGCACCGGCTGCGCAACGGGATCATTTGGACAGCAGTGCTGCTGCTGTTGCTGCTCGCCGTGGGCCTCGCCGTCCCCGATCTGCGCAGCGTCCTCGCCCGCGCCGCGCATGCCTCCCGGCCGTGGCTGATCCTTGCGCTCGCCCTTGAGGTCGCCTCGTGCCTCGGCTACGTCGCCGTGGTCCGGCTCGTGTTGCACCGGGGCCCGCCGCAGCCGATGCGGTGGCTGGCCTGGGCCGAGCAGGCGTTCGGCGCCGTCGTGCCGGCCGGCGGCGCCGGCGGTCTCGCGGTCGGCGTGTGGGCGATGCGGGCCTGGGGCCTCCCGTGGTCCCGGATCGTCAACCGCTCGGCCGTCATCTTCCTGCTGACGAGCGCGGTCAACGTGATCGTGCTCGCCGTGGCCGGCTTCGCCGTCACGTTCGGGATCGGCACGACCAAGGGGTTCCTCTACGGCCTCATCCCGGCAGTGGTGGCGACGGGCGCACTCGTCTTCTTCGCCCTGTTGCCCCGGTTCATCGACCGCGTCCCGCCGCGCGGCCGCACGCGCAAGATCCACGACGCGCTGCGGCCGACGGCCGGATGGATCGCCGACACCGAGCAGGCACTCGTCACGCCGCACTGGCGGCTGCTCGGTGCCTTCGGCTTCCTCCTCTTCGACATTGCGGCACTGTGGGCGTGCCTGCACGCCGTCGGGGTCTCACCGCCGATCTTCGGCCTCGTCGTCGCCTATCAGGTGGGCTACCTGTCCAACCTCGTCCCCATTCCCGGGGGCATCGGGGTGCTCGACGGAGGACTGCTGGCCGCGCTCGTCCTCTACGGCGTCCCGGCTGCGCCGGCGGCCGCCGCCATTGCGCTCTACCACACGATCGCCCTGTGGATCCCGGTCATGGGTGGGACGTACGGCTTCGTCCGGCTGCGCAAGACCGTGACTGACCCGGCCGCGGTGCGGGCCACGCGGCAGGCCGCCGGTCTTCCCGCCGAGGCCGAGCGCACGGCCGCGGCACCCGCGACGCGCACCGCGGCCTGATTCGGGCAGTATCCGCGGCATGACGCAGCGCGTGAGCGTGGTCGGCCACGTCGAGTGGGTGGAGTTCCTCCTCATCGGCGGCTTTCCCAAGCCGGGCGACGTCGTGCACGCCAGCCGCACGTTCATCCGCGCCGCCGGCGGCGGCGGGGTCGCCGCGACGGTACTCGCCGAGCACGGGGCGGAGGTCGACTTCTTCTGCGCCTTCGGCCGCGACGACGACGGCGAGGCGGCGTGCGCGCAGCTGCGTGAGCGCGGGGTCGATGTGCAGGTGGCCTGGCGCGAGCAACCCACCCGGCGGGCGGTGACGCTGCTCGACGACCATCGCGAGCGGACGATCGTCACCATCGGTCAGCGACTGGCGCCCGCGGGGGCCGACGAGCTCGACTGGTCTCGGCTCGGCGACGCCGGAGGCGTGTACTTCACCGCCGGCGACCCGGCCGCGCTCGAGCGCGCCCGGGCCGCTCGCTTTGTCGTCGCGACGCCGCGCGCCCGCGACGCGCTCGAGGTCCCCGGACCGAAGATCGACGCGCTCGTCTTCAGCGCCGACGACGAGGACGAGTGCCAATGGGCCGAGCGGGTCGCCGCTCGCTCCCGGCTGCTGGTGGCCACGGAGGGCGCCCACGGCGGTCGTTGGTGGGGAGAGAGCAGCGGTCGCTGGGACGCGGTGCCGTTGCCCGGCGAGCCGTGCGACACCTACGGCTGCGGCGACTCATTCGCGGCGGCGTTCACCTTCGGCCTGGCCGACGGGAACGACGTGGGGGCGGCGGCGAAGCTCGGCGCGGAGTGGGGGGCGATCGCGCTGACGCGGCACGGCGCGCCGTAGAACCGCCCGTCTGGCCGAGGCATGACGATGAGAAGAGGGTCCCCGGGAGGACCCAGATCCATCTGGGTCCTCCCGGAGGGGTCAAGGAAGTGGGGGCGCAGTTCCTTGACCGGTTGAAGCCAGGGTTCCCGCCTGAAGCAAGGTCTAAACAAATCTTTTCCGACCGGGAATCTGGAAGCGCGATCGGGAGGTTTCAGGAGGGATGCGACGCCCGCTCGGCGCCGTTCCCGGAGATATGGTGCCGGGATGGACGACACGCTGCAGACGCCGCGACTGCGCCTGCGCCGGTGGGTGCAGGCCGACGTGGCGCTCCTCGCCGCGATGGCCGCCGATCCGGCGGTCGTGCGCTACGTCGGTGACGGCCGGCCCTGGCCCGAGGCGAAGTCGGCCGAGGTCTCACGCGGCCTCGTCGAGCACTGGCACGCGCACGGCTTCGGCTGGCGGGTGGCGAGCGAGCGGGACGCGGGCGCGGCCGTCGGGCTGATCGCCCTCAACTACGCCGGCGAGGGGTCGGGCGTCGATCCCGGCGAGTACGAGATCGGCTGGTGGCTATGGCCGAGCGCCTGGGGACGCGGGCTCGCCGCCGAGGGCGCCAGGCGACTCGGCGAGGAGGCGTTCACACGGGTCGGGGCGCCGAGCCTGCTCGCCCGCATCGCGGCCGCCAACGCCGCTTCGATCGGAGTGGCGGTGAAGCTCGGGATGACCCCCGACGGCGCGGGCAGCGGCCGGACGGGTGAGCCGTTCTCGGTGTTTCGGGTGCGGCACGCGGACTGGCCCCCGGCCGCGCGGTAGACGACGCTCCCGGGCCGTAGGCGACGCTCCCCAGCCGCCGCTGCGCGGGAGGCGACGCCGCGCGGATCAGCGGAACTGCGTCCAGGGGCTGCGCTCGGCCGCGCGCTCCTCGTCGGCCCGGATCACGTGCATGACCGCGTTGATGAGCGCGAGGTGCGTGAAGGCCTGGGGGAAGTTGCCGAGATGCCGTCCGGTCCGGGGATCGACCTCCTCGGCGAACAGCCCGAGCGCGCTGCCGTAGCCGAGGATCCGCTCACACAGGTCACGGGCGCGGTCGACCTCGCCGATCTCGCAGAACGCCGAGACCAGCCAGAAGGAGCAGATGAGGAAGCTGCCCTCGGGACCTTCGAGACCGTCGTCGGTCTCGTCGGTGCGGTAGCGGAGCACGAGGCCGTGCTCGGTGAGCTCCTCGTCGATCGCGAGCACGGTGTTGCGCACGCGCTCGTCGTTGGGAGGGAGGAAGCGCAGCAGCGGCACCAGCAGCAGCGCGGCGTCGAGTGACTCGGTCTCGTAGTGCTGGACGAACACGCCGCGATCGTCGACGCCGTGCTCGAGCACATCCTCGCGGATCTCGTCGGCCGCGGCGCGCCAGCGCTCGACGTAGTCCCATTCCTCGCGGACCTCGGCGAGACGGGCACCGCGGTCACAGGCCACCCAGCAGAAGATCTTCGAGGAGGTGAAGTGCTTGGGCTCGCCGCGCATCTCCCAGATCCCGCGGTCCGGCTTGCGCCAGTTCTCGAGCGCGGCCTCGACCTGCCGTTTGAGGATCAGCCAGACCCGTTCGTCGAGGGTGTCGCGCGAGCGGGTGTGTAGGTACACCGAATCCAGCAGCGCGCCCCACACGTCGTGCTGCTGCTGGTTGTACGCGTCGTTGCCGACGCGCACGGGGCTCGCGCCCTGGTAGCCGTCGAGATGCTCGAGGATGCGCTCGTCGAGCTTGGGCTCACCGCCGACGCCGTACATCACCTGGAGGTTGTCCTGGCCGCCGGCGACGTCGGCGATGAAATAGAAGAAGTCGTTCGCCTCCCATTCGAAGCCGAGCGTGTACAGCGCCCAGAGCATGAAGGTCGAGTCACGGATCCAGCTGTAGCGGTAGTCCCAGTTGCGCTCGCCACGGGGGGTCTCCGGCAGCGAGGTGGTGGCGGCGGCGACGAGCGCGCCCGTGGGGGCGTAGGTCAGGCCTTTGAGGGTGAGCGCGCTCCGCTGGAGGAAGCTCCGCCAGGGATGGTCGGGGAAGTCGCCGCGGTCGAGCCAGTGCTGCCAGTGGTGGGCGGTCCACACGAGCCGCTCGTAGGCCTCGTCATAGGTTCGCGGCGGCTCGTGCTCGCTCCACGCCAGCGCGCAGTAGACCGTTTCGCCCTCCTTCATCCGGTGGCGGGCGGTGGCCCGCGGCCCCTCGAAGCCGAGCCGCAGGTCGGTGATCAGCCGCAGCCGCGTCTCGCACCCCTCGACCGCGGCGATGCCCTCGTGATAGCCGTCCTGGGTGTAGGTCCAGGTGGCCGGCAGGCGGCCGTAGTCGAACATCGGCTCACACTCGAGCACGACCTCGACCTCGCCGTTGACACAGCGGACGGTCCGGAGCAGGACATGATCCGGCAGGCACATCCACTCGACGTTGCCGCTCGGTGCGACGAGCGCCATTGTCTCGCAGTCGGACAGGAAGCCGTAATCGGCGATCGGGGGAAATGCGCTGCCGCCGAGCGGGCGGTCGGGCATGACTGTCCGCGTCGGAATCTGCGCCGCGGTGGCGACGCCGTTGCCGGGCGGGTGGCCGTCGTTATCCCCCACGAACCGGAGTATCGCGAAGCGACCATCGTGGTGCGGCAGTTCTCGGCTGCAGCGCGCGCGGGGTCGGAACGGTCCATCGACCGGTGGAGGGCTATCGTTAGAAACGGCCCATATGCGGGTAGAACCCATCCCCAGCCACGGAGAGGTCACCCATCAAGCCCAAGTCTTCCTCGACGCCACGGACGACGCCCAAGCCGAAGCGTCTCCGGCGCTTTCTCGCCGCACCGCCGCTCGGCCAGGACCGGCCGACACGCGTCTACTCGCTGCTGCTGGGCCCGACACAGCCGAGCGAGCGTCGCTGAGCGCGCGCTGACCCACGTTTCCCGGGCGCGTGATCGGCGCCCTGCCATCATCAGTGACGGATGAGCTTCTCCGGCGGACACGGCATGGGGGCGGCGAACGGCGCCGCACCCGGGTCCATGCGCGGGATGCGGTCCCGTGGCTCGGGCACGCCCCCGCCGCTGATGGATCCCGAGCGCAAGCGGGACACCCACCGGGTGATCGCGCTGTTCTCCCGCTACCGCTGGCGGCTCGCCGGCGTCATGGGGCTGATCATCTTCGCCTCCGGACTCGGGATGATCTCGCCGTTCCTGCTCCGTGCGGTACTCGACACCGCGCTGCCGGAGAACAACGGCCCGTTGCTGACCGAACTGGTCCTCGGGATGATCGCCATCGCGATCGCCACCGCAGCGATCGGCGTCTGGCAGACGTACATGTCCAACGTCGTCGGCCAGAAGGTGATGCACGACCTGCGCACGGCCGTCTACCGCCACCTGCAGCGGATGTCGCTCGCCTTCTTCACCCGCACGCGGACCGGCGAGGTGCAGTCGCGGATTGCCAACGACATCGGCGGGATCGACAGCGTGGTGACCACGACGGCGACGTCGATCGCCCAGAACGCGACCACGGTGATCGCGACGATCGTGGCCATGGTGCTGATGGACTGGCAATTGGCCGCCCTCTCGCTCGTGTTCCTGCCGCCGTTCGTGTTCCTCACCCGCCGCGTCGGTCAGGTCCGCCGCCGGATCACCACCCAGCGGCAGAGCCGTCTCGCCGACCTCTCGTCGCTCGTGTCCGAGTCGCTGTCCGTGTCGGGAATCATGCTCGGCAAGACGATGGGACGTGGCGGCGATCTCGCCGAGCGCTTCACCCGCGAGTCGGGAGACATCGCCGAGATCGAGGTCCGCTCGCGGATGGCGGGTCGCTGGGTGATGTCGACGATCCAGATGGTGTTCGCGATCCAGCCGGCGATCGTGTACTGGATCGCCGGCCAGAGCTTCGTGCACGGCAGCACGGCGATCTCGATCGGCACCGTCGTCGCCTTCACCCAGCTCCAGACCCGGTTGCTGTTCCCGATCCAGAGCCTGCTCTCGACCGGCACCGACGTGGAGAGCTCGATGGCGCTGTTCGACCGGATCTTCGAGTACCTCGACCTGCCCGTGGATATCGTCGAGGCCGAGGACCCGATCATCCTGCGCCCCGACGAGGTGCTCGGCGAGGTCCGCTTCGAGCACGTGTCGTTCCGCTACGGCGAAGCCGGCAGCGGCGAGGATCGGCGCGAGGGCAACTGGACGATCCGCAACGTCGATCTGATCGTTCCCGCCGGCACCCGCATGGCGGTGGTGGGCGAGACCGGAGCGGGCAAGACGACGCTCGGCTACCTGGCCGCGCGGCTGTACGAGCCCCAGGAGGGACGGGTGACGATCGACGGCGTCGACGTGCGCGACGCGAGCCTCGAGTCGCTCGCCGCGACGGTCGGCGTCGTCTCGCAGGAGACCTATCTGTTCCACGCCAGCGTGCGGGAGAATCTGCGCTTCGCCCGACCAGACGCCAGCGACGAGGAGATCGAGGACGCCGCCCGCACGGCACGGATCCACGAGCTCATCTCCTCGCTTCCCGACGGCTACGACACCGTCGTCGGCGAGCGCGGCTACCGCTTCTCCGGGGGCGAGAAGCAGCGCATGGCGATCGCCCGCACCGTGCTGCGCAACCCGCCGGTGCTCGTGCTCGACGAGGCGACGAGCTCACTCGACACGCAGACCGAGGCCGCCGTGCAGGCCGAGCTCGAGCGGCTCGCCGAGGGCCGCACGACGATCACCATCGCCCACCGGCTCTCGACGATCCGCGACGCCGACCAGATCGTCGTCCTCGATCACGGTGGAATCGCCGAGCGCGGCCGCCACGAGGAGCTGCTTGAGCTCGGCGGCCTCTACGCCGCGCTCGTCGCCCGCGACGTCACCGGCGAGATCACCGGCGAGCCCGTCTAGCTCCCCGTCGGCTCAGCGGTCGTAGCGCGCGATCGTCCGCAGCGACAGCGCGGTGAGGATCACGCCCATCGCGATGATCACCCCGAGAGCGACGGCGACGCGGCCGACGACCCAGCCGTCGATGATCAGCGAGCGCAACCCGACGATGACGTAGCTGACCGGGTTGATCCGGGCGAGCGTCTCCATGACCGGCGAGAGGCGATCGAAGGGGACGAAGTTGGGCGTCAGGA
Source organism: uncultured Solirubrobacterales bacterium (assembly GCA_963755955.1). Classification (GTDB taxonomy): domain Bacteria; phylum Actinomycetota; class Thermoleophilia; order Solirubrobacterales; family Solirubrobacteraceae; genus Palsa-465. The sequence goes on from CAVWLZ010000002.1 coordinate 29,722, forward strand.
AGAGCAGCGGGAAGAAGAGCAGGAAGCTCGACTGGGTCGCCTGCACGTTGCGGGTCCGCAGGGCGACGAGGATCCCAAAGCCGGCGTATGCGACTCCGAACAGGGCCGAGAGGAGCACGATCAGGAGCGCGCCGATCGGGCCACTGCGGATCCGGGCGCCGAGCGCCATCCCGACGAGCAGCACGAGCGCCGAGGTCGTGATCCCGCGGACGAGATCGGCCGAGAGGCGGCCGAAGATGATCGACGAACGGCGGATCGGGGCGACGAGCAGCTTGTCGAAGTAGCCGAGGTCGATCTCGGTGACGAGGGCGAGGCCGGACGTCGCCGTCGCGACCGCGAACATGAGCGACACCGGGAGCTGGAAGGCGACGTAGCCCTGGCCCTTGAGGAACGGCGTCGAGCTCGGGAACGTCTTCGAGACCTGGCCGATGTTGACGACGAGAAAGAACAGCGGGATGAACAGGGTCGGGATCGTCGCCTCCGGGTAGCGCGCGATCTCGCGCACCGCCCGCCGACCGAGCAGCATGACCTCCGTCATCGGTCCTCCTCCGTCGTCGTGATGTCGGCTCCGGGCTCGAGCCTCCGGCCGGTGGCCTGCAGGAACACGTCGTCGAGCGACGGCTGCGAAACCGAGATCGCGCCGACCGCGATGCGGCCGCCTTCGAGCCGGCGGACGATCTCGGCGACCGAGCTCGCGCCATCCTCGACATACAGCGCGAGTCCGTCAGGCTGTCTCACAGTGCGCTCGAGCCCGGGCAGACCCCGTAGCGCCCCCTCCGCGCCGGGCACGCCGGCCGCGTCGAGCGAGACCGAGACGACGTCGTGCCCCATCTCGGCCTTGAGCCGGCTCGGGGTACCCTCGGCGACGATCTCGCCGCCGTCGATGATCGCGACGCGGTCGCAGAGCTGATCGGCCTCCTCGAGGTACTGCGTGGTGAGGAACACCGTCGCGCCATCGGCGTTGATCCGGCGCACCTCGGCCCAGATCGTCATCCGCGAGGCGGGATCGAGACCGGTCGTCGGCTCGTCGAGGAACAGGACCTCGGGCTCATGGACGAGCGCGCTCGCGAGGTCGAGTCGCCGCTTCATCCCGCCCGAGTACGTCTTCGTGCGCCGTTCCGCGGCGTCGGTGAGGCCGACGAGCTCGAGCAGCTCCTCAGCGCGGGCCCGCGCACGCCGGCCCGTGATGCCGTACAGGCCGCATTGGAGCTCGAGCAGCTCGCGCCCGGTCTGGACCGGGTCGAGGCCGATCTCCTGGAGGGCCACGCCGATCCGCCGCCGCACGGTCGCGGGGTCGGCGAGCACGTCGACGCCGGCGACGTGTGCGCTTCCGCTCGTCGGTGGCAGCAGGGTGCAGAGCATCCGCACGGTCGTCGTCTTGCCGGCGCCATTCGGACCGAGAAAGCCGAAGATCTCACCCCGCGGGATGTCGAGGTCGATCTCGCGGACCGCCTCGATACCGCCCTTGAACGACCGCCGCAGCGAACGCACGACGATCGCCGACCCGTCGAGGCCCGCCTCCTGCACCGGTTCTGGTCCGTCGAGCCTCACCGCCACGCTCACGTTAGATCCTCCCGCTGACTGATTCGCATGCCCCTGAGACCGCGGCACGCGGGCGAACTCATCGGCCCGCTGAGAAAATGGCACCTCGAACGCGCGCCGGACCGAGCCCGGCACGCGTCCGGATGCGCAGGCTCCTACCAGTGGCTGGCGACCCGCACGACCTTGTACATCGTCCACGCCTCGGAGTGGCACGCGGCGTCGTTGGCCCACCGCCACCAGGCGCCGTACTTGTCGTTGCAGATCCGCTTCATCTCGGTGTAGAAGCGGCCGTCGATCCACGCTCGGCGGGCCTCGGTGCGCTGTAGCCGCAGGCCATTGCCGAAGTTGCGGTACCCGAAGTCGTGCAACAGACAGGCCGGGCGGAACAGCTGAGCCCAGGCCGGCGGGGTCCAGCTGCACCCGTCCGAGGTCCAGTTGAACGGACCGATCGGATCGTGCGATCGCATCCATCCGAACTGCTTGTACGTCAAGTCCATGATCGAGATCGCCTCCTGACGGAGCGACACCTGACCCGGCGGCGGCGGGATCTGCGCCGCGGCCCTCGACACGAACGTCCCGCACGCCATCGCCATCGCGGCGAGTGCGGCCAGCACCAACCGACCCACCCGACGGCGGGTCTGACTCCCTGCCCAGCTCATGCGGCCCTCCTCCGGTCGCTGGTTACAGCCTCATGAACAGGGCGCAGGCGCGGGAGTTGCGGCGCCTCGGATGCCGTTTGCCCGGCCGGGCGTCAGACGCCGACGGGCTCGGGCGCCGGCTCGTCGAGCGCGTGCACGGATTCGACGCTGCCCTCGACGTTGAGGTGGGGGAGGATGCGCTCGAGCCAGCCGGGGAGCCACCAGTTGCTCTTGCCGATCAGCAGCATCAGGCTCGGCACGAGCACCGAGCGGACGATCACCGCATCGAGCAGAACCGCGCTCGCGAGGCCGACGCCGAACAGGTCGATGATCCGCTCACCGCCGAGGATGAAGGCGGCGAACACGAGGACCATGATCGTCGCCGCGGCGGTGATCGTGCGGCCGGTTGCGGCCAGCCCGTGGGCGACCGCCTCACGGTTGTCGCCGCGCCGATGCCACTCCTCGTAGATGCGGGTGACGAGAAACACCTCGTAGTCCATCGACAGGCCGAACAGGATCGCGAACATCATCACCGGCAGGAACGCCTCGATCGGTCCCGTCTTGTCGATCCCGATCAGGGACGCCCCCCAGCCGTTCTGGAAGATCGCGGTGATCACACCGAACGCCGCGGCGGCCGAGAGGAGGTTCATGACCGCGGCGATCGTCGGGATGACGAGGCTGCGGAAGACGACCATCAGCAGCAGGAAGCTGAGCAGCACGACGATGCCGATGAACAGCGGCAGCTTGGCCGACAGCACGTGGCTGAAGTCGTCGAAGATCGCCGTCTGGCCACCGGTCAGGACCTTGAGGTCGGTTCCCTTCGTCGCCGCGGGGACGACCTGGTTGCGCACGGTGTGCAGCAGGTCGGCGGTCGACTGATCCTGCGGTGAGCCCTTGGGGATGATGTTGGCCAGCGCGACCCCCGGGCGACCATCCCGCCCGGGGATGAACGTGGGCGTCGAGGCGCCGACGACGCCCGGCGTCGCCGCGACCGCCTGCTGAACGCGGATGAACTCGGCCTTCTGCGCCGGCGAGTTGATCTGGGCGACGAGCTGGAGCGGGCCGTTGTAACCGGGCCCGAAGCCCTTGGCGAGCAGGTCGTAGGCCTTCCGGGTCGTCGATGACGCCGGATCGCTCCCCGCGTCGGCGGAGCCGAGGCGCATGGAGAGGAACGGGACCGCGAGCAGGAGCATGATCAGGGTCGCTCCGACCGCGAACAGGGCCGGTCGCCGCCGGAGCCGGTTGCTCCAGCGGGCCCAGCGCGGAGACTCGTCGGTCGTCCGCAGCTGTCCCTCGCGCAGCTGGCGGCGCTCGCGGCGACGGAGGACCTTCGTGCCGAAGAAGCCGAGCAGCGCGGGCAGCAACGTCAGCGAGGCGACGACGGTGAGCGCGACGGCCACCGACGCGGCGATCGCGACCCCGTAGAGGAAGCTCACGCCGAGCGCGAACATCCCGAGCATCGCGATGCAGACGATGATCCCGGCGAACATCACCGCCCGGCCTGAGGTGTCGAGTGACTCCATCACCGCCTGCTCGGCGGAATGACCGCGCAGCAGACCCTGCCGATAGCGGGTCACGATGAACAGCGCGTAGTCGACGCCGACGCCGAGGCCGATCAGCAGCGAGAGCTCGGCGCTGAACGAGGCCATGTCGATCACGTGTGACAACAGGCCGATCATCGGGATGCCGATGCCGAGGGCGAAGCCGGCGGTGATCAGCGGCAGGATGGCGGCGAGGAACGAACCGAAGACGAGGAACAGGACGACGAGCGCGGCGAGGGCGCCGATGCCGGTGCCGCCCGCGCCGTTGTTGTTGGCCTGGCGGGCCACCTGACCCTCGACCTCGAGCTCGACGCCGTTTCCACTGCTCGAGGTGACGGTCGAGACGAAGTGCTTGGCCTGGGCGTTCGAGAGCTTGTTGGCGAGGATGTCGAACTGGACGTTGGCGAAGGCGATCTGCCCCGACGGCGAGATCTGCCTGGCACCGGTCGGGCCGTAGGGGGAGGAGACGGCGCTGACGTGTGGCAGCGTCGCCACCTTGGCGAGCACCGGCTCGACCTGGGCGCGCACGGCCGGGTCGGTGACCTTGCCGTCCTTGACCGCGATCACGATCTGATCACGGTCGCCCGACGCCTTCGGGGCGCTCCGCTGCAGCAGCGTGATCGCATCGAAGCTCTGCGTGCCCGAGAGGCTGAAGTTGTCCTTATAGGCAGCGCCGGCGCCCGACTCGATCGCGATCACTGCGACCAGCACGACCACCCAGGCGAGCAGCACCCAGCGCCGGTGGGCATAGCAAAACCTGGCCAGTCCTCTCATCGATCGCTTCCTTTGGTCGTCCGGTTCGAGCGCCGGATTCTGAGACCCGTCCTTGACATATCCCTGACGTGAGCCAGGCGCGCCTTGCGACCCATCGTAGACGGAGCGCCGCGGGGCGGTTCGCCCGGGACCGGCGACCGACGGGCCGGCCCGTCCCGATCGCGCTCGATCTACGATCCCGGGATCGATTCGCACCGCACATTGCGACTGATCGCGCCGCGCGGGCTGCCGACCTGATGGCCACGAGCGCCCGCAGCGCCGGCATCGTCCTGTACCGCCGAGCCACCGCCGAGGACGCCCTCGAGGTGCTGCTCGTGCATCCGGGCGGCCCGGCCTGGTCCCGGCGCGACGCCGGCGCCTGGTCGATCCCCAAGGGCGAGTTCGCGGCCGGCGAGGAGCCGCTCGCCGCGGCCCGGCGCGAGTTTGCCGAGGAGCTCGGCTCCCCGCCCCCGGATGGCGAGATGCTCGATCTCGGCGAGATCCGCCAGAAATCGGGCAAGGTCGTCCACGCCTGGGCGCTCGCCGGCGACTTCGATCCCGGCACCCTGGTGAGCAACACGATCATGTTCCCGTGGCCGCCGCGCTCGGGCCGGACGATCGAGATTCCCGAGGTCGACCGCGCGGAGTGGTTCACGCTGCCCGCGGGTCGCGAGAAGATCAACGGGGCCCAGGCCGAGCTGCTCGACCGGCTCGAGGCTGCCTTGGGATGAGCGGCTCTGAGCGCATCAGCCCGACGGCGCACTACACCGGCTACACGTGGGCACGCAACGGGCTCTCCCACCCCGAGCTGTCCTCGCGTGAGGGGCGCATCCTGTTCGAGTCGCTGCGGCCGGTGATGGTGGCGAGCCGCGCGCTCGGCGGGGCGTCGCTGGAGAACTACCTGCTCGCCCGCCATCGGGCGATCGACGCGCTGCTCGAGCGGGCGATCGAGGGGCATGGCATCCGCCAGGTGATCGAGGTGGCGTGCGGGCTCTCGCCGCGCGGCTGGCGCTTCGCCGGGCGCTACGGCGAGGACATCACCTACGTCGAGGCCGACCTTCCGGAGATGGCTTCGCGCAAACGCGACGCGCTGCGACGAATGGGGGCGCTCGGCGCCCACCATCGCGTCGAGGACATCGACGCGCTGCGCGACGACGGTCCGCAGAGCCTCGCCGCTCTCGCCGGCGGCCTGCGTCCGCAGGACGGCCTGATCATGATCACCGAGGGACTGCTCGGCTACCTGACCAGCGATCAGGTCGGCGGGCTGTGGCGTCGATTCGCCGCTGTGCTCGCGGGCTTCGCGGCGGGGCGCTACGTCTCCGACCTGCACATCGGCGAGGTGCAGACCCCGCAGGTGCGCGCCTTCCGGGTCCTGCTCTCGGCGTTCGTCCGCGGGCAGGTCCATCTCCACTTCGAGAATTCCGCGCAGGCCCGTGAGGCACTGCTCGCTGCCGGGTACACAACAGCCGAGGTGCATCGCGCCGACCGGCTTGCTCGGGGCCAGGGCGGACCCGGTGCGAGCATGGTTCATATAATTGAGGCAACAACGATTTGATCTCCGCAACTCTCTACAGCGATGCAGCCTGTCCCTGGGCGTATTCCGAGCGCCCGGCGCTGCGCGTGCTCGAATGGCGCTACGGCAGCCAGCTCGACTGGCGGCTCGTCGTCATCGGCCTCACCGAGAGCGCGGCCCAGTACGAGGCGCGCGGGTACACCCCGGTACGCGGGGCCCTCGGGCAGCTCAGCTTCCGCCGCTACGGGATGCCGTTCTCGCCCGCGCCGAAGGCACGGATCAGCGCCACGGCGCGGGCCTGCCGGGCCGTGGTGGCCACGCGCCTGAACAGTCCCGGCCATGAGTTCGTCGTCTTCCGCGCGCTCCAGCTCGCCAACTTCACCACGCCGCTGCTGCTCGACGACGACGCCCAGCTCGAGCGCGTCCTGCGCCGGCTGCCAGGGGTCGACGCCGCGACGATCATCGGGGCCCTCGACTCGCCGGAGGTCAGCGAGGCCTATGAGCGCGACAAGGCCGATGCCCGTGGCGCCGCGGGGAGCGCGGCCGAGCTCCAGGGCAAGACGGCGGCGACCGACGGTCCGGTCCGCTTCACCGCCCCGTCGCTCGTGTTCGAGCGCGACGGCCGAGAGCTCGTGGCCGGCGGCTTCCAGCCCGTCGAGGCCTACGACGTGCTCGTCGCCAATCTCGATCCCAGGCTCGACCGGCGCCCGGCCCCCGAGGATCCGGGCCCGCTGCTCGAGTACTTCGACGAGGGCCTCACGACGCAGGAGGTCGCGGCGCTCCTCGCCAGGGGCAACGATGCGACCGACCGCGTCGCCGCCGAGCGCGCCCTGATCGAGCTCGTGGCCGCGGGAGGCGCCGTCCGCAGTCCGCTGGGGGACGACGCGCTGTGGCTCTCCCCGCGCGCGGCCGAGGCGCTGGCGCCCGCCCGCGCGGCGTAGCGCGCACCTGCAGTTCCGTCCGCACAGCGGACAGGAGTGCGGGTCAGCCGCTGCGCAGGCGCAGCGGCAGGCTGTCGAGGCCGTAGATGCCCGACGGCGTGCCGAACGTCGGCTCGCCGGTCAGATCGATGCTCGCCACGCGCTCGGCGAGCATGCTGAGACCCTCCTGCATCTCCGCGCGGGCGAGGTTCGCGCCCACGCAGTAATGGATACCGGCTCCGAAGGTGAGCAGGCGCGCCGCCTTGCGTGGGGTGGTGATGTCGAACGCGTCGGGCTCGATGCCGTCACGGTTGGCGTGCCAGGCCGAGACGAGGACGATCGTGTCGGCAGGAAAGCGCACGCCGCGGTGCTCGACCTCACCGGTCGTGATCCGGGCGGTGAACGGGGTGATCGGTTCGTAGCGCAGGGCCTCGGTGACCGCGGCCTCGGCGAGCTCACGCGGGGCACGGCGCAGCTCCCGCCACTGATCCGGGTGGCCGGCGAGCAGGCGGACGGCGTGGGCGAGCTGGCTCTGACTCGTGTCGACGCCCCCGACGAGGATGTTGAGCACGAGGTTGCGCAGCTCGTCGTGGCTGAGCCGGTCGCCCTGCTCCTCGGCGGCGATCAGGTCGCTGATGAGATCGGCGCCCGGGTCTTCCCGCCGCGCCGCGATCAGCTCGTCCGCGTACACGTAGAACTCGGCCACCGCCTCCTCGATCAGCTCGCGCTCGCTCATCAGGCTCGCGGCGTCGAACTGGCGCTGGATCCAATTCGACCAGTGGTGCAGCCGCGGCGCGTCGCTGAGGGGCGCGCCCATCACGTGGGCGATGACGAGCGACGGGTACGGCTTGGCGATGTCCTCGATGAAGTCGCAGCTCCCGTCGGCCGGCAGCTGATCGAGCAGCTGCGCAAAGAAGTCCCGCATCGCGGGCCGGTAGCGATCCGCGGCCCGCGGCGAGAGGGCCGGATTGACGAGGTTGCGCAGGCGGCGGTGGTCGCCGCCGTTGATGTTGATGATGTTGCGGACGATCTCCTCGTGTAGCGGGCCGCTCTCGATCCCGAACAGCGTCGCGATCGTCAGCCCGGGGAAGACGGTGTCGCGGCTGCGCAGGAAGAACTCCGCCGACTCGCGGTCGGTGACGACGAAGCCGAACGGACTGGCGGCGAGCCACCCCTCGTAGGGCGCGAGGTCGTGCATCGCCGCCTCGTAGGACGCCCCACTCAGCGAGGCGTCGGTGTGGTCCAGGAGCGGGAGCTCGAGCTCGGTGGCCGCGGGTGACACTGAGCGGACCCTACCGCGGCGGCGGGCCGCCGCGAGGCCGGCGCCGCGGTCGTCCCGGCCTCCTCCTCAGCGACCCAGCCACGGATCGTCGGCGAGCCGGCGGGCGAGCGACTCGGTGAGCGTGAGCGCCTGGAGCACGGTGTCGTAGCGCACGTTCTCCGGCGTGTCGGACATCTTGTGATAGTTCGACAGCGCCTTGTAACGGTCCATCGAGGCGATCGTGGTCGTCGCGTACCCCGCCCGGCTGGGGATCACGGCGTCGGTCGAGTTGCGGGCCCGCATGCCCCGGCGCAGCGGCACGCCGGCGTGCTCGGCGGCGCGGGCGACGAAGTCACGGTAGCTGCGGTCGGTGTAGTCCTCCATCAGCACCGGGCCCTCGCCCTCGAGCAGGATCAGCCGCGGTGACCCGACGGTGTCGAGGTTGAGCACCCACGTCCGCTCGCGGTCGAGCGGGCGCAGGTGACGCTCGACGAAGCCGTAGATCCCGCCCTGGATGACCTCCTCGGCGCCGCAGGAGGCGAGCACCACCCGGAGGTCCCGCACCGGCTGCTCGGCCAGCCGCTCGGCGAGCGCGACGAGGACTGCGACCGCGGTGAGGTTGTCGTTGGCCCCGGGACACACCGGGCTGCGGGCGACGTCGCCGAACACCGCCGTGGCCACGAGGCAGCCGGCGACCCCGGAGGCGATCAGGCCGCGGCGCTTCGTCGCGGCCCCCGCGGCGACGAGGGCGGGCGCGGCGAGCAGCCCCCACCACAGCGGGAGCGAGGTGTCCTTGCGCTCGAGCAGACCCGGGAAGCGCTCGCCGAACCAGACCTGGGCGCGGTCGTCAAAGATCGCCCCGGTCGGAGCGGCGTCGTGGTGGGCGAGGACGACGAGCGTCCGCTTCGCCTCGGGGTCGCCGCAGCGTCCGACGACGTTCCACGTCGTCATCCGAGGCGAGGCCGCCCGCCGTGCGAGGCGGGGACCGTTGGAGATGTCGTCGGCGATCGCGCCGGTGATCGCGGCGGCAGCCGCACCCCCGACCGCGCGCAGCCGCGAGCTGAGGGCGGCGCCGCCGGCGAGCGCGCCGGCCGCGGCCAGTCCGCTCATGACCTTGGCGTAGCCGTCGAAGAACTCCTCCTCGTCGATCTGCACCTCGCAGCCCACCCGTTCGAGCCGCTCGGCCAGCCAGCGTGCGGCCCGTTCCTCGCCCGGCGAGCCCGCGCGGCGCTCGTAGGCGGCGAGCGTCTGCACCACCTCTCGCAGGGTGTCCTCGGCGGCGGGGGCGACGGTCGTTCCGGGAGTGGAGGCAGCCAAGGGGCCGGATGGTAGTGCGAGCGCTCGCTCGGCGCCGCTGGCGGGAATCCGGGCCGCGGAGGTGTCACGGATCGCGGGCCGGGCATACTGAAGGTATGGGAAGTACCGTCAACCACGTCATTGCCAGCACCTCGAGGAAGGTCCCCGGCCTGCGGCGCCTGCCGATGCTCAAGCTCATCGCGGTCGCCGAGGTCATCCTCATCGCCCGTGAGCACTTCGTCCGCCTCGATCCCTACGAGCGCCGCCGGCTCGTCACGCTCGTGGGCCGTGCCCGCGGCCGGCGGGGCCGTCTGACCCCCCTCGAGAAGGACGAGCTCAGCATGCTCGTGGCCAAGACCGGCCCGCGCGAGCTGTTCGGTCGCACGGCCGAGAAGCTCTCCCCGGTGCCGGTTCCGGGCCCGGTCGGGCGCCGGATGAAGGGCACGCGCGGGCGCACCGCAGGCTGAGCGCGGTCCGGGCGAAGTCGCCGGTCCTGCGCAAAATGTTCGTCTCGATGCCGGCTCGCAATCCCGCGGTCGATTTCGTCCAATAGGCGGACAGAATCGACCCCCCAAAGGCGCCGAGGAGGCGAAAGGTGGATTTTGCGCAGGAGTTGTGCGTCAGGCGGGGGCTCACGCCGCGTGGAAGAGCAGGACCGGCGCCGACCGAGGTCGGGGCCCCGACTCAAGGGCGCGCTCAGTCGGTGATCGCGATGTGCCCGGGCTGGCCCGCCACCCGCTCGAGCCACACGCGGATCGCCGGGTAGGGCCCGAGCTCGAACCCGCCCTCGGGCGCGACGTGCGTGTACGCGTACAGCGCGATGTCGGCGATGGTGTAGCGGTCGCCGACGAGGAACCGGTGCCCGGCGAGGTGCTTCTCCATCGCCTCGAGCGCGACCGCCCCGCCGCGGCGCTTGGCCTCGAGCTCGGCCTCGCCGGGGTCGATCCCCGCGATGCGCCAGAAGCGGGCGACGGCAATGAAGCCCTCGTGCTGGTACTGCTCGAACATCATCCACTGGAGGACCTGGGCCCGCTCGTAGCGGTCCGTCGGCACGTACCGGGTCCCCTCGGCGAGGTACCACATGATCGCGTCGGACTCGGCGAGCGGACGGCCGTCGTCCAAGATCAGCGTCGGCACGCGCAACGCGGGGTTCAGGCCGCCGAGGACCTCGGGCCGGTTCGAGCGGTCGATCACCGAGAGTTCGCGGAGCTCGAGCATGATCCCGAGGTGGGCGGCGAGCAGCCGGACCTTGTAGCAATTGCCGCTCACCGCGCTGTTGTAGAGGAGCACGGGCGCATCCTAATCGTCCGCGACCCCCCGCCCCGAGCGCTACGGTCTGCCCGACGGTGACCGTCGAGGAGTCCTCATCCCGGGCCGAGCGCTCGCCCTCTGCGACCGGGTCCGACGCGCAGGCGCAACCGCCGCACGCCACCGGGGGCACGCGCGCGCTGCGCGGGATCGTGTTCGTGGTCGGCGCGGCGAGTCTCGGTGCGGAGATCGCCGCGGCCCGTCTGCTCGCGCCGTATTTCGGCGCCTCGACGATCATCTGGGCGAACACGATCGCGACCGTGCTCGTCGCCCTGTCGGCGGGCTACGCGATCGGCGGCCGACTCGCCGACCGACGCCCCGACCGGCGCGGGCTGTGCGCGGTGGTGCTCGTGGCCGCGGCCCTGCTCGCGCTCGTGCCGTTCGTCTCGGACCCGTTCCTCAAGCTCGCCGTCAACGCGCTCGGGGCGCTCTCGGTCGGCGGCTTCCTCGGCTCGCTCGCCGCCGTGCTCGTGCTCGTCGCGATCCCGGTCATGCTGCTCGGGACGGTTGCGCCGTACGCCAACCGGCTCGCGCTCGACGCCGTCGGGCAGGCCGGGACGGTGACCGGCAACCTGTACGCGATCTCGACCGCGGGATCGCTCGTCGGCACCTTCCTGGCCGCGCTGCTGCTGATCCCGCTCGTCGGCACCCATCGCACATTCCTCGTGTTCGCGGTCGCGCTCGCCCTCGTCGCCGCACCCGGCCTCGGCGCCCGCTTCTTCGCCGTGCCGCTCGCGCTCGCCGCGCTGCTCCTCATTCCGCCGGCGGCGATCGGGGCCGACGTCAAGGGCGGGCGCGTGATCGCCTCGGTCGAGACGCCCTACCAGTACGCGCGCGTCGTGCAATTCCGCGACGGCGCGCGGTGGCTGCAGCTCAACGAGGGCGTCGCCGTGCACTCCGTCTACCTGCCGTGGAGCTACCTCACGGGCGGCTACTGGGACGACTTCCTCGCGCTGCCGCTCGCCACGGGCCGGATCCCGCGGCGGGTGGCGATCCTCGGTGACGCGGCGGGGACCGTTGCCCGGTCATATGGTCACTACTTCCCGGCCACCCGGGTCGATGCCGTCGAGCTCGATGGCGAGCTGACCACGCTCGGCCGCCGCTACTTCGATCTCCGGGGCCCGAGCCTCCACTTCTACACCGCCGACGCTCGCCCCTGGCTCGATGCCTCACCCAACCGCTACGACGCGATCTTCCTCGATGCCTACCGGCAGCCCTACATCCCGTTCTATCTGACCACGCGTGAGTTCTTCGCGTCGATCCGTCGTCACCTGCGGCCCGGAGGGCTGGTCATCGTCAACGTCGGCCACGTGCCCGGCGACGACGGCCTCGAGAAGGTGATCTCGGCGACCCTCGGGGCCGTCTTCCCGTCCGTGCTGCGCGATCCGGTGAGTGACAGCAACTCGCTCGTGCTCGCCGGGACGGGCCTGTCGATTCCGGCGATCGCGTCGGGCGGATCGATGCTGCCCGCCGAGCTGCGTCCGCTTGCCGCTCACATCGCCGCTCGGGTCGAGCCGCCGTTGCGGGGCGGCCGGGTGTTCACCGACGACCTCGCCCCGGTCGAGTGGCTGACCGACCTATCGCTGTTGCGCTACGCGGTCGGCAACCACATTCAGGCGCCCTGAACGGCGGGCACAGCGTCGCCCGCCGGGGACTGCGTCGCGGGCGCCGGCGGCGTGGGGAGGACGACGCGAACGCCCTGCCGCGGAGCGAGCGTGATGCCCCGGAACTGGACGGCGTCGACCTCGGGGTCGGCCGCCCGGAGCTGGGCCCGGGCGAGCACGCGGCCGAGCACGACCCGCATCTCCATGAGCGCGAACGAGGCGCCGAGGCACCGCCGGGTGCCACCGCCGAAAGGCAGCCACGTGTACGTGTCCGGCGCGTCGGGGCCGAGGAACCGCTCGGGCCGGAACGCCGCCGGACTGGGGTAGAGGTCCGAGCGACGATGGATCGCCCGGATCGAAGGATTGAGCTCGACACCGGTGGGGATCAGATACTCGCCGAGCGGGAAGGGCTCCCCGCGGACGACGCGCCCCACCCCGGGGATCACCGGCCGCAGCCGCAGCGACTCCTTGACGACCGCGTCGAGGTAGGCGTCGTCGCCGCTGCGCGCGCGCTCGAGGACCGCCGGACGGTGGAGCAGCAGGTCGAAGGTCCAGGCGAGCCCGGTGGCCGTCGTCTCGTGGCCGGCGATGAGCAGTGTGACGAGCTCGTCGCGGACCTCGCGGTCGCTGAGCCGCTCGCCGTGCTCGTCCTCGGCGACCAGGAGCGCGGAGAACACGTCGTCGCGCTCGGCGAGCCCCGGCTCGGCCCGGCGCCGGGCGATCTCCGCGTAGAGGACCTCGTCGACCGCGCGCTGGGCGGCCTCGAAGCGTTCGGCCCCGCGGGGCGCGCGGCCCAGGCGAGTGAGCAGCGCCAGCAACATCAGCCCGCGCGGCCGGGCGATCGGCTCGACCATCTCCCGCAGCCGGCGGCGCAGCTCGGCCTCCGCCGGACCATCCTCGTAGCCGAAGACCGCGTGGAGGATCACCCGCAGCGTCAGCTCCTGCATGCTCGGCATCAGAGGAAACGGCTCGCCGATCGGCCATGACTCGATCTCCCGGTCCGCGGAGGCGAGGATCGTCTCGGCGTAGCCCTGGATCCGGCGCCCGTGGAACGGTGGCAGCAACAGCCGGCGGTGGCGGAGATGCTCGGCGCCGTCGAGCAGCAGCACCGACCGCTCCCCGAGGATCGGCCCGAGCAGCGCATTCGCCTCGCCGGCGTGCAACCGCTCGTTCGAGCCCTGGAAGACCTCCTTGACGAGCGCCGGGTCGAAGACCATTACGAACGGGCTGTCGAAGATCGTGCTGAGGGTCACCGCGTTGCCGTAGCGCCGTCGGCACGCCTCGAGGAAGCGCGGCCCGGCGAAGATGAACCCGAGCGTCTGCACGAACCGCGGGAGCCGCGGGCCGGGGGGCATCCGAGTGGTGACGGCGCTCACGGCTTGGGCGTCGGGGACTGCGAGGCGGCCGCGCGCGGATCGAGGTCGGCGAGCGTGATCATCCGCGCCGGCGGCTTGTCGATCACCTGGGTGATGGTCGTCTTCAGATCGCGGTCGACGTGGAGCAGTTGGCCGGACTGAAGCGACTGCCAGCCGGCGTCCTCGTCCATCTCCTCGGTGGCGACGATCACTGCCGGCCGGTGGGCGAGGTGGGCCGAGCGCACTCGCATCGTGCCGCGGGCGCTGGCGTGATCGAGATGGCGCCCGCCACTCGAGCCGCCGGCGTCGCGCTCGAGCCAGTGGAGCTCGTGGACGTCGGGATAGCGCAGCGCCCACAGATCCGAAGGCGTGATGAGCACGAGGTTGAGCGAGAACACGGGTAGGTTCTCGCCGATCCAGCGCGCGGCCCGGGTGATCGCCTCGCCGACGTCGCCGGTGGCGCGGGCCTCACGGGTGATGAGGGCGAAGAAGCGCTCGGAGTCGGTCTCGCCGCCGACGAGCTTGAGGTCGTCACCGAGCTCCTTGTCGAGCGCGGGCACGTCGCCGATGACCCCGTTGTGAGCGAACACCCGGCCGTCTTGCTCGAACGGGTGCGTGTTCTCGAGGCTGAGTCCGCCGTTGGACGCGTAGCGCACGTGGGCGACGAAGGTGCGCGAGCTGACCTCACGGGCCTCCTGGGCGAACTGATGGTCCTCGTAGGCGGCCAGCGGCTGCTTGTCGACGACCGGGTGGTCGTGCTCGTCAAAGGCGCCCAGTCCCGTCCCATCGGGCTCGCGGCGGCTCTGCTGGGCGAGCGAGTCGGGCGCCTCGAGCAGCCAGAACGTCGCCGTCACCGGCTCGTCGCCACCGCTCATCCCAAACAGACGGCACATGTATCAGCCGACGGTACCGCAAAGCTCCGGAGATACTTCGAGAGATGAACGACGTGCAGACGCTGCTCCAGCGATCCCTGTATGCGGGCCAGCGGGGGCTCGTCGAGGCCCGCGCCTTCGGATACGCCGTCCGGGCGGGGATGTTCGGGCTCGACTCGCCGACGAAGACCCTCACCGCCCTGCGCACCGCCGAGCGGCTGGGCCAGATCGGCGGAGCGATCGCCGTCGCCGCGATCAGGCACGGAGACCGGCCCGGCCTGACCGACGAGCTCGGCACGCTGACCTTCGCCGAGCTCGACCGCCGGTCGGATGCGGTCGCCGTCGGATTGCGGCGCCTCGGGGTCGCCGAGGGCGATGGCGTCGGGATCCTCTGCCGCAACCATCGCGGCTTCTTCGACGGGTTGTTCGGCGCGGCCAAGGTCGGCGCGCGGCTGCTGCTGCTCAACACGGACTTCGCCGGCCCGCAGCTGCACGACGTGTGCGAGCGCGAGGGCGTGAGGACGCTCATCCACGACGAGGAGTACGAGGCGCTCGTCGCCCCGATCGAGGCCCGCCGGATCCTGGCCTGGTCCGACGGCGAGCCGCCGTCGCAATCGCTGGAGGGCTTGATCGGCGCCCACCGCGGCGCGACGCCGCCCGTCCCAGGTGACACCGCCTCGCTCGTGCTGCTCACGAGCGGCACCACGGGGACGCCGAAGGGCGCGCCGCGCAGCCAGGGCCGGTCGCTCGCGCCGATCGGGGCGCTGCTCTCCAAGGTGCCCTACCGCTCGCGCGAGTCGACGTACGTCGCCGCGCCGATGTTCCACGGCCTCGGCTTCACCCAGATGGTGCTGTCGGTGATCCTCGGCTGCACGACGGTCACCCGCCGGCGCTTTGACCCCGCGGTGGCGCTCGAGGTGATCACGCGTGAACGCCCGACGGCGCTCGTGGTCGTGCCGGTGATGCTCCACCGGATCGTCAGCGTGCTCGAGCGCGAGCCCGGGCGCTACGACACGAGCTCGCTGCGGATCGTCTTCTGCTCGGGCGCGCAGCTCGAGGGCGAGCTCGTCCGCCGCGCCCAGCGGACGATCGGCGACAAGCTCTACAACTTCTACGGCTCGACCGAGGTCGCCTACGCGACCTTCGCGACCCCCGAGGATCTCCGAGTGGCTCCGGGCTGCGCCGGGCGGGTGCCGTTCGGCGCCGTGGTCAAGCTCTATGACGCCGACGGCCGCGAGGTCTCCGGTCCGGGCGTCGTCGGGCGCATCTTCGTCGGCAACGGCTTTCAGTTCGAGGGCTACACCGGCGGCGGCACCAAGGAGTTCATCGACGGGCTGATGAGCACCGGCGACGTCGGCCACTTCGACGCCGATGCGCGGCTGTTCATCGACGGTCGCGACGACGAGATGATCGTCTCCGGCGGTGAGAATCTGTTCCCGGCCGAGATCGAGGAGCTCCTCATCACCCACCCGGCGATCGAGGAGGTCGCGGTGGTCGGTGTCGAGGACGCCGAATTCGGCAAGCGGCTGTCCGCCTTCGTCGTCGTCGAGGACGGCGCGAGCCTCACCGAGGACGACGTCCGGGCCTACGTCAGGGACAACCTCGCTCGCTACAAGGTCCCGAGGGACGTCCACTTCCTCGACGAGCTGCCGCGCAACCCGACGGGCAAGATCCTCAAGCGCGAGTTGCGCGAGCGCTACGCGACGCCGCTCGCCGGCGAAGGCGATCTGTCAAAGTAATTTCAAGCTTCAGGCCTAACGTGAGAGGCCGTCCACGAAAGGCGGAAGTAGCGATGTATTTCCTGCGCACTGTCACCACCCGACGACTGCTGGCCATGATCGCCGGCCTCGTCATCGCCATCGCCGGCGGCACCGCGATCGCCGTCGCGGCCTCCAGTGGTGGCCCGGTGCCGCCGGGTCACAAGCCGCTCGCGCAGGCCGTCCGCGCCGCGCTCGTCGCTCCCGCCGTGACGGGCATCAGCGCCAACATCACCTTCGCCAATCACCTGATCGACGCGAGCAACTTCCAGGGCTCGGACCCGATCCTGACCGGCGCGACCGGCCGCCTGTGGGTGACCGCCGACCATCGCTTCCGGCTCGAGCTCCAGTCCGACAACGGCGACGCCCAGGTCGTCGTCAACAAGGGCTCCTTCTGGGTCTACGACCCCTCGTCGAACACCGTCTACCGAGGCAAGCTCCCGGCCGACACGGGCGCCGCCAAGAAGACCAAGCACGCGGAGACGCTCCCCTCGGTCGCCGACATCCAGAAGCAGATCGCCGACATGATGGCCCACGCGAACCTGTCGGGCGCGATGCCGACCGACGTCGCCGGCCAGCCCACGTACACCGTGCGGATCTCGCCCAAGCACGACGGCGGCCTGCTCGGCTCCGCCGAGCTCGCCTGGGACGCGATCAAGGGCGTGCCCCTGCGGATCGCCGTCTACGCCCGTGGCGACCGTGCGCCGGTGCTCGAGCTGAAGGCGACCGACATCACCTACGGGCACGTCAAGAACTCGGTGTTCAACGTCAACCCGCCGCCGAACGCCAAGGTCGTGCAGGTCGCGACGCCGAGCGGAACCGCGGCCGCCGCCGACCGTCGCACGGGCGGCAAGCGCCACCAGGTCCAGGTGACCGGCGCCGCGGCCGTCGCGAAGCACGTGCCGTTCAAGCTCGTCGCGCCGGGCACGCTTGTCGGCCTGCCGCGTCGCACGGCCACCCTGCTCGATTGGTCCGGGCACCCGGCCGCCCTGCTCGCCTACGGGCAGAACCTCGGCGGGATCGCGGTCATCGAGCAGACGGCCTCCGGCACGAGCACGGCCGTGGCCAAGCCGCACGGTGATCGACCCGGGCTCACGCTGCCGACGGTGTCGATCGGCGGCGTCAGCGGCCAGGAGCTCGATACCGCGCTCGGGACGATGCTGCGCTTCACCCGACGAGGCGTGACCTACACGGTCATCGGCTCGGTGCCGCCGGCCGCGGCGGAGGCAGCGGCACGATCGCTATGACCCCGTCGCGGGGCGAGCGCGCCGACGACGGCGCGCCACCGATCGAGGTCCGCGGGCTGGTCAAGCGCTACGGCGAGCTGACCGCGGTCGCCGGAGTTGACCTGACCGTCAACGCCGGCGACGTGTACGGCTACCTCGGACCGAACGGGGCCGGCAAGACGACGTCGCTGCGGATGATGCTCGGCCTGATTCGGCCGAGCGCCGGGACCGTGCGGCTGTTCGGCCGCGACCCGTTGGCGACGATCCACGCCCTCGATGGGGTGGCGGGGTTCGTCGAGGCGCCGACGTTCTACCCATATCTCAGCGGTCGGCGCAACCTCGAGCTGCTCGCCGCCTACGATGGGGGCGACGCGTCGGGGCGGATCGACGCCTCGCTCGACGCCGTCGAGCTGAGCGATCGTGGCGGCGACCGCGTCGGCGGCTACTCGCACGGCATGCGCCAGCGCCTTGGGCTCGCGGCCTCGCTGTTGCGCGACCCCAAGCTGCTGCTGCTCGACGAGCCGGCCACCGGCCTCGACCCGGCCGGCATGCGCGACATGCGCCTGCTCATCCGACGCCTCGCCGATCAGGGCATCACGGTGCTGCTCTCCAGCCACCTGCTCACCGAGGTCGAGGAGGTCTGCAACCGCGTGGCCATCGTCCGCAAGGGCGGGATCGTCTACGAGGGGGAGATCGCCGACCTCAAGCGCGGGGCGGGCGCGACGTACCGGCTGTCGACGACCGACGACGAGCGGGCACTCGCCATCTGCCGCGCCGCGCGGGGCCTCGAGGATGTGCGCGAGGTACGTGACCGGATCACGTTCGTCGCCGACGACGCCGCCGTAGCCGAGCTCTCGCGCACGCTCGTCGAATCCGGTGCGCTGATCCGCGAGCTCGCGCCGCAGACGGTCACGCTCGAGGACCTGTTCTTCTCGCTCACCGAGGGCATCGACGGCAACAAGGCCCCACCCGCCCCGCCGAGCGGCGCCGCCCCCGAGCGCGACCCCGAGTCGCTGGCGGTGCCCTCGGCATGAGTCCCGGCGTCGCCACCGTCTACCGCTGGGAGCTGCGCAAGCTCCGCTATCAGAAGCGGACGTATCTCGGCCTCGGCGCCGCGGCGCTCGTGCCGATCCTGTTCGTCCTCGCCACCCACTTCCGCCACCGCGGCCCCCAGGACGTCCCCTTCGGGAGCTACATCACCCGCAGCGGGCTCGCGATCCCACTCGTCATCCTGCTGTTCGGCGCCGTGTGGATGTTCCCGCTCATCGTCGCGCTCGTGGCCGGGGACATCTTCGCGTCCGAGGATCACAACGGGACGCTGAAGACGATCCTCACCCGCTCGCTCGAGCGCGCGCAGATCTTCGGCGGCAAGGCGCTCGCCGCGGCGAGCTACGCCGTCGCGGCACTGCTGCTCAACGTCACCGTCGCCGTGGTGGCCGGCAGCATCCAGTCCGGCTTCAACCCGCTGCAGAGTCTGTCCGGCACCGTCGTCTCTGCGCCGAAGGCGCTCGAGCTCGTCTACGTGAGCTTCCTCGTCTACCTCATCCCGATTGCCGCGATCGTCTGCATCGGGCTGCTGCTCTCGACGGTGACCCGGAACAGCGCGGCCGCCGTCGTCGGCACCCTGATGATCTCGCTCCTGATCCAGCTGATCGGGATTCTCCCCGGGCTGAGCGGCCTCCAGCCCTACCTCCTCAGCACCCAGTTCAACGCCTGGCAGGGTCTGCTGCGCACGCCGATCGACTGGTCGCCGATCATCCGCGCCGCGTGGGTGTGCGCCCTGTACGGGATCCCGGCGCTCGCGGCCGCGTTCCTCGTCTTCCTGCGCCGGGACGTGGCCGGCGGGTGAGCCCGGCGGCGGCCGCCGGCCCGCCGGCCCCGGGCGGCCCCGGCGGAGAGCGGGTGCTCGTCGTCGACGACGATCCGCCGCTGCGGAGGATGCTCGAGCGCACTCTGCGGGCTGAGGGCTTCGAGGTGACCCTCGCCGGCGACGGCGGGGCCGCGCTCGTCGCCGCCGAGCGCAGCGCGCCCGACGTGATCGTGCTCGACGTCGCGATGCCGGTGCTCGACGGCCTCGCCGTGTGCCGGCGGCTGCGCGGCAAGGGCCTGCTCACGCCGATCCTCATGCTCACCGCGCGCGACGCCGTCCCGGACCGTGTGGCCGGGCTCGAGGCCGGCGCCGACGATTACCTCGTCAAGCCGTTCGCGGTCCAGGAGCTGATCGCCCGCCTCCGGGCGCTGACCCGGCGCCGGGGCGAGTCCGGGCCGCTGCTGTCCTACTCGGACCTCACGCTCGACGCCGACGCGCGCAGCGCCGTCCGGGCGGGGCGCTCGATCGACCTGACCGGTCGCGAGGCCGCGCTGCTCGAGCTGCTCCTGCGCGAGCAGGGGCACGTCGTCTCCCGCGAGCAGGCACTCGAGCGGATCTGGGACGACGCCGCCGAGCCGAACGTCATCGATCGCTACGTCACCCGGCTGCGCCGCAAGCTCGGCGAGCCCCCGCTGATCCGGACGATCCGCGGGGCGGGCTTCACCCTGAGGGCGTGATGCGGACCCCGCCGGCGTGCCGCGGCGTGACGGCGACCGCGAGGTTCAGCCGGGCGAGCCGTGGGCCAGCAGCGCCTCGGCGGTCTCGCCGGGCACCGGCGCGCCGAGGAGGAAGCCCTGGGCACCGTCACAGCCGATCGCACTCAGCTCGCTGAGCTGGGCGTCGGTCTCGACGCCCTCGGCGAAGACGTCCATCCCCAGCGCGTGAGCGAGCCCGACGACCGCGGCGACGACCTTTTCGCCGTTGCCGCCGGCGCCCAGGCCGGTGACGAAGCTCTCATGGATCTTGAGCTCGTCGACCGGCATCGTGCGCAGCTGATCCAGCGGCGTCGCCCCGGTGCCGTAATCGTCGAGAGAGATCTTCACGCCCGTGACCTTGAGCGCCCGCAGCGAGCGGCCCGCCACCTCCGGGTTGGCGCTCATCGCGCCGTCGCTCACCTCGAGATAGAGCGCGGCCGGGTCGACGTCGGAAGCGCTGAGCGCCTCAGCGAGCAGCGCCGCGAGACCGGTATCGGCGAGCTGGCGGGCGGAGAGGTTGACCGACACGGTGAGGTCGGCGCCGAGCTCGCGCCAACGGGCGACCTGCCGCAGAGCATCGGCCAGCACGAACTCGCCCATCCGCAGGACGAGCCCGGTCTCCTCGGCGAGCGGGAGGAACTCGGCCGGCGGGATCATGCCGAGCTCGGGGTGCTCCCAGCGGATGAGGGCCTCGAACCCGGCCAGCCGCCGATCCGCGAGCTCGATCCGGGGCTGATAGAAGACCCGCAGCTCGGAGCGCTCGAGTGCGTGGCTGAGGGCGGCCTCGAGCTCGAGCCGCTCCATCGTCCGCTGGCGCGAGCTCTCGTCGAACATCTCGTACCGTGCGCGGCCGAGCTCTTTGGCCCGGTACATCGCCGTGTCGGCCTCGCGGATGACCATCTCCGGGGGGACCATCGGATCGTTGACGGTGGCGATGCCGATGCTGACCGTCACGGTCGCGTCGCCGTCGTCGAGCGGGATGGGCAGCTTCGCCGCGCGGCTGACGCGTTCGGCGATGAGCACGACCTCGCGCTCGTTGTCGAGTTCCTCGAACAGCAGGGTGAACTCGTCGCCGCCGAAGCGCGCGACGGTGTCCATCGGCCGCAGCATGCCGCGCAGGCGCTCGCCGAGCACCTCGAGCACGCGATCGCCCGCCGCGTGTCCGAGCGTGTCGTTGACCTGCTTGAAGCGGTCGACGTCGACGAACAGCACCGCGATGCGCCCACTTGTCCGCCGGGAGCGATCGAGGGCGACGCTCAGGCGGTCGAGGAACAGCGCTCGATTGGGCAGGCCGGTGAGCGGGTCGTGCAGGGCGAGGTGAGCGAGCTGGACCTCGGTGTGCTTGCGCTCGATGGCGAGCCGGACCGCACGGCCGAGCTGCGCGGGGGAGAGGTCGCGCTTGACGAGCAGGTCCTGCGCGCCGGCGCGAATCGCCTGCACGGCCCGGGCGTCGTCCCGCTCGCCGGTCAGCACGACGATCGCCGCGTCCGGGGCCGCGGATCGGATCCGGGCCAGCGGCTCGAGCAGGTCGCGGTCCTCGGCACCGACGCCGAGCAGCACGCAGGCCGCGCCATGGTCGAGCAGCTCGTCGAGCGCATCGCCGAGCTGCTCGGCGTGCGTGATGACCAGTCGACCGCGCCAGGAGGCCTTAAGCGTCTCCGCCACGAGCATCGCAACGCGCGGGTTGTCCTCGATGAGGAGGATCCGCGCGTGGCCTCCGGCCTCATCCGCTTCCGTGATCAAGACCGGGCAACCCCCATTAACTTCTGTAAACCTAACGGTAATCTTGTAATCCTCTCTACGCCGCGGGGGACAGTAGTCGGCCGTCAGGTGCGCCGATCTGTCAGGCAGAGTTGACTCCGTGCCCGTGGGACGCCTCATGCCATCGACGCTCCGAGCGCGGCTCGTCCTCGCTTCGGCGCTGGCCACGTTGGTCGGCGTGATCGTGCTGACGCTCCTCACCGTGCTGCTCGTCAGCCGCCAGCTGCACAGCTCGCTCGACGGCGCCCTGCGCCAGCGGGCACAGGACATCGCCGAGCTGGCCATCTCGGCACCGGCGCTGCTCACCGACCCGGGGGCGCTCGAGACGCCGGTCTCCGGGCGTCAGATCGCGGTCGAGGTGCTCGACTCCCGGGGGCGGATCCTCGCGCGGTCGCTGACGCTCGGGGCGCGGCTTCTGCCCGAGGACGCCGTCGCCCGCGCCGCCCGGGTCGACGGGCGGACCGGGTACGAGGACGTTCGGATCGCCGGGCGGGAGTTCCGGCTCTTCGCCGCCCCGATCGCCCAGGCGGGCGGCCCGGCGGCCGGAGGTGCCGTGCTCGTTGCCTCCGACACGACCGACATCGCCCAGACGAGCGCCCATCTTGCGCTCGTGCTCTCGCTGAGTGGCGTCGTCGTCGCTCTGTTGGTCACGGTGGCCGCGGCGATCGTCACCCGGCGCGGGCTGCGTCCCCTCGGTCGGCTCGCCGCGGCGGCCGAGGAGATCGAGCGCACCGGCGACCCGACCCGACGGCTCCCGGGCCGCGAGCGCGGCGGGGCTGCGCCCGCCGAGGAGCTCGCCCAGCTCACCGGCGTGCTCAACCGGATGCTCGCGTCGCTCGAGAGCTCACGCGCGGCCGAGCGCCGCTTTCTCGCCGATGCCTCGCACGAGCTGCGCACCCCGGTGACGACGCTGCTCGGCAACGTCGAATACGCCTCCCGCCACGGTGCCGATCCCGAGGTCCTCGACGACCTGCAGCGGGACGCCGCGCGCCTCGCCCGGCTCGTCGACGATCTGCTCGTGCTCGAGCGTGAGGCGGCCTCCGAGGAGGAGTTCGCGCCGGTCGCGCTCGATGCTCTCGTCCGCGACGAGGTGGGGGAGAGCGGCGAGCGGGTGTCGATCACGAGGCTCGATCCGGCCACCGTCCACGGGGAGCCCGCGGCACTCCGCCGCATGGTTCACAACCTGATCGAGAATGCGGTCGTCCACGGTCCGCCGCACGGGCCCGTCGAGGTGAGCGTCGGCGCCGGGGCGGCCGCCGCGACGATCACCGTGCGCGACGCGGGCTCAGGCCCCGACCCCGCCGAGGCCGATCGGCTGTTCGAGCGCTTCTGGCGTGGCGCCGGGACCTCGGGCCGGCCCGGATCGGGGCTCGGGCTGTCGATCGTCGCCGCGATCGCCAACCGCCATGGCGGCACCGTCAAGGTCGAGGGTTCGGCGTTCTCGGTCGTGCTGCCGCTGCCGGCCAAGAACCCCCGGTGATGGGCGAATTCTCATCTTGCTCTTACTGAGGCCTGATTCCGTTGTCGAATAGTTACTGAACGGATGCGCGCCGATCGTCGATCCATGCCCATACCCAGCCGAAGCGAGGCTCAGCTGCAGCGCGACGCAGCGCTGCTGCGGGTCGTCCGCACGCGCCGTTTCGTCATCGCCGCCGCGGCTGCGCTGACCGCCGCCTTCGCCGGCATCGTCGCCTCGATCGCGCCCGGCCGCACGCTCAAGCGCGCCGCGCACCGGCCGGCCGCGCCGACAAGCTCGCACCCCGCCGTCACCGCCTCGACGAAGATGCCCCCGCTGGCCAGCCCCTCGGCCCTCGGCCTCCAGGCGCCGGCCGCGGCGCCCCAATCCGCCGGCAATACCGGCTCGGCGGGCAACACCGGGTCGGCGGGCAACACCGGTGCGGCCGGCAACACCGGTTCCGCCGGCAACACCGCTCCTTCAGCACCCGCCGGCAACACCGGTGCGGCGGGCAACACCGGTTCCTCAGCGCCCTCGGGCAACACCGGTGCCGTATCGCAGGCCGGCCCGCCCGTGGTTTCGGGCGGATCGTAGAATCGATCCCGGGCCAATGAGCCACCTCGAGACGTGCGCCACCTTCCCGGCGCTGGGAACGACAGCCGTGGTCGTCGTGCGGGATCCGGATCGCCTCGCGGTCGCGCGGGCCGCCGTGGAGCGCACCGTCGAGGAGTTCGATCGCGCCTGCTCGCGATTCCGTGCCGACTCGGATCTCTCGGTGCTCAACGCCGGCGCCGGCCAACCTCAGCCGGTCGGCGAGCTGCTCCTCGAGGCAGTGCAGGCCGCCCTGCGCGCCGCTCAGCTCACCGATGGAGACGTCGACCCGACGCTCGGCCGGGCGCTGATCGCGCTCGGCTACGACCGCGACTTCGACGAGCTCACCCCGCCCTCGGACGAGGACGCCCCGCCGGAGGGCGACGGCGCAGCCGCCCCGGCTCACGCGCGCCCGGCGTTGCGGATCGCCGAGGTGAGCGGCTGGCGGGCGATGCGCGTCGATCCCGAGGCCGGGACGGTCAGCCTCCCCGCCGGTGTGAGCCTTGATCTCGGCGCCACGGCCAAGGGTCTCGCCGCCGATCGTGCCGCCGCTCGCGCCCACGCCGACGCCGGCTGTGGTGTCCTCGTCAGTCTCGGCGGCGACATCGCCGTCGCCGGGCCGGCGCCCGAGAGCGGCTGGCAGGTCCGCGTCACCGACGATCACCGCGCCGGAGTGGCGGCGCCCGGGCAGAGCATCGCCATCGAGAGCGGCGGCCTCGCCACCTCGAGCACGACGGTTCGGCGCTGGGCCGGCCCGCAGGGCGCGGCCCATCATCTCCTTGATCCCGCGACGGGGCGTCCCGCGACCGTCGTGTGGCGCACGGTCAGCGTCACCGCCGGCTCGTGCCTCGACGCGAACATCGCCAGCACCGCCGCGATCGTCCGCGGCGACCGCGCGCCGGCGTGGCTCGAGGCGCTCGGCCTGCCGTGCCGTCTCGTCAGCGCCGAGGGCACCGTCCGCCATCTCGCCGGCTGGCCGGCCGACGGCGACGACCTGCCCGTCGCGCCCGAGCCGATCGGAGCGCGGGCATGACGGTCGTGTTCGGAGTCTCCGGGCCGAGCGCGTATTGGTACCTCGCGCGGGGAACCGGAGTCGTCTCCCTGCTGCTGCTCACGACGAGCGTCGTGCTCGGCGTCCTCGGGCCGCTGCGGTACACCGCCGCACGCTGGCCGCGGTTCGCGATCGACACGCTGCACCGCGACGTCTCCCTGCTCGTCGTCGCCGTGCTCGTCGTTCACATCGCCGCGAGCGTGCTCGACGGGTTCGTCCCGATTCGCATCATCGACGCGGTGATCCCCTTCCTCTCGCCCTACCGGCCGCTGTGGCTCGGCCTCGGCGCGCTGGCCTTCGACCTCATCCTCGCCCTCATCATCACCAGCCTGCTCCGCCGCCGCCTGGGCTACTCCGCCTGGCGGTGGGTCCACTGGCTTGCGTACGTGAGCTGGCCCGTCGCCGTGTTCCACGGCCTCGGCACCGGCACGGACACCAAGCAGTGGTGGATGCTGTTGCTCACCGTGGCCTGCGTGGCCGCGGTCGTCGTCGCCGTCGGCGTCCGGATCATCCGCTCGCATCCGGACCGCGAAGCCGTGCGCGTGCCCGCGCTTGCGCTGACCGTGCTGATCCCGGCGGCGATCGTCGTCTTCACGCTCGTCGGACCGCTCGCCAAGGGCTGGGCGCGGCGGGCCGGCACCCCGACCTCCGTGTTCGCCAAGACGGCCGCTCAGCTCGGGGCGACGACCCGCGTCGCCGCCGTCGTGCGCGGGCGGCCGCCCGCGCCGTCGGCCGCCCCGACGCTCAAGGCGCCGTTCTCCGCCCACGTCTCCGGCACGGTGTCCCAGTCGAACGCCGGCGGTGGCTCGATCGTCGACCTTGCGCTCACCCTCAGCGGCGGCGCCCGCGGCCGGCTGCGCGTTCGCCTGGCCGGCGCTCCGATCAACGGGGGCGGGCTGTCGATGACCGGCAGCCAGGTCGATCTGCTCGCCGCCGGCCTGCCGTCGGTGATGGAGGGCCAGATCGTCTCGCTCCAGGGCCAGCAGTTCCTCGCGCGCGTCGCCGACTCCGCGGGCAACGAGCTCGAGCTGCACGCCAATCTCACCATCGACAACAACAGCCGCAGCGTGAGCGGAACGCTGGCGGCGACGAATGGGGGAGGATAGTGAGCATGGCCGCGACCTCGGCTTCGACGGGATGGCGTCCCGGGCCACCCGGGCTGCCCCGACTGCTCGTCGGGCTCGACCCGAGCGGTGCGGTCATGACCCTGGCCGACCACGAGCGCGTGCACGGCCCCCTGCCGGAGCACTCGCCGCATGAGCTGATCGAGGCGATCGAGCGCAGCGGGCTGCGCGGCCGCGGCGGAGCCGACTTCCCGACGGCGCGCAAGCTGCGGGCCGTCGCCGAGCGCGGCCACCAGCCGACGCTCGTCATCAACGGCAGCGAGACCGAGCCGGCGAGCGGCAAGGACCGCCTGCTCCTCTCCCGCCTGCCGCATCTCGTCCTCGACGGCGCCGCGCTCGCCGCCGGCGCGATCGACACCGACGAGGTGATCATCAAGGTTGGTGAGGGCGCAGCCTCGATGCTGAACGCCCTCGAGGCGGCGATCTCCGCCCGCGGCGAGGACCACATCACCTACCATCTCGCCGCCGGGCCGGAGGGCTACGTCACCGGCGAGGAGAGCGCCGTCGTGTCGTTCCTGAACGGCCACCGCGCGGTGCCGACGCTCGTTCCGCCGCGTCCCTACGAGCGGGGCTATCGCGGCCGCCCGACGCTCATCCAGAACCCGGAGACGCTCGCGCAGATCGCGCTCGTGTCGCGCTACGGCGACCACTGGTACCGCGAGCTCGGCACCGCGGCCGACCCGGGCTCGGCGCTCGTCACCATCTCCGGTGCCGTGCGAGCGCCCGGCGTCTACGAGCTCGCCTTCGGAACGCCGATGACCGACCTGCTCGCGGCGGCGGGCGGCTCGACCGAGCCGCTCCAGGCGCTGCTCGTCGGCGGGTACTTCGGCAACTGGGTCGATACCGCCCGGGCGATGCGGCTGCGCCTCGCGCGGGAGGACCTGCGCTCGGTGGGCTGCTCGCTCGGTTCGGGCGTGCTCATCGCGCTCGGCGAGAGCTCGTGCGGCCTGCACGAGTCGGCGCGCCTGATCGACTATCTCGCCTCCCAGTCCGCGGGCCAGTGCGGGCCGTGCAAGTACGGTCTCCGCGCGATCGCCGACTCCTTCGGCGCGATCGCCGACGGCGTCGCCCACCCGCGCGAGCGCGAGCGCGTCCTGCGCTGGGCAGACGAGATCCGCGGCCGTGGCGCCTGCCACCATCCCGACGGCGCCGTCCGGTTCGTCGAGAGCGCGCTCACCGTCTTTCGCAGCGACATCGACTGGCACCGACAGTCACGCTGCTCCGCTCCGCCTGCCGGGCTGCCGATGGCCGCCGCGGGCGGTGCCGCCGCCGGCCGCAGCGGCGACGGCCGTACCCGGATCCGCTCGGCCGCGGCCCGAGCGGGGAAGCGAGGACCGCGATGACCGCTCACCTGCGCGTCAACCCGATCATGTGTGATGCCCACGGCCTGTGCGCCGAGCTTCTCCCCGAGCTCATCCGGCTCGACGATTGGGGCTACCCGATCATCGACGAGTCCGAGGTGCCCCCCGAGCTGATCGGTCTCGCCCGCAAGGCCGCCGACGCCTGCCCGACGCTCGCGCTTCTCCTCGACGAGGACTAAGCACCCGGCGCGTGCGCCGGGGGCAGCGGCTCCGGCGGCGGATCCGCCGCGGCACCCCCGGCGAGGTCGAGCTGCCACCAGCCGACGTCACGCCAGGCGCCGAACTTCCAGCCGATGCGCTCGTAGACGCCCACGAGCCGGAAGCCGAACGCCTCGTGCAGGGCGACGCTCGCCTCGTTGGGCAGTGTGATCCCGGCGCAGGCCATGCAGAGGTTCTGGGCGACGAGCAGCGGCAGCAGCTCGGCGTACAGGGCTCGGCCGACGCCTCGCCTCTGGTGCTCGCCGGCGACATAGACACTGACGTCGGCCGCCCACCGGTACGACGCCCGCCCGCGGTGCTGGTTGGCGTAGGCGAATCCGAGCACGGCCTCGTCCTCGACGGCGACGAGCCAGGGATAGCCCTCCATCACCCGGGCGATCCGCAGCGCGATCTCGTCGGGGCCGGGAGCGGCCTCCTCGAGCGAAGCCACCGAATCGAGCACGAACCGTGCGTACACGGCGGCGCAGCCGGCGGCATCGCGGTCAGGGTCGGCGAGGCGAACGAGCACGGACGCGAGCTTAAGGATCGTCCCCGGCCGGCGCGACAGCCGTCGTCGGCACCCCGCCACTACGATCGGGGACGCAGCCGCCCCACCGTGAGACCAGGAGAGCGATCGAGATGCAGACTCTGAGCGACGAGCAGCGCGCGTTCGTCGAGGCGATCCGCGACTTCGCCCGGCGCGAGTGCGGAACCCGCGAGCAGCGGGACGCCCTGACCGAGAACGGCAACGAGCCGCACAACCAGGAGCTGTATGAGCGGATCGCCGACCTCGGCTGGCTCGGCGTGGCGATCCCCGAGGAGTACGGGGGCACCGGCGGCGGCGCCGTCGACATGTGCCTGCTGTGCGAGGAGTTCGCCCGCGGTCAGATCCCGATGGGCTTCTTCACCGTCAGCATGATCACCGCCGGGGCGGTGGAGCGGTTCGGTTCCGAGGAGCTCAAGCAGGAGATCCTCGGCGGGGTCGCCCGCGGCCGGGTCGAGGCGATCGCCATGTCCGAGCCCGAGGCCGGCTCGGACGTCGGCAATCTCTCCTGCCGGGCCGAGCGCGTCAACGGCAGCTACGTCATCAACGGCCAGAAGACGTGGATCACCGCCGCTCACGCCGCCGACCACATCCTGCTCGTCTGCCGCACCAACCGGACCGGCAACAAGCACGAGGGCCTGTCGATGATCTCGGTCCCCGCCGGCGCGGCGGGACTCGACGTGCGCGGCATCGAGACGATGGGCGGCCGCGAGGTCAACGACGTCTTCTTCACCGACTGCGAGGTCCCGGCCGACCGGCTCGTCGGCCGCCAGGACCAGGCCTGGATGCAGCTGATGGCCGGGCTCAACATCGAGCGGCTGATCATCGGCGCGCAGGCGCTCGGCATGGCCCAGCGCGCGTTCGACGACGTGCTCGCCTACATCAAGGAGCGCAAGCAGTTCGGCAAGCCGATCGGGAGCTTCCAGGCGCTGCGCCACCGGATCGCCGACCTCGGTGCCGAGATCGAGGCGACGCGGTTGCTCGTCTACGACACCGCGGCCAAGGTCGACGCCAGTCCCGGCACCCTGTTCCCGCGCGAGGCGTCGATGAGCAAGCTCAAGGCGACCGAGCTCGCCAAGCGCGCGACGCTCGAGGGGATGCAGATGATGGGCGGCTACGGCTACGCGGTCGAGTACGACATGGAGCGCCAGGTCCGCACCGCGGTCGTCACCACTATCTACGGCGGGACGAGCGAGATCCAGCGCGACATCATCGCCAAGACGTACGGCCTCTGAGGAGGCACGCGGCCGCGCACGTCGTGGCCGGGACCGACGGAGCGCGGTGGTCGGCTACGCCCCGGCTGCCTCGACCGCGGGCACGACGTCGCGCACGATGCTGAGGAAGCCCTGCACGAGCAGGGCGTGAGCCTGCTCGCGACTGAGCCGGCGCCGCTGGAGCCACTCGACGCTCGTCGCCTCGGCGAGGCCCGAGTAGGTGCGGATGACAGCCCGCAGCTCGGGCGGCGGCTCGGAGTCGTCGCCGACGCGCACGGCGGCGATGAGGCGGTTGGCGGTCTGCTCGCGGGCGTGGTCAAGGATCTCCTCGACCTCGGGGTCGCTGCCGAGGCCCTGGGCGCCGAGCGCGGCGAGCCAGGTGCCGCGGTTGCGCTCGAGCATCTCCATCCAGCGCTCGACGCTCTCGGAGATCACCGACTCGAGGCTGCGATCGGCGCTCTGGAGCGGCACCGGCCCGGACGGCATGCGCAGCAGCGAGCGCACGACCTCGAGGTAGAGCTCGCGCTTGGTACCGAAGTAGTGATGGAGCAGGCCGCGGGCGACGCCGGCCTCACGGGCGATCTCCGAGGTCGAGACGGTCGCGTAGTTGCGCTCGGAGAACAGCCGCCGCGCGCAGGCGAGGATCTGGCTACGCCGCTCGTCGTGGTCGAGCCGTTGCCAGCGCGGGGCAGGGGAGGTCGCCATGACGGGCCGAGGCTAGCAAAGTTGGCACCCCGCCAATTAGGGCCACACAGGCCAGTCGGCCGCCGCGAGGACCCCGCGCAGATGCGGGACGACGGCGGCAGCCGGGGCATCTGCGCCCGCGTCCGCGCCCCAGCCGGCGCCGACCGCGTGGCGCACCGACGAGGTGAGGAACACGGCGTCGGCGGCGCGCACCCGGGCGAGGGGGAGCGGCAGCTCCTCGACCGTCCAGCCGTTCCGAGGCCCGAGCTCGAGCAGCAGCGCCCGGGTCACACCGGGCAGGATCCGGCCGTCGGCCGGCGGCGTGAGCAGCCGCCTGCCCTCGACGATGAACACGCTCGCCCACGCCGACTCGAGCACCTCCTCACCCTCGTCGAGAATGAGCGGCACTCCCGCAGTCTCGCCGGCGCGCTCGAGCGCCCGACGATCACGCCACTTGTGGGCGCCGAGGCCGCCGGGCACGTGCACCGGGTGCAGGACGATCGGCGTGGCGAGAGCCGCCGGGTCGACGGGAGCCGTCCTCGCTTGCAGCTCGATGCCGAGGTGGTCCGGGACGGCATCGATCCGCAGCCGGTGGGTGCCGGTGAGCCGGCTCGCGGCGCGCTCCGCGACCCCCGCCACCTGCTCGGAGTCGACGAGCTCGTCGTAGAGCGTGGCCACCGATCTGGCGAGCCGCGCGAGGTGGCGGTCGAGCGCCTGGATTCGGCCGTCGCGGACGAGCAGCGTCTCGAACACTCCCGCGTGGCGGTCCGGCGACGCCGGCCGGGGGCGCGGGACGGCGTGCGGCCGCGGGCCGGCCGCCGGCGCCGGCTCTTGCTCGACGATCACCTCGGTGCCGATCGCCGCGGCGATCGGGCGGGCCTTGACGAGCGCCTCGTCGAGCTCGCGCTCGGGATCGGAGTCGGCGACGATCCCGCCGCCGGCACCCATCCACACTCGCCCGTCTCGGAGCTCGAGCGTGCGGATGGCGACGTTGAGCTCGAGCCCGGCCAGCGGGCTGGCGAAGCCGATCGCGCCCGTGTACGCCTCGCGCCCGGTAGGCTCGAGCGCGGCGATCACGTGCATGGCCTGGACCTTGGGTGCGCCGGTGACCGAGCCCGGGGGGAATGTCGCCCGCAGCAGGTCGCCGTCCCCGGCCCCGGCGCGCAGCGTCCCCGTCACCGGCGAGACGAGATGCCAGAGCCCGGGGTGCGGCTCGACCACCGGCGGCCGCGCGGCGAGGACGCTTCCGTACTCGCACACGCGGCCGAGGTCGTTGCGCATAAGGTCGACGATCATCACGTGCTCGGCCGCGTCCTTGCCCGACGCCTCGAGCACCGCCCGGGCCCGCTCGGCGGCGCCGTCGTCGGCGGCGCGGGCGATCGTGCCCTTGATCGGCGCCGTGCGCACATCGCGCCCGCTGCGGCGCAGGAACAGCTCCGGGGACAGGCTCACCAGGCCGCCCCACGGCATCTGGAACAGGGCCGCATGTGGAGGATCGAGCGTCTCGAGCGCACGCGTGAACAACTCGCTTGCCGTGCCCGCCCAGCGGCCCTCGAGCCGCAGGCACAGGTTCGCCTGGTAGATCTCGCCGGCGGCGATCCGCCGCCGGCAATCGCGCACAGCGGCGAGGTGGTGCGCGCGGTGCTCGGCGCTGAGGCGCAGCGGTCCGGGCTGCGCCGGCTCGGCGGCCGCGTCCGGGCCGGCGGGCGCCCCGGCCGGCGCCCCGGCCTCGGTCAGCCGGGCGAGGAGGGCCCCGTGCCGCGCCGCGAGTGCCGCCTCACGCTGCGCTGTGACGAGCGCCTCGAACCACCACCGACCGTCGGCGTCGCGGCGCAGCACATGGTCGTAGTAGGCGAGATGGAAGTCGGGCAGCGCGACCGGCCGGGGTGGGCCGGCCGGGAGCCGCTCGATCCGCGCCCCGAGGCGGTACCCGAGCCAGCCGAACCAGCCGCCGCCGACCGTGCCCGCGGGCGCAACGCCGGCATCGACCGTGGGGAGGTCCTCGAGCGTGTCGAACGGGTCACCCTCGGCGACGGCCAGCGGGGCGCAGCCGACGATCGCCCCGCCGCCGGCCCAGTGCCCGGACAGCGCGAACAGTCCCGGCTCTCCCTGCAGGGCGCGCACGACGCCCCGGAGGTCGAGGTCAACCGCGAGCGGGGTGCGTCCGAGCCGCGCGGGACCGGCCGCGACCCCGGTGGTCGTCGCGTCGCTCCTCCCCGTCCCAGACCGATCCCGCGGCAACGTCAACATTGAATGAATTGGTACATTAGCCGCCGTGCGCGGCCGCATCTATCCTCCGGACCCACGATGACGGCAACTCTGATCGATGGCAAGGCGGTCGCGCAAGCGGTCCGCACCGAGGTCAAGGCCGAGATCGAGGAGTGGTGCGCGGGCGGCGGTCGCCGCCCCGGGCTCGCCACGATCCTCGTCGGCGATGACCCCGCGTCCGCCGTGTACGTCGCCGGCAAGCAGAAGGCGTCGGCCGAGGTCGGCATCGAGGGCTTCGCCCACCACATCCCGGCCGACAGCTCCCAGGCCGAGGTCGAGGCTCTGCTCGAGCAGCTGGGCGACGATCCCCGCGTCTCCGGCATCCTCCTCCAGCTGCCGACGCCAGCCCACATCGACGGGCCCCGGCTGACGACTCTGATCCCGGCCGGCAAGGACGTCGACGGGCTGACGCCGGTATCGGCGGGTCTCCTGGCCAAGGGCCTGCCCGGCCTGCGTCCGTGCACTCCGTCCGGGGTGATGGAGCTGCTCAGGCGTCACGACGTGCAGCTCGAGGGCGCCGAGGCCGTCGTCGTCGGCCGCTCGGACCTCGTCGGCAAGCCGGTCGCCGCCCTGCTGCTCGCGGAGAACGCGACCGTCACGATGTGCCATTCGCGGACGCGCGACCTCGGTGAGGTGTGCCGGCGCGCGGACGTTCTCGTCGCGGCCGTCGGCCGGCCGAAGATGATCCCCGGCGACTGGGTCAGGCCCGGGGCGACGGTCATCGACGTCGGCATCAACCGCACCGACGACGGGCTCGTCGGCGACGTCGACTTCGACTCGGCGGTCGAGGTCGCCGGGCTCATCACCCCGGTGCCCGGAGGCGTCGGGCCGATGACGATCGCGATGCTCATGCGCAACACCCTGCTCGCCGCCCAGGCCACCGCGGCCGGCGACGCGGCCACTCGCGTGGCCTGAAAACCGCCGGTACGCTTCGGCAATGGCGCGACCCATCGTGCTGGGGGTGGTCGGCGACTCCGGAGCCGGCAAGACGACCCTGACCCGCGGGCTCATCCGCGTGATGGGT
Organism: uncultured Solirubrobacterales bacterium; assembly: GCA_963755955.1. Classification (GTDB taxonomy): domain Bacteria; phylum Actinomycetota; class Thermoleophilia; order Solirubrobacterales; family Solirubrobacteraceae; genus Palsa-465. The sequence continues at coordinate 63,149 of CAVWLZ010000002.1, forward strand.
GACGAGCACGTCGCCCGGATCAACGCCGACGACTATCACCGCTACGAGCGGCTCGAGCGCCGCCAGCTCGGCGTGACGCCGCTCAACCCGGCGGCCAACCACCTCGACATCCTGACCCAGCATCTCGTGCATCTGCGGCGCGGGGAGTCGGTGCTCAAACCGGCATACGACCACCGCACCGGGACGCTCGGGCGGCCCGTGTACACGCACGGTGCCCGTTTCCTCGTCGTCGAGGGCCTGCTCAACTTCCACACCGAGACGCTGCGGACCGCGCACGACGTGCGGGTGTTCCTCGCCCCTCCGGAGGACCTGCGCCGGGCCTGGAAGCTCAAGCGCGACTGCACCCGGCGCGGCTACACGACCGACGAGGTGCTCGCCGAGCTCGACCACCGCGAGCGCGACGCCACCCGCTTCATCCGCCCGCAGCGCGCCTACGCCGACATCGTCGTCACGTTCTTCCCCTCCCGCACCCAGGATCCCGCGCATCTCGACGCCGAGATCCTGCTGTGCGACACGCTGCCGCATCCCGATCTCACGCCCCTGCTCGGCGAGCCCGGCGCCGGCCCGTCGTTGACCCGGCAGGAGCGAGACCTGCGGCTCCGCATCCCGGGCGACATCGACCCGGCGCGCGTCGCTGAGCTCGAGGAGGCGGTGTGGGCTCGGATGAGCTTCGCCAACCACCTCCGCGTTCGCCGCCTCGGCGAGTTCACCGTCGGCACCGACCTGCGCCGCTCGGACTCGCTCGCGCTCGTCCAGCTGCTGATCCTCTACCACCTCGTCTGGGCGCGGGCCACCGTGACCTCCGGACGTGAGCCCTCACGGCTCGAGGACGGCCTGCTCACCGGGGCCGACTCCGCGCTGCACGCCTGATGGCCGTCACCGTCACGCAGCTCGTCGCGTTCCTCACCGTCGCCCGCCGCGGCTCGGTGACCGCGGCCGCCGAGGAGCTCGTCGTCACCCAGCCCACGGTCTCGGCGGCGATCAACGCGCTCCAGAAGGAGCTCGGCGTGACGCTCATGCACCGCAACGGCCGCAGCCTGCAGCCGACCGCGGCCGGCGAGGCCTATCTGCCGTATGCGGCCAGCGTCCTCGGGTTGCTCGAGCAGGGCACCCGGGCGGCGGTCGAGGCCGGGACCTCGGCGCCGACCCTGCGGGTCGCCGCGGTGACGACGGCCGGCGAGTACCTGCTCGCGCCGCTGCTGCGGTTGTTCCGGGAGGCCCACCCGGCCCTCGAGCTCACTCTCCACGTCGGCAACCGCGAGGACGTCTTCCAGCGCCTCGCCCAGCATGAGGTCGACGTCGCCATCACCGGGCGGATGCCGGCCGAGCTCGCGCTCGAGGGGCGGCCGTTCGCCGCCAACGAGTTCGTGCTCGTCACCGAGCCCGGCGACCCGCTGGCCGGGTCCCGGGCGGTGGCGATCCAGGAGCTGGCCGGGCGCCACTGGCTCGTCCGGGAGCCTGGATCGGGGACCAGGACGCTCGTGCTCGACTATCTCGGCGAGCACGCGCTGGCGCCGGACGTCGTCACCCTCGGCTCCAACGGCGCGATCAAGCAGGCAGCGCAGCTCGGCCTCGGCGTTGCGCTCGTGTCACGGTGCACGGTCGAGCTCGAGCTCGAGCTCGGGAAGCTCGCGGTCATCCGCGTGCGCGGTGGCCTGCCCGAGCGGGCGTGGTACGTCGTGCACTCGGGCGTCGGGCCGGTGCGGCCCGAGGTGAGCGCGTTCGTCGCTTTCGTCGGCTCACGCGCGGCCCAGCACGCCCTCGCGCGGGTCGGGGCTCCCGCGACGGCCTGACCCCGCCCGCGACGGCCTGACCCCGCCCGCGACGGCCTGACCGGCCTACGCCGGCGACGGCCTGACCGGCCTACGCCGGCGAGAGCACCGCCGCGTCCTCCAGCACCGTGTCGAGCGCGGTGAGCACCCGCCCGGCAACGACATCGGTCGCGTTGTGCCCCATCAGCCCGATCCGCCAGATCGGCGGCGCCGACGGGCCGAGGCCACCGCCGATCTCGATCGCGTGCTCGCGCAGCATGCGGGTCTGCACGAGCTTGCCGTCGATTCCCTCCGGCACCCGCACCGCGGTGAGCGGCGCGAGCTGATGGGCGGGGTCGGCGAGCAGCTCGAGGCCGCGTAGGCGCAGGGCGTCCTGGAGCAGCGTGCCCGCGCCGGTGTGGCGATCCCAGCGGGCTCGCAGGCCTTCGAGCTCGATCTGCCGCAGCGCCTCGTGGAGCGCGTAGATGTGGAGAATGGGCGCGGTGTGGTGGTAGACCGCCGGTCGCCGCACCCAGTAGCGCTCGAGCATCAGCAGGTCGAACGAGAAGGGCACGGGGGCGGTCCGCGCGCGGACACGCTCCATCGCCCGCTCCGAGACGGCGACCGGGGACATGCCGGGAGGCGCCCCGAGGCACTTCTGCGTGCACGAGTAGGCGTAGTCGATGCCCCAGCCGTCGAAGTCGAGCTCGACGCCGCCGAGCGAGGTCACGCAGTCGGCCATGAGCAGCACGTCGCGATCGGCCACCGCCGCGCCGAGCTCGCGCAGCGGATGCTCGACCCCGGTCGAGGTCTCGGCGTGGACGACGGCGAGCAGGCGCGCCCGCGGGATGGCGGTCGAGCGCGTCGAGCAGGCGGGCGTTTTCGACGTGCTCGCCGAGCTCCGCCTCGACGAGCACGACCTCGACGCCGTAGCGCCGCGCGATCTCGGCGATCCGGGCGCCGAAGAACCCCGAGGTGCCGATGATCGCCGTGTCACCGGGCTCGAGCAGGTTGGCGATGCCGGCCTCCATCCCCGAGGTGCCGGTCGCCGACAACGGGAACACAAGACCGTCCGAGGCGCGGTAGGCGGCCCGTAGCAACACGACGACCTGGGCGAGGATGTCGTGGAGATCCGGGTCGAGGTGGCCCAGCATCGGCTTCTGCATCGCCGCGAGGGCAGCGGGGGAGACGTTGCTCGGTCCTGGGCCGCAGAGCAGGCGCTGCGGCGGGTTGAGCTCGGGAATGACGGGTGACATGCGGCGACGGTAGCCCAGCGACAGCGCCCTGAACAGCGACGAATTCCCCGTCGTCACATAGACCCCGCACTATGTATTGACCGCACTCTTGGGTACCGCACGAATTCATCTAAGAACGCTTGCCTAACCGCCGTCACATCGCTCTACTGCCGCCCATGACCACGACGAACTCCCGCCTCCACCGCAGCGAGTTGGCCGTCCCCGGCAGCAACATCCGCATGCTGGAGAAGGCACCCCACCTCGGCGCCGACATCGTGATGCTCGACCTCGAGGACGCGGTGGCGCCCGACGACAAGGCCCAGGCCCGGGTCAACATCATCGAGGCGCTGCGTGAGCAGGACTGGTCGCGGTGCTCGGTGTCGCTGCGGATCAACGGCCTCGACACCCACTACTGCTACCGCGACGTCGTCGACGTCGTCGAGGAGGCCGGCCGGCACATCGACACGATCCTCATCCCCAAGGCGAGCTGCGCCGGCGACGTGCACCTCGTCGCCACCCTGCTCACCCAGATCGAGGACGCACTGCGCATCGAGCGGCGAATCGGAATCTCGGTGCTGATCGAGACCGCGATGGGCATGGTCAACTGCGAGGAGATCGCCCGCGCCTGTCCCGAGCGGATGGAGGCGATGGTCTTCGGGGTCGCCGACTACGCGGCCTCGCTCCAGAGCCACACGACCTCGATCGGAGGGTCCAACCCCGACTACGCGATGCTCACCGACCCGCAGGAGGGCGTCGACCGCGACCGTCACTGGGGAGACCAGTGGCACTACGCCCTGTCCCGTATCGCCGTCGTCTGCCGCGCCTACGGCCTGCGGCCGATCGACGGCCCGTTCGGGGACTTCACCGATCCCGAGGGTTACATCGCCTCGGCCCGCCGCGCCGCGGTGCTCGGCTACGAGGGCAAGTGGGCGATCCACCCCTCGCAGATCTCGCTCGCCAACGACGTCTTCACCCCGGACGAGCATCTCGTGCAGAAGACCCACCGGATCATCGAGGCCATGAAGGAGGCGGCCGCCCAGGGACGCGGCGCGGTCTCGCTCGACGGCCGGCTGATCGACGCGGCATCGATCCGGATGGCCGAGACGCTGCTCGCCAAGCTCGAGCAGATCGAAGCGCGCCAGGGCTCCGGCCAGCCGACGACGCCGACCGCCGCCCTCGTGGGGTAGAGCGCCAATGGCGCTTGCGGCGTCACCGTCGCTTCCGGAGGAGCACAGGCGGCCGCCGTCGGCGCACCTGCCGGTGCTCGAGCGGCTGCTCGGCGAGGTGCTGCGCGAGCAGGAGGGCGAAGACTTCGAGCGGACGCTCGCCGCGCTGCGCGCCGCCGCGGCCGGCTCCGCGCATGGCCCGCGGGCGCCGGACGCCGTCGAGCTGGGCGCCCTCGTCGCCCGTGTCCCGAGCCGCGGCGCACAGGCGATCGTCCGGGCGTGCAGCATGCACCTCGCGCTCGCCAACCTCGACGACGAGCTTGAGCGCCTCGCCCGCCCGGCGACGGACGCCGACGCGCCCGTGCCGGGCTCCCTCGCGCACGTCCGCGCGCGGCTCGCCGACGGCGCGCTCGCCGACCCGCTCGACATCCGCCTCGTCCTCACGGCGCACCCCACCGACATCGCCCGCCGCTCGGTGCTCAGCAAGCACCGCACGGTGGTCACCGCCCTCGAGCAGCTGTCGCTCGGCGGGCTGAGCGCCGCCGAGCGCCGCCGGCTCGAGCACGAGATCAGTGAGGCACTATCGATCTGGTACGCGACCAACGAGGTCCGCTCGATGCGCCCGCGGGTCGCCGACGAGGTCCGGCGCCTGCTGTTCTTCTTCGAGTCGGTGCTCTTCGACGCCGCGGCCGCGCTTGCGAGCGAGTTCGACCACCAGTTCAGGGACTCACCTGAGGATGCCCCACCGTTGCGCTTCGGCAGCTGGGCCGGGGGCGACATGGACGGCAATCCACACGTGTCGGCCGCGACGATCGCCGAGACGCTCGTCGCTCACCGCGCCCTCGCGCTGTCGCTGCTCATCGACCGCGTCGTGCCGCTGCGTCGGGAGTTCTCCCAGTCCGAGACGCGCCTGCCGGTCTCCGATGCCCTGCTCGAGTCGCTCCGGCGCGACGAGCAGGAGCTGCCGGCGACCGCCGGGATGCTCGCCGCGCGCTATCCGCACGAGGCCCGCGAGCCACTGCGTCGCAAGCTCGCCTTCGTGCTCGCGCGGCTGCGCAACACCCAGGCTGAGGCCTCGGGAACGACGAGCGCGCAGTCCGGCTACGCCGACGCCGCTGCGCTGCTTGCCGACCTCGAGGCGATCCGGGAGAGTCTCGGCTCCCGCGCCGTCAGGCAGGGCCGGCTCGAGCGGCTCATCGCTCAGGTGCGGATCTTCGGGTTTCACCTCGCGACGCTCGAGGTGCGCGAGGGTGCCGCGGAGCTGCACGATGCCTGCCGGGCGCTGCTGCCCGGCTACGCCGCCGCGTCGAGTGAGACCGCTCGCATCGCCGGGCTCACCCGCGCCTGCCTAGACGATGAGCTGCCCGAACGGGTGCCCGGTCCGGCTCCGCGCGCCGCCGCCGCATTCGACGCGATGGCCACGGCGATCGCCACGCTCGGGCCGCGCACCGTCGACACGTTCATCGTCTCGGGCTGCGAGCAGCCGTCCGACGTGCTCTGCGCGCTGTGGCTCGCGCGGCGCAGCGGCCTGTTCCGGGGCGCCTGCGGCCGATCCCCGGGACGCGCCCGCAGCTCGACGATCGAGCTCGTCCCCCTGTTCGAGCGCCGTGCCGCGCTCGAACACGCCGCCGAGACGATGGGGGCGCTCTACGCCAATGCCGCGTACCGCGAGCACCTTCAGGCGCGCGAGGAGCGCCAAGAGGTGATGCTCGGCTACTCGGATGCCGGCAAGGAGATGGGCTACCTCGCGGCGCAGTGGGCGATCTACGGCGCCCAGGAGCGCCTCGCCCGGCAGGCCTGCGAGCGCGGGGTCGAGCTGCGCCTGTTCCACGGTCGTGGCGGCTCAGCGCCGCGCGGCGGCGGGCCGGTTCCCGAAGCGATCCTCGCCCAGCCGCCGGGGACCGTCGGGGGCCGGATCAAGCTGACCGAGCAGGGCGAGGTGGTGAGCGCCAAGTTCTCCGAGAGCCGGCTCGCGGCGCGCGCGCTCGAGGCCACCGTCGCCGCCGTGCTCGAGGCCACCGTCGCGCCCGGGACCCCGCCGGAGCCGGAGTGGCGCCAGGAGCTCGTCCGCGTGTGCAGCGCCGCGCGCGAGAGCTATCAGCAGCTCGTCTTCGACGATCCGGATCTAGCCGTGCTCCTCGAGACGTGCACGCCGATCGAGGTGCTCGACCAGCTCAACCTCGGATCGCGTCCCGTTCGCCGCGGCGGCCGTGGCATCCAGGATCTGCGGGCGATCCCGTGGGTGTTCGCCTGGATGCAGTCGCGCCTCGGGCTGCCGGGCTGGTACGGGGCCGGGACCGGCCTGGCCGGCGGCTCGGTCGAGCGCCAGCGCGAGATGTATCGGTCCTGGCCGCTGTTCACCGGGCTGATCGACACGCTCCACGGTGCCCTCGCGGTCTGCGACCTCGAGATCGCCGAGCGCTACCTCGCGCTCGGGGAGGGGACGGCGGGACTGCGGCGGCTGTGGCGCAAGCTCAGCGTCGAGCACACGCACTGCACCTCCCAGTTGCTCGCCATCACCGGCCGTCCGGCGCCGCTGCGGACGATCGACCCGTCGGCGTCATCGCCGCAGGACCCCGAGCGCCGAGAATGGCTCGAGGTGCTCGCTGCGATGCAGGTCGAACTGCTGCGTCGTCACCGCGCGGGCCAGCCGGGTGCCATGGAGCCCCTGCTCGCCAGCGTCGCCGGGATCGCGACCGGGCTGCGCACGACGGGCTGACCCTCGCCGCAGGCAACGCCCGTCAGCCCTTTGCGTGCTCGATGAACGCCCGCACGAGCGGGGCGTCGTTCCCGGTCCGGGCGATGGCGAGCAGCTCGGACATCGGCGCGCCCGGCACCGGCCGGTAGGTCACTCCGTCGAGCGCGAGCCGGGCCACTGACGCCGGCACGAGCGTGAGCCCGATGCCGGCTGCCACGAGCCCGATGATCGTCGTCATCTCCGGCGCGTACTGGACGACGACGGGCGTCGTCCCGGTGGCGCTGAGGCTGCCGATCAGCAGGTCGTGGAAGCCCGGGGCCTGGCTGCGCGGGAACAACACGAGCGGTTCGGCGGCGACGCGGCGCAGCGGGACGCGCTTGAGCGCGGCAAGGGGATGACCGGAGGGCAGCGCCGCCACCATCCGCTCGCGTAGCACAAGCTCGGCGGTGAGCTCGTCGAGCTCGTCGATCGGCGGTCGCACGAGGCCGACGTCGACGACGCCGGACGCGACGGCCCGGAGCTGCTCGACCGTCGGCCGCTCGCGGATCTCGACCTCGACGCTCGGACGGGCGGCCCGGAAGCGCTGGACGGCGCCGGGCACGATCGACAACAGCGCCGAGCCGACAAAGTTGATTCGCAGCCGGCCGGTCTGGCCGGCGCCGATCCGCTGCGCGGTGGCCACCGCGCCGTCGAGCTCGCCGAGCAGCGCCCGGGCGTCGCGCAGGAACGCCTCGCCGGCCGGCGTCAGCTCGACCCGCCGCCGGGTCCGCGCGAGCAGCTGCGTACCCATCTCCACCTCGAGCGCGTGGATCTGCTGGCTGAGCGGTGGCTGGGAGATGTGCAGCCGGGCCGCGGCGCGGCGGAAGTGCAGCTCCTCGGCCACGGCGACGAAATAGCGCAACTGACGAAGTTCCATCCTCACCTCCGTGATTGGTTTGCCAGATCAATCATGCCTGATTCGGTATTGGACACGATCAGACGACAGGCGTACGGTGACCCGCGCATGTCGTTTCTGCTGACGTGCCCCAATTGTGGGGTGAGAGAGGTAACCGATTTCGGTTTCGGTGGCGAGGTCTCCGAGCGACCCAAGTCGCGTCCTGAGCTGCGGGAGCTGAACACGTACAACTACTTCCGCCGCAACACCGCCGGCGTCCAGCGCGAGTGGTGGTATCACCGCTCCGGCTGCCGCGCGTGGTTCATCGCCGAGCGGAACACCTCGACCAACGAGGTCCTGTTCACCGCCCGGCCGAGCGAGGTCGGAGGCCCGAGCACCCCGGCCGCCGCTCCTGGCGACGCCGCCGAGCCCACCGGCACATCGTCTGGAGGGGTGGCATGACGCGCCTGCCCGAGCAGCCCGGCGAGCGGATCGCACGCCACGAGCTGATCCGCTTCACCTTCGACGGAAAGACCGTCGAGGCCTTCGAGGGAGACACCGTCGGCTCGGCTCTGTACGCGGCCGGCCAGCGGACGTTCTCGCGCAGCTTCAAGTACCACCGCCGCCGCGGGCTGATGTGCTGCGCCGGCCAGTGCCCGAACTGCATCGTCGCCGTCGACGGCAACCCCGGCGCGCGTGCCTGCACCGAACCGGTGCGCGAGGGAATGCAGGTCGAGCACCTCAACGCCCGTCCCGGCCTCGAATTCGACGCGATGCGGGCCACCGACATCGTCGGCGGGCCGTTCGTGCCCCCCGGCTTCTACTACAAGACGTTCATCCGGCCGCGGAAGTTCTGGCCGCTCTACGAGAAGGTGCTGCGCAACGCCGCCGGCCTCGGCAAGCTGCGCGAGCGCCAGGCCGACCGCGAGTGGCGCACCGAGTATCGCCGCCGTCACGCCGACGTCCTCGTCGTCGGCGGGGGCATCGCCGGGCTCAAGGCGGCGACCGTCGCAGCCGGGCTCGGGGCCGACGTCGTGCTCGTCGACGAGGGCGCGGAGCTCGGCGGGCAGGCGCTCGCCGAGGGCAACGCCGGCCTAATCGCGCCGCTCGTCGAGCAGGCCCGCGAGGCCGGGGTCGAGCTCCTCACCCGCGCCGCGGCCCTCGCCTACTTCGACGGCATGGTTCCCGTCTGGCAGGCCGACACGCTGCATCAGGTCCGCGCGCGCCATCACATCATCGCCACCGGGACGATCGAGCAGCCGCTCGTGTTCGCCGGTAACGACCTGCCCGGGCGTGATGCTCTCCGGCGGCGCCCGCCGGCTGGCCGCGCTGTACGCGGTCGCCCCCGGGCGGCGGGCGGTGATCGCCACGACCTCCGACCGCGGGCTGCACGCCGCGCTCGCGCTGCATCGCGTCGGCGTCGAGGTCCTCGCCGTCGGGGACCTGCGTCCGGAGACGAGCGCCGCGGCCGCCCCGCTTCGTGAGCTCGGGATCGAGGTCCTGCAGTCGACGACCCTGCTCCAGGCGAGCGGCCGCAAGCAGGTGAGCTCCGCGGTCCTCGGCCCGGTCGACTCCGGCTCCGGCTCCGGCTCCGGCCTGGCCGGCGGCGAGCGCAGCTTCGAGTGCGATCTCGTCGTCGTCTCTGGCGGCGCGATCCCAGCGAGCTCGCTCGCCCTCCAGGCCGGCGCGAAGACCGCCTACGAGGACACGCTCGGCCACTTCGCGATCCGCGAGACCCCCGCGGGTGTCCACATCGCCGGCGGGTTGGCCGGCGAGGACGACGCCGCGACGGCCGAGCGCTCCGGGGCGCTGGCCGGCTATGGCGCCGCCCACGCCATCGGACTCGGCGACGCCGACTCCCGTCAGGCGCAGGAGGCAGAGCGCGCCGGGCTCGACGCCGCCAGCCGCGGCGCGGTCGCCGTCCCGCCGAGGGCGTCGGGCAGCGATCGCGGCAAGTGCTTCGCCTGCTTCTGCGAGGACGTCACCAGCAAGGACGTGAGCCTCGCGATCGCCGAGGGCTACGACTCGATCGAACTCGCCAAGCGCTACACGACGGTCACGATGGGTCCGTGCCAGGGCCGTATGTGCCAGGTGCCCTCGGTGCGGATGATGGCCCAGGAGACGGGACAGAGCCTCGGCGATGTCGGCACGACGACCGCCCGCCCGCCGTGGGTGTCGGTGCCGATGGGCGTGCTCGGCGGCCGTCCGTTCGAGCCCGCCAAGCGCTCCTCGATCCACGGTCGCCACCGCGAGCTCGGGGCGACCGTCAAGTGGGCGGGCGACTGGCGGCGCGCCTACGACTACGGCGATCCGGAGGCCGAGGCGCTCGCCGTCAACCGCGCCGCCGGCCTGATCGACGTCTCCACCCTCGGCAAGATGCTCGTGCGCGGCCCCGACGCCGGGCGCTTCCTCGACCGCCTGTACCCGAACCGCTTCTCCAACCTCGCGCCGGGCCGGATTCGCTACGGCGTGATCAGCTCGGACGCCGGGCGGATCGTCGACGACGGCACGATCTGCCGGATCGACGAGGACAGCTTCTACGTCACCACGACCTCGAGCGGTGCCGGGGCGATGGAGGAATGGTTCAGCTGGTGGCTCGCCGACTGGAAGCTCTCGGTGCACATCACCGATCTCACCCAGGGGCTCTCGGCGGTCAACCTCGCCGGCCCGCGGGCACGGGAGATCATGGCCAAGGTCACCGATCTCGACTGCTCCGCGGAGGGCTTCAAGTACCTCGACGCCAAGCACGCGGCGATCGCGGGCGTGCAGTGCCTGATCCTGCGGATCGGCTTCGTCGGCGAGGTCGGCTACGAGATCCACTTCCCCGCCGCGTACGGCGAGCACGTCTGGGACGAGCTGCTCGCCGCGGGCGAGGAGTACGGGATCCGGCCCTTCGGCCTCGAGCCCCAGCGGATCCTGCGCCTCCAGAAGATGCACATCCTCATCGGCCAGGACACCGACTCGGAGTCGACCCCGTTCGGCGCCGCGATGCCCTGGATCGTCAAGCTCGACAAGGACGAGGACTTCATCGGCAAGTGGGCGCTCGAGCACTTCGCCGAGCAGCAGTCGCCGACATCGCTCGTCGGCTTCACGATGGCCAACGGACACGTGCCGACCGAGGGCTCGGTCGTCCTCGACGAGCTCGGGGCGCCGGCCGGCCAGGTGACGAGCTCGCGTTACTCGCCGGTGCTCGGGCGCGTGATCGGCATGGCCTGGGTCCCGGCATCGCTCGCGCACGACGGCGTGCACATCACCATCTCCGACGAGGAGCAGACGTACGGCGCCGACGTGCAGACCCGGCCGTTCTACGACCCCGACGGGGAGGTGCTCCGCTCGTGAGCCTCGAGTTCCTCAACCCCGACGCGGTGAGCCCCGGACGAGCGATTCACCCCGGTCGCGCGCAGCCCGATGGAGCGCCAGGCCCGTGCCGGCGGCGCCCAGTTCGCGGTGCGCGAGGGCTGGAACATCGCGCTCGCCTACACCGATCCCGATCAGGAGCTCGAGCTCTGCCGCACGACCGCCGGCTGGTCCGACGTCTCGCACCTCGGCAAGCTCGAGGTCCAGGCGGCGTCGGAGGAGCTCGCCGGGATCCTCATGGCGGCCGGCTGCGGGGGCGAGGTCAGCTTCGCCTTCGCCGTCCGCTCACAGGACGCGTGGTGGTGCCGGCTGACGCCGGTGCGCGCGCTCGTCGTCTGCGACACTGCGGCGCTCGCCCGCGCTGCGGGAGCGGCTGCTCGAGGCCGCCGCGGCGGCGACCGCAGCCCGCCACCGTGCTCGACGTGAGCACGCTGTTCGCCGCGCTGACCCTCGTCGGACCGCAGAGCCGTGAGGTGTTCGCCCGCTTCTGCGCGCTCGACCTGCGCCCCCAGGCCACGCCGCCGGCCGCGCTGCGTCCGGGCTCGATCGCCCGCCAGCCCGGGATCCTCATCCGCGAGGACGAGGATCGCTTCCTGTTCCTGTTCGGCTGGGCGGTCGCCGACTACATGTGGACGGTGATCGACGACGCCGCCCGCCATCTCGGCGGCGGTCCGGTCGGCGCCGAGGCGCTCGGCCGGCTGCCCGCGCCCCCGCAGGAGGTGAGCGCCGGTGCTTGACATCTTCCGCAAGCGGCGGATGTGGTCGGCCCAGAAGGAGCTGAAGGGCGCCTACGACGTCGTCATCATCGGCGGCGGCTCACACGGTCTCGCCACCGCGTACTACCTCCAGAAGGAACACGGCATCCGCAACGTGGCGATCCTCGAGAAGCGCTACATCGGGTCCGGTGCCGCCGGGCGCAACACGACGATCCTGCGCGCCAACTACAAGACGCCCGAGGGCGCCCGCTTCTACGACGCGAGCGTCAAGCTCTACGAGGGGCTCTCGCAGGACCTCAACTACAACCTCATGTTCTCCCAGTGCGGCCATCTCACGCTCGCGCACTCCGACCGGGCGATGTTCGTGATGGCCAACCGGGCCGAGGTCAACCGTCTGGCCGGCATCGACTCGCGGCTGATCGGGCCTGACGAGGTCGCGGCGCTCGCCCCGGCGATGCAGGTCCACAACCCGGACGCGATCTATCCGATCACCGGCGCGCTGTACCACCCGCCCGGCGGGGTCATCCGCCACGACGCCGTCGTCTGGGGCTTCGCCCGCGGCGCCGATCGCGGTGGCGCGGAGATCCACCAGAACACCGAGGTCCTCGGCATCGACCGCACGAACGGCCGCGTGAGCGGCGTGCGCACGAACCGCGGCACGGTCAAGGCCGGGGTCGTGCTCAACTGCACAGCCGGCTGGAGCACGCTCATCAACGACATGGCCGGCGTGCCGCTGCCGATCACCACCCACATCCTCCAGGCGTGTGTCACCGAGGCGATGAAGCCGCTGCTCGACGTCGTCATCGTCTCCTCGCAGATGCACATCTACATCAGCCAGACCGACCGCGGCGAGTTCCTGCTCGGGGCCGAGATCGAGCCGTGGACGACCTACCGGATGCAGGGCACGCTCAACTTCCTCCAGGAGGTGTGCCGCCACGCGATGGAGCTGTTCCCGCAGCTGGAGCGCGCGCGCCTGCTCCGCAGCTGGGCCGGCCTCTGCGACCTCAGCCCCGACTACAGCCCGATCCTCGGCAAGACCGAGCTCGAGAACTTCCACGTCAGCGCCGGCTGGGGGACGTACGGCTTCAAGGCGGCGCCGATCGTCGGCCAGACGCTCGCCGAGCTCGTCGCCACCGGGCGCACGCCGGACCTCATCGCACCGTTTGCCCTGGAGCGGTTCTATACGGACAAGCTCGTCTCCGAGCTAGCCGCCGCCGCCGTCAGTCACTGAGAGAGCAGGAGAGGGACATGAAGAGCAGCCTTGAGATCGCCCAGGAAGCCGAGCTTGCGCCGATCGACCAGATCGCCGAGCGGATCGGGCTGCTGCCCGACGAGGTCGAGCCCTACGGCCGCTTCAAGGCGAAGGTGTCCCTCTCGGTGATCGACCGCCTCAAGGAGGTCCAGGACGCCAAGGTCGTCTGCGTCACCGGCATGACCCCGACCAAGGCCGGGGAGGGTAAGACGACGACGCTCGTCGGCCTCACCCAGGGCCTCGGCGTGATCGGCAAGAACCCGGTCGCCTGTCTGCGCGAGGCGTCCGTCGGCCCGGTGTTCGGCGTCAAGGGCGGCGCGGCCGGCGGCGGCCTCTCCCAGGTCGTCCCGATGGAGGACCTCAACCTCCACTTCACCGGCGACATCCACGCGATCGGCGCGGCCAACAACCTGCTTGCGGCGATGATCGACGCCTCGATCCTCCACGGCAACCCACACAAGATCGACGCGCTGCGGATCGGCTGGCGGCGCGCCGTCGACATGAACGACCGCGTGCTGCGGCACATCGTCGTCGGCATCGGCGGACGGCCGAACGGCTACCCGCGCGAGACCGGCTTCGACATCACCGCCGCCTCCGAGGTGATGGCGATCATGGCCGTCTCCCGCGACCTGCACGATCTCCGTCGCCGCATCGGCAGCATCACCGCTGCGTATTCCTACGACGGGGGCAAGCCGGTCACCGCCGAGGACCTCGGCGCCGCCGGCGCGATGACCGTGCTGCTCAAGGACGCGCTCAAGCCCAACCTCGTCCAGACGCTCGAGGGGCAACCGGTGATGATGCACTGCGGGCCGTTCGCCAACATCGCCCACGGCAACAACTCGCTCGTCGCCGACCTCGTCGGCATGAAGCTCGGCGACTACGTCGTCACCGAGTCGGGCTTCGGCTCCGACATGGGCATGGAGAAGTTCTTCGACATCGTCTGCCGCTTCGGCAAGCTGCGCCCCTCCGCCGCGGTGCTCGTCACCACCGTGCGGGCGATCAAGCACCACGGCGGCGTCGCCGACGATCCCCGCCTCGACGGGGACGGCGGCCACCGCGCCCTCGAGGCCGGCATGGCCAACGTCCGCCGGCACCTGGGGATCATCAGCGCGTTCGGCGTCCCCGCCGTCGTCGCGGTCAACCGCCGCCCCGGCGACAAGGACGAGGAGATCGAGCTCGTCAAGCGGCTCGCGCTCGAGGCCGGCGCCTTCGCCGCCGAGGTCAACGAGGGCTTCGAGCGCGGCGGCCCCGGCACCGCCGATCTCGCCGAGGCCGTCGTCGAGGCCTGCGAGCAGCCCAACGACTTCCATCACCTCTATGCCGACGACGCGCCGATCAAGGAGAAGATCGAGGCCGTGGCCATCCGGGTCTACGGGGCCAAGGACGTCTTCTATTACCCTGAGGCCGAGAAGAAGATCGAGCAATTCACGAAAGATGGTCTCGTTCACTTCCCGGTCTGCATGGCCAAGACTCACCTCTCGCTCTCCTCCGATGCCAGCCTGCTCAACGCCCCTGAGGATTTCACCCTTCCGGTGCGCGACATCCGCGCCTACACTGGCGCGGGATGGCTGGTTCCTCTCTGCGGCGACATCACCCAGATGCCGGGCCTCGGTAAGACTCCGGCGGCCCTGAATGTCGACATCGACGCTGACGGACGAACAGTCGGACTGTTCTAGCCACGCGCGGCGACGGGCGCCGCGATGACTCAGGATTCGCGGCGCAAGTCACTCCACGAGGGGGCCAAGAAGACCGAGCTGAGGCCGTCGGACGGCGACGGCGACGGCGTCGACGACGGCGGGGCGAAGCGCCCGAGCTTCAACGAGGCCGCCCACAAGCAGGCGTACTGGGAGACGACGGTTCGCCTCCCCTCGCGGCTGACCTCGAGCAAGGGCAGCGGCCGCTTTGCCGACGGCGGCGTCGAGGGAGATGTCGTCGCCCACGCCGGGAGGGCGGTGCTCGCCCTCGGCGCGCTCGGCGTCGTCTACGGCGACATCGGCACGAGCCCGCTCTACGCCGAGCAGGTCATCTTCACCGCCCACGCCAAAGCAGCGCAGACAACGCCGGCCGGCGTCTACGGGGTGATCTCGCTCATCTTCTGGTCGCTGATGATCGTGGTCTCGATCAAGTACGCCGGGTTCATCATGCGCGCCCACAATCGCGGCGACGGCGGGATCATGGCGCTCACTGCGCTCGTCTCCCGCCACAAGGTGCCGCGCCGGGGGGTCCTCGTCCTGCTCGGGATCTTCGGCGCCTCGCTGTTCTTCGGCGACGGGATGATCACCCCGGCGATCTCGGTGCTCTCCGCGGTCGAGGGTCTCAACGTCGCCACTCCGGCGCTCAGCCACCTCATCCTGCCGATCTCGCTGGCCATCCTCCTCGGCCTGTTCCTCATCCAGAGCCGGGGGACCGGAATGGTCGGCTGGCTGTTCGGCCCGGTCATGCTGTTGTGGTTCAGCGTGCTCGCGGTCCTCGGCCTGCACGAGGTCATCCGGCATCCCGGCGTGCTCCAGGGGCTCTCGCCGTCGTGGGGCGCCCGGTTCATGGTCAACCACGGCTTCCAGGCCTTCCTCGCCCTCGGCGGCGTCGTCCTGTGCGTGACCGGTGCCGAGGCGCTGTACGCCGATCGTGGCCACTTCGGACCGCACCCGATCCGGCTCGCGTGGTTCATCGTCGTCCTGCCGGGGGTGCTGCTCAACTACCTCGGCCAGGGTGCCCTGATCCTCGCCCACCCCCAGGACCGGGTGAACCCGTTCTACCTGCTCGCCCCGAGCTGGGCCGTCGTGCCGCTCGTGATCCTCGCCACGGTTGCGACCGTGATCGCCTCGCAGGCGGTCATCTCGGGCTCGTATTCGGTCGCCCGCCAGGCCGCTCAGCTCGGCTTCCTGCCCCGGCTCAAGGTGATCCACACCTCGATGCTCGAGGGCCAGATCTACGTGCCGATCATCAACTGGACGCTGTGCACCGGGGTCATCGCGCTGATCCTCGCCTTCCGGCACTCGGCGAAGCTCGCCGACGCCTACGGCGTCGCGGTGACGGGGACCTTCATTCTCAACACGCTCCTGTTCCTCGCCATCTCCCGCGCGATGTGGAAGACGCCGAGGTGGAAGCTCGTCTGCCTCGGCACCCTGTTCCTCACCGTCGAAGTCGCGTTCTTCACCTCAAACCTGGCCAAGATCTTCCACGGCGCGTGGCTGCCGCTCGCCGTCGGCCTCGTCGTCTCGGTCGTGATGATCACCTGGCGCAACGGCCGGGAGATCGTGACCCGTAACCGCATCGCCCAGGAGGGCCCGCTCGACGAGTTCCTCCAGCGGATGTCGGACATCCGCCCGCCGGTCAAGCGCGTGCCGGGCACCGCGGTGTTCCTCAACCCGAGCAAGGACACGACCCCGCTCGCCCTCCGCGCCGAGATCGAGCACGTCCACGTGCTCCAGGAGAAGGTGGTCATCGTCTCGGTCGAGACGGTCAGCGTCCCCCACATCGAGCGCGCGGATCAGTTCACCGTCGATCTGCTCGGCCGCGGCTCGACCCGCGTCGTCCACGTCGCCGTCCGCTTCGGCTATCAGGATCCGCCTGACGTTCCGCGCGCTCTGCGCCTCGCGCGCAAAGCCGGCCTGCTCGAGCGCAACCTCGACCTCGAGCACGCCTCGTACTTCGTCTCCCGGATCACGATCACCCCGAGCGACGAGTCCGGCCTGCGGTCCTGGCGCAAGAAGGTGTTCGTCACCATGGCCCGCAACGCGGCCAGCCCGATCGACCACTTCCGCCTCCCGGGCGAGCGGACGGTGATGATGGGCTCGCAGGTTCCCGTCTAAGCGTTCAGCGGGGTCGGCGGCACGCCGCCGTTCAGCACCGCGATCACGTTCTCGGCGGCGAGCATCGCCATTGCGGTCCGCGTCTCGATCGTCGCCGACCCAAGATGGGGGATCAGCACGACGTTGTCGAGCTCGAGCAGTCCCGGGTGGACGTCGGGCTCGTGCTCGAACACGTCGAGCGCCGCACCCGCGATCGTCCCCGCCGCGAGCGCCGCGGCGAGCGCGGCCTCGTCGACGATCGGTCCGCGGGCGGTGTTGACGAGATATGCCGTGTCACGCATCGCCGCGAGCCGGTCGGCGTCGATCAGGTGACGCGTCTGCGGGGTGAGCGGGCAGTGGATCGAGACGACATCGCTCGAGCGCAACAGCTCGTCGAGCTCGAGGGCCCGCGCGCCGCCGAGCGCGCGCTCGACCTCGGGCGGGGCGGGCCGGCGATTGTTGTAGGCGATCTCCATCCCGAAGGCGCGCGCCCGGGCGGCGGTCGCCTGGCCGATCGCGCCGAGGCCGACGACCCCGAGCGTCTTGCCGCCCAGGCTGTGGCCGAGCATGAAGAACATGCTCCACGACCAGCGCTCGCCGGCGCGGACGGCGCGCTCACCCTCGCCGAGCCGGCGGGTGACCATCAGGATCAGCGCCATCGCGAGATCGGCGGTCGCGTCGGTGAGCACGCCCGGGGTGTTGGTGACGAGCACGCCCCGCTCGCTCGCCGCCGGCACGTCGATGTTGTCGTAGCCGACGGCGACGTTCGCCACGCAGCGCAGCTGCGGGCCCGCGGCGTCGAGCAACGCCCCGTCGACACGATCATGCAGCAGCGTCACCACCGCGTCCGCCCCGGCGACGGCCGCGTACAGCTCATCGGTCTCGAGCGGCCGGTCATGAAGTGACACCCACAGGTCTGTGACCGCGCCGAGCGCCTCGAGCGCCGGCTCGGGAATGCGGCGTGTCACCACCACGCGCGGCCGTGCAGCGGTCCGTCCCATGACCGGGGCACTCATACCACACCGTTTCATTCCGTGAAGACAAGTTTGTCCAGAAGGTGGTCTCGCGTCCCGGTCGGGTGGAATAATCACCGCCGGGCAACATGGCCACCGACGACACAGGGGGGCGCGCCTCGACGGCGCGAGGCAAGAGCGCCGCGGCAAGCGCCGTTACGGCCGACGCCCCGGTCCAGTCCCTCGTCGACAGCGCCGAGCAGGCCCTGCACAACTGGCTTGCCGCCGGCCGTTACCGCCAGGGCGACCGTCTGCCACCCGAGCACGAGGTCGCCGTCATGCTCGGCGTGTCGCGCGGGACGTTGCGCAGCGCGCTGCAGCGGCTCGAGCAGAGCGGCGAGATCGCCCGTCGGCAGGGCAGCGGCACGTTCGTCGGCCGCGCCGCGGTGCCGAGCGCGCTCGACGAGCGCCTCGAGCGGCTCGAGCCCTACTCGTCGGTCGCGGCCCGCCGCGGGCTGACGCTGATCGCGCTCGACCTCACGATCGAGCGCCGGCCGGTCGGCGGCGACGCCGGCGAGGCGCTCGGGCTCGCGCCGACTGCGCGCGCGATCACTTTCTCACGGACGCTCGTCGCCGACGACGAACCGATGGCGGTGATGTTCGACATCGTCCATCCGAGCGTCACGCTGCCGGCCGAGGACGCGCTGCGGCGCGAGCTCGAGGGCGGCAAGATGGTGCTCGACGTGCTGATCGACGCCGGGGTGCCCGTCGCCTTCGCCCGGACCCGAGTCGTCCCCTCGCTGCTCGGCCCACGCGAGCGGGCGGGAAAGGTCCTCGGCGTGCGCAGCACGACCGCGGTGCTCGAGCTCGAGGAGCTGATCTACGCCGGCCGCGACGAGCGCGTCGCCTACTCGCGCGATCTGTTCGCGCCGGGGGCGATCGACGTGATGGTCATGCGCTCGCTCGAGCTCACCCGGCCGGCACCGGTGGTCAATCTTCGCAACGGCCGCAGCACCCGGGGCTCCTCCGCCGCCAAGCGTCGCCGGCGTTGACCGCCCCACGCCGGCAGGTCGGCTCGGTCGCCCGGGCGCTCGCCCTTCTCGATGCGCTCGCGGCCAGCAACGCCGGCCTCGGCGTCAACGAGCTCGCCCGGCGGCTCGGCGTCAACGCGAGCACGGCGTCCCGGCTGCTCGCCACGCTCGAGGAAGCCCGGATCGTCGAGCGAGAGCCGGGCGGCCCGTATCGGCTCGGCCTGCGCCTCGTCGAGCTCTCCGACCGCGTGCTCGCCCAGCTCGACGTGCGTGAGCTCGCGCGTCCCTGGCTCACCCAGCTCGTCCAGGACACGGGGGAGACGGCGACCCTGTCGGTGCCGGGCGAGGACGAGGCGATCACCGTCGACTTCGTGCCGTCGGCCTTCAGCGTCGCGAGCATGGCGCGGCTCGGACGCCCGAGCGTGCCGCATGCGACCGCCGCGGGGAAGGTGATGCTCGCCTTCGGCGGCGGCGACGTCGCCGGACTCGAGCTGACGGCGTTCACCGAGCGGACGATCGTCGATCGGGCGGCGCTCGCGGCCGAGCTCGAGCGCGTGCGATCGAGCGGCGTCGCTGAGGCGGTCGGCGAGCGTGAGCCCGACCTCAACGCGCTTGCGGCGCCGGTGCTGGGGCGGGCTGGCGCGCTGCTGGCCATCATCGGGCTCCAGGGTCCGGCGCCACGGCTGCCGGCGGCGACCCGGAGGGCGCTTCACGAGCCGCTGCGCACCGCCGCCGCCGCCGTCAGCCGCTCGCTCGGGGGGGCGGCCTGAGCCGACCGTCGGCGCCTTCAGCTCCAGGGGTAGGGACTGTGCGAGACCGGGTGCAGATCGCCGGTCGCGAACCGCTCGTAGCGGAAGGGATGCAGCAGCGACGAGTGCTCGCCGGCGAGCACTCGGGCGATCTCACGACCGACCGCGATCATCTTGTAGCCGTGGTTGGAGTCGGCGGCCACGAACACGTTCGGGCGCATGTAGTCGAACACGGGGAAGTTGTCGACCGTGAACGCCCCGACCCCTCCCGAGCGCACGTGCCGGTAATACCTGCGCCCCGATTCGAAGCGCGTGAGGCAGTGCGACAGGGCCGCCGGCCACATGTCGGCGAAGCCGGGCTCGACCGAACCGCTCGGGTACGGGTCGACCTCGAAGTGATCGCCGACGGGGAGCGGCTGCGCGCCGCCCTGCACCGACTCGCGATCGGGCTTGAAGTAGACCCCCCACGGCTCGGCGGTGATGAGCCGGCCGTCGTCGTCGTGGAGCGGCTGGTCGCTGTCGACGTGGAGCACGGGCGAGGAGCGGCCGTCGGAGGTGACGAAGCTCGCCGGGTCGATCTCGAGCTCACCCTCCTGCAGGTACCAGTACGTCCACATCGGCAGATCCTCGTGCACGCTCCCATCGGGCTGGCGGACGTCAAGCCGGGCGGGGAGGCCGAGCATGTCCCAGAGCGACGCGATCCACGGGCCGACGGCGACGACGACCTGCTCGACCGCGACGGGCCCGTGACTCGTCCGGACGGTGGTGACGGCGCCCGAACCGTCGACGTCGAAGCCGGTGACCTCGACCCCGGTGCGGATGTCCGCCCCGGCCTCACGGGCCTTGTCGGCCAGCCCGTACATCGACTCGCGGTTGAAGGCATACCCGCCGACGTGCTCGTGCAGGCAGACGGTGAGGCCCGGCGCCCGCCAGTCGTCGTAGAGCGAGCGCATGTGGCGCGTGACCTCGGCCTCGCCGACGTGCAGCTCCGACGGATAGCCGATCCGCTGCTGGCGCTCGAACACGGCGGTGAGGTCACCGGCCTGCGCGTCGGGGCCAAGCGCGATGTAGCCGGTCTCGTGGTAATGCAGACGCACGGGATCGGACTCCCATACCTCGACGCACGCAGCCATCAGCTCCTGCATGGCCGGCTGGAAGTAGTTGTTGCGAATCACCCCGCAGGCGATCCCCGACGCGCCCGACCCGACGCCCATCTTGTCGACGAGCAGCACCTCGTCTCCCCGCGCCGCCGCGTGCCACGCCGTGGAGAGCCCATGCACGCCGGCCCCGATGATGAGCACGGAGGTCGAAGAGGGGAGAGGCTCGGTCATAGTGGCTCCTTGGCGTGGTCTGACGGGGCTGCAGCTGCCGGCTGCCGTTGCCCATTGCGCCCTGGGCAACGCTATTGCGCTACGTGCGACGAGCCTAGCCCTGGGGGCGGTCGGAGTCAAAGGGCTGGGCGCACCGAGGGTGGGCGGGAAACGGACGCCCGGCGACCTTCTCCCGCCCAGGCCCACCGCCCGACGCCCCTTCTCCAGCCCCGCCGACCACCGACCTTGCCACCGCCCCGGGCAACTGGTATAAACGCCCCGTGTACCAATTTGTACAGCCGCCGTCCGCCGCGTGACGGCGTTGCCGGTGAGGGGGCTGTAGGGGTTGGGGAAGATTGAGAGGGTGAGGCCCGGGCGCTGCCTAGAGGTCGGTCGCGAAGGCGCGTGAACGCATCCGGTCGCGCCGCTCGGGCGCCGCGGCCGGGGGAAAGGAGCAGAGAATGGCGATTACGGAGAAGCCGGTCGAGGGAGGCGAGAATCCATCCCCCTCGACGTCGTTCGGCGGCAGCGTGGAGACCGTCATGGCGACCCCCCGGATCGCCCCCGCGCCGAAGACGCTCGAGGAGGCGCGCAACCAGCCCGGCCGGGCCGAGAAGATCGAGAAGCTGACCAGGCTGATCGAGTCCCAGGGCATCAAGTACGTCTTCTTCCAGCAGGTCTCGATCACCGGCCGGGTGATGGGAAAGGGCGTCGTGTCTTCGTTCTTCCCCCAGGTCGCGCAGAAGGGCTACCAGCTCGTCTACGGTGCGACCGCCAACCTCTTCACCGATCGCTACGGCAACTACATCGGCTTCGGCCCCGAGGAGTCCGAGCTCGCCGCCATCGCCGATCTCGACACCTTCGCCGTGCTGCCGTGGGACCACCGCGTCGCGCGCGTGTACTGCGATTGCTACGACACCGAGACCGGTGAGCTGCTCGACGCCGACCCGCGCCAGAACCTCAAGCGCATCGCCCACGAGTTCGAGCAGGAGCTCGGCTATCAGTTCCTGATCGGCATCGAGCCGGAAATGATGTGGCTCAAGCTGACCGAGGACGGCGCCCCGCCCGAAGGCGTCACTAAGCCCTACTGCTACCACATCCATCAGTTCGAGGAGCTCCGTCCGGTGCTGCTAGACGTCGTCGAGTACGGCCAGGCGCTCGGGCTCGACATGAGCTACGGCGACCACGAGGACGCGCCCGGGCAGCTCGAGCTCAACTTCCGCTTCGACCGTCCGGTGCGCACGGCGGACAACATCACCACCTACCGGCAGGTGTGTGCCGCCGTCGGCCGCAAGCACGGGCTGCTGCCGACCTTCATGCCCAAGCCGTTCACCGGCGTGTCGGCCAACGGCCACCACCATCACTTCACCCTGATCGACGAGCAGGGCAACAACGTGTTCCACGATCCCGAGGGTCCGGCGCAGCTGTCGGAGATGGCCCGCCACTTCCTCGGCGGCATGCTCGAGCACTTCCCGGCCCTCATGTGCGTCGGCAATCCGACCGTCAATTCGTACTGCCGCATGTGGGACACGGGGTTCTGGGCCCCGATCTACAAGAACTGGGGCTGGCAGAACCGGACGACGACCGTCCGCGTCGCAGCCGGCGGCCGCTTCGAGTACCGCGGCGTCGACTCGTCGTGCAACCCGTACCTGACGATCGCCACGCTTTTGCGGGCCGGGCTCGACGGCGTGCGGCGCAAGATCGACCCGGGGCCGCCCCAGCAGGGCAATACCTACGAGCTCCTCCAGCAGGGCGCGGACATCGAGAAGGTGCCCGACAGTCTCGGCGCAGCGCTTGACGCCCTCGCCAAGGACGACACGATCAAGGACGCGCTGCCCGGTCGTCTCTACAAGGTCTTCAGCCACTACAAGCGCGACGAATGGGAGCGCTACCTGGCCGCAGTCACCGACTGGGAGCGCGACGAATACCTCGAGGTGCTGCCCTAAGCGGCGGCGCCCCGATCGGAGACCAAGCCATGTGCGGAATCGCAGGGATCATCTATAGAAACGGGGACGGCTCGCATCGCATCGGCCGCGACATGACGGCGATGTTGCAGTCGATGAAGCACCGCGGGCCGGACTCGACCGGTTTCGCCCTCTACCGGCCGCCGAGCCACGACCTCGTGCTCCGAGTCAAGCTCGCCGACTCGGTCGACCGGGACGACCTCGAGTCGGTCGGGGACGTGCGCAGGCGCCGCCGGGACGTGGAGCAGCGGATCAAGGCCTCCGGTGCCCACGTGCACGAGATGGAGGACAACAACGACTACAGCTTCACCGCCACCCTCAGCTACGAGGGCGACCTCAAGCGGCTCGCCGACTACGTCGAGTCCGTGCCGCGAGTCGAGGTGCTCTCGCTCGGGCACGCGCTGGAGATCATCAAGGACCTCGGCGACGCCCGCAGCGTCGGCGGCTCCTACCACCTCGACGACTACTTCGGCAGCCACGGGATCGGGCACGTGCGGATGGCCACCGAGTCCGACGTCGACATCTCCAACGCGCACCCGTACTGGGCGTATCCGTTCTCCGACGTCGCCGTCGTCCACAACGGCCAGCTCACCAACTACCACCAGTGGCGCCGCCGGCTCGAGTCGCTCGGGCATCGCTTCGCCTCCGACTGCGACTCGGAGATCATCGCCGTCTACCTCGCCGAGCGGATGGCCAACGGGGACTCGCTCGAGGACGCGATGCGCCACAGCCTCGAGGACCTCGACGGGGTGTTCACCTACATCTGCGTGAGCGAGGACGCGCTCGGCATGGCCAAGGACGAGCTCGCCGCCAAGCCGCTCGTGCTCTACGAGGGCGAGGACATGGTCGCGCTCGCCTCCGAGGAGATCGCGATCCGCGCGGTGATCGATCATGAGATCGACACCTACGACCCTTATGAGAGCGAGGTGATGGTATGGAAGCGGTAACCGCCCCCGGCCAGGAGCGCGAGGCGCGCTTCGACCCGCGCGGCCTCGTCGAGCTCGACGAGCGGGTGCCGCGGATCGCCGAGGTCGACGGCGACCGGGCGACATTCGACGCCCGCGAGCTGACCACCCGCCAGATCAACCTCGAGCTGCGCCGGCTCGTCTACGAGGAGGGCATTCAGGACGTCACCGTGCGCAACCCGGGCGCCCGCCATTCGCTCGGAGTCGGCATCCTCAGCCGCTGCCGGATCACCTTCGAAGGCAGCCTCGGCTACTTCGCCTGCGGGATGATCGACGGGCCCGAGGTGCACATCACGGGCCGCGTCGGCTGGTCGGCGTGCGAGAACATGATGTCCGGGACGGTGGTCATCGACGGCAACGCGGGCTCGCTCACCGGCGCGGCCATCCGTGGCGGCGACCTCGTCATCAAGGGTCAGGTCGGTGCCCGCAGCGGCATCGACCAGAAGGGCGGCACGATCATCTCGATGGGCGATGCCGGATCGATGACCGGGTTCATGATGCAACGCGGCCGGATGATCATCGGCGGCAACGTCGGGCCCGGCCTCGGCGACTCGATGTACGACGGCACGATCTACGTCGCCGGCAAGGTCAAGTCGCTCGGCATCGATTGCGTGCCCGGCGAGTGGACGGACGCCGACACCGAGTTCGTCCAGCGCAAGTTCTCCATCTACGAGCTGGGCTCACCGCCCGAGCTGCAGAAGTTCGTCTGCGGCAAGAAGCTCTACAACTACGACTCGCTCGAGCCGTCCGAGCGCAAGCTCGTGCTCTGAGATAGGAGCCCACCCACCATGGCCGACGAAAACGCACCCACGCGCCGCAACCAGCTCGGGCACAGCCGGATCTTCACCCCACAGGTCATCGACGACATCCACGTGAAGTCCGAGCTCGGCCGCTACCGCATGCGCGGCTTCTCGATGTTCAAGAAGATCCCGCACTGGGACGAGCTGATGTTCATGCCGGGCACCCTCACCCGGTTCGTGATCGAGGGCTACAGAGAGAAGTGCGTGACCAAGACCGTGCTCGGGGCGCGGTTCGCCAAGAAGCCGATCGAGCTCGACATCCCCGTCTACATCACCGGGATGAGCTTCGGCGCGCTGTCGCTCGAGGCGAAGATGGCGCTCGCCAAGGGCGCGTCGATGGCGGGCACCGCGACCTGCTCGGGCGAGGGCGGGATGATCCCGCCCGAGCGCGACCTCTCGACCAAGTGGTACTACCAGGTGATCCAAAGCCGCTACGGCTTCAACCCCCATCACCTGATGCTCGCCGATGCGGTCGAGTTCTTCATCGGCCAGGGCTGCAAGGTCGGTCTCGGCGGCCACCTCATGGGTCAGAAGGTCACCGAGCAGGTGGCCGAGATGCGCTCGCTGCCGGCCGGCATCGACCAGCGCTCGCCGGCGCGCCACCCCGACTGGCTTGGGCCCGACGACCTGTCGCTCAAGATCCAGGAGGTTCGCGAGGCGACGAACTACGAGGTCCCGATCCAGCTCAAGCTCGGGGCCGCGCGCGTCTATGACGACGTCCGCATGGCCGCCAAGTGCGGGCCGGACATCATCTATCTCGACGGCGCCGAGGGCGGCACCGGCGCGGGCCCCCACACCGCGACCGAGGAGACCGGCATCCCGCTGATGGCGGCGATCCCCGAGGCCCGCCGCGCCCTCCATGACGTCGGCATGGCCGACGAGATCGACCTCGTCGTCGCCGGCGGCATCCGGAACGGCGGCGACGTCGCCAAGGCGCTCGCGCTCGGGGCTGACGCGATCGCGATCGGGCACTCGGCGCTGATGGCGCTCAACTGCAATAAGGAGATCGAGGGGGTCACCGACTACGAGGGCACCGTCGGCGTGCCGGCGGGCTCCTGCTACCACTGCCACACCGGCCGCTGCCCGGTTGGCGTGGCCACGCAGGATCCGGAGCTGCGCAAGCGGCTCGTCGTCGACGAGGCGGCCGGCCGCGTGTACAACTTCCTGCACACGCTGACCCTCGAGTGCCAGATGCTGGCCCGGGCCTGCGGCAAGACGAACGTCCACAACCTCGAGCCCGAGGACCTGTGCGCGCTGACCACCGAGGCGTCGGCGATGGCGCGGGTGCCGCTCGCCGGGACCGACTACATCCCCGGCGTCTCCGAGGACCGGGCGCTCAACGAGATCAAGCGCCTGCTCGAGCGTCACATCGAGAACCCGATCGACTACCTCGCGCCGGAGCCCGAGGGCGTCATCCAGGCTCAGTGAGGTGAGCGCAATGAGTGAGACAGGCCACCATCTCCCCGCCGAGCCGCAGAAGATCGTCTCGATCGACTCCGAGTACCTGTCCGGACACCGGCTCCCCTACCAGGAGGACATCTCGCTCGTCGACGACATCGACCTGATGGCGGCGACCCCGGGAAAGGACCTCAACTGGCTCGAGGACGTCGAGCTGCTCGAGGAGGAGGGCACGCCGGCGGTGTTCGACCGCTACTCGAATTCGTTCGTGAAGATCTACTTCCCGATCCCTGCGGGGCGGGAGGACGAGATCGCCCGCAAGGTGCTGATCAAGCACCTGCAGTCCGGCAACTCCTACGGCATCGCGCTCAAGGAGCGCCACTGCAAGTTCGCCCAGCCCGAGCTCGGGCCCTGGGTGGCGGGCTCGCGGACGGTCGGGACCGACTATCGCCCCTCGGTGCTCGAGGGGTGGGAGCCGCCCGAGCACTGATCCGTGGCTGTGGCAGCCTCCCCGTCAGCTGTGGTCACCAGCAGTGACACCCCTCTGCCGCGCTCGATCCGCAAGGGACCGCGGATCACGCTGACCTGTGAGTGCG
This sequence comes from uncultured Solirubrobacterales bacterium, assembly GCA_963755955.1. Taxonomy (GTDB): domain Bacteria; phylum Actinomycetota; class Thermoleophilia; order Solirubrobacterales; family Solirubrobacteraceae; genus Palsa-465. The sequence goes on from CAVWLZ010000002.1 coordinate 89,755, forward strand.
GCGAGCGCCAGTACCTGCACTACGGCGAGATCTGGACGTGCGAGAAGTGCGGGCGCCGCTGGAACACCGAGCGGATCCCGGTGGAGCAGTACGCCGAGCTGCGCGCGGCACAGCTCCGCTACCGGCGCACGCCGATCATCGTCAGCACGCTCGCGCTCGTCTGCGTGATCGCGTTCGTGATCGCCGGCCGGGCCGTCGCCGGGCTGATCGTGATCGCGCTCGCCGCCACCACGTACGGCATCTTCGTGCGACCGACGTATCGCCGCCGCTACCAGAGCGCGATGGCAGATCTGCCGACCTGGAAGATTGAGCCCGACTAGCCCTCGGCGCCGACCGTCGCGCGCACTCGTCGTCGGGGCTGGCTTCGCCGGTCTCGCCGCCGCGGACGAGCTCCAGCGCGCCGGCGTCGCGGTCGAGGTGCTCGAGGCGCGTGACCGGGTCGGCGGGCGGGTGTGGTCGGTGCCGTTCGCCGGGGCGACCGCCGAGCGGGGCGCGGAGTTCGTGATGCCCGAGTACGCGGTCATGCGCGCGCTGGTCGACCGCTTCGGCCTGAGCCTCGTGCGCAAGGGCACCCTCTACGGCCACCGTCAGCTGCGGGGCGTCCCGGGCGTCACCCTCTCCGAGGTGGGGGAGGGACTCGCGCAGGTCGCCGCCATGCCTCGCCGCGCCGGCGAGGACGTCGCCGCAGCGCTGCGCCGCGCCGGGCTCGCCCCGGAGGTTCGGGAGGCGATCGCCTCCCGGGTCGAGGTGAGCTGCACCGTCGGTGCGGACGACCTCGACGAGAGCACCCTGCACGAGGGCGCCGGTGCCTTCGGGCGCTTCGACACCCACACGATTGAGGGCGGCAACGACATGCTGGCCCGGGCGCTCGCGTCCGAGCTCAGCGAACGGCTCAGGCTCTCGGCTCCCGTGCACGACGTGCGCTGGGCCGGCGCTGGGGTGCGGGTGAGCGGTCCGGGCGTCGAGGCGGCCGCCGACCGGCTTGTGCTCGCCGTGCCCGCGAGCGTCATCGGCGAGATCGTGTTCGACCCGCCGCTGCCGCCGGCCAAGCGCCGTGCGCTCGCCGACGTCCGCTTCGGCGAGGCGGCCAAGCTGTTCGTCCGTCTCAACGCGCCGGCGCCACCGAGCGCGACGCTGTCGGTCCCCGAGCGCTACTGGTGCTACACGCAGCTCGGCGCCGACGGTCAGCCGCTGCCCTTCGTCGGCGCCTTCGCCGGCACCGCGCGCGCCCTCGACGCGCTCGCCGTGCACGACGGGCCGGGGCGGTGGCTGCGCTCGCTCGCCGCCCTGCGACCGGACCTCGCGCTCGATCCCGGCGAGGCCCTCATCGCCACGTGGAGCGACGATCGGTGGGTGCGGGGCTCGTACTCGGCGCGCTCGATCGGATCGCCGATGGACACGGCGGCGCTCGTCGCCCCGGTCGGCCCGATCGCCTTCGCCGGCGAGCACACCGCCGGTGAATGGCACGGCCTGATGGAGGGCGGCCTGCGCAGCGGGATCCGGGCGGCGCGGCAGCTGCTCGATTAGGCCCGCGTCACCGAGACTTCGATCCCGTGCACGGTCGTGCTCGCGCCCATGTCGCCGGGCACGCCCGGGTTGAGCGCGTTGACGTTGGCCCCGCCCGGCTCGAGCTTCGGCCAGCGGCCCTTTGGCGAGAGGGCGACGCCCGGCGGTACCGCGTCCGACACGCGCAGCTCGAGCGTGAGCCGCCCGACCTCGTTGCTGAGCTCGACGGCGTCACCGTCATCGAGGCCGCGCTCGGCGGCATCGCGCGGGTGCATGGCGACCGCGGCCGGCCCAACCCGCCGCCTGAGCTTCGGCTCGTTGGCGAAGCTGTCGTTCATCATCCAGCGTGACGCCGGCGTGAGCAGCCGCAACCGGCCCGGCTGCGGACGCGGGTCCGCCCACGGCTCGGCGACGCGGGGCAGGCCGTCCGCGGCGGCCGCCGCCGACGCGAGCTCGATTCGGCCGCTCGGGGTCGGGAACCGCAGGTCGGCGAACTGGATGCGCGGCCGGGGGGAGGCCCACACCGTGCCGCGCTGCGCGAGGCCGGCGAAGTCGAGGCCGATCCCGCTGCGCTCGAGCAACTGCTCGAGCACCTCGGCATCGCTCTCGTAGAGCTCGGGCTCGCCGTACTCCATCGCCGCGGCGAGGCGGCGGAAGATCTCGCTGTTGGGCAGCGCCTCGCCGGGCGGCTCGATCGCCTTGACCTGGGCGGAGAGGGAATGGTTGAAGTACGAGACGACGAGGTCGTCGCCCTCGAGGAAGCTCGCGGCGGGCAGCACGACGTCGGCGAGGTCGGTGGTGTCGGTGGCGAACAGGTCCATCGCCACGGTGAACAGGTCCTCGCGCTGCAGCGCACTGCGCAGTCGTGCCTGCTCGGGGTTGGAGGCAGCGATGTTGATGTTCCACGCGATCAGCCCGCGCGCCCGCTCCGGGTCCTCGAGCCATGCGGCGAGCTCCATGTGGCTGAGCGGCTGCGGGGCGTCCGGCGACGCGCTGCCCGTGACGTAGTCCTCGTCGATCGCGCGGGTCTCGGCCCCGTTGAGGTACAGCACCCCGGCGCCCGGGCGCCCGAGGTTGCCGCTCAACGCGGCGAGCTGTCCGACCGCTCTCACCGCATTGCCGCCACGAGGCTGGCGCTGGAAGCCCTGGCCGATCCACAGCAGCGACGGCCCGGCGGCGTACGCGTGCGCGACCTCCTCGATCAGCTTCGCCGCGACGCCGCTCACGCGCTCGCCCCACTCCGGCGAGCATTCCTCGAGCAGTGCCGTGACCTCGTCGAGACCGGTGACGCAGCGGTCGAGCAACGTCCGGTCGAGGAGTCCGTCCCGCCACATCACATGGGCGAGCGCGTAGGCCAGCGCGGCGTCGCTGCCCGGGAACGGCTGCAGGTGGATGTCGGCGGCGGCCGCCGTCTCCGTCCGGACCGGGTCGACGACGACCACCCTCCCCGGGGCCTCCGGCAGCCAGTGGTCGTGTTGATGGGGCGCCGACGCCGAGGGGTTCGCCCCCCACACGAGGATGCACGCGCTGTCGCAGGCCGTGCGCGGATCGAAGCCGTCGGTCGAGGTGCCGTAGAGGTATTCGAGCGCGACGTGGCCCGCCTTGTTGCAGATCGTGTCGGGATCGACCTCACGGGCGCCGAGACGGCGCAGGAACCGCAGCGGGAAGCCGTAGCCGAGCTGGGCGAGGGTCCCGGTGTAATGGGCGTTAAGGATCGTCTGGCCGCCGCCGTCGTCGACGATCGCCTGCCAGCGCGCGGCGATCAGGGCGGTCGCGTGGGGCCAGCTCACCGTCCGGAAGCGGCCGCTGCCCTTGGGGCCGTCGCGCAGCAGCGGCGCGGTGAGCCGCGCCGACGGGTCGAGCAACGCCCCGTTGTAGGCGGTGGCGCACTTCGTGCACAGGCGCCCGCGGCTGACCGGGTGGCCGCCGTCCCCGCGGACGTGACGGATCCGTCCGTCGCGCACGGCGACCTCGACGCCGCATGTGTCGTAGCAGTCGCGCGGGCACGTGGTGAGGATCCGCTGCTCGGGCAGGGCCGGAGCCCGGGATCCTCGCGTTGCTGGGCCGCGCGGGATCAGTGCACGATCAGCACGTCGCAGTGGGCCCGGTGCGAGACGCCCTCGCTCACGCTGTTGCCGAGCATCCGCTGGACGAAGCCGAGCTCCCGGGTGCCGACGACGATCATGTCGGCGTTGCGGTCGCCGGCGGCGGCGACGATCGAGTCCGCAGGATGCCCGACGGCGTCGATGTAGTCCGCCGTCAGGCCGTGCTCATCCAGGTAGGACTTCGCCGAGGCCAGGTCGCCCATCACGACCGCGGCGTCGTCCTGCGGATCGGCACCGATGGACCGGCCCCCGGCCGGGGTGGTCACCGCCCCGACACTGGTGATGACCAGCTTGGAGTCGAACGCCTTGGCGAGGTCCACGGCTCGCTCGAGTGCTCGTTTGGCCGGGTCGGTGCCGTCGTAGCCGACGATGATGGTCTTCATCTCTGCTCCTTTATCGCTCAGCTGCCGACAACGGTCGTGGCCGGCATGCCGAGCAGCGCCCGCTCGGCGTCGTCGGGCACCTGCGGGACGTCCTCGCGCATGTGCACCGACTCCTTGTCCTGGACGACGCGCCGGTAGACGAACAGCAGCAGCGAGGCGATCAGCACGCCGACGCCGATCCAGAAGTCTGTCCAGGTGCCGTAGCCGTTGAGCTTCGGCGCGAGCGCCCCGACGATCAGGAACAGGGCATTGAGCAGACACAGGAAGCCGGCGATCGGCAGCCAGGCGCCACCGACCTTGAGTGGTCGTGGCCAGTTCGGCCGGTCCCGCCGCAACAGCAGGAAGCCGCTGAGCGCGAACACGTGGGCGAGCACGTAGCCGATGTTGCTCATGTAGAGGATGGCCAGGTTGGACTTGATGAGGATGACGAGCAGGATGTTGACCACGAGATCCAAGGTCATCGCGCGGGCCGGGACGTGGAAGCGATTGAGCGTTCCGAACTGCTTGATCGTCATGCCGGCTCGCGAGATCCCGAACAGGGCCCGTCCAGCGTCGGCCGTCGACGAGGTCATCGACAGCAGCAGCGCCCCGATGATGCAGACGGTGAAGAAGCTCGTCGCGCCGTGCCCGACGATTGTGGCCATCGCCGAGGTGTAGAACTCGCCCTCAGCCGTGGCGGAGGGGACAGCGCCGGTGAGGCCGCCGAGACCCAGCGGGAGCAGGATGCACACGACGAGCATGAACATCGAGGCGCTCCGCAGCGCCATATGCACGTCTCGCTCGCTCTTGTACTCCGGAGCGAAAGTGGCGCACGCCTCCGTACCGTACGTCGACCAAGCCAGGATGAACATGTAGACGAGCGCCAGCTTGATCCCGCCCCACGGGCCGGTGAACGTCGCATGGACGTTGGAGGAGTGCCAGTGCCCGGAGATGAGCGGCCCGACGATGAGCAGGACCAGCGGGATCATCAGCAGGACCGCACAGACATAGGTGAACCACACCGCCGGACGCAGCCCGAAGATATTGAACGCCCACACCGCGATGATCACCCCGATCGCGATGAAGTGGGCAAGCCCCAGGTGGTTGGCGAAGATCGTCACCGTCCAGGTCGACTTCGGCCACCACTGGGCCACGGCGAGGTCGCCGATGATCTTGCCGAAGATCGAGAGCACGACCGACCAGCCGATCCAGTAGCCGAACGCCGCCAGCGGTCCGACGAGCGTCGTGTAGTGCCGCCACCCCTCGTGCGCGTAGAGCGAAATGCCGCCGCTGCGGTGGCCGAACATCGTCGCCGGCTCGGAGTAGATCCACGCCTGCAGCGCGCCGATACCCGCGGAGAGACCCCACAGGATGACCGACCCGGTGGCGCCGAAGAGCCCAAGCGTGAACCCGAGGCTGGCGAGCAGGAAGCCCGGGTTGCAGAGCGCGATGACAAACCCGTCCCACCATCGCAGCGTCTTGAGGAGCTGTACCTCCTCAACGGTGGCAGTAGCCAATTCTCTCACCCTCCTGGGACCTCGGCCCCGGTCGCTTTCACGTGTGAAACCGCACGTGGTCGCTTGCGAGCGCTCTTATACCAGTTTGTTCAAAACGCGTCAAAGAATTGACGTGTCATCATGCAGACGTGGCCGCAGTTACCGGCATTCACCGTCCGGACGCGCACGATGTCGCCGGCTCCCGGCCCGCGCGCCCTGTTCTGCTCGGCACCCTGTCGGTGCGGATCGACCCCGACGCAGAGCGGATGGCGCTCGAGAGCGCGCTCGCGGCCGGCAGTCCGCTGATCCTGGCCAACGTCATGTTCCTGCGGCCGATGCCGCTGACGAACGTGCTCGCGCCGGAGTGGGCCAGCCTGCCCCACGAAGAGGACCTCGATGCGGTGCGGGGAACCGCCGCTCGGGCCGCAGCCCTGGGGATCCCCACCCAGCTGCTGCGCGTCTCGAGCCCCCGGCCGGTCGCCGCGCTCATCGAGCTGGCCGTCGAGCGTGAGGCCGGCCTGCTCGTCTTCGGTCCGGAGCGGTCGCTCCTGCCGCGCCGACGGTTCCGCTCGGCGGCCAAGGTGGTCCGGCGCGACGCGCCCTGCCTCGTCTGGATCGGTGGCGACAGTTAGCGGGCGCGGGCGCCCGGCGCGCTCGCGCTACCGCCCGTCGTGCGCCCGCTGGCGCACCTCACGCAGCGTGCCGAAGCGGCCGGTGTAGAACAGCAGCGGCTCGCCGTCGGCGTGAGCGAGATGCTCGACCTCGCCGATCCACAGCATGTGGTCGCCGGCCGGATGGACATCGACGACGCGGCAGACGAGCTGCGCGAGGGCGCCCTCGAGCAGCGGCAGGCCCTCGCGCCACACGAACCGTGGCTCCTCCGGCGCGGTGCGCTGAGCGGCGAAGTGCGCGGCGAAGTCCTCCTGGTCGTGGGCGAGCACGCTCACCCCGTAGCGGCGCGTGCGCGGCAGCATCTCGTTCATCCGGCAGCGGCCGAGCGAGACGAGCACGAGCGGTGGGCGCAGCGACACCGACAGGAATGCGTTGGCGGTCATGCCGTGGATCGTGTCCCGCTCGAGCGTGGTCACGACCGTCACCCCGGTGGCAAACCGGCCCATCACCTGGCGCAGCTCGCGGGCCGCCCGCTCGACGGCAGCCGCCTTCGGCGTCAACCTGGCCACTCCGCTCGGCGGCGCGAGGCCGTGCTGGGGCGCCTCCGGGGAGGGACGCGAGCGTCCGGCGGGTGAGGGCAGCGGCGGCATCAGGCCGCTGCTCTGCGTTGGACGGGCCACCCTCGTGAGGCGCGCCACTCCTTCGCGCTCGGTCACCGGCGCCACGATACTCCCACCGCTCGCGGGATCACCACGTCGTCACGACCGCGGCCGCGCCTTGTCCGGGTCGTAGAACGGGAAGCGCACCACCTGGGCGGGGATCCGCTTCTGGAGCCCGTCGAGCTTGCCGACCTCGACCTGCGTGCCGATCTCCGCGTACTGGACCGTCATCCGGCATAGCGCGATCGAGCGCTTCAGCGTCGGGCTGCGCGTCCCGCTCGTCACCACTCCGACGCGCTGGCGACCCACGTACACCTCGTCCCCGTGACCGGCCGTCTCGTTGCCCTCGAGCTCGAGCCCGACGAGCCGGCGCTGGGGGTGCTCCCTGCGTTCGAGCAGAGCGTCGCGGCCGATGAAGTCCTCGTCGTCGGCGAGCGCGACGGCGAAGCCGATCCCGGCCTCGAACGGGTCGACCTGATCGTCGAACTCGTAGCCCGCGAAGATCAGCCCCGACTCGATCCGAAGGATGTCGAGCGCCTCGAGCCCGAGCGGCAGCAGTCCGTGCGGCCGCCCGGCCGCCCAGATCGCATCCCACACCGCCGGCGCGTCGCTGGGGTGGCACCACACCTCGTAGCCGAGCTCGCCGGTGTAGCCCGTGCGGGAGACGATGATCGGGATGCCGTCGTAGCCGCCGATCCGACCGACGAGGAAGCGGAACCATTTGAGCTCGCGCAGGCTCGGCTGGGTCGGCGGGGTCCAGACGATCTCGGAGAGCGTGTCGCGGCTCGCAGGGCCCTGGACGGCGACGTTATGGAGCTGGTCGGTCGTGGGCTTGACCCACACCCGCAGTCCGTCCCGCTCCGCGACCTCGCGCAGCCAGACCCCGTCGTACTCGTCGCCGCCGACGAAGCGGAAGTTGTCCTGGCCGAGCCGGAACACGGTCGCATCGTCGATCATGCCGCCCGTCCCGTTGCACAGCGCCGTGTACACGACCTGGCCGACCGACAGCTTGCGGGCATTGCGGGTGATCGTCCGCTGCATCAGCGTCTCGGCGTCGGGGCCGAGGATCTCCCACTTGCGCAGCGGGGACAGGTCCATGACCGCTACGTGCTCACGACAAGCCCAGTACTCGGCGATCGCCCCCTCGTTGTTGAAGCAGTGGGGCAGCCAATAGCCGCGATACTCGACGAAGCTCTTGGTCAGCTCGGCGGTGCGGGGGTGAAACGCGGTCTCCTGCGTGAGGGCCGCGGGGGCGTCGGCAGTCACGCGGCGGGCGATGGCCACCGAGAAGCGGTTCTCCGGTGGGTAGACGCGGACATGGACATCTGTCACCTCCCAGGCATTCGAGGGGTCTATGTCGTCGGGGCACGCCGATGAGGCGCACACCAGGTCGGTCACCGCCCGCAGCATCACATAGTCGCCGGGTCGCGACCACGGCTCGTCGCCGACCAGCTGCAGGTCGCGATCAAAGGCGGTGTTGTAGAAGAAGTTGAGCGCCGGCCAGCCCTTGCGCGGGGCGATCTCGAACCCGCCCAGCGCGCCGTTGAAGTTGTCGGTGCAGTTGACGTGCCCGGGGTAGCCGAGGTCCTCGTAGTACTTGGCCTGGCAGGCGAGGGCGAACGAGTCGTGGCGGCCGACGGTGTCGCGCACGACCTCGCACAGCGGATCGAAATCGAGGTCGAAGAACTTCGCGTAGAGGCCGGGCATCGGGTAGGCGTTGCCCATCAGCGTGCGGGTCACGGTCGAGTCGAGCCCCCGCTCGAGTCCGTCCTCGAGCTTGTGCCGGTTGAAGGCGAGGAAGTCCGAGCACTGGCGGCCCGCGACGTCGATGATCTGGATGTACTCCCCGGCCGCGACCTCATAGCTGCTCGCGGTGGCCGCGTCGACGCGGAGGTCGAGGCGGGGCTCGGCCAGCGGCGGGGGCAGCTCGACCTCGGCCCGCGGGCGCGCCGCCGCCCGGCGGACCTCGACGAGCAGCTCGGAGGCGGGCAGCTCACCGTCGACGACGAGGCCACCCGGCGCCGCGACGACGAGCACCGCGGCCCCGTGGGCGACGAGCTCGACCTCGCCGCCGCGATCGGCCGCGTCGTCGAGCAGCCGAGCGCACCGGGCCTGGTCGGGATCGAGCCCGAGCGCGTGCAGCTCGCGCAGGAAGACGCCGGAGCCACCGTTGCGGGCGGCGGCGCCCTCGAGCAGCCCGGTGAGCACCGTCGCCGCGGCGTCGCAGCGCACCCCGAGGACGGCGGAAGCGTCGCCGCCGTCCGGCCCGAGCGCCGTCACCTCGGCGACCTGGCCCCCGTGGCGATCGACGATCCGGATCCGATCGTCGCCCTGCACGGCGATGACGGTGGCCCCCGACGGGCGCACGAGATAGGTCTCGAGCGCCGGGTCGCGGGGCAGCAGCCCGCCGGTCAGCAGCGGTGTGCTGGGGGTGAGGGTCGCCATCGCCGGCGCCGTGGCCTACGAGGCCGCGCCGGCCGTCTGCTGGTCGACCTCGGCGAGCAGCGTCTCGGCGAGCTTGCGCTTGCCGTCGGCGTCGAGCTTCTTGAGTTCGTTCTCGACCGCGCGCCGGTTGTAGGTCTGGTTCCAGTAGTCGAGGCTCTCGAAGCCGAGCAGCACCGCCTTGCCGACGAACTGGCGCAGGACCTCGTTGGTCGGGCCCATCACCCAGCCGGCCTTGGCGTCGCGGACGTAGCGCTCGAGCTCCATGTCCCGCTTGTAGCCCGAGCCGCCGCTCGCGTGGAGCATCTTGTCGACGACGTGGGCGGTGTTCTTGGCCGCCTCGAACTTGATCTGCCAGGCCCAGTGCAGGAAGTTGGCCCGGGCGAACTCGCCGGGCGGCGGCTGCACGGTGTTGTGGTCGGTGGCGTTGTCCATCGCCTGGGCGACCGAGAACGCGAACAGCCGGCAGGCGTTCGTGTCCATCACCGCCTCGCCCACGTAGTCCTGGATCGTCGGGTAGTCGGCGACCCGCAGGCCGACGTCGACGTGCCGCTTGCGCGTCGTCTGGCGCTTGGCGATGTCGATCGCGCCGAGCGCGAGCCCGTTCCAGACCGACGAGGAGCCGAGGAGGAACCAGGGGTCGACCGACTCGTCGTTCGAAGCGGCGCCGTCGCCCTCGGGGCCGAGGATCTGGGTGGCCGGGATCTCGACGTCTTCGACCTCGATCGGGCCGGACTGGTTGCCGCGCAACCCGAGCGCGTCCCACGAGGACGGGTGCGACTTGACGTGCTCCCCGTCGATCACGAACACCGACAGGTCGTCGTAGCCGGAGAAGTCCGGGCTCGTCGTCTGCACGACGTAGAAGTCGGCGAACCCGCCCGAGGTCGTCCACGACGCCTTCTTGCGCACCTTGTAGCCGCCGTTGGAGCGCTCGGCGCCCGAGGAGATCGGGTACCAGAAGTGAGAGCCGGTCTCCGGGTCGGAATACGACAGGGTGCCGATCTTTCCGCTGTTCAGCGGCTTGATGTATCGCTCGATCAGCTCCGGCGTCGGGCGCAGCATGATCGTGTTGACCGCGCCCATGTGCATCACGTAACACATCGCGGTCGACGCGCAGCCGTACCGCGCGATCGTCTCACAGGTCATCACGAAGCCGACGTGATCCTGGCCGAGGCCGCCGTACTCGGTCGGCACGGTGAGGGCGAGGAAGCCATGCTCGCCGAGCAGCTCGAGGTTGCGACGCGGGAACTTCAGCTCGTCGTCGGAGATCTTCGCGTTCGCGCGCATCTCCTTCTCGCAGAGCTCGATCAGCAGATCGCGCAACTCCTTTTGCCGGTCGGTGAGGACCCATTCGGGATCCCACTCGTAGCCGAGACCCCAGAAGGTCTCACCACCCCACGTCTTCTCGGACATCCAACCCCTCCGGCTCTCTCTCGTACAAGCCGACCCGGTGGTCCGGAACGGCCGGACTGTGCAGTGGCCGCGCGACCGGCGAGCGACCGCCACTGCACAAATATGTTCATTTGTATTTCTAGCGGAGCGGGCGCTGTCTGTCTAGGTGGGGTGCCCGGGCGGCCCGGTGCCCGGTGCTGGGGCGTCCGGGCGACCGATGCGCCGCCCGGACGGTCCCGCGAAGCTAGTTCGTCATCCCTCCGAACTGGCCGCCGGTGATGTTGAGCACCTGGCCATGGACGTAGTTCGCCCACGGCGTGCAGAGCAGGAAGATCCCGCCCGCGGCCTCGTGCGTGGTCCCGGGCCGGCCGAGTGGGATCAGCATCGGCGCCATCCCACGCAGCTGGTCGGGGATACCGAGCTGCACCTTCTCGCCGTCGATCTCCATCGTGTTCGACTCGTCCTTGGAGGCGGTGAGGCGCGTCTCGATGTAGCCGAAGGCGACCGCGTTGACGTTGATCTTGAACTGGCCCCACTCCTTGGCCAGCGTCTTGGTGAGGCCGACGACGGCCGACTTGCCCGACGAGTAGTTCGCTTGGCCGGCGTTGCCCATCGTGCCCGAGACCGAGGAGACATTGACGATCTTGCGGAATACCTCGCGGCCCTCCTCGCGCTCCTTCTTGGCCGGCTCACGCATGTGCGGCGCGACCGCCCGGCACATCCGGAAGGGGACGATCGAGTGGATGTCGATCATCCGCTGGAACCACTCGTCGCTCATCTTGTGGATCGGGGCGTCGAGCGTGTAGCCGGCGTTGTTGACGAGGATGTCGACCTGGCCCCACTCGTCGATCACCTTCTGGACGAGCTCGTCGCAGACGCCATCTTTGGTGAGATCGCCCGCGAACACGAGCGTGTCGCCGTCGATCTCGGCGGCGGTCTGCTCGGCGACGTCGCCATCGAGGTCGTTGATCAGCACCTTCGCGCCCTGCTCGACGAACAGCTCCGCCGTCGCCCGCCCGATCCCGCGGGCCGAGCCGGTGACGATCGCCACCTTGCCATCGAGGATTCCCATGTCGCTTGCCTTTCGTTTGTCGGTTGGAGCGCGGAGATGATCGCACCCGGAGCCGCCCGCGCGCCGGCCGCGTTAGAGTCCGCACGCCCGACGGAGGTGAGCGATGAACGCAGCTGAATGGCTCCGGGCTTTTGCCGAGAAGGCCGGCACCGAGCCCCCCACGACAGACGAGTTCAAGGTGCTCCTCGATCTCGCCGGCGAAGCCGCCCACTCCTCCGAGCGCGTGGCGGCGCCGGTCGCGTGCTGGGTTGCGGCGAAGGCCGGCGTCGAGCCGGCCCGGGCGCTCGAGCTCGCGCGTGAGGTCTCGGCCGATGGCTGAGCGCGAGTACGACGTCGTCCTCTTCGGGGCGACCGGCTTCACCGGGGCACTCACGGCCGAGTACCTCGCCGAGCATGCCCCCGCCGGCACGCGCTGGGCGGTGGCCGGCCGTAGCCCCGACAAGCTCGCCGCGCTCACCGCCCGGCTCCCGTCGGGCGGCGGTTCGGCCGGCCCCGGGGTCATCGTCGCCGACATCGTCGACCCCGCCTCGGTGCGGGCAATGGCCGCCGCGACGAAAGTGCTGATCACCACCGTCGGCCCGTACAGCCACTACGGCCAGCCAGTCGTCGCCGCGTGCGCAGAGGCGGGGACCGACTACGTCGATCTCACCGGCGAGCCAGGGTTCGTCGACAAGATGTGGCTCGTCTACAACGACCAGGCCCGCGAGACGGGCGCCCGGATCGTCAGCTCGTGCGGCTTTGACTCGCTGCCCTTCGACCTCGGCACGCTGTTCACCGTCACCCACCTGCCCGAGGGCGTTCCGATCACCGTCAGCTGCTTCGTCCGCGTCGGTGGGACGTTCTCCGGCGGCACGTACCACTCCGCGGTGCACGTCATGTCCAGCCTGCGGGAGTCGGCCGACCTCCACAGGCAGCGGCGCTCGCGCGAGCCCGCGCTCGACGGCCGCCGCGTCCACGGCGTGGTCGGCTATCCCCACCACGATCACGACGCGGGTGGCTGGGTGGTGCCGTTCCCGTCCATCGACGCCCAGCACGTGCTCAACTCCGCCTCCGCGCTCGATCGCTACGGGCCCGACTTCAGCTACAGCCACTACCTCGTCCCCGGCAACCTGCCGATGACGGTCGGGATGCTCGCCGGCGCCGGCGTCGCCACCGCGCTCGCGCAGCTGCCGCCGACGCGCAAGCTGCTGCTCAAGCTCAAGGATCCCGGTGACGGTCCGAGCCCCGAGCAGCGCGACAAGGCCTGGTTCAACGCCCGGCTCGTCGGCGAGGGCGACGGCCGGCGGGCCGTCGTCGAGGTGAGCGGGGGTGACCCCGGCTACACCGAGACCTCGAAGATGCTCGCCGAGTCGGCGCTGTGCCTCGCCCACGACGACCTGCCGCCACGCGCCGGGGTGCTCACTCCGGCGGTGGCCATGGGCCAGGCGCTGATCGACCGGCTACAAGCCGCCGGCATCCGCTTCGAAGTCGTCGGCTGACAGCGCGGCCGGAAGGGTAGGGTTCGCAGCCGTGACCGTCACCCCCGCACAGGCCATCGACACCATGACCGAGGCGTTCGGCGCCCACCCCGGGTTCCGGGCGCTGCACGCCAAGGGCATCCTCGCCACCGGCACCTTCCGGGCCACGCCCGCCGCGGGCGCGCTGTCCCGGGCCGCTCACCTCCAGGGCGGTGAGATCCCCGTCACGGTGCGATTCTCCAACGCCTCGGGCAACCCCCGCCACCCGGACTGGGCGCCGGATCCGCGCGGCCTGGCGGTGAAGTTCTACCTCCCGGACGAGACCCGCACCGACATCGTCGCCGCCACCTCGCCGATCTTCCCGACCCGCACCCCGGAGGCATTCATCGAACTCGTCGAGGCCCAGGGTGCCGGACCGGCCGCGGCGTGGAAGGTCCCGCTGTTCCTCGCCCACCATCCCGAGGCGGTCCGTGTCCTGCCCCAGGTGCTGCCGACCCTGCGGCCACCCGCGAGCTACGCGACGATCCCCTACTTCGGGATCCACGCCTTCAAGTGGATCGCCGACGACGGCAGCGAGCGGTTCGTCCGGTACACATGGCGTCCGGGCGCCGTCGCCACCGCCCACCTCGCCCCGTGGGAGGCGCGCAAGCGCGGGCGCGACTACCTCCAGACCGAGATCCGCGAGCGGATCGCCGCCGGGCCCGTGCACTTCGACCTCGAGGTCCAGATCGCCGATCCCGGCGACCCGACCGACGACCCCAATGCCGCCTGGCCGGCCACGCGCCACCGGGTGACCGTCGGCACTCTGACCGTCACCGGCCTTGACTCCGACCGCGAGCGCGGTGGCGACGTCCTCGTCTTCGATCCCACCCGGGTCACGGACGGGATCGAGTGCTCCGCGGACCCGGTGCTCCGCTTCCGCCCCCGCGCGTACTCGGAATCGGTCACCCGCCGCGCCGACGTGGCCACACCATGAGTGGCTGGACGGCCCTTGACATCCCGCCGCTGAACGGTCGCCTCGCCGTCGTCACGGGCGCGAACAGCGGCCTCGGGCTCGTCACCGCGCGGGAGCTCGCCCGCTCCGGCGCGCGCGTGATCATCGCCTGCCGCAACGTCGGCAAGGGCGAGGACGCCGCGCACACGATCAGCGGCGACGTGCCCTGGGCCGAGGTCGAGGTCCGGGCGCTCGATCTCGCCGACCTCGGTTCGGTGCGCGCGTTCGCGCAGACGCTCGCCGGCGAGGAGGCGGCCCTCGATCTGCTCATCAACAACGCCGGCGTGATGGCGCCGCCGCGGCGAACGACGAAGGACGGCTTCGAGAGCCAACTCGGGACCAACCACCTCGGTCACTTCGCGCTCACCGGCCTGCTGCTCGAGCGGCTCGAGGCCGCCGACAGCCCGCGAGTGGTCACCCTCTCGAGCGGCGCCCATCGCATGGGCACGATCCACTTCGACGATCTCCAGGGCGAGCGCCGCTACGTCAACTGGCTCTGGTACGGGCAGTCGAAGCTCGCCAATCTCATGTTCTGCTTCGAGCTCCAGAAGCGGGCGACCGCCGCTGGTTCCGAGCTGCGCAGCATGGCCGCGCATCCCGGCTACGCGCGCACCAATCTCCAGTTCGCCGGTCCCCACTGGTACGAGCAGTGGATCATGCGGCTCACCAACCCGCTGTTCGGCCAGAGCGCGGACATGGGGGCGCTGCCGACGCTGTACGCCGCCACCGTCCCCGACCTGCCCGGCGGCAGCTTCGTCGGCCCCGACGGGCCGTTCGAGAGCCGGGGCCATCCGCACGTCGTCACCGCGGCCGGCCGGGCCTACGACGAGGACGCCTGGCGGCGGCTCTGGGAGTTGTCCGAGGAGCTCACCGGGGTCCAGTACGCGTTCGCGGCGGCGAGCCCGGCTTGACGGACCTGCGCCGTGACGGCGCCGCCGCGCTCGAGTGGGCGGCGAGCTATCTCGAGCGGGTCGCCGAGCTGCCGGTCCTCGCGCAGGTCGCGCCCGGCGAGATCCGCGCCCGGCTCCCCGAGCGCGCGCCCGAGCGGGCCGAGCCGTTCAGCGCGATCCTCCGCGACCTCGACGAGGTCCTGCTCCCGGGCATCACCCACTGGCAGCACCCGCGCTACTTCGCCTACTTCGCCACCAGCTCCTCGGAGCCGGCGATCCTCGCCGAGCTGCTCGCCGCGACCCTGAACTCGGCGGCGATCCTGTGGCGCACCGCCCCGGCCGCGACCGAGCTCGAGGGCGTGGTGCTCGACTGGGTGGCGGACCTGCTCGGGCTGCCGTCCGGCTGGCACGGCCACATCGAGGACACCGCCTCGACGGCGACGCTCGCCGCGATCATCGCCGCCCGCGAGGCAACCGGCCGCGGCACCGTCGTCTGCTCGTCGCAGGCCCATTCGTCGGTGGAGAAGGCGGGTCGGATGCTCGCCATGGGGGTGCGCGCGGTGCCCTGCGACGCGCAGTTCCGTCTGCGTATCGATCAGCTCGGCGACCTGGGCGACGTCGCCGCGGTCATCGCCACCGTCGGCACGACCGCGTCGACCTCGGTCGACCCGGTGCCGGCGATCGCCGTCGCCTGCGAGCGCGCGGGGACGTGGCTGCACGTCGATGCCGCCTACGCCGGCTCGGCGATGGTGTGCCCCGAGCACCGCTGGGCGTTCGCCGGCGTCGACCGCGCCGACTCGCTCGTCGTCAACGCCCACAAGTGGATGCTGACCCCGATGGACTGCTCGCTGCTCTGGAGCCGGAGGCCCGCGGACCTGCGCGCCGCGTTCAGCCTCATTCCCGAGTACCTGCGCACCCCGGATGCCGAGGACGCGCTCAGCCTCAGCGAGTACGGGCCCGCGCTCGGCCGCCGCTTCCGCGCGCTCAAGCTGTGGGCGGTCCTGCGCTGCCATGGCCGCGAGGGACTCCAGGCCCACATCCGCCGCGGGGTCGCGCTCGCGGCGACGTTCGAGGACTGGGTCCGTGAGGCCCCGGGCTGGGAGCTGTGCGCCCCGCGTCCGTTCTCGGTCGTGTGCTTCCGCGCGCCCGGCGACGACGAGCGCAACCGTCGCCTCCTCACTCGGGTCAACGAGAGCGGTGAGATCTTCATGTCGCATGCGGTGCTCGACGATCGCTATGTTCTCCGGCTGGCAGTGGGACAGATGAACACCGGCCTGGGCGACATCGAGCGCGCCTGGGAGGTCCTCCAGCGCGAGGAGGCAGGTCTGTGAGACGGAACCTGACGGTCCTCGCGGCCATCGTGGCCGGCGTGCTCGGCTGCGCCGTCACCGCTCAGGCGCTCGTCATCCCGCTTCCGTCGCTCGGCGGCGTGCCGGCTTACCTCGGGCATCCGGCCACCCCACACCCCATACACGTTCCGCTCCCGCCGCACAACCCGTTCACGGCCGCCAACGGCGTCTCGGAGATCCACAACGACGGCTGGCAGTCCGATGCCTACGCCTGGGGCGGCCCGCTCGGGCGCTCGCCGCAGACGCTGTCGGAGATGCTGACCCCGTCGCGCGACTGCGGCTCGATCGCCTTCGACCGCCGCGGCCGGATCATCTCGGTGTGCGTCGGGATCGCCGGACCCGAGCTGTTCATGTTCGACCCGCGCACGCTGAGCATCATCACCTCGTTCGGGCTGCCACCGCGCCAGAGCGTCTCCGGCAACATCTTCCAGGACTACACCGGCGGCGGCTACTTCTATCTCGACAACCACGACCGCGTCGTGACCGCGACGACGACGCGCCACATCGACGTGATCGCCGAGAACCCGGCCGGAAACGCCTTCGCGTTGAAGCGTGATTACGACCTCAGCCACGGGTTGACGCCGCAGGAGAACATCACCTCGGCGCTGCCCGATTCCCACGGGCTGCTGTGGGTGGTGGCGCGCACCGACGGGGCGGTCGGGACGCTCGACCTTGCGACGGGCCGCTTCCGCGTCCGCCGGCTCGGCCACGGCAGCGTCGGCGAGATCGAGAACTCGTTCGCCGTCGACCAGCACGGCGCCGTGTACATCGCCACCAACCGCATGCTCTACCGCTTCCGCGCCGGTCGCGGCGGCACGCCGACGATCGTCTGGCAGATCGCCTATCCGAACAGCTACGAGCACAAGCCCGGCCAGGTCGACGACGGCACCGGCACGACCCCGACGGTGATGAGCGGCGGCTTCGTCAACATCACCGACAACGCCGACCCGATGGAAGTCGTCGTCTACCGCACGGCTCCGAAGGTCCGCAGGCGCCTCGTCTGCCGCGTGCCCGTGTTCAGCCGCGGCGCGAGCGACACCGAGAACTCGCTGATCGCCGCCGGTCGCTCGATGATCGTCGAGAACAACTACGGCTACAGCGGCCCGGCCTCGGTGACCGCCGGGAAGCTGACCGCGCCCGGCGTCGCGCGCGTCGACCTCAACCGCAGCGGCACCGGCTGCCGCCTCGTGTGGACGAACCGCACCGAGCGGGCCCCGACCGTCGTGCCCAAGCTGTCGCTGCGCAGCGGGCTCGTCTACCTCTACACGAAGGATCCGGGCCTGATCGACCCGTGGTACTGGACCGTGCTCGAGTTCCGCAGCGGGCGCACGGTCTACAAGCGCCTGTCCGGCACCGGCAGCTTCGGCTACAACAACAATTACGCCGGAATCGCCCTCTCGCCGGCCGGCCGCGAGTACCTTGGCGTCCTCGGCGGCATCATCTCGTTGCGAGATGGCACGGAATCGTGACGATTACGTCTTGATCCGTAACGCGGGGGCGGGGCATCGTTTGCGGCGTGCCCGACCGCCCACCTGACAAACCGTCCGCTATGCGGACGGAACTGCAGGTTGCCGCCATAGCCCGGGCCCAGAAGGGCGCGGTGAGGCGTGAGCAGCTGGAGTCGGTCGGCCTCTCGAACGCCTCGATCGCCCGGCGGATCGAGCGGGGGCGGCTCCACCGCAAGTACCGCGGCGTGTACGCGGTTGGCCGACCGGACCTCTCGCCCGACGGGGAGATGATGGCCGCAGTCCTGGCCGTCGGGGACGACGCTGTCATCAGCCACATCACAGCCGCGATCGCTTGGGGCTTCTGGCGCTACGGCGAGCTTTGCGCTCCCTTCGATGTCCTCGTGCCGCGCGAGCTGCGCAAGCGATCGGACGTCCGCATCCACGCCACGGCCGATCTCCCGGCGACCGATCGCACGAGGCGCAATGGCGTCCCGATCACCACCCCCGCCCGCACGATCGCCGACCTCGCGACCGTCGTCTACAGCGACCACGCCTACCGCCGCGCCGTCCACGAGGCGCAGGCCCAGCGCCTCGTCACCCAGTCCCGGCTCGAGGCCCAGCTCGCCCGCCGCCCCTGCCGCCGCCTCGCAGAGATCATCGCCGATGGCCCCCGGCCGACCCGCTCCGAGCTCGAGGACGCCGTCGACGAGCTGCTGGCCCGCCACGGACTGCTGGCGCCGCACACGAACGCACGCATCCCCGGACTCCCGGACTGGGTCGAGGTCGACTTCTTCTATCCGGCGCAGCGGCTCGTGATCGAGGCCGACGGCGCCCGGTTCCACGACACGCCGATCCGGCAGGCCGCGGACCGGCGCAAGCAGTCGCTGCTCGAGGGCCACGGCCTCCGCGTGCTGCGGCTGCGCTGGGAGGACGCCGAGCCCGATCGCGAGGCGCTAACCGTCGCCCGCGTCCGCCACGCGCTCGGGGGATAACGCGGCGCTCCTGGGCCGCCGCGCCGCCGCGCCCCTACTTCAGCTCGGCGCTCGTCTTGCCCAGCAGCTGCCGGGCGACGACGAGCAGCTGGATCTGCTGCGTGCCCTCGAAGATGTCCAGGATCTTCACGTCGCGGGCCCACTTCTCGAGAAGCTCGCCCTCGCCGTAGCCGACGCTGCCGGCCAGCGCGACGCAGCGCAGCGCGATGTCGGTCCCCGTGCGCCCGGCCTTCGCCTTGGCCATTGAGGCCTGGAGCGAGTTGGGCTTGCGGTTGTCGGCGAGCCACGCGGCCTTGAGCGTCAGCAGCCGGGCGGCCTCCCAGTCGGACTCCATCGCGATGAACTCCGAGGCGGCCGCGGACTGGGCGTGGGGGGGAAGGTCGTAGTCGATCTCGACGCCGGCCTCCTCGAGCAGCTCGCGGGTGCGCTCGAGGCAGGCTCGTGCGACCCCGACGGCCATCCCGGCCACGAGCGGGCGGGTGTTGTCGAACGTCTGCATGACCCCGGCGAAGCCCCTCTTGGTCTCGATCTCCGGGCTGCCGAGCAGGTTCTCCTTCGGCACGCGGCAATCCTGGAGGGAGAAGTTGGCCGTGTCGGAGGCGCGGATCCCGAGCTTGTGCTCGAGCCGGTCGAGCTTGAGGCCCGGGTTGTCGCGCTCGACGATGAACGACTTGATCGCGCCGCGGCCCTGGCTGCGGTCGAGCGTCGCCCACACGACGATCAGGTCGGCCCGGTCGCCGGAGGTGACGTAGATCTTTTCGCCGTTGAGGACGTACTCGTCGCCGTCGAGGACCGCGGTCGTGTGGATCGCCGCCGAGTCTGAGCCTGCCTCGGGCTCGGTGATGGCCATCGCCGCCCACTTGCCGCCGAAGCGCTCGAGCTGCTCCTCGTCGGCCACGGCGGCGATCGCCGCCTGACCGAGCCCCTGGCGGGGCATCGAGAGGAGCAAGCCGACGTCGCCCCAGCACAGCTCGATCAGCCCGAGCAGGCTGCCCATGTTGCTGCCGTTGCGATTGCCGTCCCCGCGCGAGGAGCCGTTCGAGCTCGAGCCGGCCCCGACCGCGCCGGCCCCGGCGCCGTCGAGCCCGCCCGACTCGTTCATGCCGTCGATCAGCGCGGCGAGCATGTCGAGCTCCTTGGGATAGGTGTGCTCGGCGAGGTCGTACTTGCGCGAGTTGGGGCGGAAGACCTCGGTGGCCACCTGGTGGGCCTGGCTGACGAGGCCCGTGTACTTCTTGGGGATCTCGAGAGAGATCGGCATCAGAGCACCAGCGCTCCTTCCATCACGCCGGCGGATCGCAGGTCGCGATACCAGCGCTCGACCGGGTGTTCCTTGACGAAGCCATGGCCGCCGAGCAGCTGCACGCCGTCGGAGCCGATCGCGGCGCCGTGCTCGGCGCACAGCCGCCGGGCGAGCGCGACCTCGCGGGCGAACTCGAGCCCCTGATCGACGCGGCTCGCCGCCCGTAGCGTGGCCAGCCGCATCCCGTCGAGCTCGATCGCGATGTTGGCCACGGTGAAGGCCACGGCCTGGCGGTTGGACACCGGCTCGCCGAACGCGGTGCGCTCGTTGACGTAGGGGATGACGTAGTCGAGGACGGCCTGGCCGGTGCCGACCGCGACCGCACACCAGCCGAGCCGGCCGAGGGCGACGCACTCGCGGTAGATGGCGGGATCGGCGTCACCGAGAAGCGCGCCGGCGGGGAGCGTCACGTCGTCGAGGACGAGCATGCCGGTGGCCGCGGCGCGGATCCCCATCGCGGGCTCGGGCGCGACGCTCAATCCCTTCGTCGCCGACTCGACGACGAACAGCGCCGGGCCATGGTCCTCGAGCTCGGCGGCGATCACGAACAGCTCGGCGTCCCCGGCGCGGGCCACGAGGGACTTGGCGCCGCTCAGCACGTAGCCGCCGTCGGCCTCGCGGGCGGTCGTCCGCAGGCTGAGCGGATCGAACAGCGCGCGGCGCTCGAGGATCGCGAGCGCGGCGGCGGGCACTTCGTCGCCGACGAAGGCGGGCAGGTAGGTGGCCTGCTGGTCGGCGTCGCCCCACAGGCTGAGCGCCGTCGAGACGCCGGCGGGCGCGAGGGCGGCGACGGCGATGCCCATGTCGCCGTGGGCGAGTGCTTCGCTCATCAGCGCGGTGGTGACGGCCGAGCGCTGCTCGACGGCACCTCCGAGCTCCTCGGGTACGCCGATCATGCTCAGCCCGAGCTCGTTGGCCTGGGCGAGCAGCTCGGGTGGGGCGGCGCAGGCGGCGTCGGCGGTCTCGGCGGCCGGGCGGACCCGCTGGGCGGCGAAATCGCGGACCGACTCCTGGAGCATCTGCTGCTCCTCGTCGGGGGTGAGGTCGAACAGGTCGCTGCGCCGGGCGCGTGGCTGCCGGGCGGGGCGGGAGAGCTTCTGGGCCGCGGCGAAGGTGCGCCCGGCACGGGAGGCGGTGCGGACGGTCGTCTTCGACGTGTTGTGGACGAGCCACTCGGTCTGCTCGCGCAGCCCGACGCGGTCGATGATCTCGGAGGAGGCGAGGCGGTTGAGCGCGCGCAGACCGACGGCCATGCTGCGCTCGGCCAGGTTCGGCGAGGTAGGCATCGATCGAACATAGCACGCATCGTTGTGACATCACATGATGTAATCATGGCTATTGGCAGCGACGGCGAATCTGGGCGAATCCGGGCACCCCTCGCGCGCGGGCGTGACTTACGCGACACTTACGCGAGGCTCGTCATGCTGATTCTCGTGCTCGAACGGGGTGCGTTATGCGGGTGTTGATTGCCGAGGACGAGCGGCGGCTTGCCGACGCGATCGCGCGCGGGCTGCGCCGCGAGGGCATGGCCGTCGACGTCGCCGCCGACGGCTCGGAGGCGCTCAGCAAGACGCGCGTGTTCCGCTACGACGTGCTCGTGCTCGACCGCGACCTGCCGCTCACCCACGGCGACGTCGTCTGCACCACCGTACGCGGCGAGCGCCCGGAGATGGGCATCATCATGCTCACCGCGGCCGGGGCGACCGAGGAGCTCGTCGAGGGCCTCTCGCTCGGGGCCGACGACTACCTCGCCAAGCCGTTCCGCTTCGCCGAGCTCGTCGCACGGGTTCGCGCCCTTGGCCGCCGCTCGACGCCGCGGCCCCCGCCGGTCCTGCGGCGCGCCGACCTCGAGCTCGACCCCGGCGGCCGGCGTCTCACTCGCGGCGGTCAGCCGATCGATCTCGCCCGCAAGGAGTTCGGGGTGCTCGAGGCGCTGATGGCCGCCGACGGCGCCACGGTGTCCGCCGAGGAGCTGCTCGAGCGCGTGTGGGACGAGCACATCGACCCCTTCACCAACGTCGTGCGAATGACGATCATGACCCTGCGCCGCAAGCTCGGTGACCCGCCGGTCGTCGAGACCGTCATCGGCGTCGGCTACCGAATCGCATGACGCCCGCCCCGACCATCCGTCTGCGCCTGACCCTGTTGTACGGCCTCATGTTCCTGGTCACGGGGGCGGTGCTGCTGACGATCGGGTACCTGCTCGTGCGCCACAACCTCGATACGCGCGCCAACTTCCGCGCGACGCTCCGGCGGCTCGGTCTGCCCGCGCCGGCGGTGGCGCCGTTCTTCGGTCAGGTGCGGTCCGTGCCGGGCGGGCCCCCGTACAGCGTGGCGGAGGCGATCCGCGCCCAGCTCCGGGCGGACACCCTCAACCGGCTGCTCGTCGAGTACGTGCTCGCGCTCGGGGTGATGACGATGGTCTCGGTCGTCGCCGGGTGGCTGCTCGCCGGCCGCGCGCTGCGCCCGCTGCGGGAGATCACCGCCACCGCCCGCCGGGTCTCCGGTGAGAACCTCGGCGAGCGCATCGCCCTCCGCGGCCCGGCCGACGAGCTCAAGGAGCTCGCCGACACCTTCGACGGGATGCTCGCGCGGCTCGACCGGGCGTTCGCCAGCCAGCGCCACTTCGTGGCCAACGCGTCGCACGAGCTCCGCACCCCGCTGGCCATCATGCGCACTGAGGTCGACGTCACCCTCGCGGACCCCGACGCGAGCCGCGCCGAGCTGCGATCGATGGGCGACGCGGTGCGAGAGACGGTCGATCGCTGCGAGGCGCTGATCGCCAGCCTGCTGATGCTCGCCCGCAGCGAGGCCGCGATCGGCCACGAGCAGGCGATCGAGCTCGGCGCCCTCGCCGCCGACACGCTCACCGACTTCGGCGCCCGCGCGCGCGAGCACGACGTCGAGCTCGAGACCGATCTCGTGCCGGCCTGGACGCGGGGCGATCCCGCCCTGCTCGAGCGGATGATCGCGAACCTGGTCGACAACGGCATCCGCCACAACGAGCCCGGCGGCCATCTCAGCGTCAGCAGCCGCGCCGACGCCGACGGTGTGCGATTGCGCGTGGCCAACGGCGGCGCGCCGATCGAGCCCGACGAGGCGCAGACGCTGATCGAGCCGTTCCGGCGCCTCGAGCGCGGCCCCGGCGGCTTCGGGCTTGGCCTGTCGATCGTCAGCTCTGTGGTCAAGGTCCATGGAGGGCGGCTTGACGTCGTCGCGCCGCAAACCGGGGGGCTAGAGATCACCGTTCGGCTGCCGGCGGCTCCGGCGCCGCATGTTGACGTCGTGCTAGCGGCGCGCGCGCTTACAGAGAGCTGACGCGAGCCTCGCTACAACCGGGAGTCTCTCGACTTTCAGGAGTAACTCCTTGCCTCTCTTCCCTCGCTCATCCGCGCCCGCCCGGCGTGTGCTCGTCACCGGCCTCGGCGTGGTTGTGCTGGCCCTCGCCCTGTCCGCCTGCGGCTCCTCGAGCTCGTCCTCGTCGGCCTCGACGGGCTCGCTGACCAGCGGCGGCACATCCGCCCGCTACCAGGCCCGGCTCAACCTCGCCAAGTGCTTCCGCGCCCACGGCCTCAACGTCCCCGATCCCTCGAGCGGTGGCGGTGCTGCCGGCGGCGGTGGCCTGTTCCGCATTCTGCGCCAGTACCCCCAGGCTCAGATCCAGGCCGCGCGCCAGGCCTGCCAGCAGTACTTCGCCCAGGCGTTCCCCGCTCTCAATCTGAGCCCCGCCCAGCGCGCGCAGGCCCAGCAGCAGCTGGTCAAGTTCGCCCAGTGCATGCGCTCGCACGGCGTCAACGTGCCTGATCCCACCGTCAACGGGGGAGGCGGCTTCGGCTTCGCCCGGGCGTTCGGCTCGGTCGACCGCAACAGCCCGGCCTTCCAGTCGGCGCTGAAGGCGTGCCAGTCTCTGCGTCCCCGGTTCGGACGCGGGGCGGCAGGCGGTGGCGGAGGCCCGGGTGTCTAAGGCCCGGGCGGAGGTCACGCGGACCCTGCGTGACCCGGCGCGCCGGCGCCCGGTGGCCGCGGTAGCGGCGGCGATCGCCGCCGTCGCGCTCATCACCGGCGTGATTCTGGGCACCGGCTTCTCGGGCTCGAGCCGCGGCGCGTCGACGAGCTCGAAGCCGTCGGGCTCGGCGACCGTGCAGCGGCGCGACCTCGTCGAGACCGACACCGAGTCGGGCACCCTCGGCTATGCCGACAGCCAGACGGTGTTCAACCGTCTGAGCGGCACGATCACCGCGCTGCCCAACATCGGCCAGGTGGTCAAGGCCGGCGGGACGCTGTACGACGTCGACGGCGCGCCCGTCGTGCTGATGAACGGCTCGGTGCCCGCCTACCGGACGCTTCAGGCGGGCGTCAGCGATGGCCTCGACGTCCAGCAGCTCAAGCAGAACCTCGTCAACCTCGGCTTCGACGCCGAGCACCAGATCACCATCAACCAGACCTTCGACGCGGCGACGACCGCGGCGGTCGAGCGCTGGCAGGGCTCGCTTGGCGAGACCGAGAACGGCATCGTCACCCTCGGCCAGGTCGTGTTCCTCTCCGGCGACCGGCGGATCACCGCGGTCGACACCGTGCTCGGTTCGACCGGCGGCAGCGGCGCCTCGAGCAGCGGCGCCTCGTCGAGCAGCGCGAGCGGGGCCAGCACCACCCCCGCGAATACGACGAGCCTCGCCCGCACGACGCCCGCGGCGTCCCGGCCCGAGTTCGTCAGCCTGACGACGACCGACACGACGACGACGACCACGACGACCTCGACCTCGACCTCGACCTCGACGTCGACGAACTCGACGCACTCCCGGCGCCCGTCCGGCGGCAGCGGGGGCAACCAGCCGGCCTCGACCCTCGCGGCGCTCATCGCGCTGCTGCGGGCGGAGACGGCCGAACTTCAGAAGAGCCGCTCGGGCTCGGCGACGACCGGCGGCAGCGCCGGCAGCCGGACCGCGAGCGGGACAAGCTCCAAAGGCTCGCCCGCAGCGAGCCGCAGCAGCTCCGGCGGATCCGGCGGTTCCGCCGGAGCGCGCGGCTCGAGTGCCGCGTCCTCCGCCGGCGGAGCGAGCTCTGGCGCGGGCGGCGCGTCGAGCTCGTCCTCCGCCGGCGCGGGGGCCCAGGCGATCCTCGGCACGACCTCGACCCAGCTCGTCGTCACCGTCCAGCTCGATGCGACCAAGCAGAGCGAGGCGGTCGTCGGTCAGCCGGTATCGGTCGAGCTGCCCGACGGCAGCGTTGCCGGCGGCAAGATCACCGAGGTCAGTCCGGTGGCGCAGACGTCCTCCTCCTCGTCGTCCTCCGCGTCGGGGTCCGGGGCGGGCGGCGGGTCAAGCGCGCCCTCCGCGACGATCCCGGTGACGATCACCCTCACCGGACACGGTCACGTCGCTGGGCTCGACCAGGCGGCGGTGAGCGTCAACTTCCAGCAGCAGAAGGCGACGAACGTGCTGTCGGTTCCGGTCAGCGCGCTGCTGGCCACCGCCGGTGGTGGCTATGCCGTGCAGGAGGCCGACGCCCCGCACCGCCTGATTCCGGTCACGCCCGGCCTGTTCGCGGCGGGCTTCGTCCAGGTGTCGGGCGACGGGATCTATCCCGGCCTCGCGGTGACCGACTCCCAGGGGTGAGCGTGACCGCCGAGCCGACTCCGGCGACGCCGGTCCGGGCCGCGCCGCTCCTTCCCGCCGTGGAGGGCGACCTGCGGCTGAGTGAGGTGACGAAGGCCTACCCCGGCGGCGTCCAGGCGCTGCGCGGGGTGAGCATCGAGGTCGGCGGCGGGGAGCAGATCGCCGTCGTCGGGCCGTCGGGGTCGGGCAAGACGACGATGCTCACCGTGCTCGGCACGCTCGAACGCCCGAGCTCGGGCTCGGTCGAGGTGGCGGGCTTCGACGTCGTCAAGGCCTCCGACGGCGAGCTCGCCGCGCTGCGTGCCCACACGATCGGCTTCGTCTTCCAGGGCTTCCACCTCCAGGACACCCTCAGCGCGGTCGAGAACGTCGCCGGCGGGATGCTCTACACCGGCGTCCCGGCCGCCGAGCGCCGCGAGGCCGCCCGGGCGGCGCTCGAGCGGGTCGGGCTCGGGCACCGGCTCACGCATCGACCGGTCGAGCTCTCCGGCGGCGAGCGCCAGCGGGTCGCCATCGCCCGCGCGATCGCCAAGCGCCCGGCGATCATCCTCGCCGACGAACCGACCGGGAATCTCGACTCGAGCTCCGGCCACGACGTGCTCGAGTTGCTGCACGAGCTCGCCGCCGAGGGGGCGACGCTCGTGCTGATCACCCACGACGAGGAGATCGCGACCGGCTTCGCACGCCGGATCCAGATGCGCGACGGCCAGATCGTCGACGAGGAGCGGCGGTGAAGCTTGCGGCGCCGCGGTTGTCGCTGCGGGAGCTCGTACGGGTGGCCGTGCAGGGCCTGCGCACGCGCCGGCTGCGGGCGTCGCTGTCGGCGCTGGGCATCGCCATCGGCATCGGCGCGATGGTCGCCGTCGTCGGCGTCTCCGCGTCCAGCCAGGCGAACCTGCTCTCGACGATCGACCGGCTCGGGACCAACCTGCTGACCGTCAGCCCCGGGCAGACGTTCCTCGGCGCCAACGAGGTGCTGCCGAGTACGGCGCAGGCGACGATCGACCACATGCCCTCGGTGCAGGAGTCGGCCTCGATCTACCAGGTCTCGGGCGCGACCGTGCGGCGGACGCCGTACGTCCCCTCCGAGCAGACCGGCGGGATCGGTGTCGATGCAACCGATCCTGGCCTGCTGCACGCGGTGTCCGGTCAGATGGCGACCGGTCACTTCCTCAACGCGGCGGGCTCGAGCTTCCCGACCGTCGTGCTCGGGGCGCAGGCCGCGAACACGCTGCAGATCAGCTCGGTGAACGGGCACCTCCAGGTCTTCCTCGGGGGCACCTGGTTCACGGTCATCGGCGTGATGCAGCCGGTGATCCTCGACCCGAGCCTCGACAGCACGGCGTTCATCGGCCTCCCAGTCGCCGAGCAGATGTTCGGCGTCCAGCCCAACGCCTCGGAAATCTACGTGCGGGCGAACGTCAACAACGTCGCTCAGGTCTCGAATCTGCTCGCGGCGACGGCCGACCCGCAGAACCCGGACGGGGTGCAGGTGAGCCGCCCCTCCGACGTGCTCGAGGCGCGGGCCGCGGCCAAGGGCCAGTTCACGACGCTGCTGCTCGGGCTCGGCGCGGTCGCCCTGCTCGTCGGCGCGATCGGCATCGCGAACATCATGGTCATCTCGGTGCTCGAGCGCCGCGGGGAGATCGGGCTGCGCCGAGCGCTCGGCGCGACCCGGCGGCACATCAGCTCGCAGTTCCTCGCCGAGTCGGCCCTGCTCGCTGCGCTCGGCGGGGTGGCCGGCCTCGCCCTCGGGGCGGCGGCGACGCTGATCTACTCGCTCGCCCAGGGCCAACCGATGGTCGTCCCGGTCTACGCGCTCATCGCCGCCCCGGCGGCCGGTCTGGTGATCGGCGCGGTGGCCGGGCTCTACCCGGCGACGAAGGCGGCGCGGCTCAGCCCGACCGAGGCGCTGCGCGCAACCTAGGCCGGCGCGTCGCCCACAGCGTCAGGCCGTAGATGCCCCCGGCGAGTCCGATGATCGCGCTGCTCGGGGGCAGCGAGGGAATCGCGTAGCTGAGGGCGAGCCCACCCACGTGCACAGCACGGCGAGGCCGGCGGCGAGGGCGACACCGCGATAGGGCGGGCGGTGAGCCGGTGGGCGGTCGCGGCCGGAGCCGCGAGCAGACCGGTGAGCAGCAGCGTCCTGACCGCCTGGGCGCTCTCGGCGGTGACGAGCGCGAGCAGGGCGAGGAACCCGGCGCCGATGAGTCCGACGGGCAGCCCGCGGAGCACGGCGAGGTCGGCGTCGAGGGTGGGGAGCAGCAGCGGCCGGAAGCCGAGGAGCAGGAGGACCACGACGGCGAAGCCGATCGCGGCGGCGCTCGCGGCACCCGCGCCGGTCAGCGAGTAGATCGATCCGAACAGAGTGCTGACGGTGACGATCCCGTTGCCGGCCCCGGTGCTCGTGGCCAGCACGGTGATGAGCAGGACGCCGATGCCGAGGATCCAGGCGAAGCTGACGCCGATGACGACGTCGTCGGGCTGTCCGCGGCGGCCGAGCGCGGCGAGCACGAGGGCGACGACGAGGGTGAGGGCGAACAGCCCGCCTCGAGCAGTCGCGGCGCCCACGCGTCATAGCCGAGGCCGTTGACGATCGCGAGCTGGGCGGTGGCGAGCACCCGGCCGTCCGCGGCCGTGGGCTCGTAGGTGTGGGGGTCGGCCGCCGGGCTGGAGATGATGCTCCGGGCTGGAGATGATGCTGGTCGCGTCCGCCTTCTCGCCGCCGATCTGGGCGGCGATGCTGCCCCACAAGTTCTCGGTCGCGACGACCTGCACGCGGGAGGAGTGCGCCGAGGCGTGGAGGCCGCCCCAGCCGGCGAGCGCGAGGGCGAGGGCGAAAAGCGCGAGCGCGGTGACGCGCCCCGCACGCCGACGAGCGCGTGCAGCGTGGCCTGCCGTCGGGGACCCGTACATAGCCCGTCAGCCAGCAAAGTAGGATTGAGTCTCATTATCTTTTCTGGCCTCAGTGGGCGATACCCTGAGGGCATGACCGCGAGGTCCGACGCCATCACGACAGTCGACTGGAGCGAGCACGTCCACACCGTGCTGTCGCGGGCCGGGCTCAAGCGCGGCGGTGCGCGGGAGCGGGTGATCGCGCTGCTCGCGCGTGAGCCGTGCGCCCTGACCGCAGTCGAGATCGAGGACGCGCTGCGTGACAGCGGCCGTCCCACCGGGCGGGCGAGCGTCTATCGCGTGCTCGACCTGCTCGCCGAGCATGGCCTGGTCGAGCGGGTCGCGGTCGGCGACGGGCAGACGCGCTTCGAGCGGGTGCATCCGAGCGGGCACCACCATCACCACCTCGTGTGCGACCGCTGCGGCCGGCTCGTCGCCTTCGACGACCCGGGCCTCGAGCGGGCCATCGACGAGCTCTCCGGGCGCCTCGGGGGTGACGGTCGAGAGCCACGACGTGCTCCTGCGTGGCGCCTGCGGGCGCTGCGGGTAGGGTACGTCCCAGGAGATGGGAGAACCGGAAGTCCTCTGGCGGCCGTCCGACGCGGTCATCGAGCGGGCGTTGCTGACCCGCTACCAGGCGTGGCTGCGTGAGCACCGCGAGCTGACCTTCAACGACTACGACGCGCTGTGGCGCTGGTCGGTCACCGATCTCGAGGGCTTCTGGTCCTCGATCGTCGACTTCTTCGACATCACGTTCGACACGCCGCCCTCGGCGGTGCTCGGCGAGCGGGCGATGCCCGGGGCGCAGTGGTTCCCCGGCGCGACGGTCAACTACGCCGCGCACATCTTCCGCGACCGGGATCCCGACGCGATCGCGCTCCAGCACGCCTCGGAGATCCGCCCGATCGACGGCTGGACGTGGTCTCGCCTGCGCGCCGAGACGGCGGCGATCGCGGGCTCGCTGAAGGCGGCCGGCGTCGGCCCCGGCGACCGCGTGGCCGCGTACATGCCGAACATCCCGGAGACGGTCGCGGCCTTCCTCGCCTGCGCGGCACTCGGGGCGGTGTGGTCCTCGGCGGCGCCCGAGTTCGGCGCCCGCAGCGTGATCGACCGCTTCGCCCAGATCGAGCCGAAGGTGCTGCTCGCCGTCGACGGCTACCGCTATGGCGGCAAGGACTTCGACCGCCGGGAGATCGTGGAGCGGATCGCCTCGGAGATGCCGTCGCTCGAGCACGTCGTGACGCTCGGCTACCTCGACGAGAGCGGCTGGCAGGACGGCTTCGCCGCGGCAACGCCCGGGGAGGCGCTCGAATTTGCCGCCGTGCCGTTCGACCACCCGTTGTGGGTCCTCTACAGCTCCGGTACGACCGGCCTGCCCAAGCCGATCGTCCACGGCCAGGGCGGGATCCTGCTCGAGCAGTTCAAGAAGAGCCTCCACCTCGACGTGCAGGCCGGGGACCGGATGTTCTGGTTCTCGACCACCGGCTGGATGATGTGGAACTTCCTCGTCGGCGTGCTGCTCAGCGAGGCCTCGATCATCCTCTTCGACGGCAACCCCGGCTACCCGGATCTCGGGCGGCTGTGGGACCTCGCCGCCGACACCGGCATGACGACGTTCGGCACGAGCGCGGCGTTCATCGCGGCGTGCATGAAGGCCGAGATCCGCCCCGCCAACGACCGCGATCTGGCCGCCCTGCGGGCGGTCGGCTCGACGGGCTCGCCGCTCACCCCGGAGGGGTTCCGCTGGGTGTACGACGAACTCGGCGAGGACACGTGGCTGTTCTCGACCTCAGGTGGGACCGACATGTGCACGGCAATCGTCGGCGGCGTGCCCACCCTCCCCGTGTACCTCGGGGAGATCCAGGCCCGCTGTCTCGGGGCCGCGGTCGAGTCGTGGGATCTCGACGGCCGGTCGCTGATCGGCGAGGTCGGCGAGCTCGTCATCACCGAGCCGTTGCCCTCGATGCCGATCTACTTCTGGGGCGACGAGGACGGCACGCGCTACCGGGACAGCTACTTCTCGATGTACCCCGGGATCTGGCGGCACGGCGACTGGATCGAGATCACCTCCCGCGGGACGGCGATCATCTACGGCCGCTCGGATTCGACGATCAACCGCGGCGGGGTGCGGATGGGCACGAGCGAGATCTACCGCGCAGTGCTGTCGGTCGACGACGTCCTCGACGCGCTCGTCGTCGATCTGCCCCGCGAGGGCACCGACGGCTGGATGCCGCTGTTCGTCGTCCTCCGCGAGGGCGCGACACTCGACGACGCGCTCATCGCCGAGATCCGCCGTCGCGTGCGCGAGGACTGCTCGCCCCGCCACGTCCCCGACGAGATCCGCCAGATCGTCGAGGTGCCGCGGACGCTGTCCGGCAAGGTGCTCGAGGTCCCGGTCAAGCGGATCCTCACCGGCACCCCGGCCGAGAAGGCGGCGAGCCGGGAGTCGCTGGCCAACCCGGCTGCGCTCGACGTGTTCGTCGAGATGGCCGAGGAATAGCAGGCCCGGACCACGCGAGCCCGCTCGCCTCGCCTGCCCCGCCGCGCCCGCCCCGACCACTTCTTACGTTCCTCTCAAGATGGCGTGCGACGCTGCCCGGTCACGGGCGTCTCGGCTCCCCGGGCGCCCGGCCAACTTCAGGGGAAGGTCGACGATGCAGGCAAACCTCAAGCGCAGGCTCCTCGCCGGGACGACCCTCGCCACGCTGGCGATCCTGGCCGGGGGTGCCTACGCCGCCAGTCAGGCGCTCAACGCCAACCCACGCCAGGCGTTCGTCACCGACGTCGCCAAGCGCCTGAACGTCACCCCCGCGCAGCTCAACGCTGCGCTCAGGGGCGCCGCCGACGACCAGCTCCAGGCCGCGGTCAAGGCCGGGCGCCTCACCCAGGCCCAGGCCAACGCGATCAAGCAGCACATCGCCCAGGCTCCCGGCGCGCCGCTGGGCGCGTTCCTCGGCCCGCGGTTTCGCGGCGGCTTCCCACCCGGCCGCGGCGGCTTCGCCCCCGGCCCACCCGGCGCGCGCTTTGGCGGTCCCCGTGCCGGGACGCTCAACGCCGCGGCCGCGTATCTCGGCCTGACCGATGCTCAGCTGTTCAACCAGCTCGCCGCGGGCAAGTCGCTCGCCCAGATCGCCAAGGCGCAGGGCAAGTCGACGGCAACGCTCAAGGCGAAGCTGACGGCGGCGATCACCGCCGACCTCGCCAAGCTGCGCACGGCCGGGATGATCAGCGCCACCGCCGAGCAGCAGATCCTCAGTCGGCTCTCGGCCCGGCTCGACGCCCAGATCAACCGCGCCGGCCTGGCTCCGCGCTTCCACCTCGGCCACTTCGTCCCCGGGGCGATGGGCGGCCCGGGCGGGACCGCCTCGAACGTCGCTCCGGTCTCTCCGGGACCGGCTACGCTTCCGGGCCCGTCCGCCCCGCAAGCGCCCTCGGGACCTGTGTACTGACAGGCCCGGCGGGTAGCCCTCACCACAGCGACGGCTCTTACAGTCCTCTCATCCACTTCTGAAGGCTTTCTCATCGGCGGGTGGTGAACTGCCAGCAGTGAAGTCACGTCCGTCAACGAAAGACACCTTGATATGAGCTCTCTGAACCGCATCCTTCCCATCGTCGGAGGTGCCGTGGCGGGCGGGGCGATCGCGATCGCCGTGGCCGGCGGCGGGTCGTCCACGCACAACACCACGACCACCGTCGTCGCGCCGTCCCCGTCCTCGTCGATCCCGACGTCGCTGAGCTCGGCGAAGGGACTGACCGTCAACCAGATCTACCGCCAGACGAGTCCGGGCGTCGTCGACATCGTCGTCACGTCGGTCGCCAGCGGCGGCGGACTCAACCCATTCGGCGGGAGTAGTCAACAGCAACAGCAGGGCGAGGGCGCCGGCGTTGTCTATGACAACAAGGGCGACATCCTCACCGACGAGCACGTCGTCGCCAACGCGACGAACGTCCGGGTCAAGTTCCAGGACGGCCACACGGCGACCGCCAAGGTGCTCGGCACCGACCCGTCCACGGACGTCGGCGTGATCCGCGTCAACGTCCCCGCGTCCGAGCTGCATCCGATTACGCTCGCCGACTCGTCGGCCGCCCAGGTCGGCGATCCGGTCGTGGCGATCGGCAGTCCGTTCAGCCTGCCGGAGACGACGACCACCGGCATCGTCAGCGCGGTCGGCCGGAGCATCACCGCGCCGAACAACTACACGATCACGGGCGCGATCCAGACCGACGCGGCGATCAACCCCGGTAACTCCGGCGGCCCGCTGCTCGACGCCGCTGGGCGGGTGCTCGGCCTCAACGACCAGATCCAGACGAATTCTGGCTCGAGCGCCGGCGTCGGCTTCGCGGTCCCGTCGAACACCGTCGCCCGGATCGCCGAGGCGATCATCGCCGGGCACCCGGTCAAGCACTCCTACGTCGGCGTCGAGCTCAACGCCAGCTCGACGAGTGGCGCCTCGGTGACCACGGTGCAGGCGGGCTCCCCGGCCAGCACCGCGGGCCTGAAGGCCGGCGATCTGATCACCGCCATCGACGGCACGCCGATCACCTCCACCGCGCAGTTCATCTCGACCGTCGACAGCTATCCGCCCGGCAAGACCATCACCCTGACGGTCAAGCGTGGCGGCAACACGCAGAGCATCAAGCTGACGCTCGGCACGCGGCCGAACAGCCAGGCCAGCGGCGGCTGACCCGGGGACGCGCGACGCGGCCCCGAGCAGGGCTCCTGGCGCACGGCCTGTGCGCCAGGAGCTCGTCGCGTTTCCGGTCGCGGCACTCAGGATCGGATGCTTGTCTGAGGCCATGGGTGGCAGGGGTCGGCTGGGTGAAATGGGGTCGCGGTCGTGCATCGATCGCGGACGTCTCCCGCCGCAACCAGGATGGTGGGTTGAGGGGTGTCGCACCGGCTCGCCGTGCTCAGGCGGGCGCTGGCCAATCCCCGGCTGCGTCGCGTCGAGGTCGCCTTTCTCGGCTTCGGGATCAGCGAGTACGGCGCGTGGGTGGCGGTGCTCGTGTATGCGTACCAGCGAGGTGGCACCTCGGCCGCGGCGATCATTGCCGCGGTCCAGCTGGTTCCGGCGGCGGCTGTTGCCCCCGCCGCGTCACGACTGATCGGGTCTCGCGGCCCGGCAGCCGCGCTGTGTGCGGGGTACGCGGCCCAGGCGCTGTCATTGGGCATCGCCGCCGCGCTCATGTTCGTCGGTGCTCCGTCGGTGATCGTGTACGCCGCGGCCGTGGTCGCCGCCGCGGCCGTGACGGCGACCCGGCCCGCCAAGGCCGCGCTGCTGCCCGCCCTCGTCGACACGCCGGCGCAGCTGACCGCTGCGAACGTCGCGTCCGGCTGGGTCGAGAACATGAGCCTGCTCGCCGGGC
This sequence comes from uncultured Solirubrobacterales bacterium, assembly GCA_963755955.1. Lineage (GTDB taxonomy): Bacteria > Actinomycetota > Thermoleophilia > Solirubrobacterales > Solirubrobacteraceae > Palsa-465. Next base: position 123,711 of record CAVWLZ010000002.1, read on the forward strand.
CCGCGATCGCCAGCCTGGCGCTGGCGGTCGACGGTCCCGGCGCGGCGCGGCGTGTTCGCCATCGTCGTTGCTGGCTCGGCCGTCGTCACGCTCCCGCTTCACCGGTTCGGACACATCGGCGCCGAGACGGAGGAAGAGGAGCCCGAGGGCTCGTTGCTCGACGCGGCACGGGCTGCGCCCGGCGCAGCCCCCCGCGCTCGGAATGCTCGTCGCCGAGTACGCCGTCCTCGGCGCGCTGGACGTGTTTGAGGTGGTAGCCGCTGCTGCTGGCCGGGGCCGGGTGGGGTGTCGCCTTCATCGCGCTCGGCACCGGTCCGGAGCTGGCGGTCGCGCTCAGTCTGCTGGCCGTCGCCGGGTTGACCCGAACTGTCCTTGATGTCGGCGGCCGGACGATTCTTCACCGCACGGTTCCCAGCGGGCTGCATGGCCGCGTATTCGGCGTTCTCGAGGGTCTCGAGATGCTCGGCCTGGCCATCGGGTCCATCTCGGTACCGGTGCTCGTCGCGCTCGTCGGACCGGGGGGAGCGGTGGCCATCGTCGGCTGCCTGCTGCTCATCGTCCCGGTGGTCACCACCCCGGCGCTGCGGAGGATCGAGCGTTCGGCGCCGACAGTGGAGCATGAGCTCGGCGTCGTCCGCGGCTCACCGCTGTTCTCGATGCTCGGTCCGCCCGTGCTCGAGGATCTGGCTCGCTCGCTCGCTCGGGTCGATGCCCCGGCGGGCAAGACGATCGTCCGGGAGGGCGAGATCGGAAGCGCGTTCTTCCTCGTCGAGGCCGGGAGCTCGAGGTGACCGTCGGCGGTGCGCGCGTGCGGGAACTCGGACCCGGTGACGGGTTCGGTGAGATCGCGTTGCTGTACGACGGGATCCGGACCGCCGACGGTCACCGCGACGTCGCCGGTGACGCTGCATGCCCTCCAACGGGCGCCGTTCCTCGAAGCGGTGACCGGGTCAAGGCAGGCGGACCGCGCCGCGCGTGAATGGGCCGCGCAGCGGCTCGCCGTGACCGGCTAGTCGCCGCTCAGGCCCCGGCGGTCGCGGCCTGCGCGAGGGTCCGCTCCATGAGCTCGAGATGGACCGAGCGGGTCCGGCCCTCGAGGCGACGCCACCCGCCCTCGGGGTCGAGCGTCCAGGAGAAGGTGTCGTCGGCGAGGCAGCGGTCGAGGGTGTCCTGGAGCTCGAGCTGCAACTCGGGGCTCTCGACCGGCGTCAGCAGCTCGACTCGCGTGTCGAGGTTGCGGGGCATGAGGTCGGCCGAGCCGATGTAGTAGCTGTGCTCGTCGCCGTGGTGGAACGAGTAGATCCGCGAGTGCTCCAGGAAGCGTCCGACGACCGACACGACCTTGATCGTCTCGCTCACTCCGGGCACCCCCGGGCGCAGGCAGCAGATGCCGCGCACGTTGAGCGCGACCGGCACGCCGGCCTGCGAGGCCCGGTAGAGCGCCTCGATGCACTGCTGGTCGACGAGCGAGTTCATCTTCATGTCGATCCGGGCGGGCTGGCCGGCGCGATGGGCGGCGATGGTTCGCTCGATCGCCTCGATCAGCGGGATCCGCATCGACCCGGGGGCGACGAGCACCTTCTGCTCGCGCTCGGGATGGCCATAGCCGGTCAGCGTGTTGAACAGGTTCGCGACCTCCTCACCGAGCTCCCGGTCGGTGGTGAACAGGCCGAAGTCCTCGTAGAGCCGGGCGTTCTTGGCGTGGAAGTTGCCGGTCCCGATCATCACGTAATGGCGGATCCCGACGCGCTCGCGCCGGACGACGAGGATCGCCTTGGCGTGGGTCTTCAGACCCGGGATGCCGTGGACGACGTGCGCCCCGACCTCCTCGAGCGCGCGTGACCAGCGGATGTTCAGCCGCTCGTCGAAGCGCGCCTTGAGCTCGACCATGCAGACGGCCTGCTTGCCCTTCTCGGCCGCCTCGATCAGCGACGGAACGAGGGCCGAGTCGTCGGAGGTGCGGTACACGGTCATCTTGATCGCGAGCACGTTCGGATCCTCGACGGCCTGCTTGACGAAACGCTCGACGCTGGTGGCGAACGAGTGATAGGGGTAGTGGACGAGGACATCGCCGGCCCGCATCGGAGCGAACACGTCGGTCGGCTCGTCGGTATCGCCCGGGCGGGGCCCGAAGGCCGGGTGGGTGATCGGCGTCCACGGCGGCTGGCGCAGGTCGTCGTGGCCCTCCACGCCGGCGATCTGCCACAGGTCGCCGAGGTCGAGCATCCCGTGGACGTCGTACACCTGGATCTCGTCGACATCGAGCCATTCGATCAGCCGGCCGCGCAGCGCCGGATCCATGCTGGAGCCGACCTCGAGCCGGACGACCTCGCCGAAGCGCCGGCGCCGCAGCTCGGCCTCGACCGCCTCGAGCAGGTCGTCGGCCTCGTCGGAGACCTCGAAGTCGGCATCGCGGGTGACGCGGAAGAGATCGTGGCTGATGATCTCCATGCCGGGGAAGAGCGCGTCGAGATGGCTCGCGATCACGTCCTCGAGCGGGATGAAGGTGTCCCGGGTGATCTCGATGAACCGGGGCAGGACCTCCTTCGGCACCTTGACGCGGGCGAAGGCATCGTGGTCCTGCTCGGGGTCGTGCAGTCGCACGATGAGGCTGAGCGAGAGATTGGAGATGTACGGGAAGGGCCGCCCGGGGCCGATGGCAAGCGGCGTGAGCACCGGGAAGATCTGCTCGCGGAAGCGCCGCTCGATGAGCTCCGGCGCCACACCGGAGTCCTCGCATGAGACGATCCTGATGCCGTTCTCGGCGAGAGCGGGGCGGACGTGGTCGGTGAACATCCGGGCGTGTCGGCGATCGAGATCGCGCACCCGTTCGGCGATGCCTGTCAGCACCTCGCTCGGCAGCAGGCCGTCGGGGCCCCGATGACCGATCCGGGCGTCGACCTGGTCGTGGACGCCGGCCACGCGGATCATGAAGAACTCGTCGAGGTTGGTGACGAAGATGGCGAGGAACTTCAGGCGCTCGATCAGCGGCAGCAGGTCGCCCTCGGCGAGCTGGAGGACGCGGTCGTTGAAATCGAGCCAGGACAGCTCGCGATTGATGTACAGCGAGTGGTCCCTGAGGTCGATCGCGGACGTGTCGTCGAGGTTGCCGTCGGACATCCCGGCGTCCTGCGACTCGGCGTCGAGGCTGCGCAGCGGGCGCTCGCTCATGCGACCTGCTCCTGCAGTCCCGCGATCACGCTCAGCTCACGCGGGCGCAGCAGGACGAGGAGCTCGCCCTTCTCGATCGCGGCCACGCCGCCCTTGCGCATGCGTGCCTGCGCGCCGGTGAGATCGTGGAGAGTGAGCGAGAAGGACGGGTCGTGGCCGACGAGGAGGACATCGCCGAGACCGGCGGTGAGGGCATGGACGTCGAACGGCTCGCCGGAGAGCGCCGGCTCGACAGTGACCTCGAGCCCGAGCGCCTCGCAGGCGAGCTCCGCCGTCTGCCGCGCGCGGAGCTTGGGGCTGGACAGGCACACTTGGATCTCGGCTCCTAGCCGCGCCAGCGCGCGTCCGGCCGCCTCGGCCTGGCGGGCTCCCCGCTCGGTCAGCGGCCGCTCGTCGTCGGGGGCGCCGTCAGCGGCCTCGGCGTGTCGCAACAACCAAAGCATGCTGCAACTTTACGCGGAACGGCCGGGCGAGCGAGAGCGGCGGTGCCACGGCGGGCCGATCAGTCGATCAGCAGGCGGCGGCCGAACACGCGCTGGAAGGCCTCGTCGTCGCCGTAGCGCTCGACGCTCCAGCGTGGGAGCGTGAGGTCGCCGGCGGCCTCGAGATGCAGGTCGACGCCGCGGCCGTTGGTGTGCAGCCGCGCCTCCTTGACCGACTGGTCGCGGCCACGCTCGAGGTGCTCGGCCAGGCGCAGGAGCACCGAACAGCGCTCGAGCAGCTCCTCGTCGCCGTCACGGGCGAGGCCGGCCATCTCGCCGAGCTTGGGCGCGCCCTTGCGGTGGTAGCGGCTCATCTGCCCGATCAGCGCGCGCTCACGCGGATCGAAGCCCGGCAGCTCGGCGGAGACGATGAGGTAGCGGGAGTGCTTGTGGTGGTCGTCGTAGGAGATCGTCATGCCGACGTCGTGGAGCATCGCCGCCGCCCACAGCAGCTCTCGCTCGCCCGGCTGCGCCGTGAACAGCCCGGTCTCGACGAGGGAGTCGTGCATCTGGAGGGCGAGCAGGGCGACGTGCTCGACATGCACGAGGTCGGACTCGTACTGGATGGCGAAGTTGCGGACCGCGCTCACCCGGACCTCGGGGATGAGCGGCGGGCCGCCGGCGAGCATCGTCCCGGCGAGGAACACGCCCTCCCGCAGCCCTGCCTCCGTCGCCTCGATCCCGTTGAAGTCGCCGAGCTCGACGACGGTCTGGAGGGTCAGAGCCGCGGCGAGGATGATGTCGCCGCGGCCGACCTTGATGCCGGGGACGGCGCCGCGCTCGTCGACGGGCAGCGCCGCGAGGGTCTGGACGAGCGCGTCGAGCATCTTCGGGGTGATGACGAAGCCCTGGATGCCGATGTCGATCTGGTCGGCCGCGCGCTGGGCGGCCGCGGCGAGGTTGCGCACCGCGCCCCCGATCCCGACGAGGCGAGGTCCGGAGCCGGCGAGCCAATCGAGCTCACCGAGTGCGTCCCGGATGTGGGCGCGGACGCGCTGGAGGTCCTTCTTCTTGGCCGGCCCGGAGCCGTGGAGGAACCGCTCGGTGATCCGGACGGCCCCGAGCGGGAATGACGTCAGCTCCTGTGCCTCGCGGCGGGCGACCTTGACCAGCTGCATGCTGCCGCCGCCGAGATCGACGACGACGCCGTTCTGCAAGGTCGAGGTGTTGATCGCCGCGACGTACCCGTAGCGGGCCTCGTCCTGCGCCGAGAGCAGCTCGATGTCGATCCCGGTGTCGGCGCGAGCACGGGCGAGGAAGTCCTCGCGGTTGGTCGCGTCGCGGATGGCCGAGGTGGCGATGGCGTGGACGTCGCGGCGATCGAGTCCGTGGGCGTCGCAGAAATGGGCGAAGACGCGCAGCGTCTCGAGTCCGCGCAGGATCGCCGGCTCGCTGAGCTGCCCGGAGGCGCCGAGGCCCTCGCCGATGCGAACGGTCTCGTACAGCTCGTCGGTGCGCTTCCACCAGTCCCCGGGCATGTAGCTGAAGATGACCGCCCGCCACGAGTTGGAGCCGAGGTCGATGACCGCCATCTGCCGGCTCTGCTGTCCCGCCGGCGCGGTGGCTCTCGTCGATCGCCAGCTCACGGCCGCATCATCCGCCGCGACGCGGACGGCTGACCGACCGCGATCCCGCATCGTGCGGGAAATCGTCTCCCCGCGGCGCGTCCGGGTTCGCGCGGCTCGGTGGGCCACTCAGGCGGCCTGGGCCGGAACGTGGGGCGTGGCGGGCTCGGCCGCCGCAGCGGCGAGGGCGCGGGCATAGCCGGCGGAGAGCTGTGCGGCCGACTCGGCGCACGAGCGCCGGCGCGCGGCCGCGAGGCCTCCGGTGGCCAGGCGGTCGAGCATCACCGAACGGCGGGCGAGCCCGGTGATTGCAGCGGCGAGCGCCGCGGGCTCGCCGTTGACGAGGCAGCCGCTGCGCCCGTTCTCGACTAGCGCGCCGATCCCGGCCGACTCCACCGCGAGGACCGGGAGCCCGCTGGCCTGCGCCTCGCTGACCGCGGGGTAGAACGCGCCCTCGCCGGGATGGACGAGCAGGTCGGCGCTGGCATAGATCTGGGCGAGCAGCTCTCGGTCGACGGCGCCGAGGAACGTGGCCGTGGAGCCGAGCAGCCCCCGCAGCCGCGCCTCACCGGGCCCTGACCCGATCAGCACGAGATGCAGCCGCGGATCGCGCCGCACCGCGGTGAGGACGGCCTCGGCGAGCAGCTCGATCCGGCGCGAGCGTTGAAGCGGGCCGACGAACAGGAGGTTGAACGCGCCCGGCAGCAGGTAGCGGCAGAAGTGCGCCGGCCCGAGGCGCTCACCGTCGACGGCCGGGCGCCAGCGGACGATCCGTGCGGGCGGCACCTGCATGTCGGCGAGGGCGAGGTCGGCGTCCGCGGTGGGGGAGAACACGGCGCGGCCATGGAGATAGAAGGTGGCGCTGCGAATCTGGCGGTGGTAGCTGGTCGCGACCGGAATCCCGTGCGTGCGGGCGGCGGCGAGCGCGGCGACGCTCGTCCGGCCCGGCCCGAGGATGTGGACGAGGTGCAAGCGGCCGGATTCGAGCTCTCGCAGACGGCCGAAGCGGTCGCGCGCGCCGGAGAGCGGCTCGAGCGCGTACCCGGGGATGTCCTGCTCGAGCAGAGCAGCGGCGAGATGCGAGGATTCGTCACTGGCGTCCTGGAGATCGGCGACGAGGGCGACCCGGCGGATCGGGTCGGGCGAATGATTCTCTGTGTGCATGAGGAGAGCTTGGAGCTCTCCCCGGGCCCGCTCGTGACCGATCGGGCAACTTTCTGTGACCAGGATGTGAACTGACCCCGGCGGGGGCCGCGCGGGCTCTACGTGGCCGGATCCGGGGTCCGCAGGAAGCGGATCGCGGTGAGGATGGTGAGCGCGGTCATCATCACCGCGCTGCCGACGCACCACTGACAGATCGCCTTGATGGTGAAGATCTCACGGTAGGTGAGGTACATGCTGAAGCCGAAGCCGGTGAGGGCGACGGCGAAGCCGACGGCGCGCCCGAGCTCGCTGCGGATGAGCAGCGTGAGCAGGATGACGATGTAGCCGATGAGGCCGAGCAGCGACACCGGAACCCCGTCGAGCTTCGACCACGGCGAGGCTTGGACGGTCTCGCAGCTGCCGGACGACAGGCACAGGACCTTGAGGCCCGCGTAGTGGACGTAGGTGAGGTAGCCGGCGTCGGCGATGCCGAGCACGCAGATGACCGCGATGGCGATCAGCAGCCGGCGATCGGTGGTCAGCGAGCGCCCACGGCCCGAGGCCTCGCTCACCGCGGTCATGACACCGACTGGATGGCCTGCTGGAGCTGGCTGTAGCTGGGCACCGAATCGGGCGACTGCGTCTTGCCCTTCGGGCCCGCGAAGATGAGGGTCGGAGTGCCCTGGACGCCGGCGGCGTTGCCCGCCTGGGCGTCGGCGGAGACCTGGGTGGCCAGCGCCGGGTTGCTGCGGGCGGATTTCCACGCGCTCATGTCGAGGCCGGGGATCTGGCTCGCGAGCGTATTGAGGAAGTTCTCGGTCACGTAGCCCGAGCCCTCGGCGCCCTGCTGGCGGTAGAAGAGCTCGGCGTAGTTCCAGAAGCGGCTCTGCTTGCCGGCGGCGAGCGCGGCGACCTGCTGGGTCTGGAACACCGACGGATCCCGCGTCGCGGTCTGGAAGCTCTTGTAGTCGACCTTGACCTTGCCCGAGCGCACGTCGTTGGCGACGAGCTGCGGGAAGCCGCCGTTGAGCGTGAAGTCCTGGCAGACGGGGCATTGGAGGTCCCCGTAGTAGGTCATCGTCACCTTGGCGTTGGGATTGCCGAGCACGGTCCCCGACTGCGGGATCCCGGAGAGCAGGTTCTCCACCTGCTTGACCGTCGTGCTGGCCTGAGCGCCCTTCTTGATGCCCGAGCCGCCGCTGTTGCCGGCGGAGATGGCGATGGCCACGCCGACGATGGCGACGGCGGCGAGGACGACGCCGCCGAGCATCCGGAGCCGGCGCTGCTTGCGCGCCTGCTCCTGGCGCGCCTGCTCCTCGGCCATCCGCTGGGCGCGAGCCTGTTCCTTTTGCTCTTTGCGTGAGGCCATGGGGGAGACGAAGAGGGTAGGGGCTCGCTACGCGAGAGTTCCCCTGAGCAGCAGGATAGCGACCACGAGCGCGACGATCCCCGCCGCGAGCACGGCGATCGCGGCGAGCAGCCGGAAAGCGACCTCGGCACGAGTGAGCGACCGGCCGCCGGTCATCCGCTCGCCGCTCATGTCCTCGCCGGTCATCCGTTCGCCTGGTCGAGGATCAGGGCGGTGAACGGTGGGCACGAACGAGTCGATCGAGAAGCCGCTCGGCACGTTGAGCGCGATCTGCGTCGTCGTCGCGCCGGACTTCTCAGTCGGCACCGCGAGGCTGTAGAGCTGGAGCTGGCCGCTCAGCGACACCTTCGGGCTCATCTCAGCGTGGGCGCCGGCGGCCATCTCATTTCAGCGTCGCCTGCAGCGCCTGGGTCGTCGCGGCGACGCCGAACGAGCCCTCGAGCCGCGCGACGATCACGCCATGGCGGTTGATCGCGAACAGCCACGGCTCGGTCTCGAGATGAAACGCCTTGAGCTGGGGACGCAGGCCCTTGCTCGGCTGGTTGTCGACGTAGACCTCCTCGTGGATGAAGGTGATCTTGTTGCCGAAGCGCTGCTGGAGCATGACCGCGATGTCGGTGACCGGGCCGCAGACCCGGGAGATGCACAGCTGCGGGGTCGAGAACAGCAGGGCGACCGGGCGCTTGCCGAGCACGTCCTTGAACGACACCGAGTGCATCGACTCGGGCGGCACGCGGGTGGTGAGCAGCGCGATGTTGCCGTTCGTCGTCGCGAGGGTGTCGGTGGCGATGGCCGGCGGCTGCTGGCCGACGTCCGGGATCGGCGAGTGCGCGGCCACCGCGACCTCGCCCGGTGCGCCGATCAGCCCCTGTGATGTGCGGGTGAGGGCGAGCACGGTGTAGGTGCCGCTCCCCGGCAGCGGGACGTGGGCGGCGTAGATGGCCTGGATCCCGCCGGGGCCGCTGTTCTGCTTGCTGCGGTACTGCGGCGGAACGGTGAGCGGATCGGCCGGAGCGAGGTACGGGCCCGAGGCGGGGCTGCTCGGCGTGCGGGCGAGGTACACGGCCGTCGGGGCGTAGATGAAGGCGCCCGAGCTGGCGTTGAGGGCGAAGGCGAAGCGCCGCACCCCGGGCGTGAACGTGCCGGTGGCCGCGCCGAGCTGCGCGCTCGAGTGCACGAGCGCGGCAAGCTGCTGGAGGCTCTTGCCGTGCGCCGCCGGGAACTGCCCGGGGTTTGGCTTCAGCGCCGCACCGAGCTCGTCGACGGCGGGCGGCAGGGTGGAGGCGGAGGCGGTCGTCGTCGCGGCGGCGCTCTGGGTGGCGCTGGTCGAGCTCGAGGTGCTCGAGGAGTGGGACGAGGAGCCGCAACCGGCGATGGCCAGCGCGCACAGCGCGGGGACGATAACCGGCACCAGGAGGGGTCGTCGGGTCATGCTCGGTCTTTCTCGGATGCGGTTTGCGGTTGTGAGAGGTTCCCGCACTGGTCGGCTGACTGCACCCCGCCGCCGCGCGTTCCGGGCGCCGTGCTTCGATCGACCCCCATGCCCTTGCAGCGTACCGAGGCGAGGTTGTTTCCCCGCTAGGTGCATGTAAACATCCTGTGACCAGCGGCTTTGCGGCGGGTGGCTCACCCAGTGGGTGGTCTAGAGTGCTGGCCATGTCGCCCGAACTGAGCGAGGCTCTGGAGTCGCAGGGGACTCCGGCGCGCGCTAACAACCGGCTCCGCCTCGCGGTCATCGACCGCGACCCCGGCTTCCTCCAGGTCATGTCCAATCGCCTCGACGCGCTTGGGTGGGACCTTCGGGCCCTCCCGAGCCCGGTGACGATCGAGGCGCTCGTGTCGATGCGCTTGAGCGCGCTCGTCGTCGACATGGCCGTGCTCGGCCCCGGCAACTGGGACTACCTCGAGCGCATCTGCGCCCGGCTGCCCAGTCTCGCCGTGATCGTGTGCACCGGGCCTTCGTCGGTCGCCCAGCGGGTGCGCGGGCTGCGGCTCGGCGCCGACGCCTGGATCACCAAGCCGTGCCACGCCGAGGAGCTCATCTGCGTGGTCGAGGCGGCGATCCGGCGCCACCGCCGCAGCGAGATGCCTGAGCTCCAGGCCACGGCGATCGTCGGCGAGATCACCATCCGGCCCGACCTCTACCAGGCCTATCGCGGCGAGGACAGCCTCGAGCTCACGGCCCGGGAGTTCGAGATCCTCCACCTGCTCTCCCAGTCAGACCGCGTCCTGCGGCGCGAGGAGATCTACGAGCGGGTCTGGGGCTACGCGATGGCTCACGGTGATCGCTCGGTCGACGTGTTCGTGCGCAAGCTGCGCCAGAAGCTGCGCGCCGCGTCGTCGGAGTGGAGCTACATCCACACCCACTTCGGGGTCGGCTACCGCTTCGCCGCCGAGCCCGACGAGGTCGGCGAAGGCGACGCCGCCGAGGCGCTGACCGTGCCGATGGCCGATGTCGTCGGCCTCGAGGATGACCTCGCGGCCGGGCTCGACCCCGCGCTGAGTCGCTGAGCCACCGCGATCGGCGGCGGCTCGCCGGTGCCGCCCGGCACCGTGCGTCACAACTTATTCACATCCGCGTCACGACTCGGTAACGCTGCGACGGGCTCGTGCGAGCAGGATCCCGGCTTGTGCCGGCCGCCGCTCAGAACCGCCGCGAGATCCTCGAGGTGGGACCGCTCAGGATCAACCCCGATGAGCACCTCGCGCGGGCCGACGGCCGAGCGCTGATGCTCTCGATCCGCGAGCTGCGGCTGCTCACCGAGCTCGCCCGGCGCGCGGACCGGATCATGGCGCGGGAGGAGCTCTACCGGCTCGTGTGGGGCCGGGACATGCGTCGCGGTGACCGCTCGGTCGACGTGTACATCCGCAAGCTGCGCGTGAAGCTCGAGGAAGCTCTGCCCGAGTGGCATTTCATCCACACGCATTTCGGATTTGGCTACCGCCTGGCCGCCGAGCCGAAGACGTCACGCCAACTGCGGGTTCACAACTGATTAACACCTCGGGCGTCTCGCGCGCCGAGAATCGTCCGCACCATCACGACAAGGAGAACATGACGTTGCGTACTAAGCGCATATCCGCGGTCGCCATCACGGTGGCCGCCGCTCTCGGCGTCGCCGCCTGCGGCTCGAGCAGCTCCAGCTCCAGCTCCAGCAGCGCCTCGAGCGGATCCTCGAGCGCGAGCTCGAGCGCCTCGATCGCCGGGGGGACGCTCAACGGCGCCGGCTCGACCCTCGCCGCCCCGATCTACCAGCAGTGGGGCTCCTCGCTGAAGTCCCAGGGCCTGACGGTCAACTACAACCCGGTCGGGTCGGGTGCGGGCGTGGCGAGCCTGCAGACGGCCACGGTCGACTTTGCCGGCAGCGACCCGGCGCTGAAGTCCACCGACCGCTCCAAGGCCAAGGGACCGCTGTTCCAGTTCCCGGTCGCCTTCGGCGCGATCACCGTGTCCTACAACCTGTCCGGGATCAAGAGCGGCCTCAAGCTCGACGGGGCGACGATCGCCGACATCTACCTCGGCAAGATCAAGACCTGGAATGATGCGGCGATCAAGGCGCTCAACCCGGGCATGAGCCTGCCGAGCACGGCAATCACCGTCGTCCACCGCTCCGATTCGTCGGGCACGACGAAGGGCTTCACGACGTTCCTCGAGGACTACAGCCCGACATGGAAGTCCCAGGTCGGCGCCGATAAGGACGTCAAGTGGCCGACCGGCACCGGCGCGGCCAAGAACTCCGGCGTCGCCGCCGCGGTCAAGCAGACCGACGGGGCGATCGGCTACGTCGAGCAGGCCTACGCGCTCCAGAACGGCTTCACCTACGCCGCGGTCAAGAACAAGGCCGGCACGTACATCCTGCCGACGATCGCCAACACCTCGGCGGCGGCGAGCGGCGTCACGATCCCAGCTGATCTGGGGATCTCGACGATCAACTCGCCCAACCCGCAGGCCTATCCGATCGTCTCGCAGACGTTCCTCGACGCGTATGCGGATCCGTGCAAGGCGGGCAGCAGCGCGTCGACGGCGGCCGCGCTGAAGTCGTGGCTCGGCTACGCCTTCGGCGCCGGTCAGCAGACGCTGGGGGCGGGCTCGAGCCAGCTCCCCTACGCACCGCTGACCTCGGAGCTCGCAGCCAAGGACAACGAGCAGTTGGCCAAGATGACCTGCAACGGGTCGGCCATCAAGTAACGGCGCGTGAGCGCAACCGCCCCAACGGTTCCCGGCGACCGCTCGGCTCTCGAGCGGTCGCCGGCCGCGCGCCTGCCCGACCGGGTGCTGAAGTACGGGCTGACCGCCTTGGCGGCGCTCATCCTGGCGCTCCTCGCGTACTTCTTCATCCGCCTGATCGGGCAGTCGAAGGACGCGTTCAGCTCGTTCGGGCTGAAGTTCATCTTCGGCAACGACTGGGACGTCAGCCGCAACATCTACCACGGGGCCCCGCTCGTCGTCGGGACCCTGATCACCTCGGCGATCGCGCTCATCATCGGCGTCCCGATCGCCGTGGCCACGGCCCTGTTCATCTCCGAGCTCTGCCCGCGGCGCCTGCGGGGGCCGTTCGGCATCCTCGTCGACCTGCTCGCCGCCGTGCCCTCGGTCGTCTACGGACTCTGGGGCGTGTTCGTGCTCATCCCCAAGCTGATGCCGGCCGAGAAGTGGTTCGCGAGCACGTTCTCGTTCCTCCCCTTCGTCGGCGGAACCGTGACAGGTCCCAACTACTTCATCGCCGGGCTGATCCTGGCCATCATGATCCTGCCGATCGTCTCGGCGATCTCGCGCGAGGTGATCTCCACCGTCCCGTCCGAGAACAAGGAGGCGGCGCTTGCCCTCGGGGCGACGCGCTGGGAGATGATCCGCATGGCGGTGCTGCCCTACGCCCGTCCCGGGATCACCGGCGGCGCGATGCTCGGCCTCGGGCGCGCGCTCGGCGAGACGATCGCCGTCGTGCTCGTGATCGGCAACGCCCCGGTCATCGGCCACAGCATCTTCTCGCAGGGCTACTCGCTCGCTGCGGTGATCGCCAACGAGTTCGGGGAGGCGGCCAACACGCCGATCCACAGCTCGGCGTTGTTCGCGGCCGGACTCGTGCTGTTCGTGCTCACCCTGATCGTCAACATCATCGCCCGCGGCTTCATCTCCCGGGGCGAACGCGGCCGCCGCGTATCCGACGTGACGGTCGCGGCCATGGCCGCGGAGCTGGGGGAGGTCGAGTGAGCGCCGTCAGCGCACTGCCCCAGATCAGCGCACGCCGGCGCCGGACCGACAAGGTCATGCGGGCGCTCGTGTTCATCGCCACGATCATCGCCCTCATCCCACTCGTCCTGATCATCTACTACCTGATCTACAAGGGCATCGCCACCTGGAACAAGAGCTTCTTCACCACCGACCCCAACGGCAACTTCCTCGGCTATCCGGGCGGGATCCGCAGCGCGATCCTCGGGACGCTGGAGATCGTCGGCCTGGCCACGCTCATCTCCGTGCCGATCGGCATCGGCGTCGCGCTCTACCTCACCGAGTACGGCAAGCAGACGGCGTTCGCCAACATCGTCCGGTATTTCGTCGACGTGATGACCGGGGTGCCGTCGATCGTCTTCGGCCTGTTCGTCTACATCGTGCTCGTCACCGCCAAGATCGGCGGCTCCGGATTCTCCGGCTGGAAGGGCGCGATCGCGCTGTCGCTCCTGATGCTGCCGATCGTCACCCGTGGCGCCGAGGTCGTGCTGCTGCTCGTCCCGGGCAGCCTTCGTGAGGCGGCGCTGGCCCTCGGCGCGCCGCGCTGGCGGGTGGTGACGCGGGTCGTGCTGCCGACGGCCAGCTCCGGGCTCGTGACCAGCTCTCTGCTCGCGATCGCCCGCGGCATGGGGGAGACCGCGCCGTTGCTGTTCACGACCGCGGGCGCGTTCGCCCTGACGGCCAATCTCAGCTCCCAGATGAACGCAATGCCGATCCAGATCTACAACGACATCCTCTCGCCGCGAGCCGAGGTCGTCGCCCGCGCCTGGGGCACCGCCCTCACGCTTGTCGCCCTGGTGCTCATCCTCAACCTGGTCGCGAGATTCGTATCGAGAAGGAGCCGCATGGCATGATCCCATCAGACAGCACACCGGGAATGACGCAACCGAAAGGGCACGAACCGATCGACATGTCCAGTGGGGGACGGTCCGAGCAGACGCAGGAGCAGTCGGCTGGCGCAGACGGGAGGGCTCCGGCGACGGCCGGCCACACCGTCAGCATCAAGGACCTGCACGCGTACTACGGAGAGCAGCACAGCATCAAGGGCATCGACCTCGAGTGCCGGGCCAACGAGGTGACGGCGCTGATCGGGCCGTCGGGCTCGGGCAAGTCGACGGTCGTACGCTGCATCAACCGCATGCACGAGGAGATCCCGGGGGCGCGGGCGGAGGGCTCGGTCAAGCTCGACGATCTCGACCTCTACGCGACCGGCGTCGACGTCACCGCAGTCCGGCGGCTGATCGGGATGGTCTTCCAGAAGCCGAACCCGTTCCCGACGATGTCGATCTTCGACAACGTCGCTGCCGGTCTGCGGCTGACGGGGACGAAGAGCGACAACCTCCGCGAGCACGTCCACCGGGCGCTGCGGTCGGTCGGCCTCTGGGGGGAGGTCAAGGACCGGCTCAACCAGCCCGGGATCGGCCTGTCCGGCGGCCAGCAGCAGCGCCTGTGCATCGCCCGTACGGTTGCCATCGAGCCCGAGGTGATCCTCATGGACGAGCCGTGCTCGGCGCTCGACCCGGTGGCCACGCTGAAGATCGAGGAGCTGATCGACGAGCTCAAGGACCGCTACACGATCGTGATCGTCACGCACAACATGCAGCAGGCGGCGCGCGTGGCCAACACGACGGCGTTCATGCTCGAGGGCGAGCTCATCGAGCACGGCCCGACGAACGACATCTTCACCAACCCCAAGGACGAACGCACGGAGCGCTACGTCACCGGAAAGTTCGGCTGATCCATGCAAGAGACCCGGCACCAGTTCCGCGAGACGCTCCGGGAGCTCGAGACCCACGGTCTCGGCGGTCTCGACCTCGTCATCGGCCAGCTCGACCGGGCGCTCGAGGCGATCAGCTACCAGGACGTCGAACTCGCCGGGATGGTCGTCGCCGACGACGACCGCATCGACGGCCGCTACCTCGAGGTGCACCAGGGCGTCCTCTCGCTGCTCGCCCGCCAGGCCCCGGTCGCCGGCGACCTGCGGATCGTCGCCGCCCTCCTGCACATCATCCGCTGCGTCGAGCGCATGGGCGACCAGTGCGTCAACATCGCCAAGCTCGTCCCGCTGTCCGGCTACGAGGCGCCGAAGGACAAGGACATCCTCGACGCGATCGAGCGCATGGGGCAGCTCGCACGCTCCCAGGTCGCTCAGGCCAAGGAGGCGTTCATCAGCCGCAACGTCGAGCTCGCCCAGGACCTCGTCCGCCAGGACGAGGAGATCAACCAGCTCAACCGCGCGATCTTCCGCCGCGCGGTCGAGGTCGGCGACGACCTCGAGGTGCGCGAGTGGGCGATGTTCATGATCCTCGTCGCCCGCTGCCTCGAGCGGATCGGCGACAACACCGTCGACATCGCCGAGCAGGTCGTGTTCGTCGTCACCGGACTGTTCCGCGAGTTCGCCGACGCGACGACCCCCCCCGAGTCGCCGCAGGCCGCGTAGCAGTCCGGACACACGGCCGACACCGAAACGACACAACGCCTCCGCCGCGGGACCGTACCGTGGCGCCATGGCTCGCAGACCGGCCATCGGTCATCAACCGCCCGGGGTGCTCGACCGGCCGCCCGCCGGGGACCGGCTCGGCATCGACCAGCCCGTCGGGTGGTGGCCGACGGCACCCCGGCTCAAGGCCTACGAGGCGGCCGGGTTCGCGATCGTGCAGGTGCGGATGCCGCCGCGCGCGGTCCTCGGCGACAGCGACCTGCTCATCGGTCACGCCAGCGCCCTCGCCGAGCGCCTGCGCCTCACCGGGCTCAGGCTCGTCCTGCACGCGCCCGACGATCTCCTCGCCGGCAGCCGCGAGCACGACCGCCAGCTCGACGGCGCGCTGCTCTACGCGTCGGTGGCGGGCGCTGAGCTCGTCGTCTACCACGGGGCCCGAGTCCTGGCCGGCAGCGCCGACCGCGACGTGCGGCTCGGCCGCGAGCGCACCTCGCTGCGTCGGCGCATCGGCCGCTGTGAGCAGCTCGAGGTGCGGCTGGCCGTCGAGAACCTCGCGCCGGTCTACGGCGGGCCGCCGTTCGTCTGCCACGACCCGTTCGCCGTGGCCGAGCTCGTGCGTGCGCTCGACAGCCCGCAGGTCGGCATGTGCCTCGACCTCGGCCACGCGCACATCACCGGCGGCCTGACCGGGGTCGCGCTCGGTGAAATGATCGAGCCGCTGCTCGACGACGTCATCCTCTTCCACGTTCACGACAACTTCGGGGGGCGGCGTGCCGCCGAGCGGGCCGGCGGAATCGAGCCGGTGCGGCTCGACCTCCATCTCGCGCCCGGCGCCGGCTCGCTGCCCTGGCGCACGCTCGCCCCGGCGCTCGCCGCCCACCGCGCGCCGCTCCAGCTCGAGGTCCACCCCTCGCATCGCCCCGAGCCTGAGCGGCTCGTCGTGGTCATGCAGGAGCTGCTCGGCCTATCTGCGGCGCGAACACCCTGACCGGCTCACGCTTGCCCCTCAGCTCGACCCCGTGGCGCTCGGCGAGCGCCGGGCGGGAGTTGCGCAGCGCGGCGCGGGTGTTCTCAGCGAGCAGCACGACGTCGCCGGTGTCCCGGGTCGCGTCCTGCACCCGGGCGGCGATGTTGACCGCGTCGCCGATGACGCTGAACCCGAGCCGTTCGTCGCCGCCGAGGTTGCCGGCCACGACCGGCCCCGAGTTGAGGCCGATGCCGAACTGCAGTCCGTGCGCGGACCGCGCCCTCTCGGCGATCTCCGCGGGTCTCCTCCTCGGTCGGCGGGCGGTCCTCGCGGAGCCACGTGCGGGTGCGCGCGAGTCCGCGGATGCCGAGCGCGACGCCGATCGGGACGGCGATGACGACGTAGATGACCGCCGCGAGCGCGTTGACGTTACGCACATGAGCAGCGTCGGCGAGCGTCGGCAGCGGCACGGCGAGGTAGGCGATGACGATGACCGCGAGCACGCCGATGAGGTTCGTGACCACGATCGCGAAGGTGACGATCACCCGCCCGAGGTTGGCGAGGGTCGTCCCCGAGATCTCGGTCGCGCCGGGTCGGAGAAGCTCGACCGCCCCGGCCAGGAGCGCCGTGGCCGCTACGCGGACGCGTTGCATGCGGGCGCGACCCTATCCGCTCGCGGAACTCCGACCCGCCGTGATTTGGACACGCGGCCAATGACCGCCGCCCACGCGCGGGCGTACCGTGCCGCCATGCGCGTGCGACCACCGCAGATCGTGGCATTTGGTGGAGGCGGGTTCTCGACGGAGTGGGGGAACACGTTGCTCGACGACCACGTTCTTACCCTGACTGGGGTCGTGCGACCCCGCGTCTGCTTCCTGCCGACCGCGAGCGGTGACGCCGACCACTACGTCGTGCGCTTCTACCGCGCCTTCTCGGCCGATCGCTGCGAGCCCTCCCACATCTCGCTGTTCCGACGGGAGACCGGGGTGGGGGATCCGCGTGCCCACCTCTTGGCGCAGGACCTGATCTACGTCGGCGGGGGCAGCCTCATCTCCCTGCTCGGCACCTGGCGGGCCCACGGCATCGACGAGGCGCTGCGCGAGGCCTGGCAGAGCGGCGTCGTGCTTTGCGGGGGCTCGGCCGGGTCGCTGTGCTGGTTCGCGCACGCGGTCAGCGGCTTCCACGAAGGCCCGGCGCGCGAGCTCGAGGGCCTGGGCTTCCTGCCCTGGAGCAACGCCGTCCACTACCACCAGGAGCCCGGACGGCAGACGGCGTTCACCGCCGCGGTGGCCGGCGGGATGCCGCCTGGATACGGCGCCGGCGACGCGGCGGCGCTGCACTTCGTCGGGACCGAGCTGGCCGAGGTGATCTCCTCGCGCGCGGATGCGCGAGCGGTCTACGTCAGCGCCGACGGCGAGGGCGGCGCCGCCGAGCGCGAGCTCGACGTCCGCTTCCTCGGCGTCTCGGTCGGTCACGAGGCGATTGCGGCGTGAGTGCGGCCAGGCATGGCCGTGTGGCCGGGCGTGGCCGTGCGGCCGGGCATAACCGTGCGGCAGGGGAGGGCGGCGCCGCCGGGGAGGGCGAAACCGAGCACCGCCGGATCCTCGCCATGGGGGGTGGCGGCTTCACCATGCACGAGCGCGGCGTCGCGCTCGATCGGCTCGTGCTCACGCTCACGGGCAAGGCGGTGCCCAAGGTCTGCTTCCTGCCGACGGCAAGCGGCGACCCGCGGGAGCAGGTGACCCGCTTCCACGAGCGCTTCGACTACTGGCCGTGTGAGCCGACGATCCTCTCCCTGTTCCACCTCGGGCGGGACCGGATCGACCCCGTCAAGCACCTGCTCTCGCAGGACGCGATCTACGTCGGCGGCGGATCGATGCGCAACATGATGGCGATCTGGCGTGAGCACGGCATCGACGAGGCGATGCGCGACGCGTGGCACGCCGGCGTCGTGCTCGCCGGTCTGAGCGCCGGCGCGATGTGCTGGTTTCAGAGCGGCATCAGCATGAGCGGCGGCGCACCCGAGCCGGTGCGGGGGCTGGGCCTGCTCGCCGGAAGCCTGTCGGTTCACCTTGGCGGAGAGCCCGAGCGGCTCCCCGCCTTCCGCGCCGCGGTGGCCGCCGGAGAGCTCCCGGCCGGGCTCGCATGCGACGACGGCGCCGCGCTCGTCTACGAGGGCACGCGCCTGCGAGAGTGCGTGAGTTCGCATCCCGGTGCGCGGGTCCTCGAGGTGCGGGCCGACGCGAGCGGCGCGGTGCGGGAGCGCCAGCTGCCGGTGCGGCTGCTCGAGCGTCCGCTCTCCGTGCACCCCTCGGCGCTGGAGGAGTACGAGATCGCCGAGTTCCGCTCGCTGCGCTCCGGTCGCAATCGCTGGTCGTGAGCGACGCGCTCCGGCGCTAGGTGTGGGGCCGCTCGGCGGCCGGCGTGTCGCCGGCGGCCACCGGCGTCCGCCGCCGGCGGGTGAGGATCAGCCCGACGACGGCCAGCACGATCACGACGGCGCCGCCGATGATGAGGAGCGTCGCCCCTGAGCCGCCACCCCCGCCCGCCGCAGTCGCGCTCGCGACTCCGGGCACGCCGGTGAGAGGATGTCCGGCCGCGGCGGCGAGCTTCGTCACCGTGTGGATCGCCGCCGCGGCGAGCTGATCGCTACTGCCGCCGGCCGGTCGGGGCAGGGCGGCGGCGACGGCCTGTCCATCGGCGCCGAGTCCCTGGGTGCCGTAGCCGGCGGCCATGACGACGAGCAGCGGCTGCTTGGCCTTGAAGCTGATCTCCTGGTCGAGGAAGTCGGCGTACTTCTGCGGTTGGCCGAACAGATCCGGGATCACCCCGAGGTCCACCGGCGAGGCGATCAGCGCAACCTTGATCGGGTATCCGCTGCGCTGGGCCGCCGCGGTCGCCGCATCGAGCGTGTGCTGCAACGAGGCCGAAACCGGTGGCGAGTAGGGGTAGAAGACGTTCTCGCCGAGCAGGGTGTCGCTGGCCGGATCGCCGTCGGCTCCGGCGAGGGCCGGCGAGAGCGTCGGCGCGATCACGGCGAGCGCGCACCCGAGCGCGAGGATCGAGATCCGGAGCGATCGCATCGGCCCCGGAGCTTAGAGGCGCGCCGTCAGGCGGTCGGGGCCGGATCGGCGACGGGCTGCGCGGACACCGTGAGCTCGCAGCGCTCGGTGGCAAGCTGGACCTGCTCGGGGTCGCCACCGAGCTCCCGCCAGCGCCGATCGATGTCCTCGCCGAACGCGTCGAGGAAATCATCGCTGTGCAACGGGTCATGGTGGAACAGGAGCAGCCGCTCGGCCGACACACGCCGTCCAAAGGCGAGCGCGTCGGACACCGGGCAGTGTCCCCAGCCGAGATGGTGCTCGTACTCCTCGTCGGTGTACTGACAATCGTGGATGAGCATCGACGCGCCGTGCGCGAGCTCGAAGCCGGAGATCCACTCGTCGTCGAGTTGGCTGAGCGGTGCGCCGAGCCCGGGCTCGTGATCCGGGATGTAGCACAGCGACGTGTCGCCCTCGTCGATGCGATAGCCGATCGTCGGGCCGCGGTGGTTGACGGCCTGGGCGCGCACCTTCGCCGATCCGACCTCCCACTCGACCCCCTCCGCCTCGCGGAAGGAGACCAGTGAAGGCAGTTCGCGAACCTCGACGGGCGCGAGCGGGGCCGAGATGTAGCGGGCGACGCGGTCACGCAGGGACGACTCGGGCGAGGCCGGACCCCAGACCGAGAGCTCGGACTCCGGACGGAAGGCGGGAGCGAAGAACATCAGCCCCTGGATGTGATCGAGATGGAGGTGGGTGAGCAGGATCGTGATCGGCTGCTCGACGCGCGGGAGCGCGAGCCCAAGGTTGCGGATCCCGGTCCCCGCGTCGAGGATCAGCTTGCCGCCGTCCCCGAGGGTGACCTCGACGCACGATGTGTTGCCGCCGTAGCGCATCGTCTCCGGCCCCGGCGCCGGAATCGAGCCCCGCGCCCCCCATACCTTGATCTTCATGACTCCCCTTCCTGAGGATCGTCGGCTCCACGGCCTTCCTCGTCGTCCATCACGGCGAGCGGCCAGAAGATCACGATCGCCCCGCTCGCGCCGGCGGCGCCGACGATCGGGATCGCGCTGGCGGCCACGTCCTGATGCTTGCCGGTCGCGCTCCGGATGCGAAACACGCCGTGGAACGGGCGCTTGCTGCGGATGGCGATCGTCGCCGGAATCTCGTCGTAGGTCATCGGCGCCTCGTCAGCGTCGAACGGGCCGAACTCGGTCGTCCACTCCTGCGCGGACATCATGCCGCTCTCCTCGAAGCGGCGCCCGAGCATCGCTGCGGCGCCCTCGTTGAAGAACAGCAACGCCCCCTGCTCGCCGACGAGCAGGGCGGGCGTGGAGATGCTCGACAGCAGATTCCGCGCCAGGATCAGCTCGAGCGGCTTCTGGGCGCCGGTCATGCGCCAACTCTAATGCTGGCGGGGTGGTGGGGGTGCACATCGGCGTGCCGTTTATGCTGAGCGCATCGTGGCGGCATCGAAGTCAAAGCGACGCTCGCGCAAGCGGCGCCACGCCGGGGCGGCTCCCCGCGCGGTCACCGCGACACGACGCGAGGACCGCGCGGACCGGAAGGTCACCGCCGCGCGCGAGCAGCGCCGGGGTACGCGCCAGCTCGGCACCGTCGGCGAGCGGCCGCCGAGCCCGTTCGGCGGTCTGCCGGTCTCTGAGATCGCCATCTTCGCGGGCGCCGTTGGTGCGATCATCGGCGTCATCCAGGGCGGTGGCGCAGCGCTCATCGTCGGGCTCATCGTCTGCACG
This sequence comes from uncultured Solirubrobacterales bacterium, assembly GCA_963755955.1. GTDB lineage: Bacteria > Actinomycetota > Thermoleophilia > Solirubrobacterales > Solirubrobacteraceae > Palsa-465. Next base: position 144,870 of record CAVWLZ010000002.1, read on the forward strand.
CTTGGTGTGGTCGAGGTCACCGCGCGCGAGCACTTCTCGGGCTTTCGCTCGCACACCTCGCTGCTGGCGGGAATCCCTGCCGTCGGTGCCGGCGTGGTGTGGGTCGCGGTCGTCGGACAGCCGGCGCAGCGGGTGCTGATCCTGCTCGTCGTCGTGCCGGTCTACGCGGTCCTCTTCTTCTTCCTGCGCCGCCGCTTCATGATCGCCCGGCAGGCGCGGATGGCGCGTCCGCCGGCGCCCGCTAGCGCTAGCTGACGTGGGCCGCGTGCGCCTCGGGCGGCGTTGACGGCTGCGGCTCGGCGGGCGACCCCGGGAGCAGCAGACGGAATTCCGCGCCGCCGTCGGCGACGTTCGCCGCCGACACGCTGCCGCCGTGCCGTTGAGCGACCTGGCGCACGATCGCCAGGCCGAGTCCGCTGCCCTGCCGCCTCCGTGAGTTGGCACCGCGGAAGAACCGGTCGAAGACGTAGGGGAGGTCCTCGTCGGGGACGCCGACGCCGTGGTCGCGCACGCGCACGCCGGACGAGTCGACGGTGACCTCGACGAGTCCGTCGGGCGGGGAGTGACGAGCCGCGTTGTCGAGCAGGTTGTTGACCGCGCGGCCGAGTCGCTCGGGCACGCCCTCGATGACGACGGGAGACAGCGTGGCCTGGAAGTCGAGGCTCGGAGAGTTGCGCCGGGCCCGCGCGAGCGATTCCTCGACGACCCGGTCGAGCCGCACGTCCTCGCTGGACTCGATCGGCAGGTCGCCGCGGGCGAGCTCGATCAGGTCGTTGACGAGTCCGCTCAGCTCCTCGCTCTGCTCGACGACATCGGAGAGCAGCCGGCGCCGGTCCTCCTCGGCGAGGGCACCCCCGGCGAGCAGCACCTCGATGTTCGTCCGCAGGCTCGTCACCGGCGTGCGCAGCTCGTGGGAGGCGTCGGCGACGAGCTGGCGCTGGGCGCGCACGGACTCGTCGAGTGCAGCGCGGGAGCCCTCGAGCCTCGCGAGCATCGCGTTGAAGCGCGTGGCCAGCTGCCCGACCTCGTCGTCGGCATGAATGCCCAGGCGCAGCGACAGGTCGTCGGTCTCGCCGATCTGCTCCGCGGTCGCCGCCACCTCGGCGAGCGGCGAGAGCACGCGCCGGGCACCGAGGCGCCCGAGCACGGCGGCGAGAGCGACGCCGCCGGCACACAGGAGGAGGAGCACGATCCGCAGATGGGAGAGGATTCCCTCGATCGGGCCGAGGGGCCGGGCGAGCTGGACCGCGACCGGCACGACCTGGCCGGGGGCGACCTCGGCCGTGCCGCGGAACGTGTAGACGCGCATCTTGTCCCCGGACAGCGTCTCGGTCTCGTAGCTGCTGCCGACCGTGCCGGCGGCGACGGAGCGGGTGTTGGCGTCGACCGGCAGGCTCATGCCGCCGCGGGTGAGCAGCACGCTCCCATCGGCGCCCACGACCTGCGCAAAGGGCGCGCTCCCGCCCGAGCCGACGGGCGGCCCCGGCAGGTCGCCGCCGAGGGCGAAGTTGCCCTCGCGCTGGACGAGCACGCCCTGGCCGCTCAGCAGCGAATCGACCTGCGAGAGCAGCTGGTCACGGACGACGAGGTAACAGACGAGCGCGGCGAGGAAGACCGCGATGGCCACGGCGGCCGCGGCGACGATGGCGACACGCTTGCGCAGCGGCATGGGGATCAGTCCCGGAGCACGTAGCCGACCCCGCGGACCGTGTGCAGCAGGCGAGGCGCGTCGCCCTCCTCGGTCTTGCGGCGCAGGTAGCCCATGTAGACGCCGAGCGCGTTCGACGTCGGCCCGAAGTCGTAGCCCCAGACGTTCTCGAAGATGGTCGAGCGCGTGAGCACCTGACGCGGGTGGCGCATGAACAGCTCGAGCAGCAGGAACTCGGTCTTCGAGAGCTCGATCAGGCGATCGCCGCGGTGAACCTCGTGCGCCATCGGGTCGAGCACGAGATCGGCGTAGCGCAGGACCTCCCCGTCGCCGCCCTCGCCGGCGCGTCGCAGCAGCGCCCGCAGGCGGGCCTGAAGCTCGCGCAGCGCGAACGGCTTGACGAGGTAGTCGTCGGCCCCGACGTCGAGGCCCTGCACGCGGTCGTCGATCGCGTCGCGCGCGGTGAGCATGAGGATCGGCGTGCGGTCGCCGGCCTGGCGCATGCGGCGGGCCACCTCGAGGCCGTCGAGCCGCGGCATCGCGACGTCGAGGATGACCGCGTCGGCGGGCTGCGTGGCGAGCGCGTCAAGCGCCTCCTCACCGTCGGCGGCGAGCTCGACGTCGTAGTTGTCGAGGCGCAGGGCGCGCTCGAGCGCGCGGCGGACGGCGGGTTCATCGTCGACGACGAGCACTCGTGCCATGGAGAAATGATCGCGCTTGCGCGTAAAAGTTGCTGAAGAAGCCGCGGCCGAGACCGGAACGAGACCTCGGCGCTACTGACAGCCCGTGCCCGCGAGGCCGCTCGCCCGGGGGTCGTGGGAGATCTTTAGTCCATAGGCCTAAGAATCCCCAACGCAGCGGTGGACCCGCGCCGCTCTGGCGCACGACCACGCGGATCCTCGGCGCGCGACTGCGCGGTCGCCTACTTGCTGTAGGTGAACTGGATCTTGGTGAAGTTGAGCGACAGGCTCTCGGTCGGCGTCACGTTGTGGCCGCTGCCGCCGGTCTGGTAGGAGGAGATGATCGCGTTCGTCAGCGTGTACGTGAGGTACTGCTGCTTCGTGCCACCGGCCTTGCGCAGGGTGATCGTGACCTTCGGGAAGTGCTTTCCAGTCGCGCACGCGAGGGCGAGCTTCGGCGAGGACTTGTCGACCTGCTTGGTGATCACGAACTCGTTGAAACTGGCCCTGCCCGCGCCGGCGCCGGTGGACTTGGAACTGCCCACGAAGCTGAAGCCGAAGATCGGAATCGTCGTGCCGTCGATGTTGAGCGTCACCGTGCTCCCGCTCGGCTTCGATGGGGGCGTGGTGATCGTCAGGGTGTTGCTCGGAACGGCCCCGACGGTGATGACCTGCCCGCCGCCGAGCGTCAGGGTGTGGCCGCCGACGACCGTCTGGGTCTTGCCGGGTGGGCCGGGTGCTCCTGGGGTGCCGGGCGGGCCCTGGGGTCCGGTCGCGCCGGGGATCCCCGCCTGATTCCAGGTCACCTCGCGCTCAGGCGGCGGACCGCCAGCCGGACCCGAGCTGGTGCTGCACTGCTGTGAGGCTGAGTCGATCACCCGAATGTTCCCGGCGGCGGCCACCGGCAGCGTCGAGCCGGATTGGACGCTCACACACGCGTGAATCACCCCGCTCGAGTCCGGCACGCTCGCCGCCGCGATCGCCGCGCCAGCGCCCGCGGCGCCGACGAGCACGAGCATCGCGCCCTTGAACAGCCCACCGGTCCGCTTCCCGATCCCCACGGTCGACAGCGGATGCTACCCGCCCGTCCCGGCACAATCAATCGAACATGGCCAAGAAGGCAAAGCTGCAGCGCTACGAGGAGAAGCGCGACTTCGGCGCCACCCCCGAGCCCGACGGCGCCACGCCTGAGCCCGGCGGCGCCCCGCCCGGGGCCGACGGTGCCGGCGACGGCGCCCCGCGGTTCGTCGTCCAGGAGCACCACGCGACCCGCCTGCACTGGGATCTCCGGCTCGAGCACGATGGCGTGCTCGCCTCATGGGCGATCCCCAACGGCATCCCGCCAGACCCGGCCGACAACCGACTCGCCGTGCACACCGAGGATCACCCGCTCGAGTACCTCGACTTCGCGGGCGAGATCCCCAAGGGCAACTACGGGGCGGGCACGATGACGATCTGGGACCAGGGAACCTACGAGCTGCACAAGTGGGAAGAGCGCAAGGTCGAGGTCACCTTCCACGGCGAGCGGCTGCACGGCCGCTACGGGCTGTTCCCGATCAGCCGTCCCGGGGAGGGCAAGGACGACTGGATGATCCACCGCATGGATCCGCCCGCGGATCCGGGCCGAGCGCCGATGCCCGAGCACATCGTGCCGATGCTCGCGCGCGCGAGTGAGGCCTTGCCGCCCCGCCAGGAGGGCTGGTCCTTCGAGGTCAAGTGGGACGGCGTGCGCACGATCGCCTACGTGCAGCCCGGTCGTCTGCGGCTCGAGAGCCGCAACCTCCGTGACGTGAGCGACTCCTACCCCGAGGTGCGGGGCCTCGTCCGTGACCTCGGCATGCGGGAGGCGGTGTTCGACGGCGAGATCGTCGCGTTCGGCGAGGACGGACGACCGAGCTTCGAGCGCCTCCAGCGCCGGATGCATGTCACGTCGGCCGCCTCGGTGCGCCGGCTCGCCCGGGACATCCCCGTCGTTTATGCGATCTTCGACCTGCTCTTCCTCGACGGTCACCCGCTCATGTCGGCGCCCTACCGCGAGCGTCGCGCGGCCCTCGAGGCGCTCGGACTGTCCGGGCCCGCCTGGCGCGTTCCGGCCGTCCATACCGGCGCCGGCGCGGGCACCGCGCTGCGCGAGGCGACCGTCGCCCAGGGCCTCGAAGGCGTCATCGCCAAGCGGCTCGACTCGACCTATGATCCCGGCCGGCGGACGGGGGCGTGGCTGAAGGTCAAGAACCGACGCCGCCAGGAGCTCGTGATCGGCGGTTGGGTGCCGGGCGAGGGCCGGCGCACCGAGCGCGTCGGGGCGCTGCTGATGGGCTATCACGAGGACGGCGCGTTTCGGTTCGCCGGACGGGTCGGCACCGGATTCACCGAGGCCACGCTGGAGCAGCTCGCCTCGCGCCTCGCGCCTCTGAACCGGGCCACGAGTCCCTTCAGCTCCGGCCCGAAGCCGCCCCGGGGCGCCGAGTTCGTCGAGCCGTGCCTGGTCGCCGAGGTCGAGTTCGTCGAGTGGACGTCGGAGGGAGTCATGCGCGCACCGGCGTTCAAGGGCTTCCGCGACGACAAATCGGCCCGCGAGGTGGCCCGCGAGGACGCCGACCCGGCCGGCCCCGCAGATCCCGCAGATCCCGCCGATCCCGCCGATCCCGTCGACCCCGCCGACCCCGTCGACCCCGTCGATCCCGCCGGCTCCGCCGATCCCGCCGACCGCGCCGATCCCGCCGGCCCCGCCCACTCCGACTCGACCCCCGAGGCGCTGTTCGACGAGGTCGAGCGGCTCCCCGAAGGCGCGCTCGCCGTGCTCGCCGACGGCCGCCGGCTCAAGATCTCGAACTGGGACAAGGTCCTGTTCCCGCAGACCGGGTTCACGAAAGGCGATCTGATCGCGTTCTACGCCCGCCTCGCCCCGACGCTCGTCCCGCACCTCCGCGACCGCCCGCTCACCCTCAAGCGCTACCCGAGCGGCGTCGACAAGGCCCACTTCTATGAGAAGCAGTCGCCCTCGCACCGCCCGGAGTGGGTGCAGACCCGGCAGATCGGCGACATCAACTTCACCCTCGCCCAGGACCGGCCGACCTTGATCTGGCTCGGCAACCTCGCCGACGTCGAGCTGCACACCTCGCTGTCGCTGGCCGGCTCGCCGGAGCGGCCGACGATGCTCGTCTTCGATCTCGATCCAGGGCCACCGGCGGGGATCGTCGAGTGCTGCGAGGTCGCGCTCGTCCTCCACGGGCTATTCGCCCAGCTCGGCCTTCAGAGCATCGTCAAGACGTCGGGGTCGAAGGGCATGCAGACCTATGTGCCACTCAACACGGCGGTGAGCTACGAGCAGACGAAGCCGTTCGCCAAGCGGGTGGCCGAGCTGCTCGAGCAGCGGACGCCTGAGCTCGTGACCGCGCGGATGACCAAGCGGCTGCGCGCGGGCAAGGTGCTAGTGGACTGGAGCCAGAACGACATCCACAAGACGACGGTCAACGTCTACTCGGTCCGCGCGCGTGAGCGGCCGACCGTCTCGACTCCGGTGAGCTGGGAGGAGGTGCGGGCCTGCCGCGAGGCCCGCGATCCCGAGCTGATGAGCTTCGACACCGAGCAGGTGCTCGAACGAGTGGGAGAGCTCGGGGATCTGTTCGCCGGGGCGCTGAGCCTAAGTCAGGAGCTTCCGTCCGTCTGATCTCGCGCAATCTCGGGGGTATGGGAACGCGCCATCCGTCCCCCTTCTAGGATGATGCCCGAGATGGATCCGATCGTCCTACGCAACCGTCTGCTGGTCGCCACCGGAATGTGGAAGGAGGCCACCGGCGAGCCCCTGCCGCGGATGGCCCCGGGGGAGCCCGCGGCCCAGGTGCAGGCGTTCGAGATCGCGCTCGTCGACCGCCTGTTTCAGACCGCCACCCCGGAAACCGCCCGGGAGGTCGCCGACCGGACCTGGGATCTCGTCCACGACCGCGAGGACTCCGACCCGGTCAAGCGCCGGGTCGTCGAGGTGCACGAGTCGCTCGCGCGGATGACGCGGCTCAGCGACTGACCGCCGGCCCACCCGCGGGGACCGAGATCGCTCAGGGTGTCGGCGCGGGCGCGGGCGCCGGCGCCGGCCGCAGCTCGGTGGACTGGTCGCGGCGGCGGGCGAGTCCCGCGGCCGCGTAGGCGTCCACCTCGTCGAGCGTCTCGCGCTCGAGCAGCGAGCTGACGAGGGAGTCGAGATTCCCTCGGTGTGCCCGCAGCAGGTCGTTCACCTCGGAGTGGGCCGCCTCGACGATTCGCCGGACCTCCTCGTCGACGAGGCGCTGGGTGGCCTCCGAGGTCTCGGACGCGCCGGGCAGGAGCGGGCTCATCCCGTCCGCGGGGATGACGGCGATCGGGCCGATCGCGCGGCTCATGCCCCAGCGGCCGACCATGAAGCGGGCGATCCGGGTGAGCTGCTGGATGTCGGACTCCGCCCCGGTCGTGATCTCGCCGAAGACGATCTCCTCGGCGACGCGGCCGCCGAGCGCGACCTTGATCTGGGCGACGACGTGACGCTCGTCGAAGTTGAAGCGGTCGGCGTCCGGTGCCGAGAACGTCACCCCGAGCGCCTGGCCGCGGGGGATGATCGACACCTTCCGGACCGGGTCTGCGCCGGGCGTGAGCATCCCGACGATGGCGTGGCCGGCCTCGTGGTAGGCGGTTCGCCGCCGGTCCTCCTCGGTGAGCATGACCTTGCGCTCGGCGCCGAGCACGATCCGCTCGAGCGCATCGGTGAGATCCTCGGAGTTGACACGGTCGTGCTCGCGGCGCGCGGCGAGCAGGGCAGCCTCGTTGACGACGTTGGCGAGATCGGCGCCGACCATGCCCGGGGTCGAGGAGGCGAGTGCGCTGAGGTCGACGCTCGGATCGAGCGGGACCGAGCGGGTGTGGACGCGGAGGATCGCCTCACGCCCGGCCCGGTCGGGCGGCTGCACGGCGACGCGGCGATCGAACCGGCCGGGGCGCAGCAGGGCGGGATCGAGCACCTCCGGCCGGTTGGTCGCGCCGAGGACGATCACCCCCGTCCGCGGATCGAAGCCGTCCATCTCGGTGAGGATCTGGTTGAGCGTCTGCTCGCGCTCGTCGTGGCCTCCGGAGACGCCCGGCACGTTCCCCGAGCGGGAGCGGCCGATGGCGTCGAGCTCGTCGATGAAGATGATCGCCGGCGCGGCCTGCTTGGCCTGCTGGAAGAGATCGCGCACGCGCGAGGCGCCGACCCCGACGATCATCTCGACGAACTCCGAGGCCGACATCTGGAAGAACGGGACGCCGGCCTCACCGGCCACTGCGCGGGCGAGCAGCGTCTTGCCCGTGCCGGGCGGACCGCTGAGGAGCACGCCCCGAGGGATCCGGCCTCCGAGCCGCAGGTACTTGTCGGGGTTCTTGAGGAAGTCGACGATCTCGGTGAGCTCCTCCTTGGCCTCGTCGATCCCGGCCACGTCATGGAAGGTGACAGGTTGCTCGGAGGCCTCGACCCGCCGCGCACGCGAACGGCCGAAGGACATCAGCCCGCCCGCGCCGCCGGCGCTGGCCGCCCGGCGCATGAGGAACACGAACAGGAGGATGAGCAACAGCGTCGGGCCGAATCCGAAGATCAGGCTGGTGAGGAACGACGGTCCCTGGTTGGGCGACTTGGCGTCGATCGTCACGCCCTCGTTCTGCAGCAGCTGCGAGAGCTGGGAGTTGTCGGCGAAGGAGGGGATCTGGGTGGAGAAGTACTGCGATGCCGTGGCGCTCTGGTCGCTCGCCGGGTACTTCACCTTCTGCTTGAAGGTGCCCTGGATCGCGTCACCCGTCGAGGAGATCTCCGTGACGTTGCCCTGCTTGACCTCGGTCAGGAAGGTCGGGCTGTAGGGGATCTGCACTCGTGCCGCCGGTCCGAGCGCCTGGCGGGAGATCCACACGTTGAGGACGAGCAGGACGACGACGAGCAGGGCGATCCACCAGCGCGGGTTCGGCCGCAGCGGTGGGGGCGTCGGCTTCTTCGCGCCGCCGCGGCCGTCGGGCGCGGGCGTCACCTTCCAACCCGGCGGGCGGGGCGGGTCGCCTCGGGGCCGGTCGTTCGTCTGCGGCAGCCACGATGGTTCGTCGGCCATGAGGAGGATTGTCGCAGGGACGATGAAGCGGATCCGAAGCTTTCCGCCCAGCGGGCGCGGGGGGCCGCCGGGGTCGTTCAGAGGAACCCTCTCAGATCGACTCGATTCGGGTGCGGAACGAGTCCGAGCCCTCGACGCTCGCGCCGAACGCCCAGGCCTGGTCGGCGAGCCATCGGTCCGAGGTCGCGATCCGCAGCGTCGCCGGCTGCGGATGCGCCTTGATGATCCGGACGATCTCGTCGTCGGCGGCATGGGCCTTGGGCCGCGGGGCGTGTGTGACCTCGATGACCGTCGAACGGATCGGCGGCCGCGGTGGCCGCTCGAACACGACCGTGACGTCCTCGCCCTCGGCGGCGGCCCAGCGCTCGAGCTGGTCGACGAGGCGCAGCATCGCCGCGTCGCGATCCTTCCACCACGCGTCTGGACGCGTGCCGATCACATTCATGCCGTCGACGATCCAGCGCACGGGGCGGCCAGCCTACTCCGCGTCGCCGCCGCCCGGCCGGCGTCGGCCCTGCTTGCGCTCTGACCGCCGGCGCTTGGTCTCGAGCCGGCGCTGGACCGAGGCCCGACTGGGCTTGGTGGCGTGACGCGCGCGCGGCACCTCGAGGGCGGCCCGGAGCCGCCGCTGCAGCCGCGCGAGCGCGAGCTCGCGGTTCTGGGCCTGGCTGCGCGCGTCCTGCGCGACCGCCGTCACCCGCGGGCCGCAGCGCGCACTGATCCGGCGCTTCTGCTCATCGCTGAGCGCGCTCGAGGCGGCGACGTCGAAGCTCGCCTCGATCCGCGACGCGGTGACATTGGCGTGCTGTCCGCCCGGCCCCGAGGAGCGCGATGCGCGCAGCACGACCTCCCGCAGAGGGATGGCGGCGTGGCGGCCGATCGGCATCGGGTCGTCCATGGGTCCTAAGCATGACCTGTGACCAGGAGGTGAACCGTGCTGCCTCGCCACCGCAGACCCGGTGGAGGCCGTGATAGCGTCCCGCACCGTAAGGCCGCCGTCGAGGCGGTGATAAGTAGGTGCAGGCCCCGGTGGTAGTCGCAGAACCTCCTCCGCGGTAGCAGCACTACGAGCCACGGAGGAGTAACTCCACAATGCCAACCGGAACGGTCAAGTGGTTCAGCGACGAGAAGGGCTTCGGCTTCATCACGCCCGATGAAGGCAGCCGCGATCTGTTCGTCCACCACTCGAGCATCCAGGCGGACGGTTACCGCTCACTCGCCGAGGGCGCCAAGGTGTCCTACGAGGAGGAGGCGGGTCCCAAGGGCCCGAAGGCCATCAACGTCGCCAAGATCTAGACGCCGCACCTGCTGCGCGGGCGATCGTGCCCGCGCAGCGCTTGCGTCGGCGGCTCCGTGGCCGACTGGGTCACGATCTCCTCGATGGCGACGGCCGGCGGCACGCTCGTGCTCGCCGTCGCAACCTTCAGCGCGGTGCGATCGAGCAACCGCTCCGCCCGGGTCGCCGAGCTGTCGCTCCTCGCCGGCCTGAGGCCCGTGCTCATCCCCTCGCGGGAGGACGATCCCGTCGAGCGCGTCCGCTTCGGCGACGACCACGTCGTGCAGGTTCCCGGCCACGGCGGCGTGGCCGAGGTCGCCGACGACAGGCTCTACTTCAGCATCGCGCTGCGCAATGGCGGCTCGGGCCTCGCGGTGCTGCTCGGCTGGAGGATCGAGGCGCTGCGGGCGGGCGTCGCCCACGCCCAGCCCCCGCTCGAGAGCTTCCGCCACCAATCGCGCGACCTCTACATCCCGGCCGGGGACACCGGGTTCTGGCAGGGCGCGATCCGCGACCAGGACGATTCCGACTACCAGCCGTTGCGGGCGGCGGTCGAGCGCCAGCAGCCGATCACCGTCGACCTGCTCTACGGCGACGAGGAGGGCGGCCAGCGCGCGATCGCCCGGTTCGGCATCGGGCGCGACGGCGGCAGCGACGTCCCCCGAGCCGAGGTCGTGCGCTATTACAACGTCGATCGGCCGCCGCCGCGCGACGCTCGACGCTGATCAGGCGACGTGCCCGTCGGGCGGGGTGAGCGGGAGCCCGGCGGCGTGCCAGTCGATCAGACCGCCGGTCATGTTGTGGGCGTCGTAGCCGGCGTTGCGGAAGGCCTCGGTGGCCATCCCGGAACGGTGGCCGCTGCGGCAGTAGAACACGACGGGCCGATCCCGGGCGATCGTCTCGGCCTCGGCCGGCAGCTGCGCGAGGACGATCAGCCGGTCGCCGGCGATCGCGCCGGCGGCGTGCTCGGCCGGCTCGCGCACGTCGATCAGCTCGATCTCGCCGCGAGCGTGCATCTCCGAGACCTGGGCGGGGGAGAGATCTGCGTCCACTGAGGCCAGAGTAGCGACCAACTGCGGGGGTTCCGGCAGGCGAGGCGTAACTCCTACTGATGACATTGATCTTGCAGTTCAGCTAGTCTGCCGCGCCAAGAACACCATAAAGCCGAGTCCCCGGAGCCCAGTGCGTCCGGGGAGCGGGGAACCCAAAGGAGCCACCAGGCTCCCGGGGCGAATCGCCGGAGCACCGGCGTAGCGCTACCTCTTCACAGCGCGAGCCCGACAGCTAACCCCGTAGGCGTCAGTGAGAGGAAGGTCTTCCCTTGTCGCACCCACGGGCCCGTCGCAGAATCCTCACCGGAGCCGCCGTGCTCGCGGTGAGCGCCTGCGCCACCGCACCTGCCCTTGCCGCCTCGGGCGGGGCGTCCATGAGCGGCTCGTCCGCCTACACCGCCGACGGCCATCACTACCCCGGAGATTCGCGCCATCTCGGCGACCGGATCCTGCGTGAGGGCATGAGCGGACACGATGTCCGCGTGCTCCAGGATTACCTCACGCGCGCGCGCTTCAGCACCCCGGTCACCGGCTACTTCGGTTCGGCGACGCTCCACAGCGTGATCGCTTTCCAGAGCCATCACCACCTCCGCGCGACCGGCGTGGTCACCTATAAGGTCAATGTCTCGCTGCGCATGGTCGCCGCCGGCGTCCAGAGCTCTCTGCAGAGCAGCGGCCCGGTCGGTCACGCGTACATCCACAACGGTCTCGCGGTCGCACCGTCGAACGCTCCGGCAGCGATCAAGGCGGTCATCGCCGCCGGCAACCGGATCGCGTTCAAGCCGTACATCTACGGCGGCGGTCACGGCAGTTTCAACGACTCGGGCTACGACTGCTCGGGTTCGGTCAGCTACGCCCTCCACGGCGGTGGGCTGATCTCCTCCCCGGAGGACTCGACCGGGTTCGAGTCCTACGGGAGCGCCGGCGGTGGACGCTGGATCACGATCTGGACCAACGCCGGGCATGCGTACATGTACGTCGCCGGGCTGCGGTTCGACACCAGCGCTCAGGGCGAGACCGGCGGATCCCGCTGGACGAGCGCCGGCCGCTCGAACGCGGGCTTCATCGAGCGTCACCCCTCGGGGTACTAGCACCAGGCAGCGCGCGCCCGCCCCGCTCCGTCGCGGGCGGGCGCGCGACTACCTGGTGACGCGAAAGACGCGGCCCGCGGTCGCCGCTTGCGCGCGGCGTGACGTAGCATCCATACCAATGTCCGCCATCGCCGAGCTCTACACGATTCCCCAGGAGCACCTCGACTTCCGCGACACGATTCGTCAGATCGCCCAGGAGCGGATCGCTCCGCGGGCGGCGGAGATCGACGAGAAGGCGGAGTACCCCAGCGACCTGCGCGCCCTCCTCGCCGAGCAGGACATCCTCGGCCTTCCGTTCGAGACCGAACACGGTGGAACGGGCACCGGGACGCTGATGCTCAACATGGCCGTCGAGGAGATCGCCAAGGCATGCGCCTCGACCGCGCTCATCCTCATGGTCCAGGAGCTCGGCACGCTGCCGATCAAGCTGTTCGGCAGCGAGGAGCTCAAGAGCCGCTTCCTCCCCCGCTGCGCGTCCGGCGAGTGGTCGCCGGCCTTCGCCCTGTCCGAGCCGGAGGCGGGGTCGGATCCCGGCGGCATGATCACCCGCGCCCACCGCGACGGCGACGAATGGGTGATCGACGGGACCAAGAACTGGATCAGCAACCTCGGCGTCGCCGATTTCTACGTCGTCTTTGCCGTCACCGATCGCGAGGCCGGTCATTCCCGTGGGATCACCGCGTTCGTGATCGAGGCCGACCGGCCCGGCTTCAGCGTCGGTAAGCTCGAGCACAAGCTCGGCATCCGGGGCTCGCCGACCGGCCAGCCGATCTTCGACGGCGTTCGCGTGCCCCACGAGAACGTCATCGGCGATGTCAACCAGGGGTTCAGGGTGGCGATGTCGACGCTTGACCGCTCGCGTCTCGGCGTGGCCGCCCAGGCGCTCGGGATCGCCCAGGGCGCGACCGACTACGCGGCCGCGTACGCGCGTGAGCGCAAGCAGTTCGGCAAGCCGATCAACGCCTTCCAGGCGATCCAGTTCAAGCTTGCCGACATGGAGACGCAGTGCGCGGCGGCCCGTGAGCTGCTCTACCAGGCATGCGCCAAGACCGATCGCGGCGACGCCGATCTCGGCAAGTACTCGGCGATGGCCAAGCTGTTCTGCTCGGACGTCGCGATGAAGGTGACCGTCGAGGCGGTCCAGGTGCTCGGCGGCTACGGCTACGTCAAGGAGTACCCGGTCGAGCGGATGATGCGCGACGCCAAGATCACCCAGATTTACGAGGGCACGAACGAGATCCAGCGGCTCGTGATCGCCCGGACGCTGAGGTAACCGTACGGATGTCCGGATCGCCGCCGACGCTCCGACGCATCCTGACCTCTGCGCTTGCGGCGCTCACCATCGGCCTCGGCGTCATCAGCCTGCTGGCCGGCTTCAGCCCGTCGTTCCCGCTGCGGCTGCTCGAGGGCGTCGCCGTGTTCGGCGCCGGCGCGGTGATCGTCGGCGCCGCCGCGATCTTCGTCATGTACCGGCTCGCCGGATGGCGTGAGCCAGAGTCCGAGATGGACTTCGAGGCGATCGTGCAGCGCGCTGAGCGTCTCGCCGCGGAGGATTCGTGGGGCGACAGCGAGGACGACGAGGGTGGCGAGGAGGATGACGGCGAGCATCTCTTCGACCCCCGCAACGAGGAGGACTTCCGGGCGCTCGTGCGCGCGGCCGTCGACGACCTCCCGCTCGAGTTCCATCGCGCGCTCGAGCACGTGGCCCTCGTCATCTCCGACGGTGGCCGCCGCCAGCGGGCCTACGGCCTCTATCAGGGCGACACGGTCGCCCACGACTACTTCCACGATCGGATCGTCATCTTCCGGGACACGCTCGTGCGCGACTTCGGCCACGATCCCGACCTGCTCAAGGCCCAGGTCACCCGCACCGTGCGCCACGAGCTCGCCCACCATCTCGGTTGGGACGAGCGCGGCGTGCGCGGGCTCGGGCTCTAGCACCGCGCCACGCGAGGCGCCAGCCCTCAGCGAGCGCGATGCGCCACGCGGGCCGGCTGGTCCCAGATGAACGTCGCCGTCTGCCGCGGCAGCATGCGGAAGCGAAAGAAGCGCCGGCGACTCTGCACGGCGAACGCCACCGGGACCGTGGCGTTGTTGTAGGCGAGGAGGACCTTGCTGCCGTCCGGGTTGAGGTATGCGGCATCGTCGAGGCCCGGGCTGACGACGCCGGCGCCGGGCGCCCAGGGCCGGTAGCCGACGAGGTGGTCGGAGGCGATCCGGACCGTGCCCGGCTGCAGATAGCGGCTGAGCTGACCGAGCTCGTAGTAGTCGAGCGTGTCGGTGGCGGTGCCGGTGAACTCGTTGACGGTGACGATCCCGGTGCATCCGCGGCAGGACTGGTTCGGCGGCTGCACCGGCCCGCCCGCCGGATCGAGCGCGAGATTCCAGAGCGCCACGCGGGTCGCCCAATTGCGGGTCGCGCTGATCAGCAGCTCGGTGGTCGCCAGCGGCTTGATGCCCGGCGAGCACTCCGACACCATCTCGTCGAGGCCGGGGGCGCGGTTGTGCAGCGCGGAGAGCTCGAGCGGGCTGCCCTGGTAGCAGTGCGTGGCCAGGCCCGCGAGCTCGTGTCCTGCGGGGCCGTCGGCGAGCTGCATCGCGAACGGCATCGAGTCCGGATTCCAGCTGCTGTCGTAGCCGTAGATCCCGGTGGCCAGTCCAGCCGCCCGCAGGCCGGGAGCGAGGTACTGGTCGATCAGGGTCTCCTCGGTGCTCTCGCTCAGCGTCATCCCGGGGTAGGAGGTCTTGTTGCCCGGCTCGTTCTGCGGCGTGATCGCCTGGAAGTCGATGCCGAGCGAGCGATACGCGCGGAGATATCTCACGAGGTAGTCCGCGAACGTCCCGACGTACTGGGGAAGCAGCCAGCCCTCGCCGTAGATGTTGGTGAGGCTGTCGTTCTGCTTCATCCAGCCCGGCGGGCTCCACGACGAGGCGAGCAGGAAGGTGCGCGGGTCGAGCGCGAGCACCTGACGGAGGACCGGGATCGTGTAGGCGAGGTCGTGCCCGACCGAGAAGCCCGCCAGCGACGGATCGGCTTCGCCGGCCGGGAGATCGTCGTAGGAGTAGGGCGCGCGCAGCGCGGTGAAGTCCGAGGCGGCGACCGGCACACGCAGGAAGTTGAGCCGGATCCCGTTCGGCCCGAACAGGCTCGCCATCACCGACTGGCGGCGGGCGGCGGGCAGCTCGTCCTGAAGCAGCCACGCCGAGGTGTCGGTCAGCGCGGCGCCGATGCCGAGGACCGGCTGAAACCGCAGCCCGTCGCGGACATGGATGATCGGCAGGCCGGTGGGCGCCGTTGCGGAGAAGTGCAGGTCGGGCCGGCGGGACAGCGCGAGGCTCAGGTTGTGGTCGGTGAGGACGACCTCGACCGGCGCGCCGAGCGGCGTGCGCGGAGTGCGATGACGGCGCTTGGCCGGCGTCGCCGCAGCGGCCGGGATCCCGGACCCGAGCGCGAGCAGCGCGGCGAGCCCGAGCACGAGCAGGGTCCTCAGCGCAGCGCGCCGCGTGCGGGCGATACCGGCCTGCGGGCGGTGCCCGGTCCATCCGTGTGCGATCGCGACGATGTCCCTCTCCGAAGTTCCTTGCCCGCGGGCGGCGCCACCGGGCACCCCCTACGATTCGACCTCCTGAACCCGCACCCTGCCAGGAGACTCCATGCCCGAAGCCGTCATTGTAGATACGATCCGAACGCCGATCGGGCGTGCTTTCAAGGGGTCCCTGAAGACCGTCCGCGCCGATGAGCTCGCCGCGATTCCGATCCGCGCGCTGATCGAGCGCAACGAGGGCGTCGACTTCGGCGAGACGAATGACGTCCTGATGGGCGCCGCCTCCGGCGTCGGCGAGCAGGGCTACAACGTCGGGCGCAACGCCGCGCTGCTCGCCGGGCTCGACCACCACGTCCCCGGATGCACGGTCAACCGCTTCTGTGCCTCCTCGCTGATGACCCTCCGCATGGCCTCGCACGCGATCCGGGCCGGCGAGGGCGATCAGTACATCGCCGCCGGCGTCGAAGCCGTCTCCCGGGCCGGGCTCGGGGCGGGGATGATGGACGAGGCCAAGAACCCCACGCTCAACGGCTCCGAAGGCTCGCTGTACGACGTCTACATCCCGATGGGCCTCACCGCCGAGAACGTCGCCGAGCGCTGCTCGGTGAGCCGCGAGGCGCAGGACGAGTGGGCGGTGATCTCCCAGAACCGCGCCGTCGAGGCGCGTGACTCCGGCCACTTCGCCGCCGAGATCATCCCGGTCACCGTCCCCGCCCATCGGGACACCGACCGGGATGGCAACGAGATCGCCGTCCCGGAGACGGTCGTCGACAAGGACGACGGTCCGCGTCCGGGCACGAACATGGAGGTGCTCGCCCAGCTCAAGCCCGCCTTCAGGGAGGGCGGCACGGTCACGGCCGGCAACTCGTGCCCGCTCAACGACGGCGGTGCCGCCGTGCTCGTCATGTCCGACGAGAAGGCCAAGCGCCTCGGCCTCACGCCGAAGGCGCGGATCGTCGCCTCCACGGTCGCGGCGATCCGTCCCGAGATCATGGGGCTCGGGCCGATCCCGGCCATCCAGGCGCTCCTGAAGCAGACCGGGATGACGATCGACGACATCGACATCGTCGAGATCAACGAGGCGTTCGCGGCTCAGATCGTCCCCTGTCGGGACGACCTCGGGATCTCCGCCGAGAAGCTCAACCCGTTCGGCGGCGCGATCGCCCTCGGCCATCCGTTCGGCATGACCGGCGCGCGGATCATGACGACGCTCATCAACGGGCTTCAGGCCCGCGACGGGAGCTACGGGATCGAGTCGATGTGCGTAGCCGGCGGCATGGGCCAGGCGATGCTCATCGAGCGGCTGTCGTAGCGGGCAGCTCGGCGAGCTCGGCGCGCAGCGCCTGCGCTGCGGTACGTAGCGTCGGGTCGAGGTCCCGATCGCCGAGCAGGCCGAAGCAGACAGCACCGTCGTAGCTGATCACGCCGACCGCGAGCCCCTGGTTGGACGGGTTCAGTGGTACGACCGGATACACCTCGTGCATGCGGACGCCGTCGAGGAAGAACGGCTGCTGAGGCCCCGGCAGGTTCGAGACGACGAGGTTGAAAGCCCGCACCGTGCCGAGCGCCCGGGCGAGCAGGCCGGAGACGAGCGGCGGCGCCCAGCCTGTCGCGCCGACCATCAGCGCGCCCGCCTGCACAGCGGCCGAGCTCTTGAGCTGCTCGGTCTGCGCGGCGATCGCCCGGATCCGGTCCGCGAGCCGGGGCATGCCGATCGGCAGGTCGACGAACACGGTCGAGATGCGGTTGCCGAGCTCACCGGCCTCGTCACGCTCGCGCACGCTCACCGGCACGAGCGCCACCAGCACCTGGGGCTCGTCGCCGGATCCAGGGCCGCCCGGCGCCGCGAGGTAGCGTCCGAGCGTGCCGGCCACGAGCGCGAGCACCGCGTCGTTGACGGTCCCGCCCGCCGCCTTGCCGACGCGTTTGAGGGTGGCGAGCTCAGTGTGGGCGACGGCGTAGCGCCGGTTCGGCGAGATCGCCTCGTTGAGCGGCGTCATCGGCGCCTGAGGCCGGGCGCGGGCGAGCTCGAGGGCAAGCTCCGTGCCCCGCCGTAGGTCGTCGCCCGCCCGTGAGGGATCGAGCGCGCGCTGCATCCCGTCGAGCATGAGCTTGGGGGCGAACCCAAGCGGCCCGCGAGCGAGGAGCGTCACGTGCCGGCGGAGGTCGTAGCTGCGCGGCGACCACTCGCCACCGGGCGGCGGGGGGATCTCCATCGGCTCGGCGCTCGGGTCGAGCACGAGCGCGGCCATCCCGATCGCCGCCATTCCGTCGACGAGCGCGTGATGAACCTTGAACAGCAGGCCGCGGCGGCCGTCCTGGAGCCCCTCGATCAGCGTCGCCTCCCACAGCGGCCGGGAGCGGTCGAGCCGGTGGGAGAACTCGCGCCCGACGAACCAGCCGAGCTCGGCCTCGCCTCCGGGCGGCGGCAGGCTCGCCTGCCGCACGTGCCAGTCGAGATCGAACCCGGTGTCGTCGACCCACACCGGGTTGACGAGACCGAAACCCGGCTCCTGGAGCCGGTGGCGCAGGCGCGGGATGAGGTGGATCCGCTCGGCGATGCGGGCCGCGACCATCGCCCGGGTCAGCGCCGGCTCGCGGTCGAACACGAGCAGGCCGCCGACGGCCATGTTGATCGGCCCACGCTCGGCCGCGAGCGAGGAGCGATCCGCCGGCGAGAGCTCCTCGGTCATGGCGACACCCTACTGTTTGCGCCATGGACGAATTCGCCACCCCGGCGGGCAGTCCCGGCGACGATCGCAGCCTGTTCACGGCTGGTTCGCTGGCCACCTCGCGTAGCGTCGCCACCGCGGGCAGCATCGGCACCGTCGGCAGCGTGGCGACGGCCGGGAGCATCGGCACGGCGTTCTCGGTCGGCTCCGCGGGTTCGCTGCTGACGCTGCTCTCCGTGGCGACCGCGGGCTGTCTCGCGTGCGCGGCGTGCGTCGGCTGCGCCGGCTCGCTCGGCTGCCTGGCCTGCGTGCGCTGCACGGGCTGTCTGGGCTGCTTCGGCTGCGTGGGCTGCGCCGACTGCGTCGGGCTGCGCTTCGCCATCGGCCGCACCGGCGAGTCGCCGCGGAGCCGTGGGGGCCGGTGCCGTGGGGGCCGGTGCCGTGGGGGCCGGTGCCGCTCGGGTCGGGGCCGGCGACGCCGTCGCTAGCGGCGCCGGGCGAGCGACAGCGAGAACAGCTGCTGCTCGTCGGTGTACCAGCGGTCGAGCGCGAGGCCGGCCGCCGCGAGGTCATCCTCGACCCGCGCTCGGGTGAACTTGGCGCTGATCTCGGTTCGCAGCTCCTCGCCGACGGCGAACTCGACTCGCAGGCCGAGCTCGCCGATCAACACTGAGCACGGACGCTGGGCCCGCAGTCGCATCTCGACCCACTCGTGGCGCCGATCGAAGAAGGCGATGTGGTCGAATGCCTCGGGGACGAAATCGGCGCCGAGCTCGCGGTTGATGACGTGCAGCACGTTGCGATTGAACTCGGCGGTGATGCCGGTCGGGTCGTCGTACGCCGCCTCGATCGTCGCGGGGTCCTTGACGAGGTCGCAGCCGAGCAGCAGGCGGTCCTCGGGGCCGAGCAGCGAGCCGATGCTCCGCAGCATGCGCCGGCGGGAGCCGGGCGGGAAGTTCCCGATCGTGCCGCCGAGGAGCGCGACGATTCGCGTCGGCCCGTCTGCGTCCGGTGCCGGCACGCGATCGAGATGGCGCTCGAAGTCGCCGATCACGCCGTGCACCTGGAGCTGGCGGTAGCGGTCGACGAGCACCTGGGCTCCGGCCCGCACGACGCTCTCGGAGACGTCGAGCGGCACGTAGCGCTGGAGCGTCCCGGCAGCGTCCATCGCGTCGAGCAGGATCTGGGCCTTCTCGATCGACCCGGAGCCGAGCTCGACGAGCTCGCCGGCGCCGGTGGCGGCGACGATCGCCGCCGCCTCGCCGGTGAGGATCGATTTCTCCGCCCGAGTGGGGTAGTACTCCGGCAGCTCACAGATGCGCTCGAACAGCTCCGAGCCGCGGGCGTCGTAGAAGTGCTTGGGAGGCAGCTCCTTGAACGGCCGGGTGAGGCCGTCGAGCACGTCATAGGCGAGCGACCGCTCCTCGAGCTCCGAGAGCCAGGACTCGATGCGGATCTCCTCGGTGGCGCCGGCGGCGTGGGGCGGCGGGGTCATGGCGTGAAGTCCCGGGCGAGGCGGAAGCCGGCGAAGATCTGGCGGCGCTCGGGGAAGTCCCAGTTGCGGAAGGTGGGGGAGATGACCCGGGTCCGCGTCGCCCACGACCCGCCGCGGAGCACGCGGTAATCGGGCCCGAAGAACACCTCGGAGTACTCGCGATACGGGTAGGCGCGGAAGCCGGCGTAGCCGTGCAGCGGCGTCGACGTCCACTCCCAGACGTCGCCGATCAGTCCGACGATGCCCTCCGGGCTACGGCCCGCCAGATGCGCGCCGACGCTCCCGGCGCCGCCGCCGAGCTGGTCGACGTTGGCATGCACGCCTGGCACGAGCGCCTCGTCACCCCATGGATTGGCACGGACGGACGCGTGGTCCTGATCCCAGGTTGCCGCCCGCTCCCACTCATATTCGGTGGGCAGTCGCGCGCCGTGCGCACGGGCGAAGGCGTCGGCCTCGAACCAGGAGACGTGGATGACGGGCCGGTCGGGATCGAGCTCCTCCAGAGCATTGAGCCGCCATTCCGCGTCCAGCGTTGGGGCCCACCCGAGTGGTCTCGTGATGTCGTACTGCTCCTTCCAGGACCAGCCCTCGTCTGACCACCACTCGCGGCGCTCGTAGCCGCCTCCCTCGACGAAGGTGAGATAGGTGGCGTTGGTGATCGGCGATCGCCCGAGCAGGTAGCCGCGCACGTCGGTCGGGTGGCGGGGCCGTTCGTTGTCGTAGGCGAAGCCGACGGCGTCCGCGCCGATCAGGCACTCGCCGCCTGGCAGCTCGGTCAGCTCGAGGCCGGTGAGCCGGGTCGGTGCGGTCACCGGCTCAGGCCGCAGTCCGCTGAGGTCGTAGTCGCGCAGGCGGGCGAGCTGGATCGTCTGCAGCATCGTCTCGCAGTGCTGCTGCTCGTGGCGCACGACGAGCTCGAGCACGGTGCCGTCCTCGATGCCGCGCTCGTCGATGACGTCGAGCGTGCGGTCACGCACCTGCTCCAAATACTCGCGCGCCTGTCCGGGACGGAGGAACGGCAGCTCACCGCGACCCTCCCGCGGAGTCTCGAACGCGTCATAGACGTCGGCGAGGTCATCGCGCAGGAGCGGCCGGCCCCCGAACCGGTGGACCATCCACAGGTCCTCGAACGCGGCGATGTGTCCGAGGTCCCAGACGAGCGGGCTCATCAGGGTCGAGTGGACGCGTTCGAGATCGGCGTCGGAGATCGAGGCGACGAGGGCGAGCGTCCGCTCGCGGGCATCCCGTAACGCGTCGAGAGCCTCCGCCGCCGTCAGTACCTCGGGGGCTGCGATGGGAGTCGCCATCCGTTGACAGTCTCCCATGCCCGGGGCGTCGGCTTGTGAAACCTTCTGGTGCATCGGCGATGACCAGCCACTTTTGGCGCGCGGGTCAGCGGCGGGCGTAACGCAGGTACAGCGAGCCGTTGCGCTCGAGCAGCCAGCGCAGGACGAGCTCGGCGGGAGCGGGCAGCTCGGGTCCGGCGGTGATCTCCGGCCCGTCGCCACCGCCGGCGAGCTTCGGCGCGAAGGTGAGGAACAGCTCGTCGATGAGGCCGTCGGCGAGCAACGAGGCGAACAGCGTCGGCCCGCCCTCGCACAGCAGCGAGCGCACGCCGTGGTCGGTCCGGAGCCGTCGCAGCACCGTGGTCGACGTGAGCTCGTCGGTGCGGAGACGGACGACCTCGACCTGGGCTGCGATCCCGGTGAGATCGAACTCGCCGGTGGTGAAGACCGCTACGCGGGCCTCGGGCTCGGCGAGCAGCGGGATGTCACGCGGCACGTTGCCGCTGCGCGACATGATGCACGCGAGCGGCTCGGCGGGCAGGCCGCGGTCAAGGCGGCGCCGGCGGCGCTCGGCTTTGCCGATGATCCGACCGTAGGTCTCGCAGCGCAGCGTGCCGGTGCCGGCCATCACGGCGTCGAACTGCTCGCGCAGGCCATGGAACATGGCGCGGTCGCCGTCGTCGCCGATCGGGCCCGAGCGGCCGCCGATGCTCGCCCGGCCGTCGACCGTCGAGGCGAAGTTCGCGACCGTGTACGGGCGCTCGGACTCTGCACGATCGCCGAACGCGACGCCGGTGAGCAGGGCATCGATGTCGACGGTGGCTGGGTCCGGCAGCAGTTGGCGGAAGTCCATGCCCGTCCGCGAACCTAGCGGATCGGTTGTCTGCGCTGCTGCGACGGCGCCCACCTGAAACCGGTTAGGCTGCCCGCCCGTGGATGTCAAGCAGATCGACCGGGGAGAGTTGATCGCGGTCGCGGGCGGCATCGTCCTCGGCATCTCGCTGTTCCTCGCCTGGTTCGATCTTGGCAACGCGAACGCGATGCTCAACAGCTGCCACGGTCCGAATTCTTCCTGCACCGGCTGGAATTCGCTGACCATCCTGCGGTATCTGCTCCTGCTCGCGGCGGCTGCGCCGCTGATCCTCGCCTGGATCATCCTCCGCGGTCACGCCCTGTCCTGGCCGCGCGGGGAGCTGACCGCGGTGACGGCGCTCACGGCGCTCACGTTCATCGTCTTCCGCGGGCTGATCGACCGGCCGGGCCAGCCGCCAGGGGAGATCAGCATCAGTTACGGTTGGTTCGTGGCCCTGCTCGGCGGTCTGCTCATCCTCGTCGGTTCGATCTGGCGCTCGCGTGAGAGCTCGGCGCGCCGCAAGCCTCCCGGGGTCCTGTGAGCGCCGGCAACGACACCGCGCGGCCAGACCGCAACCTGGCGCTGGAGCTTGTCCGCGTCACCGAGGCGGCCGCCCTCGCCGCCGCTCGGATGGTCGGGCGCGGCGACAAGGAGGGCGCTGACCAGGCCGCCGTCGACGCGATGCGCAGCGTCCTCGACGGCGTCTCGATGGACGGCATCGTCGTCATCGGCGAGGGGGAGAAGGACGAGGCCCCGATGCTCTTCAACGGCGAGAAGATCGGCGACGGCAGCCCGCCGCGAGTCGATATCGCCGTCGACCCGCTCGAGGGAACCCGGCTGACCGCGCTCGGGATGCCGAGCGCGATCGCGGTCATCGCCCTCGCCGAGCGCGGAGCGATGTTCGATCCCGGTCCCTGCGTGTACATGGAGAAGATGGCCGGTGGTCCGGAGATCGCGGATCTGCTCGACCTCGACCGGCCGATGGCCGAGACGCTCGGGCTGATCGCCGAGCGCAAGCAGGTCGACATCCGCGACGTGATGGTCGTCATGCTCGATCGCGAGCGCCACCACGAGGCGATGGCGAAGGTCCGCGAGGCCGGCGCGCGGGTGCGCCTGATCCTCGACGGCGATGTCTCGGCGGCGCTGCTCGCGGTGAGCGAGAACTCCTCCGTCGACCTGCTCTGGGGCATCGGCGGCACGCCGGAGGGGGTTATCTCCGCCTCGGCCATCAAGTGCACCGGCGGACAGCTGCTCGGCCGTCTGTGGCCCCGCACCGACGACGAGCGCCAGGCTGCGATCGACGCCGGCTACGACCTCGACAAGGTGCTCACCGCCGACGATCTCGTCGCCGGCGACGATGTCTTCTTCTCCGCCACCGGCGTCACCGACGGCGATGTGCTCCAGGGCGTCCGCTATCAGGGCGACAGCGGAGCGACCACCGAGTCGCTCGTCATGCGCTCCCGCTCAGGGACGGTGCGGCGCGTCGCGGCGCGCCACGACCGGGCGAAGTTGCGGGCCGTGCGCGGCGTGCGCTTCGGCTAGGAAGGGGTCACCGAGGCGCGTTCGCCGCCGGGGTGCTGTCCTGCGCGTCGTCCCCGTCGCCCGCGAGTTCCTCGGCGAGGCGGCCGATCTTCGACGGCGTGAGCTCGAGCGCCGCGAGCGAGCGCAGGAACGCGTGGGTGACGAGCACGTGGACGAACGACTGCGTCGCGGTGTAGACGGGAGTGCTGAAGCGAGCCGCGATCGAGGGGTAGAAGTTCGCAACCTCGACCTCGATGTAGAGCTTGCGGCGATCGGCGGCGTCGGTCGACATGCCCTGGCGGCGGACGTCGACCGCGAGGAAGCCGGACGCCCGCCCGGCGTGGGAGACGAGCAGCCCGTCGCGGATGCGCCAGCTCACCTTGCCGTGGTCGGCCTCGATCAGGTACTCGGGCGCCTCGAAGCGCAGCAGGGTCAGCGGGCGGACGAGCAGCATCACCCGGCGCTCGTTCTCCGCGTAGCTGACGCGGATCAGTCCGAGCGTGACCTTCGAGAGGAACGTCCAGTACGTCCGTGCGAGGTTCTCCAGGTTGCGGGGCGTCCACAGCCGCTCGAGATCCGCCGGCGCGATCAGCAGCTCGGCCGACTGGACCGAGCGCACGGCGCCGTCGCGGGCGATGACCGTCGACTTCCGGGGCGAGACGATCACCGCCTGGGCGGGCAGCCGCTGACGCCGGCGCATCCGCGCGAAGAGGATGCCGGCGATGAGCACGACCACGGTGAGGATCACGTTCACCCCGGGGATTCTGACCCTTTTCACCGCCGATGCGCCGCCTCGCCGAGCGACCGCGCCGGAGCGCCCGGAGACAACCGCGGTCAGTTGACCAGCGGCTCGAGCGCGACGGCGGTCCCGGCCGGCAGCTCGCCCTCGCGCGCGGGGATCATCGCCAGTGCGTCGGCGCCGAGGAGCGAGCTGATCATGTGCGAGCCCTGCGCCCCGTTCGGCGTGGCGTAGCTCGCGCCGTCACGGCGCTCGAGGCGGACGCGGATCGCCTGCTCGCGGAAGGGATTGCCGCGCACCGGTACCGCGAGCAGCGCCTCGCGGTCGAGCGTCCGCGAGGGCGCGGCCGCGAGCATCCCGTGCAGCGCCGGCGCCACGAACAGAGCGAAGGTGACCGCAACCGACACCGGGTTGCCGGGCAGCCCGAACACGAGCGATCCCCGCTCGGTGGTGCCGAACCACGTCGGCTTGCCGGGCTGGAGCGCGACACCCCAGAATCCCTCGCGCACCCCAAGGGCGGCCAGCGCCGGTTTGACGTGGTCGTGGGGGCCAACGGAGACGCCGCCGGAGATGAGGACGGCGTCGGTGTCGACGAGCGCCTCCTCGAGCGCCGCCTCGGTGGCCGCGCGGTCGTCTCGCAGCCGGTCGGAGCCGAGCGTGTGTGCCCCGCAGCGATCGGCCAGCGCGGCGAGCATCGGCGCGTTGGAGTTGTGAATCTCTCCGGGCGCGAGCGGCTCGCCCGGGGCCTTGAGCTCGTCCCCGGTACAGAGCACGCGGACCTTGGGCCGCACCGCAGCCCGCACGCTCCCGGCTCCGGCCGCCACGGCGGCAGCGAGCTCGGCGGCGCCGAGCAACGTGCCCGCCGAGAGCACGAGCTGCCCGCGAGCGAGATCCTCGCCGGCCGGCCGGATGTTGGCGCCCGGGTCGGCGGCGGCGGTCGTCTCGATCACGCCGTCGCGGGCGATCACATCCTCCTGGCGGATGACCGCCGTCGCCCCCGCGGGAACCGCCGCCCCGGTCGAGATGCGAATCGCCCCGCCCTGCACCAGGTCGAGCGGTGCCGGCGTGCCCGCCCGTGCCTCGCCGGTGACCGTCAGCGTGCGCCCGGCCGGGCCGGCGTGGAGCGCGTAGCCGTCCATCGCCGAGGAGGGAAAGGGGGGCACGTCGCCGGTGGCGCGCAGCTCGCGAGCGAGCACGCGTCCGAGGGCAGCGTCGATCGCGACGGGCTCGTGTCCGAGCGGACGCACCGTTTCGAGGACGGCGGCGCGAGCGTCGGCGATCGAGATCAGAGCCATGGGCACGGATTCTCGCGTCTGATCGTTGCGTGCGCGTCCCGGGCCGTCCCGCGGCCGGAGAATCCACGATCTTGCGGCAATCGGCGGCGCGCCGGGTGGAGGCGACTGGCGCGCGTGATAAAAGACCGCCATGCCGTCGGGTGCACCACGGCGTCGGCGCGCGCGCCCTGTATCCGATGCGCCCACCGATGCCCTGCTCTCCAGGACCGAGGACCTCACCAAGGGCTGGCTGCTCGCCCTGCTCGAGGACGCGCCGCTCGACGCGGCACCGGCGATCCTCGCCGCCGATCTTGCCCGGGAGGGTCCGGGGATCTGCGCTGCGGTGATCCGCGCCCTGGCCGCTGAGCCCGAGCTGGAGGAGCTCGAGCCCGGCGGTGCTCTGGGGCCGCTCGTCGCCCAGGTCGGTGTCGTCGCCGGCGCCGACACCGTCGCGGCGACGTCCCGCGCCGTCCAGGCGCTCGGGGAGATCGTGTGGTCCGCCCTGCGCGCTGAGCTCGACTTCACCGACGCCGATCTCGTGTCGGATCTCGCCGAACGGCTCGGCCTCGTTGTCGAGGTGGTGCGCGACGGGGCGCTGAACGGAGCGTCGGCGAGCGCGGCTCGCGAGGCGCAGGCGCCCCCCCCACCGCCGCCTCTCCGTGACGTCCCCCCGGCGCCCGGGGCGGAGCCGACCGCCGCCCGTCTCACCGCCGTCGATCCGGCGGCCGTTGCCCCCGGTCCGCTCTGGCACAGCGCGCTCGGCGACGAGATCGCCCGTGCCGACCTGTCCGGCGCCCCGCTCTCGTTGCTGCTCGTCGAGCTCGAGGAGGCGGACCGCGTGCGGGCGGTCGCGTCGCCGCTCGAGGCCACCTCGACCTTCGGCCGCTTCGCTCAAGCCGTGCGCGGCGCCGTCCGCCGCCAGGACATCCTCGCCTGCGAGAGCGACTCCCGGGCCTGGATCATCGCCCGGGACACCGGCCGGCTCGGAGCGCAGTCGCTCGCCGCCCGCATCGTCGGCGCCGTCGGCGGCACGCAGCCCTGGCGCGGGGCGCCGATGAACGTCAGTGTCGGCCTTGCCATGTACCGCGAGGACGGCCTCGACGGGGACGCGCTGATCGAGGCGGCCGAGGAGGCGCGCTTCGCCGCGTCAGCGGGGGGAGTCGGCTTCGCCGCCGCGACGCCGCACGACGAGCTCGACGTCCCCGGACACGCCGCGGGCGAGTCCGACCCCGGGGCTGACTGACCCGCGCGTCAGCGCGAGTGCAGCGACACGGCGTCGATCGTGTCGGTACCGGTCATGCCGAGGGCGGTCGCCGTCGCCTCGGTGAGGTCCCAGTCGGCGCCGTTGGCGTAGGGACCGCGATCGATCACGGGAACGATCATCGATCGGCCGTGGTAGAGGATGGCGACGCGCGTGCCGCACGGCAGGGTGCGATTGGCGACGCCGATCGTCGTCCGGGTGAGCGTTTGCCCGCAGGCGGTGCGGCTGCCCCAGAACCCGGGGCCGTAGAGCGTGGCGATGGCTGGGCGATACACGGTGACGGTCACGGTCGGTGAGGCGGAGGCGGCGTGTGGCGGCTGGGCCCCGAGCACGACGATCCGCAGGGAGAACCGGCCGATGTGGTTCGTCGGCCAGACCGCGGTGAACGAGCCGTCGCTCCGAATCGTGCCGTGCGTGGTCGACGCCCACTGCCAGTGAGTCTGCGCGCCGAGACGCTCGACCTCGACGGTCTGGCCGGCCAGCGAGGAGGGCACCCGCCCGACGACGGTCAGGCGATTGCGGAGGATCGCCGACGCGCGCGTCTGAAAGGTCATGCCGTTGCCTGACGCGCTGACCGTGCCGCTCCCCGAGCTGACCGCCGGCTTCGATGACGCGGCCCGGCTCGCGTTCGTCGTGGTGCCGGAGAGGCCGGCTCCGCCGGTGCCGGCGAGGGCCATCGAAGGGGCGAACAGGGCGGCTCCGCTCATCAGGAGCAGCGTCAGCACATAGGCGTTGGCGCGTCGGGTCACGATCGGTTTTCACTTCCTCTTCGCGTTGGGCCTACGGGGTGAGCTGACGGGCTCGCGCCTTGTGAGCGCTACGGTCCGCTCTGGGACCGATTCGCCCCTGCGGATCAGGCGATCCGCAAGTGGTTCCCCCGTCGATCGGCCGCGGACGGCTGATCGCTCGGCATGGAAGGCGGCGAAGTATACGTAATACGTGGACGAGTGACGCCGCCAGGCCCGGACGCCCGGAAGGGTGCGGGTTGGGGGCTTCGGAGTGGGCGGCGGTCGCTACGGCCGCGGTAGCCGCGATACCGCGGTGCGGATCGCCCGCGCCCCGACGGACAGGCCGATCTCGGCCAGCTCGGCGGCGGCCTGGACCGCCGTGCCGACGATCTCGCGCCCGCCCGTTGGCGCGGAACGGGCCGGCCGGTCAGTCTGGGCGTCAGGCCGCTTGATCGGGCGTGCGGAGGTCGGCGCGCCTCGCGGCTGGGCGGGCTGGCGCATGGTGCCGGCGCGGCGCTTGGCCGCGCTGACCTGGGCCGGCTTGTCCGTCTTATCCGGCTTGGCCGTCGCGACGCTCGTTGATGCCCTCGGTCCGGCCGCAGTCTTGCGCGCGGCGACGGGCTTGCCCTCGGCCCCGGACTTCGGCTCGGCCTTCCTGGGCTTGGCGGCGCGCTTGGGTTTGCCGGCCGGCTTCGGCTTGGCCGCCGGCTTCTGCGTGGCCGCGGTGCTCGGCGCGGCGACCGCCTCGGCGGCGGGCTCGTGAGTCTCCGTGATGGCCTCGGGCGACTCCGCGGTGACCTCACGCGTCCCCGCGGTGGCCTCGCGCGTTTCCGCGGTGGCCTCGCGCGTCTCCGCGGCCGCGGCGCGTTTCTCGCTGCGCCGGTGCGGCCGCGTCCGCGGTAGACCACCGAGCACTCCGGGGGCTCGTTCCTCAGACATCGACACAGATGATCGCGCACCAGCCGGATTGGCGTCCTCTCGACTCGTGTCGGGGTGCTCTGAGCACCGCTGATATCGATGTCCGTCGCCAGGGCTGCGCCGTCAAGATCGCGCTGGGGTCGCCGACGAAAGTGGGCGATGACGGACGACCGCCGCCGCCGGGATCAGGAAATTGGCCCGGAACTTGAAACGGTTGGCGTCGTTCAACGTATAGGTTGTGAAACCGGCGCCGCACGCGCGGCGCGCGCGCACAATCGGCATTGCCCGACCAACGGCAAGAAACGCCCTCAGCGCGCTTTGACTTCAAAAAATATAGCGCCTATACTGCGAACTGTTTGTTTGACTAGCGGGTCTGCGCCCTCAGGTGGCACGAGTCGCTGCTCCAGCCTCTTCGCCGTCGCGTATCCAGGCCTCGGCGCATACGACGGAAACGGAATCAGATGTCAGTAGCGGAACTGCAGGAACTCGAAGAGATCAAGGGCCTCGTCAACCGGGGACAGCAGCTTGGGGTTCTCACCTTCGCCGAGATCGCCGGCGCGGTGTCCGAGCTCGACCTGGACGAGGCGGATGTAGAGGAGCTGCACGGCTTCCTGGAGCGCGCGGAGATCGAGCTGGTCGAAGAGGTCGACCCGGCTCTCGCCGCGACCGAGGTTGAGCGCGCCCCCGACAAGCGCGGGCGGCGGAAGGTGAAGACGGCGCTGGACCTCAAGCCGGACATGACGACCGACTCCCTTCAGCTCTTCCTGAAGGACATCGGCAAGGTCCGTCTGCTCACCGCTCAGGAGGAGGTCGACCTCGCCAAGCGCATCGAGCGCGGCGACCTCGACGCCAAGCAGAAGATGGTCGAGTCGAACCTTCGCCTCGTCGTCTCGATTGCCAAGAACTACCGCAACCAGGGGCTTCCCTTCCTCGACCTCATCCAGGAGGGGACGCTCGGCCTGGTGCGCGCCGCGGAGAAGTTCGACTACCGCAAGGGCTTCAAGTTCTCGACCTACGCGACCTGGTGGATTCGCCAGGCGATCGCGCGGGCGCTGGCCGACAAGGCGCGGACGATCCGCATCCCCGTGCACGTCGTCGAGAAGCTCAACAAGATCGGGCGCGCCGAGCGCAAGCTCGTGACCGAGCTCGGTCGCGAGCCGACCGCCGAGGAGATCGCCGAGGTGACCGGGATCGAGCCGGAAGAGGTCGAGTCGATCAAGCGCTCGGCCCAGGCGCCGGTCTCGCTCGAGAAGCCGGTCGGCGACGAGGAGGAGTCGGAGTTCGGCCAGTTCATCGCCGACGAGCGCGCCGAGTCCCCGTACGAGCGTGCCGCCG
The DNA here is from genome assembly GCA_963755955.1 of uncultured Solirubrobacterales bacterium. Lineage (GTDB taxonomy): Bacteria > Actinomycetota > Thermoleophilia > Solirubrobacterales > Solirubrobacteraceae > Palsa-465. Next base: position 174,342 of record CAVWLZ010000002.1, read on the forward strand.
AGATCCTCACCAAGGAGGCGCTGCGCGAGGCACTCGAGAACCTCAGCTACCGCGAGCGGCGCGTGCTCGAGCTGCGCTACGGCCTCGGCGGCGAGCATCCGCGCACGCTTGACGAGGTCGGCCGCACGTTCAACGTGACCCGCGAGCGGATCCGCCAGATCGAGAATCAGTCGCTGAAGAAGCTGCAATCGCTGGCCGAGGCGCAGAAGCTGCGCGACGTCGCCTGAGCGCGTCGCGCTCGCCTCTGCGCACGCCTCTCGTCGAAAAGTCGGTCCACCGGACTCAAGTCGAGCCGCTCATCGGTCGATCCGATAAGCATGTTCGACCTGCACGAAGCGCTCCGCTACGTCGTCACCCAGGAAGGCTCCGACCTTCACCTCAAGGTCCCGGCCCGGCCGACGGCTCGTTTCCACGGCACGCTGACCCCGCTCGAGCAGTACGAGCCGCTGCGACCCGCCGACACTTCGCGGGTGCTCGACGAGATGCTTACCGACCCCGAGAAGCTGTCCGAGTTCGAGCACGAGCACGAGGTCGACTTCTCCTACACGGTCGAGAACCTCGCGCGCTTCCGCGTCAATGCCTTCCTCCAGCGCGGCTCGATCTCGATCGTCGCCCGCGTGATCCCCTTCGCGGTGCGCACGGTCGCCGAGCTCGGGCTGCCGCCGGTGATCACCGACCTCGCGCAGGAGGAGCGCGGGCTGATCCTGCTCACCGGCACGACCGGCTCGGGCAAGTCGACGACGCTCGCCGCGATCATCGACCAGATCAACGTGTCCAAGCATCGGCACATCGTCACCATCGAGGACCCGATCGAGTATCTGCACCGGGACAAGAACTCGATCATCAACCAGCGTGAGGTGGGGATGGATACCGGCTCATTCGGGCGGGCGATGCGCCGCGTCCTGCGCCAGGATCCCGACGTCATCCTCATCGGCGAGATGCGCGACGAGGAAACGGTCCGCACCGCCCTGTCGGCGGCCGAGACCGGCCACCTCGTGCTCTCGACCGTCCACACCCTCGACGCGGCCGAGAGCGTCAACCGGATCATCGACTTCTTCCCCCAGCACGAGCAGGATCAGGCGCGAGCGATGCTCGCGGGCACGCTCAAGGGCGTCGTCTCCCAGCGGCTCGTGCCAACGCCCGCGGGCGACAGCCGCGTCGCGGTCTGCGAGATCCTGCGGATGACCGGTCGCGCCCGGGACATGATTCTCGACTCCGATCAGACCCCGCGGCTGCGCGAGGTCATCGCCGAGGGCGAGTACTACGGCATGCAGACCTTCGATCAGGCGCTGCTGCGGCACTTCCAGGCCGGCCGGATATCGATGGAGGCCGCGATGCAGGTCGCGACCAGCCCGCATGACTTCAAGCTGCTCGTGGCCGCCGACGGCCGCACGTCGACGTCGATGAACGACATCGTCGACCACTCCCAGGGCGCGGGTGAGTCACCCGGCCATCCCACGTCGCCGGCAACCGCTCAGCGCACTCAACCGCCGGGTGCGCCCGCGATGAACGGCCACTGAGTCTCATCCGTCATCCACGACGGCCCGCTTCAGTTCGTGAAGCATTGCGCTAGAATCGTGGTTCCGATGGCTACGAACAATTCCTGTCCCGTCTGCCGAACCGCAGAGATCGTGTGCGGCAAGTGGACACTGCTGGTCATCCGCGACCTGGCCGAGGGGCGCTCCCGGTTCTGCGAGCTCGAGCGCTCGCTCGAGGGCATCAGTCCCCGGACGCTGTCGCTCCGCCTCCGCGCCCTCGAGGAGGAGGGCGTCGTCGAGCGCCAGACGTTCCCCGAGGTTCCGCCGCGAGTCGAGTACGCGCTGACCGACAAGGGCCGCGCGCTCGTCCCGCTGATCGAGGACATGCGCACGTACGGCCGCGAGTGGCTGGCCTGCGACACCGACGAGGACCTCGTCGCGGAAACCGAGCCGGCCGCCGAGCGCGAGCCGGTCATCGCCGTCGCCTGATCCTCAGGCGCGCCTGAGCACGGTGAACGAGTCCGTGCCGATGAGCTTGCCGTAGCGAGCCGCACGGCGTGCGCCGAAGCCCGGCCAGACATACCAGCGGTAGCGACCCGGCGTCAGCCGGAAGCGATGGGCGGCGAACGACCACGACCGGGCGAGCGGCAGGCTGGCCCGCGCCGGCCATGCGCTGAGGATCTTGCCGCCGCGGTAGAGCTGGACGTTGTAGTAGGTCGCGTGTCGCACCGGAGTCCACTCAAGCCGCGGTGGCGTGCTCACGGCGGCGCCGCTCGCGGGGGCGAGCAGCCGAGGCCCCGGCGTGGCGGTGATCGTGCGCACCGAGATGTTGCCCGCCTGATCACGCGCGATCAGCGTGTAGCGGTAGCGGACCCCATCGCGGACGCGCGTGTCCCGATAGGTGCCCTGGTCGCTGCTGTCGATCACGCTCGTCCGCGGTCCGTGCAGCCCCGGCGAGCGGGCGATCTCGAATAGCGACAGCGGCCCGGCAGCCAGCCACCGAAGGGTGACGCTCTGATCGGCTGTGTCCGTGGCGGCGTAGAGCGCAGGAGGCGTGGCGTCGTACTGGAACGGGGCGCTGGTCGCGGCGGCGGTCTTGCCCGCGTTATCGGTGCAGCTGCCGCTGATCGTGGCCGCCGGCGAGTCCGGACCTCCGTACGTCCCTGAGGTGCAGGAGCTGATTCCGGAGAAGGAGCTTCCCTGGAAGGCGATCGGGACCGGGTGGTTGTACCAGCCGTCGAAATCAGGTGGGCGGCCGGGGACCGCGGTCGCGGTGGGGTTCGAGATTTCGAGCTTGAGACGGTAGGTCGTCATGGAGGTGGTGGTGCCATTAGACCATTTTACGGTGCAATAAGCCCAGCTTGGCAGTTGACTGTCCGGAACTGAAGACAGGTCGACGTCGTACCAGTAGTACTGGCTTGCGCAGCCGCCATCGTTGCTTCCCCCGCTCAGGTTCCAACTGAGCGTGACCGGGCTCGTGTACCACCCCGTACCGCAGGTCTCCCCATTGCAGAGGGGAAGGGCCGCGTCCGCCGATGCCACCCCGGCACACGCCAGGCACGCCACCCCGGCCACCGCAAACGCGACGATCGCCCGCGAGCGCCCCCTCACGGCAGGCTCCCATCCGGCCAGTCGGCGTTCATCCGCACGAGCCGCCGCAACAGCGAGGAGCTCGCAAGGGCCAGGAGCGCGAGCGCGACCGCTCCGAGGAGGAGCAGCGCCCCGCCGGGCTGCGATGCGGGCGGCGGCGGGGTCGCGGCGGCTAGGTCCGGCAGGCCGTGGGTGTGAGCTGGCGCCACGATGCGTGCTCGCGTCCGGGCCGCCGTCGATCGGTGCCGCGGGGCAAGCTTGCGCGATCGGGCACGCTTCGGCGAGGCTGGCGCTCGGATCGATGGCTGTGGCGTCCGGGTGAACGTCGGGCGGGTGACTACCGCGACTCTCGGCTTGGTCACGGGAGGGCCAGCACCGGATACCGCGGTGTTCACCGGGGCTTCCGTCTGCTGGGTGGTGGGCACGACCGGTGAGTGAACGGAGGAGGCAGCCGACTGAGGTGTGCGGTCTGGAGCCGGGCCGGCAGTCCCGGCGCCCGCGGAGGCTGACTGAGGCGCGGGGTCCGGCGCGGTACCGGCCGCCCCCCACGCCCCTGCGGCGAACACGAGCAGGGCGACGACGACGAGTCCGCTGGCCAGCGCGACCGTGGGGGAACGCGGACGCCGAGCTCTTGGAGGCCGAGCGCCCCGGTGCCGAGCTCGCCGCTGAAATCGCCGATTGTGCAACGCCTCCCCCTGACTTGCGACCTCTCTACGATACGCGTTCACCCTCACCCGATCAACGCTTCGAGAGGCGACGCGTTTGCGGCCGGCGGGATATCACCGCCCGGCCGCGGTCGCATGTCGCGCGGTAAACGCCAACTCCGCCTGCCGAACCGGCTGAGCGCCCGCGGCAAGCCCCACCGGCACCGCGGAGCTGCCCTTCACGCAGACGGCGTCAGCGCGATGCTGGAATGTCCGCTTCAGCGGGTCATCGTTCGTCCCGTCGACGAACCATCCGCGCATGTTCGGCAGCGGACTCGATGTGATCTCGGTGATCGCGCCGTTGTACGCGCCGCCGCCGGTCACGTAGTAGCCCCGGGGGCAGTAAGCGTACGCCTTGACGAACCGCCCGGCGGGAACGTTCGCGGGCCGTCCGATCACCGCGACGACGGAGACCGCGGGGGGCCGCACTCGACTGGCCTGGCCGGTCGCCCCCGCCAGCGAGCTGGCCCCCATGACCGCCACCCCCGTGGCCACGACAACTGTCAGCGACTTGACCATCGACTCGTCTCCTCATTGCTGATGTTCAACGCCGGCCCGCGAGGCGGCCCGGCCCGATTCCGTTGTCACGCCACGTCGCCAGAACCCCAGCAGGCAGAGCCCGGCGACGGCGAGCGCGGCGAGAGCCGCGAGCGCCGGATCGGACGCAACCACGCCTTGTCCGGTCGGAGCCGTGCCGGCGAATGACGCCGGGCCGCGGTGCGTGCCTTCTATCGCTGCCGCCCCCAGGTGCCGAGACCCAACCCGGCGCCCGACGGGCCCGCGGCGGCGATCGGCGTTACGGGGCCCGAGCGCCACGGCTCGGAGAGCCTGGGTGCCCGTCGCGAGAGTTGCCGGCGCGCCGGGGAGCGCGATGCCGAGCGGCGAACGGACGCGCCCCCGCGGCTCGATAGCGGCGGGAGGGCTCGCGAGTGCCGGGACGACCGACGCAGGAACGAGTGCCGGGACGACCGACGCAGGAACGAGTGCCGGGACGACCGACGGTGGGCCGGGCGCGTGCAACGGCGAGGCGGGGCCGCTGGCCGGTGCCGGGCTGGCGATCGTCACCCCCGGCTGCGGCGTGACGATGACCGGTGACGCGGGCGCCCCTACTGCGCTCGCGACTGGCGAAGCGGCAGGGGGCTCGGTGGCCGGCGTGCTCGCGCTGGACGGCGCGACTGCCGGCTGGGTCGCCGACGCGCCAAGCGGCGCAGCCGCAACGGTCGTCGCAGCATCCTGGCTGGCGGTCTGCAGCTCGGTCGCGTCGTAGCACCAGAAGAGGCAGCCGATCTGCAGCTGCCAGATGACCTGGTCGGACTGCCTATCCGCGGTCCCGGCGGCGGGCGCGGTACTGGGGGCGGAAGCCGCGATCGTCGTGTCCGACTGCTGCGCCTGCTGGTACTGCGTGGTCTGGGTGCAATCGAGCAGGCATCCGACCTGCACCTGCCAGATCACCTGCTCGACCTGGTTGACCACGGCACCGACCGAAGCGCCGGAAGCGCCGGAGGCCGGCGCGGTCGAGGACGGGTCGGAAACCTGTGAGGTGGCGCTGACCTGGGCAGCCTGCTGGGTCTGGACGGTGGTCGCGTCCCCGCCGGCCTGCGACTGGTCGATCGTCTGGGTGGTCACGCTGAACTGCTGGGCAGCGATCGGCGGCAGTGTCGGCACGCCGGGCGGCATCACGGCAGCGAGAACCTGATTGACGATCTGCGTCGCGTCGGGCCCGGAGCTCGGCATCAGGGGCGGCGTCGTGGTGGTCGCGCCATAGCAGTGCGACTGGCAACCAACCTGGACTTGACTGATGACCCTGGTTTGCCCGGGCGGCAGGATCCCGGGGGGCGCAGGGCCAGAGCCGGTGCCCGCGGACGCCACGGGTGCGCTCCCGCCGGAGGGAGCCGGGGTGTTCGCTTGCACCATCGTGTTCTGCTGTGCGGCGCTCTGCACCTGCGTCGTCCCGGTGCAGCTGACCGTACAGCCGGCGATTTGCACCTGCGAGATCGTCTGAGTGGTCGTACTCGACACCGCTGCTGCGGGGCTCGGAGCGCCACCCCCGGGTTGCGTCTCATCGCTGGGCGCGGCGTTCTGGGTCGGTGGCGGGAGCGAGGCGCCCCCTGTGGCCGCCGACGACCCGGTCGCGGCCTGATCGGCGCCCCCTGTGGCCGCGGACGACCCGCTCGCGGCCTGATCGGCGCCTTGCGGTGGCGCCGGAGTTCTAGCGGGTTGGCTCGCTGCGACCACGGGCGCCTGATCCGCCCGCGCGGTCGGTGCCGCCGCGGTCAGCGAGACCGCGGCGATCGCCAGGAGCAGCCGGATGGGGGTCAGCGATCGCATGAGAGGCTCGGCCACTCCCGGTCGGCCGTCACCGACCGACCGGGAGCCGATGGCCTGAGGGTTAGCTGCTGCTCTGCCCTCCGTCCTGACTGGTGCCCGCGCCGTTGCCGGCGCTGCTGTCAGCACCGTTGCCGGCGTTCTGATTGGCGCTGTTGGCGCCGCTCGAGATGTCGCCACCGGCGATGTTGACCGGGACGTTGGCGTTCACCGCGTTCTGGTTGGCGGACGCCTTCGACAGGGCCGCCTGGAGCGTGAGCGCCTGCTGCCCGGAGATCTGCGCCTGGCCGGTGCCGCCGCAGCCGATGTAGCAGGAGCCGCCCGAGGCGGTCTGGGTCTGGGTGTTGGTCTGGTCGGTGCTGGACTTGTTGTTGGCGCTGCTGTCAGCGCCGTTGCCGGCGTTCTGATTGGCGCTGTTGGCGCCGCTCGAGATGTCGCCGCCGGCGATGTTGACCGGGACGTTGGCGTTCACCGCGTTCTGGTTGGCGGACGCCTTCGACAGGGCCGCCTGGAGCGTGAGCGCCTGCTGCCCGGAGATCTGCGCCTGGCCGGTGCCGCCGCAGCCGATGTAGCAGGAGCCGCCCGAGGCGGTCTGGGTCTGGGTGTTGGTCTGGTCGGTGGTGGACTTGTTGTTGGCGCTGCTGTCAGCGCCGTTGCCGGCGTTCTGATTGGCGCTGTTGGCGCCGCTCGAGATGTCGCCGCCGGCGACGTTGACCGGAACGTTGGCGTTCACCGCGTTCTGAGCCGCGGTGGCCTTCGAAGCGGCCAACTGGCCGGTCAGTGCCCACTGCGAGGACAGCTGCGCCTGGCCGGTGCCTCCGCAACCGATCTGGCAGCTCGGACCCGAGCTGGGAGTGCCGGGCGATCCGCATCCGCAGCTCGAGCTGGTGCTCGGGGCCGCCGACCCGCATCCGCAGCCGGTGCCGGAGCTCGGGCTGGTTTGGGTTTGGGTGTTGCTCTGGTCGGTGTGGGACTTGTTCTTGGCGCTGCTGTCAGCGCCGTTGTTGGCGTTCTGGTTGGCGCTGTTGTCGCCGGTGGAGATGTCGCCGCCGGCGACGTTGACCGGAGCGTTGGTGTTGACGGCGTTCTGCTTGGCCTTCGCCTGTGAGAGCGCGAGTTGCAGCGTCTTGGCCGACTGGTCATTCAGCTGCGCCTGGCCGGTGCCGCCGTTGCCGACCGACCCGCATCCGCAGCCGGAGCCGGAGCTCGGGCTGGTTTGGGTTTGGGTGTTGCTCTGGTCGGTGTGGGACTTGTTCTTGGCGCTGCTGTCAGCGCCGTTGTTGGCGTTCTGGTTGGCGCTGTTGGCGCCGGTCGAGATGTCGCCGCCGGCGACGTTGACCGGAGCGTTGGTGTTGACGGCGTTCTGCTTGGCCTTCGCCTGTGAGAGCGCGAGTTGCAGCGTCTTGGCCGACTGGCCACTCAGCTGCGCCTGGCCGGCGCCGCCCGTTCCGGAGTTGCCTCCCTGGCTGCTGTCCGCCAGTGCCGTCGCTGGAACGCAGAGCGCAGCGACGCTGACGAAGGCAGCGATCATTTTCGATCTCATGCTGCTTCTTTCTCCTGGTTGGTAGAAGGTTCGCCTCCGCCGGCAGCCATGGCCACCCGGCAGCAGCGAAATGGATTGAGGGAAAGAAGCTCGGCTAACCGGGGCGAGTGAGCGGCGGCGCCGGCCAAGCCGAACGCCAGGCCGGCAGATCGAACGGCAATCGCCCCGATAGGAGCGACTGCAGCAGCCAGAGGGCGGCCACGGCGAGCAGCGCGCTCGCGGGGCCTGCGCCCGTCCCGCCGCCGGACGCACTCGCCGCTCCGCCGCCCGGGGCCGAGGGGACAGATTGCGGTGCCGCGACCTGGGGCACGGCACCGCCCGGGCTCGGTGCGGGCGCTTGAGCCCGGTGTCGCGGATGGGGTCGTCCGCGAGTTCCGGAGGTCGCCGCGCGACGGGCCGGGGACGCGACCACCGGTGCCGTGATCGCCGCCGGTTGCCAGTAGCGCATCGGACCCGCGGGCATCGCCGGTCGCTGCGCGTTCCCGGTGAGTGCCCGGCCGCCCGGCGGCACGGCATGCCCCCGACCGCCCCTGTGGCTCGCGAGCCACCGCCTGCTCGTTTGCTGCGACTCGTGATGGCGCGCTAGGAGTTGGCCGGCCAGCGGTGAGTTCGACGTGGGCGCCCCAGCCTGAAGGCTGATGCGCGTCGTCGCAGCGTCGGGGCCGGGCGGCGGCGTCGCGGGCGGCGCCGGCTGCGGCGCAGGGAGTGCGCTCGTCACCGCCGCCCGTATGTTCGGGACGACGACCGTCACTGGGGAGGGCACAGCCCCGCTCGGCGTCGCTGACGAGGGCACCGCATCCGGTTGAGGGACGACTGCTCGGGCGTTCGCCAACAGCTGACGCACACTCGCGGCCGTCGAACGTGCCTGCGCGAGTGCGTCTCCGGAGCTCTGCTGAGCGAGTGTGAGCGCCGCTTGAGCGGTCGGGCTGGAGATGGCGATCGTCGACGCCCGGGCGCCCGCCGTGGCGGCCGATGACAGTACGAGACCGATGATGCCGGCGGCCACGAAATCGCGGCGCAGCGAATGAGCGCGCGTTCCGGTGCCCCGCTCCCGTTGTTTGCCCAAAGATGCCACCTGCCCTCATATCTCGCCAAAGACGCTCACGCCGATCCATCTCTGGTGCGTTCAGCTGCGCGATATCGCGAGGGGGGCATCGATCGCGGGGGTGGTATCGGGCGCGAGGCGGCGAGCGATGACGCGCGTGGGGTCCGTGAGTCCCGCGTCTCGCCCCCTCCGGCGCAAGGATCGGGAGCGCCTGATCGAGAAGCACCTCCCGCTCGTCAGGACGATCGCGCGCCGCTACTCCGGTCTCGGCGAGCCGTTGGACGATCTCGTCCAGGTCGGGGCAATGGCGCTGGTCAAGGCCGCCGACCGATTCGAGCCGAGCCGAGGCGTCGCGTTCGCCACATTTGCCACACCGGCGGTCGAGGGCGAGATCCGCCGGCACCTCGGCGACCAGGCGGGAATCATTCGGATTCCCCGCGAGCTGCAGCGGATCAGCGGACAGCTCCGGCGCAGCCGGGTGGACCTCGCCGCTGTACTCGGGCGCTCGCCGACGGTGGCGGAACTCGCGGAGGCGCTGAAGGTGGAGGAGCACGACATCGAGCGCGCCCTCGAAGCCGAGCACGCCCGCGCCTCGGTTTCGATCTCCGACGGCGCTGCTCCCGAAGTGGATGCCGCATCCGAGCCGGTGGCGTGCAGCGAGGACCGACTGCTGCTGGCCGAGACCATCCGGATGCTCGACACCCGCCAGCGACGGATCGTCTTCCTGCGCTTTCACGCCGACATGACCGAACGTGAGATCGCCGGTGCGGTCGGCATCTCGCAGGCACATGTCTCGCGCCTGCTCGCCGAGGCGCTCGCCAGTCTCCGAGCGCAGCTCGTCGTGGGTAGCGACGTCGAGGAACCGGGTGATATCGCCGCCCATGCGGTGATATCACCAGTGCCCACGGCGGCTCCCGGCTCTGATGCTCGCCCGGGACGGGACGCTCCGGGGCCCCGTCCGGTGGCCGACGGTGCCAATCGGAGCGTGTCGAGGACCCGATCCGACCCGGAACACGCCACGCGCCGAACCGCGCCGAGCCACAGCGGACGCTTCCTCGTCCGCATGCCGGGCTCGTTGCATGAGCAGCTCGCCGCTGCGGCCGAGCGCGAGCAGATCAGCCTCAACCGCTTCGTCACCGACACGCTGGCGGCGTCGGTGGCCGACCACCCTGTGGTCCCCCCGTCACCCGAGCCGCGGCCGACCCGGACCGACGACGCTCCCCCGTCACGCGCGCCGGGTCGGGCCAGTCGAGCGTTCCGGGTGGCAGTCGCGACGAGCTTCGGCGTCGTCGTCTTCACGGGGCTGGCGGCGCTCGCGCTCCTGATCCTTGCCGTCCAGCGCGGGATCTGAACGCCGGGCATCGCTGCAAGCTCCCGCTCGTGGTGCAGGATCGGCGTCGTCGAGGACGAAACGGCGGGAGTGCGCAACCCCACCCTCCACGGCACCCTCGAGGCGTTCACCGCCGACTCCGCGGGCCAGCTTGCAGCCGAGACCGCCCGCGGGGCGGAGGTCCCCTTCGAAGTCACCGAGAGCGAGCCGCGGCCGGGCCGCACGGCGCTCTACTGCTACCGGCCGCTGACCGGCGCGTTCATCACCGATCGCGCGCAGATGCTGTCCGCGCTGCCGACCTACGCACCCGCGGCCCGCGCCCTCGCCGGGCTCGAGGGGATCGGGGCCTACCTCCGCGTCCGCGGCCAGCACCGCATCCCGGCCGAGCCCCGCGAGCAGGCCGACACCGCGCTGCGCTGCTTCCTCAGCCGCGTCTTCGAGGAGCGCAGCGAGTTCGGCCTTCACCCCGGGCGCTTTCAGGCCGCCTACGACGAGCTCGAGCGGGCGGTCTACGAGGGGCGCTGTCTCACCACCGTGATCGCCCCGCTGCACGGCGTCGCGCTCGACCCCGGCACCGAGGAGCTAGCGCTCGGGGAGGGCCTCTCGCTGATACGCGGCGACAAGCTTCTCGACGCTCCAAGTGAGGCGGTCTGGGGCACGGGTGCGTCCGGTTCGGGCCCGACCGAGGAGCCGGCCGTCCTCCTCGTCCTCGCCTGCGATCAGGATCGCGCCGCCCCCGCACCGGTCTCGACCGCGCGTACGCGCTTTCGGCGCGTGCTCACCGCGATGCGCCTGTTCGAGCGCGGCGGCTATGCCCTCGGCCCGGTGGCCTGGACGCGAACCGACGCCGGCTCCTGGCGGCCCGTGGCCCTCGGCGGCTCGGGACGGCCTCGGTTCGTCACCCTCATCGCCAGCGCGCAGGAGGACGAGCTGCGCGCGTTCTGCAACCTGATCGCGCGCCGCACCCCGAGCAGCGGTGAGCTGGCCTGGGCGCTGGCCCGCTACGAGATGGGCTGCGAGCGGCTCGCGCCGTTCGAGGCGCTCACCGACCACCTGCTTGCTCTGCGGGCGCTGCTCGAGCCCGAGGGACCGGCCAGCGGCCGGCTCGCCCAGCGGCTGGCCGTCCTGTGCGCGACACCGGGCGCCCGCACCGAGCTCGCCGAGCGCACCGCCCACGCGATCTCGCTCGAGCGGGCGGTCATCGCCGGTCTTGCGCCGCCTGCCCCCGGCGTCAACGGGCTCGTCGTGGAGATGGCCGAGCACCTGCGAGCGCTCCTGCGCGACGTGCTCTGCGGGCATCTCGACGCGGACCTGCGGTCGGTCGCCGACGGGCTCCTCGCCGAGAGCGTGGCGGCGCGCTAGGCTCCGTCACGACCGCTCCCCACTCGGTCCCTCACGGGGGCCGGGAGTGTTCTGCCACCAGGCACAACATTTAAGTCCTGGGGCTCTGACGAAGTCAGAGGGAGCGCGATCGCAGCTGCGAGCGGGCCACGGCCCGCTCGTTCTGCCTCTGGAGTGCCGGTGCGGATTCGTTCGGCCTCGAATGGCTATTCTGCTCGCCGTGGCACCGCGATCTCCCGCTCCCGTTCGCTCGCCGAACGTGCACCCCGGCTGCCGCAACGCTCCCGGCCGGGACGAGAACGGCTTCGAGGAGCTGTGTCACCTCGTCGAGGACCACGATCCCGACACGGCGCTGTGCGGCAAGGATGTGACCGGGTTCCCCTGGAATCCGCCCTGGCCTCGGTGTGAGGCGTGTCTCTCCGTCGCTCGCGGCGAGATGAACTGATGGCCGCCGAAGGGTCGGCGACCCCCGACGAGCCGCTCGTCTGCGTCGTCGAGATCCCCAAGGGCTCCCGGAACAAGTACGAGTACGACCACGAGCTCGGCGCGATCAAGCTCGACCGCTACGTCGCGGCGTCGGTCGTCTACCCGACCGATTACGGCTTCATCCCGGAGACGCTGGCGCTCGACGGCGACGAGCTCGACGTGCTCGTGTGCGTGTCCGAGCCCACCTTCCCGGGGTGTCACGTGCCGGTCAAGGTGATCGGCCTGTTCCGGATGGAGGACGAGAAGGGCGCCGACGACACCGTCGTGTGCGTGCCGCTCAACGATCCGGGCTGGAACCGCTACGGCGAGATAGCTGAGCTGCCCTACCAGCTGCGCGACGAGATCTCGCACTTCTTCGACGTCTACAAGGACCTCGAGCCAGGACGCAGCTCGGAGGTCAAGGGATTCGCGGATCGGGCACGGGCGCTTGAGGAAATCGAGGCCTCCCGCCGTCGCTTCGCAGAGCAGCGACGCGGGTCGCCGGCGGCCGGATAGCCGCGGGTCCGGGCCGTCGGTTAAGGCAAGAGGCGTGGGATCTGACCGGCGCGAGCTCGCGGCGATCTTCGCCGGCGGGTTCATCGGGGCGATCGCCCGGGCCGAGCTTGCCACCGCGTTCCCGATCCGGGCCGGGAGCTGGCCCTGGGCGACGTTCACGGTCAACATCGTCGGAGCGTTCATGCTCGGCTACCTCAGCACCCGGCTGCAGGAGCGCCTGCCGGTGTCCTCCTACCGCCGTCCGTTCCTCGCCACTGGGGTCTGCGGCGCGCTCACCACCTTCTCGACGATGCAGGTCGAGCTCCTGGCCATGCTCGATCGTGGCCGCCTGCTGACGGCGCTCCTCTACGCCGGGGGGAGTCTGCTCGCCGGTCTGCTCGCCGTCCTGCTCTCCACCAACCTCGTCCGCCGCGCGAGGTTCGTCTGATGGCCCCGGCGAGGTCGAGGCGATGACCCTCGCGCTCGTACTCGGGATCGGGGTCGCCGGCGGCGTCGGCGCGCTCGCGCGGTTCCTGCTCGACGGCGCGGTGTCGGCCGGCATCGGGCGAGGCTTCCCGTTCGGCACGCTGGTCGTCAACCTCAGCGGGGCGTTCGTGCTCGGCCTGTTCGTCGGTGCCGCGCTGAGCAGCGGCACGTACAAGCTGTTCGGCACCGGCCTGATCGGCGCCTACACGACCTTCAGCACGTGGACGTTCGAGACCCACCGGCTCGCCGAGGAAGGGCGTCCGGCCCCGGCGTGGGCCAACCTCGCGATCAGCCTCGTGCTCGGGCTGCTCGCGGCCTGGCTGGGGCGCAAGCTCGGAGCGGCGCTGTGATCGAGGACGCCCTCAAGCTCAGCGTCTACTTCGGCGAGCGCGACCGGCTCGGAGGCCGGTTGCTCGCCGACGTCCTCGTCGACATCTTCGAGCGACGGGATCTGCGGATCAGTCTCCTCATGCGGGGAACCGAGGGCTTCGGCGCCAAACATCACCTCCGCACCGACCGCACGCTGACGCTCTCCGAGGACCTGCCGCTCCTGGCCGTGGCCGTCGATGCCCACGACGCCGTGCAGGAGGCGGTCGCCGACGTCGAGGCGCTGCCGTTCGACGGCCTGATCACGCTCGAGCGCGCCCGGCTCCAGAGCGGCGAGCCGATCCCTGAGGCGGCCGCCACCAACGCGCAGAAGCTCACCGTCTACCTCGGACGTCAGGAGCGGATCGACGGCCGTCCGGGCTACGAGGTGATCGTCGAGCTGCTCCACGCGCACGGAGCGGCGGCGGTGATCGTGCTGCTCGGCGTCGATGGCACGACGTACGGGACGCGGCGGCGCGCGGCGTTCTTCTCCGGCAACGTGCAGGTACCCCTGATGATCATGGCGGTCGGGGAGCGCGATGCGATGGAGCGGGCCCGGGAGGCGCTCGCCGAGACGCTGCCCCGCCCGCTCGTCACGGTCGAGAAGCTGACGCTGTGTAAGCGCGGCCCCGAGCGCCTCGTCGGTCCGCAGGAGCTCCCCGCCGTGCAGGCGAGCGCGCCGGGGATGTGGCAGAAGCTGATGATCCATGCTGGGGAGCAGGTGCACAGCGGCGATCAGTCGCTGCATGACGCGCTCATCCGGGCACTGCGCCGCGCGGGGGCGGCCGGCGCGACGAGCCTGCGCGGGATCTGGGGCTACCAGGGGGACGAGCCGCCCCACGGCGACAGCTTCTGGCAGGTCCGCCGGCGGGTGCCGATGCTCACGTACGTGATCGACACGCCGGAGCGGATCGCCGAGCTATGGGGGATCATCGAGCGCGTGACCGGAGACGGGACCGTCCTCACCACCGAGTTCGTGCCGGCCTTCCGGGCCACGTCGGCCGGACACCGCATCGGGCACCTCGAGCTGGGAGAGGAGTAGGAGGTGTTCCACGTCGAGATCCGCCAGTTCCCGCACGTCGCCCGGGCGTTCAACCTCTCCGGTGACGAGGTGCGCGCCCGGATCGTCGCGCCGTGGACGGCCGGCCAAGGTGTGGAGTGGGAGGAGCGCCGCTGGGCGCCTGACAGAGCACGCCTGACGATCCTCGAAGGGCCCGAGCTGGCCACCGCCGACCTCGGCATGGGCCGTGGCTGGGCGAACGCCGTCCGGGTGAGCGAGGACGTGACCACGGCGTTGCTGAGCGGCTCCTCGCCCGCGGCCGCGGCCGCGCAGCCGACGACGGCGCTGAAGTCCGAGCTGCTCGGGCTCGCCGCCGCCGACTGGGTCGATCTGCGCGAGGCGGTGCGGCTCGCGGCCGCCCTCTACCCGCAGGCCCGTCCGAGCGAGCAGCTCGGCCTCGCCGAGCAGGCGGTGTGGGAGCTGCTGCACGAGGGCCGGCTCGACCTCGGCCAGCCGGGCAGCGATGGGGCCGGGGCGGCGGTCGGACGCGAGCGCTGGCAGGAGCTGATCATGGCCTGGGCGAGCTGGAGCGACGCGTCGAGCCGGGTGGCCATGCGGGCCCGCGAGGCGGAGACCGCGCCGGACGCGCCCGCGAGCACCAGCGGCTACTAGGCCACGACCTCGGCGATCAGCCGCTCGCGCTCGGCCTCACTCGCGAACAGGTAGCGATGGACCCGGAGCAGGCCTTCGACGTCGTGGACGTCGTTGTCGAGGTGCGGGACGAGCAGCAGCGGCTGGTGCTCGAGCTCGGTCCGCAGCCGGACGACGTTGCGTTCGTCGCGGCGGGCGAGCACGTGGTAGTCGGCGAAGTTCTCGGCCACCCGGGCAGCGAGCTCGGGATCGAGGATCTCGCCGAGCGTCGCGGCGAGGTCGCCGGGCTCGGCGCCGCCGAGCAGGTCGTGGTGCATGCGGTTGACGACGATCCCGGCCAGCGGCAGCTCGCTGTCCTCGAGCGTACGGGCGAACCACACCGCCTCCTCGATCGGCTCGGTCTGGGCCGAGGTGACGAGCACGAACGCGGTCGTCGGCGCGTGGAGCATCTCGTCGACCTGCTGCGCCCGGAGGCTGAAGTCGCGGGTCATGTCGCCGAGCAGAGCGAAGAAGGTCGAAAGGTCGGTGATGAGATCGACGCCCGTGACCTTGCGCAGGCCGCTGAGCACGGGCGCGGCGCCCCGGCCGAGCACGCGCATGCCGAACCCGGTCGGCCGCAGGAACGCCTTCAGCGCCCGGCCTTCGAGGAACGAGGTGAGGCGACCGGGGGCGTCGAGGAAGTCCATCGCATTGCGCGACGGCGGGGTGTCGAGCACGAGCAGGTCGAAGTCCCCCTCGCGGTCGAGGTCGTACAGCTTGGCCACGGCGGTGAACTCCTGTGAGCCCGACACCGCCGTCGAGAGCTCGCGATAGACGCGATTGACCTTGACTTCCTCGGCGCGCTCAGGGGTCGGCGCGATCCGTTCGATCAGCTCGTCGAAGGTCCGCTTGGGGTCGAGCATCATCGCCCACAGCTCACCCTCGATCTCGAGCCCGCTGTCGGCAAGCCGGCTCGGCTCGACCTGTCGCGGCTCGTTCTCGAGCTCCTGGAGGCCGAGGGCGTTGGCCAGGCGCCGAGCCGGGTCGATCGTGACGACGGCGACCTTGGCCCCCTGAGCGGCCATGCCGAGGGCGATCACCGCCGACGTGGTTGTCTTGCCGACGCCGCCGGAGCCGCCGCACACGCAGACGCGTTTCCCCTCCAAAAGCTCGGCGATGCTCACACGGGCCTAGTCTAGGTGGGCGTCGGGTGGGGTGGAGGAGCCACCGACCGCGACGACGAGCGGCACGGGAGTGCCCAACGGCCGGGCCCGGAGGTGGCCGCGGCCCGCGAGTGCGACGAGGGCCGCGAGGGCGGTCGCCGCGCAGCCGATCGCGAAGCAGGCGCCGACGCCGGTGTCCTGGGCGAGCACGCCGGCCACGGCGTTGCCCGCGGCGAGGCCCGCCACGAGCGACGCCGTCGTCCAGGCGAAGGACTCCGCCTCGCGCCCGGTCTCGGCGACCGTGGCGACGATCCCGTACTCGCAGGAGAGCATCGGCGCATAGCCGAGGCCCGCCAGCGCGCTCAGGGCCGCGGCGGCGCCGAGCGAGCTCGCGGCGACGAGCGGGGCGGTGCAGAACGCGACGAGCAGCATCAGCACCGGGTAGCGCACCCGCGTCTCGGACTCCCAGTGGCGGGCGCTGTAGAGGATGCCCCCGAGCATGCTGCCGATGCTCCAGAGCGCGAGCAGCAGCCCGGCGCTGCCCGGCGAGCCGACCTTGACCGCCAGGGCCGGGAGGCCGACCTCGACGGCGCCGATGCCGAAGCCCATCAGCGCGGCGGCGCCGATGATCACGCGCAGGCCGGGGCTCGCCAGCGCCCCGTGCTGCCGGGCGTGGCGCGTGCCGATCGCCGGGGCCGGGGCGATGACGAACAGTCCGGTGCCGACGACGACGATCGCCGCGGTGAGCAGCACGGCGGTGGCCGCCGACCCCGCCGCCACCGCGGCGGCGACGAGCAGCGGCCCGAGCGTCCAGACGACCTCCTGCGAGGTGGCGTCGAGCTGGTAGGCGGACTCGAGCACCTCGGGCCCGGTGGCGAGCAGCGGCCACAGCACGCGGACCGCCGCGTCGACCGGCGGAATCAGGGCGCCGGCGACCCCGGCGATCGCCGCGGTCAGCAGCGGCGCGGGCCGGCCCGCGGACACGGCGACGAGCACGACGAGGCCGGCGGCGTGACCGACGGCGAGCGGCATGAGCAGGCGACGGCCGTGGCGGTCGAGCAGCCCGCCGAGCAGGGGCGTCGCCGCGGCCGCGCACAGCGTGAACGTCCCGACCGCGAGGCCGGCGTCGGCGAACGACCCCGTGCGCTGGCGCACGAGCAGAAGGATGGCCAGCGAGGACATTCCCAGCGGAAGTCGGGCGGCGAGCGAGCTGACGAGCAGTCGCAGCGCGCCCGGGAGGGCGAAGAACGCGGCGTAGCGCCGGCGCAAGCGTCAGCCGCCGGCGACGAGCACGCCGGGCGCGGCGCTGTCGGCGGCGACGGCGTCGCCCGACCGCGGCTCGAGGGCGAGGACGCGCAGCGCGTCGGCCGGGATCTGGACGGCGACTGGCGTCCCCTGCGCCCAATCGGCGCGCTGGCCGGTGTTGGCCACCGAGGCCTGGAGCGCGACGCCGGTCGGCAGCCGGGTGATGACCTGGAGGCTCGCGCCGACGTACACCGTGCGCTCGACCATCGCCGGGAGGCAGTTCTCGCGCTGGTCGCCGGCCGGGCGGAGCACGAGCCGCTCAGGCCGGGCGACGATCTTGACCGGGCCGTGGGCGTGGGTGTCGCCGCAGCCCGCCCGCAGCGAGAAATCGCCGACGCGAACCTCACAGCCGCCGCCGACCTGGCGCGCCTGCGCGTCCATCAGGTTGGACACCCCGAGGAAGTCGGCCACGAACACGGTCGCCGGGTCCTCGTAGACCTCCTGAGGCGTGCCGACCTGCTCGATCCGCCCGCCGCTCATCACTGCGACGCGGTCGCTCATGCTGAGCGCCTCCTCCTGGTCGTGGGTGACGAACACGAAGGTGATCCCGACCTCCTCCTGAAGCGCCTTGAGCTCGATCCGGAGCTGCTTGCGGATCTTCGCGTCGAGGGCCCCGAGCGGCTCGTCGAGCAGGAGCACCGCGGGACGGAGCACGAGCGCCCTGGCCAAGGCGACGCGCTGCTGCTGCCCGCCTGAGAGCTGCTTGGGCTGGCGCGACTCGAGGCCACCGAGCTCGACGAGCTCGAGCGCTTCGTGCACCCGCCGGCGGATCTCGTCCTTGCGCACCTTGTGGCGGCGCAGCCCGAAGGCGACGTTCCCGAATACGTCGAGGTGCGGGAACAGCGCGTAGTTCTGGAACACGGTGTGCACGTTGCGGTCGTGCGGCGGCACCTGGGCGACGTCGACGCCGTCGAGCCGGATCTCCCCGGAGGTGGGTCGCTCGAACCCCGCGATCATCCGCAGCGTCGTCGTCTTGCCGCAGCCCGACGGGCCGAGCATCGAGAAGAACTCACCCGCGTGGATGAGGGTGCTGATCGCGTCGACGGCGATGACCTCGTCGAAGCGCTTGGTCAGGTCGCGTAGCTCCACACTTCCGCCGGCCATCAGGCTGCCTCCAGTCCGCTCAGCTCTCTCATCACCGATACCTCGCCCGGGACCGTGCGCCGGCTCAGCAGCTTGAAGGCCAAGAAGGCACAGCCCACGCCGATCAATGTAACGAGCACGAGGATCGTGGCGAGGGCGTTGAGCGCCGGCGTCGTCGTCCCGCCGCGCGCATTCGAGTAGAGGTACATCGGGATCGTCGTCGTCCCCGCGTTCGAGGACATGTACTGGGTGACCACGAAGTCGTCGATCGACAGGGCGAAGACGATCAGCATGCTCGCGAGGATCGCCGGCAGCAGGAGCGGCAGCAGGACGAGCCGCAGCGCCTGCGCTGGGGTGGCCCCGAGGTCTCTCGCCGCCTCCTCGTACTCGGGCCCGATCGACGCGAGCCGGCTTCGCACGATCACCACCACATAGGAGACCGAGAACGTGACCTGGCCGATCACCTGGGCCGGCGTGCCGAGATGGACGAGGCTGAACGGGACGATCGCCAGCTGCGTGAACACGACGAGCAGCGAGACGGCCATGACGATCTCCGGAGTCACGAGCGGGACGAGCATCAGCCCGTTGGCCGCGCCTGAGCCGCGGCCCCGCCAGCGGGCGAGCCCGAGCGCGAGCATGACTCCGAGCGGGGTGGCGATCAGCATGTCGAGGCCGGCGAGCTCGAGGCTGTGCCACAGGGCGTTCGTGTAGTCGGGGTCATGGAAGATCGACAGGTTCGGGTCACCCCACCACCAGCGCAGCGAGAAGCCCTGCCAGACGCTCCGCGAGCGGCCGGCGTTGAACGAGAAGCCCATCGCGATGACGACCGGCAGCAGGGCCCAGAAGATGTAGAGCCAGGTCGCGGCGACGAGGAATCGTGGCCGGCCCCAGGGGTTGCGCAGCGGGGACGGCAGGCGGTGCCGGCGGGCGCGGACCGCGGGGTCCTTCGGGGCGGCCAGCGGGGCGACGGATGTATCGGTGGCGCTCATGCGCTCAGCTTCCGGGCGTCACGCGCCGTCTGGAGCAGGTAGTAGGCCATGCCGACGGCGAGGATCGTCATCAGCACGAGCACGAGCGCGGCGCCGAGGTTCTTCTCCGGCCCGCCCTGGACGAAGAGGTTGATCTGGTTGCCGAGCATGTTCGTGTTCGGCGAGGCCGAGATGAGATCGTTGGTGTAGTAGTCGCCGAACATCGGGAGCAGCACGAGCGCCGAGCCGGCGAGGATGCTCGGACGGCTGAGCGGCAGCGTCACCCGCAGGAACGCCTGCCGGGGCGACGCGCCGAGGTCCCGAGCCGCCTCGATCTGGCTGCGATCGATCCGGTCGAGCCCCGCGAACACGGGCAGGATGAAATACGGGATGTAGCCGTAGAGGAGCGCGATGATCACCGAGTACGGGTTGCCGTTGAGCCAGTCTGGCGGGTGGCTGATCCCGACGACCTGCAGCAGCTTGTTGACGTAGCCGTCGGAGGAGAGCAGGCCGATCCAGGCGAGCATCCGCAGCAGGTAGCTGACCCAGAACGGGATGACGAGCAGCGTGATCAGCAGCCCTTTGCTCTTCTTGGCGTGCAGCGCCACGTAGTAGGCGACCGGGTAACCGATGACGAAGCACAGCGACAGAGATGCGGTGACGTAGACGAGCGTGTTGCGCACCGACGGCCAGTACTCGCCCCCCGGCAGCGCGCCCGAGAAGGCCTTGGAGACGAAGCCGGGATTCCACGTGGCCGGGTTCCACGCCGGCACCGGCTGGAGGAGCAGGTTGACCCTGCCCATCGCCATCGCCACGACGGCATAGGCCGGGACGAGGACGAACAGCGCCAGCCAGGCCACGCCGGGAAGGGCAAACCCTCGCCAATACGCGCGCGACTGCACCGGGCTACCCGCTCACGCCGACTTGACCGCCGCCCACGCGTTCTCCCACATCACCTCTCCCGCCTGGCTCAGCGGTCCCTGCACGAGCCCGTTCTTGAACTGCGGCTCGCGCACGATCGTCGTATCGAGGTTCGGCGCGACGAGCTGGCGCTTGACGAGCGCCTCCGGCGTCATGCCGTTAAGCGGCTGCTGGTAGTAGAGGAAGGTGAAGTTCTTGAACGCGACCTCGGTGTCGAGCAGGTAGTTGATGAACAGGTGGGCGAGCACCGGGTTCTTCGCCCCCTTGAGCACGCCGAACATGTCGTTGTTGATCGGCCCCAGTCCGGTCTGCGGCCACCAGTAGCGGAACACCGACGGCGGGGTGCCCTGGGGCGCGTAGCTCGGGGCCGAGGCCATGTCTCCCGACCACGCCTGGTGCAGCCACATGGAGCCGTCGGCGAGGTGCTGATACTCGTTGGTGTCGAACTTCAGGTTGGCGGTGTGGACGAGGTTGATGAGCGAGTTCTGCGAGGCGGCCAGCTGCTTGGGGTTCTCGGTGTTGACGTTCGTGATGCCGTTGTTGAGCAGGCCCATGGCGAGTCCCTCGTGCTGATCGTCGAGCAGGCCGACCTTCCCGGAGATCTTCGGTCCCTGGACCCACAGCGCGGACCACGGGTTGCTCAGCTTGGCCGGATTGAAGCCCGGCAGCTTGTCGGCCCGCCAGCCGATTCCGGTCGTGTAGACCGTGTACGGGACGCTGTACTGGCTGCCGACGTCGTACCACGGGCTCTGGAGCGAGGGCCAGACGTTGGCGGTGAGGTTGGGGAGATAGCTGTGGTTGAGCGGCTGGAGGATCTTGCCGGCGACGAGCCGCTCGATGAACACCGTCTCCGGGACGAACACGTCGTACTGGACGGCGCCGCTGGCCAGCTTCGCGACCGCCTCGTCGATCGTCGTGAAGGTGCTGATCTCGACCTTGACGTTGTATTTCTTCTCGAAGTCCTTGACGACGTCCGGGTTGATGTACTGGATCCAGTTGTAGAACTGGAGGGGCCCGGCCTCAGGCTTGAGCCCGGAGGCGATCGCCTTGTTGTCGGGGTAGATCGGCAGCGTCACCGGCCGGTCGGGGCGGGCGAGCGGCAGGCCGCCCGGTCCGAGGCCCGCCTTCGTCGACGTGCCGCCGCCGCTCGGGCTCGTCGAGCCGCAGGCCGCGAGCAGGCCTGGCGTCGCCAGCCCCGCCGCCGCCATCGACGCCCTCCGCAGGAACGTCCGCCGGTCGGTACCGTCGCCGGCCGGGTACATCTCGTGGTCTCTGCTCACCGCCCGACTCCTCTCTTGCCCGGTGTTCGTGGGATCCCGCTGGGTGTGAGCTCGCAGCCGAGCTCGGAAGACGCGAGCGCGAGGCAGCGCCCGACCATGCGCTCCGGCGTGACGTCCGGCTGCCCCAGGGTGACCTGCACCCCGAGGCCGTCCATGAGACCGCTGAGCGACAGAGCGAATTCGTCGGGATCCGCGACGGGCGAGAACTCACCCGTCGCCTGGCCCTCGCGGACGATGGCGGCGATCAGGTCGCGCTGGCGGCGGTCGAGCCGGAAGTAGCTGTTGCGGACCGTCGCGTCGCGTCGCGCCCGCACCCAGATCTCCATCCACAGCGTCCAGTCGCTGATCCCGCCGGGGCCGAGGCTCGTCTCCTCGATCAGGTGCACGAGCTTTCCCGACGCGAGCTCGTGGCGCTCCTGGCCCTCGGTGAGCCGTTCGTAGAACTCGCGATCGGTCTTGTCGACCGCCTCCTCGAGCAGCCGGTCCTTGGACTCGAAGTAGTAGAGGATCGTTGGCGAGCTCGTGCCCGCGCGGTCGGCGATGTCCCCGATCCGGGTATCGAAAAGTCCCCGCTCATACAGCAGTTCCGCCGCCGCGGCGACGATCTGCGGCTTGCGCAGGTGCTCCACACTGGGCCGTGGGCTCATCCTCTCTCCATCTCTCCGCTGCCGTCAGTACCAATTCGTATACTGAACCGGCGTTCAGGAAACTAACGCGAGGAAGTCGCAGCTGTCAAGACCCGGAGATCCGACCCTAACTTGACGGGAACGCGGTCGCCAGGCGTGGACGGAGAGGTGGAGTCGAGGTGAGGGACGTAGCGGTGGTCGGGGCTGGGCTGGCCGGGCTCGCGGCGGCGCGGGATCTGGTGGCGGCCGGGGCGGATGTCGTCGTGCTCGAGGCACGCGACCGGGCCGGCGGACGGGTCGAGGCCGTGGCGCTCCCCGACGGGCGGATCGTGCAGGCCGGCGGTGAGGTGTTCGGCGCCGGGCACACCGCCTACGCCGAGCTCGTCGACGAGCTCGGCCTGGGCATCGAGCCGAGCTACGTCGCCGTCCCCGGCGAGATGAGCTGGGGACTCGACGAGGGCGTGTTCATCGGCGATGAGCCTGTGTGGATGACCGAGCGCGAGCGGGCCGATGCCGACCGGGTCGAGCGGGCCTTCGCCAGGCTGGCGACGGAGATCGATCCCGCGGACCCCTGGTCCCACCACGACGCGGTCCGCCTCGACGCGCTGAGCGTGTCCGATTGGCTGCGTGAGCTCGGTGCGCTCCCGGCCGTGCACCGCCGCCACCGGCTCGCGTCGCTGTCGCTGTCCTGCGATTCCCCCGAGCGGACGTCGCTGCTGGCCGAGCTGCGCAAGCACGCCGCGCTCGGAGGCGACGGCTACTACGACCTCGAGACCTGGGAGGGCCTGCGCGTCGCCGACGGCTCGGCCGCCGTCGCCCACCGGCTCGCGGCCGAGGTCGGCGAGCGGCTCCGCCTCGGCGCGGAGGTGACGGCGATCGCCGTCACCTCGGGGCAGGTGACGCTCACCCTGCGAGACGGCGAGCAGATCGAAGCCGAGGCCGTCCTCTGCACCGTCCCGGCCGGCCCGCTGCGGGAGATCGCCATCACCGGGGTCAGCGACGAGCGGCTCGCCTCTCTGGGCGCGCAGCGCCAGGCGCTCGCCGCGAAGGTCGTCGTCGCCTACGCGGAGTCCTTCTGGGAGCAACGCGGGCAGAACGGGCTGGCCGAGACCGAGTGGCTGTTCGGCTCGACCTGGCCGCAGGCCCGCGGCGTGCTGTCGCTGCTCGTGCCCCCGGAGCGACTCGCCGCGTTCCTCGCCGCGCCCCCGTCAGCGCGCCGCGCGTCCGTGCTGGCCGGACTTGATGCGCTCTACGGTGAGCCCGCGGCCGACCCGGTGTACATGCTCGAGCGCCCGTGGGGCGTCGACCCGTTCACCCGTGGCTACATCACGAGCTGGGCGCCCGGCGACCTGCATCGCGTCGGCCCGCTCCACGGCACGCATGAGCCGCCGTTCTACGTCGCCGGGTCAGACCAATGGGTGGCCGGCTACATGGAGGGCGCGGTCCGCACCGGGCGCGGGGCGGCCCGGGCGGTGCTCGAACGCACGAGCGTCTCGCCGAGTCCGAGCTCCTGAGCGAGCGCCGCCGACACCGATCGGACGGCGCGCTCGAGCGGCATCGCGCCGTCGCCCATCATCACGCGGACTCCGTAGCCGTCGAGCAGCGCGAGCGTGCGGTCGGCGACATCGTCAGGATCGCAGCGCGCGAACTCTCCCGCGGCGGTCCCGGCCGCGATCTCGGCGGCGAACCAGCCGCGCAGGCGAGCGTAGAGCTCCTCGGCGAAGGGCCGCAGCTCGGCATGGCGCGCCGCGCGCAGCCACAGCTCGATCCACAGAAACCAGTCCTCGTGCAGCAGCTCGGTCGTCGGCAGGCACTGCTCGACCATCGCCTGCAGGCGCGCTGCGTGGGAGGGGAAATCGCGCTCCTCGGCCAGCCGCCGCTCCCCGGCGTGGGCGTAGGAGTAGTCGAGTGCCTCGGCGAGCAGGGCGTCACGGTCGGCGAAGTGGTAGTGGACGAGCGAGGGGGAGACTCCTGAGTCGACCGCGATCCGCGCGATCCGGATGCCGTCGATCCCATCATGGGCGATCGCGCGTACGGCCGCGCGCAGGATGCGCTCGCGGGCGTTCACCGCGTGAGCACGCTTGCAAGGTCGGAGCGGATCCGCTCCGCGAACCAGCCGACGGCCGCCTCGCGCCGGGACAGCGGCCCGCACACGTACCCCCGCGTCGCCGCTCCCTGCTGCACGTTGTCGACGAGCTCGACGTCCTCGTCGAGCACGAGGTTATTCAGGCGCTGGTTGAGCCACTGGACGACGCGGGTCCGTGGCGAGCTGCCCGGCGGACGGTAGTTGGCGAACACGTCCGTCGTGGCACCGACGCCGTCGGGGAGGATCTGCCAGGTGTTGACCTGGTCGGGGTAGAGGTCGATCGTTGTGTTCGGATAGATGAACGCGTAGCGCCACGCGCGGCGGCTCTCCTCGGGCAGACCGGGCATCGGCTCGACGAGCTGGGCGTAGAGCCGCTCGACGCGGTTGGAGCTCGGCTTGGACCGCAGCGGCGCGTCGAACCACGCGTAATTGTCGTGAACCTCCGCCTCGTAGCGCTTGTAGTCGAGCAGGCGCATCAGCCCGGGGTGGGCGATCGGGATGTGGTAGCCCTCGATGTAGTTCTCGGCCACGACCTTCCAGTTGGCGGGCTGGCCGTCGCCGGAGGACGTCGGACGGCGGCGGGGCACGAACTGGCGAACCTGACCGGCGAGCGTGGCCCCGGCCTGCGCAAAGGGCTCGAGCGACGCGATGCGGTAGGGATCGAGACGCTCGCGCAGGCCCGGCACCTGATCGGCGAGTGGCACGGCGTCGGGATCGAGGTTGACGAAGATCAGCCCACAGAGCTCCTCGGCCCGGACGGGGAAGAGGCCGAGCGTCGACTTCTTCAGCCGCTCGCCGTACGTCATGCCCTCGGGCACGCCGATCAGGCTGCCGTCGAAGCGGTACGTCCAGCCGTGGTAGCGGCAGCGGATCGCGCCCTTGCACTGGCCGCTGCCGCTCAGCAGCCGCGAGGCCCGGTGGCGGCAGACATTGCGGAAGGCGACGAGCCGGTTCTCGTCGTCGCGCAGCACGAGCACCGGCTGGTTGCCCGCCCGGGCGGTCAGGTAGCTCCCGGGCCGCGGCAGCGCCGACACGTGGCCGGCGAGCTGCCAGGTCCGCTCGAAGATCAGCTCCTGCTCGGCATCGAGCAGGCTCTCGTCGAGGTAGAGGCGGGGGAGCAGCGCCTCGGGGGTCTGGGAGGCGGCGGCGGGCGAGGTCAGCGAGCTCATGGACACGTCCTGACTTTGTGATCAGTTGGTGTTAGTCTACCGGCCATGGTCAAGGGCGTGACCTGGCTTTCGGTGACTCCGGAGCCCGAACGTGAGCTGCCCGCCGCGGTGGCGACGCTCGAGCTCGGATACGAGGCCCCGGCCTCCGCGGTCGCGCGCGAGCGGGAGCGGGTCGAGCGGCTCGTCCTGCACGGGCCCCAGCGGGCGTGGCTGGCCTATCTCCATCATGCGGTGCAGCTGATCGAACGCCAGAGCGGCAGCGACGACGCCGCCGTCATCCGGGCGCGGGCGATCGCCCGCACGGTCATCGCCAACCACCACAACCTGCTCCTCGCCCTCCCGGGACCGGGGTGGACGCTCACCGCCGCTGACCGCTCCGCGCTCGCCCGGATGCCGGGCGACCCGGAGCCCGACGACGAGCGCGTTCCCCCTCGCCCCGGTTCCGATCCGGACGAGGACCGCCACGACAACCCCGACGACCCCGCCCATGCGCGGAAAGGACATCCATGAGCACGACCCTCTCGCAGCCGATCCGTCCCGCCGGCCTCACCGACGACCAGCTCGAGCTCCAGGCGCGTGCCCGGCGCTTCGTCGAGACCGTGCTGATGCCGCTCGAGCAGGAGGCCGAGGCGGCCGACGGCCGGCTGCCGGAGGCGACGATCGAGATGATCAAGCGCGAGGCGATCGCCGCCCGGCTGCACGGCGGCCGGGTGCCCGCTCGCTACGGCGGCCAGGAGTGGACGATGGTCGAGTGGTTCCTGGTCAACGAGCAGTTCGGGCGGGTGACCAACGGCCTGCACTGGCACGTGCCGAACGTCTACAACGTGCTCATCCAGGGCACCGACGCGCAGATCGAGCGCTATCTCGTGCCCGCCCTGCGCGGTGCGGGCGGCGACGCCTACGCGGTCACCGAGGCCGAGGCCGGATCCGACCCCGGGGGCATCGCGACGACGGCCGTGGCCACCGAGGCCGGCTGGCGGATCAACGGCGAGAAGTGGTTCGTCACCTCGGGCGACGTCGCGCGCGTCCTCATCGTCATGGCCAACGCCGTCGAGGGCGACACGCGGCGGCCGACGCTGTTCCTGATCGAGCCCTCGGCGGCCGGCGTCGAGTTCGTCGACAACCCGCGCTTCACCCACAACTATCCCCACGGCCACCCGACGATTCGCTTCACCGACGTCGAGATCCCGGCCGACGCGGTGATCGGGGGCATCGGCAACGGCGAGCGCCTCCAACAGGGATGGTTCACCGAGGAGCGGCTCGGCATCGCCACCCACGGCCTCGGGGCGATGTGGCGGTTGCTCGACGAGACGACGGCGTGGGCCCAGGCGCGCCGCCAGGGCGGTCAGCGGATCTACGACTATCAGGGCATCTCGTTTCCGCTCGCCGACTCGGCGACCGACGCCGCGCTCGGCCGGCTGCTCGCGCTGCACGTCGCGCAGCTTGTCGACGACGGCGCCGACCCCAAGCTGATCCACGCCAAGGCCTCGATGGCGAAGCTGTTCGTGAGCGAGGCCGCCGGCCGCTGCGCCGACCGCGCGGTCCAGGCCTTCGGCGGCCGCGGGTATCTCCGCAGCAATGTCGCCGAGCGCTATCTGCGTGAGCTCCGGGTCGACCGCATCTGGGAGGGCACGAACGAGATCCAGCGGCTGATCATCGCCCGCGCGCTCGAGCGTCGCGGCGTCGAGGCGACGATCCATTGAGCACCGTCGCGGCGCGCGCCGACCTGCGCCGGCTGCTGCGTCCTCGCTCGATCGCGGTCGTCGGCGCGAGTGACCGGCCCGGGAGCTACGGCGCCCAGACCCTCGAGAACCTCGATGCGATCGGCTTCCCCGGGCCGGTGTGGGGGGTCAATCCCAACCGGAGCGAGGTGGGTGGGCGTCCATGCGTCGCGGACCTCTCGGCGCTGCCGGATGCCGTCGATGCCGTCGTCGTCGCCGTCCCCGCCGCCGCCGTCCCGCAGGTGATCGAGGACGCGGGGGCGCTCGGCTGTGGCGGGGCGGTCGTGTACTCGGCCGGCTTCGGTGAGGCCGAGGGCGGTGCCGAGCTCCAGCGCGCCCTGATCGCGGCCGCCGAGCGCCACGGGCTGCCCGTGTGCGGGCCCAACTGCGACGGGATCGTCGCCCTCACCGCGCGCAGCACCCTGTGGGGGGACGCCTTCACCCCTCAGGAGCCGGGGACGGTCGCGCTCATCGCCCAGAGCGGGAACGTCGCCGTCAACGCCCTGGCCGCGCGGCGCGGGCTCCGGTTCCACACCGTGGTGGCCAGCGGCAACCAGGCGGTGCTGTCGGCGGCGGACTTCCTCGCGTTCCTCGCGCAGGAGGGAGAGGTCACGTCGGTCGCGCTGTACCTCGAGGATGACGGCGGCCCGTCGCTGTGCGATGCGCTCGCCGACTGCGCGGCGCGGGACATCCGCGTCGCTGTGCTCAAGGTCGGCGCCTCCGAGAGCGGCGCTCGTGCCGCCGCCGCGCACAGCGCGGCGCTGGCCGGCGATCAGCGGGTGTTCCGGAGCCTCGTCGAGGCGGCGGGGGCGGCGTGGGCGCACGACGTCCACGAGCTGCTCGAGCTGGCCAAGACCGGCGCCGTCCGCACCCGTTCCCGGGTCGGGGCCGGGCTGGCGATCATGACCTGCTCGGGCGGCGACTCGGCCCAGGGTGCCGACGAGGCGGCCCGGCTTGGGCTCGACCTGCCGCCGCTTGGCGAGCCGGCGCGTGCCCGGCTCGCACGGCTGCTGCCGAGCGCCGCCACCGTCGCCAATCCGCTCGACTACACCGCACTGCTGTGGGGCGAGCGGGCCGAGCTCGCGGAGATGGTCTGCGCCCTCGGCGAGGACCCGGCGATCGGGCAGGTGCTCGTGTTCTACGACCAGCCCGCGGCGCTCATCGGCGCCGTCGAGGAATCCTGGCGCGCAGTGCGCGAGGGCGTCGTCACCGGCGCCGAGCGCAGCCCGGTGCCGACGATGGTGTGCTCGACGCTGCCCGAGCTGCTCGACGACGACGCGGCCTGGCGGTTCGCCCGGGCGGGGATTCCGGCCGCCGCCGGACTGCGGACCGGGTTGCGCTGCGCGGCGGCGATGCGGGCCGCGCCGGGCGACGCGACGCGCTTGCGGGAGATCGCCGATGCCGCCCGCGCCGCCGAGCCCGCCAAGCGGGCGCGCGCCGTGCGGTGGCTCGGCGAGCACGACGCCAAGACGCTCCTGCGCGCCGGCGGGGTCGAGGTGATCGACGGCCGGGTCGTCGGCGACGCGGGCGACGCGGCGGCGGCGCTCGCCGAGCTCGGCGGGCACGTCGCGATGAAGGTGAGCTCGGCGGGGATCCAACACAAGTCCGAGCTCGGTGCCGTCGTCCTCGGGTTGCGCGACGAGGACGCGGTCCGCACCGCCTACCTGCGGCTGGCCGAAGTCGCCCGAGCCTACGCGGGCGTCGTGCTCGTCGAGCGGATGGCGCCGCCCGGGCTCGAGCTTCTCGTCGCCGCCCACGTCGACGCCGTCGCGCCGGCGCTCGTCATCGGGCTCGGCGGCGTGTGGACCGAGATGCTCGACGACGTCGCCGTCGTCCCCCTGCCGTGCCGGGCCGAGCAGATCGAGCGGGCGCTGTCGGCCCTGCGCGCCGCTCCGATGCTCGCGGCCGCCCGCGGCGGCCCGCCGCCCGACGTCGGCGCGCTGTTCCGGCTCGCCGAGCGCATCGGGGAGCTGCTGCTCGAGCGCGGCCTGCGGGTCATCGAGTGCAACCCGGTCGTCGTCTGGCAGCACGGGGCGATGGCGCTCGATGCCGCGATCGCCGAGGTGGCCGATCCATGACGTGATCGTCATCGGCGGCGGCTTCGCCGGCGTCACCGCCGCGCGGGAGGCGAGCCTGCGCGGCCGGTCGGTGCTGCTGATCGAGGCGCGGGACCGGCTCGGCGGGCGCACCTGGACGGCGGATTGGGACGGCGACACGATCGAGTACGGCGGGGCCTGGGTGCACTGGCACCAGCCGCACACGTGGTCGGAGATCACCCGCGCCGGCCTCGCGGTGTCGCTGAGCGACGACGCGGCGCGCGCGTCGTGGTACGTCGGCGACGAGCGCCGTCAGGGCACGATCACGCAGCGCGACGCCATCGCCAGGCGCGGATGGGACCGGTTCGTCGCCGGCGTCGAGGAAGCGCTCCCGCTGCCGCACGACCCGCTGTACCGGATCGACCGACTCGCCCGCTTCGACCGGCTCAGCATCGCCGAGCGGATCGCGGAGCTGTCGCTCGACGACGAGGAGCGCGACGTGCTCGCCGCCGAGCTCGAGTCGCTCGCCCATGCGCCGCTCGAGCATGCCGGGGCGGTGGCGGTGCTGCGCTGGCATGCCCTGTCCGGCTACAGCCTGGCGCTCGCGCAGTTCACCGGCAGCCGGGTGACAATGGTGGAGGGAACGCGGGCGCTGATCGGGGCGATCGCCGCCGCCGCGCCGTTCACGCACCGGCTCGCTGAGCCGGTGGCTGCGGTGCGGGCCGACGGCGACCGCGTCGAGGTGATCAGCCGGGCGGGAACGAGCGAGGCCGCACGCATCGTCGTCGTCGCGCTGCCGCTCAACGCACTCGGGGCGGTTGCCTTCGATCCGCCGCTCGGCGAGGCCAAGCAACGGGCGATCGCCCTTGGCCAGGCCTCGCGCGGGATCAAGCTGTTCATCCGCGCGCGCGGAGAGCCCGCACTGCACAACGCGATCCGTCCCGGACACCCGTTCGGCTACCTCGACACCGAGGAGCTCGCCGGCGACGGGGAGCAGCTGATGATCGGCTTCGGCCCGGACGCCGAGCGTTTCCCGGCGGAGGATCCTCTCGCCGTCCAGCGTGAGCTCGACCGGATCATCCCGGGATACGAGCTCCGGGCGTGCACGGCCCATGACTGGCTCGCCGACGAGTTCTCACGCGGCACGTGGGCGATCCACCGGCCGGGCTGGTATGAGCATCACCACGCCGCGATGCAGGTCCCCGAGGGGCGGGTGATCCTCGCCGGCTCGGATCTCGCCAACGGCTGGTCCGGGTTCATCGACGGCGCGATCGAGTCCGGTCTGCGGGCTGGGCGCTGGGCCGCGGCGGCCTGAGCGCGACGCGCGTCAGCCCGCGGCCGACGGATTGCGGTCGCTCAGCTCGGTCGCGAGCAGGTCGGCGAGGACCTCGATCTCGCCGCGCGCGAGCCGCTCGGAGAACAGGTAGGGGAGGGTGGCCGGCTCCGTGTCCATCCCCGCGCGCAGCCGCTCGAGCTGCTCGCGCTGGACCTCGGCGCGGGCGTGCTCGGAGACCGCGGCGGCGAGCGCGGCCCGGCTCAGCGAGCTGTCGCTCGCCGCGAGTGCATGCGTGAGAGCCGGCTCGTCGGCGTCGTCGAAGCGGTTCGCGTAAAGGGCGTTGACGACGAGCGCGTCGAGCTCGAGGCTCTCCTCGGCGAGCGCATCGCGCATGGCCAGCGTCTCGTTGACCGGCATCTCCTCAGCCGTGCACACGGCGAGCAGCCCGGTGAAGTCGCGGTCGGCGATCGTCGCGGCGATCGTCCGCCCCTGATGGGCGATCGGCCCGACCCGCGCGATGTCGGCGAACGTCTGCGGCGTCTTGAGGATCGCCACGCCGTGGCCGGTGGCGGGCGCGTCGACGATCACGAGGTCGTAGACGACCCCGCCGTGGCTGCGCCGCTCAGGCTGGGAGAGCTCCCACACCTTGCCGATGCTGAGCAGCTCGCGCATGCCCGGCGTGGCCATCGCGAAGGCGTGGAACAGCCGGCTCGCGGACAGGGCGTGACCGAGCGGTCCGATCCGCAGGCGCAGGTACTCCTCCATCGCGTGCTGGGGGTCGATCGAGATCGTGAACAGATCCGGCGCGAGCTCGATCTCCTCGAACGGGTCGCCGTGCGTGTCGAAGATCCGCTGGATCCGGTCCTGGGACGAGAGCTCGGCGACGACGGTCCGCAGACCGCTGCGCGCCGCGAGCAGCCCGAGCGCCGCGGCGACGGTCGACTTGCCGACACCGCCCTTCCCGGTGACGAAGATCAGGTGGCGATCGAAGAGATCTCGCACCGAGCGGAAAATACCCGGATCGCCGCCCGAGCCGTCCGACCGACCCGGTAAACGGGCAATCGGCAAAGGATTTACCGGGGTGTCTGCGAATACAGGCGCGTATGACTTCCCCGACGCATCGGAGAACCCCGTGACGGCCACCCAGAAGGTGATCGCGTTCGCCAACCAGAAGGGTGGCGTCGCCAAGACCACGACTACGCTCAACCTCGCCGTCGCCTTCGCGGAGGAGGGACACCGCGTCCTGTGTTGCGACATGGACCCGCAGGGCAACCTGACGATGTCGCAGGGGATCGACCCCGACACGCTTCAGAAGTCGATGTACGACGTTCTCGTCCATCGCGTGTCGATCCGCGAGGTGATTCGGCGCCGCGAGGTCGATGTCGCCTGCGCCTCGATCGACCTGGCCGGCGCCGAGATCGCGATGTCGACGATGATCGGCCGCGAGCGCTCCCTCCAGAAGGCGCTGAAGGAGGTCGAGGAGGACTATGACTTCGTGTTCATCGACACGCCGCCGAGCCTCGGACTGCTGACGATCAACGCGCTGACCGCCGCCCACAAGGTAATCGTCCCCGTGCAGTGCGAATATCTGTCAATGCGCGGTCTGATCCAGCTTCAGAACACGCTCGCGATGATTCGCGAGAACCTGAACCCGGATGTGGAAATCGAGGGCATCCTGCCGACGCTGGTTGATACCAGGACGTTGCATGCCAAGGAGGCCATTGAGCTGCTCGAGGAGAACTTCGGCGACCGCGTCTTCGCCTCCCGGATCCGGAAGACCATCCGGTTCGCCGAGGCCCCCGTCAAGGGCATGTCGGTTCTCAAGTACGAGCCCGACGGTCTCGCCGCACACGCATACAGGCAGCTCGCCAAGGAGGTCCTCGACAATGCCAACCGGTAAGCGCGCGAGCATGCGGGAGGGGCCGCTCGCGGCCCTGTTCCGCAAGACCGCCGAAGACACCGCGCCCGGAGCGGAGTCCCCCGGCGAATCCGAGGTCGAGTCCGCTCCCGGCGCCGAGGCGTCGGCCGTCGAGACGCCGTCGGTCCGCAGCGAGACCCCGGCCGCGCGCCGGGAGACCCCGGCGCCGCGTGGCGAGTCGTCCGCCCCCCGGGCCGAGACGCCGGCCGCCGGCGCGGCGAGCACGCCCGCCGAGTCGGTACGGCGCCCGCAGCATCCGCACCCGTCGTTCGAGTCGCCCGCGCCGTTCGAGGACGACGTGCCCTCGATCCCCACGCCGCAGGAGCGCCTGCGGCACGCGTTCTCGGCCGACATTCCGGAGAACGTCATGGAGCGACCGCGTGGGCGGCGGTCCGGCCGTCCGGTCGCGCCTGAACCGGATGTCTACGCCCGTGCCGAGAGGCCCGGCGACGCGTTCGCCGTGCCGTCGCCGGTCGGCAAGCCCGTGCTGCGCGTCGTCGGCGTCGGCGGGGCCGGCGTCAACGCCGTCAACCGCATGGTCGAGGCCGAGATCGAGGGCGTCGAGTTCCTCGCCATCAACACCGACCTACAGTCGCTCCAGCAGTCCGACGCCCATGACACGCTGCACATCGGCGAATCGATCACGCGCGGCCTCGGCTCCGGCTCCAACCCGGATCTCGGCAAGATGGCCGCCCGCGAAGAGTACGACCGCATCAAGGCTCTGCTCCGCGGCTCGGACATGGTGTTCATCGCCGCCGGAGCGGGTGGCGGCACCGGCACCGGGGCGGCTCCGATCGTCGCCCAGATTGCCCGCGAGCTCGGCGCGCTCACCGTCGGCATCGTCACCCGGCCGTTCCAGTTCGAGGGCTCGCGGCGACGTGACCAGGCCGAGGCCGGCATCGCCGAGCTGGCCGAAGAGGTCGACACGCTGATCGTGGTGCCGAACAACCGGCTGCTGTCGGTGCTCGATCGCAACACCTCGATGGTCGACGCCTTCCGTGTCGCCGACGACGTGCTGCGTCAAGGTGTCCAGGGCATCTCCGACCTCGTCACCCTGCCGGGGCTGATCAACCTGGACTTCGCCGACGTGCGCACGATCATGTCCGACGCGGGCAACGCCCTGCTCGGCATCGGCATGGGCACCGGCGAGCGCCGGGCGATCGATGCCGCCGAGCAGGCGGTCGCGTCGCCCCTGCTCGAGACGAGCATGGAGGGAGCCCATTCGATCCTGCTCTCGATCACCGGTGGGCACGACCTGTCGCTGTGGGAGGTGAACGAGTCGGCGAAGGCCGTGGCCGAGGCCGCGCATCCCGACGCGAACATCATCTTCGGCGCGATGGTCGACGAGAAGCTCGACGACCAGGTCTGGGTCACGGTTGTGGCCACGGGCTTCGGCTCCGGGCGCCCCCGTCGGCGTGAGGAGGAGCGGCCCGCGATCAGCCGAGGCACAGAGGTGCGCAGCGGCTCGCGTGAGCGCGACTCCCTGCGTGAGCCCGTCGGGGAGCCGCGCGTGTCTCGCATCCGCGAGCGCCAGCGCGCGGCGTCGACGGAGTTCGACGTGCCTGAGTTCATCCCCCGCCGCTAGGACTTGGCGGCCGTGCCGCTCGGCGTCGTGGCCGCCGGTCATCCGGTGAGCGCCCGCGCGGGCGCCGACGTCCTGCGGGCCGGCGGTAACGCCGTCGACGCCGCGCTCGGCGCGATGCTGAGCTCGTTCGCCTGTGAGCCGCTGCTCACCGGCCTTGGGGCCGGCGGCTACATGCTCGTCGCCGCTCCCGGCGAGGAGCCGGTGCTGCTCGACTTCTTCGTCGAGGCGCCGGGGCGCGGCGCCGACCCCGCCGACCGGGCCGAGCTGCTGCCGATCAGCGTGTCGTTCGGCGACGCCGTCCAGATCTTCAACGTCGGCGCGGCGTCGGTCGGCAGCTACGGCATGCCCGCCGGTGTGTGCGAGGCCTCCTCGCGCTTCGGCCGGATGCCGCTCGCCGACCTCGTGCCGCCCGCGGCACGGCTCGCGCGCGACGGCGTCACGCTCTCGACCGAGCAGGCCTACGTCGTCGAGATCCTCGCCGGGATCGTCACCTCGACGCCGGAGTCCGCGGCGCTGTTCGCCCCCGGCGGCCGGTTGCTCGAGGCCGGCGACGTCCTCCGTCAGCCCGAGCTCGCCGACGCGCTGGAGCTGCTCGGCGCCCAGGGCCCGGAGCCGTTCTACCGGGGCGCGGTTGCGCAGACGGTGACCACCTGGCTCGGCGAGCGTGGCGGGATCGTCACCGCGGAGGACCTCGCCGCCTATGCGGTCGTCGACCGCGTGCCGGTCACCACCGCCTACCGCGGCCGCGAGGTCCTCACCAATCCGCCGCCATCGGCCGGCGGCACCCTCATCGTCCACGCGCTGTCGCTGCTCGAGCGTGAGCCCGGCGCCCCGGACGCGGAGCGAATCGTCGCGGCGATGGCGCAGGCGCAGGCCGTGCGTACCCCGGAGTTCCTCGAGGGCCTCGACGATCCGGGTTTCCTCGAGCGCTTCCTTGGCGGCGGCGGTGGTGGCGGTGGCGGCCGTGGTGGCGGCGGCGGTGCTCCCGGCGGTGGTGGTGGCGGGGCTCCCGGCGGCGGTGGCGGCGGGGCTCCCGGCGGCGGCGCGCTCGGTTCGACGACCCACATCGCGGTCATCGATCGCGACGGCTGGGCATGCTCGGTGACCTGCTCCAACGGGGCCTGCTCGGGCGTGATCGTCCCCGGCACCGGCCTGCACCTCAACAACATGCTCGGCGAGCAGGACCTCAACCCGCTCGGTTTTCACCGCCACCCGCCCGGCCGGAGGCTGCCGAGCATGATGGCGCCGACGATCGTGCTGCGCGGGGGGCAGCCTGAGCTCGTGCTCGGAAGCGCCGGCTCGAACCGCATCCGCTCGGCGATCCTGCAGACGATCATCCGGGCGCTCGACGACGGCCTGGCCGCCGAGGACGCCGTCCAGGCGCCCCGCCTGCACTACGAGGACGGCGTCGTCTATGCCGAGCCCGGCGCGGACACGAAGGCGCTCGAGCGCTCAGGCCAGGCGATCGCCCGCTTCCGGGCCCCCAACCTCTTCTTCGGTGGCGTCCAGGCCGTCGAACGCGACGCCCACGGCCGGTTCTCAGGCGGCGGCGATCCGCGGCGCGGAGGCGCCGCGATCGTGGTGGAATCGCCGGAGTGATCGTCCGACCGATCGGGGTGACAAGCCGAGCCAAGCGCGCCGGGGGGCGATCCGGCTGCGCCGGGCCGGTGCTTGCCGTGGCGTGCGCCGGGCTGGCGCTTGTCGTGGCCGGGTGCGGTCTCGCCGTCCAGTCGCCGGATCTGTTCCTGCTCACGCGCACCGGCCAGGGCGGCACGCAGCGGATCCTCGTCAACGACGGGGGCACGATCCGCTGCAACGGGGGCAAGGCGCGGACGCTGCCCGATCCCCTCCTGCTGTCGGCCCGCGATCTGGCCGCGAGCCTCGACGCCGACGTCAAGAACAAGCTTCGCCTGCGGCCGCCGACGGCAGCCAGCGTCTACAGCTACCGCGTCCGCCTCCAGGACGGCACGCTCGTCTTCGCCGACACGGACGCGCCCGGTCACAAGGAGCTCGCCCAGGCCGAGCTGCTCATGGCCCAGGCGCTCCAGGGACCCTGCGCGGGCCAGTGAGCGCGCTCGCTTAAGCGTCGCGTTAGAGGTCCGGCTACTGTTCCCGCGGCGTGCTCGTCCTCGGCTCCTCCCTCATCACGTACTTCCAGGCGATCGTGCTCGGCGTGCTCCAGGGCGCCACCGAGTTGTTCCCCATCTCGAGCCTCGGGCACACGGTGATCTTCCCCAATCTGTTCGGCTGGGACAACATCGTCCGCTGGCAGTCACAGCCCGAATCGCCGTGGCTGGCGTTTGTCGTGATGCTCCACGTCGGCAGCGCCATCGGCCTGCTCATCTACTTCTGGAAGACGTGGGTGGAGCTCGTCAAGGCGTTCTTCGTCACTCTGCGGACGCGCAAGGCCACCACCCCGAACGAGCGGCTCTCGTGGCTGATCATCTGCGCGACGATCCCGGTCGGCATCCTCGGCCTCGCGCTCGAGCATCCGATCCGCGTCGCCCTCGCCAAACCGCTCGCCGCGTCGTTCTTCCTCATCCTCAACGGCGTCATCCTGCTCGGCGCCGAGCATCTCCGGCGCCGCGCCGACATCCGTGCCCTCGCCCAGCGCGAGGGGATGAAGGACGACGGCGGCCGGCGGCTCGACACGCTCGAGTACCGCGAGGCCGGTGTGATCGGCGTCGCCCAGAGCACCGCGCTGATCGCCGGCATCAGCCGCGACGGCATGTGCATGAGCACCGGGCTCGTCCGCGGCCTCGACAACTCCGATGCCGCCCGCTTCGCCTTCCTGCTCGCGACGCCGCCGATCCTGCTCGCCGGCATCTACAAGCTCCCCGACCTCACCGGCCACCTTGGCAACGGGGTCCGCGGGCCGGCGTTCGTCGCCGCGATCGCCGCGGCCATCACTGCGATCGTCACCGTCCACTTCCTCACGAGGTACTTCAAGACGCGGACGCTGACGCCGTTCGGGATCTACTGCGTCGCCTTCGGCGCGCTGATGGTCGTCTACAACCTGTAGCCCGGGTGGGGGCCCGCGGTTCGCCGCGGGGGTTGCGGTCCGCCGCGGGGCCGCGGTTCGCCGCGGGGCCGCGGTTCGCCGCGGGGCTGCGGTTCGCCCCCGGGGGCTGGCGACTGAGCAAAATCGTCCCTTCGACGAGTGCGCTGAGTCGAATGGTCGATTCTGTCCGCTATTTGGGCGAAATCGACCGTGCGTCGCCGGTCTGGGGTCGAAGGCACCGAAATGATCACCCGGCAGCGCCCCGCAGCGCCCCGCAGCGCCCGGCAGCGCCCGGCAGCGCCCCGCAGCGCCCCGCAGCGCCCCGCAGCGCCCCGGGCCGCGCCGCGCCGCCCCGCGCCCCCGCCGCAGCCCTAACCGAACCGGACCTTGCCGTTCGACCGCGCTCGCTCCTGGGCGCCGTCGACGAAGTCCAGCCGCTTGATCGCGGCTCGGAACAGCCGGGTGACGAGGCGCAGGCGGGCACTCTCGGTGCGCAGGTCGAGCAGCGCCTGCTTGGCGTCGAGGCCGAAGTCGACCGTCGCCGCCATCCCGTAGGCGTCCATCGCGGTGAGCTCGGCGGACTCGGGCTCGCGGTCGGTCGCGCGGCGCACGAGGTCGGCGTAAGCCTCCCGGGCGGCCTGCGCGGCCTGCTCGTCGACGCTCTCCTCCGCGTCGGCGAGGAACTCGATCACGCCGGCGGGATAGGGCAGATGGCTCTGGCGCTCGAGGACCCGCAGCGGCCGGGTGCCGCGGGTGAGGATGTTCATGCGCCCGTCGTCGAGCAGCTCGAGCACCCGCTCGATCCGGCAGGCGCAGCCGACGTCCCGGAGTCCGTCATCGGCCATCCAGACGATCCCGAACTCACGCTCGTCCCGCAGGCACTCGTTGATCATCGTCTTGTAGCGATCCTCGAAGATGTGGAGCGGGATCGCCTCCTGCGGCAGCGCGACGAGACCGAGCGGGAACAGCGGAAACTCGTTAACGAGCCGCTCGGGCATCGTCAGTCGCGGCGGGCGTTGACGAGCAGGTTGTAGAAGATGGCCGGCGGCAGGTGCGGCTCGAGCAGCCGGTTGTCGACGTGCTGGAAGAGCAGGTAGCCGCGGAAGGCATATTGGCGCCAGAGCATCGGCACGTCGTCAGGGTCCGCGGTCGCCTCGAGCGCGCGGTTGAACCAGCCGAACCAGTTGGCGACGAGCTCCTCGCCACGGATGTGGATGTCGGTGAACCCGGCGGTCCGGGCGTGAGCGACGAGATCCCCGGGCGTGAAGGCGTGGATGTCGACGAACCGCTCGAGGTCGTGGTCGTGCTGGTGCTGGGACTCGGAATCTGCCGGTGCCGCGGCGGAGGCGGCGCCGAGCGCCCGGCGCCACAGCGGGGCGAGGGCGTTCGCGCTGCGTTTGGGGATCGCGGCCAGCCGGTCGCCGAAGCGGGAGGGCTCCCCGGCGAACACGATCCGGCCGCCGGGCCGCAGCACACGATGGAACTCGGCGAACGCCCGCTCGAGGTCGGGGAGGTGGTGCAGGACAGCGTGCCCGAGGACGAGGTCGAAGCTCCCGTCGGCGAACGGCAGCGACTCGGCGTCGGCGCGCGCGGTCCGGACGTCGAGCCCGAGCCGCTCGGCGTTGCCCGCGAGCACGCTGACCATGCCCGGCGAGATGTCGGTGCAGGTCGCCTCCCGCACGACGCCGGCCTGGAGCAGGTTGAGGCTGAAGTAGCCGGTGCCGGCGCCTATCTCCAGAGAACGGCCGTAGCCGCGGTCGAGCTCGGCCCCGACCACCTTGCGCAGCTTCCCGAGCACCTGGTTCTGGCCGACATCGCCGAAGTCGATGCCCCACTTCGAGTCGTAGCTCGACGCGGCGACATCGTGGTAGCGGGTGTTGACGTCGCGGATCTCCTCCGCGTTGCGTACGGCCTCCATCGCGCGATGACATTACCCTGTCGGCCGTGGCCATGAATACGTACGTCCAGGAGAACCAGCCGCCCGGCGTACCCCCGCTGGAGCTCACCGGAGAGCGCACGCTGCCTGACGTCCCAGCCGAGAACTATTGGTTCCGCCGGCACCTCGCGGTGTACGAATGGATCGCCGCCCGGCTCTCCGGCGGCCGCGCGCTCGACATGGCCTGCGGCGAGGGCTACGGCTCGGCTGTGCTCGCCCGATCGGCGTCCGAGGTGGTCGGCCTCGACGCCAATCCCGAGGCACACGAGCACGCCGAGGCTCGCTACGGCCGGTCCGGGCTCAGCTTCGCACGCGGGCTCGTCGAGACCTACGGCGAGCCCGGCTCGTTCGATGCCGTCGTCTTCCTGCAGACGATCGAGCACGTCCAGGATCCGGGGGCTGTGCTCGCGCATTTCCGCTCGCTGCTGCGCCCCGGTGGGGTCGCATACGTCTCTACGCCCAATCTGCTGACGCTCGCGCCGGCCGGGGCGGAGAAGTCGAGCAACCCCTGGCACATCCGCGAGTACCGCGCGGAGGAGTTCCGGGCGCTGTGTGAGTCCGAGTTCGGGGACGTGACGCTGTACGGCGTCTTCCATGCCCGCAAGCTGTGGGCGCACGAGCTCGCGCTGCGGCTCGGCTGGGACGCGATCCACTCTCGGCTGCGGCTGACCAAGCCGTTCTACGACCGCTTCACGCCGGCCATCGCCGCCAGCGACTTCGCGATCCGCGACTGTGCGCAGGACCCGGGGCGGCTCGACGCGGCGCTCGACTTTCTCGGCGTCTGCCGCGCGTGAGCGCCCGGGCGAGGCTCGGGGCCTCGTTCGCCGCGCAGCTGGCGCTCCTGAGCCTGGTCGGCCTCGGAGTGCGCCTGCTCTACATCCTCGTCATCGCGCCCGCTCCGATCGGGCTTGACGGCGACTGGCGCTTCTACTTCGGCTCCGCGCAGTACATCGCCCACGGACACTTCTACTACCGCGGGATCTTCGGCCGGCCCTACCTCACCGCGGAGCACCCGCCGCTCTACCCGCTCGTGCTCGGCGCGGTCTCGTGGCTCGGCGGGGCCGCCCTCGCGGCGCAGCGGGCGGTCGGCTGCGTGATCGGCACCGTCTCGATCGTCCTGTTCGGGATCCTCGGGCGGCGTCTCGGCGGCCGCCCTGTCGGGCTGCTCGCAGCGGGGATCGCCGCCGCCTACCCGCCGCTGATCGTCGTCGACGGCGCACTGATGAGCGAGCCGCTGCTCGTGCTCGGGATCCTCGTCGCGCTGCTGCTCACGTACCGGCTGGTCGCCGCGCCGAGCGGCTGGCTGGCCGCTGTTCTCGGCGCGGAGGTCGGCCTCACGGCGCTCGCGCACACGCAGGCGCTGCTGCTGCTGCCGCTTGTCGTCGTGCCGGCGGCCTGGCGGGGCGCGGGCGGGGCGAGCTCCGGCTGGGGGCAGGGCCGTGCGACCCGGATCGGAGCGGCGATCCTCGCCTGCGGCGTCGTGCTCGCGCCCTGGGTGGCGCGCAACATCGCCGACTTTCATCGCGCGACCCTGGCCACCAACTCCGACACGGTGATCGCCGGCGCGAACTGCGCCCAGACCTATTACGGCCGCGACATCGGCTGGTGGGAGCTCTCCTGCGACGCCCGCGGCCGGAGCTTCCGGCAGCTCGTCGAGGGCGACGCGAACACCGGCCCGGCGCTCCGCTACATCCGCGCGCATCTCACGCGGGTGCCGCTCGTCGCCGCGGTGCGGGTGCTGCGCACCTTCAGCATGTTCCAGCCGCTGCGCGAGGGCAACGGCCAGCTCCGGCGCCGCTGGCTCGACGTGCTCGGTCTCGTCGTCTACTTCCCGCTGCTGATCCTCGCGGCGGTCGGCGTGCGCTACTGCGAGCGCTGGCGCTGGCCGCTGCTCGCGCTCGTCCTCCTCTCGATCATCATCAGCGCGATCGACTCGGGGCTGCCGCGTCTGCGGATCCCCGCCGACGTCGGGCTCGTGCTGCTCGGAGCGATCGGCGTCGGCGGGTTGGCGGCCCGGCTGCCGTTCGCCCGCGGCCGCCGGCCGTCGAGCGACCCAGCTCCGGACCGCAGGCCGACCGCCCCCGTGATGTAGTCCACGGCATACGCATGCACCCCGCCGAGAGCGAACAGCCCCGACGCCGTCCAGTCCGGATCCGCGGCCGCTTCTCGCAGAAGTAGCAGTGCGGGCACGGGAGTCGAAACCGATGCCTTACGCCCCCGGTCTCACCCCCTGCGGTGACCCACGCGCCCGCACCAAAGCATGTCAACTCTTACTAGAGCTTCGCGGCCAAACAATCGAACATCCGTCGATTAGTCGTCATGCGGACGGGGTCTGGGCGCACGGGCGACCGACCCGCTAATTGGTGGCCCCCCCGGGCGGAGGTCACCTCCTTCCGGGGGGACCGATGCGCGCCGCTTGCGGGCGCAACGCGACGCGCAGCGAAGGCCGGCCCGGACGCCTCGGTACAAGGTTCCGCCCCAGACCTCACCCAACGAACGACCGCAGGCCACCTGGACTTGCGGGGGATGAACCGGGTTCAGTGCTCAGCCTAAGCATCATGAAAGCCGCAACCTGCGTGCAAATTCGTCCAGGCCTCCCAACGCAGCCGGCGCGCAGGATATTGTCCCGGCGCTCGCCCCGCCGGTATCGCACGGCCCAGCTCCCCTGGACTGCCGCTCACGCTGACGGACGACTCGGAGGACGGCGGCCGTCAACGCCCCACTCGACGGCCGCCGCCTCTCTCCCGCACGGCGCACGCCCTCAATTCGACTCAACGAGGGGCTCCCCCGAAAGTTGCGGCTAAAGGCGCACAGGAGGCGGACGCCGGGCCCGGGGACAGTGCGCCGGAAGCGAAGGACGAACTACGGAAGCTCCGGAGGAACGGCGGGGTTCTCCTCGGGCGCAGGGTCATCCAAGGGTTCGCCCTGCTCGCCCGGGCGATAGGCGCTCCGGTCGCGTCGCTCGAGCCGTTCTCGGATTCGCTCGATGAACTTCTCGTGCCGACGCTTGTTGGTCCGCTCGCGCGCTGCTCTGGCCTGACGCTGTCGCTCGCCGTCATCGCTTGACGGAGGCATGATCGCCCAAACCTAACGGTGACCGTGTGGCGAGTGCAAGCCTGCCGGGTCCCATCTTGCGTACGCGCATGATGTAGTCGTGCGTCTTCATGCGTCCCGCCAGACATCAATCGAACCGCCTGCGGCTCGGCGCGGGCGAGCTCGCCATCGTCCTGCAGTCGGGGTCGTTCATGCCCCCAAACCGAAAAGGTTTACCTACGAAACGGCGCTATCCCTCGACGTAGGGCATGTGCGTGGTACCGCCCATGTCCCGCAACGGTAACGCCAGCGAGAGCGACGGCCGTCGGAACCGCGTCGCCGGCTACGTCCGGCACGCCACGATGTTCGGCCCCGAGTGTGTGATCGAGACCGCCGC
Source organism: uncultured Solirubrobacterales bacterium (assembly GCA_963755955.1). Taxonomy (GTDB): domain Bacteria; phylum Actinomycetota; class Thermoleophilia; order Solirubrobacterales; family Solirubrobacteraceae; genus Palsa-465. The sequence goes on from CAVWLZ010000002.1 coordinate 216,644, forward strand.
GCGCGAGTTGAGCGAGCGCGACCTCGGCGACCTAAAGGCGTGGCTTGAGAGTCGCCGCCGCTCGTACCACTGGCAGGCCGGCCGCACGGGCGGTCCCGACAGCCAATGGGAGCCGCGGGTCGAGAAGCCGCGCCCGCGCGAGCACTGCGGACTTGACCTCCCGCCGGGCACTCGAAACAACACGCGATTTCACAGTTGGTGTCGCTGGCAGGCGCACCGGGCGCGGAAGAGCGCTAGCCGTAGCGGTAGCCCGGTAAACGGCGCTCCCCCGCTCTGGGGACGACGAGCGGGTCGAGGGGCAGCGATGAGCGCCCTGTCCGAGTACCGAATTCTCGAGAAGCGGATCGAGGTCGACGAGCTTGACGCGCTTTGCTCGCCCGCTGGGAGTTCGGCCGGATGTTGTTGGCCGAGCGCGACGCTCACGGGGCCTTCAGCTTCCCCATGGCCGGCTGGCCGAGGTCCTCGAGGCGGTCGGCAGCAACAAGCGTGAGTTGCAATATCGGATGAGGTTCGCGCAGGAGCACGCGACCGAGGATGAAGTCCGCACGGGGTTCGCACTTCTCCGGACCTGGACTGCCGTTCGAGACTCTCTTGCCAGCAGCGAGGCCGAGGTCCCGACCGCCCAGGTCGCCCCGACCGGGAACGCCAACGTGCTCGCGTTCCCGCCGGAGTTGACGCGGGCCGGGCTCGACTACCAGCGTCGTCGTCGCGAGTTCGCGGAGGATGAGGCCCGTCATGGCCCGAACCGGACGTCGGCTCCCCCGATCACGGCCGAGGCGGAGCGGCTCCGCGATGCGCTGCGGAACATGACCGGCGGCGCGCAGGCGATCGTCGACCTCGTCGTGCTTGAGCCGTTTGTAGCGCTGATGCAGCTGGTCGGGGAGCTACCGCCGAGCATCGTCGCCCGACAGTTGCGGATCGTCCGCGCGGCACACGACCACGTCGCGCTCGCGTTCCGGGTCCAGCGGCCGATCGACGTCGAGCCCGCTGCAACCGCGCTCGAAATGTTTGTCGATCCCGACCGGGACATCGAGGGTCGGGCCATCGACCTGTTCGACGACGCCAACCCAAACCGACAGGAGGACTCGTGACCGCCTCCCGCGTCGCCGAGCACTACGTCCTCGAAGCGGAGTTCGGCCGGCTGCCACTGGCCCTCGATGCGAGCGAGCCGCTGGCCGTCCTCGCCGCCCGGATCGCCGACACCGTCCCGTTCGCCGACGCGCGCCGGATCGCCGAGGAGGCACTCGTCGCCGCGATCAGCGAGGCTCGCCGCTCGGGGAGCGAACGGAACCGCTGAAGCTCCCGCCCCCGTGATCACTCCGCGCGTCGAGGCCGCCCGCGTCGAGGCCGCCCGCGCCGAGGCCGACCCCTACACGGTGGACCTCGACGCCCTGCGAACCCGCCGCGAGGTACTACGGCAGAGGCTCCGGCCGAGCAACTGACCGACGAGGAGCGGCGCTCGGCGAGGAGGAGCTCGGCGAAAGTGCGGGCACCCGGATTCGAGACCCCTCTGCGCCCCAGGCCTCTGTGCCCCCTTACTGAACCCGTGCGCCCGCACTAACTCTCACCAACCCTTGCAAGACCTACACAGCAAGTCAATCGCACATCCGTCCATTCAGCCCTTATGCGAACGGGGCCTGAGCGCAGGGGCGAGCAACCGGCAAATTGTGGCCCCCCGGGCAGAGTCCATTCTGTTCCGGGGGACCAATGCACGCCGCCTGTAGGGGTGGGGGCGACGCGCAGCCGAGGTCGGCCCGTTGCCCTCAAGGCAAGGTTCCGGTCCCAGACCTCATTCGAAGAAACGATCTCTAGCCGCGTGGGCTTGCACCAATTGGTCCGATCCCCAACGCGCCTCAAGAGGCGAGCCGCTCGACCTGGTTGCGTCGTACTCGCCGGGGATGGCGGACGGCGAGTGCCTCGTGCTCGGCGGCCCTGAAAACGCCTCAACTGGCCCGCCGTCCACCGTTCCAACCACAACACGTGATCGGCCCCGTGCCCGAGTAACGCCGACCATGATGACCGTCTTGCACGGTATCCGACGCGAGGGGGAATTACGCCCCCATTTCGCTAGGGGCCTATAAACGCCTGAAAATAGGTCGTTACACGTCCTGACGAAGCGGGGGGTGCCGCAGGAGGTCCTTGCAGGGCGTCGGGGTAGGGTAGGAGAGGGTTGGGGTCCTCAGGGCCGAAAAAGGGGCAATACCGGGCGACGAACCGGGTTCAGCGCCAGCCCTAGCACCATGAAAGCCGCAACCTGCGTGCAAATTCGTCCAGCCCTCCCAACGCTCCGGCGCGCAGGATATTGTCCCGGCGCTCGCCCCGCCGGTATCGCACGGACCAGCTCCCCTGGACTGCCGCTCACGCTGACGGACGGACGACCCGGAGGACGGCGGCCGTCAACGCCCCACTCGACGGCCGCCGCCTCTCTCCGGTAGGCAAGGGGCCAGTTAGCCGCACACGGCAGTCGCTTGGAACGTGAACCCCGTCGCCGAGTTGCCCTGGCTCATGTCCTCTAACCGCGTTCCGTTCGGCTATGAGCGCAACGGCACGTTCGTCGACAACAAGCTGGCGTCGAAGGTCGATCCAGGGGACTCCGCGCGCGATCGTCCGATCCGCGACCTTGACGCCGCGGTCCTTCGCTACCAGGTACTTCGTCTCGGCGAGGAACGGCCATGAGCCCCGTCATCGTCCGGCCGTTCGCGGTCCGGTAGTCGACGCCCGGGAGATTGACGATGATGACCTCCGCGCCCGCCTCCTCCAACTCGTCGTAGAAAGCGGCCGAGCTTCCGCCAGTCGCGGGCGAGCCGGTCGTCGTACGCGACGGCGATTCCCTCCGCCTCCCCGCGCTGGACGCGCGCTAGGGCCTCGCGGTAACGCTTGGAATCGACCGACCTCGAGCCGGACTGATCCAGCGCCTTATGCTCGCGGCCGACCCGTCCCTGCTTCTCCTTGATCGCCTTGATGCACGTCTCGCGCTGGTCGTCGACGGTGATCGTCGACGACGTCGCCCTCGCGGCGCGACCCCATCTTGCTTACGCGCATGATGTAGTCGTGCGTCTTCATGCGTCCCGCCAGGCATCAATCGAACCGCCTGCGGCTCGGCGCGGGCGAGCTCGCCATCGTCCTGCACACGCACATGCCCTACGTCGAGGGCTTCGGGACCTGGCCGTTCGGCGAGGAATGGCTGTGGGAGGCCGTCGCCACCTGCTACATGCCGCTGCACGACGTGCTCGCCGGGTCGGCGGTCACGGTGTCGCTCACCCCCGTGCTGTGCGACCAGCTCGAGGCGCCCGGCGCCGGCGAGCGCTGTCTGGCGTTTCTGCGCGAGGTCCGGCCTGAGTCCCACCGCCGGGACCTCGCCACCCTCCGCGGGGAGGGGGCGAGCGAGCTCGCGCAGGAGCTCGAGCGCTCAGCCGCCGATTACGAGGCCGCGGCCGATCGCCTCGCGAAGCTCGAGGGCGGGCTCCCGGGCCTGTTCGCCGGCCAGGCGAGCTGGACGTCGGCCGCCACCCACGCGATCCTGCCGCTCCTCGCCACCGACAGCGGCATCGCCCTGCAGGTGCGGACCGGGATCGCCGCCCATCGCCGCCGGCGGGGGGAGTGGGCGGGCGGACTATGGCTGCCCGAGTGCGCCTACGCCGCCTGGCTCGACCCGCTGCTCGAGGATGCCGGGGTCCGCGCGGCCTGCGTCGAGCTGACCGCGTACTTCGGCCGCGGGGACCCGCGTCACCTCAGGCCGCTGGCCACCGCCGAGGGCCCGGTCCTGTGGCCGATCGACCGGGCGACGATCGACCTCGTGTGGGGCGAGGCCGGCTACCCAGCCCACCCGGCCTACCGCGACTCTCACCGCTTGACCGAGCACCGCCACCGCGTGTGGAGCAACGACGGGCGGCCGTACGATCGCGCCCGCGCGGCGGCGCAGGTGCGCGCCGATGCCGCCGACTTCGTCCTCCGCGCGAAGGGCCGGGTCGCCGACGGCGGCGTGTGCGTCTGCGCGCTCGACACCGAACTGCTCGGACACTGGTGGTACGAGGGCGTTGCGTGGCTCGCCGCCGTTCTGCAGGAGAGCGAGCGCCAGCGGCTCGCGCTCACCACGCTCGACGCTGCGCTGGCACGCCGGACGCCGGCGTCCGTGCCCCCGGCCGGTCTTCCGGTCACAAGCTGGGGGGAGGGTGGCGACCTGCGCACCTGGAGCGGCCCCCAGGTGGCCGAGCTCGCCTGGCAGGCCCGCACCGCCGAGCTGACCGTGGCCGCCGCCGGCACGGCGGTGTCCGAGCGGGCTCTGCGCGAGCTCCTCGCGCTCCAGTCGAGCGACTGGGCGTTCCTCATGACCCGGGCCCTGGCCGGCGACTACCCGCTTGCGCGGGCCGCGGGTCACGCCGCCGGGCTCGCGACGGCGATGCGCGAGGGGCCCGGCACCGACCCCGCCGTGCGGAACCTCGCCCCGGTCCTGGCCGGCTGGGAGGGGTAGCAGTCCGAGGACGATCTAAGCCGCGGTCACCGACCGCAGCTCCTCGAGCGACTCGTCCACGAGTCGCCGCAGCGCGGTCGGATCATCCTGCTCCACCCACTTGGCGAAGGCCACGTGGAAGATGGTCACGCCGGCCTGGGCGGCGAGGATCGCCGCGTTCGCCGACACCCCGCGCTCGAGCAGTGCGAGCTTGATCGCGCCGGCGAGGTTCTGGAGCTTGTTGAGCTCACGCTCCCGCAGCTCCGGGTTGGCCTCGATGATCCCCGCGCGGATCCGGGCGAACGCGTGACGCTCGGCGAACATCTCCGCGACCGGATCGAGTCCGGCCGTCACGGCCGCGAGCCCAGACGCGTCCGCCGGGGCGGCGGCAACCCCCGCCACCCAGAGGCGCTCGAGCTCGTCGCTGCCGCTGAACAGCACCTCGCGCTTGTCAGAGAAGTAACGGAAGAAGGTGCGCTTCGTCAGCCCCGCGCGCTCGGCGATCTCGGCGACGGTCGTCGCCTCGTATCCCTTCTCGTCGAACAGCTCGATCGCGGCGATCATCAGCCGGCCGTGGGCGTCTGGTTTCCAGCGTGCCATCTCGGCAGAGCGTAGTTGATGGCACCAGGTGACATCCAGGTGCTATCGTGATGACACCAGGTGACATACCCATCGACTGGAGCCTCCCATGCGCGTATTCGTAACCGGCGCCTCAGGCCACATCGCCTCCGCCGTCATCCCCGACCTTCTCGACAACGGACATCAGGTCATCGGCCTGGTGCGCTCTGACGCATCCGCTGAAGCCGTCGCTGCGCTCGGCGCCGAGGTGCGCCGCGGCGATCTCGACGATCTCGACGGTCTCAAAGCCGCGGTCGCTGATGCGGACGGCGTGGTCCACCTCGCCTTCAAGCACGAGGCGATGCTGACGGGCGACTTCATGGGCGCGGTCGCCGCGGATATGGCGGCGATCCAGGCGATCGGCGAGACCCTCGTCGGCACCGACAAGCCGTTCGTGTCCACCGGGGGCACGCTGATGCTCGCGATGGCCGGGATCACGGGCCGTCCCGGAACCGAGGACGACCAGTCCGACGCCGGCCCCCGGATCGACGCGGCGAACTACACGATCAGCCTGGGGCAGCGCGGCGTGCGCTCCTCGGTCGTCCGGCTCGCACCGATGATCCACAGCGACCTCGACCATCACGGTTTCACGGATGCGCTGATCGGCTTCGCCCGGGAGAACGGCGTCGCGGCCTACACCGGCGACGGCAGCAACCGCTGGCCGGCGGCGAACACGCACGACATCGGCGTGCTCTACCGCCTGGCGTTGGAGAAGGCCCCCGCCGGCTCGACCTTCCACGGCGTCGGCGACACCGGCATCTCACGCCGGGTGATCGCCGAGACGATCGCCGGCAAGCTCGGGGTGCAGGCCAAGAGCATCAGCGACGAGGAGGCGCCGCAGTACCTCGGCTTTCTCGCCGCCTTCACCGGACTCGACAATCCGACCTCAAACGACAAGACCCGTGCCGTGCTGGGCTGGGAGCCAACCCACCCCGGCTGGGTCGAGGACGTGGAGACGGGCCACTACTTCGGCTGAGCATCCCAGCGGAACGTCCGCGGGGCGGCGCGCATCCGAATCAGGCGCGCGGGGATGCCGGCGACGACGGCGTTCTCCGGCACCTCGCAGGTGACCACCGCGCTCGTGCCGACGATCGCGTTGTGGCCGACCCGCACCCCGCGCAGGATGCAGGCGCCGTACCCGATCCAGACGTTGTGCCCGATCCGCACGTCGCGCTTGTAGATGCCCTGCTCGCGGATCGGGCGCTCGACCTCGACGACGCCATGATCGAAGTCGATCATCATCACGCGGTCGGCGATGATGCACTCGCGGCCGATCGAGACGTGCTGGAAGGCGGAGATCGTGCACTCCTGTCCGAGCACCGACTTGGCGCCGATCGAGACCTCGCCCTCGTGGGCGCGGATCTTGCAGCCGTGCCCGATCCATGACCAGCGGCCGAGCTTGATCGTCGCGCCGCGGCCGATCTCGAACTTGACCCCGGGGCACACGAAACACAGGCCGTCGGTCTGCAGCCGTCCGCGCCAGCGGAGCTTCAGCCACAGCCAGCGCCCGACGAGCACGGCGTAGCCGGGCCGCAGCATGCGGTGGCGCCGGGCGAAACGCAGCAGCGCGAGCGGTCCGCCGTGGAGCGGGGGAGGGGGCGGGCGGAGTGGAGGCGGCGGGAGCGGTGGCTCTCGTGTGGGTTGTGGCCGCCGCTTGATCGGCCGGGTGCCTGTGGACACAACCGCAGATCGTAAGCGGTGGACTGCCTGTTGCGCATCGGCACGGTCGTCCGGTCGCCGAGACGCCGGCGCCGCGAGCCGTCCCGCGCGGCCGCTAACCGTCGTCGAACAGGCCCTCGAGCGGCCCGAGCAGACGGCGCGACCGTCGTGAGACTCCGGGCATCGCCAGCAGCCGGTGAGTCGGCGGCGTTCCTGAGCGACGGCGCTCGAGCTGCTCGCTGGCCACCGGCCGCCAGTGCTCGTCGACGAGCTCGGAGGGCGTGAGGCCGGCGACCGTCGACTCGTCGAGCTCGAGGTGCTCGGCCCACAGCCGCACCCGTGTCCCGCGGGCGAGCTCGGGATCGAGGGTGACGACGTTGCATTCGGTGTCGTTGAGCAGCGAGTGGGCGTTGAGGTTGGCCGAGCCGACGGTCAGCCAGCGGTCGTCGACGATGCCCACCTTGGCGTGGATGTAGAGCGGATCGTCGCGGCCGCCGGAGCGGCCCCGGATCGTGGCGGCGAGGAACCGCTCGACGCCGTCGGCTCGCCGGTCGGCGTCGGCGAGCACCGAGAGCTGGCCGCTGGTGTCGTCCTGGCCGTTGTTGGCCTTCGCGGGGAGCACGACGACGAGGCGGAAATCGGGGTGCGGCGGGCGGCGCAGCTTCTCGACGAGGATGTCGACGATCTCCGGCGCCCACAGGAACTGGTTCTCGAGATAGACGAGCCGCTGCGCCGAGCGCAATGCCCGCGTGTAGCTCTCGAGGATCCGGAAATCCCCCTTGGGGACGCTGTTGTACATCCCCTCGGCCACCGTGCGCACGAACTGGACGGTGTGCTCGCCGCTCGGGCCTGGCGCGGGCGGCAGGTCGAGGTGCTCGCCGGTCAGCTCACGCCAGCGCATCGCGAAGTGCGCGCCGACGTCGGCGACGATCGGGCCGTGGAGCTTGGTGCCGACGTCGTGCCAGCCGAGACGGCGTCGAGCCTCGTGGGAAGAGGTGTCGAAGCGGTCACCGGCCGAGTCGGTCATGTCGATGCCGCCGACGAAGGCAATCTCGCCGTCGACGATCACCGTCTTCTCGTGATGGCAGTGGAACGGGTGCTCGCGCGGGTCGGGCTCGCAGCGGATCTTCGTTCCGCGGGTGAGGTTCGCGAGCCCCTCGAGGACCTCGGCGCGCGAGGGGTGGAACACCTTCACCGGGGCGCCCGCCCACACGAGCATGCGGACGTCGACCCGCTCGGCGGCGTCGGCGAGGAGCTGGCCGAGCACCGTCGGCTGCGGTCCGCGCACGAGTTCGAAATGCGGCTCGACGTGCCAGCCGGTGATGTGCACCGAATGGTGGGCCTGCTCGATCGCCGCGGCGATCTCCGGGAGCGCCTGCGCCCCGTCGATCAGCACCTCCAGCGAGCAGCCGGGCCGCGGGGCGGGCTCGCCGTCCGCCCACAGCCCGTCGTCGGGTGGCCGAAGCGCGCGCTGCCAGCCGAGCTTGTGCAGCCGGCGGCGGTGCTTGAGCTTGACCGCCGACTCGACCGAGGCGCCGATCACCGCGTCGGCACGCGTCGTGAGAGTCCCGGTCATCGGCACCATCCTTTCCCACTTGGGAGCTTGCCAACCCCGACCATCCGTCGAATCGCTCCGACGCCGACGATCCGGGCGCGGTGGGGACGCCGCCGGGCGCGGCTGGCATGATTGACCGCTTCGATGACCGATGTGGAGCCCTCACTCGCCGAGCGTCTGCTCTCCGGCGACCGTCGCGCCCTCGCTCGGGGGATCTCGCTCGTCGAGAACGACGATCCGGCCGGGTGGGCCCTCGTCCGCGCCGTGTACCCGCGCACCGGCCGCGCGGCGATCATCGGCTTCACCGGGCCGCCCGGCGTCGGCAAGTCGACGCTGCTCGGGGCGCTGACCAAGCTCGAGCGCGAGCGCGATCGCTCCATCGCCGTGCTGTCGATCGACCCCTCCTCGCCGTTCACCAAGGGCGCGCTGCTCGGCGACCGCATCCGGCTCGCCGACCACTTTCTCGATCCTGGCGTGTTCATACGGTCGATGGCCAATCGCGGTGCGCTCGGCGGGCTCAGCGAGGCGACGCTCCAGGCGGCGCTGCTGATGGATGCCTCGGGACGGGACATCGTCCTGCTCGAGACGGTCGGCGTCGGCCAGGCGGAGGTCGACATCATCGACCATGCCGACACCATCGTGCTCGTGCTCATGCCGGGCTCGGGCGATTCGATCCAGGCGCTCAAAGCGGGGGTGATGGAGATCCCGGACATCATCGTCGTCAACAAGTCCGACCACCCGCTCACCGACACCATGATCCGCGAGATCAAGGGCGTCCTCGCCCTTGGACCGCACGAGGGCTGGCAGGTTCCGATCATCAAGACCGAAGCCACCCGCGGCGAGGGCGTCGAGGTTCTCGCCGAGCGCCTGGCCGAGCACCGCGCGTACATCGAGTCCGAGGGCACCCTCTCCCAGCGGCGGCGGCGCAACCTGATGAACGAAGTGCTCGCGATCGCCACCTTCCGCATGCGCCGTGAGCTCGAGTCCGCGGTGCGCGAGGACCCGTCGGCTCAGGAGCTGCTCGACCGGGTCGTCGCGCGCGAGCTCGACCCCGCGAGCGCGGCCACCGAGATCCTCGAGCGCGCGATCGAGAGCTAGCCGTGGCCGAGGCGCTGACGCCGCTCCTGCTCGCCGCCGCCCTCGTGCTCTGCGCCGCCGGCGTGGCGAAGCTCGGCGACCCGTCGGCCGTGATCTCGGCCCTGGAGATGCTCGGGCTGCCAGCCCGCGCTCCGGCCGCACGGGCTCTCGGCGGGGGAGAGATCGCCATCGGCCTGTGGGCGGCGCTGCACCCGACGCGGCTGAGCTGCGCCCTCCTCGGGGCGGCCTACGCCGCGCTCAGCATCGTCGCGCTCGTGCTCGCTCGGCGCCGCGCGACGTGCGGCTGCTTCGGCGCCCACGACGCCCCTGCTTCGGGGATCCAGTCGCTGCTGAGCGCCGCGCTCGCCGCCGTCGCGCTGATCTCGGCCGGGGCCGAGCCGCCCGGCCTGCACTGGATCCTCGGACAGGCCCCGGGCACCGCGGCCGGCCTGATCATCGGCACCGCGGGGGTCGTCTACGGGGCGGTGCTCGTGTACACCGAGCTTCCCCGTGCCTGGTCGGCGTGGAGCGCGTCGTGAGCCTCAGCGAGCGACTCGCCGGGTCCGTCGGTGCGCTGCTCGAGCGGCGGGTGTCGCGCCGCGGTGCCCTGGCCCGGGCGGCGGTCGCCGGCTCGGCGTTCGCCGTCGCCCCGGTGCGCTACCTCGTGCGGCCCGACCCGGCCTGGGCCGTGATCACGCCGAACGACTGCGCGACGGGGAAATGCACCGACGGCTACACCGCCTTCTGCTGCGAGATCGAGGCCGGCCGGAACACGTGCCCGGCCGGCACCTACGTGGCCGGCTGGTGGAAGTGCACGAGCTATCACGGCGGGGGTCTCTGCCACGAGGAGGGAGTGCGTTACTACCTCGACTGCAACCGCATCCCCGGCACCCACTTCCCCGGCGGGTGTCAGTGCGCCGGGGGCGATTGCAATCACCGGCGGGTCGACTGCAACCACTTTCGCTACGGCCAATGCAACACCGAGGTGCAGGGCACCACCGAGGTCGTCTGCAGGCTCATGATCTGCTCCAACCCGGCGACGGTCGACGGGATGAACTGCAACACGACCGCGATGGTCGACAACAAGACCTGCGTGCACGAGGCGAACTGCCTCGAGGGCCTGGCGGTGCCGTTGCCCGGCGGTGGGGGCGCCTGATGGTCGCGCTCGTCGTCGTCGAGACCGTTCTGCTCGTTCTGCTCCTCGTGCTCGTCGCCGGGCTGCTGCGCAGCCACGCCGAGATCCTGCGGCGGCTCGGACCGGCGGGCGACAGCGCCGACATCCCCCAGCCCGAGTCGCGCGCCCCGCGTGGCACCGAGGCCGACCTGCGGGCGGCCCCGCTCACCGGCACGACGCTCGACGGCGACGCGGTCAGCCTCGCGTTCGACCGGCCAGGTGCGCCGACCTTGCTCGCCTTCCTGACCAGTGGGTGCAGCACGTGTGCCGGGTTCTGGGCGACGCTCGCCGAGCCGCGGCTTCCGGCCGGCGTCGAAACGCTGATCGTCACCCGCGGCGCCGACCGCGAGCGGCCGGCCAAGCTGCGCGAGCTCGCCCCGGCGGCGGTTCCGGTCGTCATGTCCTCGCAGGCCTGGACGGACTACCGCGTCCCCGGCGCCCCGTACTTCGTGCTCGTCGACGGCGGGATCCGGGGTGAGGGGGTGGCGACGACGTGGACGGCACTCGCCTCGCTCGTCAACGACGCCGTCGCCGACGAGCGCGACGCCGATCGGAGCGCCGGCGAGGGACCGAGCGGCCACCGGCGCTCGCGGGCGATCGACTCGACCTTCGCTGCGGCCGGCATCGGCGGCGACCACCCGAGCCTGAGGCCGGGGAGCGCCGAGGGCGCACAATGACCGCGCTCGTGGTGATCGGCTCCGTCACCGCGGTGATCGGGGCGGTCGCCGCCGCCTGGTCGCCCTGAGGCGAGTCGATGCTTGCGAGCATCACCCCGCTCGGTGAGCGGGGCCGCGGATCTCACTGGGGAATCACGATGACGGCGTTCGCACTCGCTGCGACCGTCGTCGGCGCCGGCGCCGGGGCGTTGCTCGGGCTGCTCGGCGACGGCGTGCTCGGCTCCGGGGTGAGCGAGCAGGCGCGGCTGCTGGTCCTCGCCGGCGGGCTGCTGCTCGCCGTCGTCGTCGACCTCGCCGGAGCCGTCCCGGGGCCCCGCCGTCAGGTCGACGAGCGCTGGCTCGACGCGTTTCGCGGGTGGGTCTACGGAGCCGGGTTCGGCGCCCAGCTCGGGGCCGGGGTGACGACCGTTGTCTCGAGCGCCGCGACGTACGCCGCCGGCCTCGCCGCGTTCCTCACCGGCAGCGCCGGGGCGGGCGCGATCATCCTCGGCTGCTTCGGCGCCGTCCGCGGACTGACGCCGCTCATCGCCGCACACGTCCGCCGGCCCGACCAGCTCATCGCGTTGCACGCCGCGATCGATCGTCGCCGCGGCGCGGTCCGGGCCGGCGTGCCCATCCTGCTCGCGCTCCTGCTCACGCTGACGCTGGGCGCGGCGGCATGAGGCTCGACGCCCACGGCCTGCGCGTCGAGCTGCCGCGAGGCTGGAGCGGCCGGGTCTCCAGCCGGCAGGCCGAGACGGCCACGCTCCACGCCGGCGACTTCCCGCTCGCCCTCGGCGACGGTGAGTTCGGCGACGCGAGCACCGGGCGGATGCGTGCCCCGTCTGCCTTCATCGCCCTCACCGAGTATCGCGCCGGCGACGGGCTGGCGCCCGGGGTCGGGCTGTTCGCCTCGCGTCGGCTGCCGCTGCCGCTCGACCCGCTGGCGTTCGCGGCCACCGGGCTCGCGCACCCCCGTCCCGGCCAGGTTGGGATGCAGCACTTCTTCACCGCCTCGGGCCGGCCCCTGTGCCTGTACGTCGTGCTCGCCGGGGCGCGCCCGGCCCGGCGCGGTCAGCTCGCCGCGGTCAACCACGTGCTGCGCTCGCTGCGGGTCGCGCCGCGGTCATAGCCGCGCGGCGCACCGCTTTCGCACCGCGCGGCGCGTGGCTCTTTTCCATGCGGTCCGGCCGATGTGAGATGGTGTGTCGGTGGGGTATGGGGCCGAGATCGATCGTCGGGCGTTTCTCAAGACCGCGGGCAGCGCCGCCGCGGCGCTGAGCGGAGCCGCGGCGCTCGCCGATCCGCTCGTCAGCGCCGCCCGGCCGCGGGCGAGCACCGGGTGGAGTCCGGGCGGTCTGCAGGCCGCGATGCGCGGCCATGTTTTCCGCCCCGGGGATCCCGGCTTCCTGTCGGTCGCGCACGTCTACAACGAGCGCTTCGACGGCGTGATCCCGGCTGCGGTCGCCCGTCCGGTCAACACCGCCGACGTGCGCGCCGCGCTCAAGTACCTCATCCCGCGCAACGTGCCGTTCCGCGCCCGCTCCGGCGGCCACAGCTACGAGGGCTACTCGACACTCAAGGGCGGGGCGGTGCTCGAGCTCAGCAAGCTGACCGGGATCTCGGTCGACAAGCGCGCCGGCACAGCGACCGTCGGCGCCGGGTGCCAGCTGATCGACGTCCTCAACGGGCTCGCGGCCCACGGCGCGACGATCCCGACGGGCTCGTGCCCCTCGGTCGGGATCGCCGGTGTCACTCTCGGCGGGGGTATGGGCCTCGCCGGCCGGGCCTTCGGCATGACCGCCGACAACCTTGTCGGGGCGACGATCGTCACCGCCGACGGCAGCATCCGCACCGTCAACCGCACGAGCAATTCCGATCTCTTCTGGGCGCTGCGCGGGGGCGGGGGCGGAAACTTCGGGATCGTCACCAACTTCACCTACAAGGTCCACCCGCTGCCCGGCAGCGCGGCTTTCTTCTTCGTCAACTGGCCGTGGTCGCAAGCAGCGGCGGCGCTCGGGGCGTGGCTCAACTGGGCGCCCCACGCCCGTGACCAGGTCACCTCGATCTTCCACCTCAACGCCGGCGACGGGAACAGCGTCGAGGTGACCGGGCAGTTCCTCGGACCGGCGAGCTCCCTCAACGGCCTGCTTGCCCCGTTGCGTGGCATCCCCGGGGCCAGGGTCTCGTCCGGAAACATGGCCTACATGCCGCTCCAGTTGCTGTGGGCCGGATGCGAGGCCAAGAGCCTCGCCGCCTGCCACACGGTCGGTGCCGGGCCGGGGGGAACGCTCCCGCGCGAGAGCTTCCAGGCCAAGTCCGACTACGTCTCCAAGCCGCTGCCGCTTCGTGCCCGCAACCTGCTCGTCTCGGCGCTCGAGCAGCGGGCCGAGCAGCCCGGCTCGGGGGCGATCCTGTTCGACTCGTACGGCGGCGCCATCAACCGCGTCTCCCCGACCGCGACCGCGTTCGTTCATCGCCGTGAGCTCGCCTGCATGCAGTATCTGAGCTACAACGGCGGCGGTGGCTGGCTGGCCAACATCCACGCGGCGATGCGGCCGTATGTATCCGGAAGCGCCTATCAGAACTACATCGACATCAGTGAGCCGAATTGGGCGCAGGCCTACTACGGGCAGAACCTGTCGCGGCTGAAGTCGATCCGCCAGACGATCGACCCCGACCACCACTTCAACTTCCCGCAGGCGATCGGGCGCTGAGCGGCGGGTTCGGGCGCGGAGCGGCGACGGGCGACTAGGTCGCGCCGGACGCCGCCGGCACGAGGAGCGAGCCCGTGTAGGTCGCGGCGTCGTGGCCGCCGGGCGTGACGCACGGGGTCCGGTTGAGCCGGATCGGGTTCGTGTATGCGGCGCTGAGCCCCGTCGCCACGACGCGTCCATCGGACAGCGCGGCGGTCGTGATCCGGACGGCGATCGTGAACGGCACGATGTCGCCGCGCGCCCACACATGGGTCCCGCAGCGCAGCGGGGCGAAGAAGGCTCCGTTGCCGATGTAGAGCCCCGGCCGGACGAGGTGCAGGAGCGTCGTGTCACGGCCAGTCGCCCGCGGCCGGACGAGCGTCACGGTCGTGCAGGCCCCGGTCGGGCAATCGGCATGAAAGCCCCAGTGACGCGCGATGGATTGGCCGACGCGCTCGCCGGCGATCCCGCGGGCGACGGTGACTCGGCCGGACATGACGAAGCTTCCCGACAGGTGGGCCTGATCGACCGGGATGGGTGGAGCAGTGGCTCCGCCGGCTGCACCCGGCTCGGCGACGCCGACGCCGAGGACGGCGACCGTGGCGAGGATCGCAAGCGGCTCTCTCACGCGCCGAGCGCCCGCGCGATCACCATCTGCTGGACCTCGTCGGTGCCCTCGCCGATCGTGAGGATCTTGGCGTCGCGGTAGAAGCGGCAGACCGGATACTCCTCGATGTACCCATAGCCGCCGTGGATCTGCACCGCCTCCTCGGCGGCGCGGACGGCGAGACGGCCGCTCTTGAGCTTGGCCTGGGCCGCGGTCAGGCTGAAGTTCTGGTTCTGGTCCTTGAGCCAGGCCGCCTTGTGGACGAGCAGGCGGCAGGCCTCGATCTCGGTCGAGATGTCCGCGAGCTTGGCCTGGATCGTCTGGAAGCTCGCGATCGGCTTGCCGAACGCGCGGCGCTCCTTGGCGTAGGCGAGCGCCTGATCGAGGGCGCCCTGCGCGAGTCCGACCCCCATCGCCGCCACCCCGATCCGCCCGATGTCGAGCACGCGGAAGAACTGGCGCAGGCCGGCGCCGCGGGCGCCGACGAGATTTTCGGCCGGGACGCGGCACTCGTCGAAGGACAGCGGGCGGGTGTCCGACGCGTTCCAGCCCATCTTGCGGTACGGGGTGCCCTGCTCGTAGCCGGGCGTCCCGTTCTCGACGAGGATGTTCGAGATCTCGTGCTGCTCGCCGGTGACGGCGGTCACCACGACGAACGCGGTGATGTCCGTACCGGCGTTGGTGATGAACTGCTTGGCGCCATCGACCACCCACTCGCCGTCGTCAAGCCGTGCCCGGGTCTTGGTGTTGCCGGCGTCCGAGCCCGCCTCGGGCTCGGTGAGACCGAAGGCCGCGAGCCGGCGGCCGCTGCACAGCTCGGGCATCCACCCGAGCTTCTGCTCCTCGGTGCCGAACAGGTACAGCGGCTGGGTGCCGAGCGAGGTGTGGGCGCACATCGTGATCGCCACCGACGAGTCGACGCGAGCGAGCTCCTCGACCGCGAGCGCGTAGGCGAGGGAGTCACCGCCCGCCCCGCCGTACTCCTCCGGGAACGGGATGCCCATGAGGTCGAGCTCGCCGAGGCGTCGGACGATCTCGTACGGGAACGCCTTGGTGCGGTCGAGCTCCTCGGCGACGGGGGCGATCTCCTGCTCGGCGAACTCGCGGACGGTGTCGCGAAGCAGGCGGTGATGGTCACTGAGTTCGAAGTTCACCCCTGGATCTTCCCAGTCGCCGGGGCCAGGCGGAGTGCCGGACGCGTCCGTCCCGTCGCCGCCTAGCATCAAAGGCGTGGAAGGCGCTCTCCCCGCCCAGCTCCCACGCGTGCAGCTCGGTCAATGCCTCGACGGTGGACTCGCGCCGGCGATCCTGGCCATCGTCGAGCGCGGCACGCGGCTTCGCCCTGAGCTCGTCGCCGGACTCGCCGGCGAGGTCGAGCTCGACCTCGGTCACGGCCATCCACCGGTCAGGGTCCGCTTCGACGAGCGGAGCGTGCTCGTCGAGGACGGCCCGGCGCAGGAGCCGATCCTGCGGGTGTCGGGGACGCTCGCCGACCTCACCGCGCTGATGGTCACGCCGCTGCTCGGCGGCATGCCGAGCCCGATTCGCGCCCGCGGCCGGAGCGCGCTCGGCAACGTGGCCTTCGGGCGCCTGCGGGTCGAGGGGCGGTTGCGGCTGATGCGGCGCCTGCTCGGGCTGATCCGGATCTGACCCCGGCGCGGAGACGGCGCGTGGGCCCCGACCGGCGTCAGACGCCGTCGGTCGCCAGCGCGACGAGCAGCCGCACGCCGAAGCCGGTGGCGCTGCGGTCCGGGAAGTAGGGCCGCCGGACGCCGTCCGCGACCCCGGCGACGTCGAGGTGGGCCCACGGCGTCTCCCCGGCGAAGTGGTGCAGGAACTCGGCGGCGGTGATCGAGGCCGCCTCGCGGCGCTCGGTGCGGTTGGTGAGCTCGGCGAAGCGGCCCTTGACCATCGCCGCGTAGCTCTCGTGGAGCGGCAGGCGCCACAGGAGCTCGCCCGACTCCGCGGCGCTGTGCTCCAGACGCCCGGCGAGGGCGTCGTCGCTGGCGAACAGCCCCGCGTACGTCGACCCGAGGGCGGTGACGATCGCGCCGGTGAGCGTGGCGACGTCGACGAGCTGCTCGGCACCGACCTCACGGGCGTAGTGGAGACAGTCGGCGAGCACGAGGCGGCCCTCGGCGTCGGTGTTGTTGATCTCGATCGTCGTGCCGTCGGCGGCCCGGACGATGTCACCCGGCTTGACAGCGCGTCCGCTCGGCATGTTCTCGGTCGCCCCGATGACGGCGAGCACCCGGACTGGGGCCTCGAGCTCGGCCAGCGCCGCGACCGTCTCGAGCACGGCCGCGCCACCGGACATGTCGAACTTCATCTCGTGCATGTTGGCCGGCGGCTTCAGTGACAGCCCGCCGCTGTCGAACGTCACCGCCTTGCCGACGAGCCCCAGCCGCGGCCCGGTGGCGCCGGGACCGTCGTACCGCAGCGCGATCAGCCGGGCGGGCTGCGCCGAGCCCTGCGCGACGGCGGCGAATGCGCCCATTCCGGCGGCGACGATCTCCTCCCCGTCGAGGATGGTGAGCTCGAGCGCGGGCAACCGTTCGGCGGTCTGCGCGGCATAGTCGGCGAGGGCCCGCGGGGTGAGGTCGTTGGCCGGCGTATTGGCGAGGTCGCGGGCGCGGTTCTGCGCCGTGGTCACGATCGCCGCCGTACGCGCCGGCGCCGCGATGTCGTGGTGGGCGCTGAGCAGCAGGGTCTCCACCGTGCGATCGTCCTCGGCCCGCCGGTAGCGGTCGAAGCGGTAGGCGTGCAGGAGCGTCCCCTCGACGAGACCGCGGACGATGTCCTCGCCGACGTGATGGGGCACCTCCCAGCACAGCCGCACGCCGCCAAGCTCGCGAGCCCGACCGTGCGCGTCGGCGGCGGCGATGCGGGCGCGCTCGGCGTCGAGGCGACCGCGCTCGCCGAGCCCGATGAGCAGGTAACGCCGGCCCTCGGCGTGCGTGACCGCGAGCCGGCGGAAGGTCGCCGCCGCCTCGCCGGACGCCACGACGGCGGCGAGATGGCCGTCGGCCAGATCGTGGGCGATGCCCTCGCCCTCGATCAGGCCGATCACGATCGTGTCGGCATCGGTGTCGAGCGGAGCGGTCGTCGTCGTTCGGACATCCATCCGGGGCACCCTATTGGACGACGGTTAGCATTGCTGTGCACCCGCAACCGAACTCCGGAGCGCCCGTCCGATGCCGAAGACCGTGATCCTCTCTGCCGCCCGCACGCCGATCGGAAAGCTCGGTGGCGGTCTCGCGAGCCTCGACGCCACCGAGCTCGGCGCCACCGCCATCCGAGGAGCGCTCGAGCGCGCCGACGTCGCCCCCGGGGACATTCAGCACGTCGTCATGGGCCAGGTCATCCAGGCCGGGCAGGGGCAGATCCCCTCGCGCCAGGCGCAGATCAAGGCCGGGATCCCCAACGAGGTCTCCTCGGAGACGATCAACAAGGTGTGCGCCTCCGGCATCCGCGCCGCCGGCATCCTCGACGCGGCGATCCGGGCCGGCGACCTCGAGGTCGGCGTCGGCGGCGGCATGGAATCGATGTCGAACGCCCCGTACCTGCTCAAGCAGGCCCGGTTCGGCTTCCGCATGGGTGACGCCAAGGCGATCGATTCGATGATCAACGACGGGCTCACGAACCCGTTCTCCGGCAAGCACATGGCCCAGGAGGCGAGCGAGGTCGCCTCCGAGCTCGAGCTCACCCGGCCGGACATGGACCGCTGGGCGCTGCGCTCGCACGAGTTCGCGGTCAAGGCGACCGACGAGGGGCGCCTGCCCGAGGAGATCGTGCCGGTGACGGTCAAGGGCAGGAAGGGCGACACCGTGGTCGAGATCGACGAGGCGCCGCGCCGGGACTCGACCCTCGAGGCGCTCGCCAAGCTGCCCCCGATCTTCGTCAAGGACGGCTCTCACACGGCCGGCAACTCGCCGGGGGTCAACGACGGCGGTGGCGCGCTCGTGCTCTCCAGCGACGACTGGGCCAGGCGCAATGGCAAGACCGTGCTGGCCACGATCCTCGCCCAGGCCCAGGTCGCGGACGACTTCGCCTACCTCGCCCGCACCCCGGCCAAGGCCGCCCAGAAGGCGCTGGCCAAGGTCGGACTGAGCGCGGACGAGATCGACGTGTGGGAGATCAACGAAGCCTTCGCCTCGGTCACCCTCAACTCGATGCGCATGCTCGGCATCGACGAGGCCCGCGTCAACGTCAACGGCGGCGCGGTGGCGCTCGGGCACCCGATCGGCGCCTCGGGCGCCCGGATCCTCGGCTCGCTCATCCTCGAGCTCCGCCGTCGCGGCGGCGGGCTCGGCTGCGCCGCGATCTGCTCCGGCGGCGGCCAGGGCGACGCGGTGATCGTGGAGGTGAACGGCGGCTGAGCGGGACCGGCAGCGCGGCGTTCTTTGATCTCGATCGCACGCTCATGGAGGGCTCCTCGGCCTTCCAGTTCGGGCGTGTCGCCTTCCGGGCGGGCCTGCTCTCGCGGCGCCAGCTGATCGCCGACGGCCTGGCCAACCTGCGGTTCCGGTTGCAGGGGGCCAGCGACGAGGCGACGCATGCGCTTCGCGAGCGGATCTCGGCCTCGCTGGCCGGCACTCGGGTCCGTGACCTCGATCGGCTCGGGGCCGCGGTGCTCGCGGGCATCCTGCCGCGCATCTACCCCCAGATGCTCGCGGTCGCCCATGAGCACCAGGACGCAGGCCGGCGGGTCTTCATCTGCACCGCCGCCTCCCAGGATCTTGCCGAGATGCTCGCCGGGGTGCTCGCGCTCGATGGCGCGATCGGGTCGCAGTTCTCCGCGGTCAAGGACGGCGTGTACACCGGGGAGCCGGCCGGCTGGTTCGTCTACGGCGAGGACAAGGCCCGGGCGATGCGCGAGCTCGCGGCGCGCGAGGGGATCGACCTCGCGGCGTCCTTCGCCTATTCGGACTCGGCGTCGGACCTGCCGATGCTGCGGTCGGTCGGTCACGCCGTCGCGGTCAACCCCGACGCCGAGCTCGCCCGCGTCGCACGGGCGGAGGGGTGGCAGATCCTGCGCTTCGACCGCCTCGGCCGGCGCCTGAAGACCGCGGCGGTGCTCACCGGCGTGGCCACCGCCGGCGGCGTCGGCTCCGTCGCGCTCGCGCGGGCGACGCGCCCCGCCCGGTACGCCCGGGCCCGCAAGACGCGTGATGCGGTGAGGAAGCTGCGGCGGCCTTAGACTCCAGAGCGATGGCCACCCGAGCTCAGCTGACCGATCTCGACCGTTGGGAGCGCGAGACGTTCGGCCGGGCCTCGGAGCGCGTGGCGCCGTTCTCGACGATGTCGGGGGAGCCGATCAAGCCGCTGTACACCGAGGCTGATCTGCCCGAGTCGGCGGAGGGGTCGATCGGGCTGCCGGGCGAGTATCCGTACACCCGCGGGGTGTACGGGTCGATGTACCGGGGACGGCTGTGGACGATGCGCCAGTTCGCCGGCTTCGGCACCGCGGAGGAGACGAATAGGCGTTTTCGCTACCTGCTCGACCACGGGCAGACGGGGCTCTCGACGGCGTTCGACATGCCCTCGCTGATGGGCCACGACTCCGATCACCCGCGGGCGCTCGGCGAGGTCGGGCGCGAGGGGGTGGCGGTCGACTGCCTGGCCGACATGGAGATGCTGTTCTCCGGCATCCCGCTCGACGAGGTGACGGTGTCGATGACGATCAACGCGCCGGCGCCGATCATGCTCGCGTTCTACGTCGTCGCGGCCGAGCGGCGCGGGATCGGTCCCGAGAAGCTCGGCGGGACGATCCAGACCGACATCCTCAAGGAGTACATCGCCCAGAAGGAGTGGTGCTTCCCGGTCGATCCGGCGATGCGGCTCGTGACCGACATGATCGAGTGGTGCGCAGGGAGCATGCCGCGTTGGCATCCGATCTCGATCTCCGGCTACCACATCCGTGAGGCCGGCTCGACGGCGGCCCAGGAGCTCGCCTTCACCCTCAAGGACGGGCTGACCTACGTCGAGCACGCGATCGCGCGCGGTCTCGACGTCGACGACTTCGCCCCCCGGCTGAGCTTCTTCTTCAACGCCCACATCGACTTCTTCGAGGAGATCGCCAAGTACCGGGCGGCGCGCCGGATCTGGGCGCGCGAGCTGCGCGACACCTACGGCGCGCGGGCCGAGCGCTCGATGCTGATGCGCTTCCACACCCAGACCGCGGGGGTGTCGCTCACCGCTCAGCAGCCGCTCAACAACATCGTCCGCACGGCGATCGAGGCGCTCGCCGGCGTCCTCGGGGGCACCCAGTCGCTGCACACGAACTCCTTCGACGAGGCGCTCGCGCTGCCGACCGAGGAGGCGGTGCGGGTCGCGCTGCGCACCCAGCAGATCATCGCCGAGGAGACCGGGGTGGCGAACACGATCGATCCGCTCGGCGGGGCGTACTTCCTCGAGGCGCTCACCGATCGGCTCGAGTCCCAGGCCTACGAGTACTTCGCCAAGATCGACGAGCTCGGCGGGATGGTCGAGGCGGTCAAGCGCGGCTTCCCCCAGCGGGAGATCGCCGACGCCGCGTTCACCTACCAGCAGGAGGTCGAGTCCGGGCTGCGCAAGATCGTCGGGGTCAACGCCTACACCGAAGGCGACGACACGCGGACGCCGATCCTCAAGATCGATCCGGCGTTCGAGACCGACCAGGTCCAGCGCGTCCGCGCGCTGCGTGACCGGCGCGACGCCGCGGCGGTGCAGGCGGCGCTGGGCAGGCTCGAACGCGCCGCCCGCGACGAGCGCGCCAACCTCATGCCGCTGCTGATCGACGCCGCGCGCGCCGACGTCACCGAGGGCGAGATGGTGCAGACGCTCCAGGGCGTCTTCGGCACCTACCGTGAAACACCGGCGTTCTGAGGATCGCCCGACGTGAGGGCGCGAACCGGGCCCGGCGCTCTACAATGCCCGCGCTCGCAGTTGCTTGCACACCGCCGCTCGAGCGCTCTCCCCGATGGCCGCCTCCGCTGAGAAGAAGATTCGCGTCGTCGTCGCCAAGCCCGGCTTGGACGGCCATGATCGCGGCGCGAAGATCATCGCCCGTGCCCTGCGCGACGCGGGCATGGAGGTGATCTACACCGGCCTGCATCAGACCCCGGAGCAGATCGTCGAGACGGTCATCCAGGAGGACGCCGACGCGGTCGGGCTCTCGATCCTGTCCGGCGCCCACATGACGTTGGTGCCGCGGATCATGGAGCTGCTGGGCGAGCAAGGGGTCGACGACGTCGTCGTGACGGTCGGGGGCACGATCCCCTCGGACGACGTCGAGGAGCTCAAGCGGCTCGGCGTGGCCGAGGTGTTCACCCCCGGCGCGTCGACGCAGCAGGCCATCGACTTCATCCGTGGCGCCGTCAAGGCGTAAGGGCGGATGCGCGAACTTTCCACTGCGACGGTCCGCCGGTCGTCTCAACGCGACCGATTGACTCGTCAGTCAACCGGGTACACTGCGACCCGTTCACGAAGGAGGCACTGTTGAAGATTTGCGTCCTGGTCAAAGAGGTGCCAGACGCCGCCGTCGAGAAACGCATTGATTCCTCGACGGGGCGCATGGACCGCTCCGGGGAGAAGAACCTCAACCCCTACGACACTCACGCCATCGAGGCGGCCATGCAGATCCGCGAGGGCGGCGCTGTCGAGGTCGACGAGATCGTCGCCGTGACGATGGGCCCCGAGTCCGCCGTCCGTGCACTGCACAAGGCGGTCTCGCTCGGCGCCGATCGTTCGCTGCATCTCACCGATCAGGCCCTGGCCGGCTCCGATGTCGCCGCGACGGGCTACGCGCTGTCCAAGGCGCTGGAGAAGGAGCAGCCCGATCTCGTGCTGCTCGGCCAGCAGTCCGACGACGGCGAGTGCTACACGATCGGCGCCGTCGTCGCCGATCACCTGAAGATGCCCTCGCTCACGCAGGTCATCAAGATGGACGTCGAGGATGGGGGCCCACCCACCCTGCGCTGCGAGCGCCAGGCTGAGTACGGCTACGACACCGTGCAGGTCGAGATGCCGGCTGTGATCTCCGTCGGCGACGCGATCAACGAGCCGCGCTATCCGTCGCTGAAGGCGATCATGGGCGCGAAGAAGAAGCCGCTGGAGACCGTGGCGAGCGGGGACATCGGCATCGACTCGTCCCTGGTCGGTGGGGAGGGGTCGCGCGTGCAGTGCGGCGACTTCCACGACCCGGCCGCCAAGGCCGCCGGTCAGATCATCGAGGACGAGGACACCAACGAGACGGTCGAGAAGATCGTCGCCTGGCTCGATGAAAGGAAGCTGATCTAGATGGCCGACGTTCTCACCTACGTCCTCCACAACGAGGGCGAGTTCAACAAGAACTCCCTCGGCGCCGTGTCCGAGGGCGCGGCCCGGGCGGCCGAGACCGGCGGTCAGTGCCACGCGGTCGTCGTCGGCGGCGACGACCTCACCGACGAGCTCTGTCAGTCGCTCGGCGCCTACGGGGCCACCAAGG
>CAVWLZ010000003.1:0-66410 GCA_963755955.1 uncultured Solirubrobacterales bacterium
GTTCTACGGACCCCGCACAGGGATCCGCCCCGATGCTCGGTGGGGTCAGGGCGCCCTACAGCCGAATGCGCGTTCGCGTCTGCCCCGACGCATCGAGGCGAGCGCCCGACCGTAGAAGGAAACCGTGACCACCGTGCTCGCCGCGCTCGACTCAAACGCATCCAGCGACCGGTGCTCAGCACCGCGATCGCCCTCGCCGATCGCGTTCTAATGGATGCAGGGAAGGTGCCACCAGCTTCACCGCGCCGATCCGGAAACCCGCACATTTCGGAAGCAGGTGTCGGCTTGCCATGCCGCTCAGACGTGCAAGGCGCGGCCAGCAGGGCAGAGGGGCGCCGGACGCAGCGCCACGCCTGATATGGCGAGCGCGTTGTCAAGTGGGGGTCGTTGATTTTTCGCATTTGCGTTGGCTGTTCGGGGTTGTGATCGGCTGGGTGGGTGGCGGTCCGGCTTGCTGTGCGCGACGCGCGGTCAGACTGATATTCGCGGGTTCCGGGTTGGCTCCGGTGCCGCAGGACCATGGTTCGTCGTGGGGTGCCGCTGTCTAGAAACGGGCGTGGCCGGCCCCCGGAGGGGGCGGGTTGCTCATAGGCGTATCGCGGATTCCCCGCGCGTGCCGGGCCGCCACCGACCCAGCCGACGGAATGTTCGGCTGTGATCGAGTCGGCTCACTCGATTTGGGTGATCGCCCAGCAGAATCCGGCGAGCTCGCGGGCCGCGGCGACCGCGATGATCGTGCGACGCTTCCCGCGTTGCTCGAGGCGTGCCCAGGTGCGGTGCAGTCGTTTCTGCGCGGTCCAGGAGATCGCGACCGCGGCCGGGGGCTGCTCGGCTTGGCGTTCGGTGAGGGCTTTGCCGTGGTTCGGTCGGTGGCGGGTCGAGGTCCGACGTCGGCGAGGTGTCCGTGCGGGTCCTTCTCCGACGCCGCCCTCCCGAACCCGGCGTGACCATTTCTGATCACCGGGCTCTCCAGCGACTATTCCGTGATTGACGCGGTTGGCCTCCCGGGGTGGATCGTGGCGTGGCAGGCGGCGCAGACCACGAGAGTCTTGCGTCGCCGCTTGGCCATGATCCTGGCCCATTCGGGTTGGTCTGGCTGCCCGGGTTTGTCGAGGTCTGAGAGCTTGCGGATCTGGTGAACTTGCACCTGGTCCGCGTCTCCGCAGATCTCGCACCGCCCAGCGCGGAGCCGATCGATCAGCTCTTTGCCAGGGGCGGCGGCCGGGACGGGCGCGCGGTCTTTGAGGGCCGCGTGCTTCTGCCGTCTGAGCGGGATACCACCGAACGTTGCGACCAGTCGTTTGCGTCTCTTGCCGCGCTCAACGCTGACTTGCAGGCACTTGTGTGGCCCGTGCGGCGTCTCGATCGTGGCCTTATACCTGCGGGCCATGGTCGTGACCGTCGAGCCGTACTTGCCGGCGAGCGTCTTGAGCAGCGAGGTCTGCATCACCCAGTGCAGCCGGTCGAGTCGGTAGACATCGCCGGCGAGTAGGTAGTACTGGACGATCCCCCGGTACTCCGCTCCGAAGCAGTTGATGATCGTGTGGTCCGGCTCGTTCATCAACTCGGATCGGGAGGCGGGCTTGCCGCCGTGCGTGTATCGGGAGCACTTGGCCTTGATCACATCCACCGGCACGCGCAGCCGGATCTGACCGTTGACCGACCTGCGGCCGACGGCCTGCTTGCGGTTGTCGTACTGGGTGATGATCTCGTAGCCGAGGAACCGCGCCGCGCTGGTGCGGGCGTGGGTGATCAGCGTCTTGGTCTCGGACAGCTCCAGCTTGAGGTCATCGCGCAGGAACTGGGCGAGGCGACGTTTGATCTCCTCGGCCTCGGCCTTCGGTCCGGTGAAACCGAGCAGGATGTCGTCGGCATAAGCCGATCTATGCGGAGATCCGCATAGATCGGCGTACCTGATCACAGTCGGGGAGCCCATCGCCACCCTCCCGGCACCGACGCCGGTCGTGTGGTATCGGACCCCAGCGGCCTGCTCCATCCCGTGCAGAGCGACGTTCAACAGCACAGGGCTGACCACACCGCCTTGGGGGGTTCCCTCCTCGGTGCGATGCAGCCGTCCCTGCTCGACCACGCCTGCCTTCAACCATTGCCGGATCATCCCCCTGGCGGGGAACGTCCCGAGCATGGTCAGTATGTGGTCGTGGGCGATGCGGTCGAACGCCCCGGCCAAATCTGCGTCCAGGACCCACTGCCGCTTCGGGCTCTTGCCCTTGACGACCTCGTAGATCGCCTGGATCGCGTCATGGCAACCGCGCCCGGGCCGGAATCCGTAGGACCTCGGCTCGAACTGTGCCTCCCATTCGGGTTCCAACGCGTTGACGACCCGTGCCTGGTGGCACCGGTCGAAGATCACGGGAATTCCTAGTGGTCGGCGCTTTCGGCTCCCTGGCTTGGGGATGTACACCCGTCTGACCGGCATGGCCTTGAACGGTTCGGCGTTCTGGGGCACCCTGTCGGCCAGTCTTGCTTTGGCCTCCGGGGTGAGCGCCACCTCGCCGTCCACACCCGCCGTCAGACGACCGGCGTTGTGCTCGGTCACCCGCCGCACGCTCAAAAGCGTGTTCGCGCGTGACCGCAGCATCAACTTCTGCAGACAGCGGACCCGTGCGAGGTCCCCCGCCTTCGACGCCGTGAAGATCCGCTGCCGCAGCCGCCGTACGTCATCCTCAACCCGGCGCCAATCGATGGCGTGCCAGTCAAAGGG
Source organism: uncultured Solirubrobacterales bacterium (assembly GCA_963755955.1). GTDB lineage: Bacteria > Actinomycetota > Thermoleophilia > Solirubrobacterales > Solirubrobacteraceae > Palsa-465. Next base: position 2,723 of record CAVWLZ010000003.1, read on the forward strand.
CGCGTCCTCTGGTCCGTTCACCACGATGTTCGTCGCGGCGTCCAACTTGTCCTCGGGTTCTGGGGCGTCGGTCATCTTTCTCCTCACAGGCTCACCTGGCCGCGTCAGCGCCCTTTCGGGCCAGACCACCAGGATCTGTATCCGGCCGGTTATCCGCGATGGCCAGTTGGAAGGCTGGTCCTGCTCTCGCGGTTTCCCGTCGCCTTTCGGCCACCGGCATTCGCTTCTCGGCCATCCTGTTCCCGCCGGGGAGTTGGGCCCTCCTCACGGTCGGCTTACCGGCCAAGACGGCCGGACCCAGACGGGGTTACCGCGTTCCGCACGCACGAGCAGCGACCGGGGTGGGCGCCCTCTATACCCCGAGGACGGCGGTGCTCATCCCGGACCGGGCGGACTGCCCAGCCGGCGCCTGCCGCTCTACCACGGCTAGTCCTTCAACCCCGCTCCAACATTCCACCTTGCGAGGCTCCGCTTGACGAGGCATCAACGAGGGTTCAAGCAATTCACCCGTCCGGTCTTCCCCTCGCCCGCGACCGCCCGGATGGAACGGGCCGCCACTTGGGCTTTCCCTCGAGCTTCGCACCCCGCCGACCAAGAGCCGGACAGCGCACGTCGAGGTGGGGACAGGCCATCGAGCACGGACCTGGAACTACCAGCTCAACATCACATCGGGGTTGAACCTCCAGTTCGGTAGTTCACTCAATACGTGCGACCTCGCGTCGCACGTCCGAAAGCGGCAGCGTCGCGGGCCGGCGAAGGCGGTCGCAGGAGTGCTGTCGGACCCGCCGATCCTCGTGGTCAGCCTGAGCATCGGCAAGGATTCATGACGATCTCGATGCCAGATCGATTCCGGCTCGCGGCCCTGAGGGGACGTCGACGACGGATTGGCCTGGCCATGGGGCTGCTTGAGCAGTCTCGGTTGGCGTCATTCCCGCGGCCGGGGCGCACGAAGTCCACGTCGCTGACTCGGAGGCGGATCGCTGTATGGCGGTTGGAGTGGCCGCCACGCGTGGCTCGTGCGCGGCGCGATCGGCGAGACGGATCGTGTGCCGGCGGCCGGCCGCGCGATGTAGGTCATCGATGTGAGCGCTGGCGAGCGCTCGAGCGAGAGCGGGGTGCAGCATTTTGAGCCTCCTCTAGCGAGTCAGGCCCTGTTCGGCATCAAGCAGCTCGAGCCGAACGGCCAGGTGCTCCTGCGCCGACCCGATTGCGTACGCGGTCATTCCGGTCCTCCTGGTGTCGGGGGGTTTGCCGTCCGCGTATTGAGACGCCGGCGGGGCCGAAGAAGGGTCAGTGCCTGTTGCGCGGTCGCCGGGGCGACCCTTTCTCGGCGCGCGCGACGTCATAGCTGTTAATGCCGGCGAAATCGGAGTCGAGATGCGAGGATCGGAAGATGGGCCAATCGCTGCTGACGCGCGCTGCACAAGGCGAGCAGGAGGCATTCCGCGAGCTCATCGACCCCTACCGGCGGGAGCTCCAGTTCCACTGCTATCGGATCCTCGGCTCGATGCCAGACGCTGAGGACGCGCTCCAGGAGACGTTGCTGAGCGCCTGGCGCGGTCTGTCGGGTTATGAGGGCACGGCATCGCTGCGCGCGTGGCTCTACCGGATCGCCACCAATCGATGTCTCGATGCCCTGCGCGCGCTCGGCCGCCGGTCGCCGCCGGCACCCGAGCCGACATTCGCCCCGCCGGAGCCGACGAGGCTCGGCGAGGTGACGTGGCTCCAGCCCTACCCCGACGCCCTGCTCGAGGGGATCATCGATACGGCGCCGGGTCCAGATGCTCGATACCAGACCCGGGAGACCGTCGAGCTCGCGTTCGTCGCAGCCCTGCAGCATCTCCCACCACGCCAACGTGCCGTCCTGCTTCTCCGCGACGTCCTCGGCTTTCACGCCGCCGAGGTAGCCGACACGCTCGAGACAAGCGAGGACTCGGTCAAAAGCGCCCTCAGGCGCGCGCGGGTAACGACCGAACGCCTATTTCCCGCGTCAGACCGGGGCCGAGCGCCAGAGCCCAACTCACCGACAGAACACGAGCTCGTTCGCCGTTTCGCCGATGCCTGGATGGCCGACGACATCGACGGCGTCGTCGCGCTACTCACCGAAGACGCGTGGTTCACGATGCCGCCGCCCCCGCTCGAATACCAGGGCCGCTCGGCGATCTACGAATACCTAAATTGGCGGGGCGGGCGCCGCCACAAGCTGATCCCAACCCGAGCCAACGGCCAGCCAGCATTCGGCTGCTATCGCACCGACTCGCAAACACCGATCGCGCAGGCCGTCGGAGTGCTCGTGCTGACTCTCGCGGACGACCGCATCTCTGCGATTACCCACTTTGTCGACAGCAGCGTTCTCGGCCGCTTCGGGCTGCCTCGCACCCTTCGTAGCTGATCCCATCACCAGCGTCGGCGAGGCGCACGTTGCGACTGTTGCGCTCCAGCAGCGTAACTCCGAATTGTGCCCCGAGTCGGCGGATCTGGGAACCGAGCGCAACTCCGCGGCGGCGCGGTGCTAGCCGCCGCCGGGCAGGCGGACGCTCCCGGGAGCAATCGGCGAGCGCGTCCGCTTCGTCGCCTCTGCGGCAGTCTGGCTCAGACTTCCCCTCATCGACCGAAGGAGCCACGACGGCGCCGTCGCTGCAATAGGCGTCAGGCAGCAGCGCTGCCGCCCCCAGCCGCGTGGCTGGATTTGCGGGCCGGCGGGAATCCGAGCTCACGATCGCATCCGTCGCTGCGCCGGCTCGCGGCCGGCTTCTGCTTTGGCGACGTCTGGATCACGCCGCCTGCCGGCGTCGGACGAGCGCTTGGCCACGCGAGCGATCGTCCGCGAGCAGTCGCAGAGTAGCGAGGGATCAGGGAAGTGGCCGGCTGGCCCGGTTCGCACGGCCCTGGGTTGCGCGGCAAGCGTGCAGCATGGCCAGCGTGGAGTTCGCTGACTCTCAGCAAATTTGCAGCGCGCCGAGGCGCACGGGCCCGACCGGACGCACGGTGCCCTGAGGAGTTCCCGCCTATATGAACCGTCGTGGCTGCTTCGTCCTCAGGGCCGTCACGTCGCCGAGATGGCGGCTCCAGGCGTAGCCCAGCGGGGAGCGCCGTGCGACCTGCGCCGCTGCCGTTCGGCGCCAATGACTGTCCGGTTCGGGCCCATCGCAGATCGGCGTCCGTCGTGAGCCCGCTTACGAGCGCCGCCATTCGTCGAGCACCGCCGCCACCTGCGAGCGAACCTCAGCCCGAGCCTCACGCCGCTCGACGCCTGACATCAGCAGCGTGTCGTAGCGGGTGTCCTGGTGGCGGACGGCCGCCGCGACTGCCAGCTCGAGCGCGTCGTGATCCAGCGCGCGACCAGCGGCCGAGCGCCCAACCCGGCCCGAGCCGCGCACCGACGCGTGACGGGCGATCGCCTGCGCCCGCTCCACCGGGCAGCCTGGGAACAGGCGGGCGATCTCGGCCGCGATCCGCGCCTGCAGCTCGAGGTCCTGATCCGCGCGCCTGAGCGCGTCGCCCTCACGCCGGCGCGAGCGCAGCCAGGCACTCCGCCTCGGCCCGGACGAGCGCGGCCTCCTCGATCAGGATCCCCTGTCGCTCGTAGCACTTACGGGCCCGGCTGAACCGCACCACCACCGCAGACAGGCCGCTGTTGGCCTTCGCCCGTCGGGTCAGCGCCGCGTCGCCGGACGGGAGGAACGCGAGATGGTCCATGTCGGCGCAGCCCAGACAGACGGGCCCAGCGTCTTCCATCATCAACAGCCCCTCGCGGAGCGACCCGCACGCTGAGCACGTGAAGTCGTTCACCGGCGAGATCACCACAAGGACCGGCGGACGGCTCTGGCGCTCGGCCAGTCGCGACCGTTTGCGCTCGGACAGCTCGGGCGAGATCCAGTGCGTTCGGTATGCCCGCTCGATCTCGGGATCGCCGGTCCGAGAAACGCAGTGGCCGGCGGTCGCGGGTGCGCGCGACATACGCCGTCTCGCTTGGCTTCAGACCCTGTGCGCGTGCCCACGCCCGAAAGCAGCGCATCGCGGTCGAGATCTTCCCGAGGCTTGCGATCACGGCCAGCTCGAGGTAGTCCACCCGGCCCTGCCGCCACTCATCAACCTTCGCGGGCTGCAGCCAACCCACGCCGACCAGCACGTCGACCGCAGTCACAAACTTCCGCTCAGCGAGTGCCGCCTCCGCCGCCCGCACCACACGCCGCTCCAGCACGGTCCGATTTCCGCCGCTCACGACGACGCAAGCTACCGGGCCGCTTCGCACCACCGCCACGCCCGCGACCCGCCCTTCGCACGCGCCGGTCTTCGTCAGGACGAGACCGCTCTGGAACCCTGACGGCACGTACCGCCGCGAGCGGTGAAAAGGCAAACGACCCCCGCCATCTGCCTTTTCGCCCGGGAAATGGACGCAAAGTGCAGAAAAATCCGGACGAGCGCTCCGACGCAGAAAGCCAAGAATTCCCTGCAAATGGGGTTCTTACATTCTTACACACGCAGGGCGGCACGACTGAAAATCGTGGTGTCCCCGGTTCGAGTCCGGGTCTCGCCATCGCCTGGTTACGGCGTCCGTGCCGTGACCGGGGACGTCGTCCGGACGGTTCGAGTCCGGGTCTCGCCATCGCCTGGTTACGGCGTCCGTGCCGTGACCGGGGACGTCGTCCGGACGGTTCGGGATCCGCGTACAAGTGGTTCCTCTGGTGGGCAGAGCGACCGAACTGACTCGTGCCCCTGTTGGGCGCGAGCCGGCCGACTAACCGGATTCGATCGCTGGTTCGTCCGGCTCCGAGCCGGGCTGTCGGGCCGGTATTCGGAAGGTGAACATCAGCGCGACGAGCGCGATCACGGCGAGCACGCTCAGCGCCGCGCGCAGGCCGACGAGCCGCGCCTTGGCGTTTTCGTCGACGATCGCGTTCGCCTGCTCTGGCGCGACCCCCTTGCTGTCGAGGGCCTTCTTGAGGTCGGCGTCGGAGACGAACGGGATGCCGCTGGCCAGCTCCGTCTGGGCCTGGGCGGTGATGCTCGCCGGCACGGCCTTGTTCTGTTCGATGCCGGTGAGGAAGGACGAGGTGAGGACAGCGATGAGCACCGCGCCCGCGACCGCGGTGCCGATCGAGGCGCCGAGGTTCGTCAGCGTGTTCTGAAGGCCGCCGACCTCGCCCGTTTCCTCGTCAGGAACCGACGAGACGGTCACGCTGCCGAGCTGGGAGGCGAGCGCCCCGATCCCGAGGCCGGCCAGCAGCATCGGCCACGTGACGATCTCCGGCCCGGCGCCGGCATCGAGCGCCGCGACCATGACGACCGTGCCGGCGAAGAGCGCCAAGAAGCCCAGCCGGACGATCCGGCGTGGCGAGACCGTCGGAAACGCCTTGGGGATTCCGACGGCCGCGAGCAGCAGGGTGATCGACAGGGGGAGGAGTCGCACACCGGTCGCGATCGCCGACAGTCCGAGTGAGACCGAGAGAAACAGCGGGATGGTGAAGAACAGTCCGGCCTGGAGGAGGTACTGGAAGAAGAATGACGTCAGGCCGCCGCGAAGGGTCACGTTGGCGAACATCCGCGGGTTGACCAGCGGCTCCGCTCCGCGGTGCAGGCGATGGTTCTCCCAGACGATGAACAGTACGAGAACGACGCCACCGCCAAGGATGAGCCAGATCGCCGGCGAGAGGCCGAGCCATTGCGGCGCGTCAGGCTTCGGCTGGATCAGGCCCCACGTCCCGGACTTCAGGATGCCGAACACGATCAAGCCGAGGCCGAGCGCGGACAGTGCCGTCCCGCCGAGGTCGAGCCGCGCGTGCTCCTTCGCCGCCTGCGGGGAGGCCAGCCGGCGGGTGAGGATGAGGATGACGGCCACGATGAGGACCTCGCCCACGAACACCCAGCGCCACGAGAGGTAGGTCGTGAACAGGCCGCCGATGAGGGGCCCGGCAGCGACGGCGATCGCGCCGGCGGCCGCGACGAGCCCGTAGGCGCGCGGGCGGCCGGACGCGTCGAAGTTGGAGGCGACGAGCGAGACGATCGCCGGCAGGATGAGCGCGGCGCCGACCCCCTCGAGGAACGACCAGCCGAACATCAAGACCGGGAGGCTCGGCGCGATCGCCGTCGTGAATGATCCGCAGCCGTAGATGATGCAGCCGATGGCGAAGGCCCGCTTGTGCCCGATGTTCTCGCCGATCTTGCCGCCGGTGATCATCAGGCAGGCCATGACGAGCGTGTAGAAGGTGATCGCGGTCTGGATGCCGGTGACCGTCGTGCCGACATCCTTGGCCACCGTCGCGATCGACACGTTCATCACCGAACTGTCGAGCGTCATCAGGAACTGACCCGCGGCCAGCGTGAGGAGGACGATGCCACCCGTGGCCGTCCGGCCGTTCTTCGCTGTGCCCACGCGGCCACGCTACCAAGCGAATCCGACGCGAGCGGTCGCCATGCCGACATCCCGGGGTTTGGTGATTGAGCAAGTGGTTAGGGGATCCGCCATGAGACGAATCCGGCTTGTCCTCGCTGCCCTCGGGCTTACCCTGGTCCTTCCTGCTGCTGCTGCTGCTGCCGCCGCGCCTCGGCCGGCAGCGAGCGCGGCGCCGAAGCGACCGGTGGCGATCGGAGCCGGTGGCGCGGTCGTGTCCGACACGACGCAGGCCACGCAGGCGGGTCTCGCCGTCCTGCGACGGGGTGGGACGGCCGCCGACGCCGCGGTCGCGGTCGCCTCGACCCTCGGCGTCACCGATCCGTACGTAGCCGGAATCGGCGGCGGTGGCTATTTCGTCTACTACGACGCGCGCACCCACCGCGTCTACACGATCGACGGCCGTGAGACCGCGCCTGCATCGGCGACCCAGAACCTGTTCATCAATCCCGCCACCGGCCAGCCGTACTCGTTCCCGACCGCGGTGACGAGCGGCCTGTCGGTCGGCGTTCCGGGCACGCTCATGACGTGGCAGCGTGCGCTGAACCGCTGGGGCCGGTTCAGCCTCGCCCAGGACCTCCGGCCCGCCGAACGGGTCGCCCGGCGCGGCTTCCCGGTCACCGACACGCTGCGCGAGGAGACGCGGGAGAACGCCTTCCGCTTCGATCAGTTCAGCTCGACCAGCGCGCTGTTCCTGCCCGGCGGGCAATTGCCGCCCGTCGGCTACCGCCTGCGCGACCCCGACCTCGCGCGCACCTATGAGCTGATCGGCCGCCGCGGCGTCGGCGCCTTCTACGGCGGCACGATCGGGCAGGACATCGTCGACACCGTCCACCATCTGCCGCTCACGCCAGGCGCGACGCTCAGCCCGATCACCGGGCTCATGCAGCGCTCGGACCTCGCCGCCTACCAGGCGATCTTCCGGACCCCGACGCACGTCAACTACCGCGGCTACGACGTGTACTCGATGCCGCCGTCCTCGAGTGGCGGCTCGACAGTGGGCGAATCGCTCAACATCCTGCGCAACTTCGACCTCGCGCGTGAGTCTGCCGTTCAGCAGTGGCACCACTACCTCGAGGCGACGCGGCTTGGGTTCGCCGACCGCAACCGCTACGTCGGCGACCCGGCGTTCGTCAACGTGCCGCTCGCGGGCCTACTGTCACGCGGCTTCGGTCGTCAGCGCGCCTGCCTCATCAACCCCGGGCATGCACTCACCAGTCCGGTTGCCCCCGGCAACCCGTTCGCCGGTGCGGGCGGCTGCACCCCGACCCAGCCGACGACCGCCGCCCTGCCCCACGACGGCGCGAGCACCAACCACTTCGTCGTCGCCGACCGCTACGGCGACGTCGTCTCGTATACGAACACGATCGAGGAGCTCGGCGGCGCCGGGATCGTCGTCCCCGGCCGTGGCTTCCTGCTCAACAACGAGCTCACCGACTTCGACTTCACGCCGATCCAGCCCGGTGTGCCGGACCCGAACCTCCCGGCGGGCGGCAAGCGGCCGCGCTCGAGCATGTCCCCGACGATCGTCCTGCGTCATGGACGGCCGTACATGGCGGTCGGTGCCGCAGGCGGCGCGACGATCATCACGACCGTCCTGGAGATCCTCATGAATCGGATCGACCGCGGGATGTCGCTGCCGGACGCGATCGCGTACCCGCGCGCGTCGCAGCGCAACTCCTCGACGAGCACCGCCGAGCCCGACTTCCTGTCGCTGCCGTCGACGCCCGGGCTCGAGGCGCTCGGGCAGAAGTTCGCCATCAGCGACACCTCCCCGCTCGATCCGTCGATCATCATCGCGCCGACGATCGGCGTCGCGACCGGGCTCGAGGTGCTCGGCCACGACCGCTACCTCGCGGCGGGCGAGCCGGTGCGGCGCGGCGGCAGCGCGGCCGGCGTGTTGCGACCGCTCCGCTAACCGGCGCCCTCGGCGATCTGAGCGGCGATCCTCCGGGCCGCAGCCAGGATCGCGTGGCCTGCGTCGACCCGCGGGTCGTAGGCCGTGAGCGCGGCGGATGCGACGGTGAAGCGCGCGAACGTCTCCCGGACCACCGTCAGGACGGTGTCGAGGTCCGGCCCGCCCTCGGCGGCGTAGCGGTTCGCTCGCCCGATCGAGCTGTCGAGCACGTCGAGATCGACGTGCAGATAGACGCGGCGCACGCGGCCGGCGAGCTCGTCGAGGCGTGCTCTCAGCGCGTCCAGCTCGATCCGGCCAGGGACGACGGCGATCTCAGCGGCGGCGAGGCGATCGCGCTGGTAGGGCTCGAGGTCGCGCACGCCGGCCATCACGACGTCGCGCTCGCCGATCGTGGCGAAGCCGGGGATCGTCGCCCGCAGCGCATGCCACGCGGTGCCGGTGAGAATCGACAGCGCCATCACGTCGGTGAATCCGGACAGGTTGTCCTCCGGAGTGTCGAGGTCGGCGTGCGCGTCGAGCCAGACGACGCCGAGCGGCTTGCCGTCATTCACGCCCGCGGTCGTGCCCAGCGCGCTGACGCAGTTACCGGCCAGCACGAGCGGGAACGCACCCCCGGCACGGGCCCGCGCGACGTGGCGGGCGAGGCGGCGATCGAGCTCGAAGATACGCGCGATCTCCGGCAGCCCCGGATCGATCGGCGGTACCGTCTCGACCGTCACTCGGTCCACGCGGGCGCTCAGAAGTCGGTGGAGCGCCTCGTCGGCGAGCAACGTGCTCGCGCCGAGGCCCATCCCGACCTCGGCGAGCCCCGCGTCATACGGCCAGGCGACGAGGGCGACGGAGGTCATCGCGACAGGCTACGGCGTGGCCGCGGTCAGGCGGAAGGGCTCGGGGAGGCGCCGGCGGCGCTCGGGGTCGCGCTCGCGGCAGGGGCAACGACGGAGGCTGGGGCCGCCGCCGCCCGCGCCCGGAGCATGACGATGCCCGCCGCGCCGGCGGCCAGCGAGAGCGCCGCGATCACGAGCGATGAGCGCCGGTAGGCGTCGATCACCTCGAGCGGCGAGCCCGGCGTGCCGAGCACTGCGATGAACACCGCGACCCCGAGCGCCAGCCCGACCTGGCGGAGCATGTTGATCACCGCCGAGCCGGTCGCGAACGAGGTCGGTGGCAGTGACGATGCGCCGGCGGCCATGAACGTCGGCAGGGTGAGCCCGACGCCGATGCCGGTGAGGATCATGCCGCCGAGCATCTCGGAGACATAGTCGGGTCGCAGGCCTGCGGCGAATGCCCACCATGTCGAGCCGGCGGCGAACACCGTGGCGCCGATCGCGATCACCTGGCCCGCGCCGATGCGGGGGATCAGCCGCCCGGCGACGAGGAAGCCGAACAGCGGGACCATCAGCGGCCCCGGGGCGATCGACAGGCCAGTGCGCAGTGCCGACCAGTGCCACACGTCCTGCGCCCACAGCACCCGGGAGAGGAGCATCGCGCCGAACGCGGCTGAGAAGAACAGGGCGACGACCGAGGCGCCGGTGAACGGACGCACCCGGAACAGCGCGCGGTCGACGAGCGGGTTGGCGCTGCGGACGGTGCGCAGCGCAAACAGGCCAAGGGCAACCGCGGATGCGCCCAGCGCGCCGACCGTGCGCGGCGAGGACCAGCCCCAGCTGCTGCCGTTGACCAGCCCGAGGGTCAACGCGCCGACCCCGACGGTGATGAGGCCGGCGCTGAGCGCGTCCGGTCGCTGCCCGGGATGGCCGGGGATGGCGGGCAGCCGCCGCCAGCCGACGGCGAGCGCGGCGATGCCGATCGGCACGTTGACGAGGAACACCCAGCGCCAGCTCGCGGCGACGAGCAGGCCGCCGACAACCGGGCCGAGCGCGGCGGCGAACCCCCCGACCGCCGTCCATGCGCGGACGGCGCCCTGGCGGCGCTCCGGTGCCTGGGTGGCGAGGATCAGCCCGAGCGACGTCGGGGTGAGCAGCGCTGCGCCGGCGGCCTGGATGATCCGGAAGACGACGAGCATGGCCACGCTCGTCGCGGCGCCGCACGCCGCCGAGGCAGCGACGAACACGGCGACGCCGAGCAGGAAACCGCGATCGCGCCGGTAGCGGTCGGCGAGCCGGCCGAAGAGGACGAGCAGCGCCGCATAGACGATCGCGTAGGCGTTGAGCACCCAGGAGAGATCCCCGAGACCTCGGGCATGGAAGTCCCGCGCGATCTGGGGCAGGGCGACGTTGACGATGAACAGGTCGAGGCTGGCGAGGACGACGCCCGCGCACACGATGAGGAGCACGACGCGGGGCGAGGCGCGGCCGGGGCCGTTCGCCGTGCGTGCGGCCGGAGTGCTGGAAGGCTGGCTTAGAGCGGGCATAGTCAGGCACGATAGCAGGCTGGCTAATTGGGAGTGAAGTCAGCTATGATCAGGCCTTATGGACACCGCGATCCACATGACCGGAGTGCTCGACCCGAGGGACGGCTGGACGGCCGACCGCTGCACGGTCGCACGCTCGCTCGACGTGCTCAGCACGCGCTCGGCGTTCCTCATCCTCCGCGAGGCGTTCTACGGCGCGACCCGCTTCGACGAGTTCACCGCCCGGGCGCGAATCAGTGAGCCGGTCGCCGCCGCCCGGCTGCGGGAGCTCGTCGACGAGGGCCTGCTCGCCCGCGAGGACTACCGGGAGCCCGGCCAGCGCACGCGCCAGCGCTACCGGCTCACCGACAAGGGCGCCGAGTTCTTCCCGGTGCTCGTGGCGCTGATGCGCTGGGGCGATCGCTGGATCGACTCCGACGATGGCCCCGTCGAGCTGCGCCACCGCGAGTGCGGGGCGCGCGTCGGCGTCGAGGTGCGCTGCGCCGCCGGCCACGAGGTCGGGCCGGGCGAGATCGACCTCGTCAACCGCCGCCCGCGCTGACCCCGCGCTGCGCCAGCCGTGCGCGCTGGAGCTCGACCGTGTACTTCGGATCACGCGCGCTGGCCATCCCGGCGGCGAACAGGCCGAAGCGAGAGAAGGCGGAGCCGGCGAGCAGAGTCACGCCGGTGGCGATCGCGCCGAGCCGGCTGCGTCGCGCGATCGTGGCCGCGCCGACGGCGCCGGCTGCGGTGAGCAGTTCGGCGGCGCGCAGGCGGCGCCCGGCCGTGCCGGTGGTGGCCGCCTCGTGGACCGGACCGAGACGCCGCTTGAGCAACTGCACCGCCGTGTACTCGGTGAGCGCCCCGACGACGCCGAGCCTTCGGGCCGGGGCGTTCTCGCCGAGCGGGCTGACGGCGAGCGCGAAGCCGGCCCCGGCGCTCGACGCCGAGCCGACGAACACGAACGGCATCTCCCGGTACGCCTCGTGCCAGGCCGGGACCGCGGTGTCGCAGATGAGCGCGGCGGTGTAGGAGGCGACGGCGGCGCCGAGCGCGCCCGCGCCGACCCCGGCCGCGCGCCCGAGCCGGGGGGCGATGCCGGTGAGGTCGCCCGCGGTGCTCGCGGCGTTGAGCGGGACGTAGGCCCCGAGGATCCATACGCCGACGCTCATCGGCGAGGTCGGCTTGAACACGCGCAGCATGTTGAGGAACCGCTCCGGACGCCCAAGGTCGTGGACGAGGGCGACGAGCGACACGCCGATCGCCGCACTCGCGCACAGCTTCGAGCGCCGGGCGAGGGTCGGGCGCCTGGTGAGATCCCCGCCCGCGGCAAGCATCGACGAGGCGCCGGCGAGGCCACCCGCGAACAGGTAGCCGGCGATGTCGAGCTCCGCCCAGGTCGGCGGATTGATGATCGGGTTGCCGTAATAGGAGCCACCGGCATGCTCGACGGGCCGCTCACGGCGCATGGCGCCGTCGTGGGACCACATCCGCGCCTCGCGGCCGGGCCGGCCGCCGGAGAGGCCCTCGCGGCGAACCTCGGAGGGGCTCATCGCCGCGCTCCGATGAACGCGCCGGTCGCCGCCGCGAGCATCGCGCCGCCGGCCACGGCGACGTGGCGCCACATCGAGCGAAGATCCCGGGTCGTCACCACCGGGTCGGGCGGCAGTCCGTACACCTCGGGCTCGTCGAGCAGCAGGAAGAAGGCGCCGTCGCCACCGACGCCGTCGTCGGGGTCGTGGCCGTAGAGCCGCGCCTCGCCCACGCCGGCCTCGTGGAGCGCCTCGACGCGCCCGGCGGCCCGCTTGCGCAGCTCGTCGAGCTCGCCGAACTGGATCGACTCCGTCGGACACGCCTTCGCGCAGGCCGGCTCCTGCCCGACGCCGAGACGGTCGTAGCAGAGCGTGCACTTGAAGATGCGCCCGTCGTCCTCACGCTTGTCGAGCACGCCGTAGGGACAGGCCGGCACGCAGTAGCCGCAGCCGTTGCAGATGTCCTCCTGCACGACGACGGTGCCGAACTCGGTGCGGAAGATCGCCCCCGTTGGACAGACGTCGAGGCAAGCGGCGTGGGTGCAGTGCTTGCAGACGTCCGAGGCCATCAGCCAGCGGAAACCCTCCCCCTCGCGCTGGAAGTTCGGCTCGTGACCGCCGACCGGCGCGCGCTGCTCGACGAACGCGACGTGGCGCCAGGTATCGGCGCTGAGGCCGCCGGAGTTGTCGTGCGAGTGTCCGGTCCAGTTGAGGCCGTCCTCGGGCACCTGGTTCCACTCCTTGCACGCGACCTCGCAGGCCTTGCAGCCGATGCAGATCGAGGTGTCGGTGAAGAAGCCCATCCGTGGTGGGTGCTCGGACCAGCCGGCGCTCGACGCGGGGTCGCCGCCGCCGAGCAGGACGGTGATCGGCCCGTCGCCCGCGCCGTCAGTCGCCGCACCCGGCACGTGCGGGCTCACGGCGCCATCCCCGTCTCGGCGGTGATGCCGGCGCGGCGGCGGTACTTGGCGGCGAGCGCAGGGCGCTCGGCGCCGCGCGGACGGCGGCCGGGGCGGATGTCCACGGTCAGTGCCTTGACCTCCTGGATGTGCGAGCTCGGGTCCAGCGCCATCGAGGAGAGCTCGTTGAGCGAATCGCCGCGGGCATAGCCGTTCGGGCCCCAGTGGTACGGCACGCCGATCTGGTGGATGACGCGGTCGTCGAGGTGCAACGGGGTCATCCGGTCGGTGACCATGACGCGCGCCTCGACGACGCCGCGGGCGCTGACCATCGTCGCCCAGCCGGCGTGCTCGAGCCCGCGTTCGGCGGCGAGCTCCGGCGAGACCTCGACGAAGAACTCCGGCTGTAGCTCGGCGAGGTACGGGGTCCAGCGACTCATGCCACCCGCGGTGAAGTGCTCGGTCAGGCGATAGGTCGTGACGACGAACGGGAACACGTCGGCGCCGGAATCGCCCGGGTCGGGGTGATAGCGGTTGTTCTCGTGCTCGTAGACCTTTCGCGCCGGGTTGCGGTGCTGGCGATGGAGGAGGTTCGCCATCGGCGAATCCTGCGGCTCGTAGTGTGTGGGCAGCGGGCCGTCGCCCACCCCGGCCGGCGCGTAGAGCCAGCCGCGACCGTCGGCCTGCATGATGAACGGGTCATCGCCGGCGAGGGCGTCGGGGCCGGTGGCGTCCTCGGGCGGGACATAGTCAGGTGGCTTGGTCGCCTCGAAGTCGGGGACGTCGTGCCCGGTCCACCGCTTGGCCTCGGGGTCCCACCAGACGAGCGCCTTGCGCTCGCTCCACGGCCGGCCCTCGGGGTCGGCCGAGGCCCGGTTGTAGAGGATGCGCCGGTTCATCGGCCATGCCCACGCCCACTCGCCGCCGGTCCAGTTCTTCGTGCTCGCCGGCCGCCGCGCTGTCTGGTTGACGCCGTCGGCGTACGCACCGCAGTAGATCCAGCACCCCGACGCGGTCGAGCCGTCCGGCCGCAGATCGGTGTAGCCGGAGAGCATCTTGCCCTCCGCATTCGAGCCGCTGATCTCGGCGAGAACCGCCTTGGCGCTCGGCTCGTCGTGCTCACCGTCGGTCGGATACTCCCAGGTGAGGTCGAGCACCGGCCGGTCGCGCTCGTCTGCGGAACCGCGTAGCCGCTCGCGGATTCGGTGGCCGAGGTGGTACGTGAACCAGAGGTCGCTGCGCTGGTCGGCCTGCGGCTCCTGCGCCTTGTGGTGCCACTGGATCATCCGCTGTGTGTTCGTGAACGTGCCGTCCTTCTCGGTATGGGCGGCGGCAGGGAAGAAGAAGACCTCGGTGCCGATGTCCTCGGTGCGCATCTCGCCCGACTCGATCTCCGGTCCGTCCTTCCACCACGTCGCGCTCTCGATCAGCGAGAAGTCGCGCACGACGAGCCAGTCGAGCTTCGACATGCCGAGCCGCTGCATGCGGCTGTTCGCCGACCCGACCGCGGGGTTCTGGCCGAACAGGATGTAGCCCTTGACGCGTCCGGCGATCTGCTCCATGACCGTGTCATAGGTGCTGTGGCTCCCGGTGAGCCGCGGCAGGTAGTCGAAGCAGAAGTCGTTCTCTGCCGTCGCGGCCTCGCCCCACCACGCCTTGAGCAGACTGACCATGTAGGAGCGCATGTTGCCCCAGAAGCCCTTGTCGGGCGCGTCGGCGGTGATGAACGAATCAAGGTCCGCGTGCGCGTGGGCGTGGGGCATCGGGATGTACCCGGGCAGCGTGTCGAACAGCGTCGGGATGTCGCTCGAGCCCTGGATCGACGCATGCCCGCGCATCGCCATCACGCCGCCGCCCGGCCGGCCCACGTTGCCGAGCAGGAGCTGGAGGATCGAGGCGGCACGGATGTACTGCGAGCCGATCGTGTGCTGCGTCCAGCCGACACCGTGGACGAACGCCGCCGTGCGCTCGCGGCCGGAGTTGCGCGCGAACAGCTCGCACACGCGCAGGAACACGTCCTGGGGGATCCCGCACACCCGCTCGACCATCTCCGGCGTGTAGGACGCGTAGTGGCGCTTGAGGATCTGCCAGACGCAGCGTGGATGCTCGAGGGTCAGGTCGAGCCGTGGCGAACCCTGCGCCTCGGGAGCGCGCTGGCCCTGAGCCTCGATGCCCAGAGCGGCGAGGTTGCCCTCCTGGTCGCGCTGTCCGGCGGCGGCGGCGACATATGCCCCTTCGTACTGCCAGCTCGACGGGTCGTAGCCGGGACCGTCCGGATTGAACCCGGAGAACACGCCGTCAACGTCGGCGTCCCGGAACTCCTCGGAGACGATCGTCGGGGCGTTCGTGTACGCGAGGACGTACTCGCGGAAGTCCGACTCCGTGGTGAGGACGTGGTTGATGATCCCGCCGAGAAAGGCGATGTCGGTCCCCGCCCGGATCGGCACGAACAGATCGGCGAGCGCGCTGGTCCGGCTGTAGTGCGGGTCGATGTGGATGACCGTCGCCCCGCGTGCCTTCGCCTCGACGACCCACTGGAAGGCGACCGGGTGGGCCTCAGCCATGTTCGAGCCTTCGAGCACGATGAGATCGGCGTTCTGGAGATCGGCCGGCAGCGTGCTCGATGCCCCACGTCCGAACGACGTCCCGAGTCCGACGACGGTCGAGCTGTGGCAGACCCGCGCCTGGTTCTCGACCTGGATCACCCCGAGGGCGGTGAGCAGCTTCTTGATGAGGTAGTTCTCCTCGTTGTCGAGCGTCGCGCCGCCGAGTGCGGCGAGGGTCATGCAACGGCGCGTCCGCTTGCCGCCGCTCTCCCATTCCCACCCCTCCTCGCGGGTGGCGACGACACGGTCCGCGACCATGTCGATCGCCGTCTCGAGGTCGAGGCGTTGCCACTCGCTGCCGAACGGGGCCCGGTAGAGGACGTGCTGCTCGCGCGATGAGCCGGTGGTGAGCTGGAGCGACGCTGAACCCTTCGGGCACAGGCGGCCGCGGCTGTGCGGGGCGTCGGGATCGCCCTCGATCTGCACCACGCGGTCATCCTTGACGAAGACGTTCTGGGCGCATCCCACCGCGCAGTACGGGCAAACCGATTTGACGACGCGGTCGGCGGTGGCGGTGCGCGGCTCGAGCTGCTTGGAGCCGCGCGACTTGACCGCCGCGCCGCGCCCGAAGTGGTCGGTGCCCGTCAGCTGGCGCCAGACCGGCCAGCCGCCCGCGAGCGGCGACGCGCTCAACCACGCTCCTTGGAGAGCGTGATGTCGCGCATGTGATCGCGGGTTCTCACGACACGTAGATACCCCCGGTCGCGCCGGGCAAATCACCTCCCACTTGCGCAGAGGCTAAGCGGCAAGGGGCAGACCGGGCTCGCGTGCGCCCGGGCGCGGGGCGAAGCTGATCGCCTCGTCCTCGAGCGGGCCGTGCTTCATCAGCTGCACGTCCCGGATGTAGTTCTGGTAGAGCCGCCAGGGCGGGCGGGCCCCCTGCTTGGGCAACTCGTCGATCGAACGCAGGACGTAGCCCGACTGGAGGTCGAGGAACGGCAGCAGCGGCTCGTCGGGGCCGGGCGCCCGCGGGGTGCAGACGGCGTAGTCGTGCTCGTCCATGTGGTTGAGCAGCCTGCACACGTAGTGGCTGACGAGGTCGCACTTCAAGGTCCACGAAGCGTTCGTGTAGCCGAGGGCGAGAGCCGCGTTGGGCACGCCGCTGAACATCATGCCCTTATAGGTGACCGCCTCGGAGAGGTCGACCGACCGGCCGTCGACCGACATCTCGAGGCCCCCGAGCAGGAGGAGGTTGAGGCCGGTCGCGGTGACGATGATGTCCGCCTCGAGCTCGGTGCCCGAGGCGAGCCTGACTCCCGCCTCGGTGAAGTTGTCGATCGCGTCGGTGACGATTGAGGCCCGGCCTGAGCTCAGCACCTCGAACAGGTCGCCGTCCGGCACGAGGCAGGGACGCTGATCCCACGGGTCATAGCGGGGCGTGAAGTGCTTGCTGATCTCGTAGTCCGCCGGCAGGCTGCGTTCGACGCCGCGGCGGAGCAGCGACTTGATCGCGTCCGGAAAGCGACGGCTCGCCTGATAGAAGAGCATCGCCAGGAGCACGTTCTTCCAACGCACGAGCGGATAGACCGCCCGCGTGGGGAGCAGGCGGCGGAGCAGGGTCGCAAGCGGATCCCGGCCGGGGATCGAGAGCACGTAACTCGGTGAGCGCTGGAGCATGGTCACGTGAGCTGCGCTCGGTGCCATCGCAGGTACGAGGGTGACCGCGGTCGCGCCGCTGCCGATGACGAGCACCCGCCGGCCGGAGTAATCGAGATCCTCGGGCCAATGCTGGGGATGGACGATCGTCCCACCGAACCGCTCGACTCCCTCGAACGGGGGCGTGAACCCCTCGTCGTAGCGGTAGTAGCCGGTGCAGCCGTAGAGGAAGTCGCAGGTCATCTGCACCCGCTCGCCGGTGTCCCCGCGCTCGACGTCGACCGTCCAGCGCGCCTGCGCGCTGCTCCAGTCCGCGCGGACGACGCGATGGTGGAAGCGGATCGTGCGCACGACGTCGTAGCGCCGCGCTGTGTCCCGCACGTAGGCCCGGATCGACGGGCCGTCGGCGATGGCCTCCGCCTCCTGCCACGGCGCGAACGAATAGCCGAGCGTGAACATGTCCGAGTCCGAGCGGATCCCGGGGTAGCGGAACAGATCCCAGGTGCCGCCGATCGTCTCGCGGGCCTCGAGGATCGCGAACGTCTTGTGCGGGCACTGCTGCCGCAGGTGGCAGGCCGCGCCGACGCCGGACAGCCCGGCACCGACGATCAGCACGTTGTGATGCTCGAGCGCCATGGAAATGTCGGAGCTCACAGTACCCGGTCGGCCGCCCTGGTACGCAGGAGTACCACCCCCCGGGGCGGGATCCGCATCCGGCTACCCTCGCTCACATGAGCCCGGCGATCGCCCTGGTCACCTGCTCGGAGCTGCCCGTCCTCGCCGAGGACGATCCACTCCTGCTCGACGCGCTCCGGGCGCGGGGCGTCGACGCCGCCCCGGTCGTGTGGGACGACCCCGAGGTCGACTGGGCGGCGTACGACCTCGTCGTCATCCGCTCGACCTGGGACTACGTCACCCAACGCGAGCGGTTCCTCGCCTGGACGCGAGCGGTGCCGCGTCTGCTCAACCCGGCGGATGTCGTGGCCTGGAACACCGACAAGCGCTATCTCGGCGAGCTTCCCCGCGCGATCGCCACAACGTTCCTCACCGAACCGCGCGCCGACTGGGAGCCGCCTGGGCCCGAATGGGTCGTCAAGCCGGCCGTCTCGGCCGGCTCACAGGACACCGTGCGCTACCGCGCCGGCGAGGAGGACGCGGCCCGCGACCATGCCGATGCGCTGCTCGCCGACGGCCGGACGGTGATGGTGCAGCCGTATTTGGGCTCGGTCGACGAGCACGGAGAGACCGCGCTCGTGTTCCTCGACGGCGAGTACTCGCACGCGATTCGCAAGGGCCAGATGCTCCAGCCCCGCTCCTCGGCCGTCCCTGCCCCCCAGACCTCCACTGACCTGTACGTCGAGGAGGAGATCACCACCCGGGAACCGGGCCGCGACGAGCGCGAGGCCGCCGAGGAGATCCTCGACGCGCTGCCCTGGCCGCGCCACCACCTCCTCTACGCGCGGGTCGACCTCATCCGCGGGCCCGATGGTCGGCCGCAGCTGATCGAGCTCGAGCTGACCGAACCCTCGCTGTTCCTCTCACACGGACTCGGCGCGGCCGAGCGCTTGGCCGCGAGCGCGATCGATCGCCTCTAGATCGGCCGGGTCGCCAACGCGGCGAAGGTCATCGCCCGGTCCTGGCCGAGGTAGTCGAGCACGGCGGCCGCCTCCGTCCACAGCTGCCCGTCCCGAGTCGCCCGCACGAGCCCACCGAGACGCCGCTCGGGCAGGAGGGCGAGGAGCTCGGGAAGCTTCTCCTTGCGCTCGAGTACGAAGGCGACGAGCAGCAGCGAGCGGTCGTCGAGCTCACGGACCGCGGCGAGGAGCGACTAGTGCGGCAGGTGCCCGACGAAGCGCCCCATCGTCACGGACTCGTGGCGCCGCACGAGCTCGCGCGTGACCTCGCCGATCTGCTGGGGCGGAATCCTGGCGATGACGGCGCTCGCGCGCCGGGGATCGAGGTCGACGGCGATGTCGGCGAGGAAGTCGACCGGCAGCCGCTGCGCCACCTCGACCGCGCGCCCCGGGTCGAGCAGGCCCGTGATGCGAGCCGAGAGCACAGGGCCGAAGGCACGCTCGCCGAGCGTCGCGACGAGCCCGACAGGCAGCAGCTTGCTCGCCGCGGCCAGTCGGCTGAGCGTGGCCCCAATCCTGCCTCCTCTCGCCAAGTTCCGCACCGGTTTCCGGTCCCGTGAACGGGAAGGAAAGCAATCGGGGTTTCAGCGCTCGGCGGCGACCCGCTTGAGAAAGGGGAGGAGCCGAGCGACGAACGCGTTGTGCGGGTACGCCCCGGCCGGGTCGTTGTGGGCGTAGGTGGAGCCGCGGTTGACGAGGATCAGGTTCCGCTGGGGGATCCCCGACTGCCGGGCGAGGGTCTGCGCCGCCGTCAGCACGAGCTGCCGCCCGAGCGCGGCGCCGAAGGCGTAGATCAGCAGCCGATGGGGCAGGTCCCGGCCGTGGACGGCGTCGACCCCGAGCACCGCGTCGGCGGGGTTCGGCAGGCCGGTGCCGACCGCTCCCGTGTCGAGCGTGAGGCGGGCCGGGAAGTACCACTCGGAGCCGTCGGCCCCAGTCACGCCCATGCCGGAGAACATCGTCGCGAAGCGGTCGATCGGCGTCAGCGCGCCGGCGCCGTCCCAGCCCCGCAGGCTGCCACTGGCGCTCAAGCCCTTGCCGAGATGGGCCTGCGCGGCGCCCAGCTCCTCCGGCGAGGTCCCGACGTTGAGGGCGAAGCCGAACTGGCCGAGGTTGGTGACCGGCTCGCTCGGCACGAGTGCCTTCGGCAGCAGCCCAGAGGTCTGGGCGGCCGAGCGCTGGTGGGGCCCGATCAACGCCGCGGTTGAGCCGGTCGCGACGAAGATCCCGGCGTACGGCGCCGAGATCCCGCCGAAGGCCAGCCACGGCGATGACGTCGCGTTGAGGGTGGTGAGCTTGCCCTGCGCCGCGGCGGCGCTCAGCGGCGTGAAGCTGCCGCCGTCGATGTAGAGCAGCCCGGCGAGATCGTCGGCCCCGGCGCGACCGTTGAAGTCCCACGTTGCGTAGGCGGTGACGACCGCGCCGCCGAGCGAGTGGCCGCCGAGCACGACCTCGCCGCCGAGCCGCCGGGCGGCCGCGATCACCTGGTGGAGATCCTCGACCGCGACCCGCATGCCCCATTGCTTGGCGAACTGCACGTTGCCGTTGGGGATCAGCGTGAAGTGGTGGGTCACCTTCGGATTCGTGACGTATCCGAGGTAGTAGTTGAAGACGTCAAGCGCGTCCGCCCGGTGGGCCTTGGCGAGATTCAGCTCGGACTGGTCCTCGAGCAGGTTCTCACGCCGCTCGACGGCCCAGATCTGCCAGCCGGGCAGGCGCGAGGTCACCCACCGGGCCAGCGGCGCGAAGTACGCCGCGCCCGCCGAGGTGCCGGGCTCGAGCACAAGGACGTTGTGCGCCGTCGCCGGCCCGATCTTGAGGACGCCCACCTTGTCGAAGCGCAGCGGCGTGCCGGGGGCGCGGTAGCCGGGCATCCATTGGACCTTGAGAGCCGCGGCGGGACCGGCGGCGACCACCATCATCGCGGCGGTCGCCACCGCCAGAACCACCATCCTCCGTGTCATGACCAACCTCCGTGCGCGATAAAAGCGGCCTCTGCCCGTGTTTGGGCTTCATTAGGAAGCCTAACCGGGGATGCCTCTTGTCCACGGGAGGAATACATTTGGGCGCCAGGACCCCAACGTTTTAGGAGGAGCAGCATTGAGGAGTCATAGACGGTTGACGGGGACGGTTCTCCTCGGGCTCATCTCAGCGATCGTGCTGAGCGCCTGCGGAAGCTCATCGAGTTCCTCGTCGTCATCAGCCTCATCGAGCTCTGGGGCATCGAGCTCGAGCGGCAAGACGGGCACGATCACTGTGGTGGCCGGTACTGCGCCGGACTCACTTGATCCGGGCTTCGGTTACACCACGCAGGCTGCCGAGGCCGACTGGCTCGCGTATACCGGTCTGACGACGTACGCCCATGCGAACGGGCAGGCCGGCGGTCTCGTGATCCCCGGGCTGGCGACGGCGCTTCCGACCGTCTCCGACGGCGGCAAGACGTACACCGTGACCCTGCGCAAGGGCCTGGTCTACTCGAATGGGGCGCCGGTCAAGGCGAGTGACTTCGCCTACACGATCGAGCGCTCGATCAAGCTGCCATGGGGCGGCTCGGGCCAGTTCTACGCCGGCACGATCGTCGGTGCGGCGGCCTACGAGAAGGGGACGGCCAAGACCATCTCGGGGATCAGCGCCAACGACTCCACCGGCCAGATCACGATCCACCTGGTGGCGCCCTACGGCGCGTTCGACAACGTCCTCGCGTTCCCGTCCTCGGGCCTCGTCCCGACCGGCACGCAGATGAAGAACCTGCCGAACGATCCGCCCCCGGGCGTCGGTCCATACGTCATCAAGAACGTCGTGCCGAACGCGTCGTTCCAGATGATCCTGAACCCGAAGTGGACCTCGACGACGATTCCCGGCATTCCGGCCGGGCACAACAACATCCAGGTCAAGATCAGCTCGAACGTCAACGCCAACGCGCTGGAGGTTCTCCAGAACAGCGCTGACGTGTTCGACTGGGCCGACACGATCCCCGGCAGCCTGCTGCCGCAGATCCAGTCTCAGGCGTCCGACCGGTATTCGAAGAAGGTCATGAACTCGACCTACTACATCTTCCTGAATACAAAGGCCAAGCCGTTCTCGAGCCAGCTGGCTCGTGAGGCAGTCATCACCGGCATCGACCAGAACGCGATGAGCCGTCTCGGCTCGGGCACGCTCATTCCGGGCTGCTTCTTCCTGCCGCCGGGCATGATCGGTCACCCGACCGGGACCTGCCCGTACGGCGATCCGGCCTCTGGCGGCAACATCGCCAAGGCCAAGCAGCTCGTCCAGCAGTCGGGCATGGCCGGCACCCCGGTCACCGTCTGGAGCGAGACGCGATCGCCGCGCCAGCAGTGGATGACGTACTACACGCAGTTCCTGAACCAGATCGGCTTCAAGGCCACCCAGAAGGTGATCGCCGACGCGACGTACTTCACGACGATCGGCAACCTGAAGCTCAACCCGCAGACGGGCTTTGCGGACTGGAACCAGGACTTCCCGAACCCGATCGACTTCTACCTGCTGCTGCAGGGGACCGCGATCCAGCCGACGAACAACCAGAACTTCGGCCAGGTCAAGGATTCCCACATCGACAGCGAGTCGACCCGGCTTGGGGCAGTGCCGACGAGCCAGCTGAAGTCGATCGCCAGCCAGTGGCAGGCGCTTGACCAGTACGTGGCCTCGAAGGCGTACGTGGGCGTGTTCGGCTACCAGACGTTCCCGGCGTTCACGTCGAATCGCATCAACCTGAGCACGGCCATCTTCCATGGCCTGTACGGGTGGGACTGGGGCAGTCTCGAACTGAAGTAGTGGCGCGACGGCGGGCTGGGGCGGATACTCTGTCCCAGCCCGCCACGCACTATGGCAACCACCTCTGATCCAGGCACCGAATTCACCACCGATCCATCGGCGTTCGTCACCGAGGGCGAGGAGGTCACGCCCGGGATCGGGCCGTGGCGACTGGCCGCGCGGCGGCTGCGTCGCAACAAGGTGGCGCTGTTCTTCGGCGCGGTCTTCTTGATCATCGTCATCATGTGCCTGCTGGCGCCGGTCTACTCCGCGGACGTCGCCCACATCGGCCTCGCCCAGGAGAACATCGACAAGCCGATCAACATCGCCGGCAAGCAGACCTACGTGCTGAGCCCGACGGGGATCCCGATCGGGCCGACCTGGCACAGCAAGTACCTGCTCGGGGCCGACTCCAACGGCCGCGACGTTGCGGTGCGCCTGCTCTACGGCGGACGCAACTCCCTCGAGGTCGGGGCGATCGCCACATTGATCACGATGATCGCTGCGCTCATCCTCGGGGTCATCGCCGGGTTCTTCCGCGGGCCCATCGACTCGGTGATCAGCATCTTCCTCGACTCGATCTGGGCGTATCCCGCGGTGCTGCTCGGCATCGCGCTCGGGGCGACGCTCGCCCTCAGTGGCCTCGACCTGGCGATCGTCAAGATCAACGGCAACACCCTGGCCGTACCGGCGGTCGTCGTCGGCATCGTCTACATCCCGTACGTGGCCAAGCCGATCCGTGGCCAGGTGCTCACCCTCCGAGAACGCGAGTTCGTCGACGCCGCGCGCCAGCAGGGCCTCGGCCCCGTGCGGATCATGTTCTCCGAGGTCATGCCCAACCTCGCCTCGACGATCGTCGTCTTCATCCCGCTGATCCTGGCCAATGCGATCCTGCTCGAGGCCGGTCTCTCCTACCTGGGCGCCGGCATCAAGCCGCCGCAGCCCTCGTGGGGAACGATGATCTCCGACGGCGTGGCGACGATCCCGGCCGCGTTCCACAACGTGCTCGTGCCGGGCATCATGCTCGTCCTCGCCGTCATGTCGATCAACATCTTCGGCGACGGGCTGCGTGACGCGCTCGATCCTCGCTCGAAGGTTCGCATCGCGCACTGATGGCCCGCTTCATCATCCGCAGACTCGTGCAGATGGTGCTGGTGATGTTCATCGTCTCGGTGCTCACCTTCGTGATGCTCATCAAGATCCCGGGCGGTGACCCCGGGCAGCGGCTGGCCGGCCGCAGCGCCACCCAGGCCGAGGTGCACCAGATCGACGAGAAGTACGGCTTCACGAAGCCGATCTACGTCCAGTACGCCAACACGATGAGCAACATCTTCAGCGGCCAGGCCTACTCGTACACGCAGGGCTTCAACGTGCTCGACGAGATCAAGGCGGGGCTGCCGGCGACGCTGTCGCTGGCCTTCGGGGCCGGCATCATCTGGCTCCTGACCTCGATCGTCATCGGGACGCTCGCGGCGATCCAGGCGGGCAAGTACACCGACCGCATCCTCACCGTGTTAGCCATGGCCGGGGTGTCGTTCCCGCCGTTCTTCCTCGGCGCCGTGTTCGTCTACTTCCTCGGCTACAAGCTGGCCTGGTTCCCGATCGGCGGCTATGTCAAGTTCACCACCAGCCCGTGGCAGTGGTTCTACCACCTGATCCTGCCCTGGATCACGCTGTCGGTGCTGTTCATCGGCTTCTATTCGCGCGTGCTGCGCTCGACGATCCTCGACACGATGAACGACGACTACGTGCGGACGGCGCGGGCCAAGGGCCTGTCCGACCGCCAGGTGATGACCCGCCACATCCTGCGCAACAGCCTGATCCCGATCATCTCGCTGTGGGGCCTCGACCTCGCCCAGGTGATCGGCGGCGGCGCGATCCTCACCGAGTCGGTCTACAGCCTGCACGGGGTCGGTCAGCTCGCCGCCGACTCGATCGGCCGGCTCGACATCGTCCCGCTGCTGGCCATCGTGCTGCTCACCGCGTTCTTCGTCGTGCTGCTGAGCGCGTTCATGGACATCGTCTACGCCTACCTCGACCCGCGGATCCGCCTCCAGTGAGCTCCGGGACCGACGCTCTGCTCGAGGTCAAGGACCTCAAGGTCACGTTCGCCACCGAGGATGGGATGGTGCGGGCCGTCGACGGCGTCTCGTTCGAGCTGCGCAAGGGTGAGGTGCTCGCGATCGTCGGCGAGTCGGGCTCGGGCAAGTCGGTGACGGCGATGACCCTGATGGGGCTCACGCGCGGGCCGAACGCGAGCTTCGAGGGCACGGCGATGTTCGAGGGCCGCGAGCTCATCACCGCCCCGGACGCCGAGCTGCGCAAGGTGCGTGGCGCCGGCATCGCGATGGTCTTCCAGGACCCGATGAGCTCGCTCGACCCCGTCTACCGGATCGGCGATCAGATCGTCGAGCAGATCCGCGTCCACGAGAAGGGCACGAGCAAGGCCCAGGCGCTCGACCGCGCCGTCGAGCTGATGGAGCGCGTCGGCATCCCCCGGGCCCGGGAGCGGCTTCGCTCCTATCCGCACGAGTTCTCAGGCGGCATGCGTCAGCGCGTGATGATCGCGATGGCGCTCTCCTGCTCACCGACGCTGCTCATCGCCGACGAGCCGACGACCGCCCTCGACGTGACGATCCAGGCGCAGATCCTCGATGAGATTCGCGACCTCCGCAACGAGACCAACGCCGGGATCATCCTCGTCACCCACGACCTCGGCGTCGTAGCCGACATTGCCGACCGGATCGTCGTCATGTACTCGGGCCGCGTGGTCGAGCAGGGAACGCTCGACGAGCTCTTCTACGACCCGCAGCATCCCTACACCTGGGGCCTGCTCGGCTCGATCACCCGGATCGACTCCGACCGCACCCATCGCCTGCCCGCGATCCCCGGCCTGCCGCCGTCGTTGCTCAGCACGCCCCAGGGCTGCCACCTGAGACCGCGCTGCCCGCACGCCTTCGAGCGCTGCGGCGAGGTGCCCGAGCTCGCCGCCCACCTCCCCAACGCCCCCGATCACCTCGATCGCTGCTGGCTCACCCCGGAGCAGAAGCGCACGCTGCGGGTGGTCGGTGATCAGATCGGCCTCGCTGCGCCCGAGGCGAAGGAAGCGGCGTGAGCACGAGCGGTCCCGAGACGCCTGACGCGCCCGACGCCGGCGCGCCGGAGAGCGCTGCCGTCCCGGAGGGGGCCGGTCAGACGAGCGCGGCCGAGGGCGAGAACGGCAGCAACGGCCGGCGGCTGCTCGACGTCGAGCACCTCCGCGTTCTGTTCCCGATCAAGTCGGGGCTGATCATCGATCGCACGGTCGCGCAGGTCCACGCGGTCGACGACGTCTCGTTCTATCTCAAGGAGGGCGAGACGCTCGGCATCGTCGGCGAGTCGGGCTGCGGCAAGACGACGCTGATCCGCACCCTCGTGCGCCTGATCGACCCCACCTCGGGCGCGATTCGCTTCCGCGGCGACGACATCAGCGCTCAGAACCGCCGGCAGATGCAGCCGATTCGCCGGCAGATGCAGATGGTCTTCCAGGATCCCCAGGCATCGCTCAATCCCCGCAAGCGCGTCGCCCAGATCCTCGCCACACCGCTCAAGATCCGCGGCGTCAAGGGCAAGGACGTCGACGCCGAGAGCCGCAAGCTCATCTCGCGCGTGGGGCTGCATCCCGAGCATCTCAATCGCTTCCCTCACGAGTTCTCCGGCGGTCAGCGCCAGCGCATCGGGATCGCCCGCGCGCTCGCGGTCAACCCCCAGCTGATCCTGCTCGACGAGCCCGTCTCGGCCCTCGACGTCTCGATCCAGGCCCA
Source organism: uncultured Solirubrobacterales bacterium (assembly GCA_963755955.1). Lineage (GTDB taxonomy): Bacteria > Actinomycetota > Thermoleophilia > Solirubrobacterales > Solirubrobacteraceae > Palsa-465. The sequence goes on from CAVWLZ010000003.1 coordinate 29,229, forward strand.
GGTCATCAACCTGCTCGATGAGCTCCAGGACGAGCTCTCGCTCTCCTACGTGTTCGTGGCGCACGACCTCAGCGTCGTCCGTCACGTCTCGGACCGGATCATCGTCATGTACCTCGGCAAGCTGATGGAGATCTCGCCGGCCGAGGAGCTCTATCACAAGCCCATTCACCCCTATACCTCGGCGCTGCTCAGCGCGATCCCGTTGCCCGACCCCGAGCAGAACCGGGCCCGCGAGCGCCACCACATCAGTGGCGAGCCGCCGAACCCGATCAACCCGCCGAGCGGCTGTCGCTTCCATACCCGGTGCCCCAGGGCGACCGACATCTGCAAGGCGGTCGAGCCGCAGCTCACCGAGTACCGCGGCGGTCATATGGCGGCCTGTCATCACCCGCAGAACGTCAGCCAGGAGGAGCTCTCCTCGGCGAGCCGGTCCTCGGCGACGCCGCTCAGCGCCGGGGAAGAGCTGCCCGATCTCGTCGGCGCGGCCGACTAAGGGGTCCGGCCGCCTCAGGTAAGGCCCCGCGGCCCGTGATCGGCTGCGATCTCCCGATGTGTGCAGGACCCTCTCAGTCCATGCTCCTTTCAGTGGATTTGACCGAGAGGAGACCATCATGCATCCCAACCTCAGCATCGCCCTCGCCTCCGAGCGCACCGCCGACGCGCTGCGCGCCAGCGCCTCCCAGCGTGGAGTCGACACCCCCGGCCGCTCCCGGAGGAGCGCGAGCACCCGCCGGTTCTCGCGATACTTCCGGGATGCGGCCGCGGCTTACCAGCAGCCACTTCGTCGGGCGCATCGGTGAGCTGGCCGAGCTCGAGCTCGCCTGGCGCGACGCGAGCGCGGGCCGGCCGGTCCTCGTCCTCCTCGGCGGCGACTCCGGCATCGGCAAGACGCGGCTGATCTGCGAGCTCGAGGCGCGGCTCCGTGGGGAGGACGCGATCGCGCTCCGCGGGGAGGCCGTCGAGCAGGGCGAGACGGAGCTGCCCTATGCACCGCTGGTGAGCGCCCTGCGCCCGCTGCTGCGCGAGCGCGACCCGGCATTAGAGGCGCTGTCTCCCGCCAGCCGCGCCCAGCTCGCGACCCTGCTGCCGGGGCTCGGCGAGCCGCCGGCGACGACGGCCGGGGGCGGTGAGGGCTCGGGTCAGCTGCGGCTGTTCGAGGCCCTGCTTGAGCTGCTCGACGTCCTCAGCGAGCGGACGCCCCTGCTGCTCGTGCTCGAGGACATGCATTGGGCGGACCGCTCGACCCGGACGTTCGTCAGCTTCGCCGTGCGCAGCCTGCGTCAGGAGCGGGTGATGCTGCTGCTCAGCTACCGCTCCGACGAGCTCCACCGCCGCCATCCTCTGCGCGCCCTGCTCTCCGAGCTCGAACGGCTCGAGCGGGTGCGGCGCGTCGACCTGCGGCCGTTCGATCGGGGCGAGCTCGTCGAGGCGCTCACCGACATCCTCGGCGCGTCGCCGACCCCGGCGCTGGTCGATCGCCTCTACCGGCGCTCGGAGGGCAACCCGCTGTTCACCGAGGAGCTGCTCGCCGCCGGGCTCGACGGCCGAGCATCGGCGCCCGAGAGCCTCCGCGACGCCTTCCTCTCCCGGACCGAGCGGCTGTCGCCCGGCGCCCAGCGCGCGGCCCGCGCGATCGCCGTCGGCCGCCGGCTCGACGAAGCCACGCTCGCCGAGGTCACGGGGATCGGGGGCCGTGAGCTCGCTGAGGCACTGCGGGAGGCGATCGCCGAGCAGATCATCGTCGCCGGCGCCGACGGACAGATGGGGTTCCGGCACGCGCTTCTGCGCGAGGTGCTCTACGACGATCTGCTGCCCTACGAGCGGGGCGAGCTTCATCTCGCACTCGCGCGTGTCCTCGAAGCGCAACCGGCCGCAGCCGGCGAGCGCGAGGTGGAGCGCACGGCGACCGTCGCGAGCCACTACGCGGCCGCCGGGGAGCAGCCCGAAGCGCTGCGCGCGAGCATCACCGCGGCGGTGTCGGCCCAGGAGGTCTCGGCCTACGGCGAGGCCGCCGACCTGGCCGAGCGGGCGCTCGAGCTATGGCCCCGCGTTCCCGACCCGGAGCGGGTTGCCGGCCGGGACCACGTCTCGCTGCTGCTGATGGCGGCCGGCGGCCACGCGATCGGCGCGGACCGGGCTCGGGCCGAGGTGCTGTTCCGGGCCGCGCTGACCGAGGTGGACCCGGAGCGCGACCCGCGTCGCTACTCCGTCGTGCTCGCGCGTCTCGCGCGCACGCAGTGGGCGCTCAACCGCGGCGACGAAGGTATCGAGACCGCCCGTCGCGCGCTCGAGCTGCTGCCGACCGAGGATTCGGGCCCCGAGCGGGCCTCGCTCCTGGCCTGGCTCGCCCGGACCCGGGCGCTCCGGGGTCGGTTCCGCGACGCCGTCGCCGACGGCGAGGCCGCGTTGGCCGTGGCCGAGATGGCGGGAGACCGGGCCACTCAGGGCGAGGTCCTCAACACCCTTGGGATGGCCCAGATCGCACTCGGGCGCGAGGAGGAGGGCGTCGCCCAGCTGCGCGCGGCGATGGAGATCGCGCGCGAGCGCCACGACGCCGACGGCCTCGTCTACGCCTACTCCAACCTCGCCGATCTGCTCAACCTCCGCGGGCGCACGGCGGATGCGTTGGCCATCGCCCAGGAGGGCGCGGCGCTGGCGCCGCGGGGGCTCGGCCGGGGCCACGAGTGGATGATGTTGACCGTCTCGGAGATGGCTCTGGAGACGGGCGACTGGGGATTGGCGCGCTCCGAGCTGCGCTCGGTGCGCTCGCGTCCGGTCGGCATCCTCCTCATGTTTCGGCTCGTGCGCGAGGCGGACCTCGCCCTCGGCGAGGGCGACGACGACCGCGCCGCCGCCTGCCTCGAGGAGCTCGAGCCGCTCGTCGCCACCTCCTCCGAGCCGCAGTGGATCGGCACGATGGGCTCGTTGCTCGGGGAGCTCCGCCGCCGTCGCGGCGACCTGGCCGGCGCCCGTGCCGCCGTCGCGGACGCCCTCGACCGGCTCGAGCTCTGTACCGACGACGTCATGCGCATCGCGCGGGCGACGGCGACCGGCGCACGCGTCGAAGCCGACACCGCTCAACACGCGCGCGACCTGCGGGAGAAGGCGGTCGAGCGCGATGCGATCGCCCGCGCCCGCCTGCACATGTCCCGGCTGCGCGCCGCCGCTCAGGACGGCGGTCCCGTCGAGGCGGCCTGGGAGAAGACCGGCGCGGCGGAGCTCGCCCGGGCCCGAGGCCGATCGAGCGCCAAGCTGTGGCTCGCCGCCGCCGGCGCCTGGGACCGGCTCGAGCGTCCGTACGCCGCGACCATCTGCCGCCTGCGCGCCGCCGAAGCCGAGGTCGACGCGGGCGAGCGCGCCGCCGCCGCCGGCCACGTCGCCACCGCCCTCGACGTCGCCCACCAGCTTGGCTCCGCGTGGCTGGCTCGCGAGCTCACCACCCTCGCCGACCGCGCCCGCCTGCGGCTCGACACGGGCGAGGACCACGACAGCGCCGGTCACGCGCAGGCGGCGACCGTCGAGGACCCGTTCGGGCTCACGCCGCGCGAACGGCAGGTGCTGGGGCTGATCGCCGCCGGAGCGACGAACCGCCAGATCGGCGCCTCTCTGTACATGGCCGAGAAGACGGCGAGCGTTCATGTCTCGCGCATCCTGCGCAAGCTCGGTGTCGGCAGCCGCACACAGGCCGCGGCGGTCGCCCACCGGATGGGTCTCGACTAATCGGCTACGTCGCCGTGTTGGCGAAGGGGAGCGCGTAGAACACGGCCACCGCGGTGCAGAGGAGCAGCGAGGCGTAGGACGAGAGCGGGGCGAGCGCGACGCCGACGGCGTAGGGGACGAGGCCGATCGAGTTGCGGCGGAGGATCGTCCGCCGCTGCTCGTCGGACAAGTCGCCGGCGAGCAGGTCGGGCCGGCCGACGAGGATGTGGCGATGCAGGGCGATGAACAGGATCGACATGAGCAGCAGCGAACCGCTGTAGATCGCCGCGGCGAGGTGCTCGCCCTGCGACTCGCGCAGGTAGGAAGCGACGAGCGAAGTGGCGAACGGCAGTATGCAGACGCTGAGAAGCAGCAGCAGGTTGAGCACGAGCACGGTGTGGTCGGGCACCCGAAGGCGCTCGATCATCCGATGGTGGTTGACCCAGATGATCCCGATGGTGAGGAACGAGGTGATGTAAGCGAGGTAGTTCGGCCACTGCTGGGCGAGCGCGTGGCCGAGCCGCGCCGTGGTCGCCGGGTCCGGGACGTGGATGTCGAGTACGAGCAGCGTGATGGCCACGGCGATGACCCCGTCGGAGAACGCCTCGAGCCGGCTCTTGCTCATGGCGTGGGGTTCGCCGCGGCCCGATCGGCTCCTGTCAGGGGGCGAGTGTTGTGAGGCCGGTCAGGCGACGTCGCGGGCGGCGTGCGCCGCGTGCTCGTCGAGGGCGACCCGGTAGCCGGTGGCGAGCTGCTGCAGCGAGGACTCCCATGTCCGTCCTCGCACCCCGGCCAGGGCCGCGCGCCGGAGCCGCTCGTGGAGGAGCGGCGAGCCGGTGAGCGAGAGCACCGCCTCGGCGAGCGCCCCCGCCTCCGGTGCCACGAGCAGCCCGGTCTCACCGTGCTGGATCAGCGACCGGGGCCCGCCCTCGCCGACGGCGACGACGGGCAGTCCGCTCGCCTGGGCCTCGAGGATCACCTGTCCGAACGTGTCGGTGCGGCTCGCGAACAGGAACACGTCGGCGCTCGCGTACGCCCGGCCAAGCTCTTCGCCGGTCAGCCAGCCGAGGAAGGTGGCGTGCTCCCCGAGGCGCGCGCGCAGCGCCTCCTCCTCGGGGCCGCCGCCCGCGAGCGCGAGGTGCAACCGCGGGTCCCGCTGCCGGGCGGCGAGGAACGCCTCGGCGAGCAGATCGACGCCCTTCTCGTTCGACAGGCGACCGGCGTACAAGATGGTGAGCTCGCCCGGGAGGTGGTCCGCGCGGCGAAGCGCCGGGTCAAAGCGCCCGACGTCGACGCCGCGGTCCCAGCGCCGGATCCGCTCCGGCTCGATCCCCAGCCCTCGCAGTCCGTGATCGGTGGCCGGGCTCGGGGAGAGCACGAGCTCGCAGCCACCGTAGAAGCTGCGCAACGCGAGCCCGGTGAACAGCTCGAGCTGCGGGGAGCCGCTGCGCACGCCGGCGTAGGCGGCGAGCTCGGTGTGGAAGCTGCCGAGCACCGGCAGCTCGAGCACACGGGCGAGCAACCAGGCGCCGAAGCCCGCGGGGCCGGGCGAGCACAGATGCACGAGGTCGTAGCGCCCCTCGGCGAGCGTGTCGACGATGGCGGGGAGGCTCGGGATGCCGATCTTCAGACCGGGATAGAACGGGACGTCGATCTCCGCGACGGCGCTCAGTCGTCGGTCGACGTCAGGGTCGGTTCCGATCACCTCGACCTCGAATCCCGGCACGCCGCGCTCGCGGATCTGCTCGATCGTGCGGGTCACGCCGTGGGTGGCGCTGAGGCCGTCGGCGACCAGCGCGACACGCGGTCGGTCCCCGTCGACGCGGGTGAGCTTGAGCTTCTCGCGCCCGAGGAACGCGCTCGCCGCGGCATAGGGGATGGCGGGCACGCAGGCGTCGAACAGCGCGAGGGCCGGCCGTCCGAACTCGAGCGCGGATCCTCCGCTCGTCATGGTCACGATCTCCTGCACCGCGTCGGCGAGCTTGCGCTCGTGGATGCGCCGGGCCCGCCGGTAGAGATCGGGGTGGCTGAGCTCGCCGTCCTGAAGCCGGCGCAGCAGCTCGCACTCGTCGACATCGAGGTCCATGGCGAGCAGCCAGGACCGCAGCAGGGCGAGGGCATCCTCGGGGCCGAGATCGCCGCCGACCGCGCCGTGGCGCGCGTCGCCCTGGCTCATCACCCGCTCGACGATCCGCAGGACCACGGTCGGATCGGGGCGGGCCGCCCCGTCGCCGCGCCCAAGCGAGCGGATGGTCAGGGCCATCGCCGCATGCGTCCACTTCGCCGCGCTGCCCTGGGCGCCGTGGGCCTCGGCGTGGCCCGCCCGGACGTGGGCGAGGAACTCGGCCGGCGTGGCCGCCGCCGGGGTCTCGGTAAACGTGCGCCCGATGTCGATTCCGGCGTGGTCGTCGGTGCCCCCGATCGCGGTGCCCCCGTGGGTCTCGATGTAGACGAACGCCGGCAGGTTGAGCTCCTTGGCCCGCGACCCGTTGCGGGTCTCCCAGATCGGGAACAGCTGGGCCAGGCGCCGGCGGTGGCGCGCGGTGAGCGGCGCCTGCACGGCGTAGAACGGGTGAGCGAGGGCGGCGGTGATCTCACGCGCCTGGAGGTATTCGGCGCAGGCCTCGACGCTGTTGTTGTGGGCCTGGAGCCAGTCGTGGTCGTCCGGCGTGATCCCGTAGCAGAGGACGTGGACCGCCTGGGCCTCGCCCTTGAACCACACGGTCAGCTCCTCGGAGAGGAAGGTGTCCGGCAGGTGGTCGAGCGTGAGCGCACCGGCAATCGTGTCGTGATCGGTGATGGTCACGAAGTCCATCCCGCGGCGCTTGGCCAGTTCGTAGACCTCCTCGGGCGGGGTGGCGCACTCGGGCAGGTGCAGTGAGCGCTGAATCCCGAGCTTCGACAGCTCCGACGCCGTCGAGTGGACGTGCATATCTGCGCGACTCTTTTCGTTCATGGCCTGAAGGATTGCCCTGCATATGGCCTCGGTAGTGAAGAAGGCGAGGCAGTCCTGTGACCTTCTCGTGAACGGCGGAATGGGTCGCGGTCAGTCCGGCGAAACTCGACGCGATGCGACCCGCCGCCGCGACGATCACCGCTGCCCCCGACCGGCTGACGCTGTCCCGCGGGCCGCTCGAGCTCGACATCGGGTTGCGACCTTTCGGCTTCACGCTGCGCCGCGCCGGGCGGCGGCTGATCCGCTCCGGCGGCGCGTGGGTCGCCGAGGGGACCGTCCACGATCATTTCGTCCAGTTCACCGAGGGTGTCGTCGCCCGCGAGGAGCTCGAGCCGCACGAGCGCGTGGTGTGGGCGGAGGTGATCGAACGCTCGGCGGCGGGTGCGACGCTCGCGCTCGGCTTCCACGGAGGGCGGCGCGGGTGGCTGCGGATCGAGCTGGCGAGCGGCGAGCGCGTCTCGCTCGTCCTCGAGGCGCGGGGCGATCCGCTGCGCCTGGCCCTCGAGTGGGATCGCCGCTCGGAGGAGCGGCTCGTCGGGCTCGGCGCGCGCCACGGACCGCAGTTCGACCAGGCCGGCCGCGCAGTGCAGCTCGGCGCTGACCGCCGCTACACGGGTCCCGACTGCCCGGCGGAGATGCTCACCGCCGGCGGGATCCCGCAGGGTGACTGCGCCCCGGTGCCGTGGTTGCTCTCGAGCCGCGGCTACGGCGTGTGGGTGCGTACCGACGCCAACGGCTGCCGCTTCGAGCTCGGCGAGCGGATCGCGATCTCGACCCGGGCCAAGGCCGGCCCGCTCGCGGTCGAGCTGCTGTGCTCCCCGACGCCGGCCGCACGGCTGCGCCAGTTCTGCCGGCTCACCGGGTTCCCGCAGGTGCTGCCCGAGTGGGGCTACGGCTTCTGGAAGAGCCGCGACGTCCACGAGCACCAGGACGACGTGCTCGACGATTACCACGGCTTCCGCCGACACGCGATTCCGCTCGACGCGATCGTCATCGACTCGCCGTGGGCGACCCAGTACAACACCTGGGAGTTCAACCCTCACCAGTTTCCCGACGCCCCCGGCATGGTCTCGATGCTGCGGGCCGACGGGGTGCGGACCGTTCTCTGGGTGACGCCGTGGGTCAACCTCGACTCGCGGGATGGGCAGATCCCGCCCCAGCCGGAATCCGAGCGCCTGCACCGCGAGCCGGCGCCGAACTATGCCCCGGCCGCGGAGGCGGGCCACTTCGTCCGCGAGCCCGACGGCTCGCCGCTCGTCACCCAGTGGTGGATGGGCACCGGGTCGCCGCTCGACCTCACCAGCCCGGCCGCCGAGCGCTGGTGGCGCGAACAGTGCAAGCAGGTGCTCGCGCTCGGAGTCGAGGGCATCAAGGCCGACGACGGCGACGGCTTCTACATCCCCGACCACGTCCAGCTCGCCGATGGCCGCAGCGGCGCGACGGCAGCCTGGGCGCTCGGGGGTCTGCACCGGCTCTCGCTCCAGCGCGCCCTCGACGAGGTCCATCCTGGTCGCGGGGTGCTGTTCGGCCGCAGCGGCTGGGCGGGGCAGCAGGCCGTGGGTTTGACCTGGGGCGGGGACCAGGCGTCGGACTTCTGGTCGTTGAAGGTGCTCGTCGTGGCGACGCTGTCGGCCGCCGCCACCGGCGTCTCCAACTGGTCGCACGACGTCGGCGGCTACCTCGGCCATCGCCTCGTCGAGCGCTGCCCGTCCGAGCTGCTCGTGCGCTGGCTGCAGTTCGGCTGCTTCACCCCGTTGATGCAGGCGCACGCTCGCATGGCCCAGGAGCCGTGGCACTACGGCGAGCGGATCGTCGACCTCTATCGCGGCGCCGTCCTGCTTCACGAGCAGCTCGTGCCCTATGTCCGGGCAGCCGCCGCCACCGCGGCGCGCACCGGGCTGCCGGTCATCCGTCCGCTGTGCCTCACCGACCCGCGCGATTCCCGGGGGTGGACGATCACCGACGCCTACGGCTACGGGCCGGCGCTGTGGGTGGCGCCCGTGCTCGACGACGGCGCCCGCGAGCGCGAGGTCGCGCTGCCGCGCGGCGACTGGACCGAGACATGGTCGGGGCAGAGCGTGCGCGGCGGGGGTGAGCTGCTCGTCGCGGCCCCGCTCGAGCGGATCCCGGTCTGGGTGCGGGCCGGGTCGATCATCGTCACCTATCCGGCGGGCGACGTCGCCCGGGGGCTCGGCGATGTGCCGGAGGGCGAGCGACGCTTGGAGGCGACACTCTGGGGACGTCCGCGCCTCGGTCAGACCGCCGTGCGCCTCGCCGACGGCACCCGGATCGCCTGGCGCCACGGACGCTGGCTGCTGCCGTCAGGTCGCGACGTCGCCGTGCGCGAGGTCGGGGTATGAGTGGGGTGGGGTCGGCCGCACGGCCGACTCGCTGAGCCCGATGCGGTCGTGCAGCCGCCGCAGCGGGCGCGGCGCCCACCAGTTGGCGGCGCCGAGCAACGCCATGAGCGAGGGCACGAGCAGCGCCCGGATGATCGAGGCGTCGATCAGCACCGCGAGCGCGGCGCCGACCCCGAGCTCCTTGATGAAGACGATCTGCGACGTGGCGAAGGCGCCGATGGCCACGGCGAACAGCAGCGCGGCGGCCGTGACGATGCGGCCGGTGCGCTCGAGCCCGAGGGCGACGGCCTCGTTGTTCGGCAGGCCCGAGTCGCGCGCCTCCTTGATCCGCGAGAGCAGGAACACGCCGTAGTCGGTCGAGAGCCCGAAGCCGACCGCGAACAGGAAGATCGGCTGCGTCGCGTCGAGCGCGCCCTCGCTGTGGAACGACAGGAGGCGCTCGAGATGCCCGTCCTGGAAGATGAGTACGAGGATGCCGAACACCGCGCTCAGATTGAGCACGTTCATCAGCACGGCCTTGATCGGGAGCACGACCGACCCGGTCATCAGGAACAGGATGATCAGCGTCGCCACGACGACGATGGCGAGCACCCAGGGCAGATGCGCGCCGAGGCTGTGCTCGAGGTCGATGAAGGCGGCAGTCTGTCCGGCGACGCCGGCGTACGCCGGCACGTGGAGGCCGCGGATCCGGTATACGAGCTGCTGCGTTGCGGCTGACAGCGGCGGCCGCTGTGAGGCGACGGCGAGGAGTGAGGTCTCGGCGTTACCGGGCTGAGCCGGCGCCACCGCCGAGACGTCGGGCAGGGCGCCGATCCGCGCCGCGAGCGCCCGGGTGACCGGAGCACCCGCCGGCGCCGCGACGACGACCTCGACCGGTGAGGTGCGGTTCGGCGGGTAGTCGCGGTTGAGCGTCGCGTCGACCCGGTGGGCGCTCGCGGTCGGCGGCAGCACGCTCGCGCCGACGGAGATGAAGCGAATGCCGGTGAAGGGCAGCCCGAGCACGATCAGGAACGTGGCGCTCGTCACGGCGATCCGGCCCGGACGGCGCATGACGAACCGCGAAAGCCGGTACCAGGCCCCCTCGCTCGCCGGGCGCGCGTCACGATCGGCCGCCCGGGCCAGCCACCTTGGCGCGAGTGCGTTCACCCGCGGCCCGAGCACGGCAAGGAGCGCCGGGAGCACCAGCACCGCGAGCCCGGCGGCGATGACGGCGACGAGCGCTCCGGCGATGCCCATCGAGTAGAGGAACCGCTGAGGGAAGACGGCCAGCGAGGCGATCGCGATCGCCACCGTCACCGCGCTGAAGAGGATCGTCCGCCCTGAGGTCTGCATCGTGCGGACGAGCGCCGCCTGTCCGAACCCCGTCCGGGCCGCCTCCTCGCGATAGCGCGAGACCATGAACAGGCTGTAGTCGATCGCCAGTCCGAGTCCGAGGCCGGTCACGAGATTGAGGGCGAACACGGACAGGTCGACCACGCTGGAGACGAGTCGCAGCGCGAAGAAGGTGACCACGATCGCCAGGCCGCCGAGCAGGGGCGGCAGCAGCGCCGCGACGAGCGAGCGGAAGAACAGCAGCGAGAGCAGGAAGATGAACGGGAAGGCGAGCAGCTCGGCGTGCGCGAGGTCGTGACTGACCTGCGAATTGACCTGTGCGTTGGCGATCGCCGGGCCGCCGAGGGTGACGTCGCGCTCGCCGGCGAAGCGCTGCTCGATCGTCTTGGCGTCGTCGCTCAGCCGCTTGTCCGACCGGGCCCTGAAGTAGGCGACGAGGTATGTGCTCGTGCCGTCGCGCGCCACCATCGCGGGATCGCGGGTGTCGTAGTAGCTGCGGACCGTCGCGACGTCCTGGCTCTGGCGCAATGCGGTCGCGACGGCCTCGACGCGGGCCCGGGTGGCGGGCGCGGAGATCGGCCCCGGGGTGCGGAGGAGGGCCACGACGCCCGGATCGACCTGACGACCCGAGGCGGCCTGGAAGCGGTTCATGGCCTGGACGCTCTGGGTGGCCGGGTCATTCGCCCCGTACGGACTCAGCCGGCCGGCCACCCCGGCGCCGAGGACTCCGGCCACCACCGCGCCGGCGGCGGCCGCGACCAGGACCCGTCGTCCGTTGGCATGGAGAAACGCTGCCAGCCTGCCCAACATCGTCTACACCTCCTGCTGTTCCCGCTCCGCGATCCGCGCTTGCGCGGATGCGCACCAGTCGATCATGAACTCGGAGTGCCTGATCCCCAGCTCGAGCGTCAGCCGCGGCCCGTCCGGCCCGTGCGCCGCCGCCGGCTCGATCGTCCGCAGCAGCTCGAGCTTGCGCTCGTGAACCGCCCGCATCGCCCGGAGGTTCTCGGCTGTCTGCTCCGGCAGGGCGTCGGAGAAGAACAGCTTGAGCATGCCCTCGTCGCGCAACTCGTACAGCGGCGTCGCCGCGGAGCCGAGCCAGGTTCGGAGCGCCGCGAGCCCCTCCGGCGTGAGTTCGTACACCGTGCGCGAGCGCCCGCCCGAGGGCTCGGGGCTGCCGGCCACGAGGCCCGCCTCCGCGAGGCGCCGCAGCTCGGGATAGATCTGGCCGTAGCTCGCCGCCCAGAAGAACCGCGTCGACTTGTCGACGAACTGCTTGATGTCGTAGCCCGTCTGCTGGCCGAGCGACAGCATCCCGAGGATGACGCGGCCCGTGGGGGTCAGGTCTGCCATGTATCGGAAGGATATATCTTTGCGATGTATCTGGCAAGAAATCTCGAATCACTCGTCATCTGCGTCGCCGGTGGCGCTCTCGCGGCTATCCTCGCGCCCGTGCACTTCAGCGAGCTGACCCCACCTGAGCTGCGCGTGCTCGGCTGCCTGATCGAGAAGCGCTGGACGACGCCGGACCACTATCCGCTGTCCCTGAACGCACTCCGGCTCGCCTGTAACCAGGCGACGAATCGCGACCCCGTCACCGACTACGACGAGGACACCGTGCGCGAGGCCGCCCAGCGCCTGAGCCGCTACGGCCTCGCCCGGCTGGCCAGCGGCCACAGCTCACGCTCGGTCAAGTACCGCCATCTCGCCGAGGAGGGCCTCGGCCTCGACCGTGAGGAGCTCGCCGTGCTCGCCGTGCTCCTGCTGCGCGGCTCGCAGACACCCGGCGAGCTCAAGGCGCGCAGCGAGCGGATGGCGCCGATCGGGTCGCTCGACCAGGTCGAGCAGGTCCTCGAGACCCTGATCGACCGCGGCTACGCCCGGCGGATCGGCCGCCGCCCGGGCCAGAAGGAAGACCGCTTCGTCCACCTGCTCGGCGACAGCGGCGAGGCCGACCTCGCCGTCGCCGAGGCCGAGGCCGAGGTCGGCACCCAGCCGCACGCGGTCACAGTCGCCGAGACGCTCGACCACGGCCCCAGCCTGCTCGAGCGCCTCGCCGCGCTCGAGGACGAGATGGCGGCGCTGCGACTCGAGGTCGCCGAGCTTCGCGCCGAGCGCGACGCCCGGTAGTCGCGGGGGGAGCAGACCCGCGCCGAGCCGCGCCGACCGGCGCAGACCCGCGTCGCTATGTGGGGAGCGCGAGGCCGACCAGGTACGTCGCCCCGCCGACGATCACGCCGGCCAGGGTCATCTCGAGGCCGGCGGCCCACCAGGTACGCAGCGTGACCAGGGACTTGGCAGCGCCGACGAGGAAGTGGGCGATGAGCGAGATGATCGCCGCGGCCACGATCGCGACCGTGCCGGTGGTGAAGAAGAAGGGGATGACCGGGACGATCGCCCCGAGACCCGTGGAGACGCCCGCGGCGAGGGCGGCCTGAGCGGCGTCGTTGTCGCCGCCGCCGGCGCCGCCGAACTCCTCGGCGGCGAGGGCCTGGAGCATCGCGTCGGGGTGCCGGGCCATGCGCTCGGCGAGCTGGTCGGCGGTCGTCTCGTCGATGCCCTTGAGCTGGTAGAAGAGCGACAGCTCCTCCTTCTCCTCCTCGGGGTGCTCGGCGATCTCCCGGCGCTCGTGCTCGACGTTGGCGGCGTGAACCTCGGCCTCGGAGCGCTCGGCGAGGAAGGCGCCGGTGGCCATCGACAGCGCCGAGGCGATCGCGCCCGCGAGGCCGGCGGTGAGCACCGCGTTGGAGCCGCCGGTCGCGCCGGAGACACCGGCCACAATCCCGAACACGGCCGCGAGGCCGTCGTTGGCGCCGTAGATCGCGCCTGAGATCCAGCCGCCGCCGGTCGTGTGCCACTTCTCACGCCCGAGGATCCGGTCGAGCCGCGCGCGTGTGCCTGGCAGCGCCATCGGCGGCTCCGGCGGGGCGCTCGGGCGTCCGGTGCCGGTCCCCGTCCCGCCGGTCGAGCCTGGGTCAGCACCGTTCCCGCCGAGATCACCGTTGCGCGATCCGGCGCGGATCTCCTGGACGGCCATCGAATGCGAGCGCTCCTCCTTGCGGATGTCGCGCAGCAGCTTGTCGGTGACCGGATCGCCGGTCGAGCGCTTGTAGAGGTCGTCGACCTCGTCGTCCTCGGCCGCCTCGCGGGCGGCGAGCAGCCGGTCGACGGGGGCGATCCGGGCCTGAAGGCGCAGCCACAGCGGAAGCCGGACGTCGTCGGGATCGGGAATCTCGATGCTGAGCTCCCGCATGCGGGCCTCGAGGCGGGTGCGGTGGGTGCTCTCGGCCGCGGCCATGCGGCGCAGGATGTCGGCCTCGCGGTCGGACATCCGCCGGGCGATGAGCTCGTAGACGCCGCCGGCGACGATCTCCCCGCGCCAAGCCTTGAGGAGGCGATCTCTCACCTCTGCCGGGGCGTCGGTCATCGGTGGAGAGGCTAGCCAACGTCGGCGCGATTGACCGGAGCTTCAGGGCCGAATGGCGGGCGGCTTGCTCTCGTCGCTCGCTGGGGCGTAGCTTTGGGGGCGTTGCCTGACGAGATGACATCGATCGAGTTCCGGGACGGCGCGGTCGACCGCGGGCCCGGGGCGCTCCTCGCGCAGGGCATGCGTGACGAGATCGCCGCGACGTACGACGGCCTCGATCTCGACGGCGAGGACATGCCGAAGGCCGGGGCGACCGAGCTCACGCCGCCGGACGGTGCCTTCCTCGTCGGCTGGCGTGACGGCGAGGCGCTGTGCTGCGGGGGCGTCAAGCGCCTCGACGAGCGAACGTGCGAGATCAAGAGGATGTTCGTCGTGCCGCAGGCCCGTGGTCAGGGAGTCGCCCGAGCGCTGCTCACGGCGCTCGAGGACCGGGCGCGGGCGCTCGGATACGTCATTGCTCGGCTCGACACCGGCCCGCGCCAAGCGCACGCCGAGCGCTTCTACCGCCGGTCCGGCTACGCGCCGATCGCGAACTTCAACGGCAACCCCGTCGCCTCGTTCTGGGGCGAGAAGCCGCTGTAACGTCGCGATGACTCTCTGGGGCCGCATGTTCGCCTTCGGCTATGACCGCGTGATGGCGGGCACGGAGGCAGCGGGGCTCGCCGAGCGTCGGCGGGAGCTGCTCGCCGGCGCCCACGGCGATGTGCTCGAGGTTGGGGGCGGAACCGGGGCCAATCTTCCCTTCTATCCCGGGGCGGTGCGCACGCTGACGGTCATCGAGCCCGAGCCGGCGATGGCGCGGCGGCTCGAGCCACGGCTGCGGGGGCGGACGTTCACCGGAGCGCTCGTCGGCACGGCGGCCGAGGAGCTGCCGTTCCCGGATGCCACCTTCGACGTCGCCGTCTCGACGCTCGTCCTCTGCACCGTCACCGATCAGCCGCAGGCGTTGCGCGAGCTGCATCGCGTGCTCAAGCCGGGCGGCCGCCTGCTGTTCATCGAGCACGTTCGGTCCGACGATCCCCGCCTCGCCCGCTGGCAGGACCGCTGGAACCCGGTCCAGCGGCGGATCGGTCACGGGTGCAACTGCAACCGTGCGACGCTCGCGGGGATCGAGCAGGCGGGCTTCACGGTCACCGACGTCAGCCGCGACGCGCTGCGCAAGGCGCCGAAGGTGCTCGCGCCGCTGATCGTGGGCGCAGCGGCACGAAGCTAGTCAGCACGGACCGAGGCGGCACGGACCTAGACCGGGGCGGGTGCCTGCGCGAACGTCTCGCGGGCGAGCGCGAGGAAGGCAGCGGCGGCGGGAGCGTGCCGGCGATCGGCTCGCCAGGCCAGGGTGATGTCCCGGCGCAGCGAAGGCTCGGTGAGGGAAACGACGACGATCTCGTCGCCCGGCCGCTCGGCGTCGGACCGGGGGAGGATCGCCACGCCCATGCCCCGCGCGACGAGCCGGCGGATCCGCTGGCTCTCGTTGGACTCGAGCTTGACCTGGGGAACGAACCCGGCCTCGTGGCCCGCGACCTCGAGCAGCTCACGCAGGCGTGAGCCCTCGCGATAGCTGATGAACTGCTCGTCGGCGAGCTCGCGCATGCGCACGGCGTCGCGGCCGGCGAGCGGGTGATTTGCCGGGAGCACGGCGACGAGCTCCTCGGAGACGAGCTGGTGCAGCCCGAGGCCGTGGCTCTCGATCCGCTCGGTCACCGACAGGAAGGCGAGGTCGAGCTCGTCGATGCGGAGCATCTCCGCGAGCTCCTCGCTCGACTGCTCGCGGACGGTGAGCTCGATCCCGGGGTGCTGCTCGTGGAAGACGGCCAGCGCGAGCGACACGTCGACGGGGCCCATCGTGTGCAGGGTGCCGACCGTCACCTTGCCGGTCTGGATCCCGCGCAGGCCCTGGAGCTCGGACTGCGCAGCGTCGAGCTCGGTGAGGATCCGCCGCGCGCGGCCGACGAGGATCGCCCCGGCGTCGGTGATCGTGACCTGCCGCGTCGTGCGCTCCACGAGGGTCAGCCCGGTCTCCTCCTCGAGCCGGCGGATCTGCTGCGAGAGGGCGGGTTGGGCGACGTGTTCACGCTCGGCCGCTCGGGTGAAATGGCGCTCGTCGGCGAGCGCGACCAGGTAGCGAAGCTGCCGCAGTTCCATAAGCGCAGATTATAAATACGGCCGTGAACTGGTCTTGGACATGGGGATGGCGGCCCGGCATGATGTGCCGCGCAGGACTCTCTCCTCCTGAGCGCGCCCCCGTACCGGCTTTCCCTCTCCTGCCGGCACTGGGGCGCGACTCACTTAACGGCTCGTCACTTCGTCGCGATGCTGGCGAGCGTCTCCTCGGTTCGCCGCACCGACTCAGGATCCGGGGCCGGACTGTTCGGGACCGGGCTGTCGGCCGGATTGACGGTGCTGCGGCGGTCATCCTTCGGCCGCTCGGCGGCCGGCTGCGTGGGGTCGATCATCTCTGTCATGGCCATCAGTCTCACCATCGGGCGAGGATCGAAACGGCCGGAGAGCTAGAGAATCCCGATCTCGGAGTTGTCGCCGACGAGGAACCGGTAGGCGCGGGGCTGGCGCTGGTCACGCCCGATCCGCACGTTGCGCCCGAGCAGCGACGACTCGATCCGGCCCTCGAGGTCGGACACGCGGCAACCGGAGAGGAGGATCGAGTGCTCGACCTCCGCCCCGGTGATCGTGCAGTTCTCGCCGATCGCCGTGTAGGGGCCCACGTAGCAGTCGGTGAGCACGGTCCCGGCGCCGATCACCGCGGGTCCGCGGACCGACGAGCGCTCGAGGCGCGCGCCCGGCTCAACGATCACCCGGCCGTCGACCTGCGCGTCGATCAGCTCGCCCTCGATGCGGGCGTCGATCGTGTCGAGCACAAGCCGGTTGGCCGCGAGCATGTCCTCGAGACGCCCGGTGTCCTTCCACCAGCCGCGGACGATGTGCGGCTCGACGCGCATCCCCTGGTCGACGAGATGCTGGATCGCATCGGTGATCTCGAGCTCGCCGCGCCCCGAGGGCTCGATCGCCCGAGCGGCGTCGTGGACGGCCGGGGTGAACATGTAGACGCCGACGAGCGCGAGATTGGTCTTCGGCTCCGAGGGCTTCTCGACGAGGCGCACGACGGCGCCGTTCTCGAGCTCGGCGACACCGTAGGACTCGGGATCAGACACCGGCGTCAGCAGGATGAGCGCGTCCGGACGGTCCTCGCGGAAGGCGGTCACGAGATCGTGGATGCCGCCCTGAAGGAGGTTGTCGCCGAGGTACATGACGAATGGCGACCGGGCCAGGAACGGCTCGGCGGTGAGTACGGCGTGGGCGAGCCCGAGCGGCTCGTCCTGGACGATGTACGTCAGCTTGACGCCGAAGCGCGACCCGTCGCCGGCCGCGGCGCGGATCTCATCGCCGGTCTCCGGGGCGATGATGATTCCCACCTCGCGGATGCCCGCCCGGGCCATCGCCTCGATGCCGTAGAAGAGAACCGGCTTGTTGGCCACCGGCACGAGCTGCTTGGCGCTCGTGTGGGTGATCGGGCGCAGGCGGGTGCCCTTCCCGCCCGACAGGATGAGGCCCTTGAGGTCGTCCATGCGGTGCGAGGGTACTTGGTGTCCGTCAGTAAAGGCCGCCGAGCTTGCCGTGATCCCAGCTCGCGGTTCGCTCGGGCACGAACTGAAGCGCCACCCGCTTGGCAGCCTGGGCACGGATCACCTGCTCGAATTCGGGTCCGGCGGCGCCGGCGCCGTAGCGAGCGAACAGCTCGGCTCCGAACGCGCTGACGAGGCCGAGTTCGTGGTGGATCACCGTCTGCGCCTCCACCATCACCCCGCGCAGCTCCTGATACTGCTCGCCGTCCTCGACCTGAAGGGTCGCCCGCGGGTCGCGCTCGAGGTTGCGGACCTTCTGGGACTTGGCGTACGTCCAGGCCCAGATCTCGCCGGCGCGGAGCGTGTACCACAGCGGCATCAGGTGCGGCCACCCGCGGTGGCCGTTGGTCGCGCAGATGACGACGCGCTGCTCGTCGAGGAAGCGCGCCACCTCGGCGTCGCTCATCGTGATCTGGTCGCGGCGGCTCACCGGGGATCAGGTCAGCGAGTGATCGCGCCGGACCCGACGGAGATCGCCTCGGCGGCGGCCCTGACCGCGGCCCGCGCGTCCTCGGGCTCGAGCACGGCGGCGTCTCCGGCCTCCTTGAGCACGTCGCGCACGAGGTAGCGCAGGCCGGCGAAGCCGCGCTCGACGACGATCGATCCGTCTTCGAGCTCGGCGACGACGTCCCGCTCCTCCCGCGCCCAGCGCGCCCGCTCTGGCGAGATCCACACCTGCGCCCGGCGCGAGGCCGGGACCTCGCCGGTGCGCGGCCAGCCCTCGACGTCGGCCGCCGGGTCGACGTCCGAGCGGGGCTCGAAGGTCTCCTCGGTGACCTGGGCGGACTTGATCCGGTCGAGCCGGAAGTGGCGCACGTCATCCCGGGCGGGGTCGAAGCTGGCCACGTACCACCCCTCGCGTCCGTTGATGAGCGCGTAGGGCTCGACGAGCCGGGTGGAGAACTCGTCCTCGTTCTCCTTGTAGTACTCGAAGGACAGCACCCGCCGCGAAGCGATCGCCCGCGAGACGACGGCGGCGATCTCGTCGTCGTCGCCGCCGGGCGTGGCCACTTGGAGCCCCTCGTGGGCGGGATCCTCGCCGAGTGCCGCGACGACCTTCTCACGCACCGACGCGAGCGAACCCTCGGGAATGTGGTCGCCGATCAGGTCGATGGCGGCGATCAGGGCCTTGGCCTCGACGGGCAGCAGGCGGGCCGGGCGCGCGAACGAGTCGCCATATGGCTCCGGGTCGACCTCGATCATGCCGTCGCTGCTGATCTCGGCGTAGAGCACGTAGGTGCCGGCGCCGAAGTTGACGACGTTGAGCACCGAGATGTCCTCGCGCAGCTCCTGCTCGGAGATCTTCAGCTCGCGGCCGAGCTGGTCGGCGTCGAGGTGACGGCCGGCGCGGCCGGCGTCGATGAGGATGCTGGCCAGGGTGACGAGGCGTGCGAAGCGCTCCGGGCGGATGGCGGCGTCGGGCTGGTGGCCGTTGACCTCCGCCACGGGCTCCCCGGCGCGGCTGTCGAGCGGCGCCTCGGTCACGCGCGCGGGCGGCATCGCGGCGGCGATGTCGGGCTCGCCGGCGTGGCGGTCGATCACCAGGCTGACCCGCTCACGCAGCTCGTCGACGAGCTCCGGCGGCCCGACGATGCGGGCATGCTCGCCGAGGCCGAGCACCCAGGCGGTGAGCTGACGCGCGTTGGCGTACGAGGTGACGAAGATGCGGTCGCCCTCGCCCTCGCCGTCGGCGTCACGGATCTCGCCGTAGCGACCGAAGTGGCGCTCGATCTGCCAGGCGATGCGGCCGCTGATCCACACCTCGGCCTTGCCGACCGGCTCGCCGAACTGCCAGTCGATGCGGTTCGCGTAGGCGCGCGGGTCGAAGTTGGCCGGGCGCTGGAAGTCATGCTCGGCCTTGGTCGCGTAGCCGACCTTGCCGCGGATCCGCGAGAGCCGGAAGACGCGGATCGCCTCGCGCTCGTGCGAGCGTCCGACGACGTAGAACTGGCCGCCCTGGTAGAGGAGCTGATAGGGATCGACGCGGCGGCTGCCGACCTCGTCACGCTCCATCGTGTAGTAGTCGAACACGACCGTCTTGCGGCGGAAGATCGCGGTCTCGATCTTGGCCAGGCGCTGCGAGATGTCGTGGCCGCCGGCCGACCCGGTGATGCCGAGGGCGACGGTGTGCTGCTCAGGCAGGCTGAGGGGGCTCGGACGCCCCCAGGAGATCTGCTGGAGCGCAAGGCGCAGCGGCTCGGCGTAGGCGAACTCGCCGTCGAGCAGCTGGAGGGCGGTGTGCAGCGCCGCGAGCTCGGCGTCGCTGAACTCGATCGGCGAGAGATGGAAGTTCTCCGGCGGCAGCGAGTAGTTCTCCTGCTCGACGAGACCCTCGGCCGGCTTCTCCACCGAGAGGACGATGCCGAGTGCCTCGAGCTCGGAGCGATCGGCATAGAAGCGGCGGGCGAACGCGTCCTCGTTCATGACGCTGTATCCCTCGACGTCACGGCGGATCTCGGGGGCGGTGACCGGCCGGCGCTCGGCCATCAGGTAGGAGATCAGCGACAGCTGGCGGATCAGCTTTTCCGTGTCTTTGGCCATGGCCCATCACTGTAGATGGGGCGGCCGAGAGGGCGGAGTTCGGGGCCGGAAACGACGCGCTATTTGCGCAGATTTGGAACGCCGCGCGACGCGGTCGTTACAGGACGACCCCGGGCTAGGCGGCCTGGCGCTCGGCGTCGGCCGGGGCGGCGAAGAAGGCCCCCGCGCCGATCCCCTTGTCGAACGCCGACCACTGCTCGCCGACCGGCAGCGATTTCTCGAGCCGGTCGAAGCTCCCGAGACGTCCCCCGAGGTTGTCGATCATGTGCACCAGCGTCGCCTCACGCGTGCACGGAACGACCGGGCTGCCGTGCTCGAGCGACCCGTGGTGGCTGAGGATGATGTGCAGCAGCGCCTGCTCGAGCTCCGACGGGAAGCCGTCGAGCTGCTCGATCACCCGTCGCACGCGGTAGTAGCCGAGCGGGATCTCGCCCGACAGCCGGCCGCGGTCGGACATCGAGATCGAGCCGCCGTGGAACTCGTAGACCTCGAGCTTGCCGATGTCGTGCAGCAGCGCGCCGGTGACCGCGATGTCCCGGTCGATGCCGGGGAACGTGGCCGAGATCGCGCCGACGGCCTGGGCGACCGTCAGCGAGTGCTCGAGCAGGCCGTGGCGGTAGGCCTGGTGGTAGCGCTTGGCGGCCGGGGCGTCGCGGTACTGCGCCCACACGGCCGAGCTCTCTCCGAAGACGACGGCGAGCAGCCGGCGCAGGTGGGGGCTCTGGACCGTCGCGACGAGCTCGCGGAGATCGGCCTCCATCTGGCCGGCGTCACGGACGGGCCCGTCGAACAGCTCCTCGTTGACGACCTCGTCGTCCGTCGGCGCGCGGACGCCGCTGACATCGATCTGGGGACCGAACCGCGGATGCACCGAGAAGCGACCGGTGACGTGAACGATCTCGCCGAGGCCGCAGATGCTGCGCGCCTCGGTCACGGATTCGCGCACGATGCCGGGCACCGAGCCGGTCCGATCGCCGAGAGCGAGCCGCAGGAACTCGGTCCCGTCTCGCCGCTGACGGAGCTCTGCCTCACGCACGAGCAGAGCCTGCGCGATCTCACAACCGTCTGCAAATTCGCGGGTTTTCATCCTGGCTCGAAGATAGACCTGACGGCGGACGTTGCCCGCGGCGACCCGCCCGCCCGTCGCCTCACCCGGCCCCCGGCCCACCCCACCCTACGTGGCCCGCCGGGCTGCTCTAATACGATGAACAGGCTTATGGAACGTAAGTGGTGGACTCTCCTCGTCGTCTGCGTCGGGACGTTCATGCTCCTGCTCGACATCACGATCGTGAATGTCGCGCTGCCGCAGATCGCCCTCGATCTCAAAGCGAGCTTCTCCGAAATCCAGTGGGTGATCGACGCCTATGCGCTGACGCTCGCCTCGTTGCTGCTGAGCGCTGGCGCACTCGCCGATCTGCTCGGCCGCCGGCGGCTGTTCACGATCGGTCTCATCCTGTTCGCCCTCACCTCGCTGCTTTGTGCGTTGGCGCCGAGCGCCCTGTTCCTGATCCTCGCCCGCGCCGGGCAGGGCATCGGCGGCGCGATCATGTTCTCGGTCTCCCTGTCGCTGCTCGTCCAGGAGTTCCACGGCCGTGAGCGCGGCACGGCCCTCGGCGCCTGGGGCGCGACGATCGGCGCCTCGGCCGCGGTCGGCCCGCTGCTCGGCGGCGCCCTCACCCAGGCCTTCGGGTGGTCGTCGGTCTTCTACATCAACGTTCCGATCGGCCTGATCGCCGCCGTGCTCACCGCGACCAAGGTGGCCGAGTCGCGCGATCCCGAGGGCCGGCGCATCGACTGGATCGGCACCGTCACCTTCACCGCATCGCTGTTCATGTTCGTGTTCGCGATCATCCGCGGCAACGCGGAGGGCTGGGGCAGCACCCTGATCGTCAGCCTGTTCGTCGGGTCCGCCCTGCTGATGGTCGCGTTCGTGATCGCGCAGGTCGTCCAGGAACGCGGGATGCTCGACGTCCGCCTGTTCGGCAACCCGACCTTCGACGGCGCGTCGATCGTCGCCCTCACCCTGTCGGCGTCGATGTTCGCGATGTTCCTCTACCTCACGCTGTACCTGCAGACGATCCTCGGCTACTCGCCGCTGCAGGCCGGGTTGCGCTTCCTGCCCGTCACCGTCCTCTCGTTCTTCGTCGCGGCCGTCTCCGGAAACCTCTCAACGCGGGTCCCCGTGCGCTTCCTCCTCAGCCTCGGTTTGCTGCTCGTGGGCGTCGGCCTACTGATGATGCGAGGTTTGACCGCGGCGTCGGGTTGGACGGCGCTGCTGCCGGGCTTCGTGCTCGCCGGCGCCGGGGTGGGACTCGTCAACCCCGCGCTCGCCTCGACTGCGGTCGGCGTCGTGCCGCCGCAGCGCAGCGGCATGGCGTCGGGCATCAACAGCACGTTCCGCCAGGTCGGCATCGCCACCGGAATCGCCGTGCTCGGCGCGATCTTCGAGAGCGCGATCGCCACCAAGCTCGCACCCGCTCTCCGTGGCACGGCCGCCGCCGGGCAGGGAGCCTCGATCTCCCACGCCGTCGCGGCGGGTGGCGCCCAGCAGGTCATCCACGGCGTGCCCGGCGCCCTGCGTGGGCGGGCCACGCTGGCCATCCACAGCGCCTTCGCCGGGGCGATGAACGACATCCTGCTCGTCGCCGGAATCGTCGCGCTCACCGGCTGTGTGTTCGGGCTTCTGCTCGTCCGGGGACGGGACTTCGTCTCCTACGAGCAGCCGCAGGCGGAGCGCGAGCCGGTCACGACCGCGGCATGATCCAGCCGCTGTTCGAACACCGGACGACGTTCGCCGGCTACGAGACGCGCGTGCTCGAGCTCGAGGGCGAGGGAACGCCGGTGCTCATGTTCCACGGCTATGCCGACAGCGCCGACACGTGGCGGCAGGCCCTCGACGCGTTGGGCAAGCGCGGCCGTCGGGCCCTCGCCGTCGACCTGCCCGGCTTCGGCGCCGCCGACGGCCTCCGGTCTGACCCGATCCTGCCCCAGCTCGACGAGTTCGCCGCCGCCGCGCTCACCTACGCCGCCGGCCGTCCGCGCCAATCGGTCGTCGTGGTCGGCAACTCGCTCGGGGGCTGCGTCGCGCTCCGGCTCGCCGAGCGCCACGGCCGGCGCCTGGCGGGTGTGATCGCCGTCGCCCCGGCCGGGCTCGAGATGTCGCGGCTGCTGTACATCGTCCAGCGCGACCCGCTCATCCGCTCGCTGCTCGCACTGCCCGCGCCGGTCCCGTCAATGGTGCTGCGGGCCGCCGTCGCGCGGCTCTACGTACAGGTCGCCTTCGCCTCGCCGCGCCATGTCGACCCCCGCGTTGTCACGACGTTCACGTCGCATCACCGCGATCGGGCGCGGGTGGCCAGCTACCTCGATATCGCGCACCGGCTGATTCCCGAGCTGCGCTCACCGTTCGAGTTCGACCGGATCGGCTCGCGGGTGCTGCTCGTGTGGGGCGATCGCGACCGCCTCGTGTTCCACCGTGGAGCCGAGAAGGTGCTCGATGTCGTGCCCGGCGCGCGGCTCGAGCTGCTGCACGGCATCGGACACTGCCCGCAGATCGAGGCCGCGCAGCGCTTCGTCGAGCTGCTCGAGGCGTTCTGCGCTAAAGCCCCGTCGGGTGTCGGATGACGAACGTCTTGAGGTCCGGCTCGTCCGCGGAGCGGTTCGACCAGCGGGTGCCGGTCTCGGCGAGCGCGACCGTGTCGAAGCGCAGCCCGGCCACGTACATGAAGGTGTGGCCGGAGTTGGCGAAGATCGTGATCCACCGACCCGGCCCCGACGACCCCCAGCTCTCGAGCTGGCCCGAGGTCATCGTCGTGTTGAGCAGCCCGGCGGCGGCGAACACGAAGCTGAGCGACCCCGAGCAGTCGTAGGCGTTGTCGATGAAGGTGCCGTGGCCGCCGCCGAAGCGGTAGGGCAGATGGGCGATCTGGTTGCCGGCGGCGATCACCTCCTGGACGACGAGCGGTGCATTGATCGGGGCGATGGCGAGGCCCTGTGGCGTGAGGGTCGCCTGGCTCGGGTTGCCGGTGAGGCCGCTCTGCGCGAGCTCCCTGCGGACCTCGGCGTCGGACACCGGCTGCGGCAACGGGCCACTCGGCGGTCCGACGCTGACCGACGTCGGGCCCCCGGCCGCTGCGGCCGCGGCCGGCGCCGCGCCGGCGACTGGCTCGACCGCCTGCGGGTGCGCGCGCAGGGCGGGCGCGCTCGGAGTCGTCGGCGTCGGGTCGATGCCGTTACGGACGACCGTGTGCTGGGCGGCGCCACACCCGGCCAGCAGGGTCGCCATCATGGCGACCGGTGCGAGAAATGGCTTTCGCACGATCCTCAGTATGGCGAGCCGAGCTGCGCCGTACGCAGGCTCGCCGTCGGTCAGTCGTCGAACCGGCCGCTGTAGAGGACGAACACCGCGCCTTGGGCGTCCCGCACGTAGGTCAGCTCCCCCGGGCCGAGCTCGATCGGCCCGGCGAGCTTCTCGCCGCCGAGCTCGGTCACCCGACGAGTCGACGCCTCGAGGTCGTCGGTCCCGAAGTACACCGCCCAGTACGGCGGTTCCGGCCCCATCACCGGCCGAATCCCGCCGTTCAGCCAGCCGTCGCGGTTCTTGACCGTCATATACGGCATCGGTGTGTCCGCGATGAGGTCGGTCGTCCAGCCGAACAGCTCGGAGTAGAACTGGGCCGAAGCCTCGATGTCGGGGCTCGCGAGCTCGTTCCAGCTGAAGGCGCCCGCCGCGTTGACGAGCCGCGCGCCCACGTGGTCGCGGGGCTCCCAGACGAGGAAATAGGCGCCCTGCGGATCCTGGATGACACCCATCCGCCCCGAGGTCATCACGTCAAAGGCGTCGGCGTGAACCTCCGCTCCGAGCTGGCGCGCCCGCTCGAGCGCTGCGTCGGCGCTCTCGACGGTGATGTAGGAGTTCCAGGCCGGCGGCACCCCGGCATCCCGCTGCTGTTGGGGCTGCGGAGAGATGGCGCCGACGTCGGCCCCCCCGAGGCGCATCATGCTGTAGACGACGCCCTCGCCGACTGGGAAATCGGCACTCTGCCATCCGAACAACTCGCCGTAGAACGACTTGGCCGCGTCCTGATCGGTGGTGGTGAGGTCGGTCCAGCTGAAGGTCCCCGGGGTGTACTTCGTTCGCGTTCCCATGGCGCCGACCCTACCAACGCGATCGACCCCCGCGAGGAGGAGGCGTAGGCTGCCGGCATGGCCAACTACACGCACACGAATCTCAAGGCGCTGCCCGATACAGCGGCCGAGCGCGGTCTCGACATGGAGGCGCGGTTCGGTCGCTCCCACATCGGCTCCGAGCATCTCGGGGTCAGCTACTTCCGCTACGGACCGGACTTTCGCCCGCCCATCGGTCATCGCCACCGCGAGCAGGAGGAGGCCTACGTCGTGGTTGGCGGGTCAGGCCGGGCGCGGCTCGACGGCGAGGAGATCGAGCTGAAGCCGTGGGACGTGCTCCGGGTCGCGCCCGAGGTCGCCCGCGGATTCGCCGCCGGCCCCGATGGGCTCGAGGTGATCGCCATCGGCAGCGATCGCCCGGAGGGCGGGGACGGCGAGATGATCAGCGACTTCTGGTCGGACTGATCGCGTCATAGACAGTCGCGCCGTCGGGATCTCGGCCGGGCGGACCGGCGATGCCCGGCGCGCCCGATCTCTACTCTTGCCCCGATGCGAATCGCGATCACAGGCGCCGGCGGGATGCTCGGACACGATCTGCTCGCCGCAGTCGGCGATGCGGGCCATGAGGCCCTCGCCCTCCCGCGGGCCGAGCTCGACATCACCGACGAGGCGGCGGTCCGCCGCATGCTCGAACCGGCCCGGCCTGGCGCGGTCATCAACAGCGCCGCCTATACGAACGTCGACGGCGCCGAAGGCGAGTCCGGGCTCGCCGAAGCGGTCAACGGTGCCGGCGCGGGCAACGTCGCCCGGGTGGCGCACGAGCTCGGTGCGTGGACGCTGCAGGTCTCGAGCGACTATGTGTTCGACGGCCACAAGCGTGCTCCGTACGTCGAATCTGACCCGGTTGGCCCACTCTCGGCCTACGGACGCTCGAAGCGCTCCGGCGAGGAGGCCGTTGCACACGCGGCTCCCGGCGCGCACACGATCGTGCGCTCGTCGTGGCTGTTCGGCGCTGCCGGTCCGTGCTTCCCGGCGACGATGATCCGGCTCGCGCGCGAACGCGACGAGCTCACCGTCGTCGATGACCAGATCGGCTGTCCGACGTTCACCGGGCACCTCGCGTCCGCGCTCGTCACGCTCGCGACCGAGCGTCGGATCCCGGGCACCGTGCACGTCGCCGCCGGCGGGCAGTGCTCGTGGTACGAGTTCGCGCGGGCGATCATCGCCGCGGCCGGCGAGAGCTGCGAGGTCCGTCCCGGCCGCACCGCCGACCTCGGCCGCCCGGCGCCGCGCCCCGCCTACAGCGTGCTCGACACCGAGCGCGGCCCGGATGTCCCGCGGTTGCCCGACTGGCACGCCGGCCTCGATCGGTACCTGGAGCTCGCGGCGGTGGCACGATGAGGCTGCTCGTCTGCGGCGGCGCCGGTTTCATCGGCTCGAACTTCGTCCGCCTTCGCGTGCGTGAGTTCGGCGACGAGGTGACCGTGCTCGACAAGCTCACCTATGCCGGGCGCAAAGAGAACCTCCACGACGTCATCGACGAGGTTCGCTTCGTCCACGGCGCGATCGAGGATCCCGACGCCGTCGCCGCTGCCGTGGAGGGTTGCGAGGCGATCGTCAACTTCGCCGCCGAGACGCACGTCGACCGTTCGATCTCCGGTCCGGAGGCGTTCCTCACCACCAACATGCAGGGCACCTACGTCCTACTCGAGGCGGCGCGCGAACGCGGCCTGCGCCACCTGCAGGTGTCGACCGACGAGGTGTACGGCTCGATCGAGGAGGGGTCGTTCACCGAGGAGTCGCCGCTGCAACCCTCGAGCCCGTACTCGGCGACGAAGACCGGCGCCGACCTGCTCGTAGCGAGCTACTTCCACACCTACGGTCTCGAGACGGTCATCTGCCGGGGCTCGAACAACTACGGCCCCTACCAATACCCGGAGAAGCTCATCCCGCTGATGATCCTCAATGCGCTCGCCGGCGATCAGCTGCCGGTGTACGGCGACGGGCGCAACGTGCGCAACTGGCTGTTCGTGGAGGACTTCGCGCGGGGCATCGGGCACGCGCTCGAGCACGGCCTGCCCGGCGAGGCCTACAACTGCGGCGGCCCCGACGAGTGCGAGAACATCGCCGTCGTGCGACGGATCATCGAGCTCACCGGGGCGCGGCCTGATCAGATCGAGTACGTCACCGACCGTCCGGGCCACGATCGTCGCTATTCGCTGGGCTCCGAGAAGCTGCGGGCGCTCGGGTGGCAGGCCCGGGTTCGCTTCGCCGAGGGACTCGAGCGGACCGTCGAGTGGTACCGGGACGACGCCTGGTGGTGGGAGCCGATCCGCTCCGGCGCCTACCGCGAGTACTACGAGCGCCACTACGGCCGCGCGCTGAAGGACTGAGATGCCCGCGCGCCGCGGGGGCCCCGGCGGGCGCACCGGAGGCGAGTCGGCGCTCGCCGAGCTCGAGCGCGAGGTGACGGCGTGCCGACGCTGCCCGCGACTCGTCGCCTGGCGTGAGGAGGTGGCCTCGGTCAAGCGCGCCGCCTTCGCGCAGGAGGAGTACTGGGGACGGCCGCTTCCCGGGTTCGGCGACCCGCGGGCCCGGGTGCTCGTGCTCGGCCTCGCCCCGGCCGCCCACGGCGGTAACCGCACCGGCCGGATCTTCACCGGCGATCGCTCGGGC
Organism: uncultured Solirubrobacterales bacterium; assembly: GCA_963755955.1. Lineage (GTDB taxonomy): Bacteria > Actinomycetota > Thermoleophilia > Solirubrobacterales > Solirubrobacteraceae > Palsa-465. The sequence goes on from CAVWLZ010000003.1 coordinate 56,985, forward strand.
GACTGGCTGTTCGCCGCTCTGTGGCGGGCCGGCTTTGCCAACCAGCCAGCATCGGTGTCACGCGATGACGGGCTCGCGCTGCGCGACTGCTGGGTGACCGCCGCCGTGCGCTGCGCGCCACCGGCCAATCGGCCCCAGCCGGCCGAGCGCGACAACTGCCTGCCGTGGCTCGGACGAGAGCTCGTACTGCTGCCCGCCACGAGTGTCGTCGTATGCCTGGGGGGCTTCGCCTGGGACGCGGCGCTGCGCGTCCTCGACGCGCCGCGGCCGCGGCCGAAGTTCGGTCACGGCGCCGAGGCGACCGTCGCCGGGCGCGCGCTGCTCGGCTGCTTTCACCCCAGCCAGCAGAACACGTTCACCGGGCGGCTCACCGAGCCGATGATGGACGCGGTCTTCACCCGCGCGCGCTTGCTCGCGCAGGGCGCATGAGCCCGTCGCCCTGGCTCGCGGAACTCGTCGTCGCCGACGCTCCGGAGCGCTGGGAGGCGCTCGGGTTCACGGTTCAGGACGGTCACGTCGACCTCGACGGCGTGCGCGTGCGGCTCGGGGCCGCCGGGGAGGGGATCGTCGCCTGGTCGTTGCGCGGCCTCCCGGCCCCCGCCGCGATCGACGGTCTCACCGACGTCGGACCGCCGCCGGACGCACCGCCCCTCGTCTCTCACCCCAACGGCGCGCTCTCACTCGATCACGTCGTCGTCGTCACCCCGGACTTCGACCGCACCGCCGCCGCCCTCGAGCAGGCCGGACTGGCGCTGCGTCGTGTCCGGGACACGGGTTCGTTCCGGCAGGGATTTCGCCGGCTCGGCCCGGCGATCCTCGAGCTCGTCGAGGCTCCGAGCGCGCCCGACGGCCCGGCTCGGTTCTGGGGCCTGGTCGTGATCGTCTCCGACCTCGAGGCCCTACATGCGCGTCTCGGCGACCTGCTCGGCAGTGTCAAACCGGCTGTGCAACCGGGACGGCGCATCGCGACGTTACGCTCCGGCGCGGGTCTCTCCATGCCGGTCGCGTTCATGGATCCTCAGGCCTAGCGCCTCGATCCGGAGAGGCGTCGTGAGCGGGCACTATCGCCCGCTACGCTGGCTGAGAGGTGCCGCTCGATCAGTTCAGTCCTCGCACGCGTGACTGGTTCACCAAGGCGTTCGCGCAGCCGACCGCGGCGCAGGAGCAGGCATGGCCGGCGATCGCCTCGGGCGAGCATGTGCTCATCTCGGCCCCGACCGGCTCCGGCAAGACCCTTGCCGCATTCATGTGGGGAATCGACCGGCTCGCGACCGAGCGCGCAGCGGGCCCGGAGGGCGAGCGTGCGGGCATCAGCCTCGTCTACGTCTCGCCGCTGAAGGCGCTCTCCTACGACATCGACCGCAACCTCCGCGCCCCGCTGCGCGGGACCAGCGCGGAACTCACCGTCGCGGTCCGCACCGGGGACACGCCCCAGCGCGAGCGCCAGGCGATGCTCCGCACGCCGCCGGACATCCTCATCACCACGCCCGAGTCGCTCTACCTGATGCTCACCGGCCGCGCCCAGGCGCTGTTCGCCGGCACCCGCTGGTGCATCGTCGACGAGATCCACGCCGTCGCCGCGACCAAGCGTGGCTCCCACCTCGCGCTCACGCTCGAGCGGCTCGCCGCCGCGGCGGGCCGTGACGTCCAGCGCATCGGCCTGTCGGCGACCCAGAACCCCCTCGAGGAGGTCGGACGGTTCATGGTCGGGCCGTCGCGCACGTGCCGGATCGTCGACACCGGAGTCCGCAAGGAGCTCGACCTGCGGATCCAGGTCCCGGTCGAGTCGATGGTCGAACCGGACGCGACGCCGGCGCCGGACCTCGATCCCCTTGCCGGCGGCGAGGCAACGCGCCGCTCGATCTGGCCCGCGATCTATCCACAGCTGCTCGAGCTCATTCGCGCCCACCGCTCGACGATCCTGTTCGTCAACAACCGGCGCGGCGCCGAGCGGCTCGCGCTGCGCCTCAACGATCTCGCCGAGGCGGAGATCGCGCGCGCCCACCACGGCTCGCTCGCTCGAGAGGAGCGGCTCGTCGTCGAGGAGATGCTCAAGGCCGGCGAGCTGCCCTGCCTCGTCGCCACCTCCTCGCTCGAGCTCGGGATCGACATGGGCGCCGTCGACCTCGTCATCCAGGTCGAGTCGCCGAAGTCGGTCGCACGCGGGCTCCAGCGCATCGGCCGGGCCGGTCACAACGTCGGCGACGTCAGCCGCGGACGGATTTTCCCCAAGTTCCGTGCCGACCTGCTCGAGTGCGCTGTCGTCGCCCGGCGGATGCGGGACGGCGCGATCGAGACGACGGTCGTGCCGCGCAACCCGCTCGACGTGCTCGCGCAGCAGGTGGTGGCCATCGCCGCCGCGGCCGGCGACGAGCGTCCGGTTTCCGTCGACGACCTCTATGCGCTCGTCACGCGCACCCACTCCTACGCCGAGCTGAGCCGGGCCCAGTTCGAGAACGTGCTCGACATGCTTGACGGGCGCTACCCCTCGAGCGAGTTCGCCGAGCTGCGGCCGCGCATCATCTGGGACCGGGTCGGCGGGACGATCCGTCCCCGGCGGGGTGCGCGCCAGCTCGCGGTCACCAACGCCGGCACGATCCCCGACCGCGGCCTCTATGCCGTCACGCTGCCTGATGGCCGGCGGGTCGGTGAGCTCGACGAGGAGATGGTCTACGAGGCGCGCCCGGGCCAGACCTTCCTGCTCGGCGCGACGACGTGGCGGATCGAGGAGATCGGGCGCGACCGCGTGATCGTCACCCCCGCCCCCGGGCTGCCCGGCGCGGTGCCCTTCTGGAAGGGCGACAGCGTCGGCCGCCCGCGTGAGCTCGGCGAGGCGATCGGCGCCTTCGCCCGCTGGGCGGTCGAGCAGCAGCCCGAGGCGCTCCAGGCGGACTACGACCTCGACGAGCTCGCGGCCCGGAACCTCGTCGACTTCCTGCGCGAGCAGCAGGAGGCCACGCGAGTGGTGCCATCCGACCGGGCGATCGTGATCGAGCGCTTCCGTGACGAGATCGGCGACTGGCGGCTATGCATCCTCAGCCCGTTCGGTGGTCGCGTCCACGCCGCCTGGGGCCTCGCGCTCAGCGCGCGGATCCGCGACGAGCTCGGGCTCGAGTCCGACGCGATCTGGTCCGACGACGGGATCATCGTCCACCTTCCCGACGCCGAGGAGCCGCCCGGGGCGGAGCTCGCGCTGCTCGATCCCGAGGCGGTCGAGGACGCCGTCGTCGCCGAGCTGTCGGCGAGCGCCCTGTTCGGAGCGCGCTTCCGGGAGAACGCCGGCCGAGCCCTGCTCATCCCCCGGGCGCGTCCGGGCAGGCGCACGCCGCTCTGGCAGCAACGGCTCAAGTCCCAGTCACTGCTCGAGGTGGCCAAGCAGTACGGCGAGTTCCCGATCATCCTCGAGACCTACCGCGAGTGCCTGCGGGACGTGCTCGACCTTCCCGGCCTCGTCGAGCTGCTCACCAAGCTCCACCGCCGCGAGATCTCGATGATCGAGGTCGAGACGCCGACCGCCTCGCCGTTTGCGTCCTCGCTGCTGTTCGACTACGTCGCGACCTACATGTACGAGGGCGACACGCCGAATGCCGAGCGGCGCGCCGCCGCCCTGTCGCTCGACCGCGACCTGCTGCGGGAGCTGCTCGGGCAGGAGGAGCTGCGGGACCTCATCGATCCGACCGCGCTCGAGCAGGTCGAGGCCGACCTCCAATGCCTCTCCGACCATCGGCGCGCGACCTCGCGCGACACGCTCCACGACATCCTCCGAGCGCTTGGCGACCTAGACCTGGGCGAGGCGCAGGCCCGGGTGCTCGACGGCCTCGATGCCGACGGGATGATCGAGCAGCTCATCGGCGAGCGCCGCGCGGTGCGGGTCCGCATCGGCGGCGAGGAGCGCTTCATCGACGCCGCGGATGCAGGTCTCTATCGCGACGGCCTCGGAATCGTCCCGCCCGGGGGCCTCCCCGCGGCCTTCCTGGAGGACGTGCCCGACGCGCTCAGCCGGATCGCCCGCCGCTACGCCGCCACCCACGGCCCGTTCACCGGCCGCGAGCTCCACGCCCGCTACAGCGTCGACATGAGCGCGGTGCTTGGCGAGCTCGAACGTGCCGGCGAGCTCGTGCGCGGCGAGCTCCGTCCCGGCGGCAGTGAGCGCGAGTGGTGCCACCCCGAAGTGCTTCGGCGTCTGCGGCGGGCATCGCTCGCCGTCCTGCGCAAGGAGATCGAGCCCGCCGACCAGCGCGCGCTCGCCCGTTTCCTGCCCGGCTGGCAGGGCGTCGACCGCCATCCGGCCACCGGCGCGGGCATCGATCGCCTGCGTGAGGTGCTCGTCCCGCTCCAGGGACTCGCCCTGCCCCCCGAGGTCTGGGAGCGTGACGTGCTGCCCCGCCGCGCAGGGGCCTATTCGCCGGCGTGGATGGACGAGCTGTGCGCGAGCGGCGAGCTCGTGTGGATCGGCGCGGGCGCGCTAGGGCGGAACTCGGGGCGCGTCGCGCTCTTCTTCCGCGAGGATCTCTCGTTGCTCGGGCCGCCGCCATCCCGCGGGGAGCCGCTGGCGATGCCCGCGCACGACGCCGTGCGCGAGCGCCTGGCCGCGGGCGCCTGCTTCTTCTCGGACCTGCTCGTCGACGTCGAGCTCTCGCCCGAGGAGCTCCAGGAGGCGCTGTGGGACCTCGTCTGGGCGGGCGAGGCGACCAACGACGCCTTCGCGCCGCTGCGCGCGCCCCGGCTGACCCTTGCCCGCGCGCAGCGCGAGCGCTCGCGAGCCGCGCGGCCCGGACGCTTCGCCGGCCGTCGCCGCGGCGGGGCCGCCGCCCAGGTGCAGGGCCGGTGGTCTCTGACCGGGCCGCTGTTCCGGGCCCAGGGGGACCCCGCCGCGCGCCGCCGCGCGCTCGGGGAGCTGCTGCTCGAGCGTCACGGGATCCTCACTCGCGAGGGGGTGCTCGCCGAGGGCGTTCCAGGCGGGTTCTCGGCGATCTACTCCGAGCTCACCCAGCTCGAGACGCTCGGCATCGCCCGCCGGGGATATTTCGTCGAGGGGCTCGGCGGGGCGCAGTTTGCGCTCCCGGGCGCCGTCGAGCGGCTGCGCGCCCAGAGCGACCGCGACGAGCGCCCGATCGTGCTCGCGGCCGTCGACCCGGCGCAGCCGTATGGCGCCGTGCTCCCCTGGCCGGCGCGTGAGGACGGGGGCGAGGGACGGCGGCTGTCACGGTCCGCGGGGGCCTACGTCGTCCTCGCCGGCGGCGATCCGGTCCTCTATCTCGAACGGGGCGGCCGCGCGCTCCAGACGCTCGTCGGTCCGGAGGACCCCCGACTCGAGCAGGCGCTCGCTGCGCTCGTCGAGCATGTGCAGCGCGGGCGGATGCGGCGCGTCGCGCTCGAGAAGGTCGACGGCGCGCCCGCCATCGGCTCACCGATCGCCGCCGCGCTCATTGCCCACGGGTTCCAGGAAGGGCCCCGGCGGCTGACGCTCAGCGCCTAATGTGCGAATCAGGGCACTAGAGCGTCCTGGGTCAGAGTGAGTGCGGCATGCCCGAGGGCGACACGATCCGCTGGCACGCGAACCGGATTCGGCCGGTGCTCGAGGGCCGGGCCCCCGACGCGATCGAGACCCACCGGCGCTTCCTCCGTGACCGGTGGGCCGAGCGCCTGGTCGGCCGCACCGTCCAGCGCGTCGACACGCGCGGCAAGCATCTGCTGCTGCGCTTCGACGGCGATCTCGTCCTGCACTCGCATCTCGGCATGGTCGGGACGTGGGGCGTGTACCCACCCGGAAGCCGCTGGGGCCGCGCGCGCCGCCGGGCGTGGCTGGTCATGCGCGTCGGCGAGGTCGAGATCGTGCAGTTCGACGGCCCCACGCTCGAGCTCATCACCGGCGGCCGCAGCCGCTTCGACCAGCGGCTCGCCGCGCTCGGTCCCGACGTGCTCGACGACACGTTCGCCCATCCGGAGTTCCTGCGGCGCTTACGTCTCGACGATCCGACCCGGCCGATCGGCGACGCGTTGCTCGACCAGCGCATCCTCGCCGGGATCGGGAACATGTGGAAGGCCGAAGGATGCTGGGAGGCACAGATCGACCCGTGGCGCGAGACCCGGTCGGTGTCCGACGAGGAGGTCACGCGGATCGTCGAGCTCGTGCGTCCGCGGATGATCGAATCGGGGGTGCAGGGCCCCCGGAGCATCAAGGAGCGCATCTACGGCCGGGCCGGGCGGCCGTGTCCGCGGTGCGGGACGATCATCCGCTCGCGTGGCCAGTGGGATGACAACCGGCTCACCTACTGGTGCCCGGGCTGCCAGAGCTGAGGCGGTTCCCGTGCCGGGCGGACTGAGGCGGCTCGGCCCCGGGCCGAGCGCCATAGCTAGCCTCTTGACCATGCGCGTGGGAGACCTTCGCCGGGTCGGCCACAAGGGTGCCGACCTGATCGCCCCCGGAAATACGCACGCGAGCTTCGACGCCGCGCTCGCGGCGGGTGTCGACATGATCGAGTTCGACGTTCTCCCCGAGCGCTCAGGCGAGCGGCTGATCCTCGCCCACGACTACCACGACGCCGCGGCGCGAGAGCCGCACACACTCGAGGAGGGGCTGGCCCACCTCGCCGGCGAGCGCTTCACCGGCGTCGAGCTCGATGTCGACCTCAAGCTGCCGGGGTACGAGCTCGCCGTTGTCGACGCGCTGCGCAGCTTTGACATGGTGGAGCGTACGCTGATCTCGAGCCAGTTCCGCGAGAGCCTCGCCGCGATCCGCGCCGCCGAGCCGCGGCTGCGACTCGGGTTATCCGTGCCGAAGGTCAAGCGCGACCCGTTCCGCTCACGTGCGACCGCTGTGCCCGCGATCGGCGCGCTGCTCGTCTACCGCCGGCTGCTCCCCTTCTGGGCCGGGCGCGCGATCGCCGGCGAAACCTGCGATGCGCTGATGGTGCACTGGCGCCTGGTCACCCCCCAGCTCGTCGGGCAAGTGCACCGCGCCGGCGGCGAGATCTATGTGTGGACCGTCGACGACCTCGAGCTGCTCCGCAAGCTCGACGCGCTCGGCGTCACCGGGGTCATCAGCAACGATCCGCGGCTGTTCAGGGCGCTCGCGCCGGTCAGCTGATGGTGCAGGCCGCCGTGCTGTAGTGCGCCGGATCGCCGAAGTCGGCGAGCCCGTGGCCGGTCGTCGTCGTGCGCTGGGCTCGGCCGATCACGCGGCCGCCGAGTGTCCAGGCGAAGGTCACGCTGCCCCGCAGGGAACCGGCGTGCGGAGCGAACCGATACCACCAGCCGCCCTGGTGCAGCCCGGTCCGGGCGGGCCCGAGCGACACCGTGCGCTTGGTGTTCGGAACGAGGAGGAACGACCGGCTCGCGGTCGCCCAGTAGTCGATCCGGAACGCCATGCTCAGCCGCTCGCCGAGACCGAGTGTCGGCATCTGAGCGCGCACGCCGATGACGTCCGGAAACCGTTGCGAGTTGCAGATGTTGACCGTCGCCCACAGCGTCCGCGCGCGGCGCGCGTTCGCGACCGCGGCCCGGATCTGTGCCGCCGTCGGTCGCTGCGTGCCGCTGGATTTGGCGCTCGCCGACAGGGCGGGCGCGCACAGAACCAGCAGGCAACCGGCCACGAGGGTGAGGCAAAGACGACGACGGCATCCCATCCGAGCACAGAACAAGATAGACACTGTGATCGATGGACGGTTGGCACGTAGTAGGGGTATGACCGGCATGGACGTGACCGTCACCGGCGATGCCGATGTCTCCTCGTGGAAGCGCCTCGAGGCTCTGTACCGCTCGAGCCGGGACGATGTTTACGCCTACGTCCGCACCCTTCTGTGCGACCGCGCGGCCGCCGAGGATGTGACCGAGCTCGCCTTCGAGCGCGCCTACCGGCGGCGGCGTACCTTCGACCGCCGGCGCGGAGAGGAGCGGGCGTGGCTGTTCGGGATCGCGCGTAACGCCGCGCTCGACGAGCTCCGTCGCCGCCGGCGGCTGACCGCGCTCGCCGGCGATCCCCCAAACCTCTCCGCGCCGGGGACTGACGATGGTGCCGAGGTGGCGCTGCGTCGGACCGCGGTGCGCGTGGCCCTCGCCGGCCTGCCCGGCCGCGACCGCGAGCTGATTGCGCTCAAGTTCCACGCCGGGCTGAGCAACGCCGAGATCGCCCGCGTGCTCGGGGTGAGCGAGTCGAACGCCGGCACGCTGCTGCACCGGGCGATCGAGAAGCTGAGAAAGGCCTGTGATGCGCCGAGCTGACGACATGCCGCTGGATCCCGATATCGCTGCCGAGCTCGACATGATCGACGCGACGCTCGCCGGCGACCCGGTCGCCCCCGAGTACGCCGATCTCGCCGAGCTGGCCCTGCTGCTCGCCGACGAGCGACCGCGTCCGGAGACAGCGTTCGTGGCGCGCCTCGATGGTCGGGCCGGGGCGCGCTTCGCCGCGCGGGACCGGAGTCGGCCGGGCGAGGCGCCGGCGCGGCCGCGCCCGCCGCGCCCCCGCTGGCGCCGGGCATTGGTCCCGGCGGTCAGTGCCGCCGGCGCGCTCGCCGCCGCCGCGGTGGGCGTCGTGCTCCTCGCGGGGTCGTCGTCGCCGTCGTACAGGATGGGGGCAACGGCCCCGGCCGGGGTCACGAGCGTTGCGACGACCAGCCCGCCCGCCGCACTCGTCGCGCCGGAGTCGAGCGCCGCGTCCTCCGGTGGCGCCGCGTCGTCGGGTGGCGCCGCGTCGTCGGGTGGCGCCGCGTCGTCGGGTGGCGCCGCGTCGTCGGGTGGCGCCGCGTCGTCAGGTGGCGCCGGGTCGTCCGGTGGCGCCGGCGCGGTCCTCCAGCCCACGCCGAACGGGCGCAAGATCGTGCAGTCAGCGCAGCTGTCGCTGACCACCGGACCCAGCCACGTCGAGGACGTTGCCCAGGAGGTGTTCGACGTGGTCGGGAGCGCGGGTGGCTTCGTCGACAGCTCGACCGTGACCGCGAACCCCGGGTCCGACGGCTACGCCCGGTTCCAGCTCAGCATCCCGAGCTCCGCCCTGCCGCAGACGATGGCGTCGCTTTCCCGTCTGCGCTTTGCGTCGGTCGCCTCGCGCACCGACGCCACCCAGGACGTCAACGACGAGTACAGCGCCGATGTCAGCCGGCTCGCCGACGCTCGTGCGCTGCGCGCCGCGCTCCTGCGCCGGCTCGCGGCGGCCACGACCTCCCGGCAGATCGCCGGCCTCAAAGCCCAGATCCGGGATGCCGAGGCGTCGATCGCGAGCGCCGAGGCGACGCTGCGGGGCCTCCAGCACCGGATTTCCTACAGCCAGGTGTCGCTGAACGTCGACGCCGGCACTCCGGTCCCGGTGCCGTCCCCGTCGAGTCACGGGTTCACGGTCGGGCGGGCGCTCCACGACGCCGGCCGGGTGCTTGCGGTGGCCGCCGGGGTGGCGATCATCGCTCTCGCCGTGCTCGTGCCGGTCGC
>CAVWLZ010000004.1:0-36342 GCA_963755955.1 uncultured Solirubrobacterales bacterium
ACTAGCCCTGGGCGAGCGCTTCCTTGAGCTGGTCGAGCGTCTTCACCGGCGTTGGGTCGACTCCGCGCAGCACGGCGAGGTAGAGCGAGACGAGGTCGCCGAGCAGGAGCAGCGAGACGAGCCGCTCGGTGCGCGTCTCGCCGACGCTCTCGATGCGATAGGTCGAGGCGCCACCGCCGCCGATCAGCCCGCGGGTCAGCTCGATCCGCTGGCGGATGCGGGGATGCAGATCGGAGTCGTCGAGGAACACCGAGCTGAACGGGCCGAGCTCGGAGGCCCCCTCCCAGCCGACGATCTCGTTGTGGTCGAGCTCGGGCAGCTCGCTCGCGAAGGCCGGGGTCTTGGCGTTCTCGTTGATCTGGGTCTTCCAGCGGTAGGCGATCGGCGCGGTCAGCCCGGCGCCGGAGATCTGCGGGATCGTCCGGTGCAGCCCACGGGCGAGGGCCTTGGCGAGACCGTCCGGCGGCCCGTCCGGGCCCCACCTCTCGACGAGCCGCTCGGCGTGCGCGGCGGCGACGTCGATCTCGGAGTGAAGGCCCTCGCCGGCGCCGCACAGGGCGGCGACCTCGAGCGCGACGACGAGCGAATAGGCGACCGCCGCGCGAGGCTGAAAGCCGCCGGGCAACGGGATCACCGGGACGCCGTCGGCGCGGGCATCCTCGGCGAGCCGGCCACCGGTCGTCGCAACGACGCGGTTGGCGCCGACCGCTCCGGCGGCCTCGAACACGGCCAGGGTCTCCTCCGTGTTCCCTGAGTAGCTCGCGCACAGCACGGTCGTGTCCGGCGTCGTCCAGGCCGGCAGCGCGTAGCCGCGGGCGAGCACGATCGGCCGCGACGCGCGGTCGCCGAGCACGGCGCGAGCGAGGCCGCCGCCGATCGCCGACCCGCCCATGCCGGCGACGACGAGGCCGGCCGGGGAATCGGCAGGCGTGAGGTTGGCCGACTCGACGCGCCACTGGGCGTCGCGCAGCTGATCGGGCATCCCGAGGATGTCGTCGATCTGCTTGGAGACGTCGACAGCGTCGATCGCCTCGCGGCTCAGTTCGCTCACCGCGGTCAAAACCGGATTGCTCCATCGGGCAGTTGCACCCCGGGGAAGATACGCGCGCCGGCGGCAAGGATGTTTCCCGACCCTACGCCGACGTCGTCGCCGAGCACGACGCCGCCGGAGATATGGCAGCCGGCGCCGATCGAAACGCGGCGACCGATGATCGCGCCGCGGATCGTCGTGCCCGCCCCGACCACCACCTCGTCGAGCAGCACCGAGCTCTCGATGTGCGCGCCGTCGGCCACGGTCACCCCGTCGCCGAAGACGACGCGCCCGCCGACGATCGACCGCTCTCCGATCGCGCAGCCGGCTCCGAGCAGCGCGGGCGCCACCACCCGGCCCTCGACGCGGGCGTCGTTCTCGAGCGTCGAGCCGGCGCCCGCGAGCCGCTGCCCGACCGCGGTCTGGACGTTGCCCTCGAGGATGTCGAAGGTCGCCTCGAGGTATCGCTCGGGCGTCCCGATGTCCAGCCAGTACGCCGCGGCCTCATAGCCGTAGAGGCCGTGGTCGACGAGGGTCGGGAAGACCTCGCGCTCGATCGAGATCGTCGAGCCGGCCGGGGCCATCCCGGCGAGCACGTCGCGCTCGAGGATGTAGGCCCCGGCGTTGATGAGGTTGGTGTCGATCTGCTCAGGCCCGGGCTTCTCGACGAACTCGGTGACCGAGCAGTCGGGCCGGCGGCGTACGAGGCCGTAGGCCGAGGGGTCCTCGACGGGGATCAGCGCAAGCGTCGCCCGGGCGCCGGTCTGTTCGTGCTGGCGGAGCTGCGCGGTGAGGTCGATGTCGGTGAGGACGTCGCCGTTGAGCATCAAGAACCGCTCGTCGAGCAGCGCCTCGGCGAACTTGAGCGCGCCCCCCGTCCCGAGCGGCTTCGGCTCCTCGATGTAGCGCAGCCGGACCCCGAGCTTCTCGCCGTCGCCGAGCACCGTCCGCATGCTGTCGGCCATGAAGCCGCAGGACAGGATGACGTCGTCGACCCCGTGGCGGCGCAGCCACTCGAGCATGTAGGAGATGAAAGGCTGGCCGACGAGCGGCACGACCGGCTTGGGCATCGTCGAGGTGAGCGGCCGCAGGCGTGTCCCCTCACCGCCGACGAGGATCAGGGCCTGCACGTCAGCGGCCGACCCGGCGCCACGTCACGATCGGCCGATGCCCTCATAGGTGAACCCGGCGGCCTTGACGGTCGCGGGATCGGCGAAGTTGCGCCCATCGATGACGAGCCGGCCGGACATCCGGTCGGCGACAGCGCGCCAATCGAGGTCGGCGAACTCCGGCCACTCGGTGACGATGATGCAGGCATCGGCGCCGTCGACGGCGGCGAGGGCGGAGGTGGCGAAGTCGACCCCGACCATCAGCTTCTGCGCCTCGGGCTCGGCCACCGGGTCGTACGCGCTCACGTGCGCGCCATCGGCCTGGAGCCGGGCCGCGAGCACGAGCGAGGACGCCTCGCGCATGTCGTCGGTGTTCGCCTTGAAGGCGAGCCCGAGCAGGGCGATCCGCCGGCCGGCGAGCGACCCGAGGTGCTTCTGGAGCTTGCTCACCACGCGCCGCTTCTGGAGCTCGTTGACCTCGATCACCGCGGTGAGCAGCTGGAAGTGGTATCCGGAGTTGCCGGCCAGCTGCTTGAGCGCCGAGACGTCCTTGGGGAAGCACGAGCCGCCGAAGCCGATGCCGGGCTTGAGGAAATGGCTGCCGATCCGCTCGTCGAGGCCCATCCCGCGGGCGACCTCGAGCACATCCGCGCCGGTCTCCTCGCAGACGTTGGCGATCTCGTTGATGAACGAGATCTTCGTGGCCAGGAAGGCGTTCGCGGCGAGCTTGATCATCTCCGCGCTGGCGATGTCGGTGCGGACGAGCGGGGCGCCGAGCGGCGAGTAGAGCTCGACGACAGCGTCACCTGCCCAATCGCCGCGGTCGCCGACGACGACGCGATCGGGGGCGAGGAAGTCCTCGAGCGCCGAGCCCTCCTTGAGGAACTCCGGGCAGGAGACGTAGGCGAACCCCGACTTGCCCTGGCTGGTGAACATCCGCTGGATCGATGCCCCGGTCCCGACCGGGACGGTCGACTTCATCACCAGCGCGTGATGGTCGGAGGCCGGCATCGAGGAGACGACGGCGTGCACGGCCGAGAGGTCGGCGTCCCCCGAGTACGTCGGCGGTGTGCCGACCGCGACGAACAGCAGCCGGGACTGCTCGAGCGCCGGCCCGAGCTCGGTTGAGAAGTGCATCCGCGCGCGGTTGCGCGCCACGCACTCGGGGAGGCCGGGCTCGTAGATCGGGATCTCGCCGCGGTTGAGGCGGTCGATCTTGTTCGCGTCGACGTCCACGCACCACACCTCGCTGCCGAGCTCGGCGAAGCCCGCCGCGGTGACGAGCCCGACGTAGCCGGTGCCGATGACGGCGATCGGTTCAGGTGCGCGGGAAGCCATGAAGGGCCGGAGGGTAGCGACGCGGGAGGAAAACCGGTCGGTTGCGGGCGGTCGCCACGGCCGGGCGCGGGCGGGACTGCGGACGGCCGGGCGCGGTCGACGTCTACCTGACGATGTGCAGCGAGCTCGCGATCCCGAGCATCTGCGCGTTGGTCACGTCGTCGGTGAGGGTGTTCGACACCCAGTAGACGGCGTGCGGGGTCCGCCAGGCGACGAGCGCGAGCTTGTGGCCGTTGAAGAACAGCATCAGCGTCTTGCCGTCGACTGTCCGCGTCTCCGTCGGGCTAGAGAGGATCGGAGGGTGCAGCCACGTCGTGCCCTGGATGCCGTAGTACTGCCCGAGGATCGGGTTGAGCGCGAGCGTGATCCGATAAGCCGCGTTCACGCCCCCGCCGCTCGCCCGCAGCCTGTACGAGCGGGGGTAGGAGTCGGCCACCGGCCCGATCGTGCACGTCGCGTTCGTGCAGAAGTGCGAGATGCCGATGATCGCCTTGGGCACCGCCACCGGCATGCCCGCGTGGGGCAGCGCCGCCGCCTGCGCGTCGGCGTCGGCCGGGTCGAGGATGAGGCCCGGGGCCAGGCCGGCCCCGCCGCCACCGTGACCGCCGGGACGCGACGGTCCCGTGGGTTTGGGAGCCGGGCTTGACGACGCCGGCTTGGCCTGCGTGGTCGGGGCCATGAACTGCGCGAAGGCTTGCCGTTCGGCTCCCGCGTCGGCGCCCACGTAGCACGGCGTCTGGGTGAAGCCCCCCGGCGCCGTCGTGCCCGGACCGCACGGCAGCAGAATGGCCGGGAACGGGATCTGCTTGATCGCGTGGCCGGCCGAGAAGGCGACGAGATTGAACAGGTTGATGAGACCGTCGGTGGTGTGAAGGTCATGGTCGGTCTGCGTGTGCTGGCCGAAGATGCGCAGCAGCGTGTCGCGGTTGGAGATGACCTGGCCGACGCTGTACTGCGATTTGACCCAGCGCAGGAAGTCCTGCTGGCGCGCGTTGCGCACGAGATCGGTGTCGGTGTGGCGGAAGCGCACGAAGGCGAGCGCGTCGGTGCCGCACAGCTTCTGATAGCCGGGCTGGATGTCGATGCTCGAGTAGTTGGTGAAGGCGGTGTCGTTGTAGTACCGGTGGTCGACGTCGACGTAGACACAGCCGATGGCGTTGACGAGCGCCTCGAACCCGCCGAAGTTGACGTCGATGATGTGGTTGACGTGGATCGCCGGGAACACCTGCTGGCGGATGACCTTGAGCAGCAGGTCGGGCCCGCCGATCGAGTAGGCGGCGTTGAGCTTGTCGGTGGAGGTGCCGCCGCGCTGGGGGATCTGGACCTTGAGGTCACGCGGGATCGAGAGGACGTTGATCGTCGAGGAGTTCGGATCCACCCGCACGAGCATCATCGTGTCGGTGTTCGAGGCCGTGAACGGCTCGCCGATGCGGTGGTCGGAGCCGATCAGCAGCAGCGTCTGCGGGTTGCCCGGATTGGCGATCGTCACCTGGTTTGACTTGATCGCCGGGGACAGCGACAGCTCGGCGGCGATCTGCTTGAACTGGAGCAGACCGGCGACGGCGGTCGTCGCCGCGGTGAAGCCGATCACGATCAGGGCGGCGAGCGCGAAACGCCACAGCGCGCCGCCCCGGGTGCGCGGGATCAGCTTCATGCCAGGCCGCCTTCGATCGCGCGCAGGCCGGTGCTGCTCGCCTCGTCCTCGACCGCGGGGGGGTCGTCCGGCACCGCGCGGCGCTCGCCGTGGACCGTCGGCGCCTCGAGCCAGATCGGAACCGCGCGCACGAAGTCACCGAGCGCCCGGCGGTAGCGGGCCAGCGAGGCGAGCGACACCCACTCCTCGGGTCCGTGGTGACCGGCTCCGGCCGGCCCGAACTCGACCGCCGGCACCCCGGCCTCGATGAATGCGGCTGCGTCGGAGGCGCCGTCTCGCCCGACGCTCATCACCTCGCCGCGCGTCGATCGCGCGACGGAGTCGCGCAGCGCCTTGACGTACGGATTGGCGCGGGAGACGGTGACCGGCGGATGGATGAACGTCCGCGTGACCTCGATGCCCTCGAGCGCGCGGACCGCGTCGAGGATCGTCTGGGGATCCTGCCCCGGCAGGTAGCGGACGTCGACGACCATCGTGCAGTGGTCGGGCACCATGTTGATCGCGCGTCCGCCGGCGATCTTCCCGAGGTTGATCGACGGGCGGTCGAACATCTCCGAGGACTCGCGGGCGAAGGGCAGCGACTCGATCGTGCGGAAGGTGTCGATCGCCTTGAGCACCGCGTTGTCGCCCATCCACGGCGTCGAGCTGTGGGCGGCCCGTCCCTCGACCTCGATCCGCATCGCGAGCACGCCCTTGGCCTCGACCCCGATGTGCATGTCCGTGGGCTCGCCGGTGATGGCGAAATCGCCGGCCAGACCCCAGCTCACGACCGCCTCGGTCGAGCGCTCGTCGAACTCCTCGGACTCCTCGTCGGGCACGCACACGAGGCGCACGCCGACGTTGTCCTGGCCCTCGAGGTCCTTGAGCGCGCACATCATCGCCGCGAGCGCGCCCTTCATGTCGTAGGCCCCTCGCCCGATCAGCCGATCGCCCTCGATGCGCGGCTCGAACTGTGCCGCCGGAGCGGGGACGACGTCGAGATGGCCGTGCAGGACTACGCAGGGGGCGGTCGCCTCCGGCGAGCAGGGTCCGACCTCGGCGATCAGCACCGGAAGGCCGTTGTGATCACGGTGACGCACCTCGATATCGCGGGATTCGAGCCATCCCTTGACGAATCCTGCGGCCGCCGTCAGCTCCTCGACCCGCGAGGTGTCGTAGGAGATCAGCCGTTCGGCCAATATGCGTTCGTCAACCATAGGTGAGCGACGGAGGATAGGGGGTGCGTCCCGGGCCTCCCCGGTCGGTGCTCGCGCCGGGCGCACGCGCCGCCCGGGGAGGCCCGGTGACGCTATTCGGCGATCCTCAGAAACTGCTCGAGCCGCCGTTTGTCGCGCTCGGCCACGCGCCGCCGCTCGGAGTCCTCCCCCGCCGCCTCGAGCTCGTGCTCGGCCTGCTGGAGGCGCTCGCGCAGATCACCGGCGTTGAGCTCGTCCGGCGCATGGGCCTCCTCGACGAGCAGCAGGGCGTGCTCGCCGGTCATCTGCATGTAGCCCTCGGCCTGCGCGAAGCGGACGACGTCCGAGTCGCTGCGGTAGAGGCGCAGCTCTGTCGGGTCAAGCATCGCGAGCAGCGGCTGGTGGCCGGCGAGCACGCCGATCGTGCCCGCGTTCGTCCGCGTGGAGATCATCTCGACCTCGTCGTTGAACACCTCACCTTCGGGGGTGAGCACCTCCACGCGGAACTTCGTGTGCGCCATCGTGCCTAGTCCTTCTTCGCGTCCGCGACGACGTCGTCGATCGTTCCCTTGAGGAAGAACGCGCGCTCGGGCAGATCGTCGTGTTTGCCCTCGAGGATCTCCTTGAAGCCGCGGATCGACTCGGCGATCGGCACGTACACGCCGGGCGTGCCGGTGAACTGCTCGGCGACGTGGAACGGCTGGGAGAGGAAGCGCTCGAGCTTGCGGGCCCGGTTGACGGTCAGCCGGTCCTCGTCGGAGAGCTCCTCGATCCCGAGGATCGCGATGATGTCCTGGAGCTCGCGGTAGCGCTGGAGAACCTCCTTGACCCGGTTGGCGACCTCGAAGTGCTCGTCGCCGAGGATCTCGCGCTTGAGGATCGTCGAGGTCGAGTCGAGCGGGTCGACGGCCGGATAGATGCCCTTCTCGGCGATGGACCGCGAAAGGGACGTCGTCGAGTTCAGGTGGGCGAAGGCCGAGGCCGGCGCCGGGTCGGTGAGGTCGTCGGCGGGCACGTAGATGGCCTGGATCGAGGTGACCGAGCCGCGGCGGGTCGAGGTGATCCGCTCCTGGAGCTGGCCCATCTCGGACTCGAGCGTCGGCTGATAGCCGACCTGCGAGGGCATCCGGCCGAGCAGCGCCGAGACCTCGGAGCCCGCCTGGACGAAGCGGAAGATGTTGTCGATGAACAGCAGCACGTCCTGGCCCTCGTGATCGCGGAAGTACTCCGCCATCGTCAGCCCGGAGAGCGCGACACGCATACGCGCGCCGGGCGGCTCGTTCATCTGGCCGAACACGAGCATCGTCTTGTCCAGGACGCCCGATTCCTTCATCTCCAGGTACAGGTCGTTGCCCTCACGCGAACGCTCGCCGACGCCGCAGAACGCCGACAGACCGCCGTGCTCCTGGGCGAGGTTGTGGATCAGCTCCTGGATGATCACCGTCTTGCCGACGCCCGCGCCGCCGAACAGGCCGACCTTGCCGCCCTTGGCGTACGGCGCGAGCAGGTCGATCACCTTGATGCCGGTCTCGAACATCTCGGTCGTCGGGGTAAGCGCCTCGATCGTCGGAGCCTCGCGGTGGATCGGCCAGCGCTCGACGTCCTCGTCGAGCGGCTCGCCGAGGTCGATCGGCTCGCCGAGCAGGTTGAAGATCCGGCCGAGCGTGGCCCGGCCGACGGGGACGGAGATCGGCGCGCCGGTGTCGACGACTTCGGTGCCGCGAGAGAGGCCGTCGGTGCTGTCCATGGCAACGGCGCGCACGCGGTCATCGCCGAGGTGCTGCTGCACCTCGCAGACGAGCCACGAGTCCTCGGAGGCGGCGATATCGACGTCCTCCTCGGCGCGGGCGGACTCGGGCCGGCGCACGCGGATGGCGTGGTTGATCTCGGGAAGCTTGTCGGGGAAGACGGCCTCGATGACGACGCCCTGGATCTCCTCGATCCGGCCGACGTTCGTGCCTTCTGCTGTCGCTGACATAGGTCTCCAGTTCGTTGTCTAGCCGAGGCCCTCGGCCCCGGCGACGACTTCCATGATCTCTTGGGTGATCTCGGCCTGGCGGGCCCGGTTCATCTCGAGGGTGAGGTCCTCGATGATCCCGCCGGCGTTGTCCGATGCGTTGCGCATTGCGGTCATCCGGGCTCCGTGCTCGGAGGCGGTGGATTCCAGCAATGCGCGGAAGATCGAGATCTCGACGTAGTCGGGCACGAGCCGGGCGAGGATCTCCTCGGGCTCGGGCTCGTATTCGACGAGCGCATGCTTCCCCGAGCGCTCCTCATCGCCCCCGGCCGCACCGGCGCCGTCGTCGCCCTCCTGCAGGATCGTCGCCTGCTGGAGAGGCAGGAGCGTCTCGCGCCGGACGGTCTGTGAGATCGCCGATTGATAGTGGTTGTAGAAGATCTCGACCTGGTCGACGTCGCCGTCGACGTAGGCGGCCATCAGCCGGTCGGCGATCCGCCGCGCATCGGAGTAGGCCGGACGATCGGTGAAGCCGGTGAAGCCCTCGACGAGCGTCAGGCCGCGGAAGGCGAGCGAGGACGCCGGGCGCCGGCCGGAGGCGAAGTACACCGCCGAGTGGCCCTCGGCACCGTGCTCGCGCCCGGCGGCGACGCCGGCCCGGACGATGTTCGAGTTGAACGCACCGGCGAGGCCGCGGTCGCCGGCCACGAGTAGCAGCCCGACCGTCTTGACCTCGTCGTGCTCGGCGAGGATCGGCAGGCGGGGAACGTTGCCGGCGGCCTGCGCCGCTTCACGGGTCATGCGGCGAATCGCGCCGGCGTACGGACGCAGAGCCTCGATCCGCTGCTCCGCGCGGCGCAGCCGGGCGGCGGCGACCATTTCCATCGCTCGGGTGATCTTCTGAATGTTCTTGACCGCGCTGATGCGGTTGCGAACGTCGCGCTGGGAGGTGGCCATCGCGTTCTAGGCGGGCGCGTCACGGCCTAGGCCGGGACCGCCTGCTCCTCCTTTTCCTCCGTCTCCTCGCCGCCGCTCTTGTTCTCGGCGTCATCGGTGCTCTCGCTGCGTTCGCGCCGCGGGACGTCGTCCTTGTCCTCGAGCGGGTGGCCCTCCTCGTCGAGGTCGTAGCCGAAGTCCTCGGCGAACCGCTGGACGGCCTTCTCGACCGCCGACTGGGTGTCATCGCCCCAATCACCGCCGGCGATCTTCTTGAGCAGCTCGGGCTCGTTGCCGCGGACCGAGTCGGTGAGGTCGCCGAGGAAGCGCTCGACCCGGTCGACCGTGACCCGGTCGAGGTAGCCGTTGGTGGCGGCGTAGATCTGCACGACCTGGTCCTCGACGGGCATCGGGTTGCGCTCGGCCTGGTTGAGCGTCTTGACGAGCCGCTCGCCGCGGGCGAGCGTGCGCTGTGTCTCGGGGTCGAGCTCGGAGCCGAACTGGGCGAACGCCTCGAGCTCGCGGTACTGGGAGAGCTCGAGCTTCAGCCGGCCCGCGACCTTGCGCATCGGCGTGATCTGCGCGGCGCCGCCCACCCGGGAGACCGAGATGCCGACGTTGATCGCCGGGCGCACGCCCGAGTAGAACAGCTTCGGCTCGAGGAAGATCTGCCCGTCGGTGATCGAGATCACGTTGGTGGGGATGTAGGCGGAGACGTCGCCGGCCTGCGTCTCGATCACCGGCAGCGCGGTGAGCGACCCGCCGTCGAGGTCGTCGCTGAGCTTGACCGCCCGCTCGAGCAGGCGCGAGTGCAGGTAGAACACGTCGCCCGGGTACGCCTCGCGGCCCGGCGGCCGGCGCAGGAGCAGCGACATCTGCCGGTAGGCGAAGGCGTGCTTGGTGAGGTCGTCGTAGACGGCGAGTGCGGCCTTGCCGTTGTAGAGGAAGTACTCGGCCATCGCGCACCCGGCGTACGGGGCGAGGAACTTGATCGGCGCCGCCTCGTCAGCGGCGGCCATGACGATGATCGTGTTCTCGAGCGCGCCGGCCTCCTCGAGCGTCTGCGCGAGCTGGACGACCGTCGCCTTACGCTGGCCGATGGCGACGTAGACGCAGATCAGGTCGCGATCCTTGTTGTTGATGATCGTGTCGATCGCGATCGCCGTCTTGCCGGTCTGGCGGTCGCCGATGATCAGCTCGCGCTGTCCGCGGCCGATCGGGATCATCGAGTCGATCGCCTTCAATCCGGTGAGCATCGGCTCCTTGACCGGCTGGCGCTGGATCACGCCCGGCGCCTTGTGCTCGGCCGGCCGCATCTCGCTCGTGTGGATCTCGCCCTTGCCGTCGAGCGGGTTGCCGAGCGGATCGACGATCCGTCCGAGGAGGTCGTCGCCGACGGGAATCTCAAGCAGATGCTTGGTGCGGCGGACGGTGTCTCCCTCGGAGATCTTCTCCCACTCGCCGAACAGCACGGCGCCGACGTTGTCGGACTCGAGGTTGAGCGCGAGGCCGGTCACGTCGTGGGGCAGCTCGAGCATCTCGAACGACATGCAGTTCTCCAAGCCGTGGATGCGGCAGATGCCGTCGGCGACCGACAGCACGGTCCCGACCTCGGTGAGGTCGGCGCCCGAGGTGTCCAGGCCCTCGATGCGGCTCTTGAGAATTGATGTGATCTCGTCCGGTTTGATCTGCATGGTGAGTTGCTCCTTGACCGCGCTGCCGTAGCCCTAGGCGTGCGCGACTTGCTTGCGAAGTTGGTTCAGACGGTTCCTGATCGAGGCATCGAGGATGAAGTTGCCCACTCGGAGGACGATGCCGCCGAGAATGTCCGGGTCGACCTGACTCGAGAGCTCGACCTTGCGCCCGGTCTGCTCACCGATGCGCTCCCCGATGTTCTGCACGACGGACTGCTCGAGCGCCACCGCACTCGTCACCTGGACGGGCAGCAACTGGTTCTCCTCTTCCCAGTACTGCTCGTAGCGCGTCCGGATTCGAAAGATGACGGGCATCCGATGGCGTTCCACGAGGGCCTCGAGGAAGCTCATGAAGGCGGGGTCAGCGCCCTCGATCAGCCGCTTCAGGCCGTCCTTCTTCTCCTCGGTGGAGAAGTAGGGCGAGAAGAAGAACACCGACAGGTCACGATTGTCGGACAGCGCGTCGGCGAACTGGCCGAGCTGCGTGCGCACATCGTCGATGACGCCACGCTCCTGCGCGACCTCGAACAGGGCGCGCGCGTAGACCTCGGCGATCTCCTCCATCAGTGGCCCCTCGCGCGGATACGGGCGGGTGTCTGCGGGACCACTAGTTGTTCCCTCCGGGGCTGAGCGCGGAGAAGTCGAGCTCGGACAGCGCGTCCTCGACGAGCCGGCGCTGGTCCTGCTCGGTCAGCGTCTTGCGCGTGACCTTCTCGGTGGCCAGCACCGTGAGGTCGGCGACCTCGCGGCGGATCTCCTCGATCGCCCGCCGGGTCTCGGACTCGATGTCGCGGCGGGTCTGCTCCATCATCTGCTCGCGGCGACTCTGGGATTCCTCCTGGGCGTCGCGCTCATGGACCTCGGCGGCCTTGCGCGCCCGGGCGACGATCTCGTCGGCCTGCTGACGGGCGTCCTTGAGCCGCTCGCGGTATTCGGCGAGCAGGTTGTCGGCCTCCTGGCGAGTGCGATCGGCGGCATCGATCGAGTCCTCGATCGCGCGCTGGCGACGATCGAGAGCCTCGGTGATCCGCGGGAAGGCAACCTTGGCCAGCACGTACATCGAGATGCCGAAGAGCAGCAGCGTCCAGATCATCAGCCCGACGTTGGGCGTGATCAGGAACGAGCCGCTGGATGCGGTATGAAGGGCGCCCGCCATGGCTACTTGAGCACGTAGGAGATCAGGCCGGCGACGAGGCCGTAGAAGAAGCAGGCCTCGGTCAGGGCGAAGCCGAGCCACTGGATGCTGGTGATCTCGTCGCGCATCTCCGGCTGGCGCGTCACCGACTCGATGACCTTGCCGAAGATGATGCCGATGCCGACGCCGGCGCCGAGCGCGCCGAGACCGCCACCGATGCCGATCCCGAGACCCGCTCCGACCCCGGAGGAGGCCGCGAACGAGAGGAAGTGTGTAAGCACTGAGCTCAGCTCCTTGTCTTGGTTAGTGGTGAGTGACCGCGCCACCGATGTAGATGGCGGCGAGGGTCGCGAAGATGAAGGCCTGGAGCGTCGCAACGAGCCCCAGTTCGAAGAGGTAGACGGCGATCGCCACCGGCAGCGTGAACCAGCCGAGGAACGACAGCCCGAGGATGACGGCAAGCCCGCCGGCCATGAACAGGATGATCATGTGCCCGGCGAGGATGTTGGCGAAGAGTCGGATGGTCAGCGAGATCATCCGCATGAAGATCGAGATCACCTCGAGCGGGGCGATGAGCAGCAGCATCGGGCCGTGGACTCCGGCGGGGATCAGGCTCTTCATGTAGCCGCCGAAGCCCTGGGCCCTGATCCCGACCCAGTTGAAGACGATGAAGACGATGAGCGCGAGGACGAGCGGCACCGAGATGTTCGCCGTCGCCGCGTAGAGCGCGAAGGTCGGGATGTGCACGCCGAAGATGTTGAACTTCTCCTCGGTGTTCGTCGGCAGCGGCAGGTACCCGATCAGGTTGCAGTACCAGATGAACAGGAATAGCGCCCCGATGAACGGGAACCAGCGCGCGGCCATCGAGTCCTCCATGTTGCCGCGCGTGATGTTGTCCCGCATGAGCGAGAACAGCGCCTCGACCGCGGTCTGGATGCGGTTGGGCCGCTCGTGCATCCGGCGCGCGATCCACACCATCGTGCCGACCGTCAGCAGCGCCGAGATGAACAGGTAGAGCACGGCGCGGTTGATGCTGAACACGCCGAGATAGACCCAGTTGACGAGCTTGAACTCGTTCTGGATCTGGAAGACGTTGTTCTTGTGGCTGGAGGCCCCGAAGATGACCAGCAGCAGGACGAGCCCGCCGAGGTAGATCCCGAGGACGCCGTAGAAGATCTTGCGACCGGTGCTCATCGTGATCTCCTCGGTCGGGTGGCGGTCGATACGAGCAGCTCCACCGTGAACGCGAACACGAACACCGCGAGGCAGGCCAGGCCGGCGTCACGGCCCGCGTCCTTGCGCACGAGGATGACGACGATGGCGAGCACGAACAGGCGGCCGAGCAGGTAGGAGAGGCGCAGGGTGATCTGCGTCCCGGTGTCCTTCGCCGACGACGCCCAGTGCTCGACCCCGACGCCGACGGCCCGCAGCGCGATCCACACGCCGGCCGCGACGAGGTAGCCGCTCGCGGGCACCCCGATCAGCAGCATGATCGGCGCCGCGACGACGATCAGAACGACGTCGATGTAACGGAGCAGAAGCACGGAACCGGACCGCTCAGCGACGGCGGGGGCATTCAGCGACACCGGCGGCCTCCTGCGAAGAGCCGGTGTTGGGTGATCGCCGGTTGGTCATGGTGTCGGGAAGCGCTGGTCAATGGAGCACGAAAACAGGATTGAGGGGGCCGGAAGGGTACCGGCGCATCGAAACGGGCGTCACCTGGAAAGCGCCTCGAGTCTGCGCCGCCGACCTCAGCCGATTTCGAGGTCGCCCGGGTACGTCAAAGTTAGCCTGAGGTTAGCCGGAACGGCGCCTCAGCGTGGCGCCCCCGCCGGTGCGCGACCCCGCAGCGACGGTTTCGGGAGCTGCCCCTCGGCCCACATCGCGGCGATCCCGGCCCGCGCCAGCCCGAGCCGGCCCTCGTAGACGAGGTAGCGCGGCTCCCAGCGTGGGAAGAACTTCGCGTTGAAGCGGTAGAGGCTCTCGATCTGAAAGAACGGGTTGCCGAGCGCGACGAGCTTGCCGAGCAGGCGCTCGTGGCGCTTCTCGGGGCTGTGCATCCAGCGAGCGAAGGCAGCGAAGTTGAGCGACAGCTCCTCGACGCCGCGGTCGCGCAGCAGCTCGGTCGCCTTGACGACGAGAAACTCGGTCAGACCGTTGGGCGTCGACGGATCACGGCGCATGAACGACAGCGACACCGCATCGCGGCCATAGACCGGGACGAAGTGCAGCACGCCTCGGATCTGGGCGGTTTCGTCACGGGCGAGGACGACGAGCGTCTCGTGGTCTCCCGGCCCCTGGATCGAGTCCATGGCCATCGAGAAGCCGCGTTCGGGGGCACCTTCGCGCCCGAGCTCGAGCACCTTCTCGATCTGCGTCGACGGTCTCAGGCGTGAGCGTGCTCAGCGGATGCGCCTCGGCCGTGTAGCCGGCCTTGCTGAGACGGCTCACCGACTGGCGGACCTTGCGGATCGCCCGTCCCTCGAGCGAGAACTTGTCGAGTTCGACGATCGCCTCGTCGCCGAGATAGATCGTCTTGAGCCCGAGCAGCTCGTAGAGGGGCGTGAGCTGCTCGCTCGCGCCGATCGCCCCGAGCTTGAGCCCACGCGCCTCGGCGAACGCCTTGAGATCGCGGAGCAGCTGGGGGAACTCCTCCTCGGGACCCACCGGATCGCCGGACAGCAGCATCACGCCGTTCTCGATCCGGTAGCCGACGAACGACCGCCGGTCCGGGCTGAAGAAGTAGTGCTTGTCGCCGCGCAGCTTGAAGAACGCGAGCGTGTCGCTGCCGTAGGCGCGGACGATCTCCGAGGCCATCTCCCGAGCCGCGGGGTCGGGGAGCGCCCGCGGCGCGGCGAGCGGCCGGAAGACGACGTAGGCCATGGCGAGCAGCGTGCCGAGCTCGATCAGGTGCACGCTGAGGGGAATCCAGGCCAGGTGCTGGTGAAAATGGCGATGGAAGTGCAGCGGGCCGGGCTGGAGAAGGAGCAGGTCGCCGGTCTCGTGCATCGCCCGGACGAGGGAGGGATGGCCGGGCGAGGCGAGGGTGGCGAGCGTGGCCAGCACGACGCCGATGAGTCCGATCAGCGGTACGCGCCAGGCCGCCGAGCGCAGCGTGATCGGGTCGTGGCGGACGTTGAACGCGCCCCGGCCGACCCAGAGAACGCCCGCGGTCGCCCAGGTGACCGCCGTCTCCTCGAAGTCGAGCCCCTTGAGCAGGTCGAACAGGCCGAGGGCGAGCATCAGCACGACGGCCAGCTGCCAGGCTCGGCGCCGGCGGCGAAGCAGGTACGGGGCGACGAGGATCAACGCGAAGCCGGCGGGCAGCGAGAGGGCGTGGAACAGCCGCATCGCCTCGACCGGCTCGAACTCGAGCACGAGATGGCCACGCCAGCGGATGTTCGGGGTCAGCGCCGAGGCGACGTTGACGAGGCCGATGAGCCCCACGCCCAGCGCGGCGAGGCGGGGCAGCCACTTGGAGGTGCGGTGCGGGGACGAGGTCACGAGATTGAGCAAACGGGGTAAAAGCCGGTCCAGCTTGCAGGCGGTGGGCCACGTTCTGGCCGTTCGGGCGCCGCGTTCCGGCCTTCGAAAGGTTAGTACCGCCACCGTGGCACTTGGTTACGGTGCGTCCTTCCCGTTTCCTGCCCATTCGACGGACGTGCTACGCACATCCGGGGGTCCCGCTGCCGCGGGCCGAAGCTCAGTCGGGCAGCTCGGCCAGGCGGCTGAGGGCGAGATCGCGGCGGTCGAGCAGCTCACGCTCGAGCTGCTCGAGCTCGCGCCGGCGGTCCTGAACGAGATCGAGCTGGGTGCCGATGTGGCCGAGCGCCTCGTCGAGGATCCGCCGGCGGACGGCGGCATCCTCGGCCGTCTCCCACTCGCGGCGCAGCCCGGCGCGGGCAGCCTCGGCCTCGAGCAGCTTCGAGAGCTGCTCGAGCGAGAGCCCGAGCAGGTCCTTGAGCCGGACGATCTCCTTGATCCGATCGACTTCGCCGGCGGTGTAGCAGCGGTGCTTTCCCTGCTCGCGCTCGGCCGAGCCGGGCAGCAGCCCGATCTCCTCGTAGTAGCGGATCGTGCGCGGGCGTGACGCCGGTGAGCTCGGCGACCTCGCCGATGCGCAGCGTGCGCTCGGCCTCGGTCTCGGAGACGGCCGGCGTCGGCGCGGCAGCGGTCACGGCAGCACCACCTCCCGCTCGCTCTCGGCCGGGGGCCCGGAGAGCTCCTCCACCGCGTGGTCGACGCGGTCGAGCGCGGCGCCCGGGTCGTGCTTGGGCCGCAGCGAGGCGACGAAAGCGCCGAGGACGGACACGATCGACAGGCACCACAGCGCGGTGTGCATATTGGCGATGAACGGCGCGAGCTCGGCGGTCGAGATGTGGTTGGCCAGGCCGCTGAACACGCTGAAGAGGACCGTCTTCGGCACCGAGGAGGTGACGACGGCGAGCACGAAGGCGATCGAGACGACCGCGCCGGTGTTCTGGACGAGCACCCGGGCGCCGGCGGCGATCCCGCGCCGATGCGGGGCGACGGTGCCCATCATCGCCGCGGTGTTCGGCGAGTTGAACATGCCTGAGCCGATACCGACGATGAACATGTAGAGGCCGCTGTAGACGTAGCTCGTCTCGCGGCCGAGGGTGGTCATCAGCGCGAGGCCGAGCGCGGTCACGAGCATCCCGGCCACCGCCATCCCCCGCGAGCCCCGGCGATCGGCCCAGATTCCGGCCAGCGGCGAGGCGACCAACATGCCGAGCGCGAGCGGCGCGAGCTTGATGCCGGCAAGGATCGGCGAGTCGCCCTGGACACCCTGGAAGTAGAAGACGAACACGAACATGAGGGCGAACCGCGCGAGCCCGTTGATGAACGCCGCCGCCGCCGCGGCCGAGAACAACCGGCTGCGGAAGATCGCGAGGTCGAGCATCGGGGCCGGGTGATGGCGCTCGATGACCACGAACAGCGGCAGCAGAACGGCGGCGGCGATCAGCCCGCCGATCACCAGCGGCGAGCCCCAGCCGGAGATCCCGCCCTTGGTGATGCCGAGCACGAGGCCGGTGAGGCCGACGAGGAAGGTGAACGTGCCCGCGACATCGAAGCGGCGGTCCTCAGAGCGGCCGGTGATCTCGTGCAGGATGAGGAACGCCCACAGGCTGCCGAGGAGTGCGAAGGGGACGTTGAACCAGAACACCCAATGCCACGAGACGGCGACGAGCGCGCCTCCGAGCACCGGGCCGATGACGAGCCCGACGGCGGCGACCATCGTGTTGGTGCCCATCGCCAGCCCGAGCTGCTCGCGCGGGAACGCGTCCGTGACGATCGCCGCGGCATTCGCGAACAGAAACGCGCCGCCGACGCCCTGGAGGATCCGCCACAGGATCAGCTGGGTGCCGTTGGCGGCGAAGCCCGCGCCGAGCGACGCGAACGCAAAGAGCAGAAAGCCGCCGATATAGGCCTGCTTGCGGCCGAACTGATCCGACAACCGTCCGGCGGTGAGCACGAGCACCGTCGAGGCGATCATGTAGGCGAGGATCACCCACACCAGCTCGAGCAGGCTCGTATGCAGACTTCGCTCGAGGTCGGGCAACGCGATGATCAGCGTGCCCGAGTTGATCGTGGCGAGCAGCATGCCGAGGCTCGTGCACGACAGCGCCCACCACTTGTAGCTGTCGTGCTCGTGGTCGACGCCCACGCGCCGCCGGGGCCCCTGCCCCGCTCCCCTCGTCCGGCCCGCCTCAAGCACCTCCGTCATACACGCATCATCTCGGTTCGTCGCAATCTGATTCTTACGTTTAACGTCAGAATAGCGAATCGAGAGCCTGGGCAGCTGAGCGACCCGTCGCGTCGCTCAGCTGCCCACCCTCCTACTCGAACGCCGCCACGGTGGCCAGGATGACGAACGTCGCCACGAGCGCCGTCCCTTCGAACACGGTCGCCTCGCCGTCCCCGGTGATCTGCCAGACGATCACCGCGGTGCCGATCAGGGCGCCGATGTAGACCGGCGCGAGGGCGAAGGTCAGCCGGCTGGCGGTGAGCAGCGAGACGAGCACGAGAGCCGGGTAGAGGAAGGCGGCGATCTGGGCGACGGAGTTCTTGACCACCGAGATGGCGAGCTCGCTCTGGCCCTTGCTGGCCAGGAAGATCCCGGCGACGTTCTCGACCGCGTTGCCGGCGATGGCGACGATCACGAGGCCGGCGAAGGCGCGGGAGATGTGGAGCGTGTGGATCGTCGGGGTCAGGGCGTGGATGAACCAGTCCGAGACGAACGCCGACCCGATCGCCCCGACGGCGAGCAGCGTGATGCCGGCGGCGCGCGTGAGGCGGGCGGGCTCGCTGTGCTGGTTCGGAAGCTCGGGCGAGGTCAGGTACTGCTTGACCCAGGCCCCGTAGACGATGAGGATCGCCACCGCCCCGATCACCGAGATCGTTTGCACGTGGTGGCTGGCCGGATCGTGCGCGCCCGCGGCGAGGCCGACGAGCACGATGATGAACGACGCGACGAGCAGCAGGGTCGCGGTGTCGTTCGGCAGCCGGGGGCTGAACTTCATGATGCCGTCAGGCGCCCGCCACGCGCCGGAAATGATCACGAGGCCGAGCACGAGCAGCGCGTTGACGAGGATCGAGCCGAGGATCGCCGTCTGCGCGACGACGGTCTCGCCGGCCTGCAGGGCGAAGATGACGACGAAGAACTCGGGCAGGTTCCCGAGCGTCGAGTGCATGAGGCCGGTGGCCTGCGGCCCGAGCCGCTCGCCGACCTGCTCGGTCGAGAACGAGACGATCCAGGCGAGACCGGCGAGCGCGGCCGTGGCCAAGATGAATGCGACGATGTCCGAGATGCCGGCGACGTACCGGCCCACGCCGGCGAGGGCGGTCAGCAGCGCGACGATGCCGAGCCCGATGGCTTCGCTGCGCCGGAGGTTCACTCCCGCACTATTTCACGGCACGCGGGCGACCCGTGCCGCCCTGCTCCCCGCCCGCACGTCGCCCCGGCCCTATCCCACGCGCTCGAACTCGCCCGTCTCGACGTCGCGGCTGACCCGCTCCTCGATCTCCTCCTCGGAGGTGTCGGGCTCACGGTGGCGGATCTCGAAGCTGCGCCAGTGCTTGAACTTGAGGATCTCGAGCACGTAGACGAGGTACACGCTCGCCGCCATCGCGACGACGACGAGCGCGATCATCACCAGCAGCCAGCCGAGGTGGTAGTGGGGATGGGCGACGCCACGATCGTGGTAGGGGATGAAGCGCAGCCCGAGGGCAACTCCGGCGAGCAGCAGCGTCCAGCCGTACAGGTAGGCGACCGTCTTGCGCTGGCTGAAACCGATCCGGGCCATCCGGTGGTGGAAGTGGTTGGCGTCGGCCGACCACGGCTTGCGCCGATATTTGAGCCGCTTGGCGATGACGAAGCCGGTGTCGAGGAAGGGCACGGCGAGGATCACGAGCGGCACGACGAGGGCGACGACGACGTTCGTCTTGAGCGAGCCGACGACGGCGACCACCCCGAGCAGGTAACCGAGCAGGTTCGACCCCGAGTCGCCCATGAAGATCGAAGCAGGGTGGAAGTTGTGGAACAGGAAGCCGAGGGCCGCGCCGGCGGTGATCGCGGCGAGCACCGCCGCCCCGACCACGCCGAGGTCGAACGCGATGATCGAGAAGGCGATGCCGTCGATCGCGCAGACCCCGGCCGCCAACCCGTCCACCCCGTCGCTGAAGTTGACCATGTTCATCAGGGCGACGAGCCAGATCGCGCTCAGCACGCCGCCGGTGTTGGGGAACTGGAGCGCGCCGATGAACGGCAGGGTGACGTCGGTGACCACCGCCCCGCCGAGCACTGCGATCACCGCGGCCGCAACCTGCCCGAGCAGTTTGACGAGCGGCGGCAGGTCGCGCGCGTCGTCGATCGCCCCGACGACGGTGATGACGACCGCCCCGGCCACGATCGCCCATGTCGAGACCGTGCCGCCCTCACCGAGCCTGCCGCCGACGCTCCGGGGCAGCCGGATCTCGTCTGGCATCCAGATGGCTGCGGCCACGAGCACCCCGGCGAGCATGGCCAGACCTCCGAGCAGGGGCGTCGTCCGCGAGGCGAGGCCGCGCTCGCTCGGCATGGCCAGAGCCCCCACGCGCCAGGCCAGACGCGCGGCGATCGGCGTCAGCAACAGCGCCACGGCCAACGCGACCAGGAAGGCAAAGACAGCGTCCCAATACGGCATGGCGTGCTGCACAGCATGCCAGCCGGGGCCGACCTCACGCTGCGGGAGCGCCATCGGGGGTCGGCGGGGCGCCCGGAACCGGGCCGCCCGGGGCCTGCTCGCTGCACGACACCGTGGGCGGGGGTCACCTTGAACCCGCGATCGCCGTGCCTCGGTGGCGGCGACCGCGTGTGGCGCGGTGCGCCGCAGCTCGAGCCAGCCGACGACCGGGTAGGGCAGCGCGTCGTCGACCGTGACCCGGGACCGTGCGGGATGGCGGACAGTGGTGCGGTCACCGCCTTGCTGCGGTCGGTGTAGTCGACCGCCGGCAGCGGGCTGTACTGATCGGTCTTGATCCCCGATCGACGACCGCGGCGGCCACACCGGCGCCGAGGAGAGACCGGAGCTCAGCAGGGCAGCCTGCGGCGAGCGCCTCGCCTTCGAGGAACTGCTTGCCGTAGCCGAGGGCCTCGATGTCGTCGGCTGTAGTCCGTCGTCCGCGCCAGCCGACGTCGCCCGCGCCCGCTGGAACCGGGCCGCCCAGGGGTCGCCCGCGGCCGCCCGGCTGGCGGCTCCCGCGCCTGGGCGATCTTTAGTGATGCGTACAATAAAGATCTCCCAACGCCCGCCCGCCCGGGCGAGGCCCCCGCGAGCCGACCGCGGCGGCGCACCCCGCTCGCCTGAACGCTACGCGGAGCGCCCCGGCTCGCTGCCCACGACACCGCGCGCCGGCGTCACCTTGAACCCACCGACCGCGGTGCCCCCGGTGGCGGCAACCGCCCAGCCGGCGGCAAGGCGTGCAGGCTCTTCCCGTGCCGTTTCTCATAGGCCTCGACGAAGTTCAGCCACAACTCGCTGCGCGTCGGGAACGGGGCGATCGCGTGGGCGATCCGGGCCAGCGGGACCTCGCCGACGACGGCGATCGTCGCGGCATGGAGAAAGTCGGAGACCTCGGCGCCGACGAAAGTGACGCCGACGAGCACCTCCCGATCGAGGTCGACGACGAAGCGCGTGTCGCCGGGAGCACCGCGGCCGTAGAAGCTCGCCCCGGCCGTCGACGAGGTCGGCAGGTCGATCGCCTCGGCGTTGGTGCCCGCGGCGCGGGCATCGGCGAGGGTGACGCCGACGGCCGCGACCTCGGGGTCGGTGAAGATGACCCGCGGGGTCTGCGGCCCGTCGGTCCGCGCGGCGGCGGGCTCGCCGAGGATGTGGTCGGCGACGATCCGGGCCTGGTACTTGCCCGCGTGGGTGAGCAGCGCCCGTCCGTTGGAGTCGCCGATGGCGTAGAGCCACGGGTGCCCCGGGACGCGCAGGTGATCGTCGACCTCGACGTACCCGCCGCCGGCCAGACCGACGCTCTCGAGCCCGAGGTCGTCGGTCAGCGGGGTGCGACCGATGGCGACGAGCAGATGCTCGGCCTCGAACGCGCTCCTGTCCTCGAGCGTGACGACGATGCCCTCCCCCGCCCGGCGCACTTCGCTCGCCCGCGAGCCGGTGTGCACGACGACACCGAGCTCCTCGAGCGCCGCGCGCACGGCGTCGCCGGCAATCGGCTCCTCGCGGCCGATGAGCCCGTCGAGCGCCTCGATCACTGTCACCCGGGTGCCGAGCGAGGTCCACGCCTGAGCCATCTCCACGCCGACGACGCCGCCGCCGAGCACGATCAGGCTGGCGGGAGCCTGCTTGGCGGTCGTCATCTCCCGGTTGGACCAGGCGCCGGCGTCGGCGAGTCCGGGGATCGGCGGCATCAGCGCGCCGCTGCCGACGGCGAGGACGACCGACTCGCGGGCTCGCAGCACATCGTCACCGACCACGATGCGGCGCTCACCGTCGAGGCGCCCGTCCCCGCGGAAGAGCTCGATGCCGCGGTCCTCGAGCCACGGCAGCTGCGCGTCGTCGTGGAGGTCATGGATGACCTCGTCGCGGCGCGCGAGCACCGCGCCGACGTCGAGCTCGCCGCGCGCGGCCTCGGCGGCGCCGGGAATCCGCCGCGTCTCACGCAGCGCCTCGGCGGGCCGCAGCAGCGACTTCGACGGCATGCAGGCGTAGAACGAGCACTCGCCGCCGACGAGGTGGCGCTCGACGATCGCCACCTTCCGCCCGCCACGGTCGGCGAGCCGCCCGGCGATCACCTCACCGGCGGGACCGGCGCCGATCACGATGACGTCGAACTCGCGCTCCACTGGATTCCTGCGCTACCCGGTGCGCCCCGCCATCGAACCTCGACCGCGGGCCTGGCCCACCTAGACCGTCGCGCCGGCGCGCAGCCCCGCGTACAGCGGGTAGCGCTCGGCAAGGACATGGGTGCGCTCGGTGAGCTCCGTCCGGCGCGTCTCGAAGTCGCCGGGCTGGAGCGTCGCGGCGATGATCTTGCCGCATTCGACGAAATCGTCGACCTGGAAGCCGCGGGTGGCAAGCGCCGGGGTGCCGATCCGCAGACCCGAGGACACCGCCGGCGGCCGGGGATCGAACGGCACCGCGTTGCGGTTGACGGTGATCCCGATGTCGTGGAGCCGGTCCTCCGCCTGCTGGCCGTCGAGCTCGGACTCACGCAGATCGCAGAGCACGAGATGGACGTCGGTGCCGCCGGTGAGGACGTTGACACCGCCGCCGGCACCGAGCAGCTCGGTGGCCAGGGCCTTGGCGCCGTCCAGCGTCCGCTGCTGGCGCTCGCGGAAGGCCTCGGTGGCGGCGATCCGCAGCGCGACGGCCTTGCCGGCGATCACGTGCTCGAGCGGGCCGCCCTGCTGGCCCGGGAACACCGCCGAGTTGATCTTCTTGGCCAGGTCCTCCTGGCAGAGGATCATGCCCGCCCGCGGACCGCCGAGCGTCTTGTGGATCGTCGTCGTGACGACGTGCGCGTGCGGCACGGGACTCGGGTGCAGCCCGGCAGCGACGAGCCCGGCAAAGTGGGCCATGTCGACCATCAGGTAGGCGCCGACCGAGTCGGCGATCTCCCGGAAGCGCGGGAAGTCGAGGAAGCGCGGATAGGCCGACCAGCCGGCAAGGATCATCTTCGGGCGCCGCTCCTCGGCGACCCGCTGGACCTCGTCCATGTCGATCAGGCTCGTCTCGCGGCTCACCTGGTAGGGCGCGATGTCGTAGAGCCGGCCGGAGACGTTGATCTTCATGCCGTGGGTGAGATGGCCGCCGTGGGCGAGCTCGAGCCCCATCAGGGTGTCCCCGGGCGGTAGCAGCGCGTGGTAGACGGCGGTGTTGGCCTGCGCGCCCGAGTGCGGCTGGACGTTCGCGTGCTCGGCGCCGAACAGCGCCTTGGCCCGGTCGATCGCCAGCTGCTCGATGACGTCGACGTACTCGCAGCCGCCGTAGTAGCGCTTGCCCGGATAGCCCTCGGCGTACTTGTTGGTGAGCACCGATCCCTGGCACTCGAGGACCGAGACGGGCACGAAGTTCTCCGACGCGATCATCTCGAGCGTCGTCTGCTGGCGCTCGAGCTCGCGGTCGATCATCTCGGCGACCTCGGGGTCGACGTCGGCGAGCGGGCGGTTGAAGAAGTCTGGCGGCAGGTCAGGGCTCATGGCGGGCGACGATACCAGTGGACCCCGGCGGGCTCAGGCGAGTTTCCCGCGTGCGCCGAGCAAATCTCAGCCGAGCGCGGCCGACAGGGCGTCCTGCGCCACCGCGCCGAGCCGCACGACCGACCACTCGACCGGTCGGCTCATAGCCACGTAGGTCGACGACGGTCGACGGTGTCCCGGGCAGCTCGCCACCGTCGATGACGAGATCGGCGGCCCGTCGCAGCGCCTTCGGCACGTCCTCGAGCCGCCGCGGGTCGGGGCCGCCGGCGAGGTTGGCGCTCGACTGCAGCACGGGCCAGCGAACCGCCGCGAGCCGCGGCAGGACGGGCACGCGCAGGCCGAGGGTGAGGGGGTCCTCGCCGCAGGCGAGGGCGAAGCGCCCGGCCGGGTTGGGCAGCAGCGCCGTGAGCCCACCGGGTAGCAGCGCGGCGAGTGCGGCGCGAGTGCGAGCGCCGAGCTCGGGGAGCGCGACAAAGGCGAGCTCCGGGTCGAAGAACATCACCGCCGAGGGCTTGTCGAGCGCGCGACGCTTGAGCCGGTAGAGCCGCTCGACCGCGAGCCGGTTGGCGGGGTCACAGGCGAGCCCGTAGACGGTGTCGGCCGGGAAGACGGCGACGCCGCCGACGGCCATGCACCGCTCGAACGCGGTCGCCTCGGCGTCGCTCACCGCCGCCCGACCAGCACGCGGTCGTGGCCGGCGAGATCCTGGCGGCGCTCGATCGCGGCGAAACCCGCGGCCCGCAGCAGCGCCTCGGTGGCGGCGGCCTGATCGAAGCCGACCTCGAGGACGACGAGCGGCACCGCGGCCGCGAGCGCGAGCAGCCGGCGGACGACGTCGAGCCCGTCGGGCCCGCCGTAGAGAGCGACGGACGGCTCGTAGCGGGCGACGTCGGGGGCGAGCTCGGGCGCGCCGTCGGCGACATAGGGCAGGTTCGCCAGCACCGCGTCCCAGTCGCCGCTGTCGAGCAGGTCGGCGTGCCGGAACTCGACGGTGAGGCCGAGCCGATCGGCGTTGGCGCGGGCGACGGCGAGCGCGTCGGTGGAGATGTCGGTGCCGGTGATGCCGTCAGATCCGGGCGCTCGTCGGCGAGGGCGAGCGCCACCGCCCCGCTGCCGGTGCCGACGTCGGCCACCCGCGCGCCGCGGGGCAGCTCGAGCCCGACCTCGACGAGCAGCTCGGTCTCCGGGCGGGGGATGAGCACACGGGGATCGACGTGCAGCTCGAGCCGGCGGAACCACTGACGCCCGGTGAGGTAGGCGACCGGCTCTCCCCGTTCCCGGCGGGCGACGAGCCCGGCGAACGCCGCCTCGTCCGCGGTCGCCAGCGCGTCGCCGGCGCGCAGCACGAGCGCGGCGCGATCGGCGTCGAGCACGGCGGCGAGCAGCACCTCGGCGTCGAGCCGAGGCGTCGGCGAGCCGGCCTGCGACAGGGCCGTGGTCGCGCCGCGCAGCGCGGCCCCGATGCTCACCGGGGTCGCGGCCACGGCGTCAGGCAACCGCCCGCTCCTCGAGCCGGCGGCGCTTCTCGTCGTCCTGGAGCGCCGCGGTCAGCTCGTCGAGCTCGCCGATGAGGATCTCGTCGAGGTTGTGGACGAGCAGGTTGATGCGGTGGTCCTTGACCCGCTTCTCGGGGAAGTTGTAGGTGCGGATCTTCTCGGCCCGCTCGCCGGTGCCGACCTGGGCCTGGCGCGAGGCGGCGAGCTCGGCCTGCTGCTCGGCGAGCGCCCGCTCGTAGAGGCGCGCGCGAAGCACGCGCATGGCGCGCTCGCGGTTCTGCAGCTGGGACTTCTCGTCCTGCATGGAGACGACGATCCCGGTCGGCTTGTGGGTGATCCGCACCGCCGAGTCGGTGGTGTTGACCGACTGGCCGCCGGGGCCGGAGCTGCGGTAGACGTCGATCTGGAGGTCCCCGGGATCGACCGCGATCTCGACGTCGTCGGCCTCGGGGAGCACGGCGACGGTCGCCGTCGAGGTGTGGATCCGGCCCTGGGACTCGGTCTCGGGCACGCGCTGGACGCGGTGGGTGCCGCCCTCGAACTTGAACACCGAGTAGGCGCCGTCGCCCTTGACCGAGAACGTGTAGCTGCCCTCGCCGATCGACAGCGGCTCGACCGAGAACCCGCGCCGCTCGGCGTAGCGGGTGAACATCCGGTAGAGGTCGCCCGCCCACAGCCCGGCCTCCTCCCCGCCGGCGCCGGGCCGGATCTCGACGATCACGTTCTTGTCGTCGTTGGGGTCGCGCTCGACCATGGCGAGGCGGATCTCCTCCTCGAGCGCGGCGATCCGCTCCCGCGAGGACTCCAGCAGCTCGCGCAGCTCCGGGTCGTCGCCGTCCTCGGCGAGCAGCTCACGGGCGCCGGCGAAGTCGTCGGACGTGCGGCGGTACTCGGCCGCGAGCTTGGCGGCCGGCTCGAGCTCGCGGTACGCGCGGCTGGCGGCGGTGAAGCGCTCGCGGTCGCCGATCACCTCGGGATCGGACAGCTCCTGCTGGAGCGCCTCGAAGCGCGCCTCGATCTGGGCGACCAGGTCATCGATCATCGTCTGTCGAGTGTAGGCGCGGGCCCGGCGCCCGGAGCTACGCGACGACTTCGACGCCGACCATGTCCTCGGCCGAGGCCGCGCCGGGCGTCTCGACCGCGAGCACGGCCTGCAGGGCGGCGATCGACACCGCGAGCTGGTCGAGGTCGGGCTCGCGCGTGGTGAGCTTCTGCAGCTGCAGGCCCGGCCACATGACCGCCTGCACCCAGCGCCGGCGGCGGTTGCGCCCGGCCCACTTGATGACCTCGAAGGACAGGCCGGCGATCAGCGGCACGCCGAGGATCCGGGTGAGGATGAGCACCCACAGCGACGGCAGCCCGATCGGCGCGAACACGAAGATGGCCATGATCATCACGATCAGCAGGAAGCTCGTGCCGCAGCGGGGATGGAGCCGCGAGTAGAGCTTGGCCCGGGCCGGGGTGAGCTCATCGGAGGCCTCGAAGCACGAGATCACCTTGTGCTCGGCGCCGTGGTACTCGAACACGCGCCTGAGGTCCTTCAGCCGCGACAGCAGGTAGAGGTAGCCGAGGAAGATCGCCGTCCGCACGACCCCCTCGACGGCCCAGAACAGGACCGGCGAGCCGAGCTGGTGCTTGATCAGGCTGGTGAGCCCGACCGGCACGACGAAGAACAGCCCGATCGCGAACACGAGCGCGACCACGACGGTTCCGGCCCACATGCCGCCGGAGATCTCCTGCTCCTCCTCGGGCAACTGGGCGTTGGCGGAGATGCCGAGGGCCTTGAAGCCGATGCCGAGCGACTCGGCGAGCGCGACGACGCCGCGGATCACCGGCCAGCGGTAGATGCGCCGGCGCTTGGTCCAGGACGTGAGCGGGGACGAGGTGACGTCGATCGGGCCGAGTCCCGTCCCTTCGCCGGGCTTGCGCACGGCGACGGCCCAGGTCGAGACGCCGCGCATCATCACGCCCTCGAGCACGGCCTGGCCGCCCAGCGGCGCATCGCGCTGGGCGGTGAGCATCCCCTCGGGCTCGAGGGGCACCCTGCCGTCAGGCTGGGGCGTGCCTCCGCCCTCCGCGGCGGCCAGGTTTCCGTTCCCGGCCCCCACGGCCAGTGGCCTCGCTAGGCGCCGGTGCCCGTGCGGGCGGCCCGGCGGCCCTTGGCCACGCGGCGCTGGAAGCGCTCGACCCGACCACCGGTGTCGACGAGCTTCTGGCGCCCCGTGTAGAACGGGTGGCAGGCCGAGCAGATTTCTACGTGGATCTCGGGCTTGGTCGAGCGAGTCGTGAACTCGTTGCCGCACGTGCAGGTGACGTGGGACTCGACGTACTCCGGGTGAATGTCGGTTTTCATCGTCCCTAGAGTCTAGCGGCGCTCAGGAGGCCGGACAGGTCGCGGTCAGACGATTGTTCGAGCGGTTGTAGTCGTCGATCGACAGGCTCGGATCGACGGTCACCGTGGGCGCGTTGGCGGTGGTGCAGAGCGGTCCGGCGAAGCCGAAGGACAGCACGGAATGGGCACCGAGACGCGGGGAAGGTGCGGAAGCTCGGGGTCGTGCTTGCCGCCGAAGGCGATCTCGACCTGGAACGGCCCGACGGCGGTCACGCCGTGGTTGGCGATGACGACGCTGTACAGGTCCCGGTTGGGATGCTTGGGAGCGGCGCTCACGGTGATGCTCTTGACGGCGAGGTCAGGCCGCAGCTCGGGCTGCCAGCAGCTCGGCGACTGGCGCGTGACCGTGCCGAGGATCTTCTTGTGGGCGCCGAACCAGCGGAACGACACCTGGAAGCGGTAGTGGGCCGGGGCGGTGAGGTTGCGGACCACCTTGTTGACGATCCAGACATCGCCGGGCCGCTGGCCGAGGGTCGGGTTGCTCGGGGAGATCCAGACGCCGAGATCGCCGCCCGTGATCGTCAGGTAGCGCCCGCCCGGCCGCAGTCCCTGGAGCTCGAACCGCAGCGCCATCCGCTGCGTGCCGGCGAGCGGGCGCATGACCGAGGTGATGCCGACCGTCCGGGCGCCGGGATCGAGCGCGCGCTGGCAGATCGGGCTGCGCAGACGGGTCCGCGGGGGCGTGGCCCCGAGGGCGGGCATGGCGCCGGCGGCGAGGCCGGCCACGGCCAGCAGGACGATCAGGACGCGCTTCATCGTTTTCCTATAACAACACGCGGGGCCCGAAGTTTCCACGGGCAACCGTCGCGGGGCGCATACACCGGCGCCGCCGCGGGCTTCGGATGCGTCAGGTGAGCTGGTACAGCGGGCCGTCGCCGCCCTCGGGCGGCGTGAGCCGGCCGCCCTTGGCCGTGATCGCCCCGCACTGCACGCAGTTGGTGTAGTTGACGATCACGTCGACCGGGCCCTGCTCAGGAGCATCGTCGGGGAGCTCGTAGACGCCGGCCGGGCACATCCACACCCAGGCCTCGGCGACCTCACGCGGGACGTGCTTGTGCAGCCGGATGTGGTTCGGCGCGTCGTCGCGGGTCGAGTTGCCCGAGATGTAGACCGAGGAGAGCTTGTCGAAGATGTACTTGCCGTCGGGCTTGGGGTAGCTCTCGCGAGTGTCGCCGACGAACACGGGCTGCTCGTCGTTGCGCTCCCACTCGAGCCGGCCGCCGGGGATCTTGCCCTTGGTGGCGATGGCCAGGTTGACGAGCGGCGCACCCTTGATGAAGCCCTTGGAGAAGGGCTGGCGGGTGTTCCGCACCTGGTAGAGCTCCTTGCCGATCGACGACTGCTCGACCGCCTCCTCGTAGGACTCGAGCGACTGTCCGTCCTTGAGCGAGCGGTAGATCGCCTCGGCGGCGAGGATGCCGGACTTGATGCAGTGGTGCACGCCCTTGAGCGACACCGTGTCGACCATGCCCGCGGCGTCGCCGACGAGCAGCGCGCCGGGCATCGTCAGCTTCGGCATCGACCAGTAGCCGCCGCCGGGCAGCGCCTTGGCGCCCCAGCCGACGCGCTCGCCGCCCTCGAGGATCTCCTTGACGAGCGGGTGGGTCTTGAACAGCTGCAGCAGGTCGTGGGCCGAGGTCGTCGCGTCCTTGTACTCGAGGTCGACGACGAAGCCGATCGACACGAGGTCGTCGCCGGTCTTCTCGTCCTTCATCGGGTACAGCCACGTGCCGCCGATCTGGCCGTACTTGGCCGACAGCTTCAGCGGCCACGGGCCGATCGTGTGGATGATCCGGTCGAGCGGCTTCTTGACCTTCCAGACCTCCTTGACGCCGAGCTCCCAGACCTGCGGCTCGCGGCCCTCGCCGAGGCCGAACTCCTTGATCGCCGCCCCGGTGAGGTGGCCCCAGCAGCCCTCGGCGAGCACGGTCGTGCGCGCCTTGATGTCGGTGCCGGGCTCGAAGTTGCCGAGCGGCTCGCCTTCCTTGCCGCGGCCCTTGTCACCCGAGCGGACGCCGACGACGGCGCCGTCCTCGACGATCAGCTGGGTGGCCGAGGTCTCGGTGAGGATGTAGGCCCCGCCCTCCTCGGCCTGGCGCTGCTGATAGCGAGCCAGCGCGGAGACCGAGACGACCTCGTTGCCGTGGTTCTTGAACGGGGGC
The DNA here is from genome assembly GCA_963755955.1 of uncultured Solirubrobacterales bacterium. GTDB lineage: Bacteria > Actinomycetota > Thermoleophilia > Solirubrobacterales > Solirubrobacteraceae > Palsa-465. The sequence goes on from CAVWLZ010000004.1 coordinate 29,801, forward strand.
GGCGGCGGGATGCGGAGCTTGGTCTTGGCGCTCGGGAGCATGTAGACCGCTTCCTTGGTCACCTCGCCGAAGGCGAAGCGCTCCTTGCGCCAGTCCTCGCGGGACATCTCGGGGAACAGCTCCTGGAGGGGACCCGGCCGCATCACGGCACCGGACAGGTTGTGTCCGCCGCAGGTCTTGGCCTTCTCGATGACCGCGACCGGGACCTCCCCCAGCTTCTCCATCGTCTCGGGGTCGTCGCCGAGCAACTGGAGCAACCGGTTGGCGCAGGCGAGGCCGGCGGTGCCTCCGCCGACGATCGCCACGCCCACCTCGATCAGCTCATCCTCCGGGTCGAGCCCGCGCTTGACGAACTCCTTGACGGAGTCGACGGGAGGCGGGAACTCACTCGGGGCGTACGGACCTTTTCCGTTGCTCGACGACATGTCTCTATGACCCCTTCTTCGCCTTGATCGCCTCGGTCAGCTTGGGCAGGATCTTGTTGAGATCGCCCACGATGCCGAGGTCGGAGAACTCGAAGATCGGCGCGTTCGAGTCCTTGTTGATGGCCACGATGTTCTCGGAGGCCTGCATCCCGACCTTGTGCTGAATCGCGCCGGAGATGCCCGCCGCGAGGTACAGCTTCGGCGCGACCGTCTTCCCGGTCTGGCCGATCTGGGCCGCGTACGGGTACCAGCCGGCGTCGACGACCGCGCGGGTCGCCGCGACGGCGGTGTTGCCGCCGAACGCCTTGGCGAGATCCTCGGCGAGCTCGAAGTTCTCGGCCTTGCCGAGACCGCGACCGCCGGCCACGAGGATGTCGGCACCCTCGATGTCGACGTCCGCGCCGCGCTGCTCGCCGCGCTGGACCATGGTGGCCTTGTTCGACCAGGGCGAGTAGTCGACGTCGACGTCGACGACCTCGGCCGCGCCGCCGTCGCCCTGTTTGATCTCGAACGCGTTGATCCGGCCGATGATGATCCCGAGGTCGCCGCGGTAGCGGGACACCGAGATCTTCGAGTCCTGGAGGATCGGACGCTCGGCGACGAGCTTGCCGTCCTCGGCGCGGACCCCGGTGACCTCCATCGTCACGCCGGCCTGCTTGCGAGCGGCGAGCCCGGCACCGATCTCGAAGCCGAGCAGTCCGCCGCCGAACAGGGCGTAGCCGTGGCCGTTCTCGTCGATGACCTTGGCCATCACGTCGACGACCGGCTGGGCGAGGCCGACCGGGCCCTTGGCGCGGAACACCTTGGTGGCCCCGTAGGCGCCGAGCGACTGGCAGAGCTCGTCGGTGAGGTCGTCGCCGCCGACGACGACCGCGTGGCACTGACCGCCGGTCTCGGCCGCCCGAGCCGCGCCCTCGGACACGGCGCCGAGGGAGTTCTTGTTGAACTCGCCCTCGTTGTGGAGGACGTAGGTGAGAACGTCGGCCATCTAGATCAGCTTCCTTTCATCGAGCCAGGCGACGATCTTCTCGACCGTCTCGTTGGTGTCCTCGTCCTCGATGATCTGACCGGCGGCCTTGGCGGCCGGGTCGTGGAAGTCGCCGCACTGCACGCGCGAGCCCTCCCCACCGACCAGGGACGAGTCGATGCCGATGTCTCCGCTCGCCACGGTCTCCAGCGGCTTCTTCTTCGCGCCCATGATCGCCTTCAGCGACGGGTAGCGCGGCTCGTTGATCGCGTCGCCGACGGAGATGACGGCCGGCATCTCGACCTGCACGGTGTCGTAGCCGTACTCGGCCTGGCGCTCGCAGCGCAGGGTGGGTGGGCCCCCATCCTCGACGTCCATCTTGATGACCTGCGTGAGCGAGGGCATCTTCAGGTGATCGGCGACGACGGCGCCGATCGTGTAGCACTCGCCGTCGTCGGACTGCTGGCCGAGCAGCACGAGATCGGGCTGCTCCTTCTCCAGCGCCTTGGACAGCGCGTAGCCGGTAGCGGCGACATCGGAGCCGGCCAGGGCCTGATCGGTGAGATGCAGCGAGCGATCGGCGCCGAGCGAGACCGCCTTGTGCAGTGCACGGACGGCGGACTCGGGGCCCATCGTCACGGCGACGATCTCGTCGACCTCGACAGCGCCGCCCTCGCGGATCTGCATGGCCGCCTCGATGGCGTGAGTGTCGTAGGGGTTGAGGTTCTTCTCCCCGGAGCGGTCCATGCGCCCCGTCGAGGAATCAATGCGCTTCTCGACGGCGGCGTCTGGCACCTCTTTGACCAGGACGCAAATCTTCAACAGTGCCTCCTTCGTGAACGGGTCGCAGTGTACCCGGTTGACTGACGAGTCAATCGGTCGCGGTGAGACGACCGGCGGCTCGTCGCAGTGGAACGTTCGCGCATCCGCCCTTACGCCTTGACGGCGCCACGGATGAAGTCGATGGCCTGCTGCGTCGGCGCGCCGGGGGTGAACACCTCGGCCACGCCGAGCTTCTTGAGCTCCTCGACGTCGTCCGAGGGGATCGTGCCTCCGACCGTCACGACGACGTCGTCGACCCCTTGCTCGGCCAGCAGCTCCATGATCCGCGGCACCAACGTCATGTGGGCGCCGGAGAGGATCGAGAGTCCGACCGCGTCGGCGTCCTCCTGGATGACCGTCTCGACGATCTGCTCCGGCGTCTGATGCAGGCCGGTGTAGATCACCTCCATGCCCGCGTCGCGCAGGGCGCGGGCGATGATCTTCGCGCCGCGATCATGGCCGTCCAAGCCGGGCTTGGCGACGACGACGCGGATCTTCTTCTCAGCGGAGGCGGCCATCGGGGAGAGCGCTCGAGCGGCGGTATGCAAGCAACTGCGAGCGCGGGGATTGTAGAGCGCCGGGCCCTGTTCGCGCCCTCACGTCGGGCGATCCTCAGAACGCCGGTGTTTCCCGGTAGGTGCCGAAGACGCTCTGCAGCGTCTGCACCATCTCGCCCTCGGTGACGTCGGCCCGGGCGGCGTCGATCAGGTGCGGCATGAGGTTGGCGCGCTCGTCGCGGGCGGCGCTTCTCGAGCGTGCCCAGCGCCGCCTGCACCGCCGCGCGTCGCGCGGCTCCCGCAGCGCGCGGACGCGCTGGACCTGGTGGGTCTCGAACGCCGGATCGATCTTGAGGATCGGCGTCTGCGCGTCGTCGCCCTCGGTGTAGGCGTTGACCCCGACGATCTTGCGCAGCCCGGACTCGACCTCCTGCTGGTAGGTGAACGCGGCGTCGGCGATCTCCCGCTGGGGGAAGCCGCGCTTGACCGCCTCGACCATCCCGCCGAGCTCGTCGATCTTGTGCGAAGTACTCGTAGGCCTGGGCCTCGAGCCGATCGGTGAGCGCCTCGAGGAAGTACGCCCCGCCGAGCGGATCGATCGTGTTCGCCACCCCGGTCTCCTCGGCGATGATCTGCTGGGTGCGCAGCGCGACCCGCACCGCCTCCTCGGTCGGCAGCGCGAGCGCCTCGTCGAAGGAGTTCGTGTGCAGCGACTGGGTGCCGCCGAGCACGCCGGCGAGCGCCTCGATCGCCGTGCGCACGATGTTGTTGAGCGGCTGCTGGGCGGTGAGCGACACCCCCGCGGTCTGGGTGTGGAAGCGCATCAGCATCGAGCGCTCGGCCCGCGCGCCGTAGGTGTCGCGCAGCTCGCGCGCCCAGATCCGGCGCGCCGCCCGGTACTTGGCGATCTCCTCGAAGAAGTCGATGTGGGCGTTGAAGAAGAAGCTCAGCCGGGGGGCGAAGTCGTCGACGTCGAGACCGCGCGCGATCGCGTGCTCGACGTAGGTCAGCCCGTCCTTGAGCGTGAAGGCGAGCTCCTGGGCCGCCGTCGAGCCGGCCTCGCGGATGTGGTAGCCGGAGATCGAGATCGGATGCCAGCGCGGCATGCTGCCCTGCGCACCACTCGATCATGTCGGTCACGAGCCGCATCGCCGGATCGACCGGGAAGCACCACTCCTTCTGGGCGATGTACTCCTTGAGGATGTCGGTCTGGATCGTCCCGCCGAGCTTCTCGGGACCGATCCCGCGCCGCTCGGCCGCGACGACGTAGAACGCGAGCATGATCGGCGCCGGCGCGTTGATCGTCATCGACACCGTCACCTCGTCGAGCGGGATGCCGGAGAACAGCATCTCCATGTCGGCCAGGCAGTCGACCGCCACCCCCTCGCGCCCGACCTCGCCGAGCGACCGCGGGTGATCGGAGTCGTGGCCCATCAGCGAGGGCATGTCGAACGCCGTCGAGAGCCCCGTCTGCCCGTGGTCGAGCAGGTAGCGGAAGCGCTTGTTCGTCTCCTCCGCGGTGCCGAAGCCGGCGAACTGGCGCATCGTCCACAGCCGTCCCCGGTACATCGAGCCGTACACCCCGCGGGTGTACGGGTACTCGCCCGGCAGCCCGATCGACTCCTCCGCCGACTCGGGCAGATCAGCCTCGGTGTACAGCGGCTTGATCGGCTCCCCCGACATCGTCGAGAACGGCGCCGACGCGCTCCGAGGCCCGGCCGAACGTCTCGCGCTCCCAACGGTCGAGATCGGTCAGCTGAGCTCGCGTGGCCATCGATCTGGAGTCTAAGGCCGCCGCAGCTTCCGCACCGCATCACGCGTCTTGCGCGTCCGGGCGTACCGGGCCGGACGCGTCGCCCGCGCGAGCGCGACGGAGCCGACGCCGCCGGCGGTGGCCACGCCGGTGAGCACCGCCGCGGTCTTCAGGCGCCGGCCGAGGCGGTCGAAGCGCAGGATCTGCCAGCCCTCCGCCCGCGCGACGCGGGCGAGCTCGGCGTCGGGGTTGACGGCGACCGCGTGACCGACCGACGCGCAGCATCGGCAGGTCCGACGCCGAGTCGGAGTAGGCGAAGGACGCCGCGAGGTCGATCCCCTCGCGCGCGGCGAGCTCGCGCATCGCCCGGGCCTTGTCCTCGCCGTAGACGAAGCAGCCGGCCGGCTCCCCGGTGTAGACGCCGTCCTTGACCGCCGAGAACTGCGAGCCGATCGCGCCGTCGAGCGCGAGCACCCCGGCGAGCATCTCGGCGAGATCCTGGGAGGCGGCGGTGCAGATGTAGACCCGCCGGCCTGCGTCCTGGTGCTCATGGGCGACCGCGAGCATCTGGGGGTAGATGCGCGGCAGGATGCCCGCGAGCACCGCGGCCCCGAGCCGATCGAGGTCACGGACCCGAGTGCCGGCCAGCGAGGCCGAGATCCGGTCGCGAAGCGCGTGCGTCGCCTCGTCGCTGGCCCCCTGCAGGCGGAACCGCAGGTTGGCCAGGCCGTCGGCGATCAGCTGGCGCCGCGAGAGCAGGCCCGCCCGGAAGGCGACACGCCCGAACTGGAAGGCCGAGGAGCCCTCCATGAGCGTGCGATCGAGATCAAAGAACGCCGCGCTGCCGGTCCCGCTCAGCCGCCGTTCACCTCCACGATCACCGCGTCGCCCTGGCCGCCGCCGGAGCAGATCGCGGCGCAGCCGAGGCCGCCGCCGCGACGGCGGAGCTCGAGCACGAGCGAGCCGAGGATCCGCGCGCCCGAGGCGCCGATCGGGTGCCCGAGCGCCACCGCGCCGCCGTTGACGTTGACACGGTCCTCGTCGATGCCGAGCATGCGGATCGAGTTGAGGGTGACCGAGGCGAAGGCCTCGTTGATCTCCCACACGTCGATCTCGTCCGCGCTCAGTCCGACCTTGGCCAGCGCCTTCTGGGCGGCCTTGGCCGGGGTGCGGGCGAGGTAGGCGAAGTCGTCGGCGACCTGGGCCTGGGCGAGGATCGTGGCCAGCACGGTCTTGCCGTTGCGCCGGGCCCAGTCGTCGCTGGAGAGCACGAGCGCGCCGCCACCGTCGTTGACCCCCGGCGAGTTGCCGGCCGTGTGGGAGCCGTCCTTGAGGAAGATCGGGGGCAGCTTGGCGAGCGTCTCGAGGGTCGAGTCCCGGCGCGGCGCCTCGTCGATCTCGACGACGGTGTCGCCCTTCTTGCCCTTGATCGTGACCGGCACGATCTCCTCGGGCAGGCGCCCCTCGTCGGTCGCCTTGACCGCGAGCTCGTGCGAGCGCAGCGCCCAGCGGTCCATGTCGGGCCGGGTGAGCTCGAGCTCGGAGGCGACCTCGCTCGCCTCCTGGGCCATGTGCTTGCCGGAGAACGGGTTCGTGAGCCCGTCGTTGATCATCGAATCGATCGCCTTGGCGTCGCCCATGCGGAAGCCGAACCGGGCCTGCTTGAGCAGGTACGGGGCGTTCGACATCGATTCCATGCCGCCGCCGACGCCGACCTCGAGGTCGCCGGCCCGGATCGCCGCGTCGAGGATGCCGGCGGCGCGGATGCCGGAGGCGCACACCTTGTTGATCGTCTCCGAGGAGACCTCCTTGGGGATCCCGGCCTTGATCTGCGCCTGGCGCGAGGGAATCTGGCCCTGGCCGGCCTGGATGACCTGGCCCATGACGACGTGCTGAACGTCCCCGGGGTCGACGTCGGCGCGCTCGAGCGCTCCTCGGATCGCGGTGGCGCCGAGCTCGGTGGCGTCGAGGCTGGCGAGGCCACCGCCGAGCTTTCCGATCGGCGTGCGGGCGGCTGAGAGGATCACGGTCTTCGGCATCGGACGGGCGCTCCGGAGTTCGGTTGCGGGTGCACAGCA
>CAVWLZ010000005.1:0-22750 GCA_963755955.1 uncultured Solirubrobacterales bacterium
CCGGGGTCCCATGTCCTCGTCAAGTGCCCGAAGGCATGGGTGCCGGTGATGGAGAACGGCGGCCACGAGTGCCTCGTCGTGCGTGTGTACGGGATCGGCGACCCGCTCGGTAACAACGACTGGCAGCCGTGGCTCAACCGCCACGTCGCCCAGCGCAACGTCTCGGTCGTCTCGACGATGGACTTCGGCAAGCTGATCGCCCACCTCGGCGCGGTCAAGCCGGCCAATCGCCTCCAGCTCGTCCAGCTCGCGGCCAAGGAGGCGGACGTGGCGGCGCGGATCGTCGCGCCGAAGTCCACCGTGCTCGCGGCGACGCAGACCCACGTCCTCGCCGAGCTCGACGCCCAGGGCCAGGTGGTCGCCGGCCAGCGGGTCGCGGTGCAGGCGGCGACCCTCGCGCCGTTCCACCCGCTGACCGCGACGAAAGTGCCGGCGCCACCGACGCTCAAGGCGCCGGGGGCGGCGCCCGTCGTCGGCACCGCGGCGCTCGTCGCCCACCTCGGGACCGCCACGGCGACCTCCGGGACGGCGACCTCCGGGACGGCGACCTCCGGGACGGCGACCGTCGGGGGCGCCGGGACGGCGACCGCTCCTCGCCCCGCGGCCGGCCCGGGTCCGGGCGCGCCACCCTCGCTGGCCGCCGGCATCACCAAGATGTTCGCCTCGGTGCCCGAGCTCCATCCCGGCGCGGGAACCGTGCCCGCGCTCAAGGCCGGCCAGGTCAACGTGCTGCGGCTCGCCAACGTCGACGCCGGCGGCCAGCTCGTCGGCGGCTACACGCTCGTGGTCGAGGGCACATGACCGACGCGCTCGGCCGCACGCCGGTGACGATCATCACCGGCTTCCTCGGCAGCGGCAAGACGACGCTGCTCAACTACGTCCTCGCGTCCGGTCGCTTCGGCCGCGTGGCCGCCCTCGTCAACGACTTCGGCGAGGTGGGCATCGACGGCGCGCTCGTCGCCTCGGTGGCCGACGAGGTCGTGCAGCTGACCAACGGCTGCATCTGCTGCAGCATCAACGGCGATCTGCTCTCCGCGGCCGAGCGGGTGCTCGCGCTCGAGCCCGCGATCGACCGGATCGTCGTCGAGACGACCGGCGTCGCCGATCCGCTGCCCGTCGGGCTCACCTTCCTGCAGACCGAGCTCGCGGCACGGACGGCGCTCGAGGCGGTGATCACCGTCGTCGACTGCGCGAACTTCGCCCTCGACCTGTTCCAGAGCGATGCGGCGATGGCTCAGATCGTCCACGGCGACGTGACCGTGCTCAACAAGACCGACCTCGTCGGGCCCGAGCGGATCGAGTCGCTCGAGCGCCGGATCGCGGTGATCAAGCCGCGGGCGCGGATCCTCCGCGCCGTGCGGGGCGCCGTGCCGCTCGACGCGGTGATCGAGGCGCCGGCCCCGGGGCTCCGCCGTCGCCGCGCCGCGACGGACGACCACCACCATCACCTCAGCGCCGACGGGTTCACCGCCGAGTCGTTCCGGCTGGGCGCGCCGCTCTCCGGCGTCCGCTTCCAGGCGTGGCTCGACCGGGGACTGCCGCCGGAGGTATTCCGCGCCAAGGGGCTGCTGCGCTTCGCCGAATCCGAGCAGGGGTTCGTGTTTCAGCTCTGTGGCGCCCGCGCGGCGTTCGCCGCCCATCCCGAGGGCGTCGAGAGCTCCGAGATCGTCTTCATCGGCCGCAGGCTCGACCGCGACGCGCTGTCCGAGCAGCTCGCGCAGTGCGTCATGACCACTTCCACATCCAGGTAGCAGTACAACGTCCAATCACAGGGGGTAGCACGATGCAAGGCAATGCAGGCCAAGCAGGGGTGGCCTCACCGCCGGCGCCGGGAGCGCCGGTAGCACAGGCGCCCGCTCCGGCGCCCGATCCGGCGCCGACGCCGCCGACGATGGTGGCGCCGAACCACTACCAGCTGAGCGGCGGGGGGCTGACGATCAGCTACTTCCCGCTCGGTCGGGGACCGATCGGCCCGGCGGGGGCGACCGCGCTCGTCTATCAGGACGCGCATCAGACCCTGCCGTTCACCAAGGAGCAGGTCCGGACCGACAGCGTCGGCGACCTCGGCACGCTGCTCAGCGTGACGCTCACCAAGTCCGTCGACATCGGCTTCACCAGCTTCACGCTGCTGCTGCCGGCGGTTCAGCTGCCCGACCAGCTCGGGGCCAGTGCTCACATCTGCACCGAGGGGATCACGACGACGCACCGCGCCTTCGCGGGGCTCATCGGCCATGCCCAGGCGCAGTCGTACTCCACGACGCACCTGCACGGCACGGCCGGGTTCGGAATCCTCGAGGCGTAGGCCGCGCCCCCACAGGCCTGGCGCCGCCGTGACACCGCGGTGGCGCCGGGTCTGGCGCGGGCCGGGGTCCGGGTCGGCGCCCGGGAGCGACCGCCCCGGGAGTCCGCCCCGGCGCCCGCGGCCGCTCGCGCCCGGCGACTGCCCCGGCGCCCACGCCCGGCGTCCGCTCCGGCGCCCACGCCCGCGTCGGCGCCCACGATCGCCCCGGCGCCCACGACCGCCCCGGCGCCCACGACCGCCCCGGCGCCCGCGATCGCCCCGGCGCGCGCGATCGCCCCGGCGCGCGCGACCGCCCCGGCGCCCGTGGCCGCTCGGCACGACCCCCCCGGCACGCAAAATCGACCACACGACGACCCCCGCGGGACGAGGGGTCGATTCTGTCCGCTCATTGGACGGAATCGTCCACTCGTTGCCGGAAACGGACTGGATGGAACGAAATGCGTGGTCCCCGCCCGGCGCGCCGCCGTCCCGCACCGCCCCCGCAGACCGTCCCGCACCGCCCCCGCAAACAAAACGTATGCCCACGCCCGATCGGGTATGACACCGGGCATGACACCAGCCACCGAGTACGCCGTCGTCCACCCCGACGACGCCACCGACCACTACGCGGACACCGACGTTCCCGGCGAGTTCCGCCGGCTGACCGCCGCCCTCGGCTGCGAGCAGCTCGCGGTCACGCTGATCCGGGTCTCGCCGCACTCCGACTTCGAGCAGGGCAGCGGCCACTTCCACGGCGAGGTCGAGGAGCTCTACCTCGTCACCCGGGGTTCGCTGACGATGCGCTTCGGGGACGAGATCCGCACGGTGAGCGCGCCGGCGGCCGTCCGCGTCCACCCACGGACGCCGCGATCGCACCGCAACGAGGGGGACGAGCCCGTCGAGATGTGGGCGATCTCCCGCCAGCTCGACCACGGTGACGCCACGAAGATCGACGACTTCTGGGAGGCCTCGCTGCAGGCGCGCCAGCGCCGCGGCTGACCGGCCGACCGGATCCGTCGCGCGCGTGGATACGCTCATGATGCGATGGGGTTGAGGTCACAGCGGCGCGACGGCGCCAACGAGACGGTGCGGAGCGGCGATGCTCCACATCCATAGAGCCGAGCGCGCCGACCGGCTCGCCGACGCCCTCGCCCAGACGCTGATCGAGCCGCTCGACGATCCCTTCACCGCCGACGTCGTCGCCGTCCCGACCCGAGGCATTGAGCGGTGGCTCGCCCAGCGTCTCTCGACCCGCCTCGGCACGGCGGCCGGCCGCGCGGACGGCGTCTGCGCCAACGTCGAGTTCCCGTTCCCGGGGCGGCTCGTGCAGGGCGTGCTCGCGGCGGCGACCGGGCTCGACCCCGCCGATGATGCGTGGCCGGCGGAGCGCTCGGTGTGGCCGCTGCTGCGCACCGTCGACGAGAGCCTCGCCGAGTCCTGGCTCGGGACGCTCGCCGAGCACGTCGCCGCTCCGAGCGTCGACGGTGAGTCGACGACCCGGCGCTTCGCCGTCGTCCGTCACCTCGCCGACCTGTTCGAGCGGTACGGGATCCAGCGGCCCGAGATGGTGCGCGGCTGGGCGACGGGGAGCGGCGTCGGCCGCGCCGACGGCGACTGGCAGGCCGAGCTGTGGCGGCGGCTCCGCGCCCGGCTCGGGCAGCCGAGCCCGGCCGAGCGGCTCGACGCCGCCTGCCGCCACATCCGTGAGCAGCACGACGCGCTCGAGCTGCCGGCGCGGCTGTCGCTGTTCGGCCTCACGCGGATCCCGCGCAGTCACCTCGACGTGCTCGCGGCGGTCGCCGCCCACCGCGAGGTCCACCTGTTCGTGCTCCACCCCTCCCCGGCGCTGTGGGACGCTGTCGCCGAGACCCTCCAGAGCGACGGCCCCGTGCTCGATCGCCGGGGCGACCCCACCGCCGACCTCGCGGGCAATCGGCTCCTCGCCTCCTGGGGCCGCGACGCCCGAGAGCTCCAGCTCGTGCTCGGTGCGGCCGGCGGACCGATCACCGAGCGGCACCATCCCATGCCGGACAGCGGCCCAGACACCCTGCTCGGCCGGATCCAGGCCGACGTTCGCGCCGATCGCCAACCCCCCGGGCCGCCGCTCCCCGGTGTGGAGGACGAGCGGCCGGCGCTCGCCGCGCAGGACGACAGCATTCAGATCCACGCCTGCCACGGTCGGGCCAGGCAGGTCGAGGTCCTCCGCGACGCGCTCCTGCACGCGCTCGAGCAGGACTCGAGCCTCGAACCCCGCGACATCGTCGTCATGTGCCCGGACATCGAGACCTTCGCGCCGCTCATCCACTCGACCTTCGGCTCCGCGGGCATGGCCGTCGCCGACGAGCTCGAGCGCCGCCGCGGTGAGGACTCCGAAGACGACGGGGAGGCTCGGCTGCCCGACCTCCGCGTCCGTCTTGCCGACCGGTCGCTGCGCCAGACGAACCCCGTCCTCAGCGTCGTCGCGCAGCTGCTCGAGCTCGCCGACCAGCGCGCCACCGCCTCGCAGCTGCTCGACCTCGCCGATCGCGATGCCGTGCGCCGCCGCTTCCGCTTCGACGACGACGACCTCGCGCGGATGCACGACTGGGTCGGGCAGAGCGCGATCCGCTGGGGCTTCGACGCCGAGCATCGCGCGCCGTACGGGCTCACCGAGGTTCCTTCGAACACGTGGCGCGCGGGACTGGACCGGATCCTGCTCGGCGTGACGATGACCGAGGACGGCCGGCGCCGGGTCGGCCACGTGCTGCCCCTCGACGACGTCGAGAGCGGGGTCATCGACCTCGCCGGCCGGATGGCCGAGTTCGTCGACCGCGTTGAAGCGACGGTCGATGCGCTGCGCACCGCCAAGCCGATCGAGGCGTGGGTCGGGGTCATCGCCGACGCCGCCGACGCCCTCACCGACGCCAGCGAGCGCGACGCCTGGCAGCGGAACGAGCTTCAGCGCATCCTCGACGACGTCATCGGTGAGGCGGATGAGCCTGGTGACGATCGAGAGCCGATCGATCTCGAGCTCGCCGACATCCGGGCGCTGCTTGCCGACCGCCTCCGCGGACGGCCGACCCGGGCGAATTTCCGCACCGGCCACCTCACCGTGTGCACGCTCGTGCCGATGCGCTCGGTGCCGCACCGGGTCGTCTGCGTGCTCGGCGTCGACGACGGCGAGTTTCCGCGCCGCGCTCACCGGGACGGCGACGATCTGCTGCTCCTCGATCCCCACGTCGGCGACCGCGACGCCCGCAGCGAGGACCGCCAGCTCCTGCTCGACGCGCTGATGGCTGCCACCGAGCGGCTGATCATCACCTACACCGGCAACGACGAGCGCAACAACCTGCCCCGGCCTCCGGCGGTGCCGATCGGCGAGCTGATGGACATCGTCGACCGCACCGTCCAGGGCGCCGGCAGCCCTGCGCGTGAGGCGATCCTCATCCGTCAGCCGCTACAGCCCTTCGACCGGCGCAACTTCACTCGTGGCGGGCTCGTCGCCGGCCGGCCGTGGGGCTTCGACCGCACGGCGCTCGGGGGCGCCCGGGCGCTCGACGGGCCCCGCAGCGAGCCTCCGCCGTTTCTCGACGAGCCGCTGCCGCCCCGCGCGGGAGAGGTCATCCAGCTCCGCGACCTCGTCCGCTTCGCCGACCATCCGATCCGCGCATTCCTGCGCGGGCGCCTCGGCATCGACATTCGCCGGTTCGGCGACGAGGTCGCCGACGCGATGCCCGTCGAGCTCGACGCGCTCGAGCGGTGGGGGGTTGGGGACCGCATCCTTCAGGGGCTCCTCGACGGCCTCGACGGTCGCGCCTGCTGTCTGGCCGAGATCGCGCGCGGCTCGCTGCCCCCGGGCGAGCTCGGCAAGCGAGCCCTCGCCGAGGAGTGGCCGACGATCAAGGCGATCGCGGCCGCGGCCGAGGCCCACGCCGAGCCGCCGGAGTCGGTCGAGGTCAACCTCGAGCTCCCCGACGGCCGCCGGCTGAGCGGCACCGTCTCCGGCGTGTGCGGCGAGACGATCCGCTCGGTCTCGTACTCGCGCGTGAAACCGAAGGCCCGGCTCGGGGGCTGGGTGCGCCTGCTCGCGGTGACCGCCGCACACCCCGAGCGGGCGTGGTCCTCGGCGGTCATCGGCAAGGGACGGAGGAAGGGCGTCGAGGTGACCGTCGCGCTCCTCCCGCCGCTCGCCGCCGACGCCGACCTGCGGGGAGCACTTGCGCACGAGCTGCTCGGCGCGCTGATCGACATCTACGACCGCGGCATGCGCGAGCCGCTGCCGCTGGCCTGCGCCACCTCCGCGGCGTATGCGCACGCCGCCGAGCAGGGGGAAGATCGCCGTGAAGCGGCCGGGCGGGAGTGGACGTCGGCCTTCCGGATCGACCGCGAGGACCGCGATCCCGAGCACGTCCTCGCCTTCGGGCACGTCCTCACCATCGATGAGCTGCTCGCCGCCGAGCCGCGCTCCGACGAGCAGGGACCGGGATGGGAGGCAGAGCCGTCGCGGTTCGGCGCGTACGCGATCCGCCTCTGGCGCGGCCTGCTCGCCCGCGAGGAGATTCGCGACCAATGACGACCACCGACACGCCGGCCGCCTTCGACATCTGCGGTCCGCTGCCCGCCGGGGTCACCGTCTTGGAAGCGAGCGCGGGGACGGGCAAGACGTACACGATCGCCGCGCTCGCGGCGCGCTACGTCGCCGAGGACGTGCCGCTCGACGCGCTCCTGCTCATCACCTTCACCCGGATGGCCACCGGCGAGCTGCGCGACCGGGTCCGTGAGCGGCTCGTCGGCACCGAGCAGCAGCTCACCCGGATCCTCGCCGGGGAGCCCGACCCGGGGGACGATCCGATCGTCACGCTGCTCGCCGACGGTCCACGCGAGGAGGTCGAGTGCCGACGTGACCGGCTGGCCCGGGCGGTCGCGAACTTCGACGGGGCGACGATCGCCACGACGCACAGCTTCTGCCAGGAGGTGCTCGCCGAGCTCGGCACGGTCGGCGACCTCGAACCTGGAACCGAGTTCGTCGAGGACGTCAGCGACCTCGTCGACGAGGTCGTCGACGACTTCTACGTGCGCGGATTCCGGGCCGGGAAGCTCGACCCGCTGCCGCTCGGCCAGATCCGGAGGATCGCCCGCGCGGCGGTGTTCAAGCCGGAGACGGCGCTCGCGCCCGAGGGCGAGCCGCCGGGCTCCCCGGCCGCGATCCGCTACCGAATCGCGGACGCCGTGCGCCGCGAGGTCGAGGAGCGCAAGCGCCGTCTGGCGATCATGACCTACGACGACCTCCTGACCCGTCTCAAGAACACGCTCGACGGCGATCGAGGACACCTCGCGCGGTCCCGGTTGCGCGATCGCTTCCGGGTCGTGCTCGTCGACGAGTTCCAGGACACCGACCCGATCCAGTGGCAGATCCTCCAGCGCGCGTTTCAGGCCGACGGGATCACGCTCGTGCTCGTCGCCGACCCCAAGCAGGCGATCTATGCGTTCCGCGGCGCCGATGTCTACGCCTACCTCGTCGCCTCGCAGACCGCGGACACGCAGAAGACCCTCGAGATCAACCGCCGCAGCGACCAGCCGCTCCTCGACGCCTACGACGCCCTGTTCGACGGCGCGCAGCTCGGCGAAAAGGGGATCGACTACCGGACGGTGCGCGCCGCCCCCGAGCACCACTCCTCACGGCTGATCGGGGCGCCCGAGCCGGCGCCGCTCCGCGTCCGCGTCGTCCACCGCGACCAACCGGGCCTGGAGCTGACCACCTACGGATTCGTGGTCACGGGGCCGGCCCGCAATCACATCGTGCGCGACCTCGCCGCCGACATCGTCCGGCTGCTGTCCTCGGGAGCCCGGATCTCCGACGCTGCCGCGGAGCCGGCCGGCGAGGGAGAGCTCGTGCGGCCGGGGCACGTCGCCGTGCTCGTGCGACGCAACACCGACGCGCTCGACATCCGCGACGAGCTCCAGGCGAGCGGCGTCCCGGCCGTCATCAACGGCGCCGGCAGCGTCTTCACGACGCCGTCGGCCGACGACTGGGTGCGGCTGCTCGAGGCGCTCGAGCGGCCCGCCTCGGCGACGAAGGCACACGCGGCGGCGCTGACGCCGTTCTTCGGCTGGGACGCGCAGCGCGTGGGCACGACGGCCGACGATGACTGGGAGACGGTCCACCAGCGGCTGCACCGCTGGGGGCGGATCCTCCGCGACGCCGGGGTGGCCGCACTGACCGACACGATCATGCGCGAGGAGGGCCTGCCGGCGCGGATGCTGACGGTCAGCGACGGCGAGCGCCGGCTCACCGATCTGCGCCACCTCGCGCAGCTCCTGCACCGCGCCGCGAGCACCGAGCGCCTCGGGGTCACCGCGCTGCGCGGCTGGCTCGCCGAACGCGTCGCCGAGGCCGGCGAGGAGGCCGAGGAGGAACGCAGCCGCCGGCTCGACTCCGACGCCGAGGCGGTCCAGGTGCTCACGATCCACCGCAGCAAGGGCCTTGAGTTCCCGATCGTCTATTGCCCCTCGCTCTGGGAGGCTTCGTACATCCCCGACGGAGAGCCGGTCGACTTCCACGATCCGGCGACCGGGGATCGGCGCACGCTCGACGTCGGCCTCGACAACCAGTCGTTCGCCGCCCACGCGAACCGGCACCTGGTCGAGCAGCGCGGCGAGGACCTGCGGCTCGCCTACGTCGCCCTCACCCGCGCCAGGCACCAGGCGGTGATCTGGTGGGTCCCGACCTCGCCGGCCCGCGAGGGCCCGCTCACCCGCCTCCTCTTCTCTCGCAACGCGGACGGAACGATCCGGGCCAAGGGCGAGCGGACGCCTGGCGACGAGGCCGTCGACAAGCGTTTCGCCGAGCTCGCCGCTCAGGCGCCGGGCCGGATCAGCATCGAGCGCTCCACCCTCGGCCTGCCGCTGATGTGGAGCGGGCCGCTGGAGCCGCCCGCCGAGCTCGAGGCCGCGCGGCTGCACCGCGACCTCGACCTGCGCTGGCGGCGGACGTCCTACACCGACATCACCGCCGAGGCCCACGAAGCAGCGGTGAGCAGCGAACCCGAGGAGCGCGGGGTCACCGACGAGCCGAGTTCGCCGGTGCCGGCCCCGGCGATCGACGCCGAATCGGCGTCCGGGCAGCTGAGCATGGGAGTGGGGGCACCGGTCTCGCCGTGGAGCGCGCTGCCGGCCGGCGCCGACTTCGGGACCTTCGTGCACCGGGTCTTTGAGGCGAGCGACTTCGCCGCGCCCGACCTCGCCGCCGAGCTCGAGGGTCGGGTCGCGGCGCTCGCCACCCGGCGGGCGCTCGGCGAGGCGACGAGCACCGAGGCGGTGACGGCGCTCGTGGGCACGATCGAGACGCCGCTGGGAGCGATCGCCGGCGGTCTGCGCCTGCGCGACGTCGAGCGGGTGGACCGCCTCGACGAGCTCGCGTTCGAGCTGCCGCTCGCCGGGGGCGATGACCCAACGGGCCGGCTCACGCTGCGCGCGATCGCCACGACGCTGCGCGAGCAGCTTCCGGTGGGCGATCCGCTCGCCGCGTATGCCGCGCGGCTCGAGGACCCGGCGCTGCGCTCGAGCGTCCGGGGCTTTCTCACCGGAAGCATCGACCTCGTCCTGCGGCTGCCGGGTCCGCGGTTCGCGATCATCGACTACAAGACGAACTGGCTCGGCCCGCCCACGGAGCCGCTCACGCTTGATGCCTACCGCCCGCCCGCGCTGGCCGCGGAGATGAGCCGGGCGCACTACGGCCTCCAGGCCCTGCTCTACACGGTCGCACTGCACCGCTACCTACGCTGGCGCCTGCCCGGCTACGCGCCCGAGGAACATCTCGCCGGCGTCCTCTACCTGTTCGTCCGGGGCCTGGCCGGACCGGCCACGCCGATGCTCGACGGCGCCCGCTACGGCGTTTTCGGATGGCGGCCGCCGGGCGCCGCCGTCGCCGCGCTGAGCGACGTGCTCGATGCGGGGGTGGCGTCGTGAGCGTGAACGATGTCGCCGTTCAACGTGACCCGAACGATGCCCGCCGCGTGCGCCGCGCCGACGGGCTGCTCGACGCCTTCAACGTCGTCGGGCTGCTGTCCGCGGCCGACGTCCATGTCGCCCAGCGGATCTGCGCGCTCGTCGGCGAGGAGCGCGAGCCGGTCGCGTTCGCCGCTGCCCTTGCCGTGCGCGGCCCGCGACTCGGTCACGTGTTCGTCGATCTCGCGACGGTGGCGGAGACGGCGAGCGTCGACTCCGACGAGCCGGTCGACCTCACGCGGCTGCCGTGGCCCGAGCCCGAGGCATGGCTGGCCGAGCTGGCGACGAGCGCGCTCGTCGCGGTCGGCGAGGGGGAGGAGCCGGGCGACCGGCCGCTGCGCCTCTCGGGAACCCGTCTCTACCTCGATCGCTACTGGCGCGAGGAGCGGCAGGTGGCCGCCGACCTCCTCGCCCTCCACGGGAGCGCGGTGCCGCCGGTCGACGCCGCCGGGCTCGAGGCCGGCCTCACGCGGCTGTTCGGGGTCGAGGCCGATCGCCAGCGCGATGCCGCCGCGGTCGCGGTCACGCGCCCGCTCGCGGTCGTGGCCGGCGGCCCCGGCACCGGCAAGACGACGACCGTCGCCCGCATCGTCGCGCTGCTCGTCGAACAGGCCGCGAGTGCCGGGGCGCCCACCCCGATGGTCGCGCTCGCGGCGCCGACCGGCAAGGCTGCCGCCCGGCTCCAGGAGTCCGTCCACGACGAGGCGCGGACACTCGATGTCGCACCGGACGTCCGCGCGCTCCTGCTTGCGCTCGACGCCTCGACGCTGCATCGGCTGCTCGGCCGGCGGCAGGGCAGCTTCAGCCGCTTCGCCCACGATCGCGGCAACCGGCTGCCGCACGACGTCATCATCGTCGACGAGACCTCGATGGTCTCGCTGCCGCTCATGGCCCGGCTCGTCGAGGCGGTCCGAAGCGACGCCCGGCTGATCCTCGTCGGCGACCCCGGGCAGCTCACGTCGATCGAGGCGGGCGTCGTGCTCGGGGACATCGTCGGTCCCGCGGGCGACGCCGGCGGCGCGGCGTCCGGGGCCGGCCCGTCGCCGTCCACGGCTGACGCGTCCGCGTCCCCGGCCGTGCGGGGCCTCGCCGGGTCGATCGTCGTGCTCGAGCGCGTGCGCCGCTTCGGGGAGGGGATCGCCGAGCTCGCCGGCGCAATCCGGCGCGGAGACGGGGACGGGGCGATCGCCGCCCTCCATGGGTCCTCGAACGAGGTGACCTGGGCGCCGTTCGACGTCGAGGACGCCGAGTCCGAGGCCGATCTCGACGTCGTCCGCGATGCGGCGGTGCGGGCCGGGATGGAGGTGGTGACGCGCGCGCGGGTCGGCGAGGCGGAGGCGGCGATCGCCGCGCTCGGCCGCTTCCGGTTGCTGTGCGCCCACCGTCGCGGCGCGCACGGCGTCAGCAACTGGAACTCGCGCCTGCAGGCATGGCTCGGCGAGCGCATCGAGGATCTCGATCTCGACCAGCGCGATTACGTCGGGCGCCCGTTGCTCGTCACCGAGAACGACAACGAGCTTCGCCTCTACAACGGCGACGCCGGGGTGATCGTCCAGACCGACAGCGCGCGCGCCGACGCCGTGTTCGAGCGCGGCGGCGAGCTTGTGCGGGTCAGCCCGCTGCGGCTCGCCGCGGTCGACACCGTGTACGCGATGACGATCCACAAGAGTCAGGGCTCGCAGTTCGGCACCGTCGCCGTGCTGCTGCCCCCGGTGAGCTCGCCGATCCTCACTCGGGAGCTGCTCTACACCGCGGTCACCCGCGCGCGGGAGCGACTGATCGTCGTCGGCACCGAGGAGGCGGTGCGGACCGCCGTTGCGCGGCCGGTGGCGCGCGCCTCAGGCCTGCGCGAACGTGTGTGGGGACTGTGAGAGCCGCAGGCTCTGCTGGGCGACGGCCGCGTCGTAGGCGAGCCGGAACAGCCCGAGCAGGGCCGGCATGTCCTCCTGGCCGTGGATCGGGAAGCTCACCCAGCCGGAGTGCGGCATGACGTGATGGGGCTCGGCGCGTCCGTCGGCGATGACCTCGTCGCGCAGCTCGCGGGGGAGGGGGATGTCGGCGAGACGCGACCCGTGGAGGTGGCCGAGCTCACGGCGGCCGTAGCGGAACTCGACGCCGCCGAAGCGGTGCGGCTGCGCGCTCACGCCCCGCCAGGTGAGCATCTCGCCGGTGAGCCGGTCGACGAACGGACCAGCCGATTCGAGATATGAACGTGGAGCATCCATGGCGCCTCGGTTCGCAGCGGAAACGATTTCCGAATTGTTGCGCTGTGGCTTGAGCGCACCACAACCGCCTCAACGGATGGACGATCCGGGAGTGGAGCTGCGCTGCCGGGTCGGCATCCATTCCGGACAAAGACGACATCTGCGCGCTGCGCGCTACGTTTCCCCGTGCAGGCCGAGTCGACGAGGAGAGTCATACATGCAGACGATGAGCCCGCTCGACGCCTCGTTCCTCCACATCGAGGACGAGGTGACCCACATGCACATCGGGTCGGTGGGCCTGTTCGAGGGGCCGCCGCCGGCCCCCGGGGAGGTCAAGGCCGCCGTCGCCGCGCGGCTCCCGCTCGTGCCGCGCTACCGCCAGAAGGTGCGCTTCGTGCCGTTCGCCCTCGGCCGGCCGACGTGGGTCGACGACCCGCACTTCAACATCGACTACCACGTCCGCCGCACCGGGCTGCCGGCTCCGGGCGGCCACGAGGAGCTGCGCAACCTCATGGGTCGGGTCATGTCCCAGCAGCTCGACCGCACCAAGCCGCTGTGGGAGCTGTGGGTCGCCGAGGGTCTCGACGACGGGGGCTGGGCGCTCATCTCCAAGTCCCATCACTGCATGGTCGACGGGGTCTCAGCCACCGACCTGCTCAGCGTCATCCTCACCGAGGAGCGCGATACCGAGCCGCCGCCGGACGACCATTTCCATCCTCACGGCGAGCCGAGCTCGGTCAGCCTCGTCGCCCACTCGCTGCGGCTGCGGGCGGCCAGTCCGTACGAGGCCTCGCGCACGGCGCTGTCGGTGGTGCGCGGGCCCCGGCGCGCCGCGCGGCAGCTCACCGATGCGGCCCGCGGCATGGCGAACATGCGCAGCCTGCTCAACCCCAACCCGTACAGCACGCTCAACGGCCCGATCGGACCCCACCGGCGCTGGGACTGGGCGCGCGGGCGGATGGCCGACATCAAGTCGATCCGCGCCCAGCACGGCGGCACGATCAACGACGTCGTGCTCACGGTCATCACCGGCGGTTTCCGCGAGCTCCTGCTCAGCCGCGGCGAGGATGTCGAGGGGCGGGTGATCCGCACGCTCGTGCCGGTGTCGGTGCGCGCCGAGAGCGAGCGGGGCACCTACAACAACAAGGTCTCGGCGATGTTCGCCGAGCTCCCGGTGGGCGTCGAGGATCCCGTGCTGCGACTCGACGCGATCCACGAGCAGATGCAGGATCTCAAGTCATCGGGTCAGGCCGTTGCCGCGGAGCGCCTCACGGCACTGGGCGGCTTTGCCCCGGGGATGCTGCTCGCGCTCGGCGGCCGCGTCGCCACGCGGATGCCGCAGTCGAGCGTCAACACGGTGACCACCAATGTCCCCGGCCCCCAGCACCCGCTGTACCTCGCCGGCAAGCGCATGCTCGAGGCGTTCCCGTTCGTCCCGCTCGGCGGTCACGTGCGCGTCGGCATCGCGATCTTCTCCTATGACGGCGGCATCAACTTCGGCGTCACGGGGGATCTCGACACCGCGCCGGACATCGAGGTGCTGTGCCGCGGCATCGAGCGCGGCATCGCGCAGCTGAACGAGAAGCCGACCCCGGCGCGGGCCGCGCACGACGGCCGCGCCCCGAGTCCGCAACCGGGCGCCGACGAGGTGACCGCCTCGCCGTAGCAGATGCTCGTCGACCTCCACGCCCATTTCCCGATGCATCTGGTGCCGAGCGAGCACCAGCGCACGCAGGAGCAGATCAAGGCGTGGTCGCGGCGGCGCTGGCAGGCGCGGGTGGTCGACACGATCTCTCGCCTGGCCAACTATCAGGGACCGGGCGACACCCCGGCGGTCACCGAGTCGCTCATGCGCGACGGGGAGGTCGGCGTCGTCCTCTCGGTGCTCTACGCCGCGTTCGACGAGATGGACCTCCGCCTGCCGTACGGTGCCCCGCCGCGCGACGGATACTTCGCCGATATCGTCGCGCAGCTCGAGCTCGTCGAGGACTACGTCGCCGCGCACCCGCAGGCGCTCGCCGTCGCCCATTCCCCGGCCGAGCTCGACGCCGAGCTCGGCAACGGCCGGCCGGTTCTCATCCACTGCATCGAGGGTGGCGTGCACCTCGGCTACGGCGAGCAGGAAGCCGCCGCCCATGTCCGGGAGCTCGCGCGCCGCGGCGTCGCCTACGTGACCGTCGCCCATCTCTTCTGGCGGGAGGTGGCTACGAACGCGCCCGCGCTGCCGTTCCTCCCTGACTGGCTGTACCACGTCGTCTTCCCGCAGCCCGACGAGGGGCTGAGCCCGCTCGGGCATGCGGTGGTCGAGGCGATGATCGACGCGGGGATCCTGATCGACATCACCCACATGAGCCGCCGGGCGATCGAGGACACCTTCGCCGTCCTCGAGCTCCGTGACCCGGGACGGACGGTGCCGGTGATCGCCACCCACATGGCCTGCCGTCTCGGCGGCCTCGAGTACGCCTTCGACGACGAGACGATCCGCCGCGTCGGCGAGCGAGGCGGCGTGCTCGGCTGCATCCTCTGCCGCCATTACATCGGCAGCGGCGTCCGCTCGCCGCCCCGGTCATTCGAGTCCTCGGTCGCGGCGCTGTGCGCGCACATCGATCGCATCCACGCCGTGACCGGGTCGTTCGATCATGTCGCGATCGGCTCGGACCTCGACGGCTACATCAAGCCGGCGCTGCCCGGGCTCGAGCACATGGGCCACATGCGCGCGCTCCAGCAGGCCCTCGCCGAGCGCTACGGCGCCGCCGACGCCGAGCGGATCTGCAGCGCCAACGCGTTGCGGGTACTGCGCGCCGGTTGGCGGGCGGCGCCCCCGTCGCCGAACTGATGCCGCCGGCGCCCCGGGGAACCCAAGGCGCCGGCTCGGTGCCTCAGTGCACCGCGCGTACGCTCAGGAAGCTGGTCGCCGTGCGCGAGCACGCGCCGAACGGGAACGGCACGATCTTCGACGCAGCCTGGTTGGGCGGGTAGACCCGGAGCCCGGCGGCGGTCGTCGGACCGCAGGACGGGGCGGGAAGCACACCGACGTCGGTGATCCGCAGCAGCGCCGACACCGTCTGGCCGTTGGCGAGGTGGATCGGATGCACCGGGGTCGTCGTGTCCCGGTCGGCGGGACGGCCGAGGCGATGACCGGTGAGGTTGACGGCGGAGACGCCCGGATAGCCGCGCAGCGTGCAGGCGTGACCCGAGAGGTTGGTGAACTCGAGGTTGTAGAAGATGTGGCCGAGGGTGCCGTCGCCGTTGGTGTCGATCCAGGCGACGAGCCCCGAGGTCGCGCAGCGCGGCACGCTCGCCGCGGTCGCGCTCCCCGCCGCGTGGGAGACGGCGGCGCCGGCGAGGACGGCGAGGACCGCCGCCGACGTGGCACAGGTGAGGGCGGCCGCGCGGAATCGGCGCGGCACGATGAAGGACGGACTGCTCATGGCGTTACCCCTTGTCGAGCGTTGCAGGCACCCGCTGAGAGCGCCTGCGCGCCCGCGGTGATACATGTCGGGCCGTCGTGGGTGGCGTCGCGCCTAGGCCGGCAGCCGCTCGCCGCGCACGGCCGCGGCCGCCTCGCCGCGACGCTCGACATGGAGCTTCTCGAGGATCGCGTGCACGTGGTTCTTGACCGTCGGCAGCTCGATCTGCAGCGCCCGGGCGATCTGCTTGTTCGACAGGCCGCGGTCGATCAGCGCGATCACCTCGCGCTCGCGCGGGGTGAGACGGCCGCGTGGCCGCTCGCCCGCGGGCGCCTCGCCGTTGCGGCGGTGGTGATGGCCGGCCAGCTCGGCGACGCGGCGCAGCAGGGCCGCGGTCGCGCGCGGTGAGCAGGGGGCTCCGCCGCGGGCCACCGACTCGATCGCGTCCATCATGCCCGCGAGCGGCGTGTTGACGGTGACGAGGCCGGACACCCCGGCCTCCGCCCAGGCCACGACGGCGTCGTCGTTCTCGTCGATGGCCAGCGCGATCAGCGGCACGTCGGGCAGCGCGGCCCGCAGCGCGCGGGCGCCGGCCAGACCGGCCACGCCGCCGGCGTCGATCAGCGCGACGCCGGGGTGGGTGCTGAGCGCCGCCATCGCGCGGCAGCCGTCGGCGTGCGTCGCGGCGCTTCCGGCCACGGTGAAGCGCGGGTCGCCGGCGAGCGCCTGCGCGACGCCGTCGCGGTACAGCCGCACCTCGGCGATGACGAACACCGCGATTCGTTGCGCAGCACGTATTGCCCCTGCGTTCTCGTGCCCCATCGCTACACCCCAGAGATAGCTCGCCCGACCGGCGTCATTATGACCGCGCCCGACCGCCGCCTGATACCGAGCGGCGTTCGTGCACGGGTTCCGTGCCGCGAGCGCTCGACTTTGCTCCCGGGGATCTGGATCGAAGGATCCATCCCCACCTCGGCGGGACCGGATCGAAGTCGGATCCATCGATCCATTCACGCCCGGCCCGGCCGCGCCTACCGTCCGGCGGACAGGAGGCAGCGTCATTGAGCCGATCCGATTTGTCCTTTCCGACCTCGCCCCGCTCGCCGCGGACCTGGTCCGAGCCGCCGTCGAGCGGCAGACCGACATGGTCGTCGTCGGGGTCGCCGCGTCGGCGGGCGAGCTCGCCGAGGTCGGCCGGCGCACCGACCCGGATGTCGTCGTCATCGGGTTCGAGGAGCCGGAGCTGCCGCGCGAGTGCTTGGCTCTGCTGCGGGAGCACCCGCGGATGAAGGTTCTCGGGCTCCGGTCGCGCGACGGCCGCGCCTACCTCTTCGCCATGCGTCTCGAGCAGCTCGACATCGGCGCGATCGGTCCCGGCGAGCTGATCGACGCCGTGCGTGCGGCGGTCGACGGGAGCTGAGGCGTTGGACTTCGTCGACCAGACCGTGCTCGCGCTCGCCGATCCACAGCTCCGCACCGGCCTGCTCGACCAGGACGCGCTCGCCGCCGTGCTGGCCAGCGCCCAGGACGGGCCGGCGCTCGACACGACCGGCCCCTACACGACGACCTTCGACGAGCTCGAGCTCGGCCCCGATCTCGGCGGCGCCGCGGCGAGCGGCTCCTGGGCGGCGATCGACGGGAGCGCGCGGATGGTGGCCGACTTCGCGCTCGCGGGACTGAGCGACTCGGCCGCCCCGCCGGTGGCCGCCGTGTGGCTGGGGACGATCACCGCCAACGCCGTCACCGGGGACGCGCGGGTGAGCGCCGTGAGCGACACGTGGTCGGCGGCCGGGCCGGGGGAGGAGTTCCAGGCCGTGAGCACGGTGACGCTCACTCCGACCGGGTCGGCGACCCCGGCGGCGACGACGTTCGCCTTCGCTGCCGCGGTGTTCGTCGCCGACGCGCCGATCGCCCTGCTCGACCTGCTGCGCGCGAGCGCCCGGGCCCGGGCCCAGGTCGCGGCCGGCCGCCCGGCGGTCACCCCGACGGGCGCGATTCCCACCACGCTGCCGATCGCGGTGTGGCTCGTCAACCCGGCCGCGTTCGACGACGCGGCCTGGCCGGGGGCCGCGTCCGGCGCCGCGGCCGCCGACGCCCGCAGCGCGCGCCAGGCCCGGGCCGCCCAGTGGCTCGCCGCCCAGCGCATCGGACTCGCCGTCGTGACCTAACCACAAGGAGACCCAGTTGCCCATCCCAGCCGCTTATCCATACATCGACGTCACCATCGACGAGTCGGCCCTGATCCCGGTGGCCACGAGATCGGCGGGCGTCATCGCCGTGGTCGGCGCCGCGATGGCGGGCAGCAACGAGATTACGACGACCGCGGCGAACACGCCGGTGGTCATCGACACCGCCGACGACACAGCCCAGTTCGCCAAGGTGACGAGCGGGTCGGTGAGCACCTCGACCGCGCTGCGCGACTCGCTGATCATCGCGCTCGAGCAGAACCCGCGCCCGAACAAGATCTACGGCGTGCGGGCGGCGATGGTGAGCGGCAAGCCCGACTACACCTCCGCGCTCCAGTCGCTCGAGGCCGCCGACGACGTCGATTTCGTCGCCCTCGCCAACGAGATCGACGTCACCGCGCTCGGGCTGCTCAAGGCCCACGTCGAGGCAGCGTCCGCGTCGGGCAACAAGCAGATCGGCGTGGCCATGATCAACCCGGCCACGGCGAAGAGCGCGACGTACGTCGCCGACGTCGACACGGCGGTCGAGCCGCTCAAGAGCTCGATGGGCCGGATGGTGGTGATGGCCGCTCGCGGCGCGACCGTCGACGTCGCCAGTGCGGCGATGGGCGCGATCGCCGGCTATGACCCGCAGGTCTCGGTCGTGCTCAAGGAGCTCGGCGAGGTGACGATCCCGCTGGCCAGCCAGTACAGCCCGTCGGAGATCACCGGCCTCGCGGAGGAGGGGATCATCCCCGTCGTCAGTCCGGCGCTGCTCGTCGGCGGCGGGTTCTACTTCGGGGACGCGCGGCTGTACTCGAGTGACCCGGCGCTGCAGTTCATCGACGTCGTCCGCGTGCTCGACGACATCGACTTCCGCCTCAAGGCGGGGTTGATCGGGGCGATCGGCGACGACCGGATCACCAAGCCGGGGCTGACGCTGTTGCTCTCGCGGACCGAGGGGATCCTCCAGCCGCTGCGCGACGCCTCCGAGATCGACGACTTCACGATCAGCATCCCGCTGCTCGACATCCTCTCGCGCGATCCGTCCACGTGGACGCCCGGCGATCACAACCAGATCGATGCCGCGCGGGCCAACCGGCAGGTCGCGCTCAACGTCACCGTTGTCCTCGGCCCCGACGTCCACCAGGTTCAGGTCAAGCTCGCCCCGAGCTTCAGCTAGGAGACACACATGCCCGACTGGCGCACACGACTGCAACTCGACTATCACGATCCGTTCAGTGGATCGGACATCACGATCTCGCCGATCGACAGCTTCTCGCCGACGTTCGGCACGACGGCCGACGTGCTGCACTCGATCGAGCAGACGCACATCGGGGCGATCTTCTCGCCGCAGACGATCACCTTCACCCTCACCGTCAAGGCGATCGGCCCGGTCGTCGGCCAGCTCACGGCGCTGGCCATGAACCGCACCGAGTTCAAGGTGACCCTGCACGAGACGAGCGACGGACAGGACTGGGCGTTCTCCCGCGTCGTGCTCGACAAGTGCATCATCACCAGCGCGCAGCCGACGACGGCGACGCCATCGGGCGCGCCGCAGGCCACGTTCAGCGGCATCAGCCTCCACGCGGTCGCCAACGCCAAGGACCGTCCTGAGGCGACGATCCCGTGAACGGCGACGAGGTACAGGAGGTCGCGAGCACCGGTCTCGCGGTCGTCCACGAAGGCGAGCGGATCCTCGCCAAGCGCGGGTCGGAGGCCTCGTTCGCCGTCGTGCAGGACGACGGTGGCGTGCATTTCCACTTCCCGGTGGAGATCGAGGTCCGAGCCGCCGAGACGGCGCCGGATCCAGCCGTCCACGTGGCCTCGGCGCTCGAGCGCCTCGCCGATCATCTGGGCGGCTGACCGGTGGCGACCGTGCACGTCCCCGTGCGGATCCGCGTCGACGCCGACCGGCTGCGCGCGGACCCCGACGCGTTGTCGGACGCCGTCAGCGCGGCCGTCGGACGCGCGCTCGCGCGCTCGCGGGGGGTCGTCCCCGTCGGCGAGGCGAGCGTGCTCACCGTCGGCGAGCCCGATTTCCGCTGGAGCGGCGACCCGGTCGGACCCGACGAGCGTGCCGGCACCGAGCGCCTCGTGCGCGCGGCGATCCTCGCTGCGGGCGCCGGCATCGGCGCGCCGGACCCGACGGTCGTCGCGCACCCGCCGGACGTCGTCCCCGGTGAGGTGCTCGACCGGCGGCGCCTCACCCGCACCGGCTACGCGATTCCCAGCTACGACTCGGGCGGCGACGACGAGATCATCCTCGTCTTCGACGATCTCGCCGAGGACTCCGATCTGAGCCTCGCCGCGCTGCGGGACGCGATCCACGAGCTGTCGGACACCTGGGGCGAGCCCGACGCAGGCGCGCATCCCGGGGTCATGTGGGTGCACCAGGGCATCCTCAACGCGTACTTCGTCTACGGCAGCGGCACGCTCGCACTCAACTTCGCCCCGCGGTCTCGCAACGTGTGGCAGGGCACGCACTTCGAGCTGCGGCCCGTGCCGATCCCGGAGCCTGATCGCGCCACGCTCCAGGTCGTGGCCCGCTTCACCGACGGCGACCTCGACGCTTACAAGGAGTTCATCCACACCCGCGAGGGCGACGAGATCGCCGAGCACATCAGCGGCGCGGACGCGGTCGAGGCCGAGGTCGCCCGGCGCGCGCAGGCGCTCGCCACCCGCCACGTGCAGACGATCATGGACCTGACGATCGGCCGCGAGACCGCTTGGTACGCGTTCCCCGAGGCGGAGCCGGTGCGCTTCGACGGCTCGGCGTCGCTGCTGCCGATGTCCTACGCGACGACGCGGTCGAAGCTCCGGGCCGGCGGCGCCCAGGGCACCGGCAGCGGCGGCGGTAGCGGGACCGGGGAGCCCGGCTCGGGCGCAACGGGAGCGACCGGTGGCGGCGCGCCGGGCGAGGATCAGGGCGGTCAGGGGGAGGACCAGGAGGGCGAGGGCACGGCCCCCGAGCTGCGCTACGGCGCGCCGATCTTCGGGGAGGAGAGCGAGCTCGTCTGCGAGTCGTTCCTCGGCGAGCCCTCGCTCGACGCGTTCCCCGAGGGCGCCACCCTGATCCCGGACCTCGACACCATCGCCCACCGTCTCCAGATCGAGCCGTGCCACTTCGCCGGACAGTTCTGCCTGATGGCCGCGGCGGTGGTCCGCTCGCACGCGAGCGGCCTCGCCGACGCCGTCGCGCTCAACACCGAGCCCGGGGTCACCGAGCTGCGCCGCGACGGGAGCGGCAACCTCGGCGAGATCCACCTGCGTACCGGCGGCGCCAACGTGCTCCTGCACCGCCTCGCCGGCACGGTGCCGCTCCTCGCCAACCTCGCGCGGGACGTGCGGGACCTCTACCGCGCCCACTCCGACCGGATCAGCGGGATGTATGAGCAGAGGTCGGCCGGCTGGGAGCTGCACTTCCTGATCGAGTTCGGCGACGCGATGGACGAGGCCGTCTCGCTGATGTTCGGCCAGACCTGCCGGCTGCTCATGCTCCAGCTGCTCGCCGCCTCCCGCGCCCACATCGACGAGCGCCTCGCCGAGGACGAGCTCGCGCGGCTGGCCCACGCCTTCTACACGGCGCTGCTCCCTGAGTTGATCACTGTCGACGAGCTGAACGAGCTCCACCGCCGGCTCGACGACGCCCAGGACCCGTGGGAGGTCGTCGACTACGAGACCGGCTACGTCCGCCACAAGGACCCGGATCCCGACGTCACCTATGTCGACGATCGCGGCGTGCGGATCCACGACGCGCGCGGCCGTCAGTGGACGCTCCAGCAGCTCGACGACGCCGCTCACCTGCGCCGGGGCTTCGCCGAGGAGCTCGAGCCGCTGATCAAGCACATCCGGGACATGCACGAGGTCGTCACGGCGATGCGCGGGAGCGAGGAGGCGACGAAGGCCGAGCTGCGGCGGATCCTCAGCCGGATGCAGGACAGCAACGACGACGTTCGCAGCCGCGTGCTGTGGTCGTGGGAGGACGCGTTCAAGTACGGGCCGATCGACGACAACCTCCCGGGCGAGACGCCGGCCGACATCGGCCGCAACCTCCACGGGATCCACCTGCTCGCGCACAACGAGCTCGCACCGCACTTCGGCGGCTCGGAGTTCTACGGGCGCGGCGTGCGCCGGCTGTTCGAGGGCGAGCACGCGATCGAGGTCATCACCTCCCTCGTCGAGCTCGGCGTCCTCGTCGTCGTCTCGGTGCTGTGCCCGCCGGCCGGGTTCGTGCTCGGCGTCGGCCTCGCCGCAGCGCATCTCATCGACATCGAGCAGAAGGTGAAGATCCGCGACGCGCTCCTCAGTCCCGAGCAGGTCGCCGACCTCGCCGAGCTCGACGTCGAGGAGTTCGTCGCCGTGCTCGGGCTCGCACTCGCCGTCATCCCCGAGTCGGGCTCGATCATCCGCGGCGCGTACCGCGCCGGCGCCGCGGCGATCGAGGAGGGCGCGATCTCGGTCGCCGGCCGCGTCGCGATGGCTGCGGTGCGACGGTCGGCGGTGCTCGCCATGCGCCGCGCGCTCGAGGAGGGCTTCGCCAAGCTGCTCATCACCGAGCTCGTCAAGGTCGAGGTGATGAACGCGGTCATGTCGCGCGCGCTCGCGCCGCTCACCGAGCAGATCCAGCGCGAGTCGCTCGAGCACGGCTCGCCGGGCGGGGTCCAGGGCGCGCTCGCGCTCATCGCCTGGCATCGCCGCCAG
>CAVWLZ010000006.1:0-239255 GCA_963755955.1 uncultured Solirubrobacterales bacterium
TGTGCGATCGCCGCCGGGTCTCCTGCGTCGAGGCGCCCCTCGCCACGAGGCGGGCAGCACGAGGTCACGCCTCGCGCCAACACGCCGACCTTCTTGTCGTTGGCGCCAGCGGCCGCGATGAGGTGGGAAGGCTGTTACTCGGCGACGACACGCGCGAGGTGCTCGAGGACGCGCATGCGCGATGGTGATCGCTCCCGCCGGATACGCCTCCCGCACCGCCAGCATCAGAGTGATCGGCGTCGCCTACGACCGCTCGGTTGAGAGCCAAGTGCACTCGAGCTCGCGAGGACGCTCGCCGCCGACCACCACGCCGAGCTGTCCGCATTCGAAGCGCTCCGGCCGCCCGTCTACGGACGCGATCCGGCAAACGTCGCCGGCGAGAGCAGCGAACTCGCTGAGGAGGCTCGCCGGCGCATTGCCGCCCTCGGCGACGTTCACGCTAACGCCAGCGTCGGCGATCCCGTCGACGAGCTGCACCAGTATGGGCAGTCGGTCGATCTGCTCGTGATCGACTCGCACAAGTTCGGACCGATCGACCGCGTGTTTGGAGGAAAGCACCTCCCAGCGGCTGGCGGACGAGCCGGTCCTCGCCGCTGCTCGTGCTCGCCGGCCAATGAACGCCGAGCTGGTCGCGGGGTGAGGTTGTCGCCGGAGCCGTGCGGGGGAACCAGCTGGTTGAGCGTCGCGGGCCGGCTGATTCACAGCCACGGCTCATTGCGCCGCGAATCGCGAAATCACTCAGAACGTGTGATGACCGCTCACCCACGCGGGCTTCACCGTCTGCGACATGGATGATGGAACGCCAGCCTTCTCAGGGCGCTTTGGCCAGCAGCGCGCGGCGCGCGCCGACGATCGCGGGCACGAGCGGCTCGAGCAACTCCTCGAGCGTGACTGCGGGGTCGGCCTGAGAGGCGACGAACGCGCCGTCGACCGCGGCGAGGGCGATCCGCGCGAGCCGGATGGTCACGGGGCTGTTGGGATCGTCGCCGAACGCGAGCGCGATCTGCTCACGGAGGCGGTCGAGCCCGAGCCGGCGTACACGCGTCACGACAGCCTCGATCTCACCGCCGGCGCGCGCGGGCGGCTGTACGGCGAAGACGATCAGCAGGCGAAGGAAGTTGGGATGGCGCTCGAGCGTTCGGGCCGTGGTCGAGAGGACTGTGGCCAAGTGGGTTGCGGGACGTCCGAGCCGCCGGTTCGGGATGGGCAGATCGTCGAAGAAGCGTTCTGCTCCGCGTTCCATGACCGCGAGCAGGATTCCGTCCTTGGAGCCGTAGTAGTGGTAGACCGAGCTCAGCGGGATACCGGCTTCCTCGACCACGCGGGCGAGGGTCGCCGCCTCGAATCCGTGCTCTGCCATGACGCGCTCGGCGGCGTCCAGCACGAGCTCGCGGGACCTCATCCCGCGACGGTTGGGCCGTACATCGGCACGGGTCGCCATGACCCGACAGCATATCGCACAAATTGGAGTTGACACTCCAATTCAGTTTTGTATCATGCGCTCCAATTCTGATTGGCGAGCAGAGGGACACGATGCAATTCACAGCAGCTGACGAGAACGTGCCGGTTCTGATCGTGGGCGGCGGCGGCGCGGGACTGACCGCGTCGATGCTCCTGGCCCGCCAGGGGGTCGAGCATCTGCTCGTCAGCGCGCGCGCGACGACGTCGGATCTGCCCAAGGCGCATGTGCTCAACCAGCGGGCGATGGAGGTGCTGGATGACGTCGGGGCCGCTGAGGCGATCGCGCAGCGGAGCACCCCGGCCGAGCAGATGTCAGCGACCGCGTTCTACGCCGGCTTCGCGGGTCCCGATCCCGACTACGGTCACCGGCTGCAACGCCTGGAGGCGTGGGGCGCAGGCCGCGAGGACGAGTTGTGGCGTGCCGCGAGCTCCTGGCGACAGCTGAACCTCCCGCAGATTCGACTCGAGCCGCTGCTGAAGGCTCGAGCCGACGAGCTCTCACCCGGGAAGATCCGCTTCAACCATGAGCTGATCGACCTCGAGCAGGACGCCGAGGGCGTCCGGGCATTGATTCGCGACAACGCGTCAGGTCGCGAGTACACGGTTCGCTCGGAGTACCTGCTCGGTGCCGATGGCGGGCGCCGGGTCCCCAAGCTGATCGGCGTGGAATACGAGGGGCTCGGAGTGGTCACACAGACCGCCACGATGCATGTGTCAGCCGATTTCTCCCGCTGGGCCCAGGACGAGGACGTCCTGATCCGCTGGATCTACTCGCCGCAGGCCGGCGTGCTGGTGGTGATGGTTCCGATGGGACCCGAGCGCTGGGGTCCCGACTCAGAGGAGTGGGTGATCCACCTGAACTACCCCGTCGATTGCGCAGAGACCGACGCACAGGTCGAAGCCGATGCCCGCAAGGCGCTGGGCATCGGGGATCTGCCGATGGAGATACGCAAGGTCACGCGGTGGTCGGTTGAGGCGGTGATCGCATCCGCGTTCCGCGCCGGGCGCGTGTTCCTGCTCGGTGACGCTGCCCATCGCCACCCGCCGACCGGTGGCCTTGGGTTGACGAGCGCGATTCACGACGCGCAGAACCTGTGCTGGAAGGTCGCCGCGGTCCTCGACGGCACGCGTCGCCGGCGCTGCTCGACAGCTACGAGCCCGAGCGGCGGCCGGTGGACCAGCGCAACTGCCAGCGCTCGCTGGAGAACGCGGTCAACCACTTCGCGATCGGTGCCGCGCTGGGGGTCTCGCCGGAGAAGACCCCCGAGGAGAACCTCGAGCTGCTGCGCCGCATATGGAGCGGACGACCCGAGGACGCCGAGCGTTCGCGCCACCGTGCCGCCGGATGATGCGCGCGCAGTCGATGGAGTTCTCGGAGCTGAACGTCGAGTACGGCTACAGCTACGAGTCGGCCGCCGTCGTGCCCGATGGCGACTCCTGCACCGGATCTCGTCGATGACATCCGCGTGTATCGAGCCATCGACACGCGCCCGGCTCGCCCGCTTCCCCACGCCTGGATCGACGACGAGGACGGCAATCGGCGCCCGATCAAGGACCTCGTGGCAGCCGGCCGGTTCCTGCTCATCGCCGGGGAGGACGGCGAAGCGTGGTGCGAGGCGGCCAGGCAGCTCGCCGCCGACGCCGGTATCCCGCTCGATGCCGTCCGGATCGGTCATCTCGACGGGGACCTGTACGACCCCCGCTGCGCGTGGCTGCGCCGCCGCCAGATCGCAAGCGACGGTGCGATCCTGGTGCGTCCGGATCGCTTCGTCGCTTGGCGCTGCCCTACCGCGGCCGACGACCCTCGAGGCGCGCTGGTCGGCGCCCTGCGTCAAATCCTCGCCCGCCCGATCGATGCGCCGGTTCCGGCAGGAGCGACCGCGTCATGAGGACTCCTGGCGACAGCGCGGAGTCACGGTTCGACGCCGACGTGGCAATTGTCGGCTACGGGCCGGTGGGTCAGTCCCTGGCGGCGCTGCTCGGTCGAGCAGGTCATCGGGTGGCGGTGTTCGAGCGCTTCAGCGACATCTACCGCCTTCCCCGCGCGGTTCACCTCGATCACGAGATCATGCGGCTGCTGCAGTCGCTCGGGTTGGCCGAGGCGCTCGCTGGGGAGATGATCCCGGTCCAGGACTACCGGTGGTTCGGGGCCGACGGCGAGTTGCTGCTGCGCTTCGACGTCGCGGGCCCGGCTCGGTCGGGCTGGGAGTCGGACTACATGTTCTTTCAGCCGGAGCTGGAGGCCGCGCTCGACCGCCTTGGCTGCGCCCAGCCGCACGTCACCGTCGACCGTGGCTGGGTCGCCGAGGAACTCGACGACACCGGCACGGGAGCGCGGCTCACGGTCCGACGTGTCGATGACGCGTTTGGCGGGCTCGCCCTCACCGGTGACCGGCGTACCGTGCACGCTCGGTGGGTCATCGGGGCCGATGGTGCGAACTCGTTCGTGGGCGAGGCGAGCGGGATCACCCGCCGCGACCTTGGCTTCCAGGAGCGCTGGCTCGTCGTCGATGCGGAGCCGCGGGACATGGACGCGCTCGGCCATCTGCCGATCGCCTGCCAATGGTGCGATCCAGCCCGGCCGACGACCCACGTGCAGAGTGGCCCACGGCACCGGCGCTGGGAGTTCATGCTGCGGCCCGACGAGCTGGCGGTCGATTTCCAGGATCTCGATCGTGTCTGGTCGCTGCTCGCGCCGTGGTACCGGCCGGGCGACGGCTCCCTGACCCGCAGCACCGTCTACGAGTTCCGCTCAATGCTCGCCGACCGGATGCGCCAGGGGCATGTACTGCTGGTCGGCGACGCCGCCCACCTGACCCCGCCGTTCCTCGGTCAGGGATTGTGCTCAGGGCTGCGCGACGCCGCCAACCTTGCCTGGAAGCTCGACCTCGTGCTGCGCGGCGTCGCCCCCGAGCGGCTGCTCGACACGATCGACGCTGAGCGCCAGCCGCAGAATGAGGCGGTGATCCGGCTGGCGATCGAGCTGGGCAAGGTCCTCTGCCAGCTCGACCCGCAGGCCGCCGCCGAGCGCGACGCGCTGCTGCGCGCCGCCGACCCGCCGCCGCCGCTCGAGCTCGCGCCGTTGAGCGCCGGCCTCCTCCACCAGCCGATCGGCGAGCCCGATCCACTTGCCGGGACCCTGAGCGTTCAGGGAGTGGTGGCGCGAGCGGGCCGCGAGGGACGCTTCGACGACGTCGTCGGCGGCGGCTTTCAGCTGATCGCCGCCGGCGGCGACCCGCTTGAACCCCTCTCCCACCGCCAGCGCACGCTCCTCGACACCCTCGAGGCGACGGTCGCCTCCCTTGACCCGGCCGCGCCCCACGGTGTCCGCGACTGTGACGGGCGCCTCACCGCCTGGCTGTCTGAGCACAACACCCACGCCGTGCTCGTCCGCCCCGACTTCTACGTGTTCGGCGGCGCAGCCTCCCCCGAGGCCGTGCCCGCGCTGCTTGACGACCTTCGAACCCAGCTGACCGTCACCTCGACCCCCGCAACCTCAGGAGCACTCCGATGAGCGACACCACCGTGATCCACCCGACGTTCCACCACGTCAACCTGAAGACAACCCGCCTTCAGGAGATGATCGACTTCTACCGCACGCTCGTCGGAGCCGAGGTCATCTTCCAGGACCAGGTCGGCGCATGGCTGTCCAACGACCGCGCCAATCATCGCGTTGCGCTGCTGGCCTTCCCGAACTTCGTCGACGACGCGGAGAAGGACACGCGCACCGGGATGCACCACTCGGCGTTCGAGTACGCCAGCTTCGACGAGCTGATGTCGACCTACGTGCGCCTCAGAGAAGAGGGGATCACGCCCGCGATCTGCCTGGATCACGGGATGACGTTCTCCTACTACTACGCGGACCCGGACGGCAACAACGTCGAGCTCCAGGTCGACAACTTCGGCGACTGGAAGAAGTCGACCGAGTGGATGCGCACCTCGCCCGAGTTCAAGGCCAACCCGATCGGCCAATTCCTCGACCCCGAGCAGGTGATCGCCGACCACGCCGGCGGCATGAACCACGCCGACATCCACGCCAAGGCGATGGCGGGCGGCTACGCCCCCGCACAGGCCCCCGTCGAGATCCCGGAGGCGTCCTGATGAGGTTGTGTCGCTTTGACGCCGGCGCGGGACCGCGTCACGGCGTGATCGAGGACGGTTACGTCGTCGATCGGGACGACGCGGCCGAGCGCTATCCGCTCGAGGAGATCCGGCTGCTCGCGCCGGTGCTGCCGCGCAAGTTCCTGGCCATCGGCCTCAACTACGCCGACCATATCGCCGAGAGCGGAATGGAGGCCCCCGAGTTCCCGGTGTTCTTCAACAAGCAGATCACGTGCGTGATCGGCCCCGACGACGACGTGCACATGCCGCGCGTGTCGAGCCTGCTCGACTACGAGGGCGAGCTGGCGGTCGTGATCGGAACGCGCTGCCGGCACGTTCCGGAGGACCGCGCCCACGAGGTGATTGCCGGCTACACGATCACCAACGACGTCTCCGTGCGCGACTGGCAGGTGCGTACGCCGACGATGACGATGGGCAAGTCGTTCGACACCCATGGACCGCTCGGCCCCTGGGTGGTGACGGGGGACGAGCTCGGCGACCCCCACGATCTGCGGCTGAGGACCTACGTCAACGACGAGCTGCGCCAGGACAGCAATACCGGCGAGATGATCTACAACTGCTACCAGCAGGTCGCCCATCTCTCCCAGGCGTTCACGCTCGAGCCCGGCGACGTGATCGCCACCGGGACTCCCGCGGGAATCGGCGCTGTGCGCCATCCCTTCCCCGAGGGGCTGCTCAAGGTCGGCGACGTGACCCGGATCGAGATCGACGGGATCGGCGAGCTGCGGAACACCGTCGTCGAGGAGCCCGACGGATTCGTCGCGGCGGCGAGCGAGGAGGCGCCGCAATGGGCGCACTGACCGCAGAGCTGCGTGACTTCCTCGACGCCAATCGGGTCGGTGTCCTCGCGACTCGCGCTTCCGACGGGCGGCCCCGTCAGTCGCTGGTGTATTTCGCCCGCGACGGCGAGCGACTGCTGAGCTCAACGCTCGCCGACCGCCTCAAGACCCGGGACGTGAGGCGGACCGGGTGGGCGTCGCTGTGCGTGATGGGCCACGAGCCGCCATATCCATCAGCGACGTTCTCGGGCCCGGCCGAGATCCTCACCGAGGACATCGGCGCGGCGACCGCCACGGTCATGCAGCGTATCGCCGCCGCCGCCGAGCCGCCCGAACCGATGAGCGACGACGCGCTGGCCGAGGTCGGCCGCGTTCTGCTCGCGATCACGATCGAGCGAGTGACCGGCGCGACTTACATCCCCTCGCCCACCGGACAGGCGGAGACGCGCCGATGAATGCCGCCGACATCCCGACCGATGTGCTCTGGCCGTCCTTCAGCGGACCTTCGCAGCTGGCCGCGGTCGAGCGCGTTCGGCTGGGCGACCGCGACCTGCCCGCGAGCACCTACGAGCTCGTGACGAGGGCGGCTGAGCTGTGGCCCGATCGACCGGCCGTCTCGGTCCTGCCCGATGCGGGGAGCTTCCACACGCCGCGTACCCGGACGTTCGGGGGGCTCGCCGTCGACGTGCACCGAGCCGCGGCCGTGCTGGCCGAGCTGGGCGTGGGTCGTGGCGACGCGGTCGCGGTCGTGTCGGTCAACTGCGCGGAACTGCTGCCGTTGCTGCTCGCCGCGGAGGCGGTTGGCATCTACGCCCCGATCAACCCGGGCTTGGCGCCTGAGCACGCCGTCGAGCTCGGGCGCCTTTCCGGCGCCAGGGTGATCGTCGCCTCGGGACCCGAGCTTGACGAGGGCGTGTGGGCGCACGCCCGAACGATCGCTGCCGGCACCGGTGCGCGCGCGCTGCTGGGGCTGCGCCCGACGGCCGCCTTCGGCGAGCCGCCGGCGCTCGAGCCGCTCGATGGCGTCGAGGTCGCCTACCTGCACGAGCGGATGGGGGACGCTGAGGTGGCCGGTCTGCCCGGACCTCCGCCCGATGGGAGGCGACATCGCGAGCTACCTGCATACGGGAGGCACGACCGGCACGCCGAAGCTCGCCGCGCGCACGCACGCCAACGAGGTGTCCAACGCCTGGATGATCCGGGCCAACAACGTCCTCGACGAGAGCAGCGTGATCTTCGCCGCGCTACCGCTGTTTCACACCAACGCGCTCGTGGTGACGGTGCTGGCGCCGCTGCTCAAGGGCCAGCACGTCGTCTGGGGCGGTCCGCTCGGCTACCGCGACCTCTCGCTGTTCGAGAATTTCTGGCAGATCGTCGAGCGCTACCGGATCGCCGCCATGTCCGCGGTCCCGACGGTCTACTCCGTGCTCGCGCAGATTCCCGTCGACGCCGACATCTCCAGCCTCAGGCTGCCGAGCGTCGGTGCCGCACCGCTTCCGCCCGCGGTGCGCGAGGCGTTCGAGGCCCGGACCGGGGTCGCCCTATGCGAGGGCTACGGTCTCACCGAGGGGACATGCGTCAGCGCGGTCAGCTGGCCGGACGCGCCCCGCTCGGGCACGGTTGGGCAGCGTCTCCCGTATCAGGAGGCACGCACCGTCACGATTGACGAAGCGACCGGAGACTGGACATTCCTGCCCGAGAATGAGGTCGGCACGCTCGTCCTGCGCGGCCCGAACATCTTCGCCGGTTATCTCATCGACACCGGCTCCGGGCGGGAGGTGCACCCCGGCGGCAAGGTCAAGAATGGTTGGCTTGACACCGGCGACCTGGCTTCCGTCGACGGCGAGGGGTTCATCCGCCTCGCCGGGCGCGCCAAGGACCTGATCATCCGCGGCGGCCACAACATCGACCCGGCGACGATCGAGGACGCGCTACTCGCGCATCCCGACGTCACGGCCGCCGCCGCCGTCGGCCGGCCCGACCCACACGCAGGCGAGGTGCCCGTCGCGTACGTCACCCTCGCTCCGGGAACCGAGCACACCTCCGATGCGCTCGAGGCGTGGGCGGCCGACCACGTGCCCGAACGCGCCGCCGCGCCCAAGCACGTCGAGATCGTCGCCGAGATCCCGCTGACGTCGGTCGGCAAGCCCTACAAGCCGGAGCTACGCCGCCGAGCCGCCGAGCAAGCCGCACGCGCCGCGCTCGCCGAGACCGGACTGGCCGACCAGGCGCGCGCCGTTCTGATCGACGCCGCCCCCGAGATCCACGTCCCGCACTCGCCCCACGACGACGAGGTCCGGGAGGCGCTCTCCCAGTACGCGTGGACGTGGAAGCTGACCCACTGAGCAATGACATCAAGGAGACACCAATGAGTACTGACACCCTCACCCATCACCCCGACGTACACAGCGCCGCGCAAGGACGCTGGCGGATCGATCCGACACGCTCGAGCATCGCATTCCGCGCGCGGACCCTCTGGGGACTGGTGACCGTCACAGGCCGCTTCGAGCGCTACGAAGGCACGCTCGACCTGCAAGAGAACCCGGCGATCGAGCTGACGATCGACGCCGCCAGCCTCACCACGAACCTCGGCTTCCGCGACAGGCACCTGCGCTCGGCCGACTTCTTCGACGTCGTGAACCACCCACACGTCAGCTTCGTGTCTGACAGCGTCACGCTGGACGGCGAGCGGCTACAGGTTCGCGGCCGGCTTCATGCGGCGGGGCAGAGCATCCCGCTCGAGCTCGACGCCGGCCTACGGCGCGTCGGCGACGAGCTCGAAATCGACGCGAGAACGTACGCCGATCACCGCAAGCTCGGGATGAGCCACGGGATGCTGGGCATGATCCCCACCCCGAGCGAGCTGATCGTCCACGGCCGGCTGGTCCGATGAGCGTGGACACGAATGCAACACCGGGGGACCGCGTCTCGCCTTCGGAGCCCGGTCTGAGGCTCGCTGCTCGGTCGGGTCTCGACGTGATGCTGAGCGATGCCGTGCTCGAGAGCGGCGGCGTGGGCAGGTTCGTCAAGCCGCGGCCGGCCGGTCGCACGATCGCCGGATTGGCGCGCCATCCGCGGCGCGCCTCGAGCGACGCCGGGCGCTTGGGCGCCGAGCTGGCCAGGGTGGCGGCCGGGCGCTCGGAGGCGCGGCCGGGCAAGGGCGATCGTCGGTTCGGCGAGCGGGCGTGGCAGGACAACTGGCTGCTGCGCCGGGTGATGCAGAGCTACCTCGCCGCGTGCGAGAGTGTCGACCGCCTGATCTCCGACGCGGGGCTCGACTGGCGCACCGAGCGCCAGGCGCGGTTTGCCGCGAGCAACGTGCTCGACGCGCTCGCGCCGACGAACTTCCCGTGGTCGAACCCGGCGGTGCTCAAAGAGAGCATCGACGCCGGCGGAGCGAACCTCGTCCGCGGCGGGAGACGCTTCGTGCGGGACATGACCCGTCCACCGCACCTGCCCGCCAGCGTCGACGTGACGAAGTTCGAGGTCGGCGGCAATCTCGCCGTCACGCCCGGGTCGGTGGTCCTGCGAACCGACGTGTTCGAGCTGATCCAGTACCGGCCGGTGACCGAGCAGGTTCACGAAGTGCCGCTGCTGTTCGTCCCGCCGACGATCAACAAGTACTACATCCTCGACCTCGCGCCGGGCCGCAGCATGGTGGAGTGGCTCCTCGGCGAGCAGCAGCAGGTGTTCACCATCTCGTGGCGCAACCCTGACGTCGCGCAGGGCCACTTCGACCTCGACACCTATGCGCAGGCGGTGCTCGAGGCGCGCGACGCGGTGGCCGAGATCAGCCACCAGCCCGCCGTGAACGTGAACGCGGCCTGCTCGGGCGGGATCATCACCGCCTGCGCACTGGGCCATCTGGCTGCGATCGGCGAGCAGGACAAGTTCGGAACGCTGACACTGATGGTGAGCGCGCTCGACCAGGCGCGGATAGGCACAGCCGGGGCATTCGCCAGCAAGGAGCTCGCGGCCGCGGCCGTGGCCGAGTCGGCTCGCAAGGGCTATATCGACGGTCGCGCGCTCGCGGGCGTGTTCGCGTGGTTGCGCCCAAACGATCTCGTCTGGAATTACGTCGTCAACAATTACCTGATGGGGAAGGACCCGCCGGCGTTCGACATCCTCTACTGGAACCAGGACAGCGTCCGCCTGGCGGCCGGCCTGCACCGCGACTTCATCCGGACCGCGCTCGAGAACGCGTTTACCAAGCCCGACGCCCTCGATGTGCTGGGCACGGCGATCGACCTCAATGAGATCACGCTCGACAGCTACACAATCGCAGGTCTCAACGATCACATCGTCCCATGGGAGAACGCCTACCGCAGCATGCAACTGCTCGGCGGCACCAAGCAGTTCGTACTGTCGACCAGCGGCCACATCCAGGCCCTGGTCAACCCGCCGAGTCCTGACAGCCGGAGCAGCTACCGCGTCATCGACGATCCCACCGTCGCGCCCGAGAGCTGGGTGGCGACCGCGGACGTCAAGCGCGGCAGCTGGTGGCCTGACTACCGCGACTGGCTCGCGGAGCGCGCGGGCGGACTCAAGCCGGCGCCGAAGACGCTGGGCAGCCGAAAGCACCGGGCAACCGCCAAGGCTCCAGGCAACTACGTGCATGCCGGCTGAGCGCTGGCTGGGCCGGCCGCTCGCCGAGACGCGCGGCTGGCTCGAACTCGGACGTCTGCTCGCCGACCCGGTGCTCCGCGGCGCCGGTGTACCGCGCGGCGACGGCCGACCCGTCGTCCTGATGCCGGGTT
Organism: uncultured Solirubrobacterales bacterium; assembly: GCA_963755955.1. Classification (GTDB taxonomy): domain Bacteria; phylum Actinomycetota; class Thermoleophilia; order Solirubrobacterales; family Solirubrobacteraceae; genus Palsa-465. The sequence continues at coordinate 11,120 of CAVWLZ010000006.1, forward strand.
TCCTCGCCGGCGACCAGACGCTCACCGTGATGGCGGCATGGCTGCGGCGACTCGGGTACCGGCCGCGGTTCTGCGGCTTTGTCCTCAACGCCGGCTGCTCTGATCGCACGCTTGACCGCGTCGAGCGCAGAGTCGACGCGCTGTCGCGCGCGTACGATCGTCGCGTGGCGCTGATCGGCCACAGCCGCGGTGGACACTTCGCCCGCGCGCTCGCCGCCCGTCGCCCTGACCGCGTCTCTCACGCGATCTCGATGGGCGCCGACCTCCAGGGTCTGTTCGGAGCCTCCACACCCACGCTGGTCGCCGTTGACGTCGCGCGGCGCGTCGTCCACGCCAGCGGCCGAGCGCGCAACGACGCGTGCCTCAGCCGGCACTGCGGCTGCCCCTTCAGCCACGACTTCGCGCGGCCGTTCCCGGTCGAGCAAGTACATCTCACGAGCATCTACACACGGGGCGACGGAGTCGTCCACTGGCCATGCCAGGTGATACCTGAGGCAGACTGCATCGAGGTGACCGGCAGCCACATCGGGCTCGTCTTCAACCGCAAGGTGTACCGGGCGGTGGCGGGTGCATTGGCGCTCCCGGAACGGCCGGCCGGGCCATGACCTCGCCACCAGCCGGGCCGACTCATCTGAGACACATCTCCCGAGACATCACACAGCGGAGAGGGAGGGATTCGAACCCCCGATGGACTGATAGCCCATACCGGTTTTCGAGACCGGTGTTTCGGGCCATCGGAATGTTGCGATTTCCAGTAAGTTCCTTATCGCGGCAATGGCTGTGGGGAAGTGCCTGGGGAAGAAACGGGGTCTTGATGTGTACGCACATGCGGCGTACACTGCTTTCCGGTGGCTGAGGCGAAGACCCAGCGTGTTCATCTCCGCGTCGCCGCCAGCGACGATGAGCTGTTTCGGGTCGCGGCGGCGGCCGCGCATGAGTCGCTGTCGGAGTTCTTGGTGGAAGGGGGGCGCGAGCGGGCCGAGCGGTTGCTGGTCCAGATCACGTCATTGAGGGCTTCGACTGCGGCCGAGTATCACTGGATGCTTGGCTGATCCGGTATGCGCGACGGGCGGCCGCGGCGGGTTCCGCGCGCACATACGTCGTGATCGACTCAGAGCAGGAGCGCGTGGTCGGCTACCACGCGCTCACGGCAGCGGGGCTGGAGCGTCAAGCCGCTACGGCCCGTGTGATCAAGGGAATGCCCCAATATCCGATCCCGGTCGTCCTGCTGGCCAGGCTTGCGGTCGATCGGTCGGTCGCCGGCCGCGGTCTCGGGGCCTGGCTGTTGCGCGATGCGATGCTACGGGCGTTCGCGGCGTCGGAGGCGATCGGTGTCCGGGCGATGCTCGTCCACGCCATCGACGACCATGCCCGCGCCTTCGATCTCCGCCACGGCTTCGAGCCCTCTGTGAGCGACTCGCTGCACCTCATGCTCCTGATAAAGGACATCGCAGCGGCGCTGAACGCGGCGTCGCACGGGACGTGAGCACGTGGAACCGCGCTTCGCGGGTGTGACGGGTCTGAGCTGGGCGCGGCGCCACGCTCGTCGCCGCCGAGAAGCAAGGACTGCTGAGACTCGCGCCACCCTCGGAACGCGGGCGTTGATCGCGGCCGAGCGACTGCTGTTTGACGCCTCGCCATCACGTCCGCGGTGCTGCTTTGAAGGACCACCAGCAGCGCCGCCGCTCGCCGTCGCACCAATGCCTGTGGGCGAATCCTATCGTCCGCCGCTCCGCCGATCCCGGCGGGCCCGGGCAAGCGCCTGGTCGCCAATCCAATCGTCGACGCAGACCATCTTATGAGGCCCAAAGCAGTCATGAGCGCGTGCGTGTGCTTGACACCTGACGGGTCAGAGACGTCGCTTCTCTTCGCCCGGTTCGGTCGCGCCGGGGCTCGGCGCTCGTTGTCGCGGGAGCAGCAGCGCGAACTCCTGCCGCCAGTAGTCGACACTGCTGGTCGGGCTGCCGGCGAGTTCGTCGAGAAGTTCCTGGACGGACCAGTGGTACCCGTTGCGCCGTCGGAGCGCTACGAGCGCACAGTGCCGAATGCCGTACTCATCGCCGGTGTCCGACAACACGTAGCCGAGTATCTGCCAGAGGGTGTAGCGGTCGGCGATATTTGGCTTTTGCGTCGACTTAAGCTCGATGAGAGTCCCGTCCGCCAGCAGGTCCCCTGCCGCCCAGCCGGGCGCGACGATCTCTGCAAAGCTCGGACCGACGATGAGGTCGTCGGCGCCTCGAAGCGGTCGCCAGTCCTCGACGGTCGCTCGCGCCAGCGTGTCTAGGTCGGAGAAGGTCTCCGGGTTGGCCGCGAAGGCTGGCACGAGTTCAGTCATCCCCCTTGCCTCGACTAGCTTGAACCTATCGTCCAGACGTGTGAGTGCGATGCCGCTTAACGGCCGGCTCGCCTGCTCGATGCGGCTCAGGACGACCGCCAGGCCGAGGAGTTCGGCCCATTCCGCGTCGCTGAGGGTTCGGGACGATGGCGCCAATTCTCGGATGCGAGTTACGGCGGCGCGCTCCGCTTGCGCCGGCAGATTGCCCCTCCTCCGCATGACGAGTTCGAGAATCCTCACGCCTTTGAGCGCCGGGGTCCGGTCGAGCGCGTCTTCGCGGAGAACGGCACCGAGGACGTAACCGACTGCGGTACCAACGAGAGCAGCATCGGATCCCGGAACTGGCGGAACGGCGCACCGGCTGCCGACGGGGCCGCTGCGCAACGTATGATTTACGTGCGCCAAGGATCCCGTCGCTGGGAAGTGCTCAGCGAACCACCTTCGGACCGGGCTCTGAGGCCTCTTCAGCTGAGAAGTAAGGCTCATCGTTGACCAACAGCCGACTGCTCGCGCGAGCCTAGGTTGCCCCGGCGCCGCGTCAGAGCCGACATTGTCTTAAGCGGTCCGTCGGCCGAGGTATCGTCGCCCGGGTTCAGGGTTGACGGCGAATACGATTGTGACCGTCGTCGCAAACACGCCGAGCGGCAACGCGCGCCCGGGCCACGCAAACGGGACTCCTGATAACGAGGTCGATCGTGCGCGAGCGGCCGACGCGGGGATTCGCGCGCACGACGCGCCGCATGTCGAGAAACGCACTGCGCGGAACAGCCAGCCCGCGCGATATGGGCGAGGCCCTGTCCAAATCCACGACGCGGCCGCAGATTCGCTATGCCTTGGTCGCGCACCGAGCTAGGCTACGTCAGCAGACCGATAGCCCGACCGTAGTTGCCCAGCTTTGCGAGCACATAGTTCGCGATCTCTGCTCGACTGGTCTTGCTTCGCCACATGACCTCGACCCTGATACGACCGTCTGCCATCACGGCGTAGACGTCGCTGAAGTAAGTAACGGTCGTGCCGAGGGCCTTCTCCGTCTCGAAACTCTGGACCAAGCCGATCTCGACCAAACCTCTGCCGATCGCCCTGTTGCAGGCGCCGTCGTTGTTGCGCGCTATTGAAGCCAGATTCAGAAATGCCGCTTCGGTGTTGTCTCCGGGCTTCGAACCACGCCTCCGCGTTCCCAGTGTCTTCCCCCCGAGGACTAATCCAAGCTCGCTGGAGGCGAGGCGATCGGCCGCTGAAGGGTCTTGGGCCGTCGACATCCCGAGTGTTTGCATCAAGCCATGGAGCTGTTCATCGCCGTAGTGTCGCGCGACAGCCAGGATCGTCACTAGATCGAGGTGGATGATCCGCGCGTCGAGAACCGTGCCCAAGATGCCGAGTTCCTCCGGATGTTTCTTTAGTTCCTCGACTACGTTGGCGCCTGTTGATGTCATCAAACGATCGATATCGGCGTACGCATAACCACCACGCGTGAGCGCGGCCACGTCGCCTTCGACGTTTGGCGCGATCACAAGCGTGTAGAGGCTCGCTCGCTCCTGCGGCAGCAGTCGTTGTACCTTTGCGCCGTTGGCCAGCAGTTCCTGACGAACTAGCGCGAGATACCTGCCGACTGTCGCGGCCCTTTCGACCAGCTGCTCTGCTCTTTGTTCCGAGATACCCAGGGCTACCAACGACGCCCCCTCGTTGAGCGCTGCGACTGTCTTCTCCGCGATGTTCACGAAGTCACTCTTCGGGGGACCGTTGAAGTAGTCAAAGGGCTCGCCGACACCGAAAAGAGCTTCAGCACCGAGATCCGTCGCTATACCGGCAAGGTCCTCGGTTAGAGGATCCGTGTTGGTTGGCCACACCACCAAGGTGTCTCGGCCCGCTTGAGTACGCACGAATGTGTTGATGGCGTGCATCGACGCTTCGAGAGCCGCCCGCGACACCTCGCCGAGTGCCTCCCGGCCCTCTAGAACGATGATGCGAGGTTTGGCCGTAGCCCCGGTTTCCTTTAGAACCTCCTCGACATCAGCCGTACCCGCGATTCGCTCTGTGACGACGCCGGTCCTGAAGAGCCCGACTGTGTTGAGGAAAGTCGACTTCCCGGCTCCGGTTTCGCCCCGGAGGATCATCAGGCCTCCTCGACGTGCGGAGCGCATATCCCCAAACCGCTGGTCGATTAGCGCCAGCGTCTCGTCGACCGGCGAGATAATGAGCTTGAGACTGCCGCTTCCAGCATCCGCGAGACCCTCAAAGCGGTCTGGAACGATGAGTTCGTCGGTGAGCTGGCTCTTCTGGATCCCATCCATCGTCGAAGTATCGCCGTCGCGTGTGTGCCGGGGCAAGGCCGCGACTGACCCGGCTATCGTCGGAGGCCGCCGCACGACGGTTCCGGAAGGTCTGAGCCTCGGCCGAACGTCGGGCGCGGACGCCACGGTGCGGGACTGGGACGCCTCTCTCCGTCGGCCAAGGTGGCAGCGACGAGCGCGACCGGGCCGACGATCGCATCCGCCAGCGCATCGCCGCCGGAGCGCGCCATCGGTTTGGCGACCAGGGAATGGCGCGCCGCCGGCGCGCGGGCGATCGCGTTCGTCACGCATGCGATCGCCCGGAGAACCGGCCCTGCTCCCGTCTCGGGACGCGCCTACCGGCCGACGACTGGTCGCGCGACCCAGCTTTGCGCGGTCTGCAGGACGCAGCGGTCGTCTTCGGGGTCGCAGGTCGCCCGTCCGCTGCGAGCGCGTCGCTGACTGCGCGGGTGTTCGTGTGCACGAGCTCGGTTCCCGGGCGAACCCGTCAGCTTCGTCTCCGTGCTGGCGTCGTAGCTAGCTTCGGGATGCGGGCTGTGGCTTCGTGCCGAGAGTCTTGCAGTACAAGGGTTAAGGCACTATCATGCACCGCATGGCAAACGAGAGTCGGCGCAGCCAGATGCTTCGCGGGGTCCTCGACCTCTGCCTGCTCGCAGTGTTGGACGAGGGGCCGGCGTACGGCTACGAGATGACCAAGCGGTTGCGTGACCGCGGTCTGGCCAGCGTCGGTGAGGGCTCCATCTATCCGCTGCTGGGACGCCTGGAGCGTGAGGGCTTGGTCGAGACCTACCGCGCGGCGAGCAACGGCGGCCCACAGCGCAAGTACTACCGCCCCTCGAGCGCGGGGCGGCTAGCGCTCGCGCTGGGTGTGTTGGAATGGCGAGCCGCTCGCAACGCCGTCGATGCGGTGCTCGCCCCGGTGAAGATCGAGGTGGCCTCATGAGTGATTTCGTCGACCAGTGCCGCAGAGAGTGGAAGCGCCTCGGCGTGCCTAATCCGGTTGCCGAGGAGATGGCCGCTGATCTTGCTTCAGATATTCGCGAAGCCGAGGCAGACGGCGTCACCATCGAGGAGTTCCTCGGCAGCAGCGCTTCTGATCCGCGTGCGTTCGCCGCCTCTTGGGCAGGCGAGCGAGGGCTCCTGCGCGTCCCGTCGCGGCGAAGGAGCGGCGGTCGGCGGGGATGGCCCGTGTTGATCGCATTCACCATCGTTGCCGGCGTCGCGTTGATCGTTGCGGTGCTGCTGCTCGCGACCGGGGAGCCCAAAGTGTCACTCGTTACCCATGTTGCGAGACCGCCTCAGCTAACGACGCCCAACGCGTCGTACCTGCCACCTCCTGGCCGAGTGCAAGCAAGCGCGGCCGCCCCGATCGAATGGATTCTCCTGTTCGTCTCGGTCGTCGCGCTCGGGTTCTCCGCCTGGTTGTGGTCGAGGTGGGCCCGCCCACGACCACCCATCGCCGCCGCCCAGTAGACGCAAGATCGAGCCAACGACCGATCCATAACTGAGACCCACGACGCCCGGTCGCGACCGGAAAGCCGGGGGCCGAACCGGCCCCCGTGCGACAGTGGACATGGGCTCAGGCTGCGGTGAGGCCGGCGCGGAAGGCCGGGGCGCCTCGTCGGTCGATTGGCGCTGAGCGTTAGCGCCCCAACCTCGTTTGTGTGGCTCACGCCGGTGCCTGGAGGAGGCCTGGCGCTACCAGCACTTCCCGCCGTTGGTGAGGACGGACGTGATGTCGCTGGGGCCCATGATCTCGGCCAAGCTCGGAGATTGTCGACGGCGAACTGGCGCCCAACGGTTCTGAGTCGCGTGGGATCACGCCCCGGGCGTTTGGCGGGCGTGACGACCAGTGGCCAGCCGCCGGGGGCAGGCGGCCGGCCACGGCCCTCCTTACCGCTCGGGGACTGCCGCGAAGGCGCTAGCGACAGTCCCCGGCTCTTCCTCGGTCTGACGATGGGGCGTGAGGCCGAGGGAGGTCACGGCGGCAGCTGCGCAGGTGGCGGCCGCTACCCACCAGAGGTGGTAGTACTGCGTCGGGTCACCGGTCGTGGCTCCCTTGCCGAGGATCAAGACGAGGATCGCGGTGCCGAACACGCCACCGATCTGGCGGCCGCTGTTGACCACGGCACTCCCCGTGGAGCAGCCGAGTGGCTTCGTGTCCGAACGTCGCCGGGAGTGGTGATGAGGATCATCTCGTCTGCTCTCAGATCGCGCGGCGGCCGCCGTCGACGGGGATAATCGCGCCGTTGATGTAGCCGGCCGACGGGGTCGCGAGGAACGTGATGACGTCGGACAGCTCGTGCACGTCACCGACCCGGCCGAGCGGAAGCGTCTTGGCAAACTCAGTGGCCATCGCTAACCTCGGCTCCACCGACGGGGTCCGCGTCGGTCCGGGAGCGACCGCGTTGACGCGGACGTTCTGCGGCCCGAATTCGGCGGCCCACGCCTTGGTGAGCAGCTCGATCGCCGCCCGCGACGCGCCGTAGGCAGCCATGCCTGGCTGGCCGTAGCCCGCGACCATCGTGGAGACGTTGATGATCGATCCGCCGCCGCGGGCGGCGATCTTCGGGGCAAGCGCGGCGACGAGGAAGAACGGCGCCTTGACGTTGATCTGGAACAGACCGTCGAACGCCGCCTCGTCGGTGTCGATCGTCGGTCCGAGGGCGGCAGAGCCGGCACAGTTGACCAGAACATCGATCTCCCCTACCGCGTCGGCGACGCGCCGCACCTCGGACATCTCAGAGAAATCAGCGGCGATGAACTGCGCATCATGTCCACCCGCGCGGATCTCCTCTACGGTGCTCGCGCCCCGGGTCCCATCGCGGCCGGTGATGATCACTGACGCGCCCTTTTTGGCCATCGACAGTGCGACGGCGATACCCATCCCGGAGGTGCCACCGGTGATCAGGGCCTTCTTGTCTTGCAGATCCATAGTCGACATCCTTCTTGGTAGTTGGAACAAGCACTCCACTCACGCTGGCGCGGACTGTAACAGAACTGGCTCATGCAATCCAATACTGGCGGCCTGTCAGTACGTGCTTCTTCCCTGAGGGCAGCCTCGACGGTCTGATCGCCGGCTCCGCGCTCGCCTTCGGGTACGGCCAGCCGAGGTTGGCGGCCGGGCCAGGCTCGTGTTCTGAAGAGTCGGTGCGGGCGTCCACCACGACCGTGGTCAACGGGACACAGGCCCACCCAGAACCTCGATCACCCGCCGGCGCGGCCGCCTTCGCTGATTTGCCTCTAGGCCGTGCTGGTGCGCACCGCGCACCGACTGACGTCGGTCCGTCGGCTCAGCGGTTGAGCGAAGTGCTCGTGGTGCTGCTGAGGGTGGCGATGAGCGTGAGCATCGCGTCGAGCGCGGCCGCGAGCGGCTCGGGGTCACGCTGGACCTGGGCGAGCAGGAGACCGCCCTGAAGCGCGGCAAGCGTGGCCAGCGCGAGCTGGCGCGGATCGGCCTCCGGTGCAAGTCGGCCCAGCGCGTGCATCCGCAGAAAACCAGCCATGATGCTGGCCTCCCAGCGTTTGAACGACGCCGCAACCATCGCCCTGGCCTCGGGCTCGGTTTCGGCGAGTGCGGAACCGAGCGAGCCGATCGGACAACCACCGAGCCCGTCCGTGTCGCGGGCGTGATCGACCACGAAGTCGCGCCACTCCCGTAGGCCATCGAGGGTGCTGAGGTCAAACTGCTCCTGCGTGCCGATGGCCCTGTCGGCCTGGCGCTCGATGACGGCGCGGACCAGCGCCGGCTTGTCGTCGAAGTAGTGGTAGAGCTGTGAGCTGCTCACGTGCGCGCCGTCGCGCACTTCCTCGATCGTCGTGCGGGCAACGCCCTGCTGAAAGATCAACTGTGCCGCGGCGTCGACGATCCGCGCGCGCGTCTCGGCGCCCTTGCGCGTCAACCGCGATCGATCAGAACTGGCTGAAGACATCCGGGCAAGTATAGCCATACGAATGGCTTTGACATTCCATTCGCTGTCTGCCACAGTGGATCACTGAATCCAGTCACGCAAAATCACTTCTCGGGGCTGCCGCCGAGACCGCAGGAAGCCGCTGTGGTGGGCCAGGCCAAGCAGGGCCTAGACGCCGTATCTGCCCGGCGGCCTGAGCACACCATTCAGCCAGCCCTGCCTGGACCTAACAACTTGAGAGGAATTCCGATGAGCACAGCCCCAGGAAAGACCGTGTTGATCACGGGCGCGAACGCCGGAATCGGCAAGGATGTGGCCCGGCAACTTGCTCTTCGTCCGGAGATGGCCCGGATCTACTTGGCGTGCCGGAACCGAGATCGGGCGACTACGGCAAAGGCCGAGCTCGAAGCCGCGACCGGCCGGCGCATCTTCGACATCGTTGTCATGGATGTCGCCAATCAGGATTCGGTCCGCGCCGGCCTGGCCACCATCAGCGGATCCGTCGACGCGTTGGTGATGAACGCTGGTGTCATCGGCCCACAGTCGATGGCCTTGACCGTTGACGGGGTCACCACCGTGGTCGCGACGAACGTTCTTGGCCACGTCGTCCTGCTCGAAGGGCTCCTGGCCGAGGATCGACTCGGAGAGGTTGCGGTCCTCGCCGGAAGTGAAGCGGCCAGGGGACTTCCGAAGTTGGGGATGAAACGGCCATCGTTCGTCTCAACCTCCGCCGACGAGCTCGCCACTGTCATCGACGGCAGCTACTTCGCCGCCGGAAAAGCTGACTTCAACCTGGCCTTCGGGCAGGCCAAGTACATCGGGGCCCTGTGGATGGCCTACCTGGCCCGCCAACACCCCGACCACCGCTTCATCACCGTCAGCCCCGGCGCCACCACCGGCACCCAAGCCTCCAACGACATTGCGCTACCGCTGCGCGTAGCGGCCAAATACGTCATGCCCGCCCTAGGAATCTCCCACAAACTTGACCTGGGCGCGAAGCGACTCGTCGACGGTGTCACCGACCCGACCCTGTCCAGCGGCGTGTTCTACGCAAGCGCGGCCAACAAGCTCAAGGGTCCCCTGGTCGACCAAGCGGACATCTTCCCCGATCTGGACAACCCGTCGTTTCAGAACAACGCCAACGAAGCCATACACCGCTTCATCACTCAAAGGACAGCCGCGTAATACCTCCACCAGAGCGGCCCGCAAACGCCGGGCTCCCGCCGTAGCTCGCGGACGCAGGCGGTCACGAGGCCGCGTGCTGTCCGGTACGCGAGCGAGCACGAATGCGGCTCTCGATCCATGAGCGCCGAAGCTCCTGCTCGTCGCCAAACTCCGGCATCTGGTGCCGGCCGCATCGCACGGGTGTGTTGCTAGCGGCCAGGTCGTCGGGCCGGTGCCACCGACGGACGACCGCTCCCGAGTCCCGGCAAGCAGCGTTTTCCCACGTGACCGCTCTCGGACCAGGCGCGCCGATGGCCCGCTTGCCAGCCTTACGGGGCAGACTCTCGACGCTCTTGTGGGGAAGTCACGGGGAAGTCAGGGCCGGACTCAAAGTGCCGCTGCCAGCGCGCCGCATTACCGAAGACCGTAGTTTCCATCGCTTTTCGGCACGGTGAGTTCCGTTGCGCCGGTCTCAGCGGTCTTGAAACCGCAGCAATTCAGCGAGAGAAGCAGCGGATCCAAGCGCGCTGACGGGCCGCGTCTTCCCTGCAAAGCCGAGTAAACGCGTAAACGGAGAGGGAGGGATTCGAACCCTCGATGGACGAAACCGCCCATACCGGTTTTCGAGACCGGCGCATTCAACCGCTCTGCCACCTCTCCAGGTGTAGGCGCCGGAAACGTTAGACGACGGGGCGCGAGCGCGACGGGCTCCGGGGCGCCGGAGAGGACGATGGCGGCGGCGGTGGGCGCACGTCTGCGGGCGAGGCCGCGTGCTCAGCGCCGCCGATCGGCGAAGAAGGCGCGCAGGAGATCGGCGCAGTCCTCCTCGAGGAGGCCGCCCTGGACCTGCGGGCGGTGGTTGAGCGCGGGGGTGTCGAGGACGTCGAGGACGCTTCCGGCGGCGCCGGCCTTCGGATCCCAGGCTCCGAACACGACCCGCGGGATGCGGGCGAGGACGATCGCCCCGGCGCACATCGCGCACGGCTCGAGCGTGACGTACATCACGCTGTCGAGCACGCGCCAGTTCCCGAGATTCCGGGCGGCCTCTCGCAGGGCGATCATCTCGGCGTGGGCGGTCGGATCGGCGCGGAGCTCGCGCTCGTTGTGGCCGGAGCCGACGACCTCGCCGTCGTTGATCACGACGGCGCCGATGGGGACGTCATCGTGCTCGAGGGCGCGGGTCGCCTCGCGGAAGGCGAGGCGCATAAAGTATTCGTCGCGGGGGAAGAAAAGCGAGCTCAAAGGCGGCCTGACGTAGCGCTAACGTACAAGTAGGGCAACTTTCGGGCGTCTGATGATGTCTTAAGCCCTGCCGGGGCGCACGCGCCGCTTAGCCCTCACAAATCATGCCCTTTATTCGTCGACACGTCTCGATCAGGCTCGCGCTCGCGGCCGTCCTCGCGGGTCTACTGCTGATCGCGGCCGGTTCGGCGCGGGCCGAGGACTACGTCCCCGGACGGGTGATCGTCGGCTACAGGTCGCGCCCGACCCCCGTCGTGAAGGCGAGCATCGCCCGCCGTATGGGCGTCCGGGTGCCGGAGGCCAACGCCGCCGGCCTGCCGCAGGCCGCCGCCGCGACGGTGACCAACGAACAGGTCCTGAAGCTGCCCGCCGGCGTCAGCGTGAGCTCGGCGCTCTCACGACTGCGCTCGGAGCCCGGCGTCGCCTACGCCGTTCCCGACTTCGTCGCCCACACCGCGGGCTCCTGGTTTCCCGACGATCGCGGGCAGTCCGGCGTCGCCGGCGGCTGGACGAAGGTGCAGTGGAACTTCCTCGCCGGCGCCGGCGTCAACGCGCCGGAGGGCTGGGCGAATCTGCTCGCCGTCCACCGTCCCGGCGCGCGCGGCGTGACGATCGCGGTGCTCGACACGGGCGTCGCGTATCGCAACTGGAAGCAGTTCCGCCGCTCGCCGGACTTGGGCTACACCCACTTCGTGGCGCCGCACGACTTCGTCGCCAACAACAACTATCCGCTCGACCGCGACGGCCACGGCACGCTCGTCTCATCGATCGTCGCCGAGTCGACCAACAACGGTTACGGCCTCACCGGACTCGCCTACGGCGCCTCGATCATGCCCGTGCGGGTGCTCGGCGCCGACGGTAGCGGCGACGCCCCGACGATCTCCCGTGGCATCCGTTACGCCGTCAACCACGGCGCCCAGATCATCAACCTGAGCCTCGAGTTCTCGGTGAGTCCGCCGACCCTAGCCTCCGACATCCCCGATGTCATGTCCGCCCTGCGCTACGCCCACCAGAAGGGCGTGCTCGTCGTCGCAGCAGCCGGCAACGACGAGGCCAATCAGATCGCCTATCCGGCCCGGGCCCCCGCCGTCGTCTCGGTCGGCGCGACGACCAAGGACCGTTGCCTCGCCTACTACTCCAACGACGGCTCGCGGCTGGATCTCGTCGCACCGGGCGGCGACGACGACGCCGCGCTGGGCGATCCGAACTGCCATCCGAGCCGGAACCTCCCGGACATCACCCAGATCACCCTGCTCAGCTCCAACAACGTGCGGCAATTCGGCTACACCGGAGGCTGGTACGGCACGTCGATGTCCTCGCCTGAGGTCGCCGCCGGAGCCGCGATGGTCATCGCGAGCGGCGTGATCGGCCGCCGCCCCACGCCTGAGCAGCTGCTCGCCCGGCTCGAGTCAACGGCCCAGCAGCTCGGGAGCGCCAAGCCGAACACGACGTATGGCTACGGTCTGCTCGACGTCGGCGCCGCGACGCGTCCGGCGCACACGACCCACCCCCAGCGCCGCTGAGCGGCGGCCGGGCCGACCGCTAGGTCGTCCGCACGATCAGCACCGAGCAGGGCGCGTGGTGCGAGACCTTGTTCGGCACCGAGCCGAGCAGGAAGCGCTTGGCGCCGGTCATGCCGCGGTTGCCGACGACGATCAGGTCGGCGCGTTGCTCCTCGGCGATATCGAGGATCGCGTCGGCGGCATCGCCCTGGCGGGAGAAGATCTCGACGTCGTCGAGGCCGGCGGTGGTCGCGTCGTCGCGGGCCTCCTGGAGCATGGCGATCACGTCCTCGCGCGGATTGACGATCCACTGAAGGTCAGGCGGTACCTCGGTGCGCTCGTGGCGCAGGCGCTGGTTGGAGATCGGCTCGTAGGCGCTGACGATCAGCAGCCTCGCCCCGAGTTCCCGCGCGAGGTCGATCGCGTAATGGACCGCGGTCTTGGCGGTGTCTGACCCGTCGGTGCCGACGACGATCGAGGCGAACACCCGCGGCACTCTACTGGCGCCCCGAGGGCCGGGGGGAGGCTCAGGCGAGGCGGGTGATCGCGATCACGATCCCCGCGACGACAAAGACGACGATCGCCGCCTGCATCCAAAACCACAGCCTTGGCATCGGCTCACAAGGTAGCGGGCGGCGGGTCGCTCGGGCCCGGCCGGCGGCTCGACGACGGCGGGCGGCCGGCTCACACGATGGCCGGCGGTCGCAGCTGAGCGGCCGTGAGCTCGTCGAGCAGGCCGACCGCGCGCGGCGCGCTGTCGCCGTCGATCACCACGGCACCGCCGGGCCAGTACGGATGCGGAGGGGTGGCGTTGTGAATCAGCCGGGGTTCGTAGAGCCACGAGCCGGTGTTGAGGATCCGCGGCGTGCTGTCGCGTCCGCACCAACGTGCGGGATCGTCTCCGGGCAGCGGCCCGAGCCGGTGGACATGGCCGAAGATGACCCACTCGGCGTCGACCCTGAGCCGCTCCGCGACCCGGGCCATCGCCGGGATGCTCGCCCGCAGCATCTGCATGCCGAGGAGGGCCGAGGTGACCGGCGCGACGCGGCGGTTGAGCAGCGTCCGCGAGACGCGGGGCATCGTCGAGGCGCGCAGCACCTCGGCGACGTTGTCAACGCCTGCGGCGAGCCGAGTCGGCATCCAGCGCGACGTACTGCCGAGCGACGGGCGTCCACGGCGCTCATAGTCGACCGGCAGCGCGCGATCCCGGGGGGCGTGGCCGAGCCAGTCCCGAGTGACCCCGACTGCCGACTGGGGGATGAGATGCCTCTCGAGGTAATGGCCGTGGGTCGCCCAGATCCGGTCCGAGAGCCAGACGCCCGGGTAATGGACCCGCACGGTCGCGGGCGCGAGCCAGGAGGCGATGCGCTCGAGCGCCGGGGTCGTGTCGCGTGCGAGTTCGCTGGCCACGGTCATCTCCGCCGCATGGGCCCGCACCCAGGGCCGCACGAGGGGGCGATCGTGGTTGCCGGGGACGATGATCACCTCGCCGTCGCGCCCGACCCGGTCGCCGAGAGCGCGCAGAATCGGCTCGGCGATGGCGAGCGCCTGTGAGGCGCGGCCCTCCATCAACTCGACGGCGTCGCCGAGCAACACGACGCGGTCGGCCTGGCCGCTCGCCGCGAGGAGCCGGGCGAGCGGTTCCGGCCGGCGAAGCACGTCATGCGCGAGGCGCTCGCCGATATGGAGATCTGAGATGACGAGCGTCCGCACCGGCGAGCACCATACTCGCGGCGACCGGGACCTCCGGCCGCCGCGGTGAGACGATCAGACGGCGCGTGGGCGGCTCAGACGGCGGCCGGCACCGCGAAGCGCAGCGGCACCGAGCGGGCGAGGACGAGCACCGGGGCGGTGGCGTTCTCGATCGCGTTCTGGGCCTGGGCAGAGACCATGACCTGGCCGGGCCGCGCCTCAGGACGGGAGCCGACGATCAGCAGGTCGACGCCGCGCTCGGCGGGGGAGACGGTCGCCTCGACGCGCTCGGCGAGCTCGCGGGCGGTCTGCGTGACGGCGTCGTCGCCGAACGCGAGAACACCGATGCTGCGGATCTGCGGGCGCCGGTCGCTGCGATAGTTGCCGGGCGCGATGGCGATCGCGGCCGAGCCACCCTCGAGCAGCGCCTGGGTCGAATGCTGCGGGGCGACGTGGCCCGCGGCCGTGCGGTAGTCAGAGCCGAAGACGACGATGTCGGCCTGCTCTTGCTCGGCGAGCCACCGCAGACCCTCGCCGGTCGAGGCGCTGACGACGACGCGCTGGGTGACGTCGGTGTCGCCGAGCCAGCGGGCACCGCGGGCGAGCAGGGCCTCAGCCTCGTGCTCCTCGAGCTCCTCGCGGGCGCGCTCGGACTGCGTGGTGTGACGGACATACGCGAGGGTCAGCCGGGCGCCGGCCTCACCGAGGACACGGCCGAGCATGAGCGCGTCGTGGTCGTTGAGCGTGTCGTCGTAGGAAATGATTGCGAGCGGAGCCATCGCTGTCCTCTCTCCGTGGGTGGTCTCCAGGAAGTTCGTTGCGACAATGACACCGCCTTTCCATCAGCACCAATGAAGTTCGTCATCAGTAGCATTAGATTTGCTAATGCTCCATCTTGGTCGTCTCCGGGTGCTGTCCGAGGTCGTGTCGCGCGGCTCCTTCTCCGCCGCCGCCGAGTCGCTGTCCTACACCCAGTCGGCGATCTCGCAGTCGATCGCTCGGCTCGAGGCAGAGACCGGCACTGCGCTCGTCGTCCGCGACCGCAAGGGGGTGCGGCCGACCGCCGCCGGAGCGGCGCTGATCGAGCACACCGAGGCGATCTTCGCCCAGGTCGAGGCCGCGGAGGCCGACCTCGACGCCGTGCTCGGGGTTCGAGGTGGTCGGCTGCGGGTGGCCTCGTTCCCGTCGGCGGGCGCGACGCTGATGCCGCTCGCCGTCGCCCGCTTCCGCCGCAGCCATCCTGACATCTCGCTCACGCTCGCCGAGGGCGAGCCCGAGGAGATCGGCCCGCGCGTCCGGGCCGGCGAGTTCGACCTCGCCCTCCTGTTCGAGTTCCCGGGCGTGCGCGAGCGACCCGGGGCCGGCCTGCGCAACGTCACCCTGCTCGAGGACCCGATGTTCGTCGCGTTGCCCGTCGAGCACCCGCTGGTCGCCAAGCCGGCGCTCACGCTGTCCGAGCTCCGCGACGAGGACTGGGTGCAGACGTCGGCCTCGAGCCCGTGTGCACGTCACGTCGTCCGCTCGTGCCTCGCCGCCGGCTTCGAGCCCCTCGTCACCTTCGAGAGCGACGACTACGAGACGGTGCAGGGCCTCGTCGCCGCCGGCGTCGGCGTGGCGCTGATCCCACGGCTCGCGCTGACCCGGGTGCACCCGGGGATCGTCGTGCGCGAGCTCTCGCCCCGCAGCCCGATGCGCAAGGTCGTCGCGGCGACGATGTCCGGACCGGGCGTCGCGCCCGCGGCGAAGACGATGATCCGCGTGCTCGCCGACGTCGCCGCCGGCTACGCCCCGGAGCTGACCATCACGAACCAATCGTTGTCCAGCAGCACCGACCCGCCCCCGATCTCCGCGGCGAGCGCGGGCCCGTCGAAGTAGCGCTTGTAGACCTCGAAGCGCGAGCCGTCGTTGAGGATCCGCTCCTGCCATTCGCCGCCGGCGTGATCCGGCCGGGTCGCGGAGTCGACGATGACGAGCTCCTCGGCCACGCGCCGGGCCTCGGCGAGGAACCGCTCACGGTCCTCGCCGTCGAGGTGGCCGTAGAAGTGGCCAGTGAAGAGGCGCTCGAAAGCGTGATCCTCGAACGGCAGTGTGAGGGCGTCACCGACGACGAACGTCCCCGCCGGCACGCGCTCGCGAGCGATCGCGATCATCCGCTCGGATTGGTCAAGGCCGGCAATCTCGCCGCGCAGGCGCCGGGTGAGGAAGGCGGTGCCGCAGGCGACATCGAGCGTGGCGGCCGGTGGCAGCCTGGTGATCCGCGCCTCGAGCTCGGCGACGGCGGCGTCCCAGTCAGGACGGACACGGTCCGCGAAGCGGCCAATGCCCAGGTACCACTCGTCGTATTCGGGCGCGCGTATGTCGTAGTACTCCCGCATGCCCGTCAGGCTCGCACAAGCCGCTCACGCGCGGATACCCACTCCGCGCTGACCGCGTGCAGCACGTCGAGCATCGCGGAGACGGCCGGGGAGCGGTAGCCGACCGGCACGACCGCGCAGATCGGCCGGTTGGGGCCCGCCGGCTCGAGGTGGCGGACGACGACGTCCTCGCGGATGCCGCGGGTGACCATGTCCGGGATCAGCGCCACGCCGACGCCGGCGGCGACGAACCCGAGGATCGCGGGGTAGTCGTCGTTCTGGAGGGCGATCCGCGGTTCGAACCCGGCCTCGTGGCATGCGCGCAGGAACAGCTTGGAGTCCGGGCAGGTGTTCGTCGTCGCCAGCATCCACGGATCGTCGGAGAAGTCGGCGAGTCGCGCGAGCCCGTGGTCGCTGAGCGGATGGCCGGCCGGCACGGCGACGTACATCGGGTCGTCGAACAGATGGATGTATTCGACCCCGCCGGCCACGGCATCGGGCTCATCGCCGGCGAGCCAGCGGTCGTGCGCGAGCGCGATGTCAATCTCGCCGGCTCGCAGCAGGGGAAGCGAATCATTGGGGTCGGCCATGACCATCGAGAACTCGACGGCGGGATAGAGCTCGCGGAAGCGCGCGACCGCAGGCGGGACGAACGAGGCCGCGGCGGAGGCGAACGAGGCCAGCCGCAGCCGACCCCCCTCGAGGCCCGCGAGCGCCCGCAGCTCGGCCTCGGCGTCGTTCATCTGCGCGAGGATCGCTTCGGCTCGGGCGACGAGCACCTGGCCCGGGTCGGTGAGCACCGCGCCCTGGGGGACGCGGCGGACGAGCAGCATCCCGACCTCAGCCTCGAGCGTCGAGATCTGGCGCGAGACGGCGGGCTGGGTGTAGCCGAGATTGGCCGCCGCGGCGGAGAAGGAGCCTGTGCGTGCGACCTCGCACAGCACCTTGAGGCGGCGCGAATCGAGCATTACCAGACGTTATACCTGACCAGTCAAACCCCTATTTGCATTTATGTCTGGACGGGAGCACAGTCTTCGTCATGACCCACGTTTCCTCACAGGCCATCACCATCCGCGCCGCCCACGGCGGCGACGGCGCAGCGGTCGCCCGCCTGGCCGCGCTCGACAGCGCCGAGGTCCCGGGCGGGGAGCTCTTGCTCGCCGAGGTCGGCGGCGAGCTGCAGGCCGCGCTGTCGCTGGACGACGGGGCGGTGATCGCCGATCCCTTCCGCCGTACCGCCGAGCTCGTGCGGCTGCTGGCGCTCCGGGCCGAGCTGCTCGCCAGGCCGACGACGGGACGGCGGCGGCGCCGGGGGCTTGCTTCCTGGGAGATCTTTATGCCTATGGGCCGGCAAGAATCTCCCAAGCAACCGGGCCGGCGGTCGAACGGCGCCCGCACGGCCCTCGGGCGCCCCGGATAGCCGCCGCCGAGGCTACGGTCGGACCGCGACCAGGTCGGGGTCTTCGGCGACGGCCCGGCGCAGCGCTTCGTCGAAGCCGATCGGGTCGACGTCGAATAGTTCCATGCCCGAGGGATCGGTGACGACGGTCGGCACCGCGAGCCCCTCGACGAGCGGGCGGGCGACGCCGGCGTCGACCGGGGTGACGAGGCCGATCCACAACGACGACAGCCAGGGCGTGAGCAGCGGCACCGGGATCCGGGGCCGGCGAGGGAGGTCGAGCACGCGGGCCATGCTGTCGAGCATGTCGCCATAGGAGAGGACGTCGGGCCCGCCGATCTGGATCTCCCGCCCGGTAGTGGCGGGGACCGAGAGGGCCTGGGCGAGATAGGTGATCGTGTCGTCGATGGCGATCGGCTGGGTGTTGTTCTTCAGCCAGGCCGGGGCGATCATCGCCGGGAGGCGTTGCACGAGGTAGCGGAGCGTGCGGTAGGACTCGCTGCCCGCGCCGACGACCATGCCGGCGCGGAAATAGGTGAGCGGCGGTCCATGCTCTCGCAGCGACACGGCGGTCTGGTGGCGGCTGCGCAGATGCTTGGAGTGGGCGCGCTCGCCGAGGCCGCCGAGGTAGACGATCCGCCCGACGCCGGCCGCGCGGGCGGCTTGGGCGAACCCGGTCGCCGTGCGCTGCTCGGTCTCGACGAAGTCGCCGCTGCCGCCCCGGCCCATCGAATGGATGAGGTAGTAGGCGAGATCGACGTCCCGCACGGCGTCGTCCAGCGTCTCGGGATGGAGCACGTCCCCGCGCCGCAGGGCGAGCCCGGAGCGCTCGAGCTCCCGGGCGGCCGGCGATGCCGGGTTGCGCACCATGCACTGCACGTCATGCCCGGACTCGGCAAGGTTCCGGGCGAGGCGACCGCCGATGAAGCCGGTCGCGCCGGTGACGAGGACGCGGTCGGCGCTCATCGCGCCCGCCGGGGTGAAATCGGGAAGAGCATCACCGACATGATCGCGTACCGGCGCCGGTCACAATCACGGCCATGAGCGATGAGCCGCACACGATCGGCGATCACGTCGAGCTCGGCGCGCATACCGTGCTGATGGGCAGCTGCTCCTGGACCGACAAGACGCTCGTCGAGGACTCCGACTTCTACCCCCAGCGGAGGATGAGCGCCGAGGACCGACTGCGCTTCTACGCCTCGCAGTTTCCGCTCACCGAGATCGACTCGACCTACTACGCGCCGCCGGCCGAGCGCCAGACCGCGCTGTGGGCGCACCGCACGCCCGATGGCTTTCGCTTCGACGTCAAGGCGTACTCGCTGCTCACCGGCCACCCGACCCGACCGCGGAGCATCTGGCCCGACATCCGCGAGCAGCTCTCCGACGACGTGCTCGCCAAGCGCAACGTCTACGCCCACCACCTGCCGAGCGATCTGCTCGACGAGGCCTGGCGGCGCTTCGCGTCGGCACTGCATCCGCTCGAGGAGGCGGGAAGGCTCGGCACCGTCCTCTTCCAGTATCCGCCGTGGTTCACCCCGCGCAGGGACAACCGCACCGAGATCGAGGCGCTTGCCGGGCGGCTGAGCGAGTACCGGGTCTGCGTCGAGTTCCGCTCGCCACGCTGGCTCGCGCAGGAGCGCGATCGCGAGCGGACGCTCGACCTGCTCGAGCAGCTCGGCCTGATCTTCGTCTGCGTCGACGCGCCCGCCGTCTCGGAGCTGCCGCGATTGTTCGCCGTGACCAACCCGGAGATGCTCGTCGTCCGCTTCCACGGACGCGCGGACGCGACCTGGAACGACACGTCGCGCTCGGCCGCCGAGCGCTTCAACTACTGCTACTCGATGTCGGAGCTGCGTGAGCTCGCCGACCCGATCCGGGCGGCGGCGCAGCAGGCGCGGGAGACGCATCTGCTGATGAACAACTGCTACCGCGACTACGCGGTCCGCAACGCGGCCGAGCTGCGTGATCTGCTCGCCGGCCGCGGCGAGGGCTGACCGGCTCAGCGGCGCCCGATCTTGCGCATCGCCACCGGCCCGGCGCGCGCCGGCGCTCGGGTGGGAGTCGGCGCCCCCTCGTGGGCCGGTGCCTCCTCGGGAACCGGCGCCTCCGCGTCCTCGACCTCCGAGGCTGCGCCTGTGTCGGCCGGGCGACGATCCGCGTCGTGGGCGCGGCGCTCTTCGAGCGGGTGGATCCAGAGCTCCTC
This sequence comes from uncultured Solirubrobacterales bacterium, assembly GCA_963755955.1. GTDB lineage: Bacteria > Actinomycetota > Thermoleophilia > Solirubrobacterales > Solirubrobacteraceae > Palsa-465. Next base: position 31,213 of record CAVWLZ010000006.1, read on the forward strand.
GAGCAGGATCTTCACGGTGACGAGGATCGGCACCGCGACGATCAGGCCGACGAATCCGAACAGCCGGTCGACGGCGACGACGCCGACCGCGACGGCGGCGGGATGGAGCTCGACGGTACGGGCGACGACGAGCGGCTGGATGACGTTGCCCTCGACCTGATGCGCGACGACATAGATGCCGGCGACGACGAGTGCCTTCCCCGGCGAGATCGTCAGGGCGTAGAGGATCGGCGGGATCGAGCTGGCGAGCGCGCCGAAGTACGGGACGATCATCGCCACCGCGGTCAACGTGGCGAAGAAGGCGGCGAAGCCGACGCCGGCGAGCATCAGTCCGAGGTAGGTGAGTGTCCCGAGCACGAGCATCCCGACGACGAGACCGCGCAGCCAGGCGAGATAGGCCTGGCGCAGCCGGCCGAGGATGCGTAGCGCGAGGGCGCGGCGGGGCGGGGTGACGATCCGCAGCATGCCGCCAATGAGCGGCTCGGGGTGGATCGCCGTGTACAGCGCGGTGAGCAGCACGACGATCAGCGCGCCGAGGGCAGCGGCGACCCCGGCCCCAATTGATTCGAGCGGGCCGAGCAGCTTCTGCGGATGCTGGGTATATCCGTCTACGAAATGTTGAATCTGCTGACCGACGTGATTGGCCGAGGTGCCGGTGAGCCGGCCGAGCCGATGCCGGACCGAGTCGACGATGCTCGGCAGCGAGGCCACGAAGGCGTTGATCTGGTGCGAGAAGGCGGGGACGATCGCCGCGATCAGCGCCCCGAGCAGGCCGAGGGCGAGCAGCAGACCGATCGTCGCGCCGAACGCCCGTGGAATCCGCAGGCGGGTCATCAGCGTGGCGAACTCGGCCAGCGGCAGGGCGATGATCACGACGATGAGCACCGCGAGCACGAGCGTGGCCAGCTGGCGGAAGATGAGCCCGAGCACGACGAGCCCGAAGGCCAGCAGGACGGCCTTGTACAGGGCTGCCGAGGTTACGCGCGTCTCATCCACCACCCCTTACTGCCCGTTTAAGGCACGAATGAGACCTATCGTCCTCTATCGCGCCCTGCTCCTCGCGGCCGGCATCACGCTCGCCGCGCTCGTCATCCACGCCCTGATGACCCTCGTGCTCGTGGTCGCGGTGACCGTGATCATCGCGCTGCCGCTCGAGGCGGCGGCCACGTGGGGCGAGCGCCGGGGCCTGCCGCGGGCGCTGGGCGCGGTCGGCGCGCTGCTCATCGCCGCGATGGTGATCGGCGGTCTCGCGGTCGCCCTCATGCCGCAGTTCGCAAGTCAGGTGAGCGCGTTCGCCGGCAGCCTGCCAGGGCTGCTCTCAGGCGCGGGCCGGCACGCCCGCGTGTTCGCCGGCCTGCGGATCCCCAACCCAGGGGCGGAGCTGAGCCGCATCGTCCAGGGCTACAGCAAGCATCCCGAGCGGCTCGCCGGCCCGGTCATACAGCTCGGCCTCGGCCTGCTCGGGGTGGTCCTCGCCGCGGGGCTGATGGCGTTCATCGCCGTGCTCATCGCGATCAACCCGCGGCCGCTCGTCGACGGCGTGGTGAGACTCATCCCGGCGTCGCAGCGGCCGCTCGCACGCGATGTCCTCAAGCGCATCCACGACGCATGGCTGCGCTGGCTGGTCGCCGTCGGGCTCGACATGGTCGTGCTCGGGACCCTCCTGTTCGCCGGCCTCGAGCTCGTCGGCCTGCGGTTCGCCCTCGGCTTCGCCCTGTTCTCCGCCTTCCTCACCGTGATCCCCAACTACGGCTCGATCATCAGCGCGATCCCGCCCGTCGTCGTCGGGCTCGCCCAGTCGCCGACCGAGGCGCTGCTCGTGCTGATCGTCTACCTCGTCGTCAACCAGATCGAGGGCAACCTCATCCTGCCGCTGATCATGGCCCGCACGGTCGACATGCACCCAGCGCTCGTCACCGTCGGGCTGCTCGTGGTGGCGGCGCTGTTCGGACTGATCGGCATCGTCATCGCGATCCCGCTCATGTCGCTGACGATGATTCTCGTGCAGGCGCTGTGGATCGAGCCGAGCGAGGCGCGGGCGAGCGCTCGAGCCTCCGAGCGGGCTAACGCCCGAGCGTCCGGACCAGCTCCCGCGATCGAGCCGGAAGCGGCGCGATGAGGTCGCGCACCTCCGCGAGCCCGGCGCGCAGCTCGGGGTCCCCGACCTCGACCGGCAGCATCGAGTCCTGAAGGGTGGCGAGCGTTCCGTCGGCGACGTGCAGCGCCTCGGCGGCATGCTCGATCGCGTGGCGCGGGTCGGTCGGCAGGCCGGGGTTGGGTGACGGGAACGTGCGCTCGGGCAGCCCGTACTGCGTGGCGAAGCGCGTGTGCGTGCGCTGGCCGCGGCCGTAGGCCACCTGCACAGGCCGGAAGAGCGCCTGCTCGAGCCGGTCACCGGCCTGCTCGTCCATCCGCTCATAGGCCTCGCCGAGCGCGACGAGCGCGATCCCCGTCTGCTCGATCGCTCGGGCGAGCTCGTCGAGGATCTGCTGACGGCCATCGGCCGCGGTGTAGCTCATGCCCCGATTATGCAGAGCGGCGGCCGTCAGCTCGAGCTGCTCGAGCTGCTCGAGCGGATCGGCGCAGCGGCCGCGGGGCGTTCGCCCTCCGGCCCTCCGGGCGCGCCGGCGACCAACGGCAGGTTGAGCACGAACTCCGCGCCGTCGCCCGGGGCGCTGTGCACGCTCACGCTTCCGCCCATCGCAGCGGCGAGCTCCTGGACGATGGCGAGGCCGAGCCCGGAGCCGACGGCCCGCTGGCTGCGGTAGTGGTCGTAGAGGTAGAAGCGCTCGAAGGCGCGGGGGAGATCCTCCGTCGAGAGTCCGGGCCCCGTGTCGCGGACCGCGAGCGATCCCGGGGCCACGGCGACGGTCACGCTCCCCCCTTCCGGGGTGAGCCGCAGCGCGTTCTCGATGAGATTCGACAGCGCCTGCAGGACGCGTCCCTCGTCGCCGACCGCGTGCGCCCCCGGCTCGGCCGTCGAGGACAGCGTGAGGCCGAGCTCGTCGGCACGGGGGAGATGTCGCTCGACCGCGCGGGCCGCCAGCTCGGCGAGGTCGAGCGGGGCGCGCTCGACGTCGAACTCGGCCCGTCCGAGCCGAGAGAGCTCGAGCAGATCGCCGACGAGCCGCTCGAGCCGGTCGGCCTCGGAGGTGATCACCGCGCTGCCCTCCTCGGGGGCGACGGCGCCGTCGCCGATCGCCTCGGCGTAGCCGCGGATCGAGGTCAGCGGCGTCTTCAGCTCGTGGCTCACCGACTCGAGAAAGCTGCGCTGGGCGTCGCGCGCGCGGCTGAGATCGGCGGACATGCGGTTGAACGAGGCGCCGAGTCCGGCGAGTTCGTCCTCGCCGTGGACCGCGACGGTCACGTCCGCCTCGCCTGCGGCGACGCGCTCGGTGGCCCGGGCGAGCTCCCCGATCCGGCGGGTGAGGCGACCGGCGAGCAGGTAGGAGAAGACGCCGGCGAGCGCCGCCCCGGCGAGGCCGGCGAGCAGGAGCAGCCACAGGAACGGCCGCCACTCGGCGAACGACAGCCCGGCGGCACGTACGAGGACGACCCGGCCGGCGGCGGTCTCGCGGGCCACGAAGAGGAGCGAGCGCCCGGCGACGCTGACCGTGCCGGAGGAGTTGCCGCCGTTGCCGATCGCCGCGAGCACGAGCGAGGCCCGGAGCTCGCCGAGAGGCTGAACCCGCCCGTTCTGCACCCGGTAGACGTGCGGGCCATTGCCGAGCGCGCCGGGCGCTGCGTCGAGTGCGACCGCGGCGATGTTCGCCTGGCGCTCGAGCACGGCGAGCCGCTGGGAGGCGAGCCGGTGGCGGACGAGCACGGCGCCCATCCCGACGGTGAGCGCGCAGGAGAGGATCGCCGCCGCGGCGACATACATGAACACCCGGCGCCGCAGCGTCATGCCGCCGCCTTGTAGCCGACGCCGCGCACGGTGCGGATCAGGTCCGGATGCCCGAGCTTCTTGCGCAGCTGCGCGACGTGCACCTCGACGGTCCGGGTCTCGCCGGGCGAGACGAAGCCCCACACCGTCTCGAGCAGGGCGTCGCGCGAGACGACCTGACCGGAGTTGCGCATCAGGTACTCGAGCAGATCGAACTCGCGCTGGGTGAGCTCGACCTCGCGCCCGTCGACCCGGACCTCGCGCGCGCCGCGCGCGAGCGTGACGGGACCGAGCGTGCTGACGTCGTCGTGCTCGCCGCGCGCGCCGGTGCGCAGGACCGCCTTGATGCGGGCGGTGAGCTCGCGCGGGGAGAACGGCTTGGGCATGTAGTCGTCGGCTCCGAGCTCGAGGCCGGCGACGCGGTCGGCGACTTCGTCGCGAGCGGTGAGCATCACAACCGGCACGCGGCCGCCGATCCGGCGGAGGACCTCGATGCCGTCGATGCCGGGCAGGCCGATGTCGAGCACGACGAGCGCGATCGGATGGCGCGGGAGCTCGGCGAGGGCATCCTCACCCGAGCGCACCCACAGCGCGTCGTAGCCGTCGCGCTGAAGATAGGTGCGCACGAGCGTGCCGATGTTCGCGTCATCCTCGACGATCATGACCATCTGGGGCATGGCGACATCGTAAGTCCCCAACCCACCTGGACACACCGGGTGTTTACACGCCCCTGACATTCGCCTGATCGAGGCCTTGCCCAGGGGGTAGAGGATGGTGAGGCACGTATCGCCAACCCTCAGAGGTGAACTCGATGTTCCAACGACTCCGTAGACACTCGACGATGGGGATCGTCGCCCTCAGCTGTCTCGCCCTCGGCGGCGGCGCAAGCGCGATCGCCAACGCCGGTGCGGCCAGTTCGAGCCCGCACACCGCCGCCGCGCACGCCGCTCGTGCCGGTCTCGGCCGGCGGCTGCTCACCCGTGCCGTGCATGGCGACGTCGTCGTCGCGACGCGGGGCGGGTTCGTCAACGTCACCTACGACCGCGGCATCGTTCAGTCGGTGTCCGGCAACCAGCTCGTCCTGGCCGACGGCACCAAGAAGGCGACGTACAAGACGGTCACGCTGACGATCCCGGCCACGGCGCACGTGCGTGACAACGGCGTCACGACCAGCCTCGGCGAGGTCAAGTCGGGGCAGCGCGCGATCGTCATCCAGGCACCGCATCGCACCTGGGTCATCGCCCACAACGCTCGGTAGTTCGTCCTCAGGCGTCGCAGGCACGCCACGCGCCGTCCTACGATGCGTGGCGTGCCTCGCGCCTCATCCTGGTCTGCCCCGCTATCGCTCCTGGGAGGTGGCGGCGAGCCGGTGGACTTCGCCCGCACGCTCCTCTCCCACGGCGTCGCCGATCTCCCGCCGAACGTCATCGCTGAGGATGGCTCGTCGCTGCAGACGGTGTTGCGAGCCGCCGACCGGCCCTGGCTGATCGTTCTCACGCCGGGCAAACCGCCCGCCGTGCCGGGCAAGCCGTCCGCCGCCCGCGTCCGCATACCCGCCGGTGCACCCGTCCCGCCGCCCGCTGCCCGCGTCGAGCTGCTCGCGGCGCTGCGCCACATGCTGCGGCTCGACGAGGATCTCAGCCCGTTCTACCTCGCCGCCGCCGCCGATCCGCCGCTCGCCTGGGTCGTCGCGGGCGCCGGGCGCATGCTCCGCAGCCCGACCGTGTTCGAGGACGTCGTCAAGACGATCTGCACGACGAACTGCACCTGGTCGGCGACCGAGCGGATGGTCGGCGCCATCGTCGCCGATCTCGGCGAGGCGGTTCCGGGCCTGCCCGACAGACGGGCATTCCCCACCCCCACCGCGCTCGCCGAGGCACCGGAGTCGTTCTACCGCGACCGCGCCCGCGCCGGCTATCGGGGGGCCTATCTCCGCGCGCTCGCCGCGGATGTCGCCGACGGCCGGCTCGACCTCGAGGCGCTGCTCGACCCCGCGCTGTCCGACGACGAGGTCGCCGACCGCCTGCTGGCGATCGCCGGCGTCGGCCCGTACGCGGTCGCCCACGTGATGATGCTGCTCGGCCGCTATCGCCGGCTCATCCTCGACTCGTGGACGCGGCCGAAGTACCGTGTCGTGAGCGGCCGCCCGCGGCTCACCGACAAGGGGATCGAGCGCAGCTTCCGCCGCTACAAGCAGTTCGCCGGCCTCGCGTTCTGGATGATCCTGACCGAGGACTGGATCGCCGCCGAGCGCGCGGAGAGCACGGCACCCTGAACCGCCAATACCCGACGAGCAACGAGCCGATCATGACCCTCGATCCCGACACCACCCCCTTAGTCACCCTCAGCCACGGCGGCGCCGTCGCCGGGGTGCGCAGCAACGGGGTGGCGAGGTTCCTCGGCATCCCGTATGCCGCTGCCCCATTCGGGCCCCATCGCTTCCGCGCGCCGCAGCCGGTCGTGCCGTGGACCGCCGTCCGCGACGCGAGCCGTCACGGGCCGACGGTGCCCAAGGGTCAGTACCCGGAGTACGCCCGGCGCCTGCTGCACGAGATCGAGATCCCGGGCGAGGAGTGTCTAAACCTCAACGTCTGGGCCCCGGCCGACGGCGTGCATGCGCCCGGCGCGCGCCGTCCGGTCCTCGTCTGGATCCATGGCGGCTCATTCCTCCAGGGTTCCAACTCGCTGCCCGAGTACGACGGCTCGAGCTTCGCCCGCGACGGTGTCGTCTGCGTGGGCATCAACTACCGCCTGGGGATCGAGGGCTTCCTCGAGCTTCCCGACGCCGACGGCAACCGTGGCCTGCGCGACATGATCGCCGCGCTGCGCTGGGTCCGCGAGGAGATCGTCGGCTTCGGCGGTGACCCCGACCGGGTGACCGTCGCCGGCGAATCGGCAGGCGCGATGGCGATCGGCCCGCTGCTTGCCGTCCCCTCGGCGCGCGGCCTGTTCCACCGCGCGATCCTCCACAGCGGTGCCGCATCGCACACGCTGACACCGGACCAGGCCTCGGCGCTCGCCGCCCAGCTGAGCGCCGTCGTCGACCGTCCGGCGACCCGCGCCGCGCTCTCCGAGCTCACGCCGCGCGAGCTGCTCGACGCCACCGCGCAGATGTTCGAACGGGCGCGGAACCTCGCGGCCGCCGACGAGCTCGCTCCGCTCGCCTTGCGCACGCTGCCGCTCGCGCCGGTCGTCGACGGCGACCTGCTGCCAGAGGACCCGCTGCTCGCCGCCGCGCAGGGAGCCGGCGCCGACGTACCGGCGCTGCTGTGCCGCACGCGCGACGAGTCGCGCCTGTTCGTCGTCCCGACCGGGGCCCTCGCCGCCGTCGACGACGCGACCCTCGACCGGGCAGCCGGCGAGCTCTACGGGCTGCCCGCCGACGGGCTCGCGGTCTACCGAGCCCAGCGTCCCGGCTGCTCGGCGGCCGAAGTGCTCGCCGACATCTACACCGACCGGCTCTATCTGCTGCCGGCCACGGCGCTCGCCGAGGCGCGGGCGAGTGCCGGCGGGTCGACGTGGATGGCGCGCTTCGACGCGATCGGCCTGGCGGAGAACGACGGCCTTGGCTCCTGTCACGCGTCCGACCTGCCGTTCGCCTTCGCGACGATCGACGAGCCCTCGGTGCGCGCCCGGATCGGCCCGTCGCCCTCGCGGGCGGCCTCGGAGCTTCTGCACGGCGCATGGGTGGCCTTCGCCCGCGACGGTGATCCGGGCTGGCCGGTCTACGACGTGGCGAACCGCGCGACCGCACTGCTCCCCGACGCCGACGCCGTCACCGTCGTCGAGGACCCCTCGGGGGACGAGCGCCGGGCCTGGTCCGGGCTCCCCGGGGCCTAGTAGCCCCGCGCCGACCTCGACGACTCGGCGGATTCCGACTCCCCAGACCCGAAGCCGCGGAAGCGCTCGGTCATCTCCGCGTCCTCTGAGCTCTCGGGCTCCTCGTCGTGCTCGCCGGCGCCGGTGGAGCGCTCCTCGTCGTGTTCGTCGGGCGCGCTGGCGTTGGCCTGGGTGACCGCGCTCTCAAGGAAGAAACGGAGCTTCTCCTCGGTTCCGACACCGACGTCGCTGACGCGCACGGTGCCCTTCTTGAGCTTGACCGCACCCCACTCGCCCTGGTCGAGCAGCGCCACGGTCGTCTTGAAGCTGTTCTTCCACCCGTCGGTGAGCTCACCCTCGAGGTCCACGTTGAGCTTGGCGTCCTGAACCTCGGCGCTCGACCAGTTGAGCTTCACACTCGTCACGGCTGGGTACTACCCGCCAACTCCGCCGCCAACTCGCGGCCCCGGCGGAGGACCGTCTCGGTGATCGCCCAGAGCCCGAGGGCGACCGTCGCTGTGCCAGCCCCGAGGACGCACACCGCGCTCCAGCCGTCACTCGCGTACAACACCGACGTCGCCGCCGAGAGGACCGCGCCCCCGAGAAAGAAGGCGACCATGTACGCCGTCGTCAGCCGGCTGCGTGCGGTGGCGTCGAGCCCGTAGATCGTGCTCTGATTGGAGATGTGCAGGGCCTGGGCGCCGAGGTCGAGGGCGACGATGCCTCCGACGAGCGCGGGCAGCGAGTTGGCTCCGAGCGCAAGCAGGCCCCAGCTCGCGAGCAGGACGATGATCGCCAGCGTCGCGGCAAGCCGGCCATGACCGCGGTCCGACAGCCGGCCGGCGACGGGGGCGATGCTCGCGCCGGCCACGCCGGCTAGCCCGAATAGTCCGATGACCGTGTTGCCGTAGCCGTAGCGCGGGCCGGCGAGCAGGAAGGCGAGCGCCGTCCACAGCACGCTGAAGCAGCCGAAGGAGAGTGCGCCGAGCGCCATGCGCTGGCGGAGCACGGGCTCGGCGCGCACGAGTGAGACGACCGACCGCAGCAGGGCGCCGTAGCCCATCCGCTCTGTCGCCGGCACGAGCGGCAGGATCACCCGCAGCAGCGCCGAGAGCAGCAGCATGACGACAGCGGCGAACACGAACACGCCGCGCCAGCCGACGAGCCCGGCGATCACGCCGCTCACCGTGCGGGCGACGAGGATCCCGATCAGCAGCCCGCTCATCACCGTGCCGACGACCTGTCCGCGCTCGTGCTCGGCGGCGAGCGAGGAGGACATCGGCACGATGATCTGGGCGACCGTCGAGCTCACCCCGACGACCCCGAGGGCGGCGGCAAACACGCCGAAGGCCGGCGCCACGGCGGCGACCGCCTGGGCCGCGGCGGCGACCAGCAGGGTCAGGGTGATGAGGCGCCGGCGCTCGAGCAGGTCACCGAGCGGTACGAGCAGGGCGAGCCCGAGGACGTAACCGAGCTGGGTGACGGTGACGATCAGCCCGGTGACGCCGGGGGAGACGCCGAAGGCCCGCCCGAGCGTGTGCAGCAGCGGCTGGGCGTAGTAGAGGTTGGCCACCGTCGCCCCACAGGCGAGCGCGAGCACGAGCACGAGCTTGCGGCTGATGCCGGGGCTCTCGGTCACGAGGGCTTCTCCGCGCGGATCACGGCGAGGTCACGGTGGGCCCAGCGCACGCGCGGTGCGAGCCCGGCGGCGGTGAGCCAGTCGAGCTGGTCGGCGACCGAGCTCGGCGTGTCGTAGTCGCCGTCGATCGGAGTCGCGACGTCGGCCGGGTCATCCGGCACGACGACGTCGCCGAGCACGAACACGCCGCCGGGGGCGAGCGCCGCGGCGATCCGAGCGAACAGGTCGGCCTTGCCGGGCCCGTCGAGGTGGTGCACGCACAACACCGAGGCGACGAGCTCGAACGGCCCGGCAGGCAGCGGGTCCTGGAGCCGGGCCTCGCGCAGCGTCACCCGCTCCGCCGGCAGCGTCGTCCGCGCGGCGGCCAGCATGCCCGGGCTCTCGTCGATGCCGATCAGCCGGGCGTGGGCGTGGACCGCGAGCAGCCGGCGCGCCGTCTCGCCGGTGCCCGTCCCGAGCTCGAGGATCGTCCGCGCGTCCACAGCCCCCGCCGCGGCGGCCGTCTCGTCCTGGAGGGTCGCGTAGTCCGGGACCTCCTCGCGCATGAGCGCGAGGTAGCTCTCGGGATCCCAGTGGAACTGGCCCATCACCGGCAGTCTGCGCCGCCCGACCTGCGCGTAAACGCCGCTACGCGCCGCCGGCCCCGAGCAGCAGCTCGACGACAAGCTGGTCGAGGTGCTCGACGCCGTAACCGTGGGCGGCGAGCGCATCGAGGTCCTGGCTCTCGGCGAGCAGGGCCTGCGCGGACTCGGCCGAGTAGGCCCCGACCGTCGGCTCGGCGAGCTCGTCGACCCGTGCCGCCGCGCGTGCGGCGGCGATCGCCTCCGAGGCCTCGAACTGGCGCGACTTCTCGGCGAGGGCGACGTAGGTTCGCATGCAGCCGGCCGCGAAGGCCCAGACGCCCTCGGGATCCTCGCTGCGATACGCGTGGGCGTCGAAGTGGCGGACGCCGCTGTAGCCGGAGGTCTCGAGCAGGTGGACGAGCAGGAAGGCTTCCTTGAGGTCCTCGGCACCGAAGCGGAAGTCCTGGTCGTAGCGGCCGATGCGCTGGCTGTTGAGGTCGATGTGGAACAGCTTGCCGGCCCAGATCGCCTGGGCGACGCCGTGGACGAAGCTCAGCCCGGCCATCGTCTCGTGGGCCACCTCGGGGTTGACCCCGACCATCTCCGGGTGCTCGAGCGTGGTGATGAAGTGCAGTGCGTGGCCGACGGTCGGGAGAAAGATGTCGCCGCGGGGCTCGTTGGGCTTGGGCTCGATCGCGAAGCGCAGCGCGTAGCCCTGCTCGCGCACGTAGGCGGAGAGGAAGTTGATCGCCTCGCGGTAGCGTTCGAGCGCCTCGCCGACGCGCTTGCTCGCCCCGCTCTCGGCGCCCTCGCGCCCCCCCCAGAACACGTACGTCTCCGCGCCGAGCTCGGCGCCGAGGTCGATCCCACGCATCGCCTTGGCGACCGCCGCCCGGCGGACGGCGCGGTCATTGGAGGTGAACGCACCGTCCTTGAACGCGGGGTGGCCGAACAGGTTCGTCGTCGCCATCGTCACCCGCATCCCGGTCCGCCCGAGCGCGTCGCTGAAGCGGGCGACGATCCGCTCGCGCTCGGCCGGGGAGGAGCCGTAGGGAACGAGGTCGTTGTCGTGCAGGCTCACGCCGTAGGCACCGAGCTCCGCGAGGCGCTCGACGGACTCGACCGGGTCCAGCGGCGGCCGGGTCGGCTCGCCGAACGGGTCACGACCGGGGTTGCCGACCGTCCATAGCCCGAAGGTGAAGCGGTGCTCGGGGCGGGGCGTGAGGTCCGTGGTCCGGGCGGTCTCGGTCGCGGTCATCGGATGGCCATCCTTTCGTCGGTGACTTGCAAATCGTCCTCGAGCGCCCGTCCCGGCGTGATCCCCAGACGGCTCAGCTCGGCGTGGAGTGAGCGGCACGCCTCGGTGGCCCCGAGGCCGCCGTCGGCCCCCACGGATACCGGCGGAGATGTGCCCATCGCCATTTACTCTACGTCGGGCAGGCGGGTGTCGCGAGTCCGAGTCAGGACACTAGTAGCGTGAGGGAAGTGGAGATCGTCCCGGCCCGTCCCAACGTCGTGCTGCGCGCCGACGCCGACGGCGGCCAACTCGTCGTGCTCTCCTTCCGCTACGACGCCGCGATCGTCTCCGCCGCCCGCAGCCTGCCTCACCGGCGTTTCAACTGGGACACGCACGAGTGGCTCGCGCCGGCCACCGACTGGGTCGGTGTCCGCGTCGCCGCGATGCTCGAGGAGTTCCCGGAGCTCACGACCGCCCCGGAGGTCGATGACTGGCTGTCCGACCTCCGGCGCCGATGGATCGGCTCGGTGCGCACCGAGCGCTACGACGCTCGCGGCTGGTGGTCGCTGCACACGCTCGCCGGCGCAGTCCCGGCCGCGCTCCGTGCCGAGGCCGTCGAGCACGACGGCCACCTGCTCGTGCCCTTCAGCGCCACCGCGGCGCAGGCGATCGCCACGCTCGGCTCGGCTCGGCTGAGCTCGGCCGCGATGCGCTGCCTCGAGCTCGTCGAGTTCGGCGAGACGCCACCGCCGGCCCGGCTCGTGCTCGCCCGCGGGGTCGACGGCGAGCGCCTCGCACTCGAGGTGCTCTGGGATGCCTCGATCGCGGACGCGTTCGAGGCGCTGCCGGGCGCGACCGGCAACGGGCTGCCGTTCGACCCATGGCTCGCCGACGAGCTCGACGCGTTCGTGGCCCGCTACGAGGTGCAGGTGGCGCCGATGGCCGCCGAGGTGCTCGAGCGGCTGCTCGCAGAGCGCCGGGCGGCCGCCGTCGCCATCCGTCGCTCACGCGCCGACAGCGCTGAGCCGATCGCCGTCGTCGCCGAGCGCCTCGGGGGGGAGCTCGCTCCGTTTCAGTGGGCCGGTGTGCGCTATGTGCTCGACGCCCGCCGCGCGTTCCTCGCCGACGAGCAGGGGCTCGGCAAGACGGTCGAGGCGCTCGCCGCGCTCGAGGCCGACGGTGCGTTCCCCGCCGTCGTCATCTGTCCGGCCTCGATGAAGCTCGGCTGGCAGCGCGAGGCCGAGCGCTGGCTGGCTCACCGCTCGACTGCCGTCGTGCAGGGCCGGTCGACGCTGCCGCCGCCGAGCGACATCACCGTCCTCAACTACGAGCTCGTCGTCGCCCACCGCGGGGCGCTCGCCCGGCGCCGGCCGCGGGCGCTCGTCGTCGACGAGTCGCACTACTGCAAGAACCCCCGCGCGAAGCGCACTCAGGCCGTCCGCCGCCTGGCCGAGTCGGTGCCCGCCGAAGGGCTGCGGCTCGCGCTCACCGGCACTCCGGTGCTCAACCATGCGGAGGAGCTGATCGCCCAGCTGCGGATCATCGGCCGCCTCGAGAACTTTGGCTCCGGCGCCCAGTTCGCCCGCGAGTTCCGTGGCGTGCTCAGCGAGGAGCGGCTCCACTGGCATCTGCGTCGCCGCTGCTTCGTCCGCCGGCTCAAGTCCGAGGTGCTGCCCCAGCTCCCGGCCAAGCGGCGGGTGGTCGTGCCGATGGCGCTCACCAACGACGCCGAGTACCGGCTCGCCGAGGAGAACGTCATCGACTGGCTGCGCTCGCAACCGCTCGACCTCTCCGAGCTCAACGCCAAGATCGCCTCCACGTTGCGGGCCGAGCGCCTCGCGCAGCTGACCGCGCTCCAGCGGCTCGCCGCTCGGGGGAAGCTCGCTGCGGCGCTCGCCTGGATCGACGACTTCCTCGCCTCCGGTGAACCGCTGGTCGTGTTCGCGCGGCACGTCGAGGTCCAGGAGGCGCTGCTGCGCCGCCATCCCGACGCGCTGCACCTGCTCGGCGCCGATGACCTCGCGGAGCGTGAGCGGAGCATCGACACCTTCCAGGCCGGCGACGGGCCGCCGCTGATCGTGTGCGCGACGCGCGTGGCCGCTCAGGGCATCACCCTGACCCGCGCCTCCAATGTGTGCTTCCTCGAACTCGAGTGGACGCCGGCGATGCACGACCAGGCCGAGGATCGCTGTCACCGCATCGGCCAGCGCGATGCCGTCACAGCCTGGTACCTGCTGGCCGCCGACACGATCGACGAGACGATGGCCCGGCTGATCGAGCACAAGCGCCGGATCGTCACCGCGGTCACCGACGGCCAGGAGGCCGGCGCCGACGGGCTGATCGACGGCGTCGTCCGCGAACTCCGTGACGGGCGGCCGTTCCGGCATCTGCGCGCGGTCGGCTAGCGCGCTCGCTCAGCCGGACGCGCTGAGCGCGTAGACCGGCGGCAGGTGCGCGCCGACGCTGAACCAGCGGGCGCCGGCGTCGGGCGAGCCGTAGACCTCGCCGGTCGTCGTGCCGAAGTACAGCTCGAGCCCGTCGTCGTCGTCGCCGTCGCCGGTGGCGGCGCGATCGAAGGCGAGCCGCAGCACGGTGAGGTACGCGTGAGCCTGCGGCAGGCCCTCGCCCCGGCCCGCCCAGCTGGCGCCGCCGTCGCGGGTCTCGTACACCCGCATCCGCCCGTCGGGGGTGACCCGGTCGGTGTCCGCGGTGAGCGGGATCACGTATGCGCTGTCGGCGTCGACCGGATCGACGGCGAGCGGGAACCCGAAGTCTGAGACGAGCCCGGCGCCGATGTCATGCCAGCTCTCCCCGGCGTTGTCGGAGCGGTAGACCCCACCGTGGAACTGCATGAACAACCGCTCCGGCCGGCTCGGAGAGCGCTCGATGTGGTGGACGCAGAGAGCGGTTGCCGTCTCCTGAGCCTCCTCGGGCAGGTAGCGCGCGTGGAGGCCGCGGTTGCCCTGGCGCCATGACTCCCCGCCGTCCTCGGTGATCCAGACGCCCGCCGCCGACACGGCGACGAGCAGCCGGCTCGGGTCGCCCGGCCAGGGCACGATCGAATGCAGGCAGAGGCCGCCGCCGCCGGGTTGCCACGTGTCGCGGGTCGGGTGGTTCCACAGGGCTTCGTTGAGCGCCCACGTGCCACCGCCGTCGCGGCTCTCGAACAGGACGCCGGGATCGCCGCCGGCATAGAGCAGCCCGTCCTCCTCGCCCGGCGTCAGCACCCAGATGCGCTCGAGGGCCGCACCGCTGTCGACGGGCAGCGCGAAGCCATCGGCCTGCGTCCACTCCCCGGCGGACGCGTCGCGGTAGAAGACCTTCGGGCCGTAGAACGGCGAGCTGACGGTCGCGAACAGCCGTCCGCTCCGCGGGTCGCGCATCGCGTAGTCGACCGGCTCACCGGCAAAGGCGCGGTCGACGACGCGGAAGCCGCCCCCCGGATCGCCCTCGAGCACGAAGAGCCCCTTCTTGGTTCCCAGCAGCAGCTCGGTCACGTTCGCGTCAGCCTCCTGAGATCGCCGGCAGCACCTCGACGCGGTCCTGCGTATGGACGACTGTGTCCGCCGCGGCCAGGTCACCGTTGACGTAGACGTTGATGTGTCGACGGATCAGCCGCCGCTCGTCGAGTATCCACCCGGCCAGCTCCGGACGCTCCCGTTCGATCGCCACGAGCAGCTCACCGACGGTGCCGCCGTCGATCGCATGCTCCGGCCCGCCGGCGAGGTTCGTCAGGGGACCATGAAGGCACAGGGTGGCCATGTCACTCGCTTGGACCGCCGCCGCCTTCAGAACTCATCGGTGGCGCGCTCGCCCCGCAGACGCGCAGGGGATACGGTGGCGGTGATGGACCGTTTCGCTTTGCGACCAGGAGGCCAGTGACGTGCGCCAGGTGATCATCATGGGCGCCGGGGGGCGCGATTTCCACGACTTCAACGTCGTCTTCCGCGACGATCCTGACACAACCGTCCTCGCCTTCACGGCGACCCAGATCCCGGGCATCGAGGACCGCGTCTATCCGCCCGCGCTCGCCGGCCCGCGCTATCCCGACGGCATCCCGATCCGGCCCGAGCAGGAGCTCGAGTCGCTGATCGCCGCCCACGATGTCGACGAGGTCGTGTTCGCCTACTCCGACGTGCCGCACGAGCACGTCATGCACTGCGCGTCGCGGGTGCTCGCGGCCGGGCCCGACTTCACCCTGCTCGGCACGCGCGCGACGATGCTGCCGAGCCGGCGCCCAGTGGTCTCCGTGTGCGCCGTCCGCACCGGGTCGGGCAAGAGCCAGACGAGCCGGCGCGTCGGGGAGGTGCTGCGTGAAGCCGGACTGACGGCCGCGCTCATCCGCCACCCGATGCCCTACGGCGACCTCGAGGCGATGCGCGTGCAGCGCTTTGCCACGCTCGAGGACATCGACCGCTCGAACCCGACGATCGAAGAGCGCGAGGAGTACGAGCGGGCGGTCGAGGACGGGCTTATCGTCTACGCCGGGGTCGACTACGGGGCGATCCTCGCCCAGGCCGAGGCCGAGGCGGACGTGATCCTCTGGGACGGAGGCAACAACGACTTCTCCTTCTATCGCCCGGACCTCTCGATCGTCGTCGTCGATCCGCTCCGCCCCGGCCACACGCGCAGCCATCACCCCGGCGAGACGAACCTGCTGCTCGCCGATGTCGTGCTCGTCAACAAGGTGACGAGCGCCTCGCCCGACCAGCTGCACGAGCTGATGGCCGACGTGACCGCCGCCAATCCGCTGGCGACGGTCATCCGCGCCGCCTCGCCGGTCACGCTCGACGACGGGCCACCCCTCGCCGGACGCGACGTGCTCGTCGTCGAGGACGGCCCGACGATCACGCACGGGGGCATGCCGTTCGGCGCCGGCACGGTCGCGGCCCAGGAGGCCGGTGCCCGGCGCCAGGTCGATCCGCGCCCCGCCGCGGTCGGTTCGATCGCCACGACCTACGAGCGCTACCCGCACATCGGCGCCGTGCTGCCGGCGATGGGCTACTCCCCGGAGCAGCTCGCCGACCTCGAGGCGACGATCAACGCCGTCGACTGCGACGTCGTCGTCGCCGGTACCCCGGTCGACCTCGCTCGGCTTGTCCGCTCGCGCCACCCGATTCGCCAGGTTCGCTATGAGCTCGCGGAGATCGGCGAGCCGACCGTCGCCCAGGTCCTCGCGCCGATCATCGAGCGAGCCCGCGCGGAATGAGCCCGCGCGAGCTGCCGCGCTCGGCTCAGGTGGTCGTCGTCGGCGGGGGGATCGCGGGGTGCAGCGCCGCGTACCATCTCGCCGCCGCAGGCTGGCGGGACGTCGTCCTGCTCGAGAAGGGAGAGCTGACGAGCGGCTCGACCCATCACGCCGCCGGTCTCGTCACCCAGTTCAACCCCTCGGCGACGATGATGCGCTTCCGCCGCTACAGCGTCGAGCTCTACAACGCGCTCGGCGTGTTCAACACCGTCGGCAGCGTGCGCATCGCCTCGAGCGTCGAGTCGCTCAAGGAGCTCGAGCGCGCCGTGAGCCGCGCCGTCGCACTCGGGCTTGAGGCCGAGATGATCGGCCCGGCCGAGGTGCTCGAGCGGCTGCCGTTCGCTTCGCCGGACTCGCTGTACGGTGGCGTCTGGATGGCCGGCGACGGCCACGTCGACCCGCACATCACGACCTACGCCGTCGCCGACGCGGCGCGGGCCGCGGGAGTCGAGATCCACCCCCGCACGCGCGTGACCGGCGTCGAGCTCGGCCGCCGCCATGAGGTCCGCCGGGTCGTCACCGACTGCGGGCCGATCGATACCGAGCACCTCGTCAACGCCGCCGGCATCTGGGCGCCGCAGCTCGCCGAGATGGTCGGCGCGTGGCTGCCCTCGGTGCCGGTCGACCATCAGCACGTGCTGATGGCCGCGGTGCCCGGAGCGGACGTCCCGCGCGCCAGCCCGTGCTTCCGGGACACCGACAACCTCGTCTACGGCAAGGACGAGGCCGGCGGCATGCTGATCGGCGGCTACGAGGGCAACCCCCTCGCCCGTTGGGCCGACGGCGTCCCGTGGGACCACGGCGCGAGCCCGGTCGAGTCCGACATGGATCGCTTCACGCCGCTGCTGGAGGGAGCGATCCGCCGTTTCCCGTTCCTTGATCGCGCCGGAGTGATTCGGCTGCTCTGCCACCCCGACGCGATGACCCCGGACGGCAACCCGCTGCTCGGCCCGCTGCCGGGGATCCCCGGGTTCTGGGTGGCCGCCGGGCTGTCGCTCAACGGCTTCGGCGGTTCAGGCGGCCTGGGTCGGGCGCTCGCCGAATGGATGATCGGGGGGGAACCCGAGGTCGACGTCAGCGCCTATCGCGCGTGGCGGTTCGGCCCCGCCTACCAGGACCCGGCCTTCGCCGGCGCCTGCGCGCGCGAGGTCTACCGCTACTACTACCGCCTGCGCTACCCACTCGACGCCGACGAGTGGGGACGGGGGCGCCGGGCGAGCCCCCTCCAGGTCCGCCTCCAGGAGCTCGGTGCGGTGTTCGGGGCCAAGAACGGATGGGAGCGGGCCGACCACCTCGAACCCGGGCGGCGGTGGCGACGCAGTGGCGCCGATCAGCGGGCGTTCGGCTGGACGCGGCCGCCCTGGTTCGAGCTCGTCGGTCGTGAGCACGCCGCCTTCCGCGAGCGGGTCGGGATCATCGACATGACGTCATTCGGCAAGCTCGAGCTGCACGGACCGGGCGCCCTGCCGCTCCTCGAGCGCGTCGCCGACAGCCGCATCGACCGGCCGGCGGGCAGCGTCATCTACACCCAGTTCCTCGGCGCTCGCGGCGGGATCCTCGCCGACGTCACCGTGACTCGACTCGCGCAGGACCGTTTCCGGGTGATCACCGGCGCGGCAACGGTCGACGCCGACCGCGGGTGGCTCGAGCTGTGCCGTGGCGACGACGGGCCGGTCACGATCGCCGACATCAGCGACGACCTCGCGGTGATCGGGATCTGGGGTCCGGCTGCGCGAGAGGTGCTCGGCGCCTGCACCGCGGACGACATCTCCGACGCCGCGCTGCCGTTCCGCCGCGCGCTCGCCGTCGACATCGCCGGCGCCACGGTGCTCGCCCAGCGGATCACCTATGTCGGCGAGCTCGGCTACGAGCTCTACGTCGCCCCGGCGTGGGCGGTGCAGGTATGGGACCGGCTGATGGCGGCGGGCGCGCCTCACGGCATCACCCCGGGTGGCTACCGAGCGCTCGAGTCGCTGCGGCTCGAAAAGGGCTACCGCTACCTCGGCACCGATCTCACTGCCTCCGACACGCCGTACGAGTCGGGCCTCGGCTTTTGCGTCGCGCTCGACAATGGCGAGTTCAACGGCGCCGCGGCGCTGCGCACACCGGAGGCACAGGCTCCGGCCCGGCGGCTGCGAACGCTCACCGCCGGCGGCGGCGAGTATCTGACGATCTACGGAGGCGAGGCAGTACGCCGCGGCGGTGAGGTCGTCGGTCGGGTCCGCAGCTGCGGGTATGGCTACACCGTCGAGCGCATGATCGCGCTCGCCTCGCTGCCCGCGGACCTCGCCGAGGGCGACGAGCTCGAGGTCGACGTGTTCGGCGACCGTGCGCCGGCGCGGATCGAGCACGACGTGCTGTACGACCCCGAGGGCGCGAGGATCCGTGGCTGAACCGGTGCCCGGCCGTGACGCCGATCTCGAGCAGGTGCTCGCGCAGGTGCCCGAGCTCGCCGGCCGCGACCGCCAGGTGACGGCGATCCCCGGCGGGATGACCAATCGGAACTACCGCGTTCGCGCCCCGGAGCGCGACTGCGTCGTGCGGGTGAGTGTGCGGGAGACCGGTCAGCTCGGCATCGACCGTGACAACGAGCATCACAACTCGATCCTCGCCGCCGCGGCCGGGGTCGGTGCGCCGGTGCTCGGCCGGGTCCGCGAGCCCGAGGCGCTCATCGTCGCGTTCGTCGACGGGGTGACGCTCGAGCCGGCCGACTTCCGCGAGCCCGCCCGGATCACGGCGCTCGCCCGCGCTCTACGGCGGCTGCATGGCGCCGGGGCCTTCGCCCGTGACTTCGACATGGTGGCGGTCCAGCGCCGCTACCTCGCGATCGTCGGCGAGCACGGCTACCCGCTGCCGGCCGACTACGACCGCTACGCCGAGCGGGCGACCGAGATCGGCGCGCGCCTCACCGCGACCCGGCGCCTGACCGCGCCGTGCCACAACGACCTCATGCCCGGCAACTTCCTCGAGCCGGCCGGTCCGGGCAGCGATCTGTGGGTCGTCGACTACGAGTACTCGGGTAACAACGACCCGATCTACGACCTCGGCGACGCGATCAACGAGCTCGAGCTCGACCCCGACCAGGCCGAGCGGCTCTGCACCGAGTACCACGGCACGCCGGACCGTCGCGAGTACGCCCGCGCGCGGCTGTGGTCGATGATGTCGATGTACGGCTGGAGCCTGTGGGGGTCGATCCGCATCGGCACGACCGGCGACCCCGAGATCCGCGACTGGGCCGCCGCGCTCTGGCAGCGCGCGGTGGCCGAGTTCGCCTCGTCTGAGCTCGACGGGCTGCTCGCCGACGCGGGGGCCTAGCGTGACCGCCTACCCGGCCGTGAGACCCGTCGAGAGCTGAGGGGACACGGCCAGGGTCTGGAAGACGACGCAGTAGCGCTCGGTCAACCGCAGCAGCGTGTCGAGTTGCTCCGGCGTGGCGTCGCTGTCGAGCTCGAACGCGAGTCGGATGGCGGCGAATCCGACCGGGGCGTCGCGCTCGACGGCCATCGTGCCGCGGAAGTCGAGATCGCCCTCGGCCACGACGCGTCCGCCGCGGACCGGGATCCCGAGCGAGACGGCCACCGCTCTGAGCGTCACGCCGGCGCAGGCGACGAGCGCCTCGAGCAGCATGTCCCCCGAGCACAGCAGCGTGCCGTCCCCGCCGCTCGCAGGATGCAGCCCCGCCTCGGCGAGGGCGCGCCCGGTCTGTACCGAGCAGCTCACGCCCTCCCCGAGCGCGCCCGTGGCCGTCAGCGTCACGAGTGCCGCCGCCGGGTCCGCCGTGTACGTGTCCTTCAGTGGCGCCTGGAGCGCCCGTAGCTCATCGCGATCCATCCGCCAAGGCTAAGCTAATCAGCCTCCGAAGCCGCTCGCCGCGATGTACGCGGCCGCGATGCCGTTCGGGTGAACGAGCACGATCGCGCCCAGGCACTTCGCCGGCAGCATCAGTCGTCCGCTGATGCGTGCATTGCCCGTGCGCGAGATCGGCGCCGGGCCGACCGTGCCGGCGGCCGTCGTGTCGCCGCCGCAGTACAGCGATGCGGTCACGGTCGTCACGGGACCGGGGGTGCCATTGCCCGGCGCGACCGGGATCACGAGGCCGCGAAGCCGAACCGACAGCCGGCCGTCTCCGCGCAGGCGCGCCTCGCCGGAGCGAAGCACCCATGGCGCACCGCCCGCGACGACGCCATGGATCGCGGGATCGGTCGGCACGCTTGGTGCCATCGCGGTCGTGAGAACGATCGCACCGTCACCCCCACGGTGATGGTCAGAGCCGCCGCTGTCGCCGAGCGCGCTCATGGCGCTCGCGCCTGATCCGGCGAACGCGGATGCGGTCAGCAGCGCAAGCGTCGAACGTCTCGATACATGCATGTCGAGCCTCCCTGGGTCGTGGATGCGGCCCGGCGCGGGCCGCCACCACGACAGACGCGGCGTCCGCGCCGTTCCTTCCCGAGCCGGGGAGGCCCTATGTCGCCGGCGACTCGGCTAGGCGGTCGGCGAGAGCTGCTTGCGCTGGATCCACTTCGAGGTGCACGGGATCTTCGCGACGTCGCAACGGTCGACGTAGCGACGGGCGATCTCGGTGACCTCGGTGAGCAGATCATCCTGGAGCCGAATCGGGTCGAGGCCGAGGTTGACGAGCTGGCTGTTCTCGACGAACAGCTCGTTCTCCGCCGCCTCCTTGCGCGGATTCTCGACGTGGTCGATCTCGGCGCCCGTGAGGCTCGAGACGAGCTGGGCGAGGTCCTCGACACGATGGCACTCGGTCATCTGGTTGAAGACGCGCACGCGCTCCCCAGGGTCGGGCGGCGTCTCGATCGCGAGTTGGATACATCGCACGGTGTCCTGAATATGGATGAACGCCCGCGTCTGTCCGCCGGTGCCGTGCACGGTAAGTGGGTAACCGACTGCCGCCTGCATGAGGAAGCGGTTGAGCACGGTGCCGTAGTCGCCGTCGTAGTCGAAGCGGTTGATGAGCCGCTCGTCGAGGCGCGTCTCCTCCGTCTGCGTACCCCACACGATCCCCTGGTGGAGGTCGGTGACCTTGACGCCGTCGTTCTTGTTGTAGAACGCGAACAGAAGCTGGTCCTGGGTCTTGGTCATGTGGTAGACGCTGCCCGGGTTCACTGGGTAGAGGATCTCCTGCTCGACCTCGGCGCCGTCATCGGTGTCAAAGCGAACGCGGAGGTAGCCCTCGGGGATCTTCACCCCCGCCGTGCCGTAGCCGTACACGCCCATCGTCCCAAGGTGGACGACGTGCGCATCGAGCTCAGCCTCGACGAGCCCCGCGAGCAGGTTGTGGGTGGCGTTGACGTTGTTGCTCACCGTGTAGCGCTTGTGCCACGAGCTCTTCATCGAGTACGGCGCGGCCCGCTGCTCGGCGAAGTGCACGACGGCCTCAGGGCGCCAGTCGATCAGCAGGTCCAGGAGCTCCCGATAGTTGACGGCCACGTTGAAGCGGTGGAAGCCGATCTCCCGGCCGGTGACCTCGCGCCATGCGTCCAGGCGCGTCCCCAGCGGCTTGATCGGGGTCAGTGACTCCGCCTCGAGCTCGACGTCGGCGTTGCGGCGGGCGAGGTTGTCCACAATCGCGATCTCGTGGCCGCGGGCCGAGAGATGGAGGGACGTGGGCCAGCCACAGAAGCCGTCTCCACCGAGAATCAGGATGCGCACAGGATCTCCTTATCAATACGTGTTGCTCGCGCGCGCGGACTGGGTTGCAGCAAGGCCGTGAAACCTGCGCGTCCATCGCGTCGGCAAGCTGACCGGCACCGTGACAGAGCACTGTCGATGCCATATGGCGAACGAGGGGTTGGCCAGGGCTCGCCGAGGCCAATTCCGAGGCTTATTGTAGGCCGCTCATAGCACGACGCATCACTCGCCGCCTCGTGCGCACGCGGAATTGCGCCATCGGGCCGTTCATGAGCACGCCGCCGACGACCGCCGCGCCCTAGCGCCCAGATTCTAGGAATTCAGATTTGCGGTCGTGAACACCGTGTCGAGCCACGGTGGCTCGGAGGCCCGATCGTGGTCACCGGCGAACGGATCGTCGAGGTCGCGGCCATAGCGCTCGGCGAGCGCACGCGCCGGCTGCTCGTGCACCGTCCAGCCGCCGCGTCGCAGGACGCCGGCGAGGTCAGGTCCCGCGCCGCAGGCGAGCAGCCGGTCCATCTCGATCCCCGATCGAGCGGATAGTTCCTCCAGGCGGCCGCCGGTCGTCGGGTCACCGGCGATGCGGTCGAACGCGAGCGTGCTGCCCGGGGCGGAGAGCGTCCGGATCCGGTCGATGAGGACGAGCTGCGCGTCAGGCGGGAGGTAGGGGAGAACCCCCTCGGCGATCCACGCCGTCGCGAGCTCTGGCACGAACCCATGCCCGCGCAGCCGCGCGGGCCAGTCCTCACGCAGGTCGACGCCGAGCGCGACATGGCGGCAGCGCGGCTGCGCACCCTGCCCGGCGAGTGCGGCGGCCTTGAAGCGGAGGATCTTCGGCTGATCGAGCTCGAACACCGTGAACACGGCCGGCAGCTCGAGCCGGAAGGCACGCGTATCGAGCCCGGCGCCGAGGATCACCGCCTGGCTTGCGCCGGCGCCGGCACCGGCGAGCAGCGCATCGTCGTAGACCCTCGTTCGCAGCCCGATGTACCGCGAGCCGTGGAGATGGAGCGCCTCGGCGTCGGACACCGCCTCCCCGGTTGCCGGCCAGTCGAGCCGCATCGGCAGTGACGCGCCGGCGGCGAGGAACAGTCCGCGGGCGTACGGGTCGTCGATCAGCCGATCACCCCGCCCCGACTCGACCGTGCGCGCGGCGGCGAGACCAAGTGCGGTCACCCCGGCCCCGCTCGCGATGTCCCAGGCTTCGCTCACGGCGCACAGAGTAGAGTCACGCCCGTGACGCTCGTCGTGCTCACGGGAGCGACGCGCGGGATCGGTGAGGCGGCGGCCGCCGAGCTGGCCCAGCGCGGTGCGGAGCTGGCCCTCGTCGGCCGCCACGCCGAGCGGGTGCACGCGGTCGCCGCCAAGGCAACCGCGGCCGGGAGCGGTGCGGTCGTGCACGAGTACGTCGCCGACCTCACGCTCATGGCCGACGTCCGCCGGCTCGCCGCAGAGCTGCGCGAGAGCCACGAGCACATCGACGTGCTCGCCAACAACGCGGGGGCGCTGTTCGCCTCGCACAAGGTCACGAGCGAGGGGCTCGAGCAGACGCTTGCCCTCAACCACCTCGCGCCGTTCCTCCTCACGAACCTTCTCCGGGACCGGCTCGCCGGCGGGCGCGTCGTGACCACCGCGTCCGACGCCCACAAGGCCGGGCGGCTCGACCTCGATGACCTGCAATCGGAGCGGTCGTTCGCCGCGATGCGCGTCTACGGAACCTCGAAGCTGTGCAATATCCTCTTCACGCGCGAGCTTGCTCGTCGCGCGCCGGAGCTGCACGCCAACTGCTTTCACCCCGGCACGGTGCGCACGGGGTTCGGCAAGAACGACGGCGGGATGTGGAAGGTGCTCACCACGCTCGGCGGACCCTTCTTCCGCTCGCCCGAGCGCGGCGCCCGCTCGCTCGTTTGGCTTGCGCTGTCCGACGACGCGGCGTCGCTCACCGGGGAGTACATCGAGGACGAGAAGGTCGTGGCGCCGAGCGCGGCGGCCCAGGACGACGAGCTCGCCCACGAGCTGTGGGACCGCAGTGCCGTGCTCGTCGGTCTGTCCGCCGACGCGATGGCCTGAGCCGACCGCGGCACCGGCGCGGTCGCTAGACGAGCATCGCCCGGGAGGAGAGCTCGGTGGCTCGTGCGAGCGTGTCCTCGTAGGCCGCCGCGAGGTCCGGCAGCGACCGCAGGCGCCAGATCATCTGAGCGTGCTCCCAGGCCAGCTCGCGCGCGGTGGTGATCGACCACATCGCCAGCGCGTAGTCGACCTCCTTGGGCACAACGTCCACGAGGTCGGCGACGACCCCGGTCTCGAACCAGCTCGCCACCTGCGTCTCGACCTGCCCGAGGATCGTGTTGACCTGCTCGTAATCCGCGTGCTCGGGCGTGCCGTCGTCAGGCGCGACCCCGAGCTCGGTGCACGTCTGCACCACGGCGAGCGCGAGATCATGGTTGATGTGGGCGTTCATCCCCGCGAGCGCGAACTGGATCGGGGCGCGACCCGCCGCGCGCTCTTCGATCAGCGGCCGCCAGGCCACCGGACACGGCGTCCCCGTGTCGATCGTGCTCTCCGCGGCGAAGTACAGGCCGGCGAACACGACATCGAGGCGATCGAGGAAGCGCGGGTTCTGGAACGTCGCGTTGGTGCTCGCGGCGAGCACCGCCTTCGTCACCTGGAGGTAGAGACGGTTGAAGTACGCCACGCCGTCCTTGCGCGGCAGCGCCGCATCGATCGCCTCCATGCGGACGACGACGTCGGCGATCGTGCCGTCGCCGGCCGCGCTTGCCGTTGCCCCCGGGACACCCTCGCTTGCCTCCACCCACCGGATGCTAGCCGTCTCGGGGAGTCGCCGGTCGTCGTTTTGCGCACCGGCCCTCGCCGTCGCGCCCAACGGAATCGTGTATGCGTCGTTCACGGTCTCGCGCGGCCGGCGGCACCGGTATCGCCTATCCCCTCGACGGACGATCCGGGCTGCGGGCGGCGCCATCCGCACGGTTAGCGGCCTCACTGGCGGGGAAGTTTGCTCACACCCGTCAAGGAGAACACCATGCGAAGCCTGAGTACTCGGGCCACCGGCCTGATCATTCTTGTGCTCGGCATCTGGGGCGGTCTCGCCCCATTCGTCGGCCCCTATTTTCATTTTGCCCTCGGCCCGGACAAGAGCTGGACGTGGACGACGGGACGCCTGTATCTCAGCGTGATTCCCGGCATCGTCGCCGTCATCGGAGGGCTGATGCTGATGCGGGCCGGACCACGCCCGAGCGCTCGGCTCGGAGCGCTGCTCGCCCTCGCCGCAGGCTTCTGGTTCGCCATCGGGCCGGAGATCAGCATTCTGTGGAACGCCGCTGGGGCGCAGGGCGTGGCACATGGGTCGCGTGACGTGCGGATGCTCGAGATGCTCGCGTACCACACCGGCCTTGGCGTCCTGATTGCGGCGCTCGCCGGCTACGCGCTGCCGCGGTTCCCCGCTCACCGCGTTGCCGCCGCGGACGGAGCCGTGACCGCGCGGCATGAGCCGGTCGCCGAGCGGGAGGACGCGGTCGCTGCGCGACGCGAGCCGGTCGCGGCCGACGATCGCGCCGGCTCACACGAGCCGGTCGGCGCGGCCCATGAGCGGTCGGTCGACGAGCGCGTCCGTGAGCCCGTCGGCGAGCCCGTCCATGAGCCGGCCGACGAGCCCGTCCGTGAGCCGGCGGGCGTCGGCGCCTCCCGCACCGGGAACGGCAACGGCAGCACCGCGTCCGAGATGCAGGGCGCGACCGCGGGCAACGGCGGGTCAGCAACGACCGTCCGCCGCCGCCAGGGTGGGCTGCTGTCCTCGCTGCTCCGGCGCTGAGGTCGCGACGTCAGTCGTCGGTCGTGAGCGACACGTCGGCCCACACGTGGGTGGCGTCCTTGTAGACGCCCCACGCGGCCGCGAGCGTGTCGACGATCTGCCCGAACAGCTCGGCGGCGGCGGTTCGTTCAGGGACGGTCCCGCTCTTCGCCGGAGGATGACAGCACCACCGGCCTCGGCGGGGACGCCTCATCGCCGACGAAGCGCAACGCGATGATCGCGACGTCGTTGCGGTGGGGCCCCGGCCGTCGGCGGGCGACGTCCTCGAGCATCCCAGCGAGCCGCTCGGCGTCGATGTCGGCCGGTCGGCCGACGAGGGTCTGCGCGAGCAGCGAGCCCGGCTCGGGCCCGTAGTCGGCCACGCCATCGGTGTAGGCGATGACGCTCTCGCCGGCCCGCAGCTCGAGCTTCTGGCCGCGGAGCCGGATGGCGGGGAACACCCCGAGCAGGTCACCCTGAGCCGTGAGCGCCTCGGGTACCTCGAGGTCGTCTGTGCCGGTCATCCGCGCCGATCTTCCTGTCCGCGGCGGCCACGACGGGGTGCCGGGGTGTGCGGCGATGCCCCGGTCCCGCGCCGAGGCACCGTCGCCATCAGGTCAGCTCAGCTCAGCTCAGCTTGAAGATGAAGTCGTACTCCTGGCCGCCGTCGCGTGAGAGCAGCGCCATCTCGCCGCGCGCACGGCGATAGCTCCCCGTGCCACCGGTGATCGACAGCACGCTGTTGCGAGTGTCGTAGTACGGGCCCTGGACGGTGATCTGGCCGCCCTTGAGGAACGTCGTCCAGAGGCACTCCCAGATTCCCTCGGCAGGCGCGATCCGCGTGCAGAAGCCCTCGTCGTGCCCGACCTGCTTGGTGTTGGCGACGTTGTAGACGGGGTTGTTGAAGGTGAGGATGTTGCCCTTCACGTCGGCGCCGCCGCCGGTCGGGATCTCGGTGTCGGTGATCGCGTGCTCGATCACGTGGATCGTCGCGTGATTCGAATGCGCGCGGGAGGTTTTCGCCGAGCTCGTGGCGGCGACGACGCCGCCGGCGGCGAGCGCCGCGGTCGCGGCGACTGCGAAGGTGTGGCGGACTGACTTGCGGTGCTGCACGGTGGACCCTCCTCGGGTGGGACAGACAGGGAAACGGCGATCGTATGCGTCGCCAGGCCCGCCGTCGATCCGGGTTCAGCGGCGGCGCGCGCGGAGCTGGCGATTCTTGAGCCGGTTGCCGCACACCGCCATCGAGCACCAGGTCCCCTGCTGATTGCGCGAGCGGTCGTAGAACGCCCACTCGCATTCGTCGTTGGCGCAGGCCTTGAGCCGAGCCCAGGTGCCGTCCTCCTGCGCCGCTCGGATGATGAGCAGCAGCTCGAACAGGCCGTCCGTCAGGCCCTCGTCTCCGGCGCACTCGACGTCGAGCGCGCCCGTGTCGTCGACGGTGAGCCGCGGGGCGCCGGCGTCGGCGATCCGGCGCAGGGGGGCGAGGTCCATCGGATCGACCGCTCCGCCGTCGACGTTGGCGCTCAGCAGGCAGCGGATCGCCTCTCGCGCCGCCTTCGCCTCGACGAGGTCGGCCGCGGTGAGTGACGTGTCCTCACCGATCAGCCCGGCATCGAGCAGCCACGCGCGGGCCGGGCCGCCCTCCGCGAGCCGGTCGGAGTTCGTCTCGAGATCGCGCGTGTTGACGAACGCCTGGACGCGGAGTAGCGGCATCGGCGCGGGCTTGTCCTCGGACTCGTCGGGATACCAGGAGGGCAGCGAGGGCAGCGAGGGCACGAGCAAGAGTCTAGTCGATGCGTGACCGGCAAAAGGACTTGACAGGTCAGCATGACCGGCGTAATGTTGTCGTTGGTCATGCATCTGCGACTGCATCATCATCGAAGCCGGGCGACGCAGGCCTCCGGCGCGGCGCTTGTCATCGCCGAGCGGCCAAGCCTCGCCGACCGGCTTACGGTCCGCTGGCGCGGCCATCAGCTCGAGCGCGAGCTCGCTGCCGGCGCCGCGCCGGAGGCCGACCCGGCACTCGCGCTGTACGCCCGGTGGCTCACCGCGCTGCCGCGACGGCGCTCGATGGCCGCCGCCGTCCGCCGCGCTCTGACGGAGGCCCGGGAGGGCCGAAGCGGCCCGCGCACGCGGGTGCCCGTCAGTCGTGAGCGCATCAGCGCCGCGAGCGAGGAACTGGCCGCGCTCGCCGACACGCTCGCTCGCCCCGGCCCGGTCGGGATCCGGGGCGCCGCCGAGGCGCGGTTGCTGCTCACCGACGGGACCGGTCCGCTCTACAACCCGTGCAGCACCGCGGACCTCGCGATGTGGGCGCGCGGAGCGACCGAGCACCTGCGCGCGGTCGCCGTCTGACTCGCGGTCGCCGCCTGATCCGTGGTCGCCGTTTGACTCGCGGTCGCCTCCCCGCGCGGTCGCGGGGGTGACTCAGCCCTCGATCCGGCCGGCCGGGCCGCCGAGCGCCCTGATCAGCTGGGAGAAGACCTTGCCGGCCGGACTCGCCTTGCTGTCGGCATCGTCCTCAGCGGTCCAGCCGCCGAATTTCAGCGCGTAGGTCCGAGTGTTATCTCCCGCTCCCCACCCGATCTCGAGACCGGTCGGCCAGGTCGGGATGATCGCCGCCAGAGTCTCGCCCGGCGTGACGGTGTCGCCGACCTTGAGCCCAGGGCTGGGGGTCACGCCCTCAGCGTAATAGACGTAGCAGCCGGCGTCGGCCCCCCTCGAGAGGCGGTATTGGACGAACGCGCCCGGCCACCCGGTTCCCGACGTCCCGACGTAGGTGATCCGCCCGGACCCGATCGCCACCAGCGACCCATGGCCGGCGTAGTCGACGCCCTGGTCGACCCGCTCGCCGTGGACGGCGGCGTGAGCGAGAGGGTTGACGTAGCCGGTCGGGATTGCGGTCGGGTGGCAGCTGGCGGACGGGCGGGCGGCGGCTACCGCCTTCACCCGCGCGGAGGCGAGCCCGGCGCCACCCGAGGGGCCGTCCGGCTCGCCCGCCGGCGTGCGGTAGGCAACGCGGTGGACGGACTTGTCCGGCGTGCGGCTCACGCGGTCGGCGAGCGCGCTCGGCAGGATCACGGCGAGCACCGCCAGGGTCACGGCTCCGCCACTCCCGGCCGCGGTCCGCCGGCGGCGGCGGACCGCGGCGTGACGGCGGGCGACGCGACGCCGAGCCTCGGGGTTGGCCGACCGGCGCGGCATGGTCGGCGTGGCCGGCGCGCTCGGCGGGGTGGAGCGCCCCGGGGCGCTCGGCGGGGCGGAGCGCCGCGAGCGCGTAGGCGCGGGACGAGGCTCGTCGGACACGGCCGACGCCCGACTTGTCGTGCCCCTGCGCGCGAGCGAGCGCTCGAGCGATTCCTGCCACGGCCCAGCCTGACCGAGGTCACGCACGGTCTCCACAGATTTCTCCCTTTCAGGCGAACTGACCAAAGCCTGCGGGGTTAGCTGACGGGCTCGCGCTGTGCGCTACGCGGCAGACATCCGCGATTCGCCCCGGCGATCACACTGATCGCACTGGGTCCCCCGCTCGCCGGCCACGGATGGCTCGGCGACTCGGCTCGTTATGTTGCCGGGCAACCTAGCACGACCGCCCGCGGAATTCCTCGTTAGCCGCTCACAAGCGTCCCGACGGCCTCGGCGAACAGCTCCGTGTGCCGGTCGATATCGGCGTCGGTCGTCGGCGGGGCCATCAGGGCCATGTTGTGGAACGGGGTGATGAGCACGCCGCGATTGGCCATGTAGAGGTGGATGTAGTCCTCGAGTGCGGGGTCGGCCGCCGCCGCCGAGGCGCCTCCGCTCGTCGGCGCGGGCTGGGCAAAGCGGTATTCCGAGCGCGCCCCGAGCTGGGTTACCGACCACGGCAGTCCGCTCCGGTCAATGACGTCCTGCACGCTGGCGGTGTAGCGCGTCGCGCGTGCGGTCATCGCCTCGAAGGCGGCCGCGGTGAGGACGTACTCCAGCGTCGCTCGCGCGGCGTCGACCGACAGCGCGTTGCCGGCCAGCGTGCCACCGACCCCACCGGTATCGATCAGGTCGATGCCCTCGAGCACGGCGATCCGCTCGTCGAGCTCGGCGCTCAGCCCGTAGGCGCCCATCGGCACGCCGCCGGCGATCGCCTTGCCGATGGTGACCATGTCCGGCTCGAGGCGCCACGCCGCGGTCGCGCCGCCCGGGCCGGCCGAGAAGGTGTGCGTCTCGTCGTTGATGAGCAGCGTGCCGTGAGCGCGTGTGAGCTCGCGGACGGCGGCGAGGTAGCCCGGCTCGGGCAGGACGATGCCGATGTTCGTCAGCGCCGGCTCCATCAGCACGGCGGCGACATCCTCGTGCGCGAGCGCGCGCGCGAGTGCGTCACTGTCGTTGAACTCGACGACCCGTGTGGTGAGCGCGAGGTCGACCGGCGCGCCGACGTTGCCGGGCCGCGGGATCGGCTCACCGTCGGGCCCGGGCAGCGCGAACGTCTCGTCGACACTGCCGTGGTAGCACCACGCGAACACGAGGATCTTCGGGCGGCCGGTCACCTCACGGGCGAGACGGATCGCCCAGCGGTTGGCGTCGCTGGCGGTGAGCGTGAACGACCAGCGCGGCAGGCCGAAGCGCCGGGCCAGCTCGGCGGCGACCCAGGACGCGTTCTCGGTCGGCATCATCGCGGTGAAGCCGCCCTGCTGCTCGATTCGCCATCGCACCGCTGCGACGACCTGTTCGGCTGAGTGTCCGGCCATCGCTCCGGTGTCGCCGAGGGCGAAGTCGATATACGCGTTTCCGTCGATGTCGGTCACCGCCGCGCCGCGCGCCCCGTCGAGGTAGAGCGGGAAGTCTCCCGCCGCCTTGCTCATCCACGTCATCGGCACGCCGCCGAAGAGGTTGTGCTGTCCACGCTCGTAGGCTTGGGCCGAGCGGGGGTGGGTCTCGGCAAAGCGCACGCGTTCCTGTGCGAGCAGCGAGTCAAGCCGCTGCCCGTGGGTGGCCCCCGGAGTCATCCTGTCCATGGCGAAAGGATGTCACGCCGGCCGTGCAGCTCGCTATCGCTGCGGCGGACTGTCCGGTCGGCGCAACTGCGACACAACGGTGGGGAAGGTGATTGTCTTCCCACCATGCGGAAAAGTGGTGATTTGGGACGGCGTCGCCTCGGGCGGCGCATCGCGGTCCATGTGGCGCTCACGGCCCTGTCGGGTCTTGCCGCGTTCGGTGCGGCCTCGGCGGACGCCGCCGGCTTCAGCGCCCACGGCAGCGCTGAGCAGGTCTATGTGACCGGTCTCGGCCCTCACGCGAGCATGTCGCTCATCAATCGTCGCGGGCGAACCGTCGCAACCGCGCGGGCCGACTCGCTTGGCGGCCTGCTGTTCCGCAACGTGGAGCCGGGGACCGGATACCGGGTCCGCGGCGTGCCGGGCGGCACGGAATCCGGGCCCCTCTCCGTGTTCTCGGACCGGCCGGCCCCGCCGAGCACTGCGGCCTACAACCAGACCCTGCCGACGAGCGGGTACGGATACCTGACCACGCGCGACGGCACCAAGCTCGCGATCGACGTCCATCTGCCCCAGGACGTCACCAGCGCCGTGCCGCTCCCGGGCGGCGTCCACCTGCCACCGCTGCCATTGCACGTCGCCTATCCGACGCTGATCGAGTACTCCGGCTACGGCTACGCTGACCCGGCCGGTCCTCAGAACGGGATCGCGGTCCTCGCCAATCTCATGGGCTTCGCCGTCGTCGACGTCAACATGCGTGGCACGGGCTGCTCGGGCGGCGCGTATGACTTCTTCGAGCCCCTGCAGAACCTCGACGGCTACGACGTGATCGAGACCGTCGCGCGCCAGCCGTGGGTGCTCCACCACAAGGTCGGGATGATGGGCATCTCCTACGGCGGCATCAGCCAGTTGTTCACCGCCCAGACCGATCCGCCGAGCCTGGCGGCGATCTCGCCGCTGTCGGTGATCGACAACACGCAGACCACGCTCTACCCCGGCGGCGAGCTCAACACCGGCTTCGCCGTCGCCTGGGCGCAGGAGCGTGTCCATGACGCCGAGCCCGCCTCGGCCACCGGAGGGCAGCCCTGGGCCTACCAGCGGATCCAGCAGGGCGACGCGACGTGCGCCGCCGACCAGGCGCTCCACGGTGAGGCGGTCAACCTCATGTCGAAGGTCCGCGCCAACAGCCATTACAGGCCTTCGGTCGCCGATCCACTCTCGCCGATCACCTTCGTCCGCAAGATCAACGTGCCCGTGTACATGGCCTGCCAGTGGACCGACGAGCAGACCGGTGGCCACTGCCCCGACCTCGCCGAGCACTTCACCGGCACGGCGCACAAGTGGTTCACCTTCACCAATGGCACCCACGTCGACTCGCTCGACCCCGACACCTTCAACCGCTGGTACGACTTCCTCGAGCTCTATGTCGCCCAGCAGGCGCCGATCGCCATGTCGGCGGTCATCCACGCCGGCGCGCCCGTCGTCTACAACCAGGCGATGGGGATCAACGGGGTCACGCTGCCGCCTGACCCGATCCAGGCGCAGCCGACCTACGGCGCCGCATTGTCGGCCTTCCAGGCGCTCGCGCCGATCCGCGTTCTCTTCGACAACGGCGCCGGTGGCGCCCAGCCCGGCTTCCCCGATCCAGGCTTCGAGCAGTCGTTCACGCGCTTCCCGGTCCCGGGCACAACGGCGCGGTCCTGGTACGTGGGGGCGCGCGGCGCCCTCGGCGCCAAGCCACGACGAGCCGGCGCGAACGCGTTCACCTGGAACGCGCACGCGCTGCCTCCGACCGACTTCACCGGTGACACCGCGGCCGGCACGAACGGGCTCTGGACGGCGACCCCGCCCTACGAGTGGAAGCCGAGCCCGGCCGGGGCCGCGGTCACGTACATGACCGCACCGCTGCGGACGAACGCCGCCGTCATCGGCGCCGGTGCCGTGCACGTCTGGGTGCGCGCTTCGACGCCCAACGTCGACCTTCAGGCGATGATCACCGAGGTCCGGCCTAACGGCAAGGAGACGTTCGTGCAGAATGGCTGGGTGCGGGCGAACGAGCGCAAGCTCGACGCGCGCAAGAGCACACTGCTCGAGCCGGTGCTCAGCCTCCGAGCCGCGGACGTCTCGCCGATGCCGCGCGGCCGCTTCGTCGAGGTGACGATCCCGCTCTACTACGAGGGGCATGTCTATCGCGCCGGCTCGCGGATCCGCCTGACGATCGCGGCGCCCAACGGCGACCAGCCGATCTGGGCGTTCGGCGAGGCGAGCCCGCGCGGCAAGGGGACCGTCGCGATCGCCTTCTCCAAGCGGATGCCCTCGCGCCTCATTCTCCCCGTCGTGCCCGGCGTGAGCGTCCCGACGGGCCTGCCCCCGTGCCCGGGCCTCCGCGGCGAGCCGTGCCGCAGTTACCAGCGGTTCGTCAACCGCGGCGCGAAGCTCTGAACGCCCGCTCGCGCCGCCCTCAGCACGCTACAGGTTGTCGCTCGCCGCGCCGATGACAGGCGGGAGCGTCTCCATGACTCCGTTCCTCTACCGAATCGGGCAGCTTTGTGTTCGCCGGCGCGCCGTCGTGCTCGGCGTCTGGCTGCTCGTCGCCGTCGGTCTGTCGCTGTGGACGCAGGCGCTCGGGGGAACGCAGGTGACCGACAACGTCACCCTGCCCGGCACCGGCAGCCAGCGGGCGATGGACGTCGTCCAGCGCGGCTTCGGGAGCGTCGGGGCCAACGGCTCCAACCCGATCGTCTTCCGGGCGCCGGCGGGAGCGATGGTGACCACGCCGCGGGTGCGCGCCGCGGTCGACCGGGTCACGCGCGCTCTCGCCCGCGACCCCGCCGTACTCGCCGCGGTGAGCCCGTTCTCCCCGGCGGGCGCCGTCCAGGTCTCCCGGGATCGGCGCACGGCCTATATCGCGCTCACCCTGCGCGCGAGCGCGGCCCAGCTCACGCACGACGAGGCCACCCGTCTCTTCGCCCTCATGACGACGGCGCAGGCGTCCGGGCTCGATGTCGCGGCCGGAGGCTACCTCGGCCAGGAGCTCTCGGGTGCCTCGTCGGGCAACTCCGAGGCGATCGGGCTGATCGCCGCGATCGTCGTGCTGCTGCTCACGTTCGGCACCATCGTCGCGATGGGCATGCCGATCCTCACCGCCATGTTCGGGCTGGGGACCGGGCTCAGCATCATCGCCCTCGTCAGCCAGGTCACCGAGGTGCCGAGCGCCGCCCCGGCGCTGGCCACGATGGTCGGGCTCGGCGTCGGGATCGACTACTCGTTGTTCGTCGTCACACGGCATCGCGAGCAGCTCGCCGAAGGCGCCGAGCCGCGGGAGTCGGTCGCCCGGGCCGTGGCGACATCGGGGGGCGCCGTTGTGTTCGCGGGGGCAACGGTGACGATCGCGCTCTGCTCGCTCGCGCTCGCCGGGATCCCGATCGTCGCCCAGATGGGCTACCTGTCGGCGATCGCCGTTGTCGTCGCCGTGCTCGCCGCGATCACGCTGCTGCCCGCCGTGCTCGCCTTCGTCGGCCGGCGCATCAACGCGCTGCGCGTGCCCGGATTGCGGCTGCACCACGATCCCCGGCCGTCGGCGTGGACGCGATGGGCGCGCCTCGTCGCCGGTCGCCCATGGCCGGCATTGCTCGTCGCGCTCGTCGTCGTCGCGCTGCTCGCTGCTCCCGTACGTGGGCTCGATCTCGGCCTCAGCGACAGCGGTCAGCTGCCCGCGAGCACGACCGCGCGCCAGGCCTACGACCTGCTGAGCGAGGGATTCGGCCCCGGCTTCAACGGGCCGCTGCTCGTCGCCGTCTCCGGTTCGCGGACGAGCCCGGACGCGGCGGCCCGCCTGCGGCGGCTCGCCGCATCGCTGCGCGCGGTCCCCGGTGTCGCCACCGTGAGCCCGCCACTGCTCTCGCGGCGGGGAACGGAGGCGGTGCTGACGGTGACCCCGGCGAGCGCTCCGTCGGCCGCCGCCACGACCACCCTCGTCCATCACCTGCGCGGAGTGACGCTCCCGGCGCTCATCCGGGGGACCGGCCTCGCCGCCTTCGTCGGCGGATCGACGGCCGGGTCCATCGATCTTACTGCGGCGATCTCCGACCGGCTCCCGCTCGTGATCGGGATCGTGCTCGCGCTGTCCTTCGTGCTGCTGCTCATCGCGTTCCGGGCTCCGCTCGTCGCGCTCAAGGCGGTGGTGATGAATCTCCTCTCGATCGCTGCGGCGTTCGGCCTCGTGACCTACGTGTTCGGCCACAGCTGGACGGCCCGGCTGTTCGGGGTCGACGGCGTCGCCCCGATCGTCTCGTTCGTGCCGCTGATGATGTTCGCGATCCTGTTTGGGCTCTCGATGGATTACGAGGTGTTCCTGATGACCCATGTGCGCGAGCGCTGGCGCGTCACCCACGACGCGCACGCCGCGGTCGTCGAGGGCCTCGCCGGCACCGCGCGGCTCATCACCTCGGCGGCGCTGATCATGTGCTCGGTGTTCCTCGCCTTCCTGCTCAGCGGGAGCCCGACGATCAAGCAGTTCGGCCTCGGCATGGCGGCCGCCGTGGCCATCGACGCGACCGTCATCCGCTGCGTGCTCGTGCCCGCGACGATGGCGCTCCTGGGCCGCTCCGCCTGGTGGATGCCCCGCTGGCTCGACCGGATCACCCCGCCGCTGTCGATCGAGGGCGAGGCGTGGTTCGAACGCCTCGATCACCCCGCCGGTTCACCGGCGCCGGCGGCGACACCGCCCGCGCCGACGGCCACACCGCCCGCGCCGACGGCGACCCCGACCGCGCCGGCTCTGCCCGCGCCGGCGCACCACGTCTAGCGAGTCCGGAGAGCGCGCAGTCGCGCCGCCAGACGGCGTCGGTGGTCCCGCCACGCCGGAACCGGCCGCGTGGCGTCGAGCTCCGCGAGCTCTCGGTGCGCGAGCCGCACGCTCGTCTGGAGTGCCGCGACCTCCCGCGGCTCGTCTGCGCCAACCCGTTCGAGCTCGGCCCGGCTGAGCGTCTCGCCGCGCTTGCGCAGCGCGATGTAGCTGTGGGTGACCTGCGGCGAACCGTTCGGTCCGTGCGGCGGGCGCCGCACCGCGAGCACGTCGAAGCCGCGACCCCAGTGCTCCCGCAGCCACCACTCGGAGTGGAACACGCGCGCATCGGAGCCCCTCCATGAGTGCATCACGACGATCCCGACCTCGTCCTCGGAATACGCCTCGCGGACGAGCGCGTCCCAGATCCCCTCACCGAGGAAGCTTGCGATGAGAATGCCACCGGGGGCGAGGAGCCGGTGCATCTCCCCGAGCCAGTCGCTCCATTGCTCGCCGATATGGGTGAAGACCGACATCGCCCAGATGAGGTCGAGCGACCCGGTCGCCAGCGGCAGCGGCGGCGCGAACCCGTTGCGAAAGAAGCGAAACGGGGGACTGAGGTGGGCGAGGTCCCAGTCGATGCTCGCCTCGTCGATGACGCCGCGCAGCCGCTCGCCTTCACTGAGATAGAACTGCGCCGGATCGGATCCCTCGACCAACCCGACGCGGGCGGCGAGGGCGGCCGGGGGCAGCGGCAGCGTCGCGTTCATGCGCGAAAGCTACCGAGGCGGCATCGCATGGATGCCGCCGGTGCCCCCAGCCAATGCCGCCCTCAGGCCTCTTCGAAGAACTCGAGCCGCATCGAGGAGGGGTCGACGCCGCCGCTCCCCATCGCCTCGCGCAGCTCGGGATTCTCGAAGAAGGCGTGGGCCTCCTCCGCGCTGCCGAACTGATGCATGACGAGGATGTTGTCGGGGTCGCCCTCGGACCGGTAGACGGCCGCGCTGGTCACTCCGCCTCGGGCCTGCAGGCCGGCGACGCTGTCATAGACGCGACGCCACGCGTCGTAGTCCGCAACTCGGTGCAGAACGAAACTGATGGTCATTCGGTCTCCTTGATCTTGAGCGGCGCCCCGACCGCGGTCGTTCACCAACGTAGCTGACTGGCGTCCAGAGGGCCGACCCGAGCCGAGCCACGCGGGCCAGCGTGGCCGACGCCGGCCGCCGACGCCGGCCCCCGACGCCGGCTCAGAAGCCCGGGAACACGCCGCAGCCCGCGGGGTACGCGGCGCTGATCTCCTTCTTGAACAGCGTGACCGAGCCGAACGGCGTCGAGAAGCCGAAGAACTTCGCCTCGGCACCGGCGCTGCCCTGGACGAGCAGACCGCGCGTGTCGCATCCAGCCCCATACGTGGTCACGCCGGTGTCGGCGATCAGCGTGACGAAGCCGGCGACGTTGAGACCTTTGACGCCGAGCCCAAGCTCGACCTGCGGGATCTGGGCGCCGAAGATGACCGTGAGCGGACCGGTGTTGACCGCGTTCGCGGCGTCGAGCACGACCTTGCCCACGCCCTGGAGGGCGCTGACCGGGCTCGTGGCGCCGTTGCTCGAGGTCGAGAAGCCGCCCTTGCCGCCGTAGGTGATCGTGTAGCTGCCGCCTACCGCCTGGTCGAAGCCCGAGAAGCCGACCGAGGCAAAGAACGCCGTCTTGATCCCGATGAAGAACGGGACGCCGTCGATCGAGAACGGCACGGTGATCTCGGCCGGGAGGGTGATCTTGATTCCGCCGGCGGTACCGAGCGAGAAGTTCGACAGCGGCTTGATCGCGTAGGAGAGCTTGAACTCGCCCTTGAGCCCGTTCGCGACCATCCGAGTCGAGGTGAGCTGCTGGCCGTGCACCCCGATCGACCCCGAGCTGCTCAGGTTGTCGAGCGTGCCGCTGATCGTCGCCGAGAGGTCGATCGGAGAGTCCTTGCTGATCGTGATGTCGACGCCGACGGCCTTGCCGACCGTCCGGAAGGTGGCCGAGTAGTTGTAGCTGGTGGTCTTGCCCTTGAGGGTGAGCGCGTGGGAGGTGAGCGCGTCGAGGCCGAAGCGCGCCGGAAGGGGCGTGCGCGAACTCGCGTCGCGCGCCGACTCGGGCGGGACCGCGGAGCCGCCGACGGCATAGCCGCTGGCGAAGTTGATCGGGGTGTTCCCCCACGACAGCGTGCCGTTGCTCAGCAGGTCGGTGATCGCCGCGGGGATCGTCACGACGACGAGGCCCGACGGCTTGTGCGCGACGCTCTGCACGCGCCGAACTGCGAGGCCCTGCAGCAGCATGACGCTGCCCGTCTTCAGTCGCGCGAGGGGGCCGCTCGACGAGGTGAACGTGTACGTCGCGCCGTCGGCCGAGACCGATCGCAGCTTCGTCCGGGCGAGTCCCGTCGGGATGACGACGGTGGCGGCGGTGTAGCGGATGCCGACGCCCCTGGTGCCGCGGCCGTTCGGCGCCGGCGTGAACGCCGCCGCACGGGCCCGGGCCGCTCCCTGCGGCGCCGCGGTTGCCGCCGGGGCGGTCGCGAGCGGCAGCAGCGCGGTCGCGGCCAGCGCTGCGGATGCCCACCGTCGTCCTACGGGGAGATGTGCCCTCATGACCGGTCCCTTTCGTCGAGAAGCGGCGCGAGTATATCCCTGCGCCCACCCGTCTTCAGGGGCCCTGGACGAGTGTCCTGCGACGGGCCCGGTCAGCGGCCGAACTTGCAGACCGCGGCGCGCTGCTTGAACGCCGGCGAGGCAACGTTGATCGTATCTGGGACGGCGAGGCAACGGTGATCGTCTCTGGGACGGCGAGGAACACGCCCCCTCGCCCCATCACGATGCTGTATCCGGCCGGGCTGCTCGGTGGGGTCAGGGTCGGGTCCGGGAAGCCCCTGATCCCGTCCGCGCGCATGCACTCGCGGTGCCGATGTCCGTCGTCTGTGCCCCCTGATCAGCCGACGCGCACCGTCGGCAGCGCGAGCCCGATCTTCGAGAAGGTGACCGAGCCGCCGGCCGGGTGGGTGTTGTAGAGGCTGCTCTGGGCGACGATCTGGAGGGTCAGGTGCGAGCCGGGGTGGACGGCGGCGACGACGATCTCGAGCGAGACGGACGTCGTGTGCCGGTGACCGTCGAGCACGACGTCGATCGGCGTGATCTGGTTGCCGAGCACCTTGCCGGTCGCGTCGTCGACGATCTGCGCGAGCACGCGGGCCGGCTTGCCCGGCGCGACCCCGTGGTAGGTGAGGCTGAGCCGCGGCGCCCCGAGTATGAGCGTGCGTCGACGCGCGGTGAAGCGCACGTTGACGGCGTGGCTCGCTTTCGACGGCGTGGCGATCGCCACCTCCGACCCGAGGCCGCCGGCCCCCGGGAACGGCCCGGGGTAGGGGCCCGAGCCGCCGGTTGTGAGCAGCTCCAGCGCACCGGCGCCGGAGACGTGGAGGGTCGCGCTCGGGGGCGCCGGGTAGTGCGAGCTGCTGTAGGAGCGACCGTTCTGGTCGAGCCATTCGAAGCCGGGCCCGGTGTGCACGGACGTCTGCCGCTTGAGATAACGCGCGAGCCAGTGGAGCGTGTCGCTCTGGATGCGGCTCGTGTTCCCGGGATTCGTCAGGCAGACGCCGTGCCCGCCGCAGAACCACAGCATCTTCGTCGGCACGTGATGGGCGCGCAGCATCTCGTAGTTGGTGACCGCCTCCTGGAGCGTGAACAGCGTGTCGACGGTGCCCTGGATGAGCAGCGTCGGCGCGCGGATCCTGCCGACGAGCTCGCCGGGGCCGCGGGTGGCGAAGTAGCGGACCGCCGTCGGGCTGAGGGCGTTGCTCTGGAGGCCCTCCTGATAGGCGGCCGCGATCTCCGGGTCGTTGCGCTGTCCGGCGGCGCCGGCCGCGAGCTCGAGCAGCGTCGACCAGCCGATCTTGATCGTGTCCGCCTTGTACAGGCTCGTCGACTGCGAGTGCCATGCGATATCGGGCACGATCGCGTCGATGCGGTGGTCGATCGCCGCCGCGACAAGCTGGATCCCCCCGCCGTAGGAGCCGCCGACCATGCCGACTCGCGGATCGCCCGGCCTGTCGAGCTGCGCCTCGGGCTGCTGCGAGAGCCACGTGATGAGCGCGGAGACGTCACGTCCCTCGTACTGGGCGCTGTCGATCTCGGCGAGGCCGCCGGAGGCGCCGAATCCACGCGGGTCCCAGGTGAGGATGTTGTAGCCGCTGTTGTGCAGGGCACCGAGGCCGACGACCCCGAGACCTGCCGCCGTCGGGCCAAGCGGGCTCGTCGCGCCCTTGCCACCCCAGCCCGGGCCCTCCATCACCGTGGGGGCTCGCTGGCCTGGCTTCAGTCCGGCGGCGGGGAAGAAGTGCAGATGGATCGGCGTGCCGTCGAACGACATCACGACGGCGTCGCGGGCGAGCGCCGACGGGGCGAAGAGACCGATCATGAGTGCGCTGAGCGCGAGCGCGATGGCGGCGTGCATCCGGCGTGTCCGCGTCGTACCCGTCCGCGCGGCGGCGCGCCCCGTTGCAATGCGCGGCGATGCCGCCGTCGGTTCTCCTGGCCCTCGCGTCACGTCAGCGTCCTCGATTCTCTTCCGGATGATCGGCTGCCGCATTGTCATGCATCGCGAGTCTGGAAGGATGGAGCCGTGGACGCCGCCGCCGCCTACGCCTCCCTTGCCTCCGAGCTGCGGGAGCTGCTGCCGGACGACGCCGGGGTGATCGACGCCCACACCCACCTCGGTCTCGACGAGGACGGTCAATCACTGACGCCGGCGGAGTTGCTGCGGGCGCTCGATGAGGTGGCTCCGGACGCCCGCGCCTGCACGTTTCCGCTCCACGATCCCGAGCGCCATCCCGCGTACCGGGTCCCGAACGACCGGGTGCTCGCGTGGGCGCGCGAGGCCGACGGCCGGCTGTTCCCCTACTGCCGGCTCGATCCCGCGCAGGAGCCGGTCAAGGAGGCGGAGCGATGCCTCGCGCTCGGTGCTCGGGGCATCAAGCTCCATCCCCGCGCGCAGGCGTTTGGCTTCGGGAATGCCGCCGCCGAGGCGATCTGGCGCGTCGCCGACGAGGCGCGCGTCCCCATCCTCGTCCACGCCGGCCGCGGGATGCCGCCGATGGAGCCGCTCGCGGAGCTCGCGCTGCGTTTCCCGGACGTCGTCGTGGTCCTCGCGCACGCCGGGATCGCCGATCAGGGCGTATTCGCGGCCCGGCTCGGCGGCCACCCGAGCGTCCTCTACGACACCTCGACCTTCTCGGTCTTCGACCAGCTCGAGCTGTTTGCACGCGTTCCCGCCGAGCGCATCGTGTTTGCCTCCGACGTGCCGTACGGGCGGACCTTCGGTGGTCTGTACACCGCGCTGCGACTCGCCGCCTACGCGGGCCTCGACGACGAGGACCGGCGCGCGCTCGTCGGCGGGACGATGCTCGCTGCGCTCGAGCAGCGGCCGCTGGCCGCGCCCAAGCCGCCGCGGGTGCCCCAGACCCGCCGCGTGAGCGGACGCCTCACCCGCGTCAACGGCTACGTGATGATGGCCTTCGCCGCCGCGATCGCCTCCGGGCCGCCCGTCGATCCGGCCCGGATCCTGCCCTTCGTCTCGCTCGCGCGGGCGGCGTGCCGCGACCCCGAGCCCGGCGCCGTCGGGCCGGTGCTCGCGCGGGTGGACGAGCTCCTCGCCGCCGCCGAGAGCATGGTCGACGCGGGTGTCGAGCAGGCCCGGGCGGCGTTCGGGCTCGTCATCTCCGCGAGCGTGATTGCGGCGACCGAGCCGCTCGGAGAGGACGACCCGGTCGCCTAACGTCCACGGCGCGCGCGGGACCGTCAGCGCGCGCGGGACACAGCTGAGCTCAGGCGAGCGAGGCGCTGAGCGTGATCTCGCCGACCCCGGCGAGCGCCCTGCTCACCGGACAGTTCGCCTTCGCCCCCTCAGCGGCAGCCTGGAAGGCGGCGGCGTCGATGCCGGGCACGGAGCCGACGGTGACGAGGTCGATCTTGGTGATCGTCGGCGCGCCGTCGACGAAGCGCAGTGTGACCGTCGCATCGGTCTTGACCGAGTCGACCGGCGTTCCGGCGTCGGCCAGCGCCCCCGAGAGCGCCATCGAGAAGCACGCCGCGTGCGCGCCGGCGATCAGTTGCTCGGGGTTGGCCCCGGGGCCGTCCTCGAACCGCGACCCGAACGAGTAGTCACCGCTGATCGAGTCCCCTGCCGTGAACGTCCCTGCTCCGCCCTTCAGATCGCCCTTCCATTCCGCAGCTCCCTTGGCTGGCATGTGGCGCTCCTTCCTGTCGATGATCTCCCGCCGCGTCTGCGCGTCGGCGCCTCACATTCTCTCTCGCCGGCCATCAGTTCAATCCGAGGCGGAACACGGCACGCTCCGCAACGCGTATTGCGGGCAACTACGGAGAGGGACTCCCGCCGGTCTGCCGATGCCTGTTCGGATGGAGTCCGGTCCCGTGGTAATCGACGCTTCCTCGGAGGTCCGTGGCCGGTCCGCGCCGGAGCGCGTCGGACGTCTGCTGCTGGCGCTGTGTGCCGCGTGGCTCGTCGCGTACGAATTCCATGTCGTGCTCGTCCCCACGTGGCGCCCGTTCGTCTTCGGCCGAGCCGGCCACGACGTCGTGCTCGCGCTCGCCTCGGCGATGTGCATCTGGCGTGGCCTCGGGGACCGGCGTGAGCGGGCGGCCTGGCTGCTCATCGGCCTCGGCTGTGCGTCGTGGACGGCGGGCGAGATCTACTTCACCTTCGTGCTCTGGAACCTGCACCAGGTGCCGGCGCCGTCGTGGGCGGACCTCGGCTACCTCGGCTTTCCGCCGCTCGTCTTCGTCGGCATCATGCTGCTCGCGCGCCGGCGCGTGCGGGGCATGGCCACGACGGCGTGGATCGACGCCCTCGCGGCCGCGTTCGCGATCGCCGGCCTCAGCGCCGCGGTCGTGTTCGACCCGCTCCTGCACACGGTGGGGGGAACGGCGTCGCAGGTTGCGACGAACCTCGCCTATCCGATCGGTGACCTCCTGGTCCTCGGCATGCTCGTCGGCGCGATCGGGCTCTCCGGGTGGCGCCTGACATCGACGTGGGTGCTGCTCGGCGCCGGCATCGTGCTGTTCTGGGCAGCCGACAGTCTTTACCTCGTGCAGAGCGCGAACGGGACATACGTGTCCGGCGGGGTCTATGACGCCGGCTGGTGGGGTGGCATCGCGCTGCTCGCCGCGGCGGCGTGGGTGCCGGAGAGCGAGCCGTCCTTCGGACGCCGGGGCCAGGGCACGCAGACCATCCTCCTGCCACTCGCCTTTGCGGGCCTCGCCCTCGGCGTGCTCATCTACGGTGCCGTCCGCTCGAGTCCGATGAATGGGCTAGCGGTCGTCCTCAGCGGAGCTTCGCTGGCGGCGATCGGCGTGCGCCTGTACGTGACCTTCCGCCAGAACCAGCGCATGCTTCACGCATCCCAGGAGCACGCCCTCACCGACAGCCTGACGGGGCTGGCCAACCGGCGAGCGCTGATGGACGACCTCGAGGAGCGGATGGAACACCGCCGGGGTCGCACCCCGTGGCTGCTCGCGATCTTCGATCTCGACGGCTTCAAGAGCTACAACGACCT
Organism: uncultured Solirubrobacterales bacterium; assembly: GCA_963755955.1. Classification (GTDB taxonomy): domain Bacteria; phylum Actinomycetota; class Thermoleophilia; order Solirubrobacterales; family Solirubrobacteraceae; genus Palsa-465. The sequence continues at coordinate 74,427 of CAVWLZ010000006.1, forward strand.
CTTCGGACATCTCGCCGGGGACGCACTGCTGCGGCGCCTCGGGGGGAGGCTGGCCACGGCCGTGCAGGAGCGTGGCCGCGCCTACCGCCTCGGAGGCGACGAGTTCTGCGTACTCGTCGATTCCGGGCCCGAGGTTCACCAGGCGATTCTCGACGCGGCGGTGTCGGCGCTCACCGAGTCCGGAGACGGGTTCTCGGTCGGATGCTCGTGCGGGGTCGCGACCCTGCCCCTCGAGGCGGGGACGGCGACGGCCGCGCTCGCTCTCGCCGATCAGCGGATGTACAGCGAGAAGCAACACGGCCGGACGTCAGCCGGCAGCCAGAGCACCGATGTGCTCGTGCGGGCTCTCGCTGAACGCGCCCCCGGCATCGGGTCTCATCTCAGTGGTGTCGCCAAGCTCGCCGCGATCACCGCACGCCGGCTCGGGCTCGAGGGGCCCGAGGTCGAGCTCGTCCGTCGCGCCGGGGCGCTGCATGACATCGGCAAGCTCGCGATACCGGACGCGATCCTCAACAAGCCGACGACGCTCGACCCCGACGAATGGGCGTTCATCCGGCGGCATCCGGTCATCGGCGAGCGCATCCTCGCCGCGGCTCCGGCGCTCGCTCCCGTCGCCCGTCTCGTACGCTCCTCGCACGAGCGCTTCGACGGGAACGGCTATCCGGATCGGCTCGTCGGCACCGCGATCCCGCTCGGCGCGCGCATCATCTGCGTGTGCGACGCCTACGACGCGATGATCGAGCAGCGACCCTACAACCGGCCGCGGGAACCGGAAGACGCCGAGGCAGAGTTGCGCAGCTGCGCCGGGTCCCAGTTCGACCCGGTCGTCGTCGACGCGTTCTGCCGCGCGAGGCGCGAGCTCGAGACGGCGGCGCTACTCACCGTCGCCGCTATCCAAGTGCCGGCGCCGCACGCCTGACCTGCTCATACACGGCCACCGTCTGCTCGGCGATCGCCGGCCAGGCGAAATGCTCGGCGACCCGACGGCGCCCCGCCCGTCCCATCTCAGCGGCCAGCGACGCGTCGGCGACGAGCGCGTTGACCCGGTCGGCGAAAACCGACGCAAAGGCGTCAGGGTCGGCCGGGTCGATCGAATCGGGCAGCTGCTCGAGGGGCACGAGGAAGCCGGTCTCTCCGTCGGCCACGACCTCGACAATCCCGCCGGTGGCGCTCGCCACGACTGCGGTCTCGCACGCCATCGCCTCGAGGTTGACGATCCCGAGCGGCTCGTAGATGGAGGGGCACGCGAACACGGTCGCCCGGCTGAGCAACTGGATCACGTCGCGCTTGGGCAGCATCTCGTCGATCCAGACGACGCCATCCCGAGCGGCCTGGAGGCGGTCGACGCCGGCCGCGACCTCAGCGCCGATCTCGGCGGTGTCGGGGGCGCCGGCGCAGAGGACGAGCTGGGCGGCGGGATCGAATTCGGCCGCCGCTCGCAGGAGCAGTGGCACGCCCTTCTGCCGGGTGATGCGCCCGACGAACACGACCGAGGGCCGGTCCGGGTCGATGCCGTGGCGCTCGAGCACATCGCTGCCGCGCTCAGGCGTGTACTCGGTCGTGTCGATGCCGTTGTAGATGACGTGCACGCGCCGCTCGTCGATCGCCGGGTACGCCCTGAGGATGTCCCGCTTGGAGCCCTCCGAGACGGCGATCACCGCGTCGGCGTTCTCGAGTGCGGTCTGCTCGCAGAAGCTCGAGAGCTGGTATCCGCCGCCGAGCTGCTCGGCCTTCCAGGGACGCAGCGGTTCGAGCGAATGCACGGTCGTGACGTGGGGTGTGCCGTCGATCAGCTTCGCGAGGTGACCGCCGAACTGGGCGTACCACGTGTGGCTGTGGACGATGTCGGACCCCTCGACGTCGGCGGCCATGAGCAGGTCGATCGAGACGGTCTGCAACGCGGCGAGGTGGGGCGCGCCGCCGTTGAGCGCCTCCCAGGGCCGATAGGCATGGACGGTCGGATCGTCGCGGTCGGCGCCCCAGCAGTGGACCGACAGCTCGACCCGTGACTTCAGCTCGCGCGCGAGGTACTCGACGTGGACGCCGGCCCCGCCGTACACATCGGGCGGGTACTCGCGCGTGAGCAGGGAGACGTGCATCCGCTACGTCGGCACGCCGGCCTCGACGCGCACGCCCTTGGGGATCACGACGACGCCGCCCTCGGACACGGTGAAGCGTTCCCGATCGGCCTCGGGATCGACGCCGATCTCGGCGCCCGGCTCGATGATGACGTCCTTGTCGACGATGGCGTTGCGTACGACGGCGCGTTCCCCGACGTGGACCCCGGCGAACAGCACCGAGCTGTCGACCTCGGCGGCCGGCTCGACGCGGACGGCGGGGGAGAGGACCGATCGTCGCACGGTCCCGCCGGAGATGATCACCCCTGAGCAGACCATCGAGTCGAGCGCATGGCCCGTGCGGCCGTCGTCGGCGAACACGAACTTGGCCGGCGGATACGGCTCGGGCAAGGTGAGGATCGGCCACTTGGTGTTGTAGAGGTTGAACACGGGGTGCACGGAGATCAGGTCCATGTGGGCGTCGTAGAAGGCGTCGAGCGTCCCGACGTCGCGCCAGTAGCCGCGGTCGCGCTCGGTCGCGCCGGGCACCTCGTTACGGCTGAAGTCATAGACGTGAGCCGAGCCGGAACCGACGAGCATCGGGATGATGCTCCCGCCCATGTCGTGGACGCTGTCGCGCGACTCGGCGTCGAGCGTGACGACCTCGGTGAGCGTGTCGGCGGTGAAGACGTAGTTGCCCATCGAGGCGTACACCTGGTCAGGCGCGTCGGGGAGCCCCTTCGCGGTCTTGGGCTTCTCGTGAAACGCAGTGATCGTGTGCCCGTCGGCGGCGGTCTCGATCACGCCGAACTGATCGGCCTGCTCGATCGGGACCCGGAGCGCGGCCACCGTGACCGCGGCCTCGGTCTCGATGTGGCGGCGCACGAGCTGCTGCGGGTCCATGCGGTAGATGTGATCGGCCCCGAACACGATGACGATGTCCGGACGCTCGTCGCGCAGCAGATTGAGGTTCTGGTAGATCGCGTCGGCTGATCCCTGGAACCAGTACGGCCCGCGCCGCATCTGCGCCGGCACCGGTGCGACGTAGCTTCCGAGCAGCGGCGATAGCCGCCACGTCGTCGTGATGTGGCGGTCGAGTGAGTGGCTCTTGTACTGCGTGAGCACGACGATCCGCCGGTAGCTCGCGTTGACGAGATTCGACAGCGCGAAGTCGACGAGCCGGTAGTTGCCGCCGAACGGCACGGCCGGCTTGGCGCGATCGAGCGTGAGCGGCGACAGCCGCTTGCCCTCACCCCCCGCGAGCACAATGCTGAAGACGTTGGCTCGGTCGGGATCGCTGACCATGGAGTCAGCCTAAACCTTCTCGGCGCGTACCGGCGCAGAATGCCCTCCCGGACCCCGCTCCCGCCATCATGGGAGGGATGCTCACCCCTGACATTCTTGCCTTCATTCGCGCCTCGCTCCCCGAGCCGCCCTGCCGCGTGCTCGAGATCGGCGCCGGCAGCGGCGAGCTCGCCGCCGCGCTGAGAGACGCCGGTTACGACGTCACCGCGATCGATCCGGCCGCCGAGCCGGACAGCGGGGTGGAGCCGCGCGCCCTGCTCGACGCCGGCGGGTCGTTCGACGCCGCGGTCGCTGTCGTCTCGCTCCATCACGTCGATCCGCTCGAGACGTCGTGTGCGCACCTCGCGGGTCTCATCGCGCCCGGCGGGCGGCTGGTCATCGACGAGCTCGACATCGCGCGCTACGACGTGCGCGCGATGGACTGGTGGCTGGCCCAGCGACGGGCGCTCGGCGCCGGGGAGGCGCACGGCCGCGACGCCGGCGAGCTGCTCGGGCATCTCGTCGCGCACCTCCATCCGCTCGAGCGGATCTGCGCCGCCCTTCGACCCTGGTTCGTCGTCGGGGAGCCGGTCCGAGGGCCCTACCTGCACCGCTGGGAGCTCCGCCCCAGCCTCCACGATGCGGAGGTCGAGTTGATCGCCGAGGGGCGCCTGCCGGCGACCGGCGCGCGGCTCGTTGCCGTCCGCACGACCTGAGCGTGTCGCTGGCGCACCAACGGCGAACCCTGTTCACACCGGGTTAACGCCTGAGCCGCCGAGTCCTCGTATAAGGGTGGGCGAACCCGAATAAGGAGTTGACAATGCGTGCACGTTTTAGGCCCGCGGCATTCGCCGCCGTGGCCACCGGAGCCCTCGCCATCGGCATCCCGATAGGCGTCGCCTCCGGGCACGATCATCACGGTCGAGGGAACCGCGACCATCATCAACGGCAGCAGATCAAGCATGTGCTGCTGATCTCGGTCGACGGCCTGCACCAGTCGGACCTCGCCTGGTATGCCGCGACCCATCCCGGTTCCGAGCTGGCCAAGCTCGTCGCCGGCGGCGCGGAGTACAAGAACGCCCATACGGTCGTTCCGTCGGACTCCGATCCGGGCGGAACCGCCCTCATGACCGGAGGCGACCCTCGGGCCACCGGCGTCTACTACGACGTCGAGTACAACCACAACGTCTTCGAGGCCGGCACGACGAACTGCACGGGTCCGACCGGCGGCGACGTCATCTACGACTCCCCCGATGACCTCGACGTGACTCGGCTCGACGCCGGGCAGGGCATCCCGGGTCTTGAGAGCGACCCGAGCAAGATCATGCAGATGACGGGCAATCCGCAGACGGTCCTCAACCCGGCGACGTTCCCCGTCGACGCCACGACGTGCCAGTCGATCTGGCCCCATTCCTACCTCAAGGTCAACACGATCTTCGAGGTCGCCAAGGCCGCCGGGCTGCGGACAGCCTGGTCGGACAAGCATCCGGTGTACGAGTCGTTCAACGGCCCGTCGGGGAGTGGGATCGACGACCTGTTCACTCCTGAGATCGACTCGAACGCGATCGAGCCGAACGGGACTCCGTACCCCGGCGGCATCAGCTGGACCGGCGACAACGCCGCGACCCGGCAGTACGACTCCTACAAGGTCAAGGCGATCCTCAACGAGATCGACGGCTACGACCACAGCGGGACCGCAACGGTAGGCACCCCGGCCATCTTCGGCATGAACTTCCAGACCGTCTCGACGGCCGAGAAGCTCCTGCAGTCGGAGGCCGTGATCGGTGGGCCCGTGCTGCCCGGCGGGTATCTGCCCGGCACGACCACCCCCGGACCGCTCCTGACCAGCGCGCTCGACTGGGTCAACAACCAGCTCGCTGCGATGGACAACGAGATCCAGAGTCAGGGCCTGGCCGGCTCGACCGCGATCATCATCACGGCCAAGCACGGCCAGTCGCCGCAGAATCCCAACCAGCTCACCCGGATCAAGGACGGCCCGATCATCGATGCCATCAACGCTGCCTGGACCGCGGCGCATCCTGGCGCCGGCAATCTGATCGTCGCCGGTACCGACGACGATCTCTGGCAGAGCTATCTGTCCGACCGCTCGCAGGCCGCGGCGGACTTCGTCAAGAACTACCTGTGGAACAACTCCGCGACGGGCGTCACCTATGGTGGCGGCACGCGGACACTGGCCCACTCCGGCTTGGCGAGGATCTACGCCGGGCGCCAGGTGGCTCGTTACTTCCGGGTGCCGATCTCGGACCCACGTCATCCGGACGTGTTCGGCCGCGTCCAGGTCGGCGTCGTCTACACCGGCGGGACGAAGATCGCCGAGCACGGCGGCAGCAACCCTGGCGACCGTGACGTACCGATCCTGGTCTACGCGCCCGGCCTCAAGCCGCGCGTGTCGGGCGCCTGGGTGAAGACCACCCAGGTCGCGCCGACGATCCTGACCCTGCTTGGGCTCAACCCGGATCAGCTCCAGGCTGTCCAGCGCGAGCACACCCGAGTCCTCCCGGGCATCGGACGCTGACGTTCACCCCGGGGCGGCGGCCGAGCGCCGCCGCCCCGCGGCGCCCTCGCCGACGGTTGTGGCCGGCGATCGGTTGCCGTCGTCGCTACAGGCGGGCGAGCGCCTCGCGGGCCGCGCGCTCCCCGGAGCGGATGGCGCCGTCCATGTATCCCGGCCACAGCGGGGATGTGTCGGCCCCGGCGAAGTGCAGCGGGCCGACCGGTGCGACCGCTGCGTCGCCCAGCGAGGTCAGCACGCCGGGAGGGTTGTAGCTGCCATAGGCGCCGCGGGTGTAGGTCTCGTGCGCCCACGCGAGGTCGAAATAGGCGATCGGGTGCCGCGCCCGCTCGCCGAAGTAGCGGGCGAACGCGTCGAGGGCGGCTCGCTTGCGCGCGGCCGCGGACTGTCCGTAGAAGCGGCGGCTGTCGTCCCCCTCCATGAAGCCGACGAGGACTCCGGGCTTCCCGTCCGGGGGCGAGTTGTCATACGCGATCCGAATCGGGCCGGTGTCGGAGGTCGCGGCGCCGCTGAGGCCATCCGCCCGCCAGAACGGTTCCGGGTAGACGGCGTTGACCTTCACCACCGATCCCATCGGCTGGCGCTGCAGGATCTGGTCGTGGGCCGGCGGGAGTGCCGGCGAATAGAGCAGCCGTCCGATGAGCGGCTTGGGTAGCGTGAGGATTGCCCGCCGCGCCCGATAGGTGGACGTCGGCGTCCGCAGCGTGACCTCGTTAGGCCAGTCGACCTCGATCACCGGCTCGCCGAGCCGCACAGCGGCTCCGAGCCGGCGCGCGAGCTTGATCGACAGCTGCTGCGGTCCGCCCACGAAGCGAATGCTCTGCGCCGACCCGATCAGCGTGTTGATGTCCCCGCCGACCCCGGTGATCGCGGCGAGCAGATCGAGCAGCGAGACCGCGGTGGGCTCCTCGCCGTAGACGCCGCGGATCGCCAGAGCGATCAGATCGCGTGCCTCCGCGGTCTGCAGCCGAGCGGCGGCCCAGCTCGCGATCGTCTGCTCATCCCAGCCGTCCGCTCCGTGGGCTCGCCACGGCGTGGCGGCGGGTACCGAGGCGGCCAGCTGGTTGAGCGCGATGATCGCCCGCTCGAGCTCCGCCAGCGCCGCCGGTGCCGCGGGCGGGACGGCCCCGCCGTAGGTGTGCAGGTGCCCGGCGCGGTAATAGACGCTGTTGCCGCTCGCGTACGACGGGAACATCGCCACGCCCATCGCACGCGCGAGACCCATCACCTTGTTCTGTCCGGGCCCGGTCCACTGCCCGCCGAGCTCCGCCACCTTGCCGCGGCCGAGCGGGACGTCGTAGGTTCGCCCACCCACGCGCCGGCGCGCCTCGATCACGATCACCGAGCGCCCTGCGGCACGGACCTCGTGCGCGGCGATGAGTCCGGCGAGGCCGGCGCCGATGACCGCTACGTCGAAGGTCCGGGTCGCTCGGCGCTGCGTCGTTGCGGCCGTCGAGGCAGCCGGATCGCCGAGGGCGGCGGCAACGGCACCGGCGGCCCCGCCGGCGAGCAACTCGCGGCGCCTCAGCCCGCGCGCGCGGGTCACGGATCGCCTGGCGATGGTCGGTCCACTGGATAATCCTTACCGATCTCGCCTTGCGCAGACGAGCCGGCAACGACCGGCTGCACAGCAAGCCCCGGCTGCCAGACCGGATCTCGGTCGCCTTCTGGATGCGCGATGACTCCGGCGGCGGCGAGGTGCGCCACCGTGAGATCGAGGCGCCGGGCTTCCCGTCGATCGCCGAGAATTACCCCGCGACCGTCCGCCCCCCGGGTCGAGCAGCTGATGGCGACGCGGTCACCGGAGGGGGGCCGGCGCATGGACCCGGAGGAGCTGCTCGGCCGGGGTGGCGCCTACATGCTCGACGTGCTCAGCTGGGACGACGATGGGGACCGCTGGCGTCTGGTCATCCTCGAGGACGCCGGCGAGCTGATCGCCGCCGATGCCCGCGCGGTCATCGGCCAGGCCCTCTCGCGGCTGCTCAACGTCGCCGACGGACTGCTCGGCCAGGGCACAAACCCGCTGCTCTTGATCACCACCAACGAGCCCCTCGGACGGCTTCACCCCGCGGCGCGCCGGCCCGGCCGGTGTCTCGCCGATATCGAGTTCATCTCCTTCTCTGCCCAGGAGGCGAGCGCCTGGCTCGCCGGCCACGGCCGGTCGCGCCCGGTTCGTGGTCCGGCGACGCTCGCGGAGCTGTTCGATGACACGGCGTCAGGCTCCCACCCCGGGAGCAATCCCGTTCCGCGGTTCGGCATCGCGCGGGCGCTCGATGCCGAGGACCTCGCGCGCCTTCTACTGCCCGGGCCGGACCCGATGGGAATCGGCATGACGGCGCTCGTCGGAGTCTGCGGCACGTTCATTGCCGGCCTCTTCTCGTGGTACGTGCTGCACCGCCACGGCGCCGGCATCCTGCTGTCGATCGTCTTCTCGATGCTGGTCGTCTGGATCTACCGGCGCTCGCGCGGCGCCGGCGGCCGCCGCAGCGGTCCGAGCAGACGCAGCCGCTCGTTCTGAGCAGCGACGTGCCGGACGCCGGCCGCCTCTAGCGGCGCCAGAACGCCAGCCGCTGCACCGACGCCGTGAGGATGTTGCCCCAGGTGATCGGTGTGTCCCCGCGCTGCGACATCGCGTCGAACGGGCTGAAGCGCATCTCGCCGCCGGTCCCGAGCTTGATCGTGCCGTCGTCCTGCCGCGTGCCGTCGACGATGATCCACCCCCGCTCGATCCGGATGCTGTCGGCCATGGCCTAAGCCTAGCCGCCGCCCGGCGGGGCCGCCGCATCGATCGTCCTGCCGTTCTCATCCTGGTAACCGGATGGCGTCTCGCCCTCGGTACGGTGGCCCACCCGAGGAAAGGAAGACGGAGAACATGAGGTTGAAGCGAGTCGTCATAGGACTGATGGCGCTTGTCGGTGTCGCATGCGCGGTGGTTCCGAGCGTCGTGTCCGCGAGACAATCGCGCGACAAGGTGAAATCAGACGCGGCGGTACCCCATTACCGGCACATCGTCGAGATCATGATGGAAAACACCAGCTATGGCACGATCATCGGCAACTCCCTGGCCCCGAACATCAATGCCCTCGCCGGCCGGTACGGCCTCGCCACGAACTACTTCGGAGTCACGCATCCGAGCGAGCCGAACTATGTGGCCAACATCGGCGGCTCGTACTTCGGCATCCAGGATGACAACCAGTTCTACTGCACGCCGGCGCTCGCCAATTCCGACCCGAACTGTGCTGGGACGACGGTCGACCACACGGTCAGCGCCCAGTCGCTGGCCGACCAGTTGACCGCCGCGGGCAAGTCCTGGAAGGGCTACTTCCAGAACCTCCCCTACGTCGATCCGAGCCAGGTCGTGACCAGCGGCCCCAACGCCAACGGGCCGTACACGTTCAAATGGCCGAGCAACAGCAACGCGCTCTACGCGTCCAAGCACAACCCGTTCATCAACTTCACGGGTACTCAGAACGCCCTGTCGCAGATGGTCCCTGACAACCAGCTGGGCGTGGATCTCCTTACCGGACACCTGCCGACCTACAGCCTCGTCGTCCCGGATCAGTGTCACGACATGCACGGCACGGGGGGCTGCTCCGACACGAATGGCCTGATTGCGGCCGGCGATCAGTACGTCGGGACGACCGTCGGCGCGATCATGGACTCGCGCACGTGGAGAAGAGGCAATAACGCCATCGTCATCACGTGGGACGAGGACGACTACAGCGACCAGGGGCAGCTGGGAACCGGTTGCTGTGGCGCCGATCCGGGCGGTGGACATGTGGTGACGATCGTGATCACCAACCATGGACCGGGCCACGTCACTGACAACACGGCCTACAACCACTACTCGCTGCTCCGGACGTTCGAGTCGGCATTCGGCCTGCCGTGCCTGGCCCATGCCTGCGACAGCACGGTGCCGACCATGGAGCCGCTGTTCGCCAATCGCCGCCGGAACGGGTAGCACCTTCGGTCCGCGGGGTCGGCCTGACGCCCAGCGGCGTCGGGCCGACCCGCTGTGGACGAGCGACCCCTGAACCGCGGTTGGGACCTCCGAAATCTGAGCCTGGTGGTGGCGGTCCCAGGATCGCCACACTTCTTGTCAGATGGACCCCGACGGGGGAGCCTTGGGGGCATGGACAAGACATCATTCCTGGGCAACAAGCCCGTCAACCGCATCGGCTTCGGCGCGATGCAGCTCGCCGGTCCCGGGGTGTTCGGACCGCCACACGATCCCGAGGGTGCCCGCGCTGTTCTGCGCCGCGCCGTCGAGCTGGGCGTCGACCACATCGACACCTCGCAGTTCTACGGGCCGGACGTGGTCAACGAGCTGATCCGCGAGACGCTCTATCCGTATCCGCAGGATCTCAAGCTCGTCACCAAGGTCGGCGGCCGCCGCGACGCTGCCGGCGGCTGGCTGCCCGCCCAGTCACCGGGCGAGCTGCGCTCCGGTGTCGAGGACAACCTCCGCACGCTGGCGCTCGAGCGAATCGATCTCGTCAACCTGCGCCTCTTCGACGAGCATGACCCCGACGGTCGGTTGCCCGAGCAGCTGGGTGCGTTGGAGGATCTTCGCGCGGAGGGCAAGCTCGACCTGATCGGGATCTCCAACGCCTCGGCCGACACCGTCCGCCGAGCAATCGAGCTCGTCGACATCGCCTGCGTGCAGAATGCCTTCAGCGTCGTCAACCGTGCCGAGGAGGACGAGCTGGCGCTGTGCGAGGAGCGCGAGCTGGCGTTCGTGCCGTTCTTCCCGCTGGGCTCGGCGTTCGCGGGGGGTCCCGGGCAACTGGCGGCCGACCCGGCGATCGCGGACGTGGCGGCGCGGCGGGGTGCGACACCATCCCAGATCGCGCTCGCGTGGTTGCTGCACCACTCAGATCGCACGTTGCTGATTCCCGGTACCAGCTCGCTCCGCCACCTTGAGGAGAACCTCGCGGCGGCCGACGTCGAGCTCGACTCGGACGACATGTGGCGGCTCGACGAGGCCATCCAGGTCGGCGACCCGATGGCCGCCGTCGAGCACTAGCCGGAGGGAGGCGCAAGCGTCGCGAGCGCAGCGCGGGTGGCTGGGTCTGCGGGCGCGTAGACGGTGAGCCGGAGGTCAGGCGCTCCGGTTGGCACCGTCTGCGCATGGTGCAGGCGCAGCGTGCCCAGCGTCGGATGCTCGATCGTCTTCGTACCGCGCTGGGTGTCGTTGACCTCATGCTCGCCCCACCATTGCGCGAACCACTCGCTGCGCTCGCCCAGCTCGGCGATGAACTTCTCGTACGCGGGCTCGCCGGCGTGGCGCGCGTACTCGCTGCGAAATCGCGCCACCATGTTGCGGGCGGTGCCCTCGCGTCCCGGGCGCAACCGCCCCGCGCCGGGATCGACGAGGAGCATCCACAGCAGCGACCGGCGCTGGGCGGGCAGGTGATCCGGCGAGCCGAGAATCGCCGAGGCCGCGGGATTCCAGGCCAAGATCTCCGTCATCGGCCCGAGCAGGTACGCCGGGGCCGGGTGAAGCGCCTGCACCAACGACGCGAGCAGCGCCCGCGCGTCGTCCGCATCCTCCTGCGGCGCGACGGCCGAGTCGTCGGGCAGCGGCAGCTCGGTGCGTGCCAGCGCAAACAGCGTCGCTCGCTCCGCGGCGTCCAGTCGCAACGCCCGCGCCACGGCGTCGAGCACATCGGGGGAGGGATGGATGTCACGGCCCTGCTCGAGCCACGTGTACCACGACACCCCAACGCCGGCCAGCGCAGCCAGCTCCTCGCGCCGCAGACCGGGCGTCCGGCGGCGGCCGCCGTCATCGGGCAAACCGACGTCCGAGGGGGACAGGCGCGCGCGGCGCGAGCGCAGGAACGCACGTAGCTCATCACGCCGAGAAGGTGAAGAGGCGACGGCCATCGGTTCAGTCAGCGACGGTAGCAATCAGCCATACCTGCGTCGGCGGTGGCCGATCCCCGGCGCGATCACGCTCGCCGTCAACGACACCGCCACGAGCCCGAGCGCAGTGCGAACACGCAACGACCAGCTCACGGTCCCTGCTAACGGCGAAACCAACCAAGAGTTCCGGCCAGCCGATGCTCCCGGACACCAACCACGCAGCACGAGAGCCCTCAGGTAGCATCTGGCAGGCGAGCCGGCGACATTCCTTGAGTTGTGAGGGCGAACGGATGAACAGCGCAAGCGGTCCTGATGCCGATATTCGGGCTCGGCTCCAGCAGCATTGGGAGGCCTCCGAGCGTGGGGATATCGATGCCGAGCACGCGATCTACGCGCCCGACGCGATTCTCGACTACCCGCAGTCCGGCGAGCGCTTCCGAGGCCGGGCGCGGATCCAGGCGCAACGCGGCGGGCACCCGGCCGAACGCCACTTCACGGTCCGCCGGATCCTTGGCGGCGGCGGCCTGTGGGTGAGCGAATGCGTGATCAGCTATGACGGCGTGCCCACCCATTCGGTCAGCGTCATGGAGATCGCCGACGGTCTCGTCACGCACGAGACGCAGTACTTCGCCGACCCCTTCGACGCCGCCCCCGGACGCGCTGCACTCGCTGAGCCGATTCCCGACCGCGACGTGTAGGCCCCTTGTGTCAGGGAGCCGGCTTCCAGGACGGGTCTTCGTTATCGACCGAGTGGAGACGCCGTCTCCCGCCGTCGTCAGTCGGCGCGGATGAGAGCCGTCCGCCCGGGCGAGATAGAGCTCGTAGGGGCCGGTGCGGTCGCTGCCGAAGATGATCTGCTTCCCGTCAGGTGAATACACGGCGACGAGGTTCTTGACCCCCCGGCGCAGTCTGTCTGAGCTGGCGGATATGCGAGCCGTTCGGGCTGACGGAGAAGATCTCGAAATGACCGTGCGGTTGCTGTGGAACGCGATCGCCCCGTTGTGGGTGTAGCGGGACACCGACGCCGCGGCCAGCCCGGCGACGCTCAGCGCGAGAACCACCCCGCGACAACGGCCGCCCGGGTGGTGGCGGTGCGACCTCCGAGCGGGCTCCCCGGGTCCACCTCAGATCGACCCTCCTGCCGGCTCACTTGCGTCGGCTCGGCTTGAGCGTCAGTGTCAGTGTCCTCGTGAGCGTTGTCGTGTGACGTTCGATCTTGGTGGAGATCAACGCGGAGACCCTGAAGTGGCCCTTCTTGCCCTTGAGGAGCGTGTGGGCAGCGCCGGAGAGGTTGAACGTGAGCTTCTTGCCGGCCTGGCTCTTGATCGTGATCGTGCCCTTGCCGAGCGTGAGCGTCTTGGCCTTGCGCTTCGCGTGCGACACGCTCGCGGCATCGACGACCACAGTCTCCGGCGCGGTGAGCACGATCGTCACCGTGCACGGGAACGATGCGCAGGTCACATCGAGGGTCACCGTCGACCCGTTGCTCGTCGCGCCGCCGCTCGTCGTCGCGGGGGAGATCGCATCCGCGGCGTGGAACGGCCTGGCGAACACCGAGCCGTTGTCCGTCCAGCTCGCCCAGCCCTGCCCGGTGGCGTTGACGGCGCTGGTGACGTCGTTGATGGCGCTGGCCGAGTTGGCGTTCAGGGTCGCGGTCGAGAAACTGTGACCGCCGTCGGCGCTGTAGGACAGGTCGACCGCACCGCTCCCGTCCGCGAGATAGGTGGCGTAGATCCCGCCGGAGCCGTTCTGTGACAGCGCGGGATCGAGCTCGCCATGGCCGGAGATGACGTTCGTCGGGAGTGAGTCGAACCTCATCGTCGCCGGATCGAAGCGGTGGTAGACGACTCGGCTTAAGCCCAGGTCGGCTTCGAGGATCCCGAACCCGCTCGGGCCGCCGCCCACGGTCGCGTACTCCGCATTGCAGTCGGCCTGGGCGAGCGCGACCTTCCAGGCACTGTTCGGTTGGCCAGGAGAGATGTTGTAGTCGTTCGTCGGGCTCTGGTTGCCCGAGCCGTAGACGTAGGCGGTGCCGAAGCTCTGACTGCATCCCAGGGGACCGTTCGTGAACAGGGTGTCGAAGACTCCCATCACCCCCGCGTTGGCGCCCGACTGGGCGGCGAAGTGCCCAGGCTCGTTACTGAGCGTGTCCGGCCGTAGCCGAGCACGCCGGCCCCTGGAACCGTCACGGCGCTCAGCGGTTCGGTGCCGGCGCTCAGGATGCCGCTCGTCACCGACCGACCGCCGTTGGCGAGGGTCCAGGTCGCCCCGCCGTCGGTCGACTTCCACTCCTGCCCGGGTTCGTAGCGGCGGCCAGATTGCCGGCGGCGCCGTAGACGTCGGCGAGGATGACGAGCGTCGAGCCCTCGTTGAGCACCTGGACGTTGTCGATGTACTGGGCCGCATCGGCGGGAGACAGAGTCCCGCTGTGCGAGCAGGCCGTGGCGTTGGGGGGCAGCACGCAGTACTGCACGAAGTTGGTAGCGCCGGCGAGGTCCTTGGTGTTGGCCCACGCGATGAGGGCGTTGCCGGCGTTGTCGACCACGACCGCCGGCTGACCGCTGTCATACGGCGTCCCGACGTTGACGGGCTTGGTCGCCGCCGGAGCGCCTGTCGCCAACGCGCACGCCATCGCACCGGCGAGCGCGCCCGTCAGCAGCGTCCGGTGAAGCAGCGATGAACCGATCATCCTCGTCCTGCTGCGCGTGCCTTCGCGCCACATCGCCGGTCCCCCTTGTCGACAAGACAACCCAGCCGGCTGGCTCGGCATCGCATCGCGTGCGACCGTGATCGCGGGACCGGTCAGCCTCCGGCGGCCAGCGTCAGGCCGAAGGGGCTGCCCTCGGAGTCGCGGCAGATCGCCCAGCGGTCGCCGGGATGGACCACGGTGCCGCCGCATGCGGTGACGCGCTCGAGTGCGGCGACGAGGTCGTCAACGGTGAAATAGGGCAACGAGAACGAGTCACCCGGGCCGCGTCCGCGGGCGTGGACGCCGACCTCGGGTCCGCCCGCGTGGGTCTGCCATCCCTCGCCCTCCGGTTCGCGGCGCGGTTCGAGCTCGGCGCCGAGCAGACCCGACCAAAAGCGCCGAGCGCGGTCCGGGTCGTCGGCGGGAAACTCGATCAGGGATGGTCCAACGGCAGCCATATGCCATGCCAACCCTACCGGCCAGGGGACGGTGCTCACCCGGTGACCCGCTCACCGACCGTCGCGGGTCAGGGCGCTGTCATCATCCCGGACGATGAGCGCGTCGTTGGGAGCACTCGCATGGGTGCCGCGGGCGGTCGGGGGCGGGTGGTTGGGGTGCGAGTGAAGGCGTGCCTGAACGGGGCGCGCACGCGGGCGGAGCACCCGGCGGTGCCGCTCACCCCGGCTGAGCTCGCGCGCGACGCTGTCGTGGTGCGGCGTTCCGGCGCGTTCGCCGTGCATGTGCATCCTCGTGACGCTCGTGGGGTCCAGACGCTCGACGCGACCCCGTGTGACGCGTCGGTCGCCGCGATCCGCGCCGCCGCCCGTGGCCTGCCGGTCGGCCTCTCGACAGCCGAGACGATCGATCGTGACCCGTTTGCGCGCGCTGCTGCGATCAAGCGCTGGCGCACGCCGCCGGACTTCGTGTTGGTCAACCTCTCCGAGCTCGGCTGGGCCGGGATCATCCGCGCCGCGTTGCAGGCGGGTATCGGCGTCGAAGCCGGCCTTGCCACCCCGAGTGACGCCGAGGCGCTCGCCCAGAGCCCGTTCGCTCACCGCCTCGTGCGCGCGCTCGTCGAGGTCGACGGCGGGGTCGACGAGGCACGCGCGATCGCCGAGCTCGTTCCACCAGGAGTGCCCCAGCTCTGGCACGGCTACGGCGCGCGCACCTGGGAGATCGTCGCTGCCGGCTCGGCCGCCGGACACGACGTGCGCATCGGCCTCGAGGATGTTCTCGTGCTGCCGGACGGCCAGACCGCGCGCGATAACGCCGAACTCGTCACGAGCGCCGTGGAGCTCGTCGGGTGATCCGGCGTCTGTCAGCGGAGGATCTGAGCATTCTCGCGCTGGAGAACGGGACCGTGGCCGGAGCACACGTGCAACTTGATCGTGCTTGGCGGCGGCATCGATCTCGATCAGTTGCGCGCTTCGATCTCAGCGCGGCTTCCTCGCGCGCCGGAGTTGTGCATGCGTCTGAGCACAGTCGGCGGTGAGGCGTGTTGGCGATCGGAGCGGCAGGTGGACGTGAGCGCTCATGTGCTCCTCCGCGATCACGCCGGGACGTGCGACGAGGCGGCGTTGCGGGCGGCGGTTGCGCGGAGCTTCGAGCAGCGGCTCGATCGCTCTCGGCCGCTGTGGTGCATCGAGGTCGTTCCGCGGCTCGTCGGAGGCGGGTCGGCGTTGATCTGGCGCATCCACCATGCGCTGGCGGACGGATGGACCGCGATGCGCATGGCCGACCCGGTGATGGCCGACCCGGTGCTGTGGCAGGAAGAGCCGGCGGCGGCCACGCATATGCCCTTGCAGTCGCCGGTGAGCACAGATCCTCGCTCGCTTCCACACCACCGGCTCGCGATCATGCGGAGCGCGGCCCGAGAGGCGCCAGAGCCATGGCTGCGATCGCCATTTGGTGGGCACATCAGCGCGCGCCGCG
Source organism: uncultured Solirubrobacterales bacterium (assembly GCA_963755955.1). Taxonomy (GTDB): domain Bacteria; phylum Actinomycetota; class Thermoleophilia; order Solirubrobacterales; family Solirubrobacteraceae; genus Palsa-465. Next base: position 90,787 of record CAVWLZ010000006.1, read on the forward strand.
AGGTGGCCTTCGCCACGGCAGACCTCGTCCGACTGCGCTAGGTGGCTCACGCCACCGATCACGCGACGGTCAACGATGCCGTGCTCACTGTCGTCGCGGGCGGGCTGCGGCGCTGGCTCGAGGCGCGTCACGGCCACATCGGGTCGGTCCGGGTGAAGGTCCCGGTGAGCCTGCACAACGGGTCGACATCGAGTGGCCACGCGCAGGCGGGGAACCGCGACTCGTTCTTCTGCCTGGATCTGCCGCTGGAGATCGCCGACCCGATCGAGCGCCTCGATGCGATCAGGCGGGCCACCGTCGCTCGCAAGGAGGGCCACGACGCCGAGTATCTCGATGCCCTGATGCGCGAGCTGGTGGGCGTTCCCCGCCTCCGGAACTTCGCAGAACACGTCCTGACCCATCCCCGCTCCTTTGCCCTGAACGTGTCCAACGTTCCCGGTCCCCACCGGTCGATTCATGTGCTCCAGGCACCTGTGCGCGGGCTCTATTCGATGGCGGAGATCCGCGAGCTCCACGCGCTGCGGGTCGCCGTCGTCTCGCACGCGAACAGGCTGGGCTTTGGGCTCGTCGCCGACCCGACGATCTTGCCCGACGTCGACGCCCTCGGCGCCGACCTCCAAGCCGAAGCCGCAGACCTGGCGACTGGAGTCAGTTGAACCGAATCCGCCGTCCGGCGGCGGTCAGCCGGATGCGGTAACGGCGCCCGGGCGGTTGCCTTCCGTGAGGGTTCCGGAGCTGCTGCTGACGACTCCCGCCGTTCTTTGAGAAGACGTGGCGTCCAGGCGAGATCGAGCCGTACGGCTCCTAGCGTCAAGGGCACGACCAACTCGGCGCCAGGGCCCATGTACGATGTCCCCGTGCCGCGGCGCCCACTCCCTTTCGCGTTCCTGCTGGGCGTGCTCGTCTGCGCCTGGTCGGCATCCAGCGCCGTCGCGGCGACGATCACGCCCACGACTCCCGTCACGCGGGGATCCGAATACCTGGCCCTCGGTGATTCGGTCACTTTCGGTTATCAGGAGCCGAACACCGTGCCGGCGCCGGACTACAACGATCCGGCGAGTCTGCCGGGGTATCCCGAGCATCTCGGCAACGAGCTTCACGTCTCGGTGACGAACCTGGCGTGTCCCGGCGAGACGTCGGGCAGCCTGATCAACGTTCACACGCTCAGCAACGGCTGCGAGAACGCCTATCGCAAGCTGTACCCGCTCCATACGAAGTACTCGGGCGCGCAGCTGAGCTACGCCGTGTCCTTCCTGCGCCGACACCCCCGCGTGCGGCTGGTGTCGCTGATGATCGGCGCCAACGACATCTTCCTCTGCGAGAAGAACACGCCGAGCCACTGCCTGAGCCCCGCCGACCAGAACAAGACGATCACCACGGTCGCCCGCAACGTCAAGACGATCCTCTCGGCGATTCGCAAGCAGGGCCGCTACAAGGGCCAGATCGCGATCGTCACCTACTACTCGACCGACTTCACCTCCACGCTGATCACCGGCGTCATCAAGAAGCTGAACGGTGCCGTCGTCGCGGTGGCCCAGCCGTACAAGATCGAGGTCGCGGATGGCTTTGACCAGTTTCGTCTGGCGTCGATCAAGTACGCCAACAAGCCCTGCCTGGCCGGGCTGATCACCCAGCTGAACAGCACCGTCGGCGACTGCGGCGTGCATCCGACGTACGCCGGCAGCTCGCTGCTCGCCGAGGCCGTGCTGTCAGCGATCCGCCTGCCCGGGGATTCGGTGCGCGTGGTCACGGTGCCGCGCCCCCCCGGCGGACTCGGCTAGCCAACCCCGGCTCGTTCGAAACGCCGCGAGCTCGCCAGCGGTTCCGAGAGAGAACAACCTGGCGCGTCTCGGCACGGTGTAGGGTGGTCGTTGCCGTCGCGGCGGGGCTTGACATCCACGCCCAGGCGAACCATGCCGCCGTGGGATCGCGACGGCCGGGTCGATTGTGCAAGCCAACGGTTCCGGTCTCTACAAGGAGGATCCACAAATGGCCGTTCTGATACGACACCGTGCCGCAATGAGCGCCGCGCAGTACGACGAGTCCGCGCCCGCCCTGATCGAGCAGATCAAGAAGCAGCCGGGCTTCCTGGTCCACGTGTCATACGAAGACTCCGGAGGCTTTGTCGTCGCCGAGGTCTGGGAGACGCAGGAGCAGCACGACGCCTGGTTCGACGCCAACGTAACGCCGAACGTTCCGTTCGAGATCACGCAGGAAGTGATCGATCTCCACAGCGTCCACACGTCGTAGACCGCTCGCATAGATCGCGCCACAGCGGCCCGCCAGGGGCGCGGTTAAGTGCGTCCAGAACGTCAGGCGCCAGAGGAAGACGACATCGCTTTGCGGCTGGCCGGCACCAGCCCGTCCAGACCGTCCTTGACGTCCTGAGAGATGTCAGCACGGTCATCGCCGAGGCTTCCGACACCGAGTTGAGGTTCATCGTCCTTGATGTCGGGCTCAACCACCGTCCAGTAGAAGTCGAACGGAAGAAGCACCTCTCGGTGACCCGCGCTCCGCGTCGCGAGCCCCGACGAGAACCGTCCACCCCTGCTCGGCGAGCTGACTGGCGGCGTTCAGACCGATCCCGCCGGTGGCGCCGGTGACCAAGCGGTGTAGGTGCTCATGCCTCCATGATCCCACCGCGGCCTCGCGGCGCGACGAGCACCGGGCCGGTCGAACGCCTACTTCTTCGGCTCCTCGTCCATGAGGACCTCATACATCTCCACTGAGGTTCGGGCACCGCGTCCGGCCGCCGGCGTCGTCTCGTTCAGGGCGGCGTCGATCCGCCGCAGGTCCTCCTCCGTCTCGCAGAGGAACAAGTTCGCGCCCCGGTTGTTCTCGCGGTCGACGAACAGCATCACCCGCTTGGCTGCGTCAGCCACCCCCTCGAACGGAGTGCCCGCGCCGCCGCTGCGAATCGTCTCGCCAACGTTCGCGGCGAACTCGTCCCAGTTCCGCTCGCCACCCTCAAACCGCGCGATCCGTGCGTACATGTTCGCTCCTCTTCATGTGTGTTTCGCCGATGCGTCCGGCGCGAGCCTACGCGACTCCCAGTCCGCGGTCTACTCGCCGAATCGTGTTGCAGCAGCCCCGGCCCGGCCGGTCGAGGTTCGGCGCCGAGCAGCTACACCCGCTGGGCGATCTGGATGAGATTGCCGCACGTGTCGTCGAACACGGCCGTGGTGACAGGCCCCATCGCTGCCGGCTCCTGCGTGAACCTCACGCCGAGCGACCGTAGCCGCTCGAACTCGGCGGTGATGTCGCTGACAGCGAAGGACGTGAACGGGATCCCGTCGCTGACGAGTGCCACTTTGAACGGCTTGACCGCCGGATGGGAGTCCGGCTCCAGCACAAGCTCGGTTCCGTTGGGTTCTTCGGGTGAGACGACCGTCAGCCAGCGATGGTCACCGAGCGGGATCTCCGTCTTCTTCTCGAAGCCCAGCACCTCGGTGTAGAACCGCAACGCCTTGTCCTGGTCGTCGACGAGGATGCTGGTCAGGTGGATTCGCATGTGGTCTCCTTCCGGTTGGCCTGGAGCCATCGGTCGACGATGCGCTCCAGCGGCTGGGGGTCGAGATGGTGGAACTTGCAGCGGCCATGCCGCTCGGTCTCGACCAGGCCGGCGGCCTCCAACACCTCGAGGTGCTGGGAGATCGCCTGGCGCGAGGAGCTGAGCCGGTGCTTGGTCGCCAGCCTCGAACAGATCTCAAACAGGGTCTGTCCGTTGCGCTCGGTCAATTCGTCGAGGATCCGCCTCCGCGTAGGATCGGCCAAGGCCTTAAAGACGTCTCCCATGTGGCAACAATAGGCAAGTGGATACTTGCATGTCAACCGTCTGCCCTGTCAGCCGATCCGCTCGGCCAGGGACACGATGAGTCCTCGGGCCCTCGCACGTAGGCCATGCGCCAGATGTTCTCGTGCTGACCGATGCCGCCGACGAGGCTGTAGCCGTTTGCAGCCAGCCGGTCGACGGTCGCCTGCAGGTCGTCGACTTCGAACGAAACGCCGCGCAGCCCCAGCTCATTGGCCATGGCGGTGGGTGACCCCCGGCTCGTGGTCCGGCTGGACAAAGCTCGAGAGCTCGAGGCCGGTACCTCCGTCGGGCGGCCGCAACGTGACGATGTGACTCCGCGAGCCGGGGATCCCGATGACGGTGTCCACGAACTCGCCCTCCACGAACGTCCGACCCTCGACCTCGAGGCCCAGCCCGACGAAGAATGCCGTCACCGCGTCGAGGTCCGCGACGGTGATGCCAACATGGTCGAAGCGTCGTATGCGCGACATGAAGTCCTCCCGGCTGGTGTCTGAGCCGAGCCTGTCGAGGCCCGTCAGCCGGTGAGCGGAGCCGGCCGGCGCTACTCGACATGGAACCACGCAGTCGGCTCCCGAATCGTCACGCAGGGAGGGGAGCGCCAGCGAGACGCCGTCCCACGGGCCCGCGCCGCCGAGCAACTGCATGCCGGCGTCGCTGTCGCAATTAGGCCCGTAGGGGGCGTCTGCGAACGCGACCGGACAGTGTTGCTTTCGGCCCCACTGTGCTTGCTCGCCCGCGGTCGTCCAGCTAGCAGTCGCTGGCAAGCGCCGGTCCGCCGGTCAGACGAAGATGCGCCCTTTCGGCGCATTGCAGGGCGGGGGACCCTCTTCCCTGCTGAGCGCACGAAGCAGGGAAGAGGCCCGTCTGCCCTGCCGTCGGCGGAAACCGGGTGTATCGCGTCGGTCGTCACGCCGGTGGGCGCACCTGCTCGCGGCGAGGCTCGAGATTGGCGGCGAGCGAGACTGGCGGCCGTCGCGGGTCGAGACCTGCTTTCGTGTGCCGGCGCGAATATGCATCGCAGCGGCACTCGCGGCCCGTCTTTGTCTCGACCTCAGTCGCGACGGAACGTTGGCCCGACGAGCGACAGCTGCACATGCACGATCAGACTCGGCGGACCGCTGAGGCCGGCGTGTGGGGGATCATGGGGTTGTGCCCGAGGTCGATGTATTGCTGGATTAACATCCACGGCTGATAGCCCGGATCTCCGACCACAATGCGGCACCGCCGATCTGGTAGCGATCGCCGACGCACACCTCGTCATCGGCGAGCCCTTCCACCGTGAAGTTTCTCGCCGAACTGGCTGTAGGTGAAGTCGTTTCGTCCGAGCTCGCGCTCCCAGTATCGATAGGAGTCGATCTGGTAAACGAACACTGCGCGCTGCTCCCCGCCGTGCCCGGCGCGATCGCCCTGACCATCACCCTCGACGTTGAGCTCTCGGACACGGCGAGGGCCGACCACGGGGTCCGGTGAAAACCGTCTTTCCTCGCCAGTCCACGTTCTTCGGCATGCCGACGTTGACCGACAGCAGGGATCCCATTCCGCTCCTCGCCGCTGGTTCAGGCGGCTCGCGGGTCATCACTTGGTTCACGTAATCGAGGCCGAGTGGTGCGATCGCGGTCACCTGAGTGACGTACTCACCGGACCGCGCCCAGTGAGAGTGCGCCGTTCCGCCGGGGAGAACATCACGCTGCCTGGCGGGTATGACTCCACTTCTTGCTGTCGAAGTGTTCACCGAGGCTGATGTAGAAGACACCGGAGATCATGGTGTAGACGCGGTCCTCTGGGTGTACGTGTGGCATCGGCTTGGCCCCAGAAGGCAGCTTGACCCTGATCACGTAGGGCTCCGGCTCGGTCGGGTCACCGACCAGGACGGCGAGGCGCGCAGACGGCGGGAACGCGGGGAACGGCTTCCACTCGATGTCCTCCGGCAGCACCCCCGGAACGGGCTCTCATCGATCTGATGACTCATTGGTCAGCCTCCCGGGTCAGATGTCGATGTCGCCGGCACCATCGCGACGAGTTCGGTCACGATTTCCGCAGCGGGCTGTAACTGTTTGGCGAGCGCAACGCTTTGCCCGGCCCACAGCGATAACGGTTCGATCTCCCCGGTCGTTCCAACCATCGGCGGCGCTGGTTCGTATCGAACGATCGGTTCGCCGGAAGCGAAGTGCGCTATCACCTCGCCCTCTCGGGGTCGACTACCCGGTGCCGGCCGGCCCGCGGCCTCCCACATCACGGCCGTTGAGTTGTGGATGGCGCGGTGCGAAGCGTCCGGCCATCCAACCTCATACAGGTTGGGATACCACTCTGCATCCGTTTCGTTCGCAGCGACAAGGCGGCGCCGATACTCCGCGTGGATCGGCATTTCGCTGGCTAAGAGGAAACGGGTGCCGAGCAAGGCGGCCTGCGCGCCGAGGGCGAGCACGGCCGCGACTCCTCGAGCGTCGCCAATCCCGCCAGCCGCGATGACCGGTACCGGCGCGACCGCGTCGACGACAGCCGGGACTAGCGGGAGCGTTGCCACGCCACTCCAGACGTGCCCGCCGGCCTCCCAACCCTGCGCCACGACGATGTCCACTCCACATCCGACAGCGCGCCGCGCTTCCTCGACGCTGCCGACCGTGTGCATGACTAGCCCCCCGGCGTCATGCACCGAGTCGACGTAGCTTTGGGGATCGCCCCAGAAGAGGGACACGACCCGCAGACCCGCCGACAGTGCCTGATCGACTCGATGGTGCTGATCGAAGGCGAGAACGAAGTTGCCGGCGAACGGCCGATCGGTAAGGGCTGCCGTTTCCCGGACCACGGCTGCGGCATCATCGGCCCACCCCAGCCCCAAAGTGCCGAGGCCGCCGGCATTTGAGACAGCGGCGGGCAGGCGGGGATCTGCAGACAGCGGTGCCTCGACGATCGGGAGCTCGATCCCCAGCAGCTCGCACACCGGCGTTCGCTTGCGATCGGTCATGTCAGTCTCCGGCCGGCCGAGGACGGCACTTGACCCCCATGTGGGCCTCCATTCAGTATGCGTCCGGTCGCTCTGCGGTGCGGACGAGCTGCTTGTTCCAACCGTGGAACGGCGAGAGGTCGCCCGCATCCCATCGTTCGTGCAGGCCGGGGGTCGCCAGGTCCCAGTCGGGGCGGATCTCGCTCGACACGTCACGCAGGTCGTGCCAGAGGTCGACGAACGACGGTCGTCCCCAGAACCAGTAGCCGTTGTAGATCCGGTAGATGACGAGCCCGGGCTTGAGCACGAGTGTGTGCGGGATCATCGGGTCGTGCTCGGTGTCGGTGTACTCCTGGATGTCGAGGTCCTTCTGGACGATCCGATCCGGATCCTCGAGGAACGGCCACTGGGCGCCGATCGACGCGCGGAACTCCTGGCTGGAGTGGTGGGTGTCGGTCGATATCGTGGCGACCTTGGTGTAGGACACGGCGATCTTCGGGTAGTTGGCAGCGAGTTCGAGGTGCTGTTGGTGCTCTTTTGGGCAATAGTTGCCGCGCGCAAGCGTCAGGATCAGCGGATCGTCGCCCTGGATCTCGCTGAGCGTGCGGGTGACGCGATCTTGGTCGGGCAGCTCGTAGTCGGGGAATGTGCCGCCGGGGGTGATGTCCGAGCGCATGGTTCAAGTCCTTCCGGTCAGGTGAGGGTTGATTGGTGCTACCGGCCGACCGCCTGGCCGCCGTCAACGTGCAGCGTCTCGCCGGTTACGGACGTCGCTCGCTCGAGGTAAAGGATCGCGTCGACGTCGCTGACTTCGCCGACGCGCCCTAGCGGGTGGAGGGCCTCGAGCCCGTCGTAGGACGCGGGGTCGTGGCCGGGTGTCTTGATGACCCCGAGCGAGACCGCCTTGACTCGGACGCCGCGCGAGGCGTATTCGATCGCAAGCGAACGGCTCGCCGCGACAAGTCCTCCCTTGGTGACGGCAGGTAGCGCGGACGGCCTCGTGCTGTCGGCGTTATCGACCAGACTCGTGGAGACGTTCACGACGTGCCCGCTGCCCCTGGCGACCATCTCCGTGATCGCCAGCTGGATGATGCGGAAGAAGCCGGTGAGGTTCACAGCCGTGATCGCCTCGTACTCATCGAACATGTATTCCGTGAACGGCTTGCCGATGTAGATGCCAGCGTTGTTGATCAGCGTGTCGATCCGCCCGAACTGGTCGCGAGCCTGGTCGACCGCGCGCCGTGCGGTTTGCGCATCTGCGATGGCGCCGGCGACCAGGATGTAATCGCTCTCGTCTTGCTCGGCTGACGGGAACGACAGTGCCAGTCCGACGACGGCATAACCCGCGCGGCGGTATCCGGCGACCAGCCCGGCTCCAATGCCCTGGGAAGCGCCCGTGATGATCGCGACCGGCGGGCTCATCGCACGAGGTAAATCTCGTACAGCCGGATCGCGCTCATCGCGCCCCTACACCGACCTTGCGCCGCCCCGCCGCGATCTCCTGGCGGAGGGCCTTCAGCGCCGTTGCGTGGATCTCCGAGAAGCTCGGGAAAGGCTGGATCGTGTCGCGCAGCAGGTCGAGCGGGACACGGGCGCGGATCGCCAACGTCGCCTCCTGCAGCCACTCTCCGGCCTCCGGCCCGAGCGCGTACGCGCCAGTGAGATGCTCCCCGTCGCTGAGTAGGGTCATGAACCTGTTCGACTCCGCGTAGGCGCGCGTGTAGGTCGCGGTCTTCGCGATCTCGGACAACAGCGCGGTAGCGGTGAACTTAGCCTCGGTTGCGCCCACGGCCGCGGCCTGGGGATCGGTGTAGGTGACGCGCGGGACCGCTTCGTAGTGGGCCTCGCGTGGTTCGCCCAGGATGTTCGAAGCAACCACCTCGCCCTGATACTCGCCGACGTGCGTCAGCCGCAAGATGCCTGTGACGTCGCCGATCGCCCACAGCCCCTCGCCGGCGAGCAGGTGGGAATCGACTGGGATTCCTCGGGGCTCTGGGGTGATGCCAACGGTCTCGAGCCCGATGCCTTCGACGCGCGGACGCCGTCCGGTCGCCACGAGCAGATGATCCCCGCGCAGCTCCCGTTCGTCCTCCAGTCGCAGGATGAACTCATCGCCGTCGCGGGACGCAGCAATCGCCTTGACGCCGAGCAAGAGCTCGATTCCGTCCCGACGCAGCGCCTTACCCAACGCCTCCCCGAGAGCCGCCGGCTCCCGCGCAAGCACGCGCTCGGCCCCCTCGACGAGCGCCACCTCCCCGCCCAGACGACGCACGACCTGTCCAAGCTCGACACCGGCCGGCCCAGCTCCGAGCACGACCAGCCGTCTGGGCACCGCCTTCATCCCGGTCGCCTCGTTCGTGCCCCAGACGCCATCGAGCTCTCGCAAGCCGGGAACAGGGGACGACCGGATCGGCACCATTGGCGAGCACGACGTGGTCGGCGGTGTAGCGCACGTCGTCGACCTCGACCACTCCCGTCCCGGCGAGGCGACCGCTACCGCGCCGCAAATCGATCCCTCGGTCCGCCAGCCACTCTGCAGCCGTAGCGTCAGAGTAGTTCGAGACCATGAAGTCGCGCCAATCAAGCGCCGCCTGCACGTCGACGTCAGCCTTGGCACCCGCCTCGCGCGCGCCGCGCACCGCCCCCCCCGGGCGCGCAGCGCCTTCGACGGGATGCACGCCCAGTACGTGCACAGACCACCCACGAGGTCGCGCTCGACGACCGCCACCCGCAGACCGCCCTCCGCGATGGCGGTAGCGCAGTGCTCCCCGGGCGCCCCGCCACCCAGGACAATGACGTCGTAGTGGGTGCTCACGACGGGAGCTCTTCGCCAGCCTGCTCGCGGACCATGTACTCGCCGTACCAGTCCGGCCAGTTCGGATCCTCGGCACCAGTTCGCTCCTCGTGCTTGCCGTGCGCGGCCGCAGCGCGCCGCAGCGCCTCCGCCAGATCGCTGGCTGAGCCAAATGAAGTCGCCGACGCGTCAACCCGACCGGGCAGCCGCGCGGTGACTTCCTGCAGCAGCCAGCCGTTGCCGTCCGGATCGCTGAACGAGGCGAACGAGCCATAGCTGTGGCGGTCGGGCGCCGGGCCGCTGACGCGATCGTCCGCGCCGGCCGGATGGAACCGCCCGCCCAGTGCCGCCTCGTGGAACACCTCGCTGACCTCGACGCCCTGGGCGAGGAGCCCGCCGCGGGTCACCTCGATATCGGCGACGATCAGGTACAACCCCCGGGCCGAGCCGGGCGGGGCTGAGGTCAGGTTCGTCCCGAATTGGATCGAGCACCCGGACCCTGGAGGCGTGAACTGGATTAGACGCAAGTCGGCACCGGTGTCGACGTCTGCGTCAAGCCTCCACCCGAGGCGTCCGTAGAACTCCTTGGCGCGGTCGACATCCGAGACGGAGATGACGATCACCTCGAGATTCGTGGCGACGCTCGCGACGGTCGCGGCCCCGCCCGCGTCGTCGCTGCTGGCCTGGGTTGCGTTCAAGTCGACCTCCATTGGTCGCGGGTGGGTGCAGTAACGATCCCACCATCGAAGGCGTGTGGCAACACATCCGGAAGTCGCCGAGGGCAACGCGTGGACCACGAGCGGGGTCTACGAGGATTGGTCAGCTACGGGGACCAAACGGGGGGTCGGCATCATCGTAGATGCGGACCGCCGCGAGCTTGCCGCTCTGACCCCGAACGTAGACAGCGACCCCGGCTTCCGGTGGCAGCTCCGTCTTGCCCCACCGCACGATGTTGTACTCCAGCGCGCACGCACGCCCGTCGTCGACAAGCGCGCAACGTTCCAGGGGGATGCCGCCGTCGTTCGAGAACAGCAGCTGATAGAAGGAGCGCAGGTCTTCTCGGCCTCTGTGGATGTACTGGCCGCCCGCCGGCTCGCGGGCGTGCCCGTTCGGTTCGAACGCCGCCACGATCGCGTCGACGTCGCCGGCCGCGAGCGCACGCTGATACTCGGCGACGACGTCTGATACGCGGAGTTCAGGGTCGGGCTGTAGCAGCGGCGGGCGGTTCGCGTGGCGGTCGGTCAGTGGCCAGGTGCTGGAGTAGATCCGCAACTCGTCGATCCGTCCGTCGGCCTCGCGATCTGCCACGATCGCGAGCGGAAGATCTACTCGCCCCGTCTCACCGTCGAGGTGCAGAACCACCTCCTCAAAGCCGCGTCGGTCACTAACGACATGCTCGACGTTCTCGACCGTGACGTTGCGCCGAGCGATCCACCCATTCATCTCGGTGACGAAGGCCTTGAACGCTCGCGTGCCCTTGACACGTCCGCGCACGGGGTCGTGCAGCTCGGGCTCGGCGGCGAACGACCCGACCAGCGCATCGGGCTCCCCGGCCATCAAACCGTCGAAGTACGGCACCGCCACAAGCTCATCCGTCCGCCACTTGTCCTCGACTCGCGCAAGCGCCGGCGCAGAGAACAGCTCGGGGACGAACGGCACCCGACAAGCGTCCCACATCCCACTCACCCTGGCTTAATTCAGTGCCCCGATACCGCCAACCATCCGAGGCCAGCCCACCGAGTGACCTCGGCATTCACTCGGACTCCTCGGCGGCCGTACTCGATGGCCAGTGAGCGGGCGTCCAGTCGCCGTCTGGGTCGGTGGTTTGCCCGACTTCGATCAGATGACCGTCGGGGTCACGGATGTAGCACCGGATCTCGTACTGGTGCTGTTTCGGTGGGGTCAGGAAATTCGCACCCCGGGCGCTCCATTCGGCGTACACGGCCGCGATGTCCTTGACCCGGATATTGAGGAAGCTGCTGACCCGGTCGGGATCGCGTGGCGTCTCCAGGGTGACCGCCGGCTTGTCGTCCGTCGGCCCACCGCCCCCATTGATGATGATCCAGCTGTTGGACAGCGCGACATAGGTCAGCCCCCCGGGGCCGGAGAAGGCCACCCTGCCGCCGAGTACTTCGGTGTAGAAGCGCCGAGAACGCTCGACATCGTCCGAGACGACGAAGTGGGTCAGCACAATCCCCTCTGGGGGCGGTGGGAGCTCGGCCATCTGGTACCTCCACTTGGTTGGCTCTGGTACCCGCCTGCGACGGGGTCTACAGCCGGTGTCGTGATGCTCGGGGATTCCATCTCTCTCCAGGCACCGCTGCCACCACGTTTGATCCCGATGGTCTTGCCCTGGCTGAATCGGATCGGTTCATCGAGCGGATCGACAAGAAACCGCTGAAGTGGTCACGCGTCATCGACGATGGCGCGATGCACGTACCCAGCCACGGGCCGATCGAGAGCCGGCCCGTCCGCGCTGTCGTATAGGCCTGGAGCAGCAGCCGTCTGACCATCGTGGCGACCTCAGGGCGCGCCCTGCGTTCGTTGGCGCGCAGGCATCTTTGCTCCAACGCCGACAGTCTCGGAATGCGCGGATCTCGCGCATGCAAGCCGCTCCGGCGGCCGTCGCTGCGGGGCGCCGGCGCTCGCCGCCCCGCTGGCCGCGCATAGCCGGGCTAAGGATCGCGTGGTCGCGATGCGTGTGGCAGGGCGAAAGCGGGTGCCGGTATCTCGGTGCTGGCCGGCGCCGGCGAACGCGATCCCCGGCTAGCGCCTCGTTCCTCGCCAACTGCGAGCCGTCGTACCTGGGGCCCTCCTGTCCGCTGGGATGAACGCGGTAGTGGCGCTCCGGCGTCGTGAGGGTCAGTATCTGCTGTGGTGGCTGCTTCGGTTGAGCTTCGGCAGTTGCGCTATTTCGTCGCGGTGGCGGAGGAGCTGCACTTCGGGCGGGCGGCGGAGCGTTTGCATATGTCGCAGTCGCCGCTGTCGCGTGCGATTCGCGAGCTCGAGCGCGATCTCGGGGTGGTGCTGTTTGTACGTACGACGCGTCGGGTTGAGCTGACTCCTGCCGGCTTGCTTCTGCTTGAGCGTTCGCGGCGGGCCCTCGCTGAGATCGACGGCGCGGTCGCGGACGCCCGCCGTTCGGCGCAATCGGGCGATCAGGTCGTCGCGATCGGCTACGGACCCTTCAGTGGCTCCGTGGTGTCGCGAATCGCGGAAGCGCTCGAGGCCGAGCAGCCTGATCTGAGGTTGCGTCTGCAGGAGGAGGTAACTGCTGATTCGCTGAGGCGCGTCGGATCCCATGAGGTTGCGGCGGCCGTGGTGATGGAGTCGCCGGCGGCGGCGCGCCGGCATGGGGTCCGTGTTGATGCGCTCAAAGATGAGCCGCTGCTGGCCGCACTCCCGGAGTCACACCCTTTCGCCGGAGAGCCGGCGATTCCAGTCGGCGCGTTCGCGTCCGAGTGCGTCCTGCTCCCGCGCGAGCCACCCGGTCAGATGTTCAACGCTTGGCTGTGGGCGCTGTTTCGCACGCACGGCGTTGAGTTCGACAGGACGATGACGACGGCGAGTGCTCCCTGGGATCGGCGCATGGGCCATGTGGGGAGCGGTGAGGCGGTGGCCGTGGTGGTCGCCGATTGGGTGGAATCGATGCCGCACGTCGTGGCGGTGCCGTTCGACCCGCCGCTGAACTTTCCGACTGACCTGGCCTCGCGATGGCCGCCGACCGAGGCCGTGCAAGCGGTGGTTCGCGTCGCGCAGCGCGTTCGCGACACCGAAGGCTGGTTGACCCAGCGCCCGCCGCGCAGTGAGCTGCCTGACGATTGAGTCGCGATTGGTCTCGATCCGGCGCCGACCGGACTTTGTCCGTGACTCGGCTCGACGTAGTCTCGGGTCGGCAATTCGAACGAGGAGGGACCGGATGGAAGCCAGCCAGACCCAGAACGGCCAGATCCCGCTGATGCTGATCCACGGAGCGTGGCTCTCGGCGGGAAGTTGGGAGAACTACGCCGACTACTTCGCTAAGCGCGGGTTTGCGGTATCGGCGCCGGAGTGGCCGCGCAAGCAGGGCGATGTCGAGGAGATCCGCGAAACCGCCGAAGCGTCAGCCGGCCTCGGAGTCCAGGAGATCGTCGACCACTACGAGGCGCTGATCCGCGAGCTCGATCATCCCCCGGTCCTGATCGGTCACTCCTACGGCGGGCTGTTCGTCGAGCTGCTGCTTGACCGCGGCCTTGGACGGGCCGGTGTGGCCATGAGTCCCGCGCCGCCGAAGGGCATCCTCGCGCTGCCGTTGTCGACGCTGAAGGCGGGGGCACCGGCGCTGGCGCATCCGTCGAAGTGGCACGGCGTTGTGACGCTGACGCCCGAAGAGTTCACCTACGCGTTCGTGAACACCTTCTCCGAGGATGAGGCGGCGGCCGCCTACGAGCGCTACGCGGTCCCGGAGACCGGGCAGATCTTCTACGAGGCCGGTTTCGCCAATTTCCATCTGCACCCGCCGACCGAGGTGCACTTCAAGAACGAGGATCGCGCGCCGCTGCTGATCGTTGGGGCGACTGAGGACCACACGGTTCCGGCATCGCTGGCGAAGGCGCAGTACAAGCGTTACGAGCGTTCGCCCGCGAAGACCGACTACCTCGAGTTCGAGGGCCGGCCCCACCTGCACATGGTCGCCCCCGACTGGCAGGAGGTCGCAGCCGGTATTGACAGCTGGCTGGACGGCGTCCTCGACGCCCCGGCCGCGGCCAGTCAACAAGCCTCGTAAAGGAAGAGACGATGGATCTCCACCTGACCGACAAGGTCGCAGTCGTCACCGGCGCGAACAAAGGAATCGGCCTCGCTATCACCAAGGCGCTAGTCGCCGAGGGCGCCAATGTCGTCGCCGGGTCGCTGTCCACGGAGAACCTCGACGGCTTGGAGCGGGTGACCGCGGTTCCGGTGAACCTGCTGGCCGCGGACGGGCCGGCCCTGCTCGTCCAGAGGGCGATCGACGAGTACGGCCGTCTCGACGTGCTCGTCAACAACGTCGGAGCGGTGCGGATCCGCGTCGACGGCTTCCTCGCCACGAGCGACGACGAGTTCGAGTGGGCACTCCAGATGAACTTCTTCATCGGGCTGCGTGCGACCCGGGCAGCCCTCGGACCAATGCTCGAGCAGCGCTCCGGCTCGATCGTAAACATCGCCTCTGTCAACTCGTTCTTCCAGCCCGACGCCGCGACGATCGACTACGGCGTCGCCAAGGCGGCGGTCGTCAACCTGAGCAAATCGCTTTCTCAGGAATTCGGACCGAAGGGCATCCGCGTCAACTGCGTCTCGCCGGGCCAGGTAGGCACCGACCTCTGGCTGGGGGAGCACGGCGTGGCCGAAACCATAGGAAAGGCCACCGGCGTCGATGCCGACACGATCCGCGAGACGGCCGCCGCGGTGATCGCTACCGGTCGCTTCTCGACGCCGGACGAGGTGGCAGCGCTGGTCACGATCCTCGCGTCTGATCGAACCGCCAACGTAACTGGGGTCAACTACGTCATCGACGGCGGCCTAATCAAGACCACCTGATCAGACGCATGGTTAGTAGCAAGCGCCTCGCTCCCTCTAAGTCCCGGAACAGACGGAGGGTGGCGCATGGCGGAGGACTCTAAGAGCCCGGACGCGGGCAGCCGACTGTCGGGCGGGCGCGTCGATCAGCCCGCCGAGAGCCCGCGGCCGGCGGCGGTGACGTTCGCGACGACCGAGCACTTCACCCTCCAGGGCGCTCGCGCGGCCACGATCTCGGAGTCAACCGGTAGGGCGACGATGTTCCTTGGCGCTGTCTCCGGTGGCTTGGTCGCTCTGGGGCTAATCGCAACCGCGAGCCGGGTCGGGACCGCCTTCTACGCCTTTGGGCTCGTGCTGCTTCCGACCCTCGCGTTCATCGGACTGGTCACATATGAGCGAGTCCTGCAGTCCGGAATCGAGGACCGCGGATACGCCCGCAGGATCGCTCTCCTGCGCGGCTACTACTTCGATGAGGCGGCGGAGCTGACCCCGTATCTGCTTAGCGTTCCGGAAGCGAGCCGGCTCGAAGTCCAGGGGTTGTGGGGTGGACGCTGGCAGGGATATCGAACCGTCGCGGGCATGGTCGCGGTGATCACGGCCGTAGTTGCCGGCTCGGCCGTCGGGCTGCTCGCCGCAGTCGCGTCTGATCACTCACTGGCGGCTGCGCTCACCGCGGGCGGAGTGGTGGCCGTAGGCGCGTTGGCCACGCTGATGCGCTCCCAGCGAGCTGCATGGAAGCGGGCCGCCTCAATCCCGATCATCGCCGATCAGGTTGGTCAAGCATCGACAGCCGAACCCACCGCAACACCAGAAAAGGAACCCTGACCAACGCCATCCGCGCGACCGTGTGTCACAGCCCTGACGCTACGCCGACGGCGCACTCCTGGCCAGTTGGGTTTCAGCGGTGGGGATGACGAAGCCGGCGTCCCCACACGGTGCGGGTCGCAGTCGTGGATTCGGCGCGAAGCGGGGCGGGTTGCGAGGAATGCCAAGATGCACGCCGCGGAGTGGAAGCAGGGCCGCCCATCGCAGCGCCGTCACGGTCAACACGGTAGTCGGCGTTAGCCGGCATCGAGGATGCACCGGCTTCTGCTTTCTCGGAGAGCAAGGCGGCCGATTGATCGGTTACGACGTCCGGCCGGCCGGCCGGCCGGCGGCGCAGTCGGTTGCGGAAATGTCCGAGCGCCACGATCGTAGGATGGTTCGATGCGGCCGCTGGGGTCGTGTTGCGTTGAGACCTGCACGCTGGTGACGGGGCGGTAGGCTCGCGCCTTCAGCATGCTGTCGAAGGAAATCGAGGATGCGGCCTCCGCCTTGGAGTCATCACACACTCCGACATCGCGCTCTCGCAGGACGTGTGAGTGGCCGACCCGGTGCGGACTGGTGAGGCGAAGTCGGTCGTCGGCCGTGAGGAGGGGCTCGCCCGGCTCGACGAGTTCGTGCGTGAGGCGAGGCCGGCGATCGTCCTGATCGGCGGCGCGGGGTCGGCAAGACGACGCTTTGGCAGGCTACGGTCGAGTCGGCGCGCGGCCAAGCGGTTCGGGTGCTGACGGCGCGACCCAGCGAGGGCGCGGCGCAGTTCCCGTTCGGCGGCGTGATTGATCTGTGCGGTCAGCTCGGGACTGATGACTTCGTGGCGCTGCCAGACCCGCAGCGGCGGGCGCTGGAGGTGGCCTTGATGCGGGCTGAGCCGGCCGCAGAGCCGGTTTCATCGGCACTGATCGCGCTCGGGTTGCTCGGCGTGGTGCGCGGGCTGGGCGGATCGCGATCCTGTGTTGGTCGCGATCGATGATCTGCAGTGGCTCGATCCGCGGTCGATCGATTCGCTGATGTTCGTCGCGCGCCGGCTTGAAGGTGCCCGCGTTTCGTTCCTGCTCGCGCGCCGTCCCGGCGGCGTCGGTGCGCTGGAGGCGATCCTCGCCCGTGGGGCGATCGAGCGGCTGCGAGTCGGGCCGTTGTCGTTGGGAGCGGTACGGCGGATGCTGTTCGAGCGGTTGGGCTTGACGATCGCACGTCCGCTGCTGCGGCGGATCGTCGAGGTGACGGAGGGCAATCCGCTGTTCGAGCTCGAGCTCGGTCGTTTGCTGATGGACGGTGGTGAAACGGCGTTTGATAGTCAGCTTCCGCTACCGGAGTCGCTCGAGGAGATGCTCGGCAATCGAGTCGCCGGATTTCCGCTCGCGATCCGGAGGGTGCTGCTCGCGGTGGCGCTGAGCGAGGACCCGAGGATCGATCAGCTGCTCGCGCTCGTTGACGCGGGCGCGCTCGACGATGCCGTCGACGCCGGTGCCGTCGTGCTCGACGGGGCGCGTGTGCGCGCGGCCCACCCGCTGCTTGCGGCGGCGGCCGAGAGGAGCGCCGGAGCGCGTGAGCGACACGACCTGCACCGCGCACTGTCGGCCGCGTCCCGCGATGAGCCGGCCCGAGCGATGCACCTCGCGCTCGCCAGCGCCGGATCGGACGCCACCGTGGCGGCCCGTGTTGCTGCGGCGGCGCAGGAGGCCCGTTCGCAAGGCGCGCGCCGGCAGGCGGCACTGTTGGCCACGCAGGCTCTCCGACTGACTCCAGCCGACGCGGTCGAGCGGGCGGAGCGTGGGTGGCGCTGGCCGAGCGTCTGGACGAGGCCGGCGAGTTGCGCAGGATGACCGTGCTCCTGCGTGAGGAGCTCGGCTCGCTGCCGGCGGGGCCGCAACGAGCGCGCGCGCTGATCCTGCTGGTCGAGAGCGATGCGGTGACGAGCCGCCAGGATCAGGAGCTGCACCTGCAGCGCGCACTGGGCGAGTGCGGCGAGGAGCGCAATCTCCGTGCCCAGGTGCTCGCGAAGCTGGCCGGCAATGCGGCAGCGGCGGCCGTCTGCGAGCTTGCGCGGGCAGGCGCAGGCGTGGGCGCGGGAGGCGCTGCGCGTCGCGGACGAGCCGATGGTGACGCGTCACGCGCGTTGTGGTCGCTCGCGTGGCCGCTGGCGCTGAGCGGGCGGCCGCTGGACGAGCTATGCGCGCGCTCGTCGGTCGCCGCCGACACGATGGCGTACATCTCGGCTTCGCCCGAGCGGGTAGCGGCCATGCGGCTGTTCTGGCGAGGCGAGGTGGCGAGCGCCCGGGCGTCGCTCGATTCGCTGGCTGCGCTTGCGGACGAGCGCGGTGACCTCACGTCATACGCAATGATCCGCATGCACAGGGTCGAAGTCGAGCTCCGGTCGGGCAACTTCGACGCGGCGCAGCGGCTGTTGGAGGAGTGGGGCGAGTCCTCCGATTTCGAGACGCAATTCCGGCCCCAGTATCCGCGCTGCCGTGCACTGCTAGCGGCCGGACGGGGCGCAGCTGCGGAAGCGACCCGGTGGGCGCACGAGACGATCGAGCTGGCGCAGAACAGCGGGAGCAAGTGGGACGAGCTGGAGGCGCGCCGTGCGCTGGGAATCGCGGCCATGATCGCGCCCGCACCCGGCGAGGCGCCTGATCAGCTGTCGGCCGTGTGGGATCACTGCGAGCGCGAAGCAGTGCTCGAGCCGCCAGAGCTGGTCGAGGCGCTGGCCGAGCTCGACCGGTTCGCGGACGCCGGTGAGGTCACCGAGCGCCTCGGTGAGCTGGCGGCACGGCAGGATCACCCGTGGGCGCGGGCGACTGCGAAGCGTTGCGCAGCGCTCGTCGAGCTCGCGAAGCACGGCTATGACGATCCGAGCGGAGCGCTGCTGCACGAGGCGTCGGTCGAGCTGGAATCGCTCGAGGCGCGGTTCGACAGCGCCCGCTGCCTGCTGGCTCTCGGCCGTGCTCAGCGGCGAGCTAAGCGGTGGCGCGGCGCGCGTCAGACGCTCGAGCGCGCGATCGGCGCGTTCAGCGCGCTCGGCGCAGAGGGCTGGGTGCAGCGGGCGCGGTCCGAGCTCGAGCGGGTCGGCGGCCGCCGCCGGGCGGACGGCAAGCTGACGCCGAGCGAGCAGCGCGTCGCCGAGCTCGCTGGCCAGGGGCTGTCGAACAAGGAGATCGCCGCGGCGCCGTACGTGAGCGTCAACACGGTCGAGGTGCACCTCGCGCGCGTACCCGAAGCTCGGCGTTCGCTCCCGGTCGCAGCTGGCGAAGCGGCTCGCTGCCGAGCCCTAGCGCAGCGACGGCGCCAGGGAAAAGAGTCAGGGTTTCCGTTATTTCTTTCTCGTGGGCCCGGCCCTACGGTGGGGGCATGCGAAAGCGACCCAACACATCGACGGTTCTCGCGGGAGCCGCGCTGTTCGTCGCGCTCGGCGGACCGGCCTGGGCGCGAGGCCTGATCAACGGGTCCCAGATCAAGAATGGCTCGATCACCAGCCAGAAGATCGGACGCGGACAGATCAAGACCTCGAACCTGACCGCGGGCGCGGTCACCACGCCCAAGCTAGACCATATGGCTTGGGCCGCCCGTTGCAGGGGTTGCCTGCCGGGCTGTGTGGCCGGACGCTCCTCGCGGGGGTTTGTCTGGCCGGAGAGTGGCTCCGGCTGACCCCAAGTCTGAGTGAGGAGGTCCGGCCATGTCCGGAACGATGACTTATGTCGGGTTCGATGTCCATGCGCGGTCGGCGCATGCCGCGGCGATCGATGTGATGAGCGGTGAGCTCTCGCGGGTGCGGTTCGGGGCGGGGGTCCAGACGCCGGTCGATTGGCTGGGGACGCTGAGCGGGCCGGTGCGGGCGTGCTATGGGGCGGGCCCGACCGGGTACGGGCTCTACCGGGCGGCGGTCGCGGCCGGGATCGCGATGGAGGTGATCGCGCCGGGCCTCACGCCACGCGGGCGTGGCGACAGGGTCAAGACCGATCGCAAGGACGCCGAGCTGCTCGCGCGGTGTCTGATGGCCGGGTCGCTCACGGCGGTGGTGGTGCCCTGCCCGCAGGTGGAGGCCGCGAGGGAGGTCGTCCGTGCGCATGACGCGTGCCGTCGGGATCTGATGAATGCGCGCCACCGTGTCTCAAAGATGCTGTTGCGCCACGGTCGCGTGTATCCCGAGCCGACGGCGTGGACGCAGAAGCACCGCCGGTGGCTCTCGGCACAGCAGTTCGCAGAGCCAATGTCAGCGTTCACCTACGCCGATTTGATCGCGACCGTCGACGGGCTCACCGCCCGCAAGAAGGTCCTCGCCGAGCGGATCTCAGAGCTCGCGACCGACCCGGCCTGGTGGCCGACCGTGAGCCGGCTGCGCGCGTTCCGCGGCGTGGACACGCTGACCGCGCTGGCCGTGCATCTCGAGCTCGGCGCGGACTGGCAGCGGTTCGAGAAACCGACACGGGTCGGGTCGTGGCTCGGGCTGACCCCGTCGCGCCAGCAGTCCGGCGAGAGCGACCGGCACGGTCAGATCACGAAGACCGGGTCGATGCTCGCCCGCCGGATGCTGGTCGAGTCCGCCTGGCAATACGCCCGCGAACCCCGCATCGGTGCCACCCTGACCAACCGCCAGGCCGGACAACCGGACCACGTCCTGCAGATCTCCAACCGCGCCCAGCAGCGCCTGCATCACCTCTACACATCGATGCGCGCGAGAGGCAAGCCGCACAACGTCACGATCGTCGCGGTCGCACGCGAGCTGTCCTGCTTCCTCTGGGCCGCCGCCACCGCACCCTAGCCCTTTCCTCTAACAGCAGCCCCCCGGCTCAGGAGGCCGGGACGCCGGGCCGACACAGCGGCCGGCACGCGCGATGCGGCTATGAGCAGCCCCTCACCGGGCCACGCTCGTTCCTAGACCAGCGCACCGCCGGCAGCAGCAACAGGGCCATGGGGTATCAGAAAATCCCCGCATATCAGACTGGCAACGCCGTCACCGAGCCCGACGTCCCGCCCTCCTGAGACACCAGCCACCCCGACCGCGACCCCGAATCACGGCGACACTCCAACCTGCCCCCTTGACAAACGCTGCGCCATATCAGCCGCGGGCGCGGTCACCACCGCCAAGCTGGCCGCGGGCTCGGTCACTACTGCAAACCTCGCGGCCGGCGCCGTCAACGCGACGGACCTGGCTGACGGCGCGGTCACGGCCACGAAGGTCGCAGCCGGTTCGCTGAACGCCGCGGACGTCGCGCCGAATACGTTCCTGGCGGCGAACGGCACCGCGGCCAACTCCGCGCAGCTGGGCGGATTGACCGCGGACCACTTCATCCAGGGCACCGGCAACATGGTTCAGCACAGGATCGAGATCACAGCCGGCAGCCCGAGCCAGGAGCTCGTGGGTGTCGGGCTCGGTGAGGTCGACGCGTCGTGCCTGGCGGGCTCCAAGGCGGAGGTCTCGTTCACCGCCGAGGTGCAACCGCTCGATCTGATCGAGTCGGCCACGCCCGGCAGCATCAATCCCGTACACAACATGCTGCTCGGCTCGACCTTCAACCAACCCGATCCCGGCCCGCTCGAGACGGTCGAGCTTCAAGTGGCGCAGAGCACATCCAGCGGCCCGAGCCGCGTCGCGACGGTGTGGGCGACCGGGGACGTCGTCAGTGGCGGCGCGGCGTGTGTCTTCACTGCACAGGCACTGACGACGGGCGTTTAGCCGCCGCGTGATGCGAGCCTTCGTGGCCGAGCAATACCTCCCGTCCGCCGGCGCGCAGGCCGCCGCACGCGGTGCCGGCGCGGCACGCTCGGCGGCCGAGCAGCTGTCCCGGCAGGGCGTCGCGATCGAGTTTGTGAACTCGATCTTCATCCCGCAGGACGAGACCTGCATCCACCTGTACCTGGCGGACTCGGTCGAAGCGGTCCAGGCCGTCGCCGAGTTGGCGTCGCTGTCGCTCGACCGGGTCGCCGAAGCAGTGAACTGCTCCGGGGCCGACACGATCGGTAAGCCCAAGCGAGGCCAGCGATGAAATCGCTCATCCGGTTCCTGATCTCAACAGGCCTGGCGCTGTCGGTCGTGCTGGTGATCGCGGCGCCCGCAGGCGCGACGGTCTACATGGTCACGCCCGGGATCGACCCTGACAGCAACCCGTGCCCGCCGGCGTCAGCCGGGGCGGGCACGTGCTCGCTGCGCGAAGCGCTGGCGGCCGTCGACGCGGGCAGCGGCGGCGACACGATTATGCTCCCGGCGGGTAACTACCCGAACATCCAAGCGGCCGAGTTCGCGATCAGCAAGAGCGTCACGATCCTCGGCGCCGGGTCGGCCACCACGACCGTCAACGGGTCGCCCAGCTCACGCGTGTTCGACGTGACCCAGCCGGTGGTGGTGACGATCTCGGACGTGACGATCACGGGCGGGAACGCCGTCGGCGGCTCGTTCAGCGGTGGCGGGGTTGAAGTCAGCAGCGGGACCGGCAACCCGGCGCTCGTGATGTCGGGCGACGCCGTCGTCAACAACGGTGCGGAACTGTATGGCGGTGGTATCGATCTCGCGCATAACGGCGGGTCGCTGACGCTCAGTGACAGCCTGGTCGCGAACAACCAGATTCTTGGCCAAGGCAACCCCCAACCCGCCGGTGGCGGCATCGTGCTCGCCCACGGGGGAACGCTCACCAACGTCACGGTCACGGGCAACTCCAACGCTGATACCGCTTCGACGCTCGGCGGCGGCGGCATTGAAAACCTCGGCGGCGGGGTCACGATCGCAAGCTCGACGATCGCGGGCAACAGCTCGAGCGGTCCCAGTGGGAACGAGTCGGGAGGGAACCTGGGGGGCAACAGCGTCACGATCCTGGACTCGATCGTCGCCGGCGGCGTCGGTCCGGCTGGCAGCCAGAACTGCGGCGTCCACGAGACGAGCGGCGGGCACAACCTGGAGGACCGCAACCAGTGCGGCTTCACCGGCCCGGGGGATCACATCAACACGCCCCCGATGCTAGGACAGCTCGCCGCGATCCCGAATGCGACGAGCACGCTGGAGCTGATGCCCGGCTCGGCGGCGATCAACGGCGGCGATACCGCGTGCACGAGCGCGACCGGCGCCCCGCTCACGCACGACCAGCGCGGCCTGATGCGCCCGCAGGGCTCGGCGTGTGACATCGGCGCGTTCGAGTTCCAGCTGCCCGTCTTCTCCTCGCCGCCCGCTCTGAGCGGTGGCCCGCAGGTCGGCCAGCAGCTCTCCTGCACGCCGGCGCCCGCTCCGTCGAGCCCTGACGGCCCGGCGACCGTCGGTGGCGCCGTGCTCGTCCGCGACAGGGCCGCGACCACGACCGCGTTCCCGTACACGATCGTCGCGTCCGACGCCGGGCACATGCTCGCGTGTGGGGAGAGCGCAACCGACGCGGCGGGGACCGTCAGCACTTCCAGCCCCGCGATCACTGCGATAACCGTCCCGACCCCGACCCCGACCACGACGACGCCGGTCCAGCCGAGTAACGCGTTCGCGGTCGTCAGCACGACCGCCGCGGCGGACGGCGGCAAGCTGACGATCGCGCTGGTTTCCCCTGACGCCGGCAAGTTCATCGTCACCGCGACCGCGACCGTCACCACCGTTCACAGCGGCCGCAAGCACAGGACGATGCTTGCCTACGGTTCGGCCACGGCCACCGCCGTACGAGTGCGCTCGCCGCGCCCAGCGACTCAATGCCGGTGCCTGTCGTCAGCAAGTTGTGGCGATGGCAGTGTTATCGATGGAGGGTGAGTGATGAGTGAGTGGCCGAATCAGGAAGGCTTGACGGACGTGAGGGGCGCCCCGGCTCGCGGTGGCCCGGCGCGTCGCGCGCGTGGCGCGCTTGGACGTCTGATGCCGAGCCCGTCGATCGCCGTTGCGCTCGTGGCGCTGACCCTCGCCGCCGGCGGAGCCGCGTACGCAGCGAGTGCGGGAGCGCCGCCGGCGATCACAGCCTGCGTCCACCAGCACGGCGGTGGTCTGTACCTGGCGCATCGCTGTGCCAGGCACGACCGGCTGCTGACGTGGAACGTGCAGGGGCGCCCCGGCGTCATCGGCCCCGCCGGGGCCACCGGGCCCAAGGGCGAAACGGGCGGCGTCGGCCAGACCGGGTCGCCAGGGCCTGACACCGGTGCCGCGGGCGGTGACCTGACCGGGAACTACCCGAGCCCGACGATCGCGCCGGAGCCTGCGCCGACGAGCGTCGCCGACAACCCTGGGACGCACACCGATCCGTGCAGTGCGGCGACGTTGCAAGCGGGCGTCTTGTGCGGTACGCAAGCCAATATGTGGTTCGCCGGCCAGGGATTCGGCGACGGGATCCAGTTCTGGCGTGACAGGCTCGGCGAGGTCCACATCCGCGGCGAGGCGCTCGCCCAGACCCAGACGACCTCCTTTCCGGACGGTGGGGAATTGTTCGTGCTGCCACCCGCCGACCGGCCGGCGATGACCCAGTCATTCCCGATCGACACCGCGGACTGCTGCGGCAATTTCACGCCGCACGCGGCGCTGCTCGTGATTAACCCGACCCAAACCGGCCAGCTCACCGCGTCCAGTGGTGCCGTCACGATAAGCCGCCCCACCACGACGGGCGGCGACAACTACGTCTTCCTCGGCGAGGTCCAGTTCCGTACCGACGCGTAGCCCAGCATGCCAGCGCTGATGCCGGCCTCGGCGGTGATCAACGGGCGGGTGACAACGGGGTGCGGTGCTGGTCTGACCGCCGTGTCGGGACTGGCGTCACGCCCGGGACGATCCTGCGTCCTCCGGCTCGACGCGCCCGCGACCGCTCCGGCGCTCCATTCGTCAGGATCGCTCGCGAGAACCTCGGCAGCACGATCGCCTTCCCGCACGACGCGCGAGCGCAACTGCCGCTGACAAAACCGCGACGGAACGAAAGCGTACCTTCGCCGTCCCACACCGAAACACCTGGGTTTCGCCAACAGCGCGTGTCGCCACGTGGCCGACCTGCTCGTCCTCGCTGCCGACGTCGCCGAAGCCCTGCAATTTCGCGGGAGCAGGGGCGGGCAAGCCTCAGATCGGCCTCGCTGCGCGCCCTGCTTCGCGGTCATATGAGGGAAGAGGTCGACGTCATACGGCGGCCGAAGCTTCCCCGGTTTTCGCCACGAGCAGGGAGCGGCCGAGTGTGCGGTCAGCATGGTCAATTGCCGCCCGTGTTAGCAAGAGCGTCGCAATCGAGCTAGCGCCTCAAGCAGCAAAGGAAAGTCCTCGCCGCTCCGACGAGACCGCTGTCACTGTCAGAGTCTTCGGTCGTCTGGCGGTGACGTCCGACTCGTGCGGTTGGTTCTCGGGCTGACGGCGGGCTGACTCTGAGACTGCTTGTCGACCGGCTGGTCTGACTCGCATAGGTTGTGTCGCCCGCCGCCGCCCGAGGACCTTCGGCGTGACTTGATAGGAGCGTGGCAACCGCCCCAAGTGAGAGCTGTCCGCCGGAGATCCGCTTCGTCGGCATATCTAACGAAGGGACGGTCTGAATGATCGTGATCGGGACGGACACGCACAAGTACAAGCACGCGCTCGCTGCGGTGGATGAGGGAACCGGCCGCGTTCGCGGTAGCCGAGAGATCGATGCGGATGATGCGGGGCATCTGGCGGCGGTGAAGTGGGCGCGCGGGCTGGATGACGAGCGCGTGTGGGCGATCGAGGACTGTCGGCACGTGTCCCGGCGCCTGGAGCAGGCGCTGATCGCTGCCGGCGAGCGAGTCGTCCGTGTCGCGCCGCACAGGATGGGCGCATCGCGGAAGGGGGAGCGCGAGCCGGGCAAGTCCGACGAGATCGACGCGCTCGCGGTCGCCCGTGCGGTCGTCAAGGACGGTGTCGAGCAATTCCCCGCTGCATACCTGGACGAGCGGGCGATGGAGATCCGGCTGCTGGCCGATCATCGCAACGATCTGATCGCCGAGCGCACCCGGATCCAGAACCGGCTGCGATGGCATCTCGTCGCGTTGTGCCCTGAGCTCGAGGCCTCGCTCCAGAAGCGCTCGCTGTCAGAAACCCGCCAGCTCGACCGGATCAACCGGCGGCTGCGTCGATTGACCCCGGAAACCCGTGCGCGGGTCGCGTGCGAACAGGTTGCGCAGATCCGCAGCCTGACCCGTGAGGCCAACACGCTCGAGACCGAGCTGCTCGCGCTGATCAAGACGCACCGTCCGCAGCTCCTGGCAGAGACCGGTTGCGGTCCGCTGACCGCCGCGATCCTGATCGGCCGGACCGCCGGAGCGGAGCGGTTTCGGACCGACGCGAGCTTCGCTCTCCAATCCGGGATAGCGCCAATCAAATGCTCCTCAGGACAACACCAACAGCACCGGCTTAACCGCGGCGGGGACCGCCAGCTCAACCACGCGCTGCACATCATCGCGATCACCCGCGCCCGTCTGGACCCGAGAACCCGCGAGTACCTCGCCCGCAAGCAAGCCGAAGGCAAGACCAAGAAAGGCGCGCTGCGCTGCCTCAAGCGCCACCTCGCCCGCCGCTTCTGGCAGCTCCTCGCCGAGCCGCCGCTCCCAGCAGACCACGCCGCCACGCGCAAGCACGCAACCAAGCCGGTCGAGCCCCGGCCGCTTACCGTCCCCGAACGCCCTGCCCCACGGCGAGAGGTCGACCGCACGATCACCGGGCCGATCCCGATGGTCTGCATCACCTAGCTGCCAGCAGCCCGACCAGAGCCCATCAGCAGCCAGCTACCAGCCGCCGAGCGCCGCCGGCCGGCTCCGCCCACCCCCAAAACGAAGCGATCACGACCGATGCCGACCTCGCCGACGCCAAACGACGCGATCTCAGCCCCTCTGCCGCCCTCGACCAGCCCGTCCCGACCGACAGCACCCCCGAAACCGGCTCTCCCGACGCCCCAGCCGGCCCATCACCCGCACTCGAAAACCCGCAACAGCGAATCTGCCTTGACATAGGAGCGACCTCTGATCGAATCTCGACAGCGCTCGGTCCGGCCGAAACCGCAGTCTTGCCAAGATTGTCGGGTTGGCGACGGGGAACTTTGAGCTGTACGGAGGAGCAATACTGGGTTGATGGAGTGGCCGGCGTTCGAGGAGCGGCTCAGGGCGTTGGGCTACAGCCCACGTGCGATCGCGCACGCGTTCAGCACTCTCAGTGGCCCGGGCACGGTGGACGAGGCGCTGGAGGTGCTAAGGCGCATGTCGCGGCCGCGAGCGCCTCCGACCGCGCTTCGCTTCGAGGTCACCGAGACTTGCGGCGGTCCCCCGGCGGCGAACGGAGTCACGGTCACGTCCGTCGAGCGCAGCGACCTCGGGATCCGCGTGAACTACGACAGCGTTTCGCCGCTCGATTTTGGTTCCCGGGGACCGCGAGGTGAGGCCCAGGATGATCTTGGCAATGTCTACGGGCGTCTCGGCAGCCATTTCGGGGTCGCCCAAGAGGGATGGCGCGGCGGGTTTACGCTGCCGCTCCCTCCCCGGTCCGCGACCGCGCTTCGCGTCCGGATCACGTGGGATACGTCCCGCTTGTCGATGTCGGAGGGGCCAGCGCACGAAGTCCGGGTTTCGCTCACGGATTGATCGAGACCTGACAGCCGTGTGGACTCCCGCCCGGCTAGAGCAACCGTGAGCGCTGTCGTGCCGCGGTGAGGTGGTGCCAGTAGGTGATGCCGCGGCCGATGTGGACAAAGCCCTCGCCCGAGTACAGCCGCTCGCCGTCGGGCGTGGCGGTCGGCGCTGTTTGGTGGAGGCAAATCGGCCGTCATTGGCACCCGATCGACCGCATGCGGCACTGGCGGACGTAGTCGAGCCCGCGTCCGCCCAGATCGACCAGCGACAGCGCTGGAGGAGACCGAACCAGCAGCCGGGGCGAAATCGGCGGTCGGGGGCGCGAACGCGCGGAACAAGCGAGGGGGTCTTGAGTCCGGGCTCCCTCCGTAGGGAGAAGTGCCGGCCGTGTCAGTGCTGGCGTGGGAGCTTCACGGTGACAGTGATTTTCCCGCCCCACGAGAAGACGCGGCCTACATTGCACCCACCGACGAACCCTTGGGCCTGGAATCGGAGGGTGGTCGAGCCTCTTGGCAAGGCGATGTGTGTGGTCAAACGCTCTGTCTGCTGGCCGGCCGGGAGTCGCCCCGTCTTGGCAATTTGATGGCCATTGCGCAGCACATGCAGTAGCACCGCCGAGCAGTGCGCAGCAGGGGTGGTGTAAGCGATCGCAGAGAGCGTGCCTGGACGCGGCAGGCTGAGGATCAGCTTTTCTGCGGGGCTACACAGCTCCCCGCTGCTGGTGCAGTACACGGCAAAGGATCCCGTGGTGAAGTTGACGATTCGCGCCGCGCTCTTGCCAACCGCGGGTGCAGGGAAGACCGCCAGCGCAATCGTCCACGACACCACCACGCCGACCGTCGCGCCCAACACCAATCCAGCCCGCCGAAGTCCGTCGAAAACCATCGCCCTCACCCCGCTTCATAGTCAAGGCCCCTCCCCGCCGAACATGAGCGGGACAACGTTACCGCGCAGCGATCGCAGAGTGTCGAAATGATCGACGAGGACACTGGCCCAGCGCGATGCTCGCGTGGAGGTGCCGTCTACATCCAGAACCCCGTCAGAGCGGAGCTCGGTAGCGCAGACGCAGAGTGCCGCGCCGTCCTGGACAGTGTCGTCGCGCACAGCGTCGCGGATACCTAGTTGATGGTCGTCGCAGGACAGCCGGAGTGGTCGGGCGGCCTCGGCACGCCGCTGGGTCCCCGGAGAGATGTCCCGAAGGTGGCAGCAAGCCTCGCGGAGCCGCACGCGCTGCGGTGCTCGTCTGATCGGAAGCGCGGCCATGTGGAGATGACCCCGGACACCACTACGACGCCATCCTCCCACCCGGCGCCGGAGGCCGGGACGGGAGAAAGCGCCCGCCGGCGCGACCGGGCTGTCAGCATATGTTCGCCGACGGAAGAACCGAGACGAAGGAGCAGAACGATGGCCGAAACCGAGAAGGCGATCCTTGCGGGCGGGTGCTTCTGGGGTGTCCAGGATCTGATCCGCAAGCTCGATGGTGTGACCGGCACGCGGGTCGGCTACACCGGCGGGGATACGCCCAATGCGACGTACCGCAACCACGGCTCGCACGCGGAGGCGATCGAGATCGTGTTCGATCCCGAGCGCATCTCCTATCGAGACCTGCTCGAGTTCTTCTTTCAGATTCACGACCCGACGACGAAGAACCGTCAGGGCAATGACGCCGGCGCGAGCTATCGCTCGGCGATCTATTACGTCGACGATGAGCAGCGCCGCGTCGCGGAGGACACGATCGCCGATGTCGAAGCCTCCGGCCTGTGGCCCGGCACGGTCGTCACCGAGGTCGAGCCCGCCGGACCGTTCTGGGAGGCCGAGCCCGAGCATCAGGACTACCTCGAGCGCTACCCCAACGGCTACACGTGCCACTTCGTTCGTCCCGGCTGGAAACTGCCGCGACGTGCGCGGGAAACGGCCCGCTGAGCGCGTCGAGCCACGGGGATGACCGGGCGATGAGCGGGTCGACCTAGCATCTGGGCCGCTCACGCGCCGGTTGTTCGATCAGGCAGCGGGAGGGAGCCAATCTGACGTCGCCCTCGCGCCGCGACTTCGGCCACGCCGCAGCATGGTCCGCACGCCAATTGGGATGATCGCCTGAACGTGCCGGCCGCGCTTGAATCGCCCGCGGGTCGGATGCCCGGTGAGCTCGGACCCCGGCATCTGCTCGTCCGCGTCGCAGAGATCACGGCGGTGATCGCGGTGGTCGCGCTCGCGATCGCCGCGCTACCGGGCCTCGACGAGGTGCGCGGGCGTTTGCAGGGCGCGGATCCGGTCTGGATCGTGGCGCTGGCGGCGGCTGAGGTCGCGTCGTGTGGCGGCTATGTACTGGTGTTCCGGTCGACGTTCTGCTCGCAGATGTCGTGGGGGCTGAGCTATGACATCGCGATGGCCGAACTGGCGGCCAATTCGCTCTTACCGGCCGGTGGCGCCGGTGGGCTCGCGCTCGGCGTCTGGGCGCTGCGCCAGGCCGGGATGCCGACCGGTCACATCGCCCGGCGCACGGTTGCGTTCTTCATCATCACAAGCGCCGCGAACTTCCTCGCGCTCGTGCTCGTCGGCATCGGCGTGTTCGTCGGGATCGTCGACGGCCGCGGGTCTGCGGCGCTCACGCTTGTGCCCGCCCTGATCACGGCCATTGGCATACTGCTCGTCGGATTCAGTCCGCGGCTCTTGCGGGCCCTGGGGCAGCGTGGCACGGGCGTCGACTCGGGTCGCCGGCACGGGCGGGGGCGCCTGGCTCTCAGTCGCGGGCTGGGCACGGTCGCTGACGGCGTCGACGAGGCGATTGCACTGCTGGGCGCACACAGCTTCGGTGTGGTCGTCGGCTCGTTCTCCTACATGGCGTTCGACATCGCCGCACTGGGATTCGGTTTTGCCGCCGTGGGACCGGCGCCGACCTTCGGCGTGCTCGTGCTCGGCTACCTGATCGGCCAGCTCGGCAACCTCATCCCGGTGCCGGGCGGGATCGGCGGCACTGAGGGAGCGCTGATCGGAATCTTCGCGCTCTACGGCGTCAACCTCACCCAAGCCACCGCAGCCGTGCTCATCTACCGGCTCTTCCAACTCCTCATACCCGCATCCCTCGGCGCCCCGGCGTTCGTCCTGCTCCGCCGCAAGCTTGCGCGTTCCGACCAGCCCGCCCTCGTGTGTGCCCCGCTCGCCGTGGAGGCGGTCAAACTGCCGGCCCGCGGCTCGCCGGGATGACCACGCCCGCCGCGCGTTGCGCTGAGCCGTCAGTGGGCCTGCGGTGGGATGGTCGAGGCGAATCGCCGGGACGCATGCGTTCATCATTCTCCCCAGCCCGGTGGGCGTCGCCTCGGACGCAGGCACAGCGACCGAGGGGAGTGCTCCACGCAGTCAGGGTTGCTGGGGGCGGGTGGTTGCGGGGGCGGGCCTGAGGTGATCACGCGGAGTTGGGTGAGGAGCTGCGCGAGGTGCCCGATGAACCCAGCCGTGTGCACGCGCACGATGACATCGTTCTCGGCAGCCTCCGGATACGGCAACTCCGTCAGGGACAGCCCAGCCGGACCAGCGTCACGGTCGCGGACGGCGATAGCTTGCATGGCACCTTCCTCTCTGATCGCAGGGCTTCCATGCCGATAGGTCCAAATACTCGCGGCAACGCTCCGAGCAGTGCGACGCTCCCGAACGCACCACGGTCGTTCTGCTTCGCCCGCAGGACCCTACTCAGGAACTACACCTAGGCAAAGTGGCTTCGGCCGGCCCACGTCCCCCGCCATCGGAACGTCGCCGAAAGCAATAACAGGCTGGAGGGAGGGGCCCCGGTGGAAGCGATCCATCGGGTCCGCTCCTACCGGGTCATGCGACTCCTGCAGACCGCGAGCGCAACTGAGCGATACCTTGCTCGACCGCCGCTGCGAACTCGGCGGCCCGTTCGGAAGATGTCAGCGCCGGAGCGAGCGTTGCGAGCGCCCGATGCGGGTCGGTGAGGCGCTCGGCGTCGGACGCGACCCACGCGGCGACTGCGAGCGCGCCACCGGTCGGGAGGCGACCGGCGTCGAGCTCGGCCACGCAGACCGGGACGATCCGCAGCCGGAGTTTGTGGGTGCCGTCCTGGGCGATCTGAGACAGTCGGTGCTCGATTCGTGAGTTCGAGAACCGTTTCGCAAGTGCAGCGCAGTAAGCCGGAAGGTCCAGGTTTGTTGGAAGCTGCCGCGAGGCATCGCCCCACAGCAGCTCCACCGCAGACCGCAGCCAGGGATCGGCGATCGCCTCGGCGACGGTTCGGTGATCTAGCAGCAGTCCTGCAAACGCGAGCAGAGTGTGGGCACCGTTGAGCAGCCAGAGCTTGCGTCGCTCCCAAGGCTCGATGTCCTCGACGTAGCGGGCACCGGCGTCTTCCCAGTGCGGTCTGCCCGTGGGGAACGTGCCCGAGATGATCCAGTCGTGGAACGGTTCGGTCACGACCGGGGCTGCGTCGACCCAATCGAGAGCGGCGTTCAGCTGTTCGCGGTCCTCGCGGGTCACGCCGGGGGTGATGCGATCGACGGACGTGGAAACGAACGAAACGTTTGCCGCCACCCAGTTGTGCAGCTCGAGGCTGACGGTGCGCGCCGCGCCCAGCACGCCCGTCTGCACAAAGCGGCCGTTGGCAGGCAGGTTGTCACAGGGGACGATGGCCAGCTCCGGCAACTCGTGACGCCGGCGCGCCTCTAGTCCGGTGAGCAGACGTCCGATCATCGTCGTCGGGGCCACGCCGTGCAGCGACGCACCTGTTGCGGTCGCGGTGCGCAGCATCGTCAGGTCGGCCGCGAGCTCGTCGTCGTCCGGATCCGGAGAGCCGTCCGGGAGCAGCCGGTAACCGGCCTCGGTCACGGTGATCGTGACGAGCGCGATAGCAGCGCTCTGAAACAGGTCCACGAGCCGGCCGATGTCCGCGCCGTCCACCGTTTCCACGAGGCTTGTCACGACTTCAACTCGGTCGGCTGACGGACCGCGCTCCACGAGCGTGTACAGGCCGTCCTGTTCGGCGAGCGCCCGCGCCGTAGCGGGGCTGCGGCCGGTGAACGCCGCGATCCCCCAGCTGGCGGCGTCGGAGGCGTGCGCCGTGTACCAGGCCTGATGCGCGCGGTGGAAGTTCCCGAGCCCGAAGTGCACGATGCGCGTCGGTGCGCGTTGTGACCGGATTCCCAGGACAGCCGCCCGCGCGCGGGAGAGCCGCGGCTTATCGTTCGTCGCTCCGGGCACCGCCGGCTGCGCGCTGCTCACAGCTTGAACGCGGCACGCGGGATCGTGTCGACGAGATCGGCGGCGATGCGCTCGGCGGTCGCCAGCGACATTCGTCCCTGTTGTACGTAGCGGGACAGGAAGGCAGCGTCGATGCGTCGCGCCACGTCGTGCCGGACGGGGATCGACAGGAAGGCACGGGTGTCGTCGACGAAGCCGGACGTGCGGTAGAAGCCTGCGGTCTCGGTGATCGCCGCCCGCCAGCGCAGGATCGCGTCAGGGGCATCGAGAAACCACCAGGGCGCGCCAACATAGACGCTGGGGTAGAAGCCGGCGAGCGGCGCGAGCTCGCGTGAGTAGGTGGTCTCATCGACGGTGAACAGGACGAGATGGAAGCCCGGCTCTAGGCCGAACCGGTCAAGCAGCGGCTTGAGCTCGCGTGTGAACGATGTACGCACCGGGATGTCGTGACCGGTGTCCGGGCCGAAGCGCTCGTAGGTGAGTGTGCTGTGGTTGCGGTACACACCGGCGTGGACCGTCAGCACCAGGCCGTCCTCGACGGACATGGCGCCGAGTTGCAGCAGCAAGTGAGCGCGAAACGCAGCCCGCTCGGCGGGGGTCGCGGAGTCGGCCAGGAGTTGCTGGAAGAGCTGTCCCGCCTCCGCGGCATCGAGGTCGAGCGTGGTCGGGTCGGTGACGCCGACGTCAACCGACACCGCGCCGTGACGGATGAAGTGCTCCCGTCGCTCGCGCAACGCCGTCAAGTAGCCGGTAAACGTGGCTGGGCAGGACGTAACCGCGAGCAGCCGCTCGACGTTGTCCCGGAAGCTTGGCGCAGCGGGATCGATATAGCCGTCTGGCCGGAAGGTGGGCACAACCCGCCCAGCGAACGAGGGGTCCTCTCGCAACGCCCGATGAGCATCGAGCGGGTCGAGCGGGTCGTCGGTGGTCGCTAGCACGCTGATGTCGAAGCGCTCGAACAGGGCACGCGGGCGGTATTCGGGCTCTCGCAGCCGCGTCGACAGGGCGTCGAAGAGCTCGTCGGCGTTCGCGGTGGTCAGTTCCTGTTCGATGCCGAGCACGCTCGCCAGCTCGTCGCGCAGCCAGTACGAGGAGGCGGTGCCGGCGAAGGCGTGCGTCCGCCCGGCCAGGATCCGCCAGACCTCGCGCGGATCGGCGCCGCGCCGGGTGTCTAGCGCCTGGAGTGGGACCCCGAGCGCGTGTAGCTGGCGCGTGATGTAGTGATCGGGACTCACGAAGAGCGACGCCGGATCTTTGAAGCCTTCGTCGTCGACAAGCAGTTGCGCCGGGACGTGTCCGTGCGGCGAGATGATCGGCGCGTCTGAGATCTGCTGGTAGAGCCGGCGGGCGATCGGGAGTGCCGCGGGATCGCCGGGTAGCAAGCGGTCTGGATGAAGGCTCGACGAGGCGGACACTGTCGAAGGCGTACAGCATGGCATGGAACGCCATCAAGCGGTCGCTGTTCCGACGCCAGTGGAGTGCGTCGCGCGGCGACAACGGGATCAACCGCTTGCGAAGATACGCTGAGCGGCGGCGTCTGAGCGCCCAGGACGACGAGGCGAGACGAGCATGAAGATCGAAAAGGCCGAGGTCATAGTCACGAGCCCGGACCGCAACTTCATGACGTTACGGCTGGAGACCGACGATGGAATCGTCGGTCTCGGGGACGGCACCTTGAACGGGCGTGAACTCGCCGTCGTCAGCTATCTGCGGGAACATGTCGCTCCGCTACTGATCGGACGCGACGCGCATCGCATTGAAGACACCTGGCAGTTCCTCTACCGCGGCGCGTACTGGCGACGCGGTCCCGTCACCATGGCCGCGATCGCCGCCGTCGACGTGGCCCTCTGGGACATCAAGGCCAGGGCTGCGGGAATGCCGCTCTATCAGCTGCTCGGCGGGGCCAGTCGCGACGGGTTGCTCGCCTACGGGCATGCCAGCGGGCAGGACCTCCCCGAGCTCTTCGGCTCGATCCAACAACACCTGGACGAGGGCTACCGCGCCATCCGCGTCCAGACTGGCATCCCGGGACTGCCGAGCGTCTACGGCGTCGCCTCGAGCGCGAACGCCGCCGCCGGCACCGGAGCGGGCACCGACAGCCGCTACGACTACGAGCCGGCTCGCCGAAGCGACCTGCCCGTCCAGGAGACGTGGGACACCCGTGCCTATCTGCGCCACGTTCCCACTGTGTTCAAGTCGGTGCGCAGTGAATTCGGCCCCGAACTGCCACTGCTGCACGACGGGCATCACCGCATGACCCCAATTCAGGCCGCCCAGCTCGGCAAGAGCCTCGAACCCTACGACCTGTGGTGGCTCGAGGACTGCACCCCGGCGGCGAACCAGGAGGCGCTGCGGCTGGTGCGAGCGCACACGACCACGCCGCTGGCGATCGGGGAGATCTTCAACACGGTCTGGGACTACCAGACCCTCATCCGCGAGCAGCTGATCGACTACGTGCGCAGCGCCGTCACGCACACCGGCGGCATCACACATCTGAAGAAGCTGCTCGAGTATGCCGCGCTGTACCAGATCAAGTCGGGCATGCACGGCCCAACGGACGTCTCGCCGGTGGGCATGGCCGCGGCGCTGCACCTCGGCCTCGCGATCCACAACTTCGGAATCCAGGAGTACATGACGCACGGCACCCACACGAACGAGGTCTTCAAGCAGGCATACACCTTCGCCGACGGCTTACTGCATCCCGGAGACAAGCCCGGCCTCGGTGTCGAACTGGATCTGGATGCGGCCGGCAGGTATCCGTATCAGCGTGCCTACCTCCCTTACAACCGGCTCACCGACGGCACCATCCACGACTGGTGAGCTCTTCGACGGACGAGCGTCACGCGATGCGCCCCACCGGCGCTGGTTGTCGACTTACCCCCCGCCCCCGACGCAGGCAGCAAGTCTGAGACTTCCCCTGTCCGCGCAAGGGGGTAGCAAACACTTGCCGGAGGGGCCGATCTTCGGCGACGGCACGACGATCGCATTCGCATCTCTGGCACCGCCGAGCTCGTGATCGCCTGGCGACGCCGCGATCACGCGGCCCGATTGATCGCTTCGCTGCCGAAGGCGCCGCCGGGCGTCGCGGCGCCTGGTGGGTGCTATTGGGGTTTTCGGAGGGCTGCCCGTGCGAGCTGTGCCGCTTCGGGCTGATCGGGCAACGATCGGTTCGTCGGGTGCGCGCGTGCGAGATGTTGCGGAGAATGTCGAGGGCGCGCAGCTGGTAGAGGTCGTAGCCGACGATCGGTGCGCCATCGCCGCTGCGCCAGTCCAAGTGGGTCAGCGCTGCCGCGATCGTGTCGACTGGGAGCTCGGTGTCCGGGGAGGTGGCCGCGTAGGCGAGCAGGAGGAGCGTGGCGTCGGTCTCGAACCCGTCAGCGCTAGGGACGAGTCGGTCAGCCAACCGGTTCCAGAGATCCTGCCAGGTGGCTCGTGCAGCCAGTTTTTCAGTCTGGACGCAAAGCTCGCAGCCGCTTAAGTTCCTCGCCCAAACGAATCTGCTCGGCGTTGAAGCGCTTCCCCTCGTCGAGAATACGCTCGGCCTCGCGCTTGTCCCCAGCGGCTTTGGCTTGTTGGTAAGCGTGCATCTTCTCTGCCGCGGTCTCTCGCGCGGCGTCCAGCGCATCGGAGATCGCCCGGAGCTCAGCATCGGTCGGCGGGGAC
Organism: uncultured Solirubrobacterales bacterium; assembly: GCA_963755955.1. Classification (GTDB taxonomy): domain Bacteria; phylum Actinomycetota; class Thermoleophilia; order Solirubrobacterales; family Solirubrobacteraceae; genus Palsa-465. The sequence goes on from CAVWLZ010000006.1 coordinate 127,066, forward strand.
GAACTCGCACCCGGCCGCACCGGGGTGTCGATCGCCGCGAGGTCGATCTCGACCCGCGAGCGGTCCTTCGGGTCATAACGGATTGGAAGCAGATCGCCGGCGACAGGGAGGCGCACATCGCGATCGGACACCCTGGTTGACGTCTCTGCCGTTGAGCCGTCGTCGTAGTGCACCAACAGACGAATACGCCAGTACATCTTCGAGATCCCGGCAGAGCCAACCTGCCCACCGCCAGCGGCGGCGTCGATCACCACAGCCTTGGCTGCGACGCCGTCTCGAAGCAGATTGCGCTTTCCGAACACATTGACCTCTTACCTGGAGGGCCCGGCCGGGTACCGATCGACACGGTCTCGGTAAGGCTGGTAACCGACCCTAGTAGACGATCGCACAGGCCCAGACAACGCTCTGCCCGGCGGGCAACGCAAAGCCTGCGCGCGATCGCATTCGTCTGCCGCGCGGCACCTGAGCGGACGAGCGCAACGGCGGCGACATCGCGATCGTCCGGGGGCCGGCCGCGTGCCCGCCGGTTGCGAGCGCAGCTGATATCGGCTGGCAGAAGGATCGACCCGTCAACGCACAGCCCGCGCTGCGCTGGACGGTCGGCATTCGGTCCGACTCGTCGACGTCGCAGTGCCGGGACGGTTGCCCGCGACAGTTGCCCGGTCGCACCCGTGGCCCCCGGACGAGGAGCAAGAAAGGCCCGAAACCTTGCGGTTCCAGGCCTTCTGAGTAGCGCGCCCGGAGAGATTCGAACTCCCGACCTTCGGTTCCGTAGACCGACGCTCTATCCAGCTGAGCTACGGGCGCTTAGTTGTTTTCTGCCTGCTAACCATGACTTTCCGCCGCGATGCTGCGGGGAAGGTGCCGATGGGCCACGACGAGGGCAGAAGACCCGTCGATACCGGCGAACAGGTGCCAATCAGAGGCGGGATGGCACGGATCCGCTCGGCGGCTCCAGAGCAAGGATAACCGGGCCGAGCGGAGTCGGGGATGCGGCTGCGGGCGCGGCCGGCTTCCCGCGAGCGAATTTCGTCCTGAATCCGGTGTGCCGTAGACTCGCCGACGCTCAACCGAGAGAGACCGTGGAGCAAGCCACAGACATCATCGCGAACGTCCTGCGCACCGAGCGCGACGCCCTGCTCGAGCGGTGGGTGGCGGAGCAGCTCGCCGACGCGCGGGTTCGGACCGACCTGATGAGCGAAGCCGAGCTTCGGCGCGAGTGCGAGCGCTTCCTTGACGCGCTCATCGACGCGGTCGGGACCGGGGTCGCGGGCGGGGATATCGGGGACGAGGTGTGGGCGAGGGTCCGGGAGCTGCTGAGTGAGCTGTCCCGCTCACGCGCGATCCAGGGGTTCAGCCCGACCGATACCGCGACGTTCGTGTTCTCGTTCAAGCGACCGCTGCTCGATGAGGTGCAGAAGAGCGCGGCCAGCGAGGCCGCGGCGAGTGGCGACGCCGAATGGGCGGCGACCCAGATGATCGACGCGCTCGGCCTGTTCACGGCCGAGGCGTTTCTGCGCTCGCGCGAGGAGGTCATCCGGCGTCAGCAGGACGAGCTCATCGAGCTCTCGACACCCGTCGTCAAGCTCTGGGACGGCGTGGTCGCGCTCCCGTTGATCGGCACCCTTGACAGCGCCCGCACCCAGGTCGTGATGGAGAGCCTGCTCGAGCGCATCGTCGAGACGGATTCGACGATCGCGATCATCGACATCACCGGTGTCCCGACCGTCGACACGCTCGTCGCTCAACATCTTCTCAAGACGGTTGCCGCGGCCCGCCTGATGGGCGCTGACTGCATCATCAGCGGCATTCGTCCGCAGATCGCTCAGACGATCGTTCATCTCGGTCTCGATCTCTCCGAAGTGACGACAAAGTCGAGCCTCGCCGATGCCGTCGTGGTTGCGCTCGATCGGACTGGTTACGAGATCAGCCGGCGTCGGTCCACTCCCAGGCTGGGATGAGCTCGGCGGGTGACTACGGCCGGATCCCGATCCTGAAGATCGGGCATCTGCTGCTGGTCACGATCCAGGTGGACATGCACGATCGAATGGCGCAGTCGCTCCAGGACGATCTCACCCGGCGGATCGTCGAAACCGGAGCGCGTGGAGTCCTGATCGACATCTCCGGTTTGGAGCTGGTGGACTCCTTCATCGGGCGGATGCTGGCCGATATCGCGGCGATGGCGCGCGTACTGGATGCCGAGACGGTCGTTGTCGGGATGCGACCGGCCGTCGCGATCACCCTCGTCGAGCTCGGGCTCTCGCTTCCGGGGGTGCGGACGGCGCTGACGGTGGAGCGCGGTATGGCGCTGCTGCCGGCGCTGTCCGAAGTCGGAGCCCGCGACGCCGAGGAGGACGAGGATCCTGCCGACGGGTCCTGACCCGCTTCCGCTGCAGTCCGACGAGGACGTGGTCCGCGCGCGACATCGGATCCGTGAGCTGTCCCAGGAGATTGGACTCCGGCTTGTCGACCAGACGAAGTTCGTCACGGCTGTAAGCGAGTTGGCCCGCAACACCGTGATTCACGGGGGCGGGGGCGAAGCTCTCTTCGGGGTCACCGAGGTCGGCGGTCGCGTGGGCGTATGGGCCGAATTTCGTGATCAGGGGCCTGGCATCACCAATATCGAGGATGCGCTGCGGGATGGGATGACCACCGGTGGGGGCCTCGGGCTGGGACTCGGCGGCGCCAAGCGGTTGGTGAATGAGTTCGACATTCGCAGCACGGTCGGCCAGGGCACGACCGTTCGAGTCATGACGTGGCGCTGACGAGCGCGACACGGCTCCGCATCGAGGACCCCAGCGCCGTCGCGCACGCCCGGCGGACCGCAGAGGGCATCGCTGAACGTCTCGGCTTCGACGAAAATGGCCGGGGTGAGATCGCGATTGTCGTCACCGAGCTCTGCACGAACGTCATACGCCACGCTGATCGCGGCGAGATCGTCGTGCGTCCCGTAGCCGCCGAGCAGCCCACGCTCGACGTCGTTGTGTGGGATCGAGGTCCCGGCATCGCCGACGTCGCCAAGGCTCGCCGCGATGGGTTCTCGACGCGTAGCGGATCGGGGACCGGGCTGGGCGCGATCGAGCGCATCTCCACGAGCTTTGAGCTGCAGACGCGCCCCGGCCAGGGCACGGTTGCCGCGGCGCGCCTAGGAGGCGAGGCGCTGTCGTCCGAGATCGACGGGCTCGTTCTGCCACTCGCCGGCGAGGAGATCAGCGGGGATGTCTGGGCCTATGCGCGCGAGGGTGACGTCGTCACCGTCGTCCTTGCCGATGGACTGGGGCACGGTCCGGAAGCCGCCCGGGCGGCTTCCGCCGCCGCTCGCCAACTTCGTAACGGCACCGACCCGGTCGAGTTGCTCGAGCGAATGCACGGTGCGCTGCGCGCGACGCGCGGTGCGGCCGTGGCCGTGGCGCGAGTGGATCTCGGCACCGGTGCACTTCGCTTCGCGGGGGTCGGAAACATCGCCGCCGTGCTCGTCAGCGGCTCGCAGACGAAGACGCTGCCGTCGATGAACGGAACGATTGGCCACCGGGTGGCCAAGATCCGCGCTGATGACCTCCAGCTCGCTCCCGGCGCCCAGCTGATCATGCACTCTGACGGTTGCCGAGGTGGCTGGGAGCTCACCGATTATCCCGGGCTGCTGCGGAGGACGCCGCTGCTGCTGGCCTCCGTGCTGCTACGCGACTTCGAGCGCGGGCGCGATGACGTCAGCGTCGTCGTCACGCGCGTCAGAGCGGATCGAGATGAGTGAGCTCGAGATGAGTGAGCTCGAGGCGAGTGAGGTCGAGATCGCCCGAGTCGATCTCCGTCACGACGAGGGGGTGGTGCTCGCGCGGCAGCGCGCACGCGATGTGGCTGAGCTCGTCGGCTTCGATCGGCTCGACGGGACACGGATCGCCACCGCCGTCTCCGAGCTCGCGCGCAACGCTCATCGGTATGGGCGTCACGGTCGAGTGCGGCTTCTCATCAGCAGCGACTCGCTCGGGATCGAGGTGGTCGACCAGGGGCCGGGCATCGCGAATCTCGACGAGATCCTGGAAGGGCGTTACCGGTCGGCGACCGGAATGGGGAGGGGCCTTGTTGGTGTGCGCCTGCTGATGGATACCTTCTCGATCCGGGCTCCGGTCGGCAGTGGCACTCGCGTCCACGTCTCCAAGAAGCTGCCTCCCGGCCGGCGGCATCCAGATCCCCGCGCGATCCGAGCCGAGCTGCTGCGGCGGGGCGCGACGACGCCGTATGACGAGGTGCGCCGCCAGAATGAGGAGCTCATGCAGGCGCTGGGCGAGGTCCGGGCCCGGCAGCAGGAGCTGGTCGCGCTCAACCGCGAGCTTGCGGACACCAACCAGGGGGTCGTCGCGCTGTATGCCGAGCTCGACGACCGGGCCGAGCAGTTGCGCGACGCCGACCAGCGGAAATCGGGGTTTCTCGCCGACATGAGCCACGAGCTGCGGACACCGCTCAACTCGATCGTGGCGCTCACCGAACTCCTGCTGGATGGCTCGCCGCTCGCGGACGAGCAGTCCAAGCAGATTGCCTTCATCCGACGCACCGCCGAGGAGCAGCTACGCCTCGTCGGTGACCTGTTGGACATCGCGAAGATCGAGGCGGGCAAGCTCGCGATCACGACGGTCGACGTGTCGATCGTCGAGCTGTTCGCCTCATTACGGGCGCAGCTGCGTCCGCTCGTCGGCGAGGGTGGCGTCGCGCTGCACTTCTCGGTGCAGTCCGGCGCGCCGGTGATGCATACCGACGAGGACAAGGTCGTGCAGATCCTTCGCAACCTGATCAGCAACGCGCTGAAGTTCACGCCGCACGGTGAGGTGACGGTCAGCGCCGATCAGGACGGTGAGACAATCATCTTCCGGGTGACGGATACCGGAATCGGAATCGCGCCGGACGATCTCGAGCGGATCTTCGAGGAGTTCGTCCAGGTTCCCGGCACCCATCAGCGTGGACGCCGAGGTACCGGCCTCGGCCTGCCCCTCGCGCGCAAGCTCGTCGAAGCGCTCGGCGGGCGCATGGAGGTCACGAGCACGCTTCATGTCGGGACGACGTTCACGGTCCGACTCCCGGTCCGGGGCGATCACTCCGGACCGGCCGCACCAGTCCTCGAGGATCTGAGCGGGTGCGTGCTCGTCATCGACGACGACGAGACGTCCCGTTACATCGTCGCCGCTCATCTCCGGGAGAGCGCGTGGACGGTCCGGACCGCCACCGGCGGCGAACAGGCGCTCGAGGCGATTGCGAACAGCCTGCCCGCTGCCGTTATCCTCGACCTCTCGATGCCCGACCTCGACGGCGTGGAGGTACTCGAGCGTTTGCGACGCGACCCCGCCACGGCCGCGCTGCCGGTGCTCGTACATACCTCACGCCGGCTCGGCCCGGACGAGCTCAACCGCATCGGCGCGCTGAACGCATCCGTCCTCGATAAGTCGACGACTTCGCGGGTGACCCTTCTCGCCAAGCTGGCGACGATCACGGCGGGCGAAGTTCGTGCATGAACCCGAGGTACTGCTGGCTGACGACGACGACGTCGGCCGCTACGTCGTCGCGACGATGCTTCGGCGGGCTGGATTCTCCGTCACCGAGGCGGTGGACGGCGCCGAGGCGCTCAGGCTGGCCATCGAGCGGCCACCGGACCTCGCCGTGCTCGACGTGAAGATGCCGACGATCGACGGCTTTGAGGCCTGCCGGCGACTGAAGTCGCACGATCTGACCCGACATGTGCCCGTGCTGCTGCTGTCGGCCACGTTTGTCGAATCCGAGGCTCACGTCGAGGGGTTGGAGACCGGCGCGGATGCCTACCTGACCCAGCCGGTCGAAGCACCGGTGCTCGCGGCAACGGTCCGTGCCCTGCTCCGTGCCCGGTCAGCAGAAGCGGAGGTGCGACTGGCCGCGGTCGAGTGGAGATCGACGTTCGATGCCATCAGCGACCCGGTTGCGGTGCTCGACGCGGATGGAAGCCTGTTGCGGTCAAACCGGGCCTTCGAGGCGATCCTCGTGCAGGCCGGTACCGGGCAAGGGTCGATCGACCTCCTGGCGCTCCGTGACGGCGAGGAGCTGGTGGTGGGCCGGCGCCTCTTCCGCGTCCGTGCCGACCACGTCCCGGCGGCGGAGGCCACCCCGGCGCGCGGGCGCGTCGTGATGACGCTGACCGACATCACCGTCGCGCGCGCGGCCGAGCAGGAGCGGGCTGCGGCTCTGGCGACAGAGCGCATGATCTCCCTCACGCTCCAGCAGAGTCTGCTCCCGGAGCGACTACCGAGCCTTTCATACCTCGAGCTCGATGCGTGGCATGTCGCGGCCGAGACAGAGCTGATCGTCGGCGGCGACTGGTACGACGTGATCCAAGCCGAGGAGAGCCTCTGGCTCGTCATGGGCGACATCGCCGGTCACGGCGTCGCCGCGGCCGCCCAGGCCGGACAGCTGCGCCACAGTTTGCGCGTCTACGCGCATGAGGGCTACGACCTGGTCGAGTCACTCGCCCGTCTCGACGAGCTCGTGGGGATGACGGTGCTTCCCGGGATGGCGACGCTCTGCATCGTCGCGGTCCAGGATCAGCGCGACTCGGCCGAGCTGGTGCTCGCCGGTCATCCGCCGCCCGTTCTCATCCCACGGTCCGATCCGCCGTATTTCGCGGAGGGCGGCCTCGGTCCCCCGCTGGGGTTCTCCGGCGCGCACTACTGCCAGACGTCCGTCCGATTCGACCGCGGGGACCGCATCGTTCTCTACACCGACGGCCTCATCGAACGCCGCCGCGAGGGCATCGACACCGGAATGACGAGGCTGCTGAGCAGTGCGGAGGGCGTGCAGGGCCTGAGCGCACTCCGCACGCGATTGGTGCACGATCTCGTCGACTTCTCCAGGCTCGGCGATGACGTGGCATTGCTACTGGCCCAGCGTCGCTAACCGTCCTTGAGATTCGAGATCGCCGCGGTCATGCCTCGCCGTGGCTGACCTCCGCGACTCGGCGCCGGAGGTCCTCGAGCGAGCGGCCCATGACCGTCTCGCTCAACATCCGCGCGATCGGCCGAGGCACCCGCAGGCCGGGGTCGATCGAGAGCCGGAACTCGACGAGCGTGGTGCCCGCGCCATGCTCGCGGAATGCGTATTCGCCCTCGAACCGCTTGAGGTCGCCGCCGAGGTACTCGCTGCCGATCCACTCGGGCGCGCGGTAGAGGTGGCGCAGGCGGTAGCGGACCGTGCGCAGCTTGGCGTCGATGGCGTACTCGACCTCGGTGGCGAAGCCGTCCTCGTCACGCGCGAGGACGCGGCATTCGACGACGCGAGTCTGCCACGCGGGCATGTGCTCGTAGTCGGTGAGGACGTCGAAGCAGGCAGCCGCCGATGCGGGAACGTCGACCTGCCGCGTGGCGGAGTAGACCGGCACTGGAGTCAGCGCCGACGCCGCGGAGGAACGCTGAGGCGGTTGAGCGGTTGCGTGGACACGAGGCCCGGCTACCCGCTCGACGTCCCCTGATCACGGATATCGCAGGGCGTCGCTCGACGGCGCCCACCTCGACGCGCGGCGCGTGCCTCCCGTCGCCTTCGGGTAGCTCCCACCAACATGTCGACGCATGACGAAAGATTCGACGGCCTCCGGATCCTCATCACCGGCGGGTCGAGCGGGATCGGCTTGACGGCCGCAAAGCGACTCGGCGAGGCGGGTGCTCGGGTCGTGCTGCTCGCCCGCGGCGCCGAGGGACTCGCTGACGCCGCCGACCAGGTGCCGGGCTGCGCCGGCATCGTCACCGCCGACGTCGGCCAGGCCGCGCAGGCCCATCGGGCGGTCGCGGAGGGGGTCGCCCTCCTCGGAGGCCTCGATGTCATCGTCGCCGCTGCCGGCGCGGGCGCCTACGGGCCGTTCCTCGAGATGGATCCCGACGACTACGCGCGGACCGTCACGGTCACGCTGATCGGGATGATGAACACGGCGCACGCCGGAGTCCCGCACCTCGAGGAGACGAGCGGCATGCTCGTCATCGTTGGCTCGGTCGCCGGGCGGGTGCCGGTGCCGTGGCTGACGGCCTACACGGCCGCCAAGCACGGCGTTCGGGGGTTCGCCCGCTCGCTTGACGCGGAGCTGCGCGCCGCGCGGCGACCGGTCTCGATCGCTCTCATCGCCCCGGGACCCGTCGACACCCCTTTCTGGCTGCATGCTCCGACACCGGACGGCCGTCTGCCCCCGGAGATCCGCGGCGCCTACCGCTCCGACGACGTTGCTGCGGAGATCGAGCGCGCGATTGCGTCCCCTTCCCGGCTCGAGCGCACCGTCGGCGGGCTCATGCTTCCGGTGATCCTGCTCGATGCGCTCGTGCCGAATCTCCTCCAGGCGCCTCTCGGGATCCTCGCTCGGCTCGGCTGGCGGGCGCGGGATGGTCGGCAGCCGAGCGATGGCGATGGACTCATCGAGCCGACGACGCAGGCGCGCGCCGACGGTGGCCTCGTCGCGCGTCCGTCCGGGCTCCAAGCCCTGCGCGGACTCGTCACGACGCGATCATAAGAGGGACGATCGGTCCCCCGGTTCGGGCCCGCGGGTGGCTGACAGCTGCCCCGCGCGCGCTCCGACGAGCAGCGAGCGGACGATCGCCGCCACCTCCTCGCCTGAGGGCTCGTCCCCGACGGCCAGGCTCGGCCACACGAGGGCGAGGCCGACGGTGACGATCGCCTCACTGAAGCCCGCAAGGCCGCCTGCTTCGCCCGCGGCGAGGTCGTCGGTCATCTGCTGGAAGCACGCGATCAGCCGTCGGCGGACCGCGCGCCGGCGACCGACAACGAGTCGCAGGGCGAGCTGGGGCTCTCGCGCAGCAAAGCCCCGCACCGCCGGCAGCTGCGAGGTCGTCGTCACCAGAATGCGCACCGTCTCGGCGAGCGCCTCGTCGGGATCGCCCGTGGTGACCTGCGCGCGGCTCGCGTCGAAGAACTGCACCGCGAGCTCGCCGAGCACGCGGTCGAGCAGCTCCTCGCGCCCCTCGACCCAGCGGTACAGCGTCGCCCGCCCGATGCCGAGCTCGGCGGCGAGAACCTGCATGTCGACGCGCTCGTCGGCGAGGAACCTTTCGCGTGCGAGGCGGAGCACGTCCTCGACCCGGGGGTCGGACGGGTGGGTCGGGCCGGGGGAGCTCACAGAGGCAAGCCTACCCACATTTGTGAGACATGGTTGAATTATGTCTCACATCCGTCTAGGCTGGCGGCACCATCCACCTCTGACGCCCGGGATCCATGAGCACGACCACAACCACCGCCGTCCCCGCCGACCTCGACCTCGGCAACCTCGACCTCGGCAACCTCGACCTCTGGAAGGACGGCCCACCGCATGGGCTGTTCGCAGAGCTGCGCCGTCAGCCGCTTCACTTCAGCCCGCTGAGCGACTTCGAGCACGAGGCCGGGTTCTGGTCGGTCGTCCGCTTCGACGACATCGCCACCGTCGGCCGCGACTTCAAGATGTTCTCCTCCAAGCGGAGCATCGTGCTCGTCGACAAGCTCTCGTGGAACCCCGACGTCCCCGATCCGATCGACCTCGCGCAGCACATGATGATCACCACCGACCCGCCCCGGCACGACCGGATGAAGGCGCTTGTCCAGCGGGCCTTCACCCCCAAGCGCGCGCTTGAGCACACCGACCGCATGCGGGAGATCATCAACCTCGTCTACGACCGGGCGCTCGAGCGCCACCCCGACGGCACGGTCGACCTCGTGCAGGACGTCGGCCAGTTCGTCCCGGCGATGGTCATCGGCGACATGCTCGGAGCCCCGCGCGAGGATGCCGAGCGCCTCGTCGACTGGACGAACCGCACGACCGCCTTCGAGGACCCCCGGCTCGTCCCGGACCTCGGCGAGATCATGCGCGCGCTCGAGGAGTTCCTGCCGTACGTGAACCAGATGATCGAGGACCGCCGCGTCGCGCCGACCGACGATCTCACCACCGCGTTCATCCAGGCCGAGATCGACGGGGACCACCTCGCGCACGAGGAGATCCTCATGTTCTTCTTCCTGCTCATGGTGGCCGGGAACGACTCGACCCGGGCCGTGTTCACGAGCGGGATGAAGAACCTGCTCGAGGACCCCGGGCAGATGGCCCTCGTGCGCTCGGGCGCGGTGCCGCTCGATCACGTCGTCGAGGAGTTCGTCCGCTACAACCCCGCCTTCGCCTACATGCGCCGCACCGCCACCGAGGACGTCGAGCTCGCCGGGGCCGAGATCAAGGCGGGCGACAAGCTTGCCCTCTGGTATGCGTCGGGCAACCGCGACGAGACCGTGTTCGAGGACCCGCACCGCTTCGACGTCCGCCGCGTACCGAACCCCCACCAGGGCTTCGGCGGCGGCGGCCGGCACTTCTGCCTCGGCGCCGGGCTCGCCCGGCTCGAGCTCAAGCTCTGGATCGAGGAGACGCTCCGGCGCTTTCCGGACCTCGCGCTCGCGGGCGACACCGACCGCCTCGCCTCGACGTTCCTCAACCAGTACCGCTCGATTCCGGTCGCGCTCGGAGGCTGATTCTCCGCGGCGCGCTGCGCTCAGCGGCGTCGGCGTGGCGTCTACTCGCCGGTGTCAAACCGCGCGACGGTGAAGCCGATCAGCGTCGGCACGTGCACGGCGAAGACGACGAGCGAGAGCGTGAGGATGACGAGCGTCCCGCCCCGCAGATGGTTCTGCAGGAAGGTGTAGAGGATCATCCCGGCGATCACCGCATAGGCGAGGAGTGCCCACTTGGCGACCTCGAAGAACCGGTCCCAGGCGAAGTCCTTGACCTGGGAGAGCAGCACGAGGTTGACCGCGAGCAAGAGCACCGAGCCGATGAGCAGCGCCACCGCGGGAGCGAGCGGCACGTGGCCGGGGATGTGGGCGGCGAGGTAGATTCCGCCGATGACGATGAGCGCGAGCGACGCCATCGCCAGCGCGGTGACCGGCGGAAAGCGGTCCTGGTCGAGCTCGGCCTCGGCTGCGACGTGGTGCGCGCCGACCCCGACGCCCGCGACGTCGTTCATGACGAGGCCAGCTTGGTCATGATGATGAGCGTGGCCACCTGCATCAGCCCGAGGATCCCCGCGCAGTAGATGAAGCGCTTCATCAGCTTCTCGATCACCGCCGGGTTCGGCCGACGCTTCTTGAGCTCGACGAGCACGGCGATGTTCGCCGGCTCGAGCAGACCGAGCGCGAGCACCGACATCACCCCGACGACGATGAAGCTCGCCACGACCCAGCCGTGGTTGGGATAGGAGCTGAGGATCGTCCCGGTCTTCGCCCCGAGCTGCCAGCCGGCGGCGAGGGTCATCGTCACGACCGTCGGCATGATCAGCACCATCTTCGGCATCAGCCGGGTGGTGAACTCGATGCGGGCGGGCACCGACATCTTGCCCATGATCGGGCCCAGGACGAGCCCGAGGAACAGGTCGATGATCGTCCACGCCGCGCCTCCGGCGACATGGAAGAAGGTGAGCGGCCAGACCTTGTCGACGGCGATCGCGACGATCAGCGCGACGAGCACGATCGCGACGATGATGAGCCCACGCCGCGGCACGATCTCAAAATCAGGCCTCTCGATCCCCGGAGGAGCCCCCTCGTGCGCAGCCGGCGGAGTCGTGATGACGACGTCGACCATGTGGGCCAGTGTAACCCCCGCCGCGGCGGCGCCGCAAGATGATTTCCGCCCGCCGCGCCGCCGCGCAATCGTCCTTGCCTAGGAAGGAAAACCGGGCCCAGCGTGCGAAGGGCAGCACCAGGAAAACGGTCGGCAAATGGAGGGCTGGTGCTGAAGGACTTCAAGACGTTCATCTTGCGCGGGAACGTCGTCGAGCTCGCCGTCGCCGAGCAAGCCCGATCCCGACACGGATACGCGACCGTGCACCGAGTGTCTGAGCGACATCGCGCGCGAGGCACGCCGCTGCGCGTTCTGTACGGCGGCGCAGACGCCGCTGGCGACGACCGCATGACCCCCGCGCTCGCTACCCCTTGACCCCCGCGCCCCCCGCAGGACCGTGGCCGTCGGCTGTCCCCCTCAGCCGGCGGCCACGCGGTCGTCCGCGGTCAGGGCAAATCCCAGCCGAAGTAGACCTCGGTGCGGGAGATCCGATCGCCGCTGAAGGTCAGGATCTCCGTGTTTCGCCCCTGGGTCCCGTCCGGCTTCGTCATCTCGTAGGTGACGACGACTTCGTCACCGGACTCGATGAGGCGCACGAAATCGAACTGCTGACCCTGGCCCGAGCCCGGCCAGCAGCGCTCGAAGTAGCCCGTGCGGTCGAGGTCGACGTCGAGCGGACTGGAGAAGGTGAAGTCGTCGGTGAAGCTCGCCTCGATGAGGCCGCGATCGCCGGATGCGAACGCTTCGTAGACGGCGCGCGCCCGGCCGAGCCGATCGTCGCTGGTCATGCGTTCCTCCCATTCACGTTTGCCTTGTCCGAGGCGTAGACCGCCGGGCTCACCGAAAGTCATCGGTGAGCCCGGGTCGCCCAGCTCAGCGACGCTCCCTGAGGCCGCGGGCGCCCTCAGGCACCCACCGATACGGTGCTCGGCGGCGGTGCCGGTCGGAATGGCCGCATTTCCCCGCCGCCGGGGCCGATGAGTCCGTAGCTGGATTCTGGTACTTCGTTCCAGACGCCGGCGACGTCGCCGAGAGGTTCGGAGACGATGAGCCGGGCGTCGTCGGAGAATTGCCGGAGGTCTTCGCGGTCGGGGTAGAGCTTGCGGAGTGTGGGAACGTCGGTGGTGTAGAAGAGCGAGCGGGACTTGCGCTCGCTCGAGTACCGGAATGCCCAGATGTTCTCGCCGTTGGTGGTCGCGACGGTGCCCTGGAATGGGTGCGGAACGCTGTGGCGCTCGGCGACCGCTTCGACGAGCCCGATGGCCTGCTCGACGGCGGCCGGCGGGTCGTCCTGCAGGCCGAATGTGAGGGCGAGGTAGAACAGCACCTCGGTGTCGGCCTGGCCCCTGATCTGCGGGTAGAGCGACGGGTCCACGGCGAGGATCAGGTCGCGTTTGATCGTGGCGAACTCGTTGATGTAGCCGTTGTGCATGAACAGCCAGTTGTCGTGGCGGAACGGGTGACAGTTGGTCTGCTGAACGGCGCTGCCGATCGCCGCGCGAATGTGGGTGAAGAACAGCGGCGAGCTGATGTGGCCGGACAGTTCGCGCAGGTTCTCGTCGTTCCACGCCGGTTCGACGCTGTGAAACATCCCCGGTGTGTCGGGAGCGCCATACCAGCCGACGCCGAACCCGTCACCGTTCGTCGGCTCGGCCCCGAGCCGGGAATGCAGGCTCTGGTCGACCAGCGAGTTCGTCCCCCCATAGAGCACCTCTTTCATCAGGATCGGGGAGCCTGAGTATGCAAGCCAGCGGCACATGAGCCGCTCCTTTCTGTCGAGCTACGTTTGTCTGTGACCCAATACCTGGCTGGGATCGGGCGGTGGCGGGAACATCCGCGATCGCTCCCATCGGAAAGCCACACGTTCCCGAATGACGGGACGGACCGCCTCATCCGCAACGGGTGAGATCCGCCGGCGAGGACCGGCGGGCTCGGCAGCGCGTTCCGTCCCTCGGTCTCACCTTGCTCGAGGTGCGAGCATTCGGCGAGCGACCCGGAGGGACCCCCGATGCGCACGGTTGAAAGGAGTCGACGATGACAGCGCCAGCACGCCCGACAGCGGGGGACCCGAGCCTCCCTGGCGCGGGGCGGATCGCGTCCCATCGTGGATGACACGGCCGCAGGCCCCGCTGAGGAAGGGACCGGAAACCGGCGCCTGTCGCTGCTGTTGGCGATGGCGATGTTCGTGCTCGTCGTCGACACCTCGCTGATGAACGTGTCGATCTCGAGGGTCGTTCACGATCTTGGCACGACGGTCAGCTCGGTCCAGTCGGCGATCGCGCTCGAGGCGCTCGTCTCGGCCGCGTTCATCCTGATCAACAGCAAGGTCGGGGATCTGATCGGCCGCAAGGGGGCCTACGTCCTCGGCCTCCTGGCCTATGCGATCGGCGCGCTCGCCATGACCCTCGCCCAGGGCATCACGGCGATCGTGATCTTCTGGGCGATCATCGGCGGTCTCGGTGCCTCGCTGCTGCTTCCTGCCGTGCAGTCGCTCATCCATGGCAACTTCGAAGGGGCGGCCCAGAAGAAGACCTACGCGCTCGTGGGCGCGGCGGCGGCGATCGCCGCGGCGGTCGGGCCGCTCCTCGGGGGGTTCCTGACGACCTACCTGTCGCGGCGCATCGGTTTCCTGCTCGAGGTGATCGTGATCGCGATCATCCTGTCGCAGATCAAGCTCGTCAACGACGTCCCGTACACCGGCGACCGGCACTTCGACGTCATCGGAGCGATCCTCTCGGTCCTCGGCATGGGCGGCGTGGTGCTCGGCATCCTCGCTTCCGGCTCGGGATCTCGGCCCAGACATTGCAGAACATCACCCTCGGAGGCGCGATGATCGCCCTTCCGATCTTCCTGCAGATCAAGCTCGAGTACAACGCGATGCAGACCGGTTTCTCCCTGGCCCCGCTCTCACTGACGATGTTCGCGGCGGCGATCGTCGCCGGACGACGGACCACGCATCGGCGCTCTGTGAGCGTCATCCGCATCGGGTTCGCGCTCAGCACGCTGGGCATCGCCCTGCTGATCCCGATCGTCCCGAGAGCGACGTCGGGCTGGTACCTCGTCGTGCCGTTGATGATCGCGGGAGCGGGGCTCGCACTGCTCGTGTCCCAGCTCAATAACTACACTCTCGCGCCCATTGACGAAGAGCGGGTCAGCGAAGCAGCCGGAGTCAATTCCGCCGCCGGCTCGTTCGGGCTGTCGTTCGGCCTCGCCGTGGCCGGCGGGATCTTGCTGGCGACCCTGTCCCTGGCATTCACCAATATGGTGAACGACAGCGCTGTGATCCCGTCGTCGCAAGAGACGCAGATCTCCAAGTCGTTGGAGAGCAACGCGGAGGTCATGAGCACCACCGAACTCACGAAGCTCGTCGCCGGCGGGCCTCCGGCCGTCCAGGACGAGATCCTGAAGATCGACACCGACGCGACGGATCTCGCGCTCCAGGTGGCATCGATGATCCCGATCCTGGCAGGTGGGCTGGGCCTGTTGGGCTCCTTCCGCATGATGCGCCTTCCTGAAATCAAGCCAAGCGCGGCGACCGAAGCCGCCGCGCTCGGGTGATCGCCTCCCGCGCGCCGGCGGCGCCGGATCGGGTCGGTGATTGGTGAGCACCGCGCGATCAGCTCGGATCGAGACGTGGGTCCCCGGCGTCCGGGTCGTCCGCCATTACGACCGCTCGTGGCTGCGGCGGGATCTCGTCGCGGGGATCGTCCTCGCCGCGATTCTCGTCCCCCAGGGCATGGCCTATGCGGAACTCGCGGGCCTGCCCGCGGTGACCGGCCTCTACACGACGATCGCCTGCCTCGTCGGCTACGCCTTCTTCGGGCCCTCGCGCGTCCTCGTCCTCGGCCCCGATTCGTCCGTCTCACCGCTCATCTTCGCCGCCATCACGCCGCTGCTGGCCGGGGGGGACGCCGCCACGGCGATTGCCCTCGCGGGCATGCTCGCGGTGCTCGTCGGACTCGTGGAGATCGGGCTCGGCCTCGGCAAGCTCGGCTTCGTCGCGGATCTCCTCTCCAAGGAGGTGCAGGTCGGATACATGAACGGCCTGGCGATCACGATCATCGTCGGGCAACTCCCCAAGCTGTTCGGCTTCTCCACCGATGCGAACGGGTTCCTCGACGAGATCAAGAAGTTCGTCCAGGGCCTCGATCAGACGAACACGACGACGCTGATCGTCGGCGTCGCCGTGCTTGGCGTGCTCCTCATCCTGCCGCGCATCACGACCCGGGTGCCGGCGATCCTCGTCGCCGTCGTGGGCGCGACCGTCGCAACGGCGGTGCTCGGGCTCTCCGCCAAGGGCGTGGCGACCGTCGGCGCGCTACCTCAGGGCGTCCCCTCGCCGGCGATCCCGTGGACGCATGCCGGCGACGTCGTCCCGCTGCTCATCGCGGCGCTGGGGATCTCGCTCGTCTCGCTGACCGACACGATCGCCACGGCGACGAGCTTCGCTGCGCGCCGCGGCGACGAGGTCGCGCCTGACCAGGAGATGATCGGCATGGGCGCGGCGAACGTCGCCGCCGGGCTGTTCCAGGGGTTCGCGGTCTCCACGAGCGGCTCCCGTACCGCGGTCGCCGAGCAGTCAGGCGCCAAGAGCCAGGTCACCGGCGTCGTCGGCGCCGGTGTCGTGGCGCTGCTGCTCCTGTTCCTCAATTCGCTGCTCGCCGATCTCCCGCAGGCAGCGCTTGCCGCCGTGGTCATGATCGCGGCCCGGTCGCTGATGGACGTCGGGATTCTGCGGCGGTACTACGACGTACGCCGCAGCGCCCTGGCGATCTCCCTCGTCGCCTCCCTCGGCGTAATCCTGCTCGGCGTCCTCCAGGGAATCATCGTCGCCGTCGGCCTGGCGATCTTGTTGTTCTTCCGTCGCAACTGGTGGCCCCACGGCGCCGTCCTGGGCACCGTGGGCGACGCCGAGGGTTGGCACAGCATCCGCGACAACCCCAACGCCCGGCAGATCCCCGGCGTCATCGTCTACCGCTGGGAAGCTCCGCTGTTCTTCGCCAACGCCGGGATCTTCCGCCAGCAGATCCGCAAGCTCGTGCGCGAGCAGCACCCCGAATGGGTCGTCCTCCAATGTGAGGCGATCACCGACATCGACGTGACCGCAGCCGAGATGCTCGAGCAGCTCGATACCGAGCTCAACAACGCGGGGGTGCACATCGCCTTCGCGGAGATGCGCGAACGCCTGCAGGACCTCACCCTGCGCTACGGCCTCTTCGAGACGCTCGATCGCGATCACTTCTACCCCACGCTCGAGGCCGCCGTCGCCGAGGTCGAAAACGAGCGTCGCCTGAACGTCTCACAGCCATAGACCGAGGCCGCCGCCGGGCGTCCCGGCGCCGGGCGAGAAGCGGAGGGGGCGGGATTCGAACCCGCGGTCCGGGGTTACCGGACGCTGGTTTTCAAGACCAGTGCATTCGACCGCTCTGCCACCCCTCCGGCGGCGTGCAGGCAGCGATGCTAGTACGCCCCGGTGTGCCGGGTGCAGCGTCTACACTGCCGGAAACCCAGGGAGAGGTGGCCGAGTGGCTGAAGGCACTCGCCTGCTAAGCGAGTAAGGGGGGAAACCTCCTTCGCGGGTTCGAATCCCGCCCTCTCCGTTTCCGTGGCACCCCGGCAGGCACCCGCGGCCGCGGCCGCGCGCTAGCTAGCGCTGCTTCTTGGACTGGGTGCCGAAGACGTGGTCCCAGAACGGGGCACTGACGCCGTAGGCGGTGTCCGGGTCCTGGAAGTGGTGGCGCATGTGCAGCTCGCGCAGTCGCCGCCCGAGGGCCGTCTTCGGCCGGTGATGGTGCACGTAGTAGTGCAGCATGTCGTAGAACAGGTAGCCGGCGAGGAAGCCGGCACCGAACAGGTAGAAGCCCGGGCTGCCGATCGCGAGGTAGAAGACCCACACGAACAGGGAGGCGAGCGGGATGCTCAGCGCAGGCGGCATGACGAGCCGCAGCGGGTCGTTGGGATGGTCGTGGTGAACCCCGTGGATGATGAAGTGCAGCCGCGCCCCGATCCCCTTCTCCGGTTGGAAGTGGAACACGATCCGGTGCAGCCAGTACTCGGTCAGCGTCCAGAAGAGGTAGCCGCCAACGGCCCAGAGGGGGGCGGCCCAGCCGACCCCGTGGGTGAAGCCGAGGACGACGAGGACGATGATCGCGGGGACGAAGATGAGCGGCGGAACGCTCGGGTGCACCCGCGAGACCTTGTCGAGCAGATTCGACTTGAACATCCGCGGCGAGGCGCGGAGGACTTCACTGCGGCTCATGCCGTCGAGCTCGCTCGGATTGACGTGTCCAGTTCCCATGGCGTGCCGAATGATAGCTGTGTAGGCGCCGGGATGACGGCCCGGGTTAGGGCACCCTAACACGCGGGGCGGCGAAACTCAGGCGAGCTCGGCGATCCGGGCGTCCTCGCCGGCGTCGTCGACCCAGCGATCGTCGGGCATCGCCATGACGATGTGGCGGCTCGACAGCGCGACGAAGGCCCGTCGCTGGGGCGACCCGGTGCCGTCGAGCCGCGTCAGCTCGACGTCGGTGAGCGGGATGAATGACCGCTCGGCCGAGTTGAGGTAGTCGCTCAGCCGGCTGCGATAGCCGTCCCGAGGGAGGCGGACGATGCCGGTGACGCGGTAGCGCGACGTCTCGAGAATGACCCGCTCGTCTCGATGTTCCATGTCGGACAAGATATCCACCGTGCGCAGCCTTCATGCACCCCTGGACGGATGATGCAGCCGCGCGGGAAGTGGTACGCGATTCGCCGGGCCCAGAACCGCAAGCCGGCGACGTACCGCTGCCCGCTGTGCGGGGGACACCTGCCGGCGCTCAGCGAACACATGCTGATCACGCCCGAGGGCGACCCGAGC
The DNA here is from genome assembly GCA_963755955.1 of uncultured Solirubrobacterales bacterium. Lineage (GTDB taxonomy): Bacteria > Actinomycetota > Thermoleophilia > Solirubrobacterales > Solirubrobacteraceae > Palsa-465. The sequence continues at coordinate 145,500 of CAVWLZ010000006.1, forward strand.
CGCCGCCGCCACGCCCACACGAAGTGCGTGATGGCCGCGCGCCAGGCCGGCCGGCTCCCGACCCGGGAGGAGTATCTGCGCACCCAGCCGCGCGAGCCCGGCCTCACCGCCCGCGCGTTCGGCCGCGTCAAGGCGCTGCTGCGCCGCGGCTGAGCGCACCGTCCGCGCCCGGCGGATAGGGTTCGCCCTCGTGGCCAAGGAACTGAAGCTCGGGCTCAACACCGGCTACTGGGCCGGGGGCCCGCCGCCCGGCGCCGCCGAGTCGGTCAAGGAGGCCGAGCGCCTCGGCTTCGACTCGGTGTGGACGGCCGAGGCCTACGGCTCCGACGCCCTCATGCCGCTCGCCTGGTGGGGCGCCGGCACCGAGCGCCTCAAGCTCGGCACGGCGATCGTGCAGATCTCCGCCCGTGCCCCCGCGGCGACGGCGATGGCCGCGATGACGCTCGACCACCTCTCCGGCGGCCGGGTGATCCTCGGGCTCGGCGTCTCGGGGCCCCAGGTCGTCGAGGGCTGGTACGGGCAGCCGTTCGCCAAGCCCCTCGCGCGCATGCGCGAGTACATCGGCATCCTCCGCGACATCTGGGCCCGGAACGGACCGGTCACCAATCCCGGCCCGCATTACCCGCTGCCGCTGGCCGACGGGACCGGCCTCGGCAAGCCGCTGAAGTCGAGCATCCACCCGCTGCGCGAGGGCATCCCGATCTACCTCGCCGCCGAGGGGCCGAAGAACATCGCCATGGCCGCCGAGCTGTGTGACGGCTGGCTCGCGCTGTTCTACTCGCCCTACCACGACGACTTCTACCGCGAGGCCCTCGAGGCCGGGTTCGCGGAGCCCGGGGCCCACCGCGGCCCCGAGGACTTCGAGGTCGCCGCGACCGTGCCGCTGATCGTCACCGACAACGTCGAGGCCGCGGCCGACGCGCTGCGCCCGATGTACGCCCTCTACTTCGGCGGGATGGGAGCCCGCGGCACGAACTTCCACGCCAACGTCGCGATTCGCATGGGCTACGAGGCCGAGGTCGCCAAGATCCAGGACCTCTACCTCGGCGGCAAGAAGGACGAGGCCGCGGCCGCGGTCCCGACAAAGCTGCTCGAGCAGCTCACCCTCATCGGTCCGCCCGACAAGATCCGCCACGACCTCGAAGCCTGGCGCGACTCGATCGTCACGACGTTGCTCGTCGCCGGCGACGCCCAGACGCTGCGCACCGCCGCCGAGATCGTCCTCGGCTAGAGACCGTTGTCCGGGTCGGCGCATGCGCCGACCCGCCCGGCGCGCATGCGCGCCGGGGCCGGGGCCGCATGCGGCCCCGGCTGCACACGACTAATAAGAGGCTGTGTCAGAACCCCGCGCGCCCGTCTGACGGCGGCGGATCTGCGCGATGCGTCGTCCTCGGACCCGGAAATAGCTCCGCCATTCCTCGGGTCCTGCGTCCTCGCCTCGCTTGATCCGGGGCGCGCCAGCCGCACACCCGGAGTTCGGAGACAACCTCTAGGCGTCGTGGTAGAGCGCGAACTCCCAGGGGTGGGGGCGCGTCCGGATCGCGTCGACCTCGGAGTGCCGCTTGTAGCGGATGTAGGCCGCGATCAGCTCGGGGGTGAAGACGTCGCCCTCGCACAGGAACGCCTGGTCGGCCTCGAGGGCGTCGAGCGCGGCCTCGAGCGAGGTCGGCGTCGTCCCGATCCGAGCGAGCCGCTCGGGCGGCAGCTCGTAGATGTCCGCATCGACCGGCTCGCCGGGGTCGAGGCCGCGGCGGATGCCGTCGAGGCCGGCGAGCATCATCGCGCTGAACGCGAGGTAGGGGTTCGCGGTCGGGTCAGGCGAGCGGAACTCGATTCGCTTCGTCTTCGGCGCCTCGTGGTACATCGGCACCCGCACGCACGCCGAGCGGTTGCGCGCCGAGTAGACGAGGTTGATCGGCGCCTCGTAGCCGGGGACGAGGCGGCGGTACGAGTTCGTCGTCGGGGCGCAGAACGCGAGCAGCGCCGCGGCGTGGGTGAGCAGGCCGGCGATGTACTGGCGCGCGAGCTCGGAGAGGTTGGCGTAGCCGCCCGGGGCGTACATGAGCGGCTCGCCGCCCTTCCACAGCGACTGGTGGACGTGCATTCCCGATCCGTTCTCCTCGAAGATCGGCTTCGGCATGAACGTCGCCGTCTTGCCCGCCTTCGCCGCCTCGTTCTTGACGACGTACTTGTAGATCATCATCTGGTCGGACATCTTCAGCAGCGGCTGAAAGCGCATGTCGATCTCGCCCTGCCCGCCTGAGGCCACCTCGTGGTGGTGGAACTCGCAGCGGATCCCGAGCGCCTCCATCGTCGCCACCATCTCGGCGCGGAGGTTGGCCAGCGAGTCGGCCGGCGGCACGGGGAAGTAGCCCTCGCTCTGGCGGAGCTTGTAGGCGAGGTTCTGGCCGGCGCCGGCGCGGCCCGTGTTCCAGAAGCCCTCGGCGGAGTCGACCTCGTAGAACGCGCGGTGCTCGACCTGCTCGTAGGCGATGTGGTCGAAGACGAAGAACTCCGCCTCGGGCCCGAAGTAGGCGACGTCGGCGATGCCGCTGTCGGCGAGGTAGCGCTCCGCCTTCTGGGCGACGAAGCGCGGATCACGCGAGTACGTCGAGCCGAGCACCGGGTCGGCGATCGAGCAGATGAGCGACAGCGTCGGCCGCGTGTAATACGGATCCATGAACGCGGTCGAGGGATCGGGGATGAGCAGCATGTCGGACTCGTGGATCTCCCGGAAGCCGCGGATCGAGCTCCCGTCGAAGCCGAGGCCGGCGTCGAAGTCACTCGTGCTCAGCGCGGTGAGCGGCAGCGTCATGTGCTGCCAGGTGCCCGGCAGGTCGATGAACTTGAGATCGACCATCTGCACGTCCTGCTCGGCGGCGTACTCGAGGACGCCCTGCGGCGTGTCGAGCTCCGGCGGCTCGAGCACCTCACCACCCTCGTAGATCCCCATGACTCAGTCTCGCTCCTTGCGTCGGATGACCGGGAGCCTACTCGCGCCGGGCGCGACGGCTCTGGGCGCGGAGGATCTGATCGGCCTTGAGCCCGAGGCTGAGCCGCTCGCGGCCGTCGGACTCGTACGGGGAGAGCCCGGAGACCTCGTGCACGCGGCCGAGCCGGTAACCGACGGTGTGGCGGTGCAGCTGCATGACCTCGGCCGTTTCGGTCGTCGAGCCGTCGTGGGCGAGGAACGCGCGGAGCGTCGCCATCAGCCCGGTGTCGTGCTCGGCGTCGTAGTCAGCGAGGGCCGAGATCGTGCGCTCGCGCAAGTGGGCGAGCTCGTCGGGCTCGCGCAGGAGCACGCCGATGAGCAGTCGGTAGGTCTCGTCCTGTGCGGTCGGGGCGCAGTCCGGCGCGCCGCCGAGCTCGAGCAGCAGCTCGGCCTCGTGGAGCGCCTCGGGGACGCCGGCCGGGCTGCGGCGGGGGGCCGAGCGCGCGCAGCGCATCCCTCGCGCGGTCAGCTCGTTGCAGATCGCCTCCGCCCGCGCCTCGGCGTCGAGCTCGAGCTCGACGGCCGCGCTGATCAGCCCGATCATCCGGCCCCCGCCGACGTCGGCGAGCAGCGCACCGCGGAGCTCGGGCACCTCCTCGAGGGCCGACTCGTCCGCGGCCTGTGCGCAGACCGCGACCGTGCCGGATCGCAGGTCGGCGCCGTGCCGCCGGGCCTCGGCCAGCAAGGGGGGGAGCTCATCGCCGCGCGCGGCCATCAGCGCCAAGATCAGCTCGCGCCGGGCCGTCTGGTCGCCGGTCGTCTGGGAGTCACGCAGCAGCGCGACGACGGCGGCCGCGGCGGCCGCGGCCTCGAGCCACACGCGCTGCTCGGCGGTGAGCTCGCCCTCGCCGAGGACCCCGACGACGCCGACGACTTCGGCGGCGATGGTGATCGGGGCGGTGGCCGCGACGGCTTTCGGCGCCGAGGCACGAGTGCTGCCCGCGCTCACCGCCCGGGCGTGCTGGGCGAGCCGGGCGACGGCATCGGCGCTCGCGGCGCCGGCCGGCCACAGCACCGGTGGCCCGAATGCCGGCAGCGCGATCGCCACCGGCCTCCCGAGTGCGCTCGACGCGGAGCCGGCGACCCCTTGGAGGGTGTCGCCGGCGACCGCATCGGAGACGAGTCGCAGCGGGGAGGGCCGGGAGGCGCCTGCAGGCGCCCCCCGGAACTCCACCGACTGTGGGTCCTTACCGCGCGGTTGGGCGCCTGGCATCGGTGCCGAGTGCCGCTCCCAGGGCTGCGCGGTGACGGCTCACGCCGCCGACGGAGCCGGAGCTCCGCCGCTCCCTGAGGCGAGACCGGGTATCCCGCCGGGGTATCCGAGCGACGGCACGTCCGAGGGATACACCTCGTGGCCGTGCTCGGCGACGTCGCCGATCTCCATGTTCTCCTCGGTCATCCGCAACGGCACGAACAGCTTCACGAGCCGCAGCAGCACGAACGTCCCGATCGCCGACCACACGATCACGAACAGTGCCGCAAGGAACTGCCACTTCAGCAGCGTGAAGCTGCCGGTGTCGATCAGTCCACCCGCGGAGATGCTCGGGGTCTTGCCGGAGCCCGGGTACACGATCATGCTCGGGTCGGCGAAGACGCCGACGAGCAGACCACCGGCGAGGCCGGCGAACCCGTGCGTGTAGATGACACCGAGCGTGTCGTCGACGTTGCGGAAGGGTCGCAGCCGGCTGAGGTAGTTGAGCGCGAAGTACACCAGCGTCGAAGCGATGACGCCCATCGCGATCGCGCCCCAGCCGTTGACGTAGCCGGCCGCGGGCGTGATCGCCACCAGGCCGGTGATCATGCCGTTGACGCCGGAGATGAGACTCGGCTTGCGCCCGGTGAGGTAGTCCCACAGGACCCACACCAGGAACGCGACCGCCGTGCACAGGTTCGTGTTGAGCACCGCGGCCGAGGCCGAGGCGCCGGCGAAGTACGGGTCTCCGCCGTTGAACCCGTTCCAGCCGAGCCACAGCAGGCCGGCACCGACCGCGACCATGGCCACGTTGTTCGGTGCGTCGATCTCACGGTCGCGCTGCAACCTCGGCCCGATCACCGCCGCGGCCACGAACCCGGAGATACCGGCCGAGAGGTGGATGACGTAGCCGCCGGAGTAGTCGACGGCGCCGTGCTGGGCAAAGAAGCCGCCACCCCAGATGCAGAACGCATCCACGGTGTAGACGATCGAGGACCACAGCAGCACGAACGGGATCCAGGCCTTGAAGTTGACCCGTCCGAGCACCGACCCGAGCATCAGGATCGGCGTGATCCCCGCGAACACGAACTGGAAGTAGACGAGGGTCGATTGCGGGAATCTGAAGCTCGGCCCTGTCGTTGCTAACGGGATATTCGCCTGGCCCTGCTCAGCGGCGTGGCCGAGCACGCTCCCCGGCTTCCCGATGAAGTTGCCGAAGAAGCCCGAGTGCGAGATGCCGTGGAAAGGCGAGCCGAAGCCCATCTTGAAGCCCCACAGCACCCACAGCACGAGCACCGTGGCGAACGCCGCGAAGGTCAGCATCATCGAGTTGATCGACCAACGCTTCTGCATCACCCCGCCGTAGAGCACGACGAGGCCGGGCACGCTCATGAGGCCAACGAGCGTTGCGGCGGTCAGCTGCCACGCGTTGTCTCCTGGGCTCAGCCACGTTGGATAGGGGGTCCACATAAGTTGTTGGATCTCCTTGTCCGGTAGGGACGGTCAGAGTTGCTTGCTCCACCGCTACCGCGGCGGCTGGGCGGAATGAGCCCACTACGGGATTTATGTTCATTTGCCGGCGCTGTGCCAGCCATGTCCCGTCGTCCAGCGATCCGGTGGGACCTCTGGACATTGGGATAAAAGCCCTGCTCAGGGCGATCTCTACAGCGACACCGCGGCGTCGCGCGGCAGGACAAGAACTGCGCTACGTGCGGAATTCAGCCGCGCACGCGCCGCGCCGCTGAGGGTGATGCGCCCGGAGGCCGAGCCGGCGGGAGAGCCGACGATGATGAGGTCGGCCGGGGCAGCGCCGTTGGTGGTGATGCTCGCGCCGAGCGTGCCCGCCAGGGCCTTGGCGCTCTGCTCGAGCGCCGGGTCGGACTCGGCGCCGTCGATCGCGATCGTCGCGATGCCCGGCTCGGTGCTCGTTCTCAGGCCCGCGGGGGCGACGGCGATCGCCACCGGGCCGCCCTCGAGCATGGTCTGGGCCGTCATGCCGGGCTCGACGCGCCCGGGCGGCGTGCGGTAGTCCGAGCCGAATACGACCATCGCGGCGTTCTCCTCGGCGGCGAGCTGCGCGAGGCCGGCGCCGGTCGAGGCGCTGACGACGACGTGACGGGGGACGTCGGGGTTGCCGAGCAACTCGGCGCCCTGCTGAAGCCGGCGTTGGGCGTCGTGCTGGGCGAGTTCCTCGCGCGCCTGGTCGAACTCGCGCGAGTGGCGGACGTAGGCCAGGGCGACGCTCGCGCCGCCGCGTGCGAGCGCTCTGCCCAACGCGATGGCGTCGTCGTCGTTGGGCGTGCCGTCGTAGGAGATGATGATGTCGGTGCTCATAGGCTGCCGAATGCTGGGCGAGCCGGGGGATGCGGGCATTGGCCCATCGTCCAATGATCGGCCAAGGGCGGCTATCCACCTGGAAGATCCGGGGGTGCCGTGCCCTACGATCGGTCTGTGGAGCAGCAGTCGTGCGTCTGATCGCCGCCGCCAAGGTGGTGCTGGTCATTGGCGTCGCGCTGCACCTGCATCTTCACCATGAGTTCCATGGGCCGGCGATCGACTACGCCGCCGTGATCGTGGCCTCGTTCGCGAGCTGGGCCGGCGCGCCCGGGCCGGGCGAGCCGTTGCTGATCGCCGCCGGCGTGATCGCGGCCAAGCACAACCTCGACATCGTCTCGGTCGTGTTCGTGGCCTGGCTGGCGGCGATGGCCGGGGGGCTCGCCGGCTGGCTCGTCGGTCTCTACGGCGGCCGCGCGGTCATCACCGCGCCGGGTCCGATCCACCGCTTCCGGGTGCGGGCGGTCGAGCGCGGGGACGAGGTGTTCCAGCGGCTGCCGGTGATGGCGATCATCCTCACGCCGGCCTGGGCGGCCGGGATCAATCGCTCCCCCGCGCGCGTGTACCTGCCGGTGAACGCGCTCACGGCATTCGTGTGGGCGGCGGGGATCGGCTTCGGGGCCTATCTCATCGGGCCGCCGATCATCGACGTCGTCGCCGACCTCGGCTGGGTGATGGTCGTCGGCCTCGTCGTGCTTGTCGTTCTCGCGGCGTTGTTCGAACGTCAGCGACGGCGGCGGAAGACTCGGCTGTCCGATGCGGCCGAGCGCGGGCCGGAGCACGCGTCCGCGGCGGATCAGCCCGGCGTCTGACCGGGTTGCGGTCGGCTACAGCTGCGTCTGGGACCAGTCGACCGTCTTGAACGGCACGACCGGACTGCCGACGCTGATCTGGACGACGGCGTGCGGCTGGAGCGGGATGTCTCGCACGTTCTTCGTCCAGGGGTGACCGTTGACATACACGGTCAGCTTGCCCTTCGTCCCCGCGACGGTGGTCGCGTCGAGCGGCTGGTGCCACTCGTCGAAGAAGTTGCCGAGCGTGTAGACCCGCTGCGTCGGGGACTCGATGTGGATCACTCCGTCGGGCGCGTGGGTGTGCAGCCAGTAGATGCACGAGCCGCCGGCGGCGACCGGTCCCTCGGTGCTCTGCTGAACCGTCGACCCCGGGATTCCGATGCCGCCGGGCAGGCTGCGCGACTGGCCATTGACGTACACCTGCAGGTGCGCGTGGATGTGGTAGGCGAGCTGCTCGGTCGGGCCGCACTGGATGCCGTCGACGGTCCCGGTCTGGGTCGTGCCCGCCGAGCCGAGGTCGGCGCCCTGCTCGATCGGGACGCCCTCGAAGCCGATCTGCGTTGCGCTGGCTGTGGACGAGCTCGAGCTCGAACTGCTCGCCGGGGCCGAGCTCGCCGGGGTCGAGCTCGCCGGGGTCGAGCTCGCGGTGCTCGAGGAGCTGCTGCTGCCACAGCCGGCGATGGCGATGGCGGTGGCCGCGAGAGCGGCGATCAGGGTGAGGGTTCGGGGCCTCCGTTTCATCAGGTCGGCAACGGTAGCGGCTGGTAAGTTGCACAGCGGTTATGCCGCAGGCGATTCCGATGACCACCGCGCAGGAGCTTCCGGGCGTCACCGTCACCGAGAACCTCGGCATCGTCTACGGCCTCGTCGTGCGGAGCATGGGCTTCACCGGCGGCGTGGCCGCCTCGTTCAAGGGCCTGCGCCGCGGCGAAATCCCGGAGTACACCCAGCTGCTCGAGGACTCGCGGCGCCACGCGATCGACCGCATGGTCGAGAACGCGCAGCTGATGGGTGCCGACGGCGTGATCGCGGCGCGCTTCGACTCCTCGGAGATCGGCCAGCAGTTCACCGAGATCGTGGCCTACGGCACCGCGGTCAAGCTCGCGCCCGCCTGACGGCCACCGTGCGGCTGAGCGACGCAGACCGCGAGCGGCTGTTCGAGGTGCTGTCGGCTCATGCCGCGGCCGGGCGGCTCGACGTGCCTGAGCTCGAGCGCCGAGTCGCGGCGGTCGCCCAGGCGCAGACGACCGAGGAGGCCGACGCCGTGCTTGCCGACCTGCCGCCCGTGCCTCTGGCGGACGGCTCACCGGGAGGCGCCGCGGCGGCCGGCCGGCCGCGCTGGGGACGCGGTCACGGGGAGGCCGACCGGCCCGGGCCGGACTGGCAGCCGACCCCCGAGCGCTTTCGCGATCCGAAGACCGGCCGGATCATGCGCGTCTGGGTCGACCCCGGCGGTGGGCGCCACTACGTCGTCGACGGGTAGCCCGCCGGCGCGATCTGTGCGTGCTGGGCCGGAGCCTCGTGCGCGTGAGCCTCGCTCGCGGTGAGGATCGTCGCACCGGCGGCCCCGCCCATGATCGAGCCGATGAGCAGCCCGACGATGATGCCGCGTCGCGGACTGATCTTCATCTGACTTGCCTCTCGTGCTTGCTGGGGGTCACGGGACAGAGCATGCCCGGCGAGAATGAGGCGAGCATCTGAACTCCGTCAGCTCCGGGTAAGGATTCCCGCAAAGGGCTCTTATCTGGGGCGCCGCGCGCCGAGCCGGGCCGCGCCCCCCCAGCGGTGATCGATGGCGAATCGGTTCGGACAGTCGGAACCGAATCGCCATTGATCGGCCCGGCGGCGAGCTTTCGTAATCCGGTTCGGGCTGTCCGAACTGAATTGCGATTCATCGCGCCCGGGCGCGCACCGCACGCCACCGCCCCGGGCGCGCGACCGTGCGAACCGCACGCCACTGCCCCGGCCGCGCCACCGCCCCGGCCCCGACCACCTCGGGTTTTCCGCCGTGCCGGAGCGGGCAGCCCCAGCCGACTCTCTAGCTCCGGCCGCCCCCGAAGATCCGCAGCATGAACAGGAAGACGTTGAAGATGTCGAGGAAGATGCCGGCGGCGATCGGCACGGCGTTCGCCATCTGCGTCCGGCGAAGGCGGTTGAAGTCGAAGATCGTGAAGCCGCCGAACACGACGAGCCCGAGCACGCAATAGATGATGTTGCCGTTCGGGATTGCGACGAAGATCGTGATGACGCCGAACACGATCAGCGCGAGGAGCGCCCAGAAGAGCACGCGCGCCCAGCTCGACAGATCGCGACGGGTGGCGTAGCCATACGCACCGAGCACGCCGATAAAGCCGGCGGTCGCCCCCGCGGCCTGCCACAGAGCCGCCGGCTCCGCCTTGGCGTAGGCTGCGATCACCGGGGCGACGGCAAGCCCGATCAGCAGGCCGAGACCGAACAGCAGCGCGACGGCCAGCTGCTCGCGGCCGCGCGAGGAGGCGACATTGAGGCCGATCACGCAGGCGAACACGCCGATGAACATGATGAGGCCGGTGCCACCGGTGAGATTGCGCCCCAGATACGCCCCAAGTGCGCTGAACGCGGTGGTGACGGCGACGAGGCCCATCACCTGCCCGAAGACCGCGTGCGTGCGGTCGCGCTCGACCGCATGAGCGTCGATAGCCAGCTCGTTGTACCTCGGCATCGTCAGTTGCTCCTCATGGTGAAAGGCCCGGTCAGCGGCAAAGTTAGTGCATCGGCGCGACGGGGTCAGGACGCATTTGTCCTCCGGGCAGTGATCCGCTTGCCGCGGTCGTGCGAACACACCGATATGACATGCGTGCGCACGGGTTCGGACCGATGAGAATCGCGATCGTTGGCGCGGGGGTATCCGGTCTCGTCGTCGCCCACCTCCTGCACCGGGATCACGACATCACCGTGTTCGAGGCCGGGGAGTACGCCGGCGGCCACACGAACACGATCCGCGTCGACACGGCCCACGAGACCCACCAGGTCGACACCGGCTTCATCGTCTTCAACGACCGCAACTACCCCAACTTCGAACGTCTGCTCGACCGGCTCGGCGTCGTCAGCCAGTCGTCCTCGATGACCTTCAGCGTGAGCGACGGCCTCGGCGACTTCGAGTACAACGGCAGTTCGCCGAACGGCCTTTTCGCCAAGCGGGCGCACCTCGTCACGCCGTGGTTTCACCGCATGCTCGCCGACCTCGCGCGCTTCAACCGGGTCGCGCGGGAGCTCGTGCAGATGGACCAGAGCGATAGCCCGACGCTCGGCCAGTGGCTCGAGCGCCACCGTTTCTCCCGTGCCTTCGTCGAGCGGCTGATCGTGCCCCAGGCCTCCGCGGTGTGGTCGGCGGACCCCGATCAGATGTGGAACTTCCCCGCCCGCTTTCTGGCCGAGTTCTTCGACAACCATGGGATGCTCGGTTTCCGCGATCGGCCCAACTGGCGCACGGTGGCCGGCGGGTCGGCGCGCTACGTCGAGGCGCTCGTCGCGCCATGGCGCGACCGGCTGCGGCTCGAGGCGCCGGTGCAGCGCATCGAGCGCGGGCCGCAAGGGGTCCTCGTCAAGGCGCGTGGGGCGGAGGCCGAGCACTTCGACGAGGTCGTGCTCGCCACGCACTCCGACCAGGCACTCGCGCTGCTCGGCGATGCCACGCCGGCCGAGCACGCGATTCTCGGCGCGATTCCCTACCAGGCCAACGAGGCGGTGTTGCATACTGACGTCCGCCTGCTCCCCCGCCGCCGCCGGGCTTGGGCGAGCTGGAACTACCACCTCCTGGACCAACCGACCGAGCGCACCACGGTCACCTACCACATGAACCGCCTCCAGTCGCTGCGCGCCGAGCAGGAGTTCTGTGTGACGCTCAATCGCACCGGGGAGATCGACCCGAGCAAGGTGATCCGGACCATCGAGTACGCACATCCCGTGTACACCTCGGACGGCGTGCGGGCCCAGGCGCGCGTGGCCGAGATCAGCGGGCAGAATCACACGCACTTTTGTGGCGCATATTGGGGCTGGGGGTTCCACGAGGATGGGGTCCGCAGCGGGGTGCGGGTCGCCCGTCGGTTCGGGGGGCGCCTGTGAGCGCGCTCGCGGCGGCACATGAGGTGCCGTTGCGAGCCGCCACCGCCGACGCGTGGACGACGGCGAGCTGTCTGTACGTCGGGGGCATCCGTCACCGCCGCTTCGACGTCCGCGAGCACGCGTTCCGCTACCGGCTGACGATGGCGTACCTCGACCTCGACGAGCTACCGACGCTGCTCGACGGGGCGCTCGTCGCCGAGCGGCCGGGGCTGGTTCGCTTCCGCCGTCGCGACTACCTCGGGGACCCGGGACTCTCGCTCGCCGATGCCGTGCGCGACGCCGTGCAGTCGCAGACCGGCGACCGGCCGACCGGCCCGATCCGCCTCCTCAGCCAGCTGCGTCAATGGGGGCTGTGCTTCAACCCGGTCAGCTTCTACTACTGCTTTGACGACGGCGGCACACAGGTGCGGCACGTGCTCGCCGAGGTCACCAACACGCCGTGGGGCGAGCGACACAGCTATGTCGTCTCATCGCGTGAGGGCGGCGAGGGCCCGGTCCGCGGCGACTCGGACAAGCGCCTCCACGTCTCGCCGTTCATGTCCATGGACCACACTTACCACTGGCACGTCGGGGTGCCCGGTGAGCGGCTCGAGGTCCACATCGAGAACCGTCGTCAGGGCCGGATCGCCTTCGACGCGACCCTCGCCATGCGTCGCCGTCCGCTTACCGCTGCCTCGTTGCGTGGCGCTGCGCTGCGTGATCCCGCGGCGACGCTGCGGATCCTCGGCCTCATCTACAGCCAGGCGCTGCGGTTGAAGCTCAAGGGCGTGCCGATCCACGGGCATCCGCGGGAGGGGGCCCGCCGGTGACCGAATCCGTCGCCCGCACGATCGTCCGTGCGCTGCTCGGTCGCATCCGCGTCGGCAGCCTCGTCGTCACCGAGGCCGGGAAGCGCCGGGTGTACGGCAGCGGCGCCCCGGCGGCGAGCGTCTTTGTCCGCTCGCCCGCGGTATGGCCGATGCTGCTCCGCGGCAGCCGCGGCCTCGCCGAGGCCTACGCCCAGGGTCTGTGGGACTCGCCGGACCTCGTTGCCCTCATCCGCCTCGCCGCCCGAAACGTCGAGGGGCTCGACGAGATGCGGGCCCATCTCGCTCCGGTCCGGGTGCCGATGCAATACGCCCGCGGTTTCATCCGCCAGAACACGCCGCTGCGGAGCCGCCAGGACATCGCCGCCCACTACGACCTCGGCAACGAGCTCTTCGAGCGGATGCTCGACCCGACGATGATGTACTCCTGCGCGCTGTTCGAACGGCCGGGGATGACGCTCGAGGAGGCCTCGCTCGCCAAGCTCGAGCGGATCTGCGAGAAGCTCGAGCTCGGCCCGCGCGACCGCGTGGTCGAGATCGGCACCGGTTGGGGCGGGTTCGCGATGTACGCCGCCCGCACGCGCGGCTGCCACGTCACGACGACGACGCTGTCGGTGCAGCAGCGCGACTACGCGGTCGCCGAGATCGAGAAGGCGGGCCTGTCCAACCGGGTGACCGTGCTGCTCGACGACTACCGCGAGCTCCGCGGCCGCTACGACAAGCTCGTCTCGATCGAGATGATCGAGGCCGTCGGCTGGCAGCACTTCGGGACCTTCTTCGCCCGCTGCTCGAATCTGCTCGCGCCGGACGGGACGATGTTCCTCCAGGCGATCGTGATCGATGACCGCGCCTACGGGGTCGAGAAGGCCTCAAAGTCGTTCATCAACACCTACATCTTCCCCAACGGCTGCCTGCCGTCGCCCGGGGTGATCGCGCGGAGCGTCGCCCGGCGCACCGATCTCCAGATGATGGACCTCGAGGACCTCACGCCGCACTACGTCGAGACGCTGCGGCGGTGGCGTGACAACTTCGAGCTCCGCGCGCACGAGCTCGGGCGCTACGGCTACGACGATCGCTTCCGGCGGCTATGGACGCTGTACCTCGCCTACTGCGAGGCCGGCTTCGCCGAGCGGCGGATCTGCGAGCTCCAGATCGTGCTCGCCAAGCCGCTGGGCCGGACGCTGACCGCGGAGCGCGGCGCCGGGCGCTCGGCCTGGCCGGTGAGCGACGCCGCGTCGGGCTGACGGCTGACTGCTGACGGCTGATAGCTGACGGCCGATGGCCTCGCGGCCGACGCGGGCCTACGCCTCGACGGCGGCCGCGAGGGCCGCGCTCAGTGCCGCCGAACCGCCGGCGACGAGCGAAGTGGCGACCGGCGACTGACGCGGCAGCCCGCGGCGCGCCGCGACCGTCGCCGCGATGTCCGACAGATCGCCGGCGATGCTGCCGAGCAGCCACGGGCGCAGCGGCCGGCCGCGGAGCGACGCCGCGAGCGCGCCGCCATGGAAGATGACCTCGCGGGCGCCGAGCCCGCGGAGGGCGACCTGGGCGCCCTCGCGCTGGGCGTCGTCACCGAGCCAGCGCTGGGAGAGACGCGCGGGCGCGCCGAGCAGCGCGGCGCCGTAGGCGATGCGGAGGCCAAGCACGGCACAGGTGGCGGCGCGGGTGCTATTCATGTCGGTCTTCCTTTCCCGGCTGAAGCGGGCGGAGCCATGATCATGCCAGGGCCAGATAGCTACCCCCGATGACTCGCGCGCGTACCTTCGCCACCCGGCTCGGCATGGCCGCGCTCGCCGCGCTTGTCGCGCTGCCAACCACGGCGACCACGGCGACCGCGGCGACCGCGGCGGCCGCGGCGACCGCGGCGGCCGCGGCGGCCGCGGGGCCCAGCCGCGGCACCGACCCGACGGCCCTCGTCAATCCGTTTGTCGGCACGGCGGCCGGCGCGCCGGACTTCGGCACCGGCGGCGGGGCCGGCAACACGTTCCCCGGCGCCTCGCTGCCGTTCGGCATGGTCCAGTTCAGTCCGGACACGTTCCCGGCGAACGACAACTTCGCCGCCGGCTACAGCTACCGGGACACACGGCTGCGCGGGTTCTCGCTCAACCACATCTCCGGAGCCGGCTGCGCGGGACTGCAGGACGTCTCGATCATCCCCGTCGCCGGTCGCCTCGCCGGCTCGCCGGCCACGCTCGGCTCCTACGACCTCCGGACCCCGTACCGCCCGACGTTCACGCACGCCGCCGAGTCGGCCGCGCCGGGTGCCTACGCGGTCACGCTCGATCCCGGCGGCGCGGGGCAGGTCCGCGCCGAGCTCACGGCCACGACGCGGACCGGTGACGCGCGCTTGCGCTACCCGGCGGTGCGCCCCGGCTCGGTGCTGTTCAACCTCGGCGGCAGCGCGATGGGGGACACCGCGGCGGACGTCCGTCTCGCCCCGAGTGGCCACGAGCTCACCGGCTCGGTCCAGAGCGGCTACTTCTGTTACGAGAACACCCGCTACCGCGTCTACTTCGCCGCCCGGTTCAGCCGACCGTTCGCCGCCTACGGGACGTGGACGGGAGCGCGGCTCTCGCCGGGCTCGCGCAGCGCCGCCGAGACCAGGCCGGCCGGAGCGGTGCCCCCCGTCTACCGGCCGGTGGCCGGCGGACCGCCGGCGGCGCCCGGCGATCCGACGACCGGCGTGCAGACCGGGGCCTATGTGACCTTCGCTCCCAGCGCCGCCCCGGTCGAGCTCCAGGTCGGGATCTCCTACGTGTCGGTGACGGGTGCGCTCGCGAACCTCCATCGCGAGGCGGCTGGTCGCAGCTTCGTTGCGCTGCGGACCGCTGCGCGGCGGGCCTGGCGCGCGCGCCTGTCGCAGATCGGCCTCGGCGGTGGCAGCCTGGCCAACCGGCGGACGTTCTACACCGCCCTCTACCACGCCGAGCTGATGCCGAACGTGTACAGCGATGTCGACGGTCGCTACCACGGGATGGACGGCAGCGTCCACCGCACTGCGGGTACCGAGTACGCCAACTACTCGGGCTGGGACGTGTACCGCAGTCAGTTCCCGCTCGTGGCGATGCTCGACCCGGGGGCCGCCGCCGACATGGCCCGGTCGCTGATCGACGAGGCCGACACCTCCTCGGGCCAGCTGCCGAAGTGGTCGCTGCTCGGGACCCAGAACGAGGTCATGACCGGCGATCCGGCCGACGCGCTCGTCGCCGAGGCCTACGCCTTCGGCGCCCGCCGGTTCCCGGTACGCCACGCGCTCGCCGATCTCGTCGCCGGCGCGACGCGTCCCGGGCAGAGCACGAACAACGCCTACGTCGAGCGGGCCGGACTCGCCGACTATCTGCGGCTCGGCTACGTGCCCGCCGAGGACAACACGAGCTCCGCGGCGCAGACGGTCGTGCACACGCTCGCCTGGGGGAGCGTGGCGACGACCCTCGAGTATGCACTCGACGACTTCGCGATCGCCCGCCTCGCCCGCGCAACCGGGCAGCCCGCGGTGTGCCGGCGCTTCGCCGGCCGCTCGGCAAACTGGCGCCGCACGTTCAACCCCGCCGACGGGTATGTGCAGCTGCGACACGCCGACGGCACGTGGGCAACTCCGTTCAGCCCGACATCCGAGGACGGCTTCGCCGAGGGTGACGCCGCCCAGTACACGTGGTTCGTTCCGCAGGACGTGTCCGGCCTCGCCGGCGCGCTTGGCGGCCGCGCCGCCGCCGCTCGGCGACTCGCCGAGTTCCTCAGGCGGCTCAACGCGGGGCCGGAGTCGATGCACGCCTTCCTCGGCAACGAGCCGACGCTGCAGACGCCCTACCTCGACGATTGGCTCGGGCAGCCGTCGGCCGGCGCGGCCGCGGTGCGCCACGCCCTCCTCGGCCTCTACGCCCCGAGCGCGAGCGGCTACCCCGGCAACGACGACGGCGGCGAGATGGCGTCGTGGTGGGTGCTCTCGGCCCTCGGGCTCTATCCCGCCATGCCCGGCACCGACGTGCTCGCGCTCACCGCGCCGCTGTTCCCGCGCGCGACGATCGCGCTCCCACACGGCCGGCTGACGATCGACACCGCCGGCGCGGGTGGCTCGTCCTCGATCGCCGCGGTGAGCATCGACGGTCGCAGCGAGCCCCGGGCCTGGCTGCCGTTCTCACGCCTGGCGGGCGGCGCCACGCTCCGTTACCGGCTCGTGCCCGCCGGTGGCCGCTGGGCGACCTCCACCGCGGCTGCGCCGCCGTCGTACGCACCGGCCGCCGTCTGCCGTTGACGGACTGGTGACCCACAGCTCGCCGGGGTCGGATACGGTCAGGCCATGCTCGGTCTGCCAGACGATGTCGCCGCCTGTCTGTTCGACCTCGACGGCGTGCTGACCCAGACGGCGAAGGTCCACGCCGAGGCCTGGAAGGAGATGTTCGACGACTACCTCACAGCGCGTGCGAAGCGCACGGGGGAGGAGTTCGTCGCCTTCGACAAGGTCCGCGACTACGACGAGTATGTGGACGGCAAGCCGCGCTTCGACGGCGTGCAGTCGTTCCTGCAGTCGCGGGGCATCGACCTGCCCGAGGGTGAAGCCGACGACGATCCCGGACACGAGACGATCCACGGCCTCGGCAACCGCAAGAACGAGATCGTCCTCAAGATGATCCGCGAGGACGGCGTCGAGCCGTACGACGGGTCCGTCCGCTACGTCCACGCTGCGCGCGACGCGGGCCTGCGTCGCGCCGTCGTGTCCTCCTCGGCGAACGCGGGGGACGTGCTCAAGGCCGCCGGAATCGACGATCTGTTCGAGGCGGTGATCGACGGCCACGCCGTCGACGAGCAGAAGCTCAAGGGCAAGCCGGCCCCGGACACGTTCCTCGCCGGGGCGCGCGCCCTCGGGGTGGAGCCAGGCCAGGCTGCGGTCTTCGAGGATGCCCTCGCCGGGGTGGCGGCCGGCAAGGCGGGCAACTTCCGCGCCGTCGTCGGCGTCGACCGGGTCGGCCAGGCCGACGCGCTCGCCGAGCACGGCGCGACGGTTGTCGTCAAGGATCTGGCGGAGCTGCTCGCGCGGTGATCCAGGGCCCCGCTTTCCCGGTCGAGCCCTGGTCGGTGCGGGAGACCGAGCTCGACCTCGAGCGCCTCGCTCAGACCGAGTCGATCTTCGCCCTCGGCAACGGCCACATCGGGATGCGGGGCAACCTCGACGAGGGCGAGCCCTATGGCCTGCCCGGCACGTACATGGCCGGCTTCTACGAGCTGCGGCCGCTGCCCTACGCGGAGAGCGGCTACGGCGACCCCGAGTCGGGGCAGACAGTGGTCAACGTCACCAACGGCAAAGTCATGCGGCTGCTCATCGAGGACGAGCCGCTCGACCTCCGCTACGGCACGCTCGAGCACCACGAGCGGGTGCTCGATCTCCGCGACGGGGTGCTGCGGCGCACCGTGCACTGGTGCTCACCGACCGACCGTCGGGTGCAGATCACCAGCACCCGGCTCGTGTCCTTCACCCAGCGCTCGGTGGCGGCGATCCTCTACGAGGTCGAGCCGCTCGAGGAGGCCTTCCAGGTCGTGCTCCAGTCCGAGCTCGTGGCCAACGAGTCGCTCCCCGGCGCCGACGGCGATCCGCGGGCGGCCGCCGCGCTCGCGCAGCCGTTGCAGTCGGAGTTCTCCGAGGCCCGCGGCCACCAGGCGCTGATGGTGCACTCGACGCGGTCGAGTCACCTGCGGCTCGCCGCCGCGATGGACCATGTCATCGACGGACCTGAACGGACCGAGGCGACGGTCGAGAGTTACGCGGACGTAGCGCGGCTCACCGTGACTGCCAACCTCGCGCCCAAGCAGCCGCTGCGCGTGGTCAAGTTCCTCGCCTACGGATGGTCGGCCCAACGGTCGCTGTCGGCGATTCGCGACCAGGTCGCGGCCGCCGGCGCCGGGGCGCGTCACGCCGGCTGGGACGGCCTGCTCGCCGAGCAGCGCGAGTACCTCGAGGGCTTCTGGGACCGCTCGGACGTCGAGCTCGACGGCGACGCCGAGCTCCAGCAGGCGCTGCGCTTCGGCCTGTTCCACATCCTCCAGGCCGGGGCGCGCGGCGAGCAGCGGGCGATCGCGGCGAAGGGGCTGACCGGTCCAGGCTACGACGGGCACACGTTCTGGGACACCGAGAGCTTCGTGCTGCCCGTGCTCACCTACACCGCCCCGCGCGCCGCCGTCGACGCCCTGCGCTGGCGGCACAGCACGCTGCCGCTCGCCCGCCAGCGGGCCGAGCAGCTCGGCCTCCGCGGCGCCGTGTTCCCGTGGCGGACGATCCATGGCGAGGAGTGCTCGGGCTACTGGCCGGCCGGAACCGCAGCGTTCCACATCAACGCCGACATCGCCGACGCCGTCGAGCGCTATCGCGTGGTGAGCGACGATGACGAATTCGATCGGGGCGCCGGGCTCGAGCTGCTCGTCGAGACCGCGCGCATGTGGCGTTCGCTCGGCCACCACGACGTCGCCGGGCGGTTCCGCATCGACGGGGTCACCGGCCCCGACGAGTACAGCGCGGTCGCCGACAACAACGTCTACACCAACCTCATGGCCCAGCGGAACCTGGTTGCCGCCGCCGAGGCGATCGAGCGTCATCCGGACGCGGCAGCGGCGCTCGGGGTCGACGACGAAGAGTCCGCGGGCTGGCGTGACGCCGCCAAGGCGATGCTCATCCCGTACGACAAGACGCTCGAGGTCCACCCGCAGGCCGAGGGCTTCACCCAGCATGCGGTGTGGGACTTCGACCACACCGAGCCCGACCAGTACCCGCTGCTCCTGCACTTCCCCTATTTCGACCTGTACCGCAAGCAGGTGGTCAAGCAGGCCGACCTCGTGCTCGCGATGTACCGCCGCGGCGATGCCTTCTCCCAGGCCGAGAAGGCCCGGAACTTCGGCTACTACGAACGGCTCACCGTCCGCGATTCGTCGCTGTCGGCCTGCGCGCAGGCGGTGATGGCCGCCGAGGTCGGATACGTCGATCTCGCCTACGACTACTTCGCCGAGGCGGCGCTGATGGATCTCGACGACCTCGAGCACAACACCCGCGACGGCGTCCACATCGCCTCGCTCGCCGGCACCTGGATCGCCGCGGTCGCCGGCTTCGGCGGCCTGCGCGACCACAACGGCACGCTCAGGTTCATGCCTCGCCTCCCGGGCGCGCTCTCGCGCCTCGGCTTCCGCCTGCGCTTCCGCGGCCGCCGGCTGCACGTCGAGGTGGGCCATGACCAGGCGACGTACACGCTGCGTGCGGGACGGGACCTGACGATCACCCATCACGGCGAGCAGCTCACCGTCGCGCACGGTCAGTCGGAGACGCGGTCGATCCCGCCGCCGCCTGCGCTCGAGCAGCCGAGTCAGCCGCGGGGGCGGGCGCCCACCCGGCGCGCCCCGACGACGTAGGAAATATTCGGCGGTCGTCGGTTTCCCGCGGGCGCGGAGCGGGGATCCCCGACGGGTATGCCCGCCGAGGTTCCCCTCCATCGCCGGCTCGCCACCGCGGCCTCCTGGCCGCTCGGGGTGGCGGTCACGTCCTGGGTCTATGTGTGGCGGACGACGCCGATCCACCGCCGAGAACTCCCCGGCGCGCCGGCCCCGGACCTGCCGCCGCCGCTTCCCGACGGCATCACGACCGACGAGATCCAGCGACCGAGGGACGGCTCGGGACCCCTATTTCACCGCATCTACACCGGCCGGGTGCTCGGGTCCGCCCACGGCGCGCCGGCGCTGATCGGCGAGATCGCTCACAACCCCAACCGCGTCGCCCCGATCACCCTCGCCCGGTTCCAGCGCACCTCGGGCGAGCCCGGCCGGATCCAGGTCGGCGATGAGTTCCGCGTGCGCATGCCCGGCCCGTGGGACGGCCCGATCCGCGTCGTCCACGTCACCCCGACCTCGTTTCGCTTCGCCACGCTCGACGGCCATCTCGAAGCCGGCCAGATCGAGTGGCGGGCCCGCGACGACGACGGCGCGGTCGTCTTCCAGGTCGAGTCGTGGGCGCGGGCGGGCGACCGCCTGTCGGCGATCATGCACGACCGGCTGCGGATGGCGAAGGAGGTCCAGCTGCACATGTGGACCTCGGTCGTCGAGCAGGTCGCGAGACTCGCCGGCGGTCGGCTCGAGCGCGGCGTCGACATCGAGACGCGGCGGGTGGATCCGAGCGCGCTCTCCGCGCTGATGTGATCGCGCGCTCCGGGCGCCGGTCAGCGCTGGAGCGCCCGGCTCGCCCACCCGACCGGCCGCGGAAGCGCCGGCACGCGGCTCTCGCCGAGCGCGGCCTTCGCCGCGTTTGCCCCGGGGCCGCCGTGGACGCCACCGCCGGGATGGGCCGAGGCCGAGCCGAGGAACAGGCCACCGATCGGCGTCTCGGGCCGGCCGAGATTGGGCAGCGGCCGGAACAGCAGCTGCTGGTGAAGCTGTGCGGTGCCGCCGTTGAGCGCCCCCCCGACGAGGTTGCGGTTCGCCGCCTCGAAGCTCGGCGGCGTGAACACGTGGCGGCTGCGGATGAGCGCGCGGAAGCCGGGCGCGAGCTGCTCGACCTCGGCCTCGACGCGGTCGGCGAACGTGGCCGTGTCCCGCTCGTCCCAGCTTCCGGTCAGCTCACCGGCGGCGTCGGAGCGGACGCGCTGAGGGACATGGGTGTACGCCCACGCCGTCTCCTTGCCGGCCGGCGCGCGTGAGGGGTCGAAGCGGCTGTACTGGCCCATGACGAGATACGGGCGGGCGGGAATGACGCCCCGGGCGAGCGTCGCCGACTGCTCGCTGAGCGCGTCGAGGCTGTCGGCGACGTGCACGGTGCCGGCCCGCCGGGCGCGCTCGGCCCGCCACGGGATCGGCCCATCAAGCGTCCAGTCGACCTTGACGGTGCCGTTGTCGTACTGGAAGTGCTCGAGGTCGGACAGCAGCTGGGCGGGCAGCGGCTCGTCTCGCAGGAGCTCACGGTAGAGCTGGGGCGCGCCGACGTCGGCGATCACCGCGCGGTCGGCGGGATGACGCTCGTCGTCCGTGTGGACCGCGACGGCACGGCCGTCGCGGCACTCGATCCGGCGCACGGGCTGCTCGCAGACGATGCGCCCGCCTGAGGCCTCGAGCCGGCCGACGAGCGCAGCGGTGAGCTGTCCAGAGCCCCCCGCCGGGACGGGAAAGCCGTACTCCTGGGCCAGACAGCAGAGCACCCAGCCGAACACTGCGCTGAGCGGCGTCTCGGGCGCGACGTCGGCGTGGAGGGCGTTGCCGGCGAGCAGACGCGGGCCGCCGTCGCCCCGAAAGGTCTCCTCGCCGAGCCGGCGGACGGGCAGCATTGAGAAGCGGCTGAAGCGCACGAGCTCCCGCGGTCCGAGCTCGCTGAGCAGGCGGAGCGCCGCCCGCATCGGGGGAAAGGGGGAGAAGAACGCCCCGAGCGCGCCCGTCCGGGTCCGCTCCCAGAGGGCGTAGAGCGAGCGCCAGGCGTCCCCGTCGCCGGGTGCGTCCTGGTCGAGCGAGGCGGCGGTTTCGTCGAGCTCGCGGCCGACGGCGGGGCAGCTGCCATCCGGGGCGGGATGGGCGACGGCGATCTCGCTGCGCAGCCAGCGCAGGCCCCAGCGCTCGAGCTCGAGTCGCCGGATGTGCGGCGACGCGGCAGCGAACGGATAGAACGCGCTGAAAAGGTCGTGGGTGAACCCCGGCTCGATCAGCTCGCCCGAGCGGACCGCGCCCCCCGGCGCGGAGGACTCCTCTAGCACGGTCACCGACCAGCCGCGATCGGCGAGCAGGTTCGCCGCGACGAGGCCGTTGGGCCCGGCGCCGATGACGACCGCGTCAGCCACCGTGCGCTACGTTCCTGCCCCGGTGAGAGAGTTCGACGGCGGACCCGAGTTGACGATCCGCGAGGTGTCCGCGCGCACCGGGGTGCACGAGGGCACCCTGCGAATGTGGGAGAGCCGCTACGGCTTCCCCGAGCCGCGGCGGCTGCCGAGCGGCCACCGGCGCTACTCGCCCCTCGACGTCGAGCGCGTCCGCGTCGTCGTGCGCGGCCGCGAGCAGGGCATCTCGCTGCCGGCGGCGATCGCGCAGGCTCAGGGCATCGGCCGCGAGCCGCGACCCTCGGTGTACTCGGCGCTGCGGGCGAGCTTTCCCCACCTGCAGCCGCAGCTCCTGCCCAAGCGCGCACTCGTCCCGCTCAGCCATGCGATCGAGGACGAATGCTGTGCCCGGGCGCAGCGGCCGCTCCTGTTCGCCTGCTTCCAGCACGAGCGCTTCTTCCGGCAGGCCGAGACGCGCTGGCGCGAGCTCGCGCGGACCGCCGAGGCGGCGGTGGTGCTCGCCGATTTCCCACGGAGCCGCCGGCCGAAGCTCGGCCCGGCCGAGGTCGGCCTCGAGGACGGCGATGCGCTCCTGCGCGAATGGGTGCTCGTCTGCGACGCTCCCGAGTTCACCGCGGCGCTCGTCGGCTGGGAGCGGCTCAGCGACGCCGGGGGGCCCCGGCGCTTCGAGACGCTGTGGACGGTCGAGCCGCCCGTCGTACGTGAGGCCGCTCGCATCTGCTGCGGCCTCGCAGCGCGCGCCGAACCGGACCTCGCCACCGAGCTCCGTGAGCGGCTCGCGGCCGCGCCCGCGCCGAGCGAACCCGAGGTCCGCGCGGCCGTCGAGCTGACGACGCGGATGGTCGTGTACGCGACGGGGGCTCACGACCACCAGCGGCGCCGGCGTCGCTCGTAGCGCTCGAGCGAGTCGCCGAGCAGGTAGAACGTCGCCGGCCACAGGCCGATGAACAACGCCCGGCGCTCAGCGTTGCCGCGCTGCTCCTGGTCGACGGTCTTGGCTCTGACCCACAGACCGAGACTGAGGCTGACCGTGGTCAGGGCCACGCCGCGCAGGTGCCAGGAACGGACGCCGACGCGCTCGAGGTGGCGCTCGATGAAGGTGTCGTGGGGGCCAAGGACGGTCATCCTCTCGCCCGCTACCCGCGCCGCCGTCATACCGAACCTCAGTCGATCGCCATGCCGGACGCTACCGGCGCCTGGTTTCGAGCTCGGCCGAGGCCTCGTCGAGTGAGCTCCAGGCGCTCACGCGCGGGGCGAGCTCGGGGTCATCGAGCCGCGCCGAGTAGATCGACGGCGCCCCGAGCCGGCGGGCGACGATCGTGGCCAGGGTGATCGCGAGGAGCAGCGGCACCATCAGCATGTCGGTGTGGTGGGCGAGCTCGAGCATCAGGACCGTCGCCGCGAGTGGGCCCTGCATCGAGGCGGCGAGGACGGCGCCACCGCCGATGATCGCGTAGGTGCCGGCCGAGGCCCCCGGCCACAGGTCGGCCCAGAAATGGCCGAGCAGGCCGCCGAACAGCACACCGAACGTGAGCGTCGGAGTGAACAGGCCGCCCGGGGTTCCACTCCCCAGGCAGGCAGCGGTGACGAGCGGCTTGAGCACCATCAGGATCGCCAGCAGGCTGACGCTGAGCGCTCCGGTCACCGCGAGCTCGACGGTGTCCTTGCCGTTGCCGAGCAGCTGTGGGTAGGCGATCGACAGCACGCCGAGCGAGGTGAGCACGACGATCGGCGCGATCAGCCGGCCGCTTCCGGTCGGGCGGATCCGGTGCACGCGCGCGATTGTCCGCACCCAGGCGACGGCGGCGAGCCCGGCCAGCGGCCCGACGATCGCCGCCCACACGATCTGCGAGCCCGACACTCCATAGGTGGGGATGAGGTAGGTCGGGGCGATCGGCAGCACGATCCAGGCCACTGCGGTGGCGATCAGGCTGGTGGCGAGCGCGGGGAGCACGAACGGGAGGTTGATCGTCCCGAGCAGGACCTCGAGCGAGAACAGCGCGCCGCCGAGGGGCACGTTGTAGACCGCCGCCATCCCGGCCCCGGCGCCGCACGCGACGAGCAACCGCCGCTGCCAGCGCGGGACGCCAAGCTGGGCGCACAGGCGGCTGGCGAACGAGGCGCCCGCGAGCTGGGGAGCGGCCTCGCGGCCGAGCGATGCGCCCATCGCGACGACGATGATCGACAGCGTGCCCCGGCCCACGCTCGGGGCGACCGCCATCTCGCCGTCCTGGAGCCAGAGGGCATCAGAGACCTCACTGCCGCCGAGGCCGGGGATCCAGCGCAGCACGAGCGCCCCGAGGCCCGCGAGGACGCCGGCCGCGGCGAGGACGAGCACCCGATGCAGCGGCGAGGCGCGCTCGACGGCGTGGAGAAAGTTGCCGTTGGCGTGGTAGCCCCAGAACACGTGCGCGACGGCGTCGAGCAGCAGCATCAGCACTCCGCCCGCGACGCCGGTGGCGAGGCCGATCGTGACGACGAGCAGCCAAAACGCGGGGCGGTAGCTGGCCACGATGCCCCGGCCGGGAACGTTCGGCTGCGGCGACGCGTAGCGTCTGCTCACGTCGGTGCCCTCAGCGCGGCGGCGAGCTGACCGGGCGAGCGGAAGTGGAGCGCCCGCAGCCCCGCCTCCCGCGCCCCGGCGACGTTCGCGACCCGGTCGTCGATGAACAGCACCTCGTCAGGACTGCGTCCAAGGCGCCGCAGCGCCGCGGCGAAGGCCCGCGGGTCAGGCTTGGCCAGGCCGATCTCCGAGCTGAAGATGAGCGTCTCGAACAGGGCCATCTCTGCCTGCGCGGCGACCGCCGCCGCGAGGTCCGACGGCGCGTTGGAGAACACCGCGAGCTCGTGACCCTGCCGAGCAGCCGTGCGCAGCACCTCGAGCGTGTCGCGATTGAGATGAGTCCAGCTGCCGACGTCGACCCGTCCAAGCTCGGCGAGCAGAGCATCGTCGTCGAGCTCGGCCTCGGCGACCTCCGACCAGAACTCGCGGGGTGAGCCGCCGCGGTCATACGGCGGCCGGTGCCGCCAGTACCGGTCGTGAAACACATCCGGGGCGAGTCCGAGCCGGCCGGCCATCGCCGCGATCGCCTCAGAAGGTTGCGCGACGCCGATCACCTCGGCGTAATCGACGAGGAGCGTGCGCGGGACGTCGCCGTCGTCAGGGGCGGACATGCCAAGCCATCTTGACTGGCGAGCGACTGCGACGCGTTTTGCGAGTGTGGACGTCGTACATGGAACGGGTAGCTATAGCCACCGTGAGGGCAGATTCGTGCTCATGACTGCGGAGATTCCGGTCCATCGCCTGCTCAGCGTGGTACGCGACTTCGAGGCCGCGGGCGGGGCAAGTCCGGGCCTCGTCGCCTGGGAGCTGTCGGTCGAAGAGACAGCGATTCGCTTGAGCTGCGCGCGCGCCGCTGCCGACGGCCTGCTCGAGCCGGCCGGCATCGATCGCCAGGAGCAGGAGGAGCTGTGGCGACTGACCCCGCGGGGCTGGACCGAGCTCGGCATCAGTCCGACCGCCGACCGCCGCCGGCGCGAGGCGGTGAGTCGGCTGGGGATTCTCGATCGAGTCGGCGATCCCGCCCTCACGGCGCTGACGCGGATCGCCTCGTACATCGCCGGTGGCAGCCCGGCGGCGATCCACATCTTCGACGAGCGTTACCAGTTACGCGTGGCCGCGGCGTATGCGCCGCTCGCCGACCACCCCGCCCACGAGACGATGTGCCGGCTCGTCGTCGACCAGGAGCAGCCGGTCGTCAGTGCCGACGCGAGCGTCGATCCACGGTTCAGCTACTCGAGCCTCGTCCGCGGCCCCGAACCGGTGCTCTTCTACGCCGCCGTGCCGTTGCGGACGGTCGAGGACGGCACCGTGATCGGGGCTCTGTGCGCGTTCGATCGTGTGCCGCGGGAGTTCGGCGACGAGCAGATGGATCTGCTCGAGGACCTGGCCCGTCAGGCGGTCTCCCAGATCGAGTTCGCCCGGCAGGCGATCGACCTCGGGCAGCTCGCGATGCACGACCCGCTCACCGGGGCGGTCAACCGGCTGCTCCTCCACGACCGGCTCGCCCAGGCCTTTGCCCGCCGCCGCCGGCACGGCGGCGAGGTGGCGGTGATGATGGTCGATATCGACGACTTCAAGGCACTCAACGACACGTACGGGCACGCCGCCGGCGACGCGGTCCTGGGCGCCGTCGCCCGCCGCCTCACCGACAGCGTGCGGGTCGAGGACACGATCGCCCGGATCGGAGGCGACGAGTTCGCCGTGCTCACCGAGCTGGTCGCCGGCGAGGACGTGGACGAGCTGCGCGCCCGGATCCGGGCACGTCTCGCCGAGCCGGTGAGGATCGACGGCATCCGCGTCGAGTTGCGGGTCAGCCTCGGCGTCGTCATCGCCAGACCTCGACGAGGAGCCCGCGGCGCTCGCCCGGGCCGACGAGATGATGTACGCGAGCAAGCACGCATCCCGGTAGGCCCTGCCATCATCCGGGGATGAGCGGTCAGGAGTTCGGGCTCGCCCTCTCGGTCTTCGCCGCGTGTGCGGTCGAGGCCGTCGAGGCGCTGACAATCGTGCTGGCGGTCGGGATGACGCGCAGCTGGCGCTCGGCGTTCGTCGGCGCCGGGGCGGCGGTCGCGGTGCTCGCCGTCGTCACCCTCGCGCTCGGGCCGGCGCTCACCTCGCTGCCGATCAACGTCCTGCGCGTCGTCGTCGGCGGGCTGCTGCTTATCTTCGGGCTCCAGTGGCTCCGCAAGGCGATCCTGCGGGCCTCAGGACTGAAGGCGCTGCACGACGAGGCCGAGGCGTTCGAGCAGGAGCAGGCCGCCGCGCGCGAGGCCGGTGCCGTGCACGAGGGCATCGACGGCTACACGTTCACGATCTCCTTCAAGGGCGTCCTCCTCGAAGGCCTCGAGGTCGTCTTCATCGTCATCACCTTTGGCGCCAACCAGCACCGCGTCGGGCTTGCCGCCGCGGCGGCGGCGCTCGCCGTCGGGCTCGTGATCCTCGCCGGTGTCGTCGTCCACGCACCGCTGACCCGCGTCCCTGAGAACGTGCTCAAGTTCGGCGTTGGGGTGATGCTCACCTCGTTCGGGCTGTTCTGGGGCGCGGAGGGCGCGGGGGCGCACTGG
This sequence comes from uncultured Solirubrobacterales bacterium, assembly GCA_963755955.1. Taxonomy (GTDB): domain Bacteria; phylum Actinomycetota; class Thermoleophilia; order Solirubrobacterales; family Solirubrobacteraceae; genus Palsa-465. The sequence continues at coordinate 172,637 of CAVWLZ010000006.1, forward strand.
CCGGGGAGCGACGCCGCGCTGCTCGCGATCGTGCCCTGCGTCCTTGGCTTCTCCCTGCTGCTCGTGGCCCTACTGCGCCGCCGCCTGGCTGCCGAGGAGACGCGCGTGGCGACGGAGCCGGTGCGCGCATGAGCCGCGTCGAGACGCTGCTTCGGTTCCTGTGGGACTTCGTCGTCGGCGACGACTGGCGGATCGCCGTCGGCGTCGTCCTCGCGCTCGCGCTCACCGCACTTGCCGCTGGCGGATCAGCGGCGGTGTGGTGGATCCTCCCGGTCATCGTCGCCGCGTTGCTCACCTGGTCAGTCTGGCGTGCCGCCCGGGCGCGGTAGCGCGCTGAGACCGAATCCCGGGACCTACTCCGGAGCGGCTGCGGCGGCGGCCTCGAGGTGGTCGTCGCCGTAGAACACCGCGTCGCGGACGCGCACGGAGGGAACGCCGCGCACGCCGGCATCCCACGCGGCCTGGGTGGCCTGCTTGAGCGCCTCCTTGATCGACGGCTCGGCGATTGCGGCACCCATCGCCGCCCCGTCGAGGCCCGCCCCCTCGGCGCACGCGCTGAGCACATCGAGGTCGGAGATGTCGTCGCCCCAGGCGAACTCGCGCACATAGACCGCGCGCGCGAACGGTTCGATGGCATCGAACCGCTGAGCCTAGACCGACGCCCGCATCGCGGTGAGCGTGTTGGCCGGCCAGCCCGGCGGCCAGACGAGCGACGGCAGGCCATACCGGGCGGCGCCTCGACGTCGGCCATGTTGACCTGCCTGTCCGCGCCCTCGGACCAGGAGGCCCACCCGCGCCAGCTGAAAATCGCCCCGAGCAGCACCGGCCGCAGCTCGACCGGACCCGCGAACGCCGACCGCACCGCGCGACCGCGAGGTACGCGTACGGCGAGCCCAGGTCGAAGTAGAGGATCGCCGTCATGTTTCGCAATCATCCCGCGTTGTGTCGTCCGTCCTCCGTCCTCATGCCGCGCGCCCGTGTCAATCTGTCAGGACCACGACGACTGGAGGCCGGGGATGCCACGCGCAGTGCGATTTGATCATTACGGCGGCGACGACGTGCTTGAGGTCGTCGACGTCGAGCGACCCTCGCCCGGACCCGACCAGGTGGTCGTGCGGGTCAAGGCAGCCGGCATCAACCCGGGCGAGATCGCGATCCGCGAGGGTCGGATGCACGAGCGGTTTCCCGCCCACTTTCCCTCGGGCGAGGGGTCGGATCTCGCCGGGGTGATCGAGGAGCTCGGAGCCGACGTCGACGACTGGGAGGTCGGCGATGAGGTGATCGGCTACACCAACGACCGGGCGAGCCACGCGGAGCTCGTCGCCGTCGATGCTGACCATCTCACCGCGCGGCCGAGCGGGGTTCCGTGGGCGGTAGCCGGGGCGCTGTTCGTCGTCGGCACGACCGCGCACGCCGCCGTGCGCGCCGTCGCCCCCGGGCCCGAGGACACCCTCGTCGTGTCCGGTGCCGCCGGCGGCGTCGGCTCGCTCGCCGTCCAGCTCGGGCGCCGCTCCGGCGCCACGGTGATCGGGTTGGCGGGCGAGGCCAACCACGAGTGGCTGCGGGAAAGGGGCATCATCCCGGTCAGCTATGGGGACGGCGTCGCCGAGCGGATCCGGGCCGCGGCCGGCGGTCCGGTGACGGCATTCGTCGACACGTTCGGCGGCGGCTACGTCGATCTCGCCATCGAGCTCGGGGTGCCCGCCGGGCGGATCGACACGATCGCCGACTTCGAGGCCGCGGAGCGCCACGGCGTCAAGACCGACGGCAGCGCGGCCGGTGCGAGTGCTGAAGTGCTCGCGACACTCGCGCAACTGATCGATCGCGGCGAGCTCGAGGTGCCGATCGCCGCCACCTACCCGCTCGAGGACGTGCGCGAGGCATACGGCGAGCTCGCCCACCGCCACACGCGGGGGAAGATCGTCCTCGTCCCGTGAGCCGGGCCGACGGCCCGCTCGTCGGGTAGTCGGAGCGTCGAGCGTGGGAAGAAAGCCCGCATCGCCGGAGTCTCTCCCTACGACGGACACGAACGAACCATCGACTGGGAGATGACCATGACGAAAGGCAGGATCACAAGGCACCGCGCCGGAATCGCCGCTGCGCTCGTGCTCGGGGTGGCGCTCGTCGTCGCCGGCTGCGGCAGCAGCAGTTCGAGCAGCACCGCGGCCAGCGCCTCGCCCGTGGCGAGCACGGCTTCGTCGGCGAGCGCCGCGACCACCGCCGCGGGCGGCATGATGATCAGCACGGCCACGGGCACCGACGGGACGTACCTCGTCGGCTCGTCCGGGCGCGCGCTGTACCTGTGGGTCGCCGACGTGGGCGGCAAGTCGGTGTGCTCGGGCGCCTGCGCGAAGGCGTGGCCTCCGCTCACGACGACCGCGACGCCGTCCGCCGGCACCGGGGTCAACGCCTCGGATCTCGGCACGGTGATGCGCTCGGACGGCACCAAGCAGGTCACCTACAAGGGCCATCCGCTCTACTACTTCGTCGCCGACACCTCGCACGGCCAGACGCACGGGCAGGGGAGCAACAGCTTCGGCGCCAAGTGGTGGCTGGTCGGCCCGTCCGGTGCGGCGATCACCGCGGGCGGATCGTCGGCCGCGGCCTCCTCGGGCAGCTCGTCGAGCGGCTCATCGAGCAGCTCGGGCGGCGGCTCCGCCTGGGGCTGATCTGAGGGCCCGTCCAATCAGCGCGTGGGGGTTCGCCGCCGTTGCGATCTGCTCGCTCGGCGGTCCCCTCGCGCTCGCCGCGCTCAACGTCCCGTCGCTGATGGCCGACGCGGCCGACTCGGCCGGACTCGCGGTGCTCGCCTCGGTCGTCGTGTTCGCGGCGCCGCTGGCGATCTGGCTGCGCTACGCGCGTGATGTCTCCGGCCCGGGCGGCCTCTACGGCTTCGTGGAGGCCGCCGCCGGGCGCCGCGTCGCGCTTGTCCAGGCCGCGATCTGGACCGTCAGCTATGCGCTGTATCTCAGCTACACGACGGTCCAGATCGTCTATGACGTGCTCCCGGGGGTCGTGCCCCAGGAGGTGCGCTACCAGTCGCTGCTTGCCCTCGCGATCCCCGTGGCCATGGTCGGCGTGATGCTTGCCGGTCGGACGGTGACCCTCATCGTGCTCGGGGTGATGGCCGCCGGGCAGCTCGCCCTCGCCGGGATCCTCGACGCGGTCACGCTCGCCCACGTCTCCGCCCCGGCCGCGACCTTCGCCGCTCGCGGCCCGGCGGGCGCGCTGGCCAAGGCCGGCGCCCAGACCTCGCTGCTGTACGTCTGCGCCAGCCTGCCGCTGTTCCTCGGCGGCGAGCTCGCCCGGCCCGCGCGGATGATCCGCCGCGGTCTCACCGCGGCGCTCGCGGTAACGGTGGCGATGATCATCCTCGCCGTCGCGCCGCTCGCCGGCGCCCCGGGTCTGCTGCACACCGACATCCCCGGCGTCACCGTGATGGCGCAGTTCGCCGGCGCCCACCTCGCACAAGCGGTCGGGATCGGCGTCGCGGTGAGCATCGGCGGCGTGATGGTCTGCGAGTACCTCGCGCTCACCCGCCTTCTCTACGCCGTCGGCGGTTGGCCTGTCCGCCGAGGCACGGCGGTCATCGGCGCCGCGGTCATCGTCGCGGCGCCGTTCAGCCTCATCGATCCGGAGGGCTTCTACAGCACGCTGGCCACGCCGTCGCTCATCGCGCTGTGGCTGAGCCAGCTCATCGTCTTCCTTGTCTACCCGCGGTTCGCCCGGCGGCAGCGCGGGCGCCGGATGGTCCCGGTCTGGGCGCTGAGCGGGGCGGCCAGCGGTCTCGCCGTGTACGGGATCGTCGTGGCGCTCCAAGCCTCTTCAAGCTGAGCCGCCCCTTGACTTGCCGTTCGGGGTCGGCGAAAGTGGATCGCAGCGCAGGGGCAAGCGCGAGGTGAGCCGGGCGGAGGCGAGCGGTTCAGGAGTGGAAGAGGGATGACATGGCCGATTCGATTGTGTCGGCGCCAGACGTCGAGCAGCTCGCCCAATCGTTCAGCGGCGCGCTGCTGCGTGACGGCGACGATGGTTACGACGAGGCGCGACAGGTCTGGAACGGGAGCTTCGACCGCAGGCCCGCGCTGATCGCGCGCTGCGGGGGCGTCAGCGACGTGCAGACGGTGCTGCGATTTGCCACCGCGGCGGGACTCCCGGTCTCCGTGCGCGGCGGCGGGCATTCGGTTCAGGGTTACGGATCGTGGGATGACGCCGTCGTCATCGACCTCTCGCCGATGCGGGTCGTCACGGTCGATCCCGACCGGCGCACCGCCCGCGCCCAGGGAGGCACGACCTGGGGCGACTTCGACGCCGCCACACAGGAGCACGGACTCGCCGTCACCGGCGGCCGGTTCTCGACCACCGGGATCGGCGGGCTCACGCTCGGCAGCGGTAGCGGCTGGCTCGAGCGGCGCTGCGGTCTGACCGCCGACAACCTGCTCGAGGCCGAGGTCGTGACCGCCGACGGCAGCGTCGTCACCGCGAGCGCCGAGCAGAATCCCGACCTCTTCTGGGGGCTGCGCGGCGGCGGCGGGAATTTCGGCATCGTCACGTCGTTCACCTATCAGTTGCACGAGATCGGCCCGATCATCTACGGCGGCCTGATGGCCTGCTCGCCGGACCGGGCGGGCGAGATCCTGCGCTTCCTCGCCGGTTACATGCCGGGCGCGCCCGACGACCTCGGCATCGGGGTCGCCTTCCTGAGCGCGCCGCCGGAGCCGTTCGTGCCCGCCGAGATGCACTTCGCCCCGATGGTCGGGATCGTCGTGTGCTGGACCGGTGATCACACCGAGGGCGAGCGCGTCCTCGCGCCGATCCGCAAGGTCGCGCTGCCGGCCATGGACATGGTCCAGCCGATCCCCTACGCGGCGCTTCAGAGCATGCTCGACAACGGCGGGCCGCACGGTACGCGCGCCTACATGAAGGCCGAGTTCCTCCCCGAGCTCAGCGACGAGGTGATCGCCAAGCTCGTGCATCACGGCGCGAGCCGCCCGGGCCCCTTGGTCCAATTGCTCCTCGAGCCCCTCGGCGGCGCGGTCAGCCGCTTCCCGGAGGACGGCTCGGCGCTCGGGCGACGCGATGTGCCGTGGTGCTACCACGCCCTCTCGCTGTGGATGGACCCGGACCCGGCGACGGCCGAGGATCACGTCCGCTGGGCGCGCGAGCTCTCCGCCGACCTCGGGCCGCACACGACGACGGGGGTGTACCTCAACTACACCTCGGACGAAGGGGACGCGCGGGTGCGCAACATGTACGGAGCCGATCGCTACGACCGGCTCGTCGCGCTCAAGGACCGCTACGACCCGGGGAACGTGTTCCGGCTCAACCAGAACATCAAGCCGAGCGGGGCGGGGTAGAAAGGCGAGCGCGCCGGGTCAGGACGCGGCCCGCGGCTCACGCAGGGTGTCGGCGAGCGCGTCGGCGAGCTGCTCCGGGCTCACCTGTAGCGGGTCGAAGCGCCGGACGACGTGCTCGATGGACTCCTGGCTGACGCCGAAGTCACGGGCTGCGCTGAGGATGGCGAGGTAACGCAGGATCCTGTTGCCGGACGGCTCCATCTCTGGCGGCTCGGCCACGTCCCCGATAATTCCCGCGCAACAGGCTCGGGAAACCCTGCCATGCTCCCGCTTGGCGTGACGCGAACAGCCTCCGATGTCTCCGTCGCGACGGGCCGCGATCTCGCCGTCGACCGGCTGCCCGAGGGCGGTCCCGCCGTCGAGGTGCGCATCGTCGAGAACGCGAGTCTCGGGGCCGCAACGAACGAGGGCCCCCGAGAGCCCCATCGCCACGACTACCACGAGCTCATCTGGACCCGACGTGGCGAGGGCGAGCACCTGATCGACGGCGAGGTCTTCCCCGTGCGGCCGCGGACGGTGACGATCATCGGCCGCGGTCAGGTCCACGTGTTCGAGCGCGCTCTCGGCCTCTACGGCGCCGTCGTGCGCTTCGGCGACGAGCTGCTGCACGGTGAGCGGCTCGTCGGCGCGGCGTGGCTGCTCGGCCGGCGCGCGAGCCGGACCGTCGAGCTCCCGCCCGCCGACGTTCCGCGGCTCGAGGCGCTGATCGAGATGCTCGCCGCCGAGAGCCGCCGCCCCCCGGACAGCTGCAGCCTCGACCTCGAGGCGCATCTCGTGTCGGTCGTCCTGCTCCTCATCGAGCGCTGGTACGACGCGTCCCGCACCGGGCGGCGCGAGGCCGACGACGCCGAGGACCAGCTCTACCGTCGCTTCGTCAACGTGCTCGAGCGGGACTACGCCCGCCACCACGACGTCCGCCACTACGCCGACGCTCTGCGGGTGCCGCCGGCCGCACTGTCCCGGGCCCTGGCCCAGGTCACCGGCCAGGGCACGAAGGAGCTCGTCACCGACCGGATCATGACCGAGGCCGCGCGGCTGCTGCGCTTCAGCGATCTCAGCGTGGGGGAGGTCGCATACCGGGTCGGGTTTGCCGACCAGATGTACTTTTCGCGGGCGTTCCGGCGCCATTCGGGCGCGTCGCCGAGCGCTTACCGCGAGCGCGGGCGCGGCCGCGGCACCGGCTGACCGTCGCGCCGGCACATCGTCCTGCGGCCCTGTGGGGTCCGCCCTGCAGAAGTGTCCATAGATCGGCGGGGTCCGTCCATTCTCAAATACCGGACCGCGGTCCACAATGTCCTCATGAGCTTGAGTGACACCCTTTCCCAGGAGCGGACCGCCCCCCAGCTGCCCGCCGCGCTGCGGCTCGGCGCCGTCGACCTCACCGTCGCCGACGTCGATCGCTCCGTTTCGTTCTACCAGGACGCCCTCGGCCTCCGGGTCCATCGCCACGAGGCAACCGAGGCCGCGCTCGGCGACGGCACCGAGACCCTGATCGTCGTCCACGGGGATCCCCAGGCGGGACCCGCGGGCCGCCACGCCGGCCTCTACCACTATGCGCTGCTGTACCCGACCCGCGAGGAGCTCGCGCGCGCCGCGCTGCGGCTTGCCGCGACGCGCACACCGATCCAGGGCGCGTCGGACCACCACACCCACGAGGCGATCTACCTGCCGGACATCGACGGCAACGGCATCGAGCTCGCCGCCGACCGGCCTCGCGACGTCTGGCCGGCCGACCTCGGGTACGCCGGAGGCCCCGCCCCGCTTGACTTCGACGCGCTGCTCGGCACGGTCGCCGACGAGTCGCCGACCCCCACCGTCGCCGAGGGGCTGCGGATGGGTCACCTGCACCTCCATGTGGGCGACATCGGGCAGGCGCTCGCCTTCTATCGCGATCTGCTCGGCTTCGAGCTGCAGGCCAACATCGGCACAGCAGCGTTCGTGTCCGCCGGCGGCTATCACCATCATCTCGCCTTCAACGTCTGGAAGGGGCAGGGCATCGGCGGGCCTGCGCCCCACACCGTCGGGCTTCACCACTGGACGGTTGAGCTTCCCCCCGCTGATCTCGCCGAGGTCCGGGCGCGGATCGTCGCAGCCGGGCTTCCGCTCGAGGAGCAGACCGATGGCTTCCTCGTCCGCGATCCCTGGGGGATCGCCACTCGTTTCACATCGACTCGCGACCTCGTGTCGCACCACTGATCACGCAAAAGGAGCACTGATGAGCACCACCACCGATACCACCACCCTCATCCCGACCGGGACCTGGAACGTCGACGCCGCCCACTCGAAGGTCGGTTTCGCCGTCAAGCACATGGGCATCGCCACCGTGCGCGGCGAGTTCACCGAGTTCGAGGGCACGCTCGAGCTGAGCGGCGACCTCGCGAGCGCGACGGCGTACGGCACCGTCAAGGCGACCTCGGTCGACACCAACGAGCCCCAGCGCGACGAGCACCTCCGCTCGGTCGACTTCTTCGACGCGGCCGCGTACCCCGAGCTGAGCTTCCGCTCGACGGCGATCACGCCGCTCGACGACGAGTCGTTCCGGATCACCGGCGAGCTGACGATGCGCGGCATCACGCATGAGATCACGTTGCGCGCCGAGGTCCAGGGCACCGACATCGACCCGTGGGGCAACGAGCGCGTCGGCCTCGAGATCACCGGCGAGCTCTCGCGCGGCGAGTACGGCATGAAGTTCAACCAGGCCCTCGGCAGCGGCAACATGCTCGTCGCCGACAAGGTGAAGCTCGCGCTCGACGTCTCCGCCGTCAAGCAGTCCTAGACACGCCTCACATCCAGGCCTACCGCGGGCCGGCAACCGATCGTTGCCGGCCCGCCGTCGTACGCGTAGGCTGACTACCAATGAGCACCGCGTGGCCGACGCTCAACTACGCCGACTGGCCGGCGGCGTGCGACACGCTCCATGCCCACACCCAGGTCCTCGGCAAGCTCGCGGTCGCGCTCGCACCGCCTGAACCCGAGCTCCAGCACGCCGCGCTGCGTCTCAGCGCCCGCGGCTGGGAGACGCTGCCCCTGCCGGCGCCCGACGGCTCGGGCGTGTTCGTTGCCGCACTCGACCTCCGCCGCCACGTCGCGCTCGTCGAACACAGCTCCGGCGCGACCGAGAGCCTTCCCCTCGGTCCGGACCGCCCGGTCGGCGAGGTCACCCGCGAGCTGCTCGCGGCGATCGCCCGGCACGCCGGCGAGGTCCGGATCGACCCGCGCCCGCAGGAGGTGCCCTGGAACGTGCCGCTCGACGAGGACGAGGAGCACGCGACCTACGCACCCGAGCTCGCCGAGCGCTACTTCGCCCAGGCGACGCGGGCCGCCCTCGTCCTCGCCGCCTTCCGTGCCCCGTACCGCGGGCGCGCGACGCCGGTGAACGCGTGGTGGGGGTCGTTCGACCTCGCGGTCAACCTGTTCTCCGGGGCGCCGGCGGACCCGCCGAGCGCTGACTTCATCATGCGCAACGCGATGGACGCCCAGGAGGTGGCCATCGGCTGGTGGCCCGGCGACCCGCGGTACGGCCGGGCGGCCTTCTATGCCTATGCGCATCCCGCTCCCGCGGGCTTCGCCGACCAGGCGGTGGCTCCGTCCGCGGCGCGCTGGGACGACTCGCTCGGCGAGTTCGTCCTCGACTGGGACGACGCCCGCGCAACCGCCGACCCTCACGTGACCGCGCTCGAATTCGCGCGCACGATCTTCCGTCACGCGTGCACGGTGTGCGAGTGGGAGCCCGGCCTCGCGGCGAGCGCCGAGGGGACGCCGCCACCGGTCGCCTGACCCTCAGACTGCCGTCAGCCCCCAGCCGATCCAGGCCGCACCGAGAATGAGCGCGAGTCCGGGCCAGACGTTCCGTGCGTAGCGGCGATTGCCGAGGATCGCCGCCATCGCCGCCTTGCTGAACGTGTTGGCGGTGAGCCCCGCGAGCACGGCGAGAGCGGCGGCGTCGAGCCCGATCTGACCCTTGCCGGCGAGCGTGGCCGCCGAGATCGCCGCTGACTGGGAGTCGGCGAGGCCGGCCGCTGACGTGCCGATCATGAGGCCGGCGCGGCCGAAGGCGACGGTGAGGATCGTCGAGACGAAGAGAACGGCGGTAACGGTGAGCGCGAGAATCAGCGCGACGCGGAGGTTGAACGCCCGGCCCCGATCAAACCTCTCGCCGGGCCTGACGTGCGTCGCCCGCCAGGCGAACAGGGCCGCATACCCGATCGCCGCGATACCGGCGAGGAGGAGAGGGAGGGCGAGGCGCCGTAGAACGGGCACGCTGACCGCGCCGACGACGATCGCGAGCAGGATGATCGTCCCGACTGAGGAGATGACCGCCGCTGCGGTCGCACCCCGGCGCTGGGCGGGATCCTTGACTGCGCGGTCGCCCATGACCCCGATCGTCGCCGTACTCGACACGAAGCCGCCGAGCAGCCCGGCGAGCAGCAGCCCGTAGCGCGGCCCGATCGCCCGCAGCGCGATGTAGCCGAACGCCTGAACCGCCATGACGATGACCACCAGCCGCCAGATGACCGACGGGTTGAGCGAGCCGTGGGGCCCGAAGCTCCGATCCGGGATGAGCGGCAGCACGATGAGCGCGCAGGCCGCGAACAGGAGGCCGTCGTGCAGCTCCCGTTCGGAGAGGGTGTCGCGCACCGCGCGGTGCATCTGCTCGCGTCCGGCGAGCACAATTGCCGTGGCCACGCCGAGCGCGGCGGCGACGACGGTCTGCCGTTGCGCGAGCGCCCCGAGCAGGAAGTCGACGACGAGCGCGACCTCGGTGGTCATCCCGGGGTCCTCGTCCTGGCTGCGCACGTAGCCGATCAGGGCTGCGAGGCCGACGAACGCGAGCGCGACCGCCGCGGTGACCGCCCCGCCGACCCGCCAGCTCACGCCGCCGGCGAGTCCGACCAGGGCGAACGTGCGCACTCCCGCGGGGCCGCGCTGTGCGCCGTGGCCCTTGCGGCGCTCGCGCTCGATCCCGAGGAGCGTGCCGATGCCGAGGGCGACGCTGAGCGTGGCGAGAGGCTCGCTCATCACCTGACGTTAGGTCGCCGGCGCGGGGATCCGCATCCGCAGAACCCACCGTAGGGCTTTCAGTACTACCTCGCTACGCGCGCCCGCGATCGGCGGGCTGCTCGACGATCACGCCCGGCACTGCGTCATCGGCGCGGCGGACGGCGAGCGTGAAGAGAAGACCGCCGAGCTGATGGCCGCCGTCGGGCGGCTCATGTGACGCGGCTGAGACCGAGCCCGTGTCTGACCACGATCAGCGCACCGTCGGTTCGGCGTAAACGCTCTTAGAAGGACTTACCCTCAGCTAATCCTGGCCTGTAAGCGTACATGGGTCATGCCCCCAGAGAGGACTCACGCCGCTCGGGCTCGCCGCCGGCTCCGTCTGAGCCGCCGCGGCGTGGCCACCGGGCTCGTCGGAATCGTGGCGCTCGGGTTGCTCGTCTGGGTCGCGCCGCCGGACGACGTCATCCATCAGCTCGATGACATGAACCCGATGTGGGTGTTGATCGCGGTCGGGCTCGAGCTGCTCTCCTGCCTCAGCTACGTGATCGTGTTCCGGCTGTTCTTTCCCGAGCCGTCGCGCTCCACCTCACGCCAGGTGGCGTGGATCGCCATGGGCGCGGGCGCGGTGCTCCCGGGCGGCAACATCTCCTCGGCCGCGGCCACCGGCTGGCTGCTGCGCCGCAGCGGGGTCGGCACGCGGTTGCTGATCGAGCGCTGCGCGGCGCTCCTCTGCCTGCTCACCGCATTCGGCTTCTTCATCAACGGACTCGCCGGGGTGCTCCTGATGGCCGGCGTCCCGGGCGGTCCGCACGACCTTCGCCACACCGGCGGCCCGCTGCTCGTGTCCGTCGTCGTGCTCTCGACTGCCGCCGTGCTGCTGATCGTGGCCCGCCGGCTCGGGCCGCGGGCGCCTAAGCTGCTGCGCGGGGTCGGGGCCGGTCTCGACGGCGCCTGGAGGCAGGCGGGCACTGGCCACTGGCGGTTGTTCGGCGGCGCGGGCTTCTTCTGCTTCGACCTCGCCGCGCTGTGGGCGGCGTGCGCGGCGACCGGCCATCCGCTCGGTCTGCCCGCGGTCGCGATCGCCTACTGCATCGGCTATCTCGCCACCGCGGTGCCGATGCCCGCCGGGCTCGGCGTGCTCGACTCCGGCCTCGCGGCCGCGCTCGTGCTCTACGGGATGCCGCCCGCGGCCTCGGTCGGCGCGGTCCTGCTCTACCACGCGATCGCGATCTGGGTCCCCGGCCTCGGTGGGCTGCTCGCCTGGTTCCCGACCCGCCGCCGGCGCGCCGCAGAGAGTGCCGCCCGGGCGACCGCTCCCGGGATCGCACCCGTTCCCGGAGTCGGTGGCGTCGTGCCCGGCGTCAGCGGGGTCCCCGGGCTCACCGTGGTTCCCGGGCTCCCGGGCGGCGCCGCGGCCGCCGAGGCCGTCGCTCCGGCGACGGCGTGATTCGCGCCTGATCGCCGCCTGGTCCGCGCCTGGTCCGCGCCTGGTCCGCGCCTGGTGCGCGCCTGATCGGCGGCGACGCCTGCGAAAAATCGACCTCTCGCCGCCCCCGGCACCACGAGGGGTCGATTCTGTCCGCCTATTGGACGGAATCGACCACGGGATTGCGAGCCGGGATCGCGAGGAGCATTTTCCGCGGAGTGGGACGCAGGGCGGGGGTTACCGCGTCGCGACGCCGAGCCGGCGTCGAGACGGACATTTTGCGCAGGCCCGCGCGGCGCGACCGCGCCCGCGCCCCGCCCCGCCCGGCCCGGCCCCGCCCCGCCCCGCCCGGCCCGGCCCCGCGCGCCGCCCCGCCCGGCCCGCCCCGCGGCCGCCCCGCGCCGACCCGCCCTACAGCTCGGCGAGCACCGCCTCGACCCGGTCGAGCGCCCAGTCGAGCTCGTCGGAGGTGATGGTGAGCGGCGGCGCGACGCGGATCGTCTGGCCATGGGTGTCCTTACAGAGCACGCCGCGGTGCAGCAGCCGCTCGCACACCTCGCGTGCCGTCCCCGCGTCCGGGACGACGTCGATGGCCAGCCACAGCCCGACCTGCCGGATCGCGGTGACGGACGGGAAGGCCCGGGCGCGCAGGCGCCTGGCCGCGTCATCGCCGAGGCGGGCGGCCGCGGCGGCGAGCGAGCCGTCGGCGAGCAGATGAAGGACCTCGCGCCCGATCGCGCAGGCGAGCGGGTTGCCGCCGAACGTGCTGCCATGGCTGCCGGGGTCGAGCACGCCGAGGACCGCCTCGTCGGCGACGACCGCGGACAGCGGCACGATGCCGCCCCCGAGCGCCTTGCCGAGCAGATACACGTCGGGCGTGACCGCGTCGAGGTCGCAGGCGAAGCGCCGCCCGGTGCGCCCGAGCCCGGTCTGGATCTCGTCGGCGATGAGCAGCACCCCCCACTCGTCGCAGACCGCGCGCACCTCGCGCAGGTAACCGGGAGGCGGCACCACGACGCCCGCCTCGCCCTGGATCGGCTCGACGAGGAACGCGACCGTGTCCTCGTCGATCGCGTCGCGCAGCGCGCCGACGTCGCCGAACGGGATCGAGGTGAACCCCGGGGCGAATGGGCCGAAGCCATCGCGCGCGAGAGGGTCGCTGGAGAACGACACGATCGTCGTCGTGCGCCCGTGGAAGTTGCCGTCGCAGACGAGGATCCGCGCCCGGCCACGCGGGATGCCACGACGCTCGTAGCCCCAGCGTCGCGCGACCTTGATCGCCGACTCGACCGCCTCGGCGCCGGTGTTCATCGGCAGCACGAGATCCTTGCCGCAGAAGGCCGCGAGCTCGGCGCAGAACGGTCCGAGCTGATCGCTGTGGAACGCCCGGCTGGTCAGCGTCAGCTGACCGAGCTGCTCGGCCGCCGCGGCCAGGAGCCGCGGGTGGCGGTGGCCGAAGTTGAGGGCCGAGTAGGCCGATAGCGCGTCGAGGTAGCGGCGGCCCTCGACGTCCTCGACCCACACGCCCTCGCCGTGGGCGACGACGACGGGCAGCGGGTGATAGTTGCGGGCGCAATGCGCGCCCTCGAGCGCCTGCAGACGGGCGCTCAGCGTCCCGGCGTCCACCATGCCGGGGTTCTACCGCCCGGCGCGGCGTCAGGACATCGGGGTTCACCGCACACCTGACGCGGCTTTACCGGAGACTCATCGATTTCTCAGGGAATCCACAGCTTTGCGGCGGATACTTGACCGTGTGGATGCCCCCGAGGAGCGTTGCCGCGTGCTCGTCGTCGACGACGAGCCGAACATCGTCGACGTCGTCTCGATGGCTCTGCGCTACCACGGCTTCGATGTCGAGGAGGCCCACACCGGCGCCGGCGCGCTCGCCCAGGCCCGGGAGTGGCGCCCGAACGCCCTCGTGCTCGACGTGATGCTCCCGGACATCGACGGCTTCGAGGTCGCCAAGCGCCTCTCCGGCGAGCACGCCAACGTCCCGATCCTGTTCCTCACCGCGCGGGACACGACGGCCGACAAGGTGCGCGGGCTGACGATGGGGGGTGGCGACTACGTCACCAAGCCATTCAGCCTCGAGGAGCTGATCGCGCGCCTGCGCAACATGCTGCGGCGGACGGGCGCGCTGCGGGAGAACACCGGGCGGCTCGTGTTCGCCGACCTCGAGCTCGACGAGGACACCCGGGAGGTCTCCCGCGCGGCGCGGCCGATCGAGTTGACCGCCACCGAGTACCGCCTGCTGCGCTACCTCCTGTCCAACCCACGCCGGGTGCTCACCCGGGCCCAGCTCCTCGACCACGTGTGGAGCTACGACTACGACGGTGACGCCCGCGTGCTCGAGACGTACATGAGCTACCTGCGCAAGAAGGTCGACGCCGAGGGTGTGCCGCTGCTGCACACCGTCCGGGGGGTCGGCTACTCGCTGCGCCTGCCGAGGGAGTGACCGTGTCGCTGCGCGCCCGGCTGCTCGTGAGCGTCCTGGCGCTGGTCTTCGGCGCCCTTGTCGTCGCGGCGGTGGCGACGTACGCCGAGGAGCGGTCCTACCTCTACGGCCGCCTCGACCAGAAGGCGATCGCGGCCGCGGCGCCGATCTCCTACGCGCTCGGCCTCGACGCGCGGCTGCTCGCGCGGCCGGCCGATGACGAGCACGTCGGCGTCGGCCACGCGGTCCGCACGCCCGGTGGCCGGGGGTTGGCCGGCTTCGTCCCCTCCGGCACGTTCGGCGAGCTCGTCAGCGAGCGTGGGCACGTGCTCCGCGGGCCGATCATGGCCAGCTACGGCGAGAGGCCGCTGCCCCGACCCGCGCTGCCCACGCATTTCTCGGTCGCCGCGCCCGGGAGCACACCGAACCTCATCACCGTCGGCTCGCGACCGCACTCGAACCTCCGCTATCGGGTCGCCGCGCTCGGGCTCGAGTCCGGCGCCGGCACGGTCATCGTCGCGGTCCCGCTGCGCGACGTCGACCAGGCGCTCGACCGGCTAGTGGTCGACGAGGTGCTCGTCGTCGCCAGCATCCTCGTGCTACTCGTCGGCGTCGGCTGGCTCGTGATCCGGGTGGCGCTGCGCCCGCTCGACCGGATGGCGAGCACGGCCAGTGAGATCACCGACGGCGACCTCTCGCGGCGTGTCCGCCCGGCGACCTCGCGGACCGAGATCGGGCGGCTCGGGCTGTCGCTCAACCGCATGCTCGTGCGCATCGAGGACGCGTTCGCCGACAAGGCCCGCAGCGAGGAGCGCCGCCGCCAGTTCCTCGCCGATGCCTCGCACGAGCTCCGCACCCCGCTCGCCTCGATCCGCGGCTACGCCGAACTGTTCCGTCTCGGAGCGGCCCGCGATCCCGACGCGCTCGCGCGCGCGATGGACCGGATCGAGGCCGAGGCCACCCGCATGGGCATCCTCGTCGACGAGCTGCTGCTCCTCGCGCGCCTCGACGAGCTCCCCAAAGCGCCCCGGGTGCCGGTCGATCTCGGCGAGCTCGCGAAACAGACGCTCTCCGATGCCGAGGCGATGGACCCAGACCGCGCGATCGACCTGCGCGGCGCCGACGAGCGCGTCACCGTGCTCGGCGAGGCAGGCGCCCTCGGGCAGGTGCTCGCGAACCTGACCGTCAACGCGATCGTCCACACGCCGGAGGGAACCCCGATCGAGCTCGCGGTGGCGCAGTCACAGCGTGACGCCGTCATCACCGTCCGCGACCACGGCCCCGGGCTGCCGGCGGGGGCCGAGGAGCAGGTGTTCGAGCGCTTCTGGCGGGCCGACGGCGGGAGGACCCGAGGCCGTGGCGGGACCGGCCTCGGTCTCTCGATCGTCCGGGAGATCGTCAGCGCCCACGACGGCACCGTGCGGGCCGAGAACGCGCCGGGCGGCGGGGCGCTGTTCACCGTCACCCTGCCGAGTGCGCCCGTGCCAGGCGACCCGCCGCGGGCCGTGCCCGAGCCCGAACCCGCCGCCGGGGCCCCGGTCGCCGGGTAGTCGCGGCGCCGGCCGGGGCGAACTCTCAGGCAATTCTCAGCTTCTTCCGGGTCTGGGCTCAGCGTCGCGGTGCAGAGTTCTCCCCGATGCAGGTCGTCGCCGCGCATGCCGCCGTGCTCACCGGGCTCGCCCACGAGGTCGCCTCGACCCGCACGCTGAGCCCCAATTGGCTACTGGCGATCGATGCGCTCATCGCCGTGGCGCTCGGGATCTGGCTGCTCGTCCTCCGGATCCCGGGGCGCGCGAGAGCAGCGGCCGGACCCGATCATCGCCCTGATCTCGGGACCGGCCGCAAGCACGACCTCGCCACCGCCCGCGCGATCGTCGAGCGCTACGGCGAGGACTCGATCGCGCCGTTCATCCTGCGCCCCGACAAGTCGTTTGCCTTCGCCGCCGGGGGCGTGCTCGCCTACCGCGTGTTCGGAGACACCGCGGTCGTCTCAGGCGATCCGGTCGGGCCTCCCGGGTCCGCGGGCGCGGTGCTCACCCGCTTCCAGGAGCTCGCCCGCGAGCGGCGCTGGAACGTCGTCCTCTACGGCGCGTCGCACCGCCACGTCGATGACTACCGCTCGCTCGGATTGCGCACCGTGCGCGTCGGCGAGGAAGCCGTGGCCGATCCGGCCCGATTCACCCTCGAGGGCCGGGCGGTCCGCAAGCTGCGCCAGTCGGTCAATCGCGTCGAGCGCCGTGGCTGGGTGCTGACCGCGAGCGACGGCCGGGATATCGACGCCGCCACCGAGGCCGAGATCGACGGTCTCGAGGCGCGGTGGCGGGCCGGTCATCCGCGGATGCTCGGGTTCACGATGGGCATGGGCGCCTATGAGGGCGGCGTCGTGCCCGGTGACCTCTATCTGCTCGCCCGCACTCCGGACGGCCAGCTCGCGGCCACGATGCGCTTCATCGCCCACCGCGGGAAGCTGTCCCTCGACACGATGCGCCGGGTCGGCGAGACGCCCAACGGGCTCAACGAGGCGCTCGTCAGCCGCGCCCTCGAGGTTGCGCAGGGCCGCGGCGTGAGCGAGGTGAGTCTCAACTACGCCGGCCTCGGCCACCTCATCCGCAGTGAGCCGACCGGCGGCCGCATCCAGCGGTACCTCACCACGCGCATCGTCGGGCTGCTCGGCCGGCGCTTCCAGATGGAGCGGCTCGTGCGATTCAACGAGAAGTTCACCCCGGACTGGCGGCCGCGGTATCTCGTCTACGGGTCACGCCGCAAGCTCGCCGGGTCGATCGTCCGCGTGCTCGAGGCCGAGGGTTACCTCTCGCTGCCGCAGCGCCCGCGCCTGCGTCCCGTGGCGCGTCCGTGGCCGTCGCTGCCCGCGCTCGAGTCGTCCGAAGCGCGGCTGCACGGCCGATGAGCCTCGGGGTCCGGTGGCAGCGCGCCCTGGGGGTGGTCGCGGTGCTCACCGTGCTCATCCTCGGGCTGGCCGGCGCCTACAGCTACGGCCAGGCCTATTCCAAGCACCGCGGCTTCGTCTCGGTGGCCCAGCTCCCGCGCGCCGGGCGCGGGCGGCTGCTCAGCGTCAACTTCTACTCCACGGCGCTGCACCGGCGGGCGTTCTACCTCGTGTACCTGCCGCCGGGGTACACGCCGGCGAAGCACTACCCGGTGTACTACCTCCTCCACGGCATGCCCGGCCGGCCGCAGGTGTTCGTCGGCATCGCCAACATGGACGTGCGCCTTGACAACCAGCTCGCCCAGGGGCACGTGAAGCCGATGATCATGGTCTTCGCGGACGGGCGCATCGGCGGCAACGTGTACTCGGATTCGGAGTGGGCGAACACGCCGTCGGGGGCCTTCGAGAGCTACGTCGTCGAGGTCGTCCACAACGTCGATCAGAGCTTCTCGACGCTGCCCACGCGCCAGCACCGCGTGATCGCCGGCTTCTCGGCCGGCGCCTACGGCGCGATCAACATCGCTCTGCACCATCTCGGCCTGTTCGGCGGCGTGCAGGTGTGGTCGGGGTACTTCACCCAGACCCGCAGCGGCGTGTTCGCGCACGCGAGCCCCGCGACGCTCGCCTACAACAGCCCGCTCAACTACGCGCGCACGCACGGACGGGCACTCGCCGCCAACCCGACCCGGGTGTCCATGTTCGTCGGCCGTCAGGACGGGGACAGCAGCCAGATCGTGCCGATGGACCATGCCTTGGTCCGGGCCGGGGCGATGACGAGCTACCGGATCTTTCAGGGAGGGCACGACTGGGAGGTGTGGTGGCCGCGGCTGAACGAGATGCTGATGCTCGCCTCCCGGGACATGAGCACGCCGCTCCCGGCCCCGCAGGTCCGGGCGGTCGCGGCGGGAGCGACCGGCGCCCGCCACCATCGCCCCGCTGCGCACCGACGGCGCTCCGCCGTGCACGGCGTCGCGCATCGCCCGGTCCTCGCCGCCCAGCCCGGGGCGGTTGCTGCCTCCGCCCGGCGCTCCGCGCGGCCGCTCTCCTCGCCCCGCGGCGGACTCCCCGCCGGCCTGCTGCTGGCCATCATCTCGGCGGCGATGATCAACCTCGGGTTTCTGCTCCAGCATCGCGGCCTCGCGGGCGATGGGGACGACGCGCCGCGCGGCCTGCTGCGGGCGTTCCGCAGCCGGGCCTGGCTCGGTGGTCAGGCCCTCGGCTGGCTCGGGTTCGCGCTGCAGATCGTCGCCGTCGCGCTCGCCCCGCTGTCGCTCGTGCAGGCCTTCGCGGCCGGCGGCCTTGCGATCTCGGTGCCGCTCGCCGCGGGCCTGTTCCACCACCGCGTCAGCCGCGCGCAGATCATCGCCGTCGGGGTGACCGCAGCGAGCCTCGCCGTGCTTCCGCTCGGGATCCCGCACGTCGGCGGCCGCACCCACGGCGGCCTGCTGCTCGTCGCGGCGCTGATCGCCCCCGCAATCGCGGTGCTGCTCGCCTCGAGCGGACAGGCGATGATGCGCGCGGTCGGGGCGGGGATCTTCTACGGCGTCGCCGACGCCGCGATCAAAGCCGAGGCGATCGCGCTGCGGACCCATGGCGCCGAAGCGCTCGTCTCCGGCTGGACGGTACTCGCCGTGCTCGCGACGTTCGCCGGCTTCGTCGCCTTCCAAGCCGCCCTGCGGACCGGACACCCTGTGAGCGCGATCTCCCTGATGACCGCGCTCACCGCGCTCACCGCAGTCGGCTTCGGGGTGTTCGCCTTCGGCGAATCGCTCGGGCGCACGCCGGCGGTGACCGTCATCCACCTGCTCGCGATCGGCCTCGTGCTCGGTTGCGTCCCCGTGCTCGGCGGCGCGCAGGTCACGCGCTCGACCGACGGGGACCGCACCCCCCGCCTTCCGTCCGGAGGGCTCGGCCGGCGCGCCGCGTTCCTCGCCGGCGGCGGGGTGGCGGCCGCGCTGCTGCTCGTGCTCTCGGTCGTGGCCGGCGCCGGTCTGCTCTACGGGCTTCGGGGGCTCGGGTGGCTGCGCTTCGGGCCGCGGATCCCCGACGCCCTCCCGCTGCTGCAGCTCGCCGGCTTCGACGGCCAGCCATTCGGCCGCGTCGCCGTCGCCTGGCTGCTCGCCGGCCTCGCGCTCGGCACGGCGCTCATCCGCATCCGGCCGCTGCCCCGCGCGCTCGTCGTCGGGCTGCTCGGCATCCTGCTGCTGTTGATTGCCTCCGACGCGTCATACGCCCTGGCCCGCAATCTCCGCTTCGCCCCGGCGCTCAGCGATCGAGTGCCCGGCGCGGGCGCCTGGGTCGAGGGGCTGCTGCTGATGGTCGGGGCGGCGCTCCCCGGCTCGCTCGCGCTGTGGGCACCCCGATCCCTCCCGCGGCTGATCGGCGGCCGCAGGCTCGTCCCGACCCGCACCGCCTGAGCGGCTCAGACAGCCGCTTAAGGAACGCACGCTACGTTCACTGAGCATGCGCCGAGTCGTTCGCCTGCTCCCGGTCGCGCTCGTCCTCATCCTCGGCCTCGCCGGTGTCGCCGCGATGGCCATGGCCGGACCCCGCACCGACGCGCAACGCGTCACGCCGCCGCGCACGGTCGCGCTCAACTGCCCGTCACCGTCACTGGCCGGCACCCTCCCGGCCAAGGTGTATCTGCCGGCCAACTACAGCCGCGCGCATCGCTACCGGGTCATCTACTTCCTCCACGGTCTGCCGGCCGGACCGAACGCGTACACGCTCAACGACTTCGTCGCCGACGCCGTCGCAGCCGGTCCGCACGAGGCCATCGTCGTCGCCCCGCAGGGCGCGCGGTCGGAGAACAGCGACCGCGAGTACCTCGACGAGAGCCCGACCGAAAACTGGCCGGGGGCGATCGCCATCGACCTCACCCGCTGCACCGACCGGCACTACAGCACGATCGCCAACCGATCCGGACGCGCGCTCGTCGGTCTGTCGGCCGGCGGCTACGGGGCGTACAACGTCGGCCTGCGCAACCTCGCGACCTTCGGCGCGGTCGAGTCGTGGAGTGGGTACTTCGAGGCCACCGACCCGAGCGGGTGGCACGTGCTCAACCTCGGCTCGGCGCAGGCGAACGCCGCTGCCCGCGTCCCGCGCGACGCGGCGCTCAAGGCAACCCTGGCCCAGCATCCGACGTTCCTCGGCTTCTACGTCGGGCGCCAGGACGCGCGGTTCCTGAACGACAACATCGCCTACAGCAACGCCCTGAGCGGCGTGGGCATCCCACACCTGTTCCGGACGTATCCCGGCGGGCATTCCGGCGCGCTGTGGGGCAGCCACGCGGCCGCCTGGCTCGGCTACGCCCTGAGCGCGCTTGCCGCGCGACGCTGAGCAGACGGGCGTCCCCCCGGAAGGCTCGAGGACGCCCATCCAGCTCGGAGCGCCGGCTAGAGCTGTGCGCAGACTGCCTTGGTCTCCGTGTACAGCTCGAGCGCCTCGCCACCCATCTCGCGACCCCAGCCCGATTCCTTGTAGCCGCCAAACGGCAGTGCCGCGTCGAACACGTTGTAACAGTTGATCCACACCGTTCCCGCCCGCAGCTCCTTGGCGGTGCGGTGCGCCTTGGAGAGGTCGCGCGTCCACACCCCGGCCGCGAGTCCGTAGTTGCTTGCGTTCGAGGCGGGCAGGATCTCATGGGAGGACTTGAACGGCGCGACGCACACGACCGGGCCGAAGATCTCCTCCCGCTCGACGCGCATGTCGGGATTGGTGTTGGTGAGCACCGTCGGCTGCACGAAGTAGCCGCGATCGCCGACCCGTCGGCCGCCGGTGGCGGTCGTCGCGCCCTGGTCCCGGCCGGAGGCGAGCAGACCGGTCACCTTGTCGAACTGCTCCTGGGAGACGAGCGGTCCCATCTCGGTGGCCGGATCGAATCCGCTGCCGACATGGATCGCCTCGGCGGCCGCCGACACCCCCGCGACAACCTCGTCGTAGATAGACTCCTCGGCGTAGAGCCTGGAGCCGGCGCAACAGCACTGTCCGTGGTTGAAGAAGATCGCCATCGCCGCGCCGGGGATCGCCGTCTCGAGGTCGGCGTCGGCGTAGACGACGTTCGGTGACTTCCCGCCGAGCTCGAGCGAGACCTTCTTGAGGTTGCCCGTCGCGGCCTTCACGATGAGCCTGCCGACCTCGGTCGACCCGGTGAACGCGATCTTGTCCACGTCGGGATGCGCCGCGAGGGCCGCGCCCGCCGTCTCCCCGAAGCCGGGGACGATGTTGAC
This sequence comes from uncultured Solirubrobacterales bacterium, assembly GCA_963755955.1. Lineage (GTDB taxonomy): Bacteria > Actinomycetota > Thermoleophilia > Solirubrobacterales > Solirubrobacteraceae > Palsa-465. The sequence goes on from CAVWLZ010000006.1 coordinate 194,028, forward strand.
CACGCCCTCGGGGAGGCCTGCCTCGAGCAGGATCTCGCCGAGACGCAGAGCGCTCAGGGGCGTCTGCTCGGCAGGCTTCATGACCACCGTGCAGCCCGCGGCGAGCGCGGGGCCGAGCTTCCAGGCGGCCATCAGCAGCGGGAAGTTCCAGGGGATGATCTGCCCCACGACGCCAACCGGCTCCCGCAGCGTGTAGGCATGGAACTCGGCGCCCGGCATGTAGGGGACGTTGAGACTGATCGTCCCGCCTTCGATCTTGGTCGCCCAGCCCGACATGTAGTGAAACAAGTCGGCGGCGAGCGGCACGTCGGCTCCGCGAGCGACGCCGAGCGGCTTGCCGTTGTCGAGCGTCTCGAGCGCGGCGAGCTCGTCAGCGTGCTCGAGGATGAGGTCGCCGATGCGGTGGATGATCCGACCGCGGTCGGAGGTGGTCATCCGTGCCCAGGGGCCGCTCTCGAACGCGGAGCGCGCGGCGCTCACCGCATGGTTGATGTCCTCGGCGTCGCCCTCGGCGACATGGGCGAGGACCTCGCCGGTGGACGGGTCGTAGGTTTCGAATGTCCGGCCACTGGCGGCCGGCACCCACTCGGCGCCGATCAGCAGCTTGCGCGGCTCGTTGGCGAATTGCTGCGCGTTCTCGTCGACGGATACGGCTACTGCCATGAGGACCTCTTCTCTCCGCCCGGGCCAAGTCCCGGGTCAATTCACAAGACGCAGCGACCTGACGGCCGCGCGGCATCCGAGCGTGGCGCGGCGGGACGGCACGCGCAAACGCGCCCCGGCACGTTGCATGAACGTTGCAACACCAGAGGGCGGCTTGGGGGGTCAACTACGATCAATGGCAGAGGATGAGATGAGAGATCGTTGGGTCGGGCTACAGGCCGGGGTCGACGCGACCAAATGGGCGCGTCTACTGCGCCGAGCCCATGAGGTGGCGCTGCGCTCAGGTCGCGCTCCGTCGATCGTCCGCGACGTGATCGCCGACTCGTGGGAACGCTGCACCGACACGGGGGTCGATCCCGGCGAGCCGGGCGCGCCGGTGCGGTTCGACCCCGACGACGCGTACGAGCGCTGGCACGAGCATCCGCTCGAGCGGGCCACCGAGATCCTCCGGGCCGTGTTCGGCGGCCTGCTCTATGACGCGCGGCACATCGTCGTCGTCTCCGACGCCGATGGGACCCTGCTGTGGTCCGATGGCCACCCCGAGGTACTGCGCGCCTCGGAGAAGATCCGCTTCTCGCCCGGCCACGGCTGGAGCGAGGATGAAGCCGGCACGAACGCGGTCGGCACCGCGCTCGCCGCCGATCACGCGGTCCAGGTGTTCTCCGCCGAGCACTACCGCGCCGAGGTCCACGGCTGGCAGTGCTCCGGCGCGCCGGTGCACGACCCGGAGACCGGCGCGACACTCGGCGCGATCGACATCACCGGCAGCTACCAGACCGCCCACCCTCACACGCTCGCGCTCGTGCAGACCGCGGCCCGGCTCGTCGAGGAGAAGCTCCGCGCCGAGATGCTCGAGCGGGACAGCCGCATCCTCGGTCTGTTCGCCGAGCACACCGCCCACCACCGCGGTCCCGCGGCCGCGCTCAGCCCGTCAGGGCGTGTGCTCGCCGCGACGCCGAACGCCTGGGCGCGGGGTCGCGTCGTGATCGCCCCCCCGGATGACACGACCGAGACCCACCCGCTCGGCGAGGGCCTCCTGCTCATCCCCTCTGCGGCCGGGCGTCCCAGGCGGCGCCGGCCCAGCACGCGAGTGACGATCGGCCCCGGAGGAGTGACGGTCGCCACCGCCGACGGGGAGCGCCGGCTGTCTGGCCGTCACGGAGAGATCGTCACCCTGCTTGCGCAGCATCCGGACGGCCTCAGCTCCCGCGAGCTCGCCGCGTCCGTCTACGGCGAGCCGGGCCACGAGGTGAGCGTGCGGGCCGAGCTCCATCGCCTGCGTGACGTGCTCGGCGACACGCTCGCCACGCGTCCGTACCGGCTCCAGGACGTCGAGCTCGACCGGCCCGGCGCCACGCCCTGACGGTCACTCAGGCGCGGTTCGATCTCCTCACCGCGCCGTCGCGCCGCGGTGGGCGCCCGCGGTGCCGGTCGCGACTCGCTCCCGTGTCCGCACCGCGCCGCTCTTAACCTTCGAGCTCACCGCGGTGAGCGGCTTGGCGATTCCTTCGAGGCCGCGCCGCTCTGCCTTGACGCCGTAGACGATCTCGACGAGACCGCCCACGATCATCAGGATCGCGCCGAGGGCGAGGGCGAAGAACACGTCGGAGGTGTTGCCGGTCGGGACGAGCCGGCCGAACACCTGGGGTCCGATGATCCCGCCGATGCCGGTGCCGATCGCGTAGAACAGCGCGATCGCCAGCGCCCGGGTCTCGAGCGGGAAGATCTCGCTCACCGTGAGGTAGGCCGCGCTGACGCCCGCGGAGGCGAAGAAGAACACGACCGACCACGAGATGGTCAGCGTCGTCGCGTTGAGCTGGTGCTGGTCGAACAGGTAGCCGGTGATGAGCAGCAGCACGCCGGAGAGGATGTACGTACCGGCGATCATCGGCTTGCGCCCGACGGAATCGAACAGCGGCGCGAGGAGGATCGGGCCGAGCAGGTTGCCGACGGCGAAGGCGACGAGGTAGTACGGGGCGTTCGCGGTGGCGACGTGGAAGAAGGTGCTCAGCAGCGTCGCGTAGCCGAACAGGATCGAGTTGTAGAGGAAGGCCTGGCCGATGAACAGCGCGAGCCCGAGCACGGTGCGCTTGGGATAGGTGACGGCGATCGCACGGGCGATCTCCCACAGGCCGATCGACTTGCGCTGTTGGATGGTGATCGTGTCGTCGGGGTCGCTGAGCTGGACGCCCGTGTCCTGCTCAACCTGGCGCTCGATGTCCTGCGTGATCTCCTCGGCCTCCTCCTCGCGGCCGTGGATGAACAGCCACCGGGGGCTCTCGGGCACGTGGCGGCGAACGATCAGGATCGCGGTGCCGAGAATCGCGCCGAGTCCGAAGCACACGCGCCAGTTGAGCAACGGGGAGAAGATATGCAGCGCGGCCACCGAGAGCAGCGCGCCGGCGGCCGCTCCCGCCCAGTAGGTGCCGTTGATGATCACGTCGATCCGGCCGCGGTGCTTGCACGGAATGAGCTCGTCGATCGCGGAGTTGATCGCGGAGTACTCGCCGCCGATGCCCATTCCGGTCACGAAGCGGCAGGCGAAGAAGAAGACCGGCGTCCACGCGAAGGCGGTCGCGATCGTTGCCGCGAGGTACACACCGAGGGTGATCATGAACAGCTTCTTGCGGCCGAACAGGTCGGTGAGACGGCCGAACAGCAGCGCACCGACGCACGCGCCGGCGACGTACATCGATGCCGCCCAGCCCGCGACGTCCGCGGCGGAGAGGTTGATTCCGCTCCCCTTGGCCGAGATGGCGCCGGCGATCGAGCCGACGATCGTCACCTCGAGGCCGTCGAGGATCCACACGGTGCCGAGTCCGATGAGGACACGCCAGTGCCACCGGGACCATGGCAGCCGGTCCAGCCGGGCGGGGATGTTCGTCTCGATCGTGCCGAGCTGATGCTCTTCGGCGGTCAGTGTGGCCATCCTGGATCCTCCTCTTGGCAGTCCCTGGATGACCGGCTACCCCGTCGCGGGTCGGGGCATGCGCGGCCGGCCGCGGGCGTGAGCCGTCGCCCACCGGGCCGGGTTGCCCGACCCCGACGGGGCCTCGCCGCCGCGCCGCGAGGCGACCGGCGCAATAATCGCGGCGTGGTTGGGCGCATATCGAGACCGGTGCTGGTCGCCTGCAGCTGACCCTTGAGCTGGTTGCGCTCGCGCTGGCGACGGCCGTCCGGCCGACGAGCCTGGCGGCTGTCTACGCGCTGCTCGGCAGCGAGGCGCCGCGCCGGCTGATGACCGTCTACGTGGTCGCCGGGCTGGCCTTCACCGTCCTCATCGGGGTGCTCGTCGTCTGGGTGCTCAACGGCGTCAGCGTCCATGCCGGCTCCACCCAGACCCGCGCGGTTGCCGAGATCGCCGGTGGCATTCTTGCGCTCGGATTCGGGATCCTCGTCCTCCTCGGCCGCGTGGGTGGCCGGCGGACCGAGGACGCCCCCAAGCCGCCGGGGCGGTGGATTCGGGTGCTAGACCGTCACCTCACCGCCAAGTCGGCCGCCCTCGCCGGGCCGGCCACGCACGTCCCCGGCGTCTTCTACCTCGTGGCGCTCAATCTGATCGTCACCCACCGGGTGAGCCTCGCCCTCGGTCTGCTCGATGTCCTCATCTACAACCTCGTCTGGTTCGCACTCCCGGTGGCCGCGCTCGCCGTCGCGATCGTGAGGCCACAGACCGCTCGCGACGCGATCGACGCGATCAACACCTGGGCGCGTGAGCACTCGCGGATGATCATGCTGGTGGCGTCGTTCGTCGTCGGCGGGGCGCTCCTGCTCCACGGAGCATTCACGCTCTGATCGGGAATCATTCGCCCGGGCTCAAGTTTCGCGGCCGACCGAACGATTAAGGGACGCGAACGCACACTCGTTCTCTCACGCAGGGTGAGCTCGATATCGATAACAGAACCGGTCGTCGCGCGGCCGGGCGTCCCGGTCGCCGCGCGCTCCTGGGTAGCCGTCGCGCTGCCTGTGCTCATCGCCGCATGCGTGATGTGCGTGGCCGTCAGCGCGCGCGTACTCCACTACGACGGCAACGTCACCGGCTTCGTGAAGTTCGGCACGCTGTTTGAGGCCTTCACGCACCCGCCGGCGGACGCCGTGCTCAGCACGAGCGGGACCGGGGCGGGCTACGACGGACAGTTCTTCTACGTGATGGCGCGGGACCCGCTGCTCGTCCACGATCGCACGGTCGACAGCCTCGCCGAAGCGCCACAGAACGAGCGCAGCCCGGTGCTTGGCTCGCCGACCCAGGCCTACCGCCTGCTACGGGTCGCATATCCGGCCTCCGTCTTCCTCATCAGCCGCGCCTTCGGCCTGACAATCCCATGGTCGATGATCGTCGTGAACGTGCTTGTGGCGCTCGCCCTCACCGCGGGCGTCGCCTACTACGCCTGGCGGCGTGGGTTCTCGACGCTATGGGCGCTTACCCTTGGGCTGCTGCCCGGCGTGCTGCTGGCCACGCGCCGGGATCTCGGGGACCCGCTGGCGACCGCGGCCGCGCTCGGCGGCCTCCTCGCCTGGGGCAGCGGCCGGCGGAAGCTCGGCGTGGGGCTGCTCGTCGTGGCCGTACTCGGGCGCGAGGAGATGATGGCCGTGGTGATCGGGCTCGCCATCGAGGCCGGAGTCCGCGCCTGGCGGAGGCGGGCGACGCCGGGCGCCGCCCGCGACGTGCTGCGCAACGCATGGCCGATCACCGTGATCCCGACCGCCGCCTACGCGGCGTGGTTCGCCTACGTGAGCGTGCGCACGGGCGGCTCGGTCGACGGGCCCGGGATGTCCCTCCCATTGGCCAATTTCGCCCGCGAGTTCCAGACCCTGGCGTCGCAGCCGACCGGGATGGCGGCCTGGGAGGGCACGTACATGGTCGTGATGCTGCTCGCCACGGCGGCCGCACTGCGAACGCTCCGGTCGGGGGTCAGCGCGCTGAGCGTCGCCGTCTCCCTGCTTGCGGCCAGCCTGCTCGTAGCACCGTTCAACGACATCTGGGGCGATGCCCGCGACAGCCTGCCGGTGCTCGCCCTCCTGCTCATCATCGGGCTTGAGCGCCGCGACCGCACGGCACTCGGAATCTGCGTCGCGGCGGCCGCGATGACCGCGCTGATCCCGTTCGCTCTCACGGGCCCGTTCTAAGCCTTGCGCCCGGGTCCGGGCAGCTCGATCCCGCTCAGGTACGCCTGGGTCACGCCACGCACCTCGACGAGGACCATCATGACGCCCGCGCAGGCGGGGCAGCGCGCGACCATCCCGGGCCCGCCGGCGAACACCACGAGCTCGGCGATCTCGGTCTCCGTCCGGCACGTCGCACACGTGCCGCGAACGGTTGTCATCTCCCGGCCGAACACCGAGAACAGCGGGCCGGCGATGGCGTTTCCGTCGAGCGCGTCCACAGTCAGCTCCCCGAGGCCCCGAAGCGCTCGGTGCGGATCCGCTCGGGGCGGTGGCCGCCCGCGACGAGCGCCGTCGCCGCCGTCTCCACGAACCCGCTCGGGCCGCAGACGAAGGTGAGTGGATCCTCCGCCGGGGCCCAGGCGACCTGCCGCAGCAGCTCACCGTCGATCCGCCCGCGATGTCCCGGCCAGTCGGGCGGCGATTCGCGGGTGAGGGTGAGGCGGAGGTCGACGACCCCCGCGGCGGCGAGGCCCATGAGCTCCTCGCTGTAGATCAGCTCGCCGAGGGTGCGGGCCGAGTACAGCAGCCGCACGGCGACACGGTGGCTCCCGGCCGCCGCGTGCCGCAGCATCGCCCGGAAGGGCACGATGCCTGATCCGCCGGCGATCAGCATCACCGGCCCCGGCACCCCGTCGTCCCACACGAAGTAACCGCCGATCGGTCCGCGCAGCTCGAGCTCGTCCCCGGGCCGGAGCTCGTCGACGAGGTACGGCGACACCTCACCGTCGTCGAGCCGCTCGACAGTGAGGACGAGGTGCGGGTCCTCGGGGCTCGAGGCGATCGAGTAGCTGCGCTGGGCCTGGTAGCCGTCGGGGGCGGTGAGCCGCACGTCGACGTGCTGGCCGGCGCGGTGACCGGGCCAGTCAGCGAGTTCGAGCGCGATGCTCTTCGCCCGCGCCGTCTCGTCGACGAGGTCGACCACGGTCCCGAGCCGCCAGCTCAGTCTCCCTGGTAACGCTGCTCGAGCCATGGGTCGCCGTGGTTGTGGTAGCCGTAGGTCTCCCAGAACCCGGGCTCGTCGTCGGCGGTCAGCGTGAGACCGCGCACCCATTTGGCGCTCTTCCAGAAGTACAGGTGGGGGACGAGCAGCCGCGCGGGGCCGCCGTGCTCAGGGTCGAGCGGCTCGCCGTCGTACTCGTAGACCACCCACGCCCGTCCGTCGGTGACGTCCTCGAGCGCGAGGTTCGTCGTGTAGCCCCCGTCAGACCAGGCGGTCAAGTATTCGGCCGAGCTGGCGACCGCGCCGAGCAGGGTGTCGACCGACACGCCGCGCCAGCTCGTGTCGAGCTTGGACCATTTCGTCACACAGTGGATGTCGACGGTCAGCGTCTCGGAGGGGAGGGCGCGGAACTCCTCCCACGGCCAGGAGACGGGCTCGTCGACCTCGCCGTGAACGGTGAAGCTCCACTCCTCGCGCGGGGTGTGTGGCGTCGGGCCCGCGGAGAGGACGGGGAAGTCCGGGGTGAGGTACTGGCCCGGGGGCACGCGCGACGGGTCGGCGACGGGTCGGCGGCGACCGGTGAAACCGCGAGAGACCGGTGACATGGCGGCAGGGCTCCTTTCTCCCACCCCCGCCGTGACGCGAGGCGGTGCCGCCAACCTACCATGGGCGGCGATGGCCGAGCGAGATCGCATCCTCGTCGCGTACGGGACGAAGTACGGCGCCACCGCAGAGGTCGCGGAGGCGATCGGTGAGACGCTCCGCGCGGCCGGGCTCGAGGTCGACGTCGAGCGCGCACGCCAGGTCCGTTCGCTTGACCGCTACCGAGCCGTCGTCATCGGCAGCGCCGTCTATACAGCCCGCTGGCGCTCCGACGCTCAGAGGCTGCTCGCCCGGCCGGAGCTGCGCGAGCGCGACGTGTGGGTGTTCAGCAGCGGCCCCGTCGGCGAGGATCCCGAGGACCCGGTGCAGGCCGAGCGCTGGATGAAGCCCAAGCGCGTGCGCGAGCTGGCCGACGCGATCGGCGCACACGACCACGTCGTCTTCGGCGGGATGGTCGACGAGGAGAGGGGGTTCATGCGCCGCAAGATGGCGCGCAACACGGCGCCGCAGCTCCGCGACCGGCGTGACTGGCACGCGATCGACCGGTGGGCCCGCTCGATCGCCGAGACGCTCACACCGCCGGATCGTGTCCCGCGGGGTCCCGCCCCGCCGGGTCCCTCCGTGCGATGATCGCCGCGAGCGCGACGCTGACCTCGAACAGGATGTAGAGGGGCAGCGTCTCGAGCAGCATCGTGATCGCGTCGCCGGGGAGGACGGCGGCGATCAGGCCGCACACGGCGATCGCATAACGGCGGTGACGCCGGAGCTGCCCGGGGGTGACGAGTCCGGCTCGCGTGACGGCGAGGATCGCGACCGGGACCTGGAAGATCAGTCCCATCGCGAGCAGCACGGTCGCGGCGAACTTGTAGTACTGGCTCGCCTGGACGAGGACGTTGAACTGGTCGGAGTTGAAGTTCTGGAAGAAGTGCAGCGAGGCCGGAAGGACGACGGTGTAGCCGAAGACGACGCCGGCGACGAACAGCACCGGGATGGCGAGGGTGATCGGCAGCATCCGTCTCCGCTGCGCGGGCGCGAACGCCGGCATCAGAAACCCGTAGGCCTGGAGCAGCAGCACGGGCAGCGAGATGATGAGCGCAAAGATGAGGGTGACGGTCAGCGTCGTCGTGAATGGCTCGCCGATCCCCAACGTCACCGGTCGATCGCCGGTGGGCGGAGCTGACAGCCGGCTGACATCGGCCCGCAGGCCTGCGCGCACGGTTGCCAGTGCCGCAAGCGCGGCCGGTGAATGCGACTGCGCCGCGAGGGTCGCGGTGACGACGTCGAGTTGGCGGGCGACGTCCCGGGCGCTCTGCTGGACGCGGTAGGTCGCGCCGAGCGGTCCGTCGCCGGAGCGGACCTGGTGCTGGGTCTCGGCGGCGAGGGGCCGGTTGACGAGGTGCAGCAGAGCCGCGTTCTGCCAGTAACAGATGCCGAACGCGACCGTGACCACCGCGAGGCAGATCATGATCCGCGTTCGCAGCTCGTCGAGGTGCCCGACGGCCGACATCTGGTCGTCGTGGGCGATCGGTCGCCAGCGAACCGGCGAGACGGCGTTCGGCATCTGCATGGTCAATGGCTCCGGCGGTCAGGCGGCCGGCGGGACTTCGACCCGCTCGGTCGTGGCCGCGTGGTCGGGGACGATCGAGCGCGGCGCGTCGGTGACGATCGAGCGTGGCGCGTCGGCGAGCACCGGCGTCGCGGTCTCCTCGCCGGTGAGCGAGTCCTTGAACCCGCGCAGGCCGCTGCCGAGCGACTTGCCCATCTCCGGGAGCCGCTTCGCGCCGAACACGAGCAGCAGCAGGACGAGCAGGAATGCGATGTGGATGGGGTTGTCGAGTCCGAGCATGAGTCTCCAATCGTCTGTGGGTGGGTGGTCAGGCCTTGATCAGGGGGCCGGCCTTGGCCAGCACCTGGGTCTTGGTGAGCGGTTTGTCGAACGCGCCGTCGGGCGTGACCGGCGCGCCGATGAGCAACCCGATCGCGGCGGCGTGCCGGGCCTCGACCTGGACGATCGACCCCGCCGCGGCGAGCAACTGCTTGTTGGTGAGGGCCGGCCCGGCGCCGTTGTAGGCCCCGACGCCGGTGTTCTCGAGCACGTAGGCGAGCTTGAGGAACCCGGCCTGGTCGTTGACCGGGAAGGCGAACACCGGCTTCTTGGCCGGCGTCCCGCCGGCCGACGTGATCGCCCTGGTGAGGGCGCTGACGTGCTCCGCCTCCTCGTCGCCGAACTGTTTGGCCAGCGTCTTGGCCTCGCCGCTGAGCCCGACCTGCGGGCCCTTGGCCATGTAGAAGTCGGTCTCGAGGTATTCGAGCGTGAGCGCGAAGTTGAGGACGTCGAGATCACTCGTCCCGGCGGCGGCGAACGCCTGGGCGACGAACGGTCCCACCGCCCCGGCGCCATAGGCGGCACCGGCGGCGAGGGCGCCACGCAGGATGAACGTCGAGCGGGTCACGCCCGGGACCTCGATCGTGGCGAGCTCGGGGCTCGTGGGAGATGGCTGTGTCATGGGGGGTGTCGTTCCTCTCAGGTCGGGTCCGGTCAGGCGATGAACGGCTTGACGGCGGTCAGCACCTGCTGCATCGACATCGGCTTGGCAAAGGCGCCGTCCGGGGTCGGCGACAGCTTCAGCAGCGTGTTGAGCGTCGCCGCGTGGCGCGCCTCGACGGTATGGATCGCCAGCGCGGCGGCGAGGATCTCCTTGCTCTGGATGGCCGCGGCCTGGCCGAGGTAGGCCGACGCGCCGAGGTTCTCGACGGTCGCGGCGAGCTTGGCCACGGAAGCGGCGTTGGTGAGCGGGAACTTGCCCGTCGGCTTCGGCGCCGGCGTGCCAAGGCTGCTGGCCACCTTATGCAGTGCGGTCACATGCTGGGCCTCCTCGGCGCCGAAGGACTTCAGCACCGTGAGCTCCTGCCCGTGGAAGAGGCCGGATTTGGCCACCTCGTCGTAGAACTGAGACTCGAGGTACTCGAGGGTCAGCGCGTAGTTGACGATGGCCAGGTCGCCCGAGGCCATCGTGCTCGCGGAGGTGGCCGACGTCGAGGTCGAGGCTCCCTTGACGGTCCCGGAGCTGCTCGAGCTGCTCGAGCTCGACGAGCCGCAGGCGGCGATGAACGCAGCCAGGCTGGCCGCGGCGGCCCCGCCACCGATGCGGCGACCGGCCATGGTGAGAAAGCGCTTGCGCTCGACGTCGTCGCGGGCGAGCTCCTCGACGACGCCGGGGCGAGGCGCGTCGCGGGGTGTGGTGTGGTCGGACATGGGCTTCTCCTGGTCGGGGCACGGGTCAGCACGCCCCGGGTGGCGCACGTCTTGCCTTCGTCCCTGCGACGGCGCCTCCGCGGAAGCCTGCTGCCCTGTCTACGGTCGGACGGCGGGGTTGGATCACCCGGTCGCGCCCGGCGGCCTGCAGTTCTTGCCGAATAGCAAAAGCTTCTGCAAGTAGACCGCGCGCGGTGATCGAAAGCCGCCCGCGTGCCGTAGGCGCGGGCATGACCCATCCGCACAAGCTCACTCTCGCGCTCGCCGTGACCGTGGCGGCACTCGCCCTTGGCGGTTGCGGCGCGGGCTCGCCCGCTCCCGCGTCGTCGTCGTCCGCGTCGTCGTCCGCGTCAGCCTCGCACGCGCCCGCTGCCACGCGGGTCGCGATCACGATCTCCGGCTATGCGTTCCACCCGCCCACGGTCACCGTCGCGCCCGGCACGATGCTCGCGTTCAGCAACCGCGACGCCACCGCTCACACCGCGACGAGCTCCACGCCCGGGTTCGACACCGGCACGATCGCCCCTGGCCGGACCGCCACCGTCGTCGTCCGCACCCCTGGGACGTACACCTACATCTGCCAGTTCCACGCGTTCATGCAGGCGCGGGTGGTGGTCAGGTAGCCGGGGTTGCCGGCCGCGGCGTGAAGGCGAGCGGCAGCTCGATCGGCCCGGTGTTGCCGCTCGGTGGCAGCGAGCGGACGGGTCCGTCGAGCCGCGGAGCCTCCAGGCGAGCGGCGAGCCGCGACAGCGCCTGCGCCATGTCGCTGCGGGCGAGGAACTGCCCGATGCAGTGGTGCACGCCCCAACCGAAGCCGAAATGGCGGGGACGATCCTCGACCGTGATGTCGAAGGCGGCGCCGCCGAACGCCCGGGGGTCGGTGCCGGCGGACGTCGAGAAGAAGTGGATGACCGTGCCCTGCGCGATCTCGAGCCCCTGGAACTCGAAGTCATCGAGCGCCTCACGCGTCACCCAGGTGACGGTCGGGTTCAGGCGCATCACCTCCTCGACGGCCGACGCGGCGAGCTCCGGTCGCGTCGCGAGCAGCTCCCACTGCTCGGGCTGCTCCACGAACGTCTCGAGCGCGAGTCCGAGCTGGTTGCGCGTCGTGTCGACGCCACCGAAGATGAGCAGCACGACATGCACGCGCAGCTCGTCGTTGGTGAGGCGGTCCGCGTCGTCCTGCGCCTGGACGAGGCGCGTCATGAAGTCGTCGGCGGGGTGGGCCCGGCGGTCGGCGATGAGCGCGTCGGCGTAGCCATAGAGGCCCTCGAGCGCCGCCTCGATCGCCTCGAGGTTGTCCCGGATCCGGACGTCGAGGGCGAGACCGAGCGTCGAGGACCATTCGGCGATCGTCGGCCAGTCGCGCTGGTCGATGCCGAGCACCGTGGCGATCACACGAGCGGCGTAGGGCTCGGCGAACTGCGAGACGAACTCGCAGCGGCCGTCGCCGGCGAAGCCGTCGATCAGCTCGTCGGCGAGGGCGCGGAAGCGGGGGGCCTGGCTCGCGATCAATCCGGGGGAGAAGGCCGGGTTGAGCAGCCGGCGCAGGCGGCGATGGTCGGTGCCCTCGAGATTGAGCAGGGCCTTCAGCCACCACTCCGCCCACGGTCCCGAGACGCCATTGAGAGCGGGCCAGTTGCGACTCCCCTGGCGCAGCCGCCGGTCCTTGATCAGCCGGCTCACCTCGTCGTAGCGCAAGACGGCGATTCCGTAGTTGGTCTCCGCGTACCAGCCCTGCTCGCGCGCTGCGCGCACCGCCGCCGAGCGGATCGAGAACGACGGATCCGACAGATCGAGGTACGGAACGGCGGCTGTGCTCACGCTGGACGGGCCCCTTCGTCATCCGGTCCCGGCCGTGGGCCGGGCCTCACCTCATCCACAGTACTGGCCCGGCGAGCGAGCTCGTCATCCCATCAGCCACGCCTCGAGGCTGAGGAACATCCGCGCGGCCGTGTCCAGCATCAGCTCCGCGCCGCCGGCGAGTGGCGAGCGTGACGCTACTGCTCGCGAGCCGGGTCGGCTTCCGGCAGCACGTCGCAGGCCCAGGCCGACCGCTTCCAGTCCGGGATCGGTGTGTCCACGTCCGCACGCGGAACGAATCGCGAGCGCTCGACGAGTGCCATCCGGTGGATGTAGCGCGGGCAGTTGGGGAACACCTGGCTCGCGCGCACCCGCACGATGAACTGCGCCCCCGGGTAGGAATCGAGCAGTCCGTCGGAATCGGCCACGCTCGCGATGCCGTTGAGTCGCAGGCGCGAGGGACGAGCGGCGACGAAGTCGATGAACAGCATTCCCACGTGGGGGTTCTCGAGCAGGTTCCCCATCGAGAGGTACATCCCGTTGCCGTCGTAGTTCGGGAACGCGACGGTGCGCTCGTCCAGAACCCGGACGAACCCTGGGTCGCCTCCCTTGTACGAGCACTGCGGGTGGCCCTCGGCATCGGCCGTGGCGAGGAAGAACATGTCCATCCGCTCGATGAACGCGCGGTCCTCGGGGTCGATCACCGGGCGGGAGAGGAATCTCTCGTCGAGCCGGTCGGCGAGCCGCCGCGTGTCGAAGCGGTCCTGGAGCCTGCGGGAGCCGTCGTGGTAGGCCGAGCTCATTCCGCGTGCTCCCGGACGTCCGCGGCCTCGCGCCCGAGGACGTCCTCGCGGCTGTAGTGCCCGACCGAGTCGAACCACCGCTTGGCGTGAAGGCCGCGGCGCAGATCGCAGTCCGCGAGCACCATGCCCTCCTCGTCGTACAGCGGGCCCGCGATCACCTCGCCTGAGGTCGGCTCGATCACACACGCGCCGCCGCGACCGAACACCTCTTTGCCGGACGGGAGTGCCACCGGGAAGTCGTCGGGGAACCGTGAGGCCGGGATGAACTGGGGTGCCGAGATGACGAACGCTCCGGACTCGATCGCGATGTGGCGCATCGATGCCAGCCAGCCGTCGCTGTCGTCCGCGGTCGGCGCGACCCAGATCTGCGGTCCGCCACGGTACACCGCGTAGCGGGCCAGGGGCATACGGTTCTCCCAGCAGATCAGTCCGCCGACGCGCGCGCCGGCGACGTCGACCACGGCGAGATCATCGCCGGCGCCGATGCCATGAAAGAGCCGCTCGTGCTGGGTCGGCATGAGCTTGCGGTGGCGGCCGAGCACGCCCGAGGGCCCGAGATAGACGACCGTGTTGTAGAGCGTCCCGGGACGCTCGGATTCGCGCTCGTTGACACCAAGGACGCAGTACAACTCACGCTCGCGGCAGACCGCGATCACCCGATCGAGCAGTGGCCCGGGCACGTCGACCGAGTTCTCCCAGAGCCGCTCCCACAGCTCATCCCAGCCCCCGAAGCCCGATGCTCCCCGCGCCCACGCATTGGACGGGTAGAGGGGGATGAAGCATTCGGGCAGGACCGCGAGCTGCACGCCCTGATCCGCCGCCTCGTGTAGCAGCCGCTGAGCTTTCTCCACGCAGCCGTCCGCGTCGAGCACCACCGGCGTCGCCTGGAGCGCTGCGACACGTACGCTGGGAAACGACGTCATGGCCTGAGACCGAGGCGCAATCGTGTGCTCACGCCCACTCCATCGGCGTATATCCGCTCGTCGTCGGCGCCGAGACGATGAGCACGGACGCGGCCTGCGAGTCGTCATTGCGGACAGTCCGGCGGTGGGCCGGGTCGATCCGCGCGAACGTTCCTGCGGGGGCGGCGTGCTCCCCGCCGTCGATCATCAACGTGGGGGCGCCGGAGAGCACGACGAACAGCTCCTCTTGGTCGCGCCCGGTTTCGTCGTGCTCCGGAATCGAGGCCCCGGGTGCAATCTCCACGAGGTTGACCCCAAACGCCTGGCACCCGATCGTGCGACGCACGAGCAGCCAATCACCGGTCCGCTCGAGCTCCTCACGATGCGCGATCGTGTACCCGTCTCCACGCTCCATGGCTCATCGTCCTCCTGCATGGTCGAGCCCCCGAGATGCCGTACGAGCTGACGCTACTCGCAAACAGATCGCGTCGCAACGTCTCGCTTCGTGCTGCAATGGGATCCATGGACCTCCGCGTGGCACGGTCGTTGTGGGAGCCCGCGGGGGTGTATTGCAACACCGCGAGCTACGGCCTGCCACCTCGCCCGGCCTGGGACGCGCTACAGGCCGCGCTGGCCGACTGGCACGGCGGGCGCACGAGCTGGGAAGGGTGGGGCGACAGCACCGAGGCCGCCCGCGCCGCGTTCGCCCGCCTCGTCGGCGCCGACGTCGGCCGGGTCGCCGTGGGCGCGACCGTGTCCGAGCTGGTCGGGTCTGTCGTCACGTCGCTGCCCGCGGGCGCGCGGGTGGTCGTCCCCGAGGTGGAGTTCACCTCGACGCTGTTCCCGCTGCTCGTGCAGGAGCGCCTCGACGTGCGCACCGTGCCGGTGTCCCGGCTGGTCGAGGCGGTGGGGGAGGGAGTCGATGCCGTCGCCTTCAGCGCCGTGCAGATGAGCACCGGCGACGTCGCCGACCTCGACGCGATCGCCGCGGCGGCCGTCGCCGTCGACGCGATCACCGTCTGCGACGCGACCCAGGCCGTCGGCTGGCTGCCGCTCGTAGCCGGGCAATTCGACGCCGTCGTCTGCGGTGCCTACAAGTGGCTGATGTCACCGCGAGGGACCGCCTTTCTCACCGTCTCCGACCGGCTGCTCGAGAGCGCTGTGCCCCACAGCGCCGGCTGGTACGCGGGCAAGGACGTCCACGACAGCTACTTCGGGCCGCCGCTGCGGCTCGCCGCGAGCGCGCGGCGGCTCGATCTCTCCCCGGCCTGGTTCTCGTGGGTGGGCACCGCGCCCGCGCTCGAGGTCGTCGAGCAGATCGGGGTGGCAGCGATCCACGGCCACAACCTCGCGCTCGCCAATCGGTTCCGGGCCGGGCTCGGGCTCCCCGCCGGCGACAGCGCGATCGTCAGCGTCGAGCTGCCCGGTGCGGCCGAGCGACTCGAGCGGGCCGGGATCATCGCGGCCGTGCGTGGTGGCCGGCTGCGGACCTCGTGGCACGTCTACAACACCGAACGTGACGTCGACCGCGTGCTCGAGGCGCTCCGCTCCTGAGCGGCACGGTCGTCGTCTCACCGGGCCGCGAGCACAACCAAACAGTCCTGTAGCTTTCACGATGCCCCCCGACAAGCGACGAATGGAGTGGCGCGGTGGCGTACGTCATCAACGAGCCCTGCATTGGCACCAAGGACGCGAGCTGCGTCGAGGTCTGCCCGGTCGACTGCATCCATCCGACTCCCGACGAGCCCGGGTTCGACGAGGCCGAGCAGCTCTACATCGACCCCGAGGAATGCATCGACTGCGACGCCTGCGTCGAGTCGTGCCCGGTCGACGCGATCACGCCCGAGGACCAGGTTCCGCCGGAGTGGGAGTCCTACATCGAGAAGAACGCCGCGCACTTCCGCAAGCCGTAGGACGGCGTCTCAGCCGGCGCGCCCTGGGGCTCCCCGGCGCCGACCGGCTCAATCCACGTTCGTGCCGTCGCCGGTTTCGCGGATGCGGCTCGCCAGGAACCTGATCTCGGTGGCGTTGTCCGCGCGGTCGATCGCGGCCCGGTACGCCGTCGTCGCGTCGTGCCGGCGGCCGAGACGTCGGAGCAGGTCGGCGCGGACCGCGTGGTAGAGGTAGTACTGGTCCAGGGGGAGCCCGTCGACCAGCTCGAGCGCCGCCGCCGGACCGTCAACCTCGGCGACGGCGACCGCCCGGTTGAGCGCCACGATTGCGGTCGGGGTGAGGATCATGAGCTGGTCGTAGAGCGCGAGGATCTGGCTCCAGTCGGTGTCGGCCGCGGGGCGGGCGTCGCTGTGGACGGCGTTGATCGCGGCTTGGAGCTGGTAGGGACCGGGCTCGTCTCGCCGCAGGCAGCGTCGGACGAGCGTCTGTCCCTCCGCGATGAGATCGTCGTCCCAGAGTTCGCGATTCTGGTCGGGAAGCGGTACCACCTGGCGCGCCGCGCTCGTCCGCGCCGCGCGTCGCGAGTGCACGAGCAGCATCAACGCGAGCAGCCCGAGGACCTCGGGCTCGTCGGGCATCAGCTCGGCGAGCAGACGTCCGAGCCGGATCGCCTCCGTCGCGAGCTCCTCGCGGATGAGATCCTCGCCGGAGGTGGCGGCGTAGCCCTCGTTGAAGACCAGATACACGACCGCCAGCACCGAGCGCAGGTGCTCCGGCAGGTCGGCCTCGCTCGGGACCCGGTAGGGGATCCGGGCGTCGCGGATCTTCCCCTTCGCTCGGACGAGCCGCTGCGCCATGGTCGCCTCCGGCACGAGGAACGCCCGCGCGATCTCGGGCGTGCGCAGTCCGCCGAGCAGCCTGAGCGTGAGCGCCACCTGCGCCGGCCTGCCCAGCGCCGGGTGGCAGCAGGTGAAGATCAGGCGCAGGCGGTCGTCCTGCACTGCGCTCTCCTCGACGGGCTCGTCGCGGGCATGCAGCAGCGCCGCCTGCGCGTGGCGGTCATCGCGCGAGGCTTCGCGGCGCAGCCGGTCGATCGCGCGGTTGCGGGCGGTCGTGATGATCCACCCGGCGGGCGCCGGCGGCATCCCGCGCACAGGCCAGCGCGCGACCGCGGCGGCGAATGCCTCCTGGACGGCATCCTCGGCGATGTCGAGGTCGCCGAACACCCTCGCCAGCACGGCCACCGCCCGCCCGTACTCCTCGCGAAAGACACGCGCGATCTCTGGTCGGGGGCCCGTCGGCACGCCCGGTCAGTCCTCGGGCTCACCGAGAAAAGGGCGCACCTCGATCGGAAGCGTCGTCGCCCGTGCGACCTCCCGACCCCACGCCAGCGCCTCGTCGAGGCTCTCTGCCCTGACGATGACCACGCCGCCGATGTGCTCCTTGCCCTCCACGTAGGGCCCGTCGGTCATCGGCATCGTGTCATTGCGCGGGTCGAGCACCGTCGCTGTGCTCGCACCGTGCAGTCCGCCCGAGAACACCCAGGCGCCCGCGGCACGCATCTCCTCTTCCACGGCGTGCACGTCGGCGGCGATCCTCTCGAGCGTCTCGGCGAGCGGCGGGTCGCCATCGGGCTGATAGATGCTCAGCAGGTACTGCTTCATGCTTGCTCCTCCTCATCCGCGCGCTCGTATGTGGCCATCACCACGCCGGTGTTCGTCCTCACGCTCTCGACGAGCCGAAGCGATGCTTGCACGCCGGGCGCAAACAGCCTTCGTCCGGTGCCCAGCACGAGCGGAGCGATCATCAGCAGGTACTCGTCGATGACGTCGGCGGCCATCAGCGAGCCAATCAGCACGCGGCTGCCCATGATCACGAGATTCGCGGCCGAGGTTTGCTTGAGCTCCGCCACGGCCGCCGGAACGTCCCCGGGCAGCAAGGTCGAGTTCGGCCACTCGAGCCTCGTCTCCGAGCGTCTCGAAGCGACGTACTTGTGCACGTCGTTGAGCGCGTCCTTGAACGGGCCGCCCCGATCGTTCCACGTCGTGAGCAGGTCCTCGTAGGTGCGCCGCCCGAACAGGAACGCGCGCTCCTCGCCCATCCGCTCGCCCATCTTCGCGACCGTCGCCTCATCGCCATACGGAATGCCCCAGCCCCCGTACTCGAACCCATCCCGCGTGTCCTCGTCCGCGCGTCCCGGGCTCTGCATCACGCCGTCGAGCGTGACTCCATTCATCACGATCACCTTGCCCATCTCTCATCCTTTCGATCTCGGCCGCGCGACGAAGACACGCCGCCCGGGATTCGTGAGGCCGGCGTGATTGCGGGCCTCTCACTCCTTACACGAACGCAAACGGCCGAGATCGACATCGCCGCACGGCTGAGCCTCACGCGGAGGTGGCGGCCTTCCAGCCCGGCCGGCGCAGCCTATGGAGCACGAGTGGCGGGAGGAGGCCAACGAGGAGCGTCGCGGCGAGCAGCGCGACGAGATAGGGAGGCGTGCTGATATGGCCGAGCTGGCTCGGCGGGAACAGGCCGACCAGGCAGGCGGCCACGGAGGCGAGCGTCCCGACGACGCAGATCGTCACGAGCGCGGGTGCGCGGTAGCCGCGCTGATGGTCGGGCTGTCGCCTGCGCAGGTTGATCGCCGCGACGAACATCAGCACATACATGATCAGGTAGACCTCGGTGGCCAGCGCGGCGAACACCCAGTAGGCGCGTGAGACCGCCGGCACGACGGCGTAGAGCAGGCCGATCAGGGTGATGACGATGCCCTGGGCAACGAGGATGCGGAGCTGGACGCCGTTTGCGTTGAGCTCCTGGAAGTAGCGCGGCAGGTAGCCACGCTCGCGAGCGATGTCCAGCAGGCCGGTCGAGGGCCCGGTGAGCCAGTCGAGCAGGCCACTGATCGAGGCGACGACGAGTCCGATGGCGATGATCGGCGTCAGCACGCTCAAGCCGAAGTGATCGAGCAAGCTCTTGAATGCCTGCATCACGCCCGCGGTGTAGCTGATGTGCGTGGCGGGGACCGAGACCGAGATCGCGAGCGTCGGGAGGATGAAGACGAGGAGGATCAGCACGACGGCGACGAGGGTCGCCTTGGGGAACTCCCGCGGGGCGTCGCGCAATTCGTCGACATGGACGGCGTTGACCTCGACGCCGGCGTAGGTGAAGAAGCTGTTGACGATCAGCACGATGCTCGTCAGCCCGTTCCATGGTGGGAGCACGTGGTGGGCATTCAGCGGCGCTGCCGAGGCGTGGCCCTGGAGGAGGTAGCCCGCCGCCAGGAGGACGAGGATCAGCCCCGGGATCAGGGTTCCGATGAAGATCCCGTACGACGCGAGCTTGCCGGTGGCGAGGAGCCCTCTCGCGGAGACGAGCACGGCCGCCCAGAACAGGACGATGATCACGACGGTCGTGTAGACGCCGCTGTGGGCCAGGCTCGGCGCGAACACGTACGCGAGTGTGCTGGCGATGTAGGCGAGCAACGCCGGGTAGTAGAACGTCGTCTGGGCGAACTGACACCAGATGGCGACGAAGCCCATGCGGGGGGAGATCCCTTCCGACACCCAGTTGTAGACGCCGCCCCTCCAGCCTGAGGCGAGCTCGGCCGACACGAGCGACGCCGGCAACAGGAACACGATCGCGGGCACCACGTAGAGCAACACCGAGGCGAGCCCGAGAACGGCCGTCGCGGGCGCGGCGCCGAGGTCTCCGACCGACCCCAGGGTCAGCAGGGCCATCGCCAGCCAGCTGAGCGTCGCCGGCGACCCGTGCGGCGCGCGCGCGTGGCGCCTCACGGGAGGCCGGCGCCGACGGCTCATGCCGTCAGGCGACCCTCGGCGGTCGATATCCCGGCACCTCGCCCGCCGCAGGGACGAGCCGCTTGGCGGCGAGCTGGTCGACGAGCAACGTCAGCATCTCGCGTTGGAGGCGACGCGAGGCGTCGGTCGTGAGGGCCGGGTGCGCGAGGTTGCGCTGCTCGAGCGGGTCGACGGTGAGGTCGTAGAGCTCGTACTCATCGGCTTCGGGCTCGGTCACGGTCGTCGTCTTGCGACGGTGCAACCGTTCGTCGCGCTCGCCGGGCACGGTCCAGAACTGCCCGTTGTCGAAGTAGCGGGAGAGTTTGACGAGGTGCCGTTCGTCCTCCACATCGACCTCGGAGATGACCGTCTCGACGTGGTTGGGCTGCACGACCGTCGAGTAGACGCGGAGCTTCTTCGCCAGCTTCGCGACCGGGCTCGCACCCGTTTCCGCGCCCTCGCTGATCTCGTCGTCGGTCATGAACAGCACCGGCTCAGACGAGTGCTCCGCGCCGTGCAGGACGAGGCCCGAGAGGTCGCGACCGACGAGGGGACGGGCCTCGGTGTGGTCACGGGCGAGCTGCTCGCGGGCGGCGTCGGGCTCGATGCCGGCGAAGCCCAGCAGCGTCGGGATCAGGTCGGCGTGGTTGGTCGGGATGTCGACGGCACGCGCCTCGCCGTCGATCATCGGACCGGCGACGACGAACGGGACGTGGATCGACTCCTCGTAGGCGTTGTGCCACTTCTCGTGCATCCCGCCATGGGCGCCGAGCATGTCACCGTGATCGGAGCTGAACACGACGATCGTGTTCTCGTAGTCGCCGCTGGCGCGCAGCGCGTCGAGGACGCGGGCGATCTGCTCGTCGACCGTGTGCTGGACCTGGTAGTGGAACTTGCGGTGCGTCTCGATCCACGGCTGGGGAGCCGCGATCGTCTTCCACTCGTCGACGTAGCTCTGCTGGCAGGCGGGCTTGGTGGAGAGATCCTCGTCGTGCGTCGGCGGCTTGGGAATGTCCGGCACCGTCGAGGGGTGGTAGCGCAGTCCCTGGAGCAGTGCCACAGCGCCGAACAGCGAGCTGTCGTGCGGATTGAGGAACGAGCACACCGTCAGCCACGGCTGCTCGCTGTCGTCGCCGTCGATCCGTCGCAGCAGCGCGATCGTCTCATCCGCCGTGAAGACATCCTTCACCGACCCGGTGTTGTGCTTGCCGAGGCCGTGTGGCTCGGGTCCGACCCATTCCGAGAAGCCGAAGTCATCGAGGAGGTCGGCCTCCAGATACGCGGCGATGTTCGCCTCGTTCGGGACCCCGTCATCGTCGATCGACAGCAGGAAGCCCTCGCCGCTCGGATCCGGCAACGCCACGTGAGACGCGTGCCACTTGCCCTTGAAGAACGTCCGGTAGCCCCCGGCGCGGAACCAATCGCCCATTGTCGGAACCGTGTCCGGGGCCAGCCAGAACATGTCGTCGCTGTCGAAGGACTTGGCCAGCCCGTCGGTCTGGGTGACGCCGTGCAGCGAAGGATACTGCCCGGTGAGCAACGACGCCCGGCTCGGAGCGCAGGCCGCGGCCATCGCGTAGTGCTTCGTGAAGCTGACGCCGGTGTCGTGCAGCGTGCGCTCGGCGGTGAACTCGTCGTGCCGCCAGCGGCGCAGCCCCTCCGGCTCGTACGGGGTGGGAGACCGCTGCTGATCGGTGAGGATCACCAGGACATTCGGACGCCTGCTCGACTCGTTCATACGATCCCTCGCTCTCTGGATGCCTCGAGGCCGGAGGCTCAGTCGGTCGCGCGATCGAAGCCGGTTCGGCCTGCCGAAGATTGTCCGCATCGGCCTTGCGGGGCATCACCCGAACCGGATGACTCGCGCCGGCCGGGTTCGTTCAGAAGCTGGCCCGCGATCAGGCTGCGTTGATCGCCCAGATCGAGCGCGAGGAGGCGGAAGACCGCAAGCGATTCCGGTCGGAGTACTCGAAGCTGCGTAACATGGCAGTTCGGCTGACCGAATGTTGGAAGCGCGCCACCAATTTCGAGAAGCGCTCAGAGAGCTCGAGCGGCAGATGCTCGAAGCGCTCGGCTGGGTGAGCGAGCAGCTCGACCGGGCGCTCGAGTCGGTCAGCGATCACGACCTCGAGCTCGCGGACTTGGTGATCGCCGGGGACGAGCGGATCGATCGGCGTTATCTCGAGATGCATCAGGGGCTCGTGTCGTTGCTTGCGCTCCAGGCGCCCGTCGCAGGCGATCTGCGGGTCGCCGCCGCGCTGCTGCACATCATCCGCTGCGTCGAGCGGATGGGCGACCAGTGCGTGAACATCGCCAAGCTCGTGGAGTTGTCGAGCCCGGATGCGCCGCAGGATCGGGAGCTGCTTGACCGGATCGAGCGCATGGGCCAGCTCGCGCGCTCTGAGGTGTTCGAGGCCACGGAGGCGTTTGCCACGCGTAACGTCACGCTCGCCGAGCATCTCGTCCGCCTGGACGTGGAGATTGAGAGGATCAACCGGGCGATCATCACTCGCGCGGTCGACATCGGCGACGACCTCGAGCTCCGGGAATGGTCGATGCTGATGATCCTCGTCGCGCGCTGCCTGGAGCGGATCGCGGGGAACACCGTCGACATCGCCGAGCAGACCGTGTTCGTCGTGACCGGGCTCTTCCGAGAGATGACCAGCGAACCGCAACCGGCGTAGACCGGCACCGCCGCACCAGCAGGCGGACTACGTATCGCGCCGGACCATCAGGATCGCTGCGACCGCGAGCGCTGCGACGGCGTACGCGCAGAAGACGGCGAAGCCCGCCCATGGCGCGAGCGTGCTCGGGTCCGGGGTGATCGTCCAGATCGCGCCGCCGGCGTTGCTCGGCAGGTACGGGTCGACCGAGTTCGACACGCTCGTCGGCAGCAGGCTGATGATCGGGGGCAGGACGAACACGACCGCGGCGAGGGCCGAGATTCCGCCGGCCGTGCTGCGGAGGATCGCGCCGAGGCCCAGCCCGAAGAGGCCCATCACGGTCAGGTAGAGAGGGGCTCCGAACAGCGCTCGGACGACCCCGGGGTGCGAGATGCCGATGTTGATGTGCTGGCCGGAGAGGATCGATTGACCGGCGAAGAACACGATGAACACAGCGGGCAGGCTGATGGCGAATGCCACCGCTCCGAAGACCAGCGCCTTGCCCCAGAGGACCGGCAGGCGCTTGGGGACCGCGGAGAAGCTCGCGCGGATCATCCCCGTCGTGTACTCCGCGGTAATGGTCAGGACTCCGAGCACGCCGACCGCGAGCTGGGCGAAGTTGACGCCCGCGAGGTTGGCGCGGAGCGGGTGGAACCGAGCCCGCTCCGCGAGACCCAGATGAGGCCAGCGCGACGCGAAGATCACGCAGACGAGGATGCCGATACCGATGATCAGGAGCAGGCTGACGAGCAGCGACCAGCGTGTCGAGCGGACCGACCGCAGCTTGGTCCACTCCGACACCGTCACGTGGCGCTGGGTGACCGGCCCGGCGCGCAGTGGTGCGGCCGTCACCGCGCTCATGTCGTCGCTGCTTCCGGCTCGGCGGCGCCGACGCTGCCGTCTCCGTGAAATTCGACGTCGTCACGGGTCAGCTCGACGAACGCCTCCTCGAGCGTCGCCTGCTGCGGGGTCAACTCGTAGAGCGTGATTCCGTTCTCCGCCGCGGCGTGACCGATCTGTTCGGAGTTCAGGCCGGTGATCTCGGCGATCGACGGTTCGAGCGGCGTGGTCGTCACGTCCGGTCCGGCGATGACCTCCGTCAGCATGCTGAGCTGTGGCGAGCGGACGCGGACGGACCTCTTCGAGGCGCCGCGGACGAAATCCTCGACGCTCGTGTCCGCCAGCAGTTGCCCCCGGCCGATCACGATCAGGTGCTCTGCGGCCTGGGCCATCTCACTCATCAGGTGCGAGGAGACGAACACCGTGCGTCCTTCGGCTGCCAGCTGCTTGAGCAGGTTGCGCACCCACTGAATCCCCTCGACGTCGAGGCCGTTCACCGGCTCGTCGAACATCACGGTGCGTGGGTCGCCGAGCAGCGCGGAGGCCATCCCGAGCCGCTGTCCCATCCCGAGCGAGAACGTTCCCGCCCGCTTGCGGGCGACCTTGGCGAGCCCGACCATCTCGATCAGCTCATCGACGCGGGCACGGCCGATTCCGTGGGTCTGGGCCAGCGCGAGCAGATGGTTGTACGCCGACCGTCCGGGATGGATCGAGCGCGCCTCGAGCAGCGCTCCGGCCTCGCGCAACGGCGCGACGTGGTCCCGATACGGCTTGCCGTTGACGAGCGTCTTCCCCGCGTCCGGGGCGTCGAGTCCGAGGATCAGGCGCATCGTCGTCGACTTGCCCGCCCCATTCGGCCCCAGGAAACCAGTCACGACGCCCGGTTGCACGGTGAACGTGAGATCGCGTACGGCGACCGTCGCGCCGTAGCGCTTGGTCACGTTCGTCACTTCGATCACGTCATCTGCTCCAGGTCCGACAGGTCGGGAGCACCGATCAAAGCAGCGCTCCTGAAATCCGCGATAAGTGCCCGGTACGGGCTCGGGCACGCGCTCGCCGCCCTGCCCGCGTGAGCGGTCCTCGGCTCGGGCCTAACCGGCTCGCTTGACCGCCTGGAGCGTGTAGGTGTGCGCCAGCCGCCACGGACGATCGCGCAGCCGCCACTCCTTGTCGTTGAGCTTCTCCATCTGGCCGGGCAGCGCTTCCCACGGCACGCTGTCGTGCTCGACGAGGCCGGTCAGCTCCATCCCGACGTCGAGGAGCGCGGTGACGATCTCCCCGAGCCCGTGACTCCAGACGTGCGAGACGGTGTTCTCGAACTGCACGTCGGTCTCGACGTAGGTTCCCTGCTCGTCGAACACCATCGGCTCGGTGCGCTCGAAGTAGTCGTAGCGCACGACGAGCGCGTCGGTGCGGTGCTCGTCGAGGGTCCACAGCATCGGATGCGCCTCGCGGATGAACAGGCGGCCACCCGGCGCGAGCAGCGACGCGACGACGGCCGCCCACCGGGACACCGACGGCAGCCAGCACAGCGCCCCGATCCCGGTGAAGACAAGGTCGAACGTGCGGCCGCCGAGCGCCTCGACCGCGTCGTAGACGTTCGCCTCGACGAATTCGACCCCGGCCTGCAGCTCGTCGGAAAGCTGCCGGGCTTCGGCGACGGACGCGGGTGAGAAGTCGACGCCGGTCATCCTCGCGCCGAGCCGCCCGAGCGAGATCGTGTCGGTCCCGATATGACACTGAAGATGGACACCGCGCAGCCCGCGGATATCCCCGAGCAACGGCACGTCGAAGCGAACGACCCCGCTCAGGAACGAGGGATCGTCGAGAAACCGATGGCGTGCATAGTCCGGCGACGCCGCGTGCGCGGGCGCGCGCTCATCCCAGCTGGCCCGGTTGATCTCCGCCGAGCGATCCACGGTTGGCACGATAGCCGCGGACGCGCGCGGCGTGGGCGGCGTGGGCGGCGTCCGCGCCGCGATGCGGCAAGATTGTCGGCATGGCATCGCGTCTCCGCCGCCACCTGCCTGTCTTCGTGCTGCCGGCTGTGACGTCAGCGGCGCTCGTCCTCGGCGCCGGTTCCGCTCAGGCGCGCACCACCGACGCGACCGTGCAGCGCGGTCTCGAGCGCCTCGTGGCGGCGCCGGGCGGCCCGGTCGGGGCGATCGTGACGCTCTTCCGCAACGGTCGCACGACGGTCCTGCGGGCGGGGCAGGCCGACGTCACGCGCCCCGGGGCTCCACGGTTGGGCGATCACATGCGCATCGCCAGCGTGTCCAAGGCATTCAGCGGTGCGGTCGCGCTTCGCCTCGTGCAGGAGGGCCGTTTGTGCCTCGACGACACCATCGGGCACCTGCTTGATGGGGCGATGCCGCCCCGGTGGTCGGCGGTCACCGTGCGTGAGATGCTCAACCACACGAGCGGACTGCCCGACTACACGCACTCAGACGGGTTCCTCAAGCAGGCCACCCTGGACCCGCTCGGCTTCGTCTCGCCCACGACGATCATCGACTGGGTGCGGAAGGACCGCCTCGGCTTCACACCCGGATCGCGCTACGAGTACTCGAACACCGACAACATCGTCGTCGCCCTCATCGCCGAGCACGTCACCCGCACGTCGTACGGTCAGCTGCTCTCGTCGCTCGTCTTCCGGCCGGCGCGGCTCATCCAGACGACCTTCCCGACGCGGAGGATCTCGCTGCCCGCGCCGTTCATCCATGGCTACGACGTCGAGCCGGACAAGCCGCCGAAAGACGTGACCACGTTCCTCAGCCCCAGCGGCGCCTGGGCGTCGGGCGCCATCGTCTCGACTCCGGCCGACCTGGGCGCGTTCATCCGTGCGGATCTCGCCGGCCGCTTCTTCGGCCGGGCGCAACGCGCCGAGCAGTTCCGGTTCGTCCGCGGCTCCTCGAGTCCGCCCGGTCCCGGCACGAACTCGGCGGGCCTGGCGATCTTCCGCTACCAGACGCGCTGCGGCACCGTCTACGGCCACACCGGCAACTTCCCCGGATACGTGCAGTGGGCGGCCGCGACGGCCGACGGTCGACGCTCGGTGACGAGCTCGCTCAACATCGCCGCGCCGACCGGTGCCCTGCTGCAACAGCTGCGCTCGGTGCAGGCCTCGGCCGTGTGCGCGCTGCTCGGCAGGTAGCGCCCGACCGGGTTGAACGGCGCTTCGGGCCGGAGCTCAGCTCAGGGCCGGGATCACTTCGGCGGCGAGCCGCTCGAGCTGGTTCGCATCGTCCACGAGCGGGTTGAGCAGGATCAGCTCGGCGCCGGCGTCCGCCACCGAACGGATGCCGGCCGCGCACTCCTCGGCGGAACCCGCGAGGATGTGCTCCGACCATCCGCCGCGGCCGTAGTGCCGCGTGAGCGCGTCCTCGAGCCGCCGGCGCCCGCGCGCGGGATCGTCGTCGACGTGGACGTAGACGCGTTTGCCGATCCGGAACGTGTCGGGGTTCCGGTTCTGCGCGCTGAGCTCCTCGCGCACCACCTTGACCTGGTCGGCGAACTGAGCCGCGGTCTGCGAACCGGCGCCCATGAACCCGTCACCGTGCCGGACCGCGCGCCGCATCCCCGCCGGCGCGCTGCCACCGAACCAGAGCGGGGGGTAGGGCCGCTGCACCGGCTTGGGCTCCATCGACGCGCCCTCGAGCTTCCAGAGCTGTCCGTCGAAGTTGATCTCAGGCTCCGTCCAGCACGCCTTCATCAGCGCCAGGGCCTCGTTAAAGCGAGCCACCGGCCGGTCCGCGTCGATGCCGAAGGCGGCGAACGGGCGCCCACGCCCTCCGGCCGCGACTCCCACCTCGACCCGGCCATGGCTCAGGCAGTCGAGCGAGCTGATCGCCTTGGCGAGGTGCAGGGGGTTGTGCAAGGGGAGGACGAATACGGCACATCCGAGCCGCAGCTGCTCTGTGCAGGCCGCGGCGTAGGTCAGCGTCTGAAGCGGGGCAAGACTGTCGGCTGCGCCGAGCACCTGCTCCTGCGTCCACGCGCTCTCGAACACGCCGAGCCCCTCGACACGTCGCAGATGCGTGCGGAACGCGACGTCGTCGAAGCGGCCGTCGCGGGCGTACTGGGGGATCGAGATCGCGAATCGCACTGGCTCGGCGGATGGCTCGTCGCCCAGGTTAACGCGACGGCGCGCCTACGGGCGCGGATCACGCCCGCGGCGCGACTGCGCGATCAGCTCGGAGCCGACGCCGTGCGCGCCTGGGACCATTGGGACGCGTGAACGCGATTCAGATGGCTACACGCGCCCGCGTCGTCGCCCCCGCGGCATGCCTCGCGCTGGTGCTCGGCGCGTGTGGGGACTCCGCCCCGGCCGGCCGCGTCCGGAGCGCGGCGTCCGACCCGAGCACCTCCACCACCGCGGCTTCGACCCGCGCGACAACGACCGCCCCGTCCACTCCGTCTGCCGCGCCGGCCCGGCGAACGCCACCCGCGCAAGCATCGCTGACGGCCCTCCCCACGCCGTCGGACCTGGCTCCGTTCGGAGCGCGGACGGCGGGTGGGGGAGGGGTGTGGCGACCAAGCGGGCGCCGCATCGCCGGCGTGCCCGCTGTGTACGAGACGACGCTCGTCCCGCCTGGCGGGTCGCTGCCGGCGGGCCTCGCGTGGATGGACACGCATCTGCTCGCAGCCAGGCTCTACTCCGGGTCCAAGAGCCCCGGGGGCGGACCGTACCGATACACGGCCCCGGTTCTGCCGGCGAGCGCACGGTCCCTCGTCGCCGCCTTCAACGGTGGCTTCATGATGAACGCGGCCGAGGGTGGCTACTACACCGAGGGTCGCGTGATCGACCCGCTCCGCCCCGGGGCGGCCTCGCTGGTCATCGACGCCGATGGCTCGGTCGACGTCGGCGCGTGGGGAAGCGACGTGCGTATGACGCCTCGGGTCGTCGCCGTCCGCCAGAACCTCGTGCCGCTTGTCGCCGGCGGCCGGCCGACGCCCCCCGCCGGGAGCGCCGACTGGCAGGCATGGGGTTCGACCTGCGGGGCGAGTTCATGCGCGTCGAGTGTGCCCGGCATCGAGCGCCAGTGGCGCTCCGGTCTCGGCGTGACCTCGGACGGCGCGCTCGTCTACGTCCAGGGGCCCGCGCTCGACCCGCTTCAGCTCGCGCTCCTGCTCACACGCGCGGGGGTCGTTCGCGGGATGGAGCTCGACATCAATCCCGACTGGCCGATATTCGCGACCTACGATCCGGCGAGGGAGCACGGCCCGGCCACGGCGGCGAATGGTCATCTGCTCGGGGCGACCGTCCGCGGCCCGGACACCTTCTTCGCCGCCTGGTGGGCCCGCGACTTCGTGACGATGTCGGCGCGGTCGGCGTCTACAGCCCATTGAGCACGCGGCGCAGCGCGTCGGTGTACGTGGTCAGGGCCGCGCGCCCGCGGTGGGTGAGCGCCACCGACGTTCGCGACGCGGGCCCGTTCCCGGTCTTCTCGCTGCTGAGATAGTCGGCGTCCTCGAGCTTGCGAAGGTGGGTGATCAGGTTGCCGGGCGTCAGCCCGATCATGTCCTGAAGGCGGGTGAAGGACAGCGCGTCGCCGTCGGGCAGGGCGGCCAGCGTCGCCACGATCTGCAGTCGCGCGGGTGCGTGGATCAGGGGATCGAGCGCGTCGGCGGTCATGCGTGTGAGCGAGGTGCGCGGACGAGCCACGCCTGGGCGGCGGCGTAGCCCAAGAGGACGACGCAGCAGCCGACACCGTTGCTCAGCCACACGCCTCGGGGTCCCGCGAACGCGCTACCCGCCGCGATGAGCACGATTGCCATCGAGATGGCCAATCCCTGCCAATCCTCCCGTACCGCCGAGCGGGCGGCCCAGAAGGTGCCGAGGACGAGCATCGTCGCCGTCGCGACGTACACCCCGTACACGACGCCATCGCTGGCTCCGTTGGCCGCCAGTGCCGCCATAACGACGTACACGGCGAGCAAAGCCACGGCCAGCGCCCCTCCTTCCGCGCGCGTCTGCCGTACCGAGGCTCCGCTGACGCCGGCGCTGGCGTGGCGATGGGCGTGGAGCACCGAGCCGATCCGGATCGCCAAGACCGCGTACAGGCCCGCCAGACCCAAGGGGGTCGGCCACTTGTACGGATGCTGCCCTCGGACCGACAGCCACACCGAACCGAAAGCCACGAGCGCCGCCGCCGCCGCGAGCAGCGACAGCCCCGGCGACCTGAAGTCCAACGCGCGCTGTGCCTGGCGTTGCGTCTGTGCCAGCAGCCGGGCAGCTTCCCGCGGATCCATCCCGCCCTCGTTCCTGTACGTCTCGGCCGTGTCGATGTCGGACGTTCCGTTCATCACAACCTCCCGCCTAGCCTTTGTGGCGCAAACTCTACTACGCTTTGCAACACAAAGTCAACCCCCAGCGCCGACCTTCCTTCGCGGCGACCGCGTGACCCTCTCCAGGGCCGCGCAGCCGCTTCGCCTCAGTGCTGCGGCCCCTCGATGAACCCTGGGCGGGCGAACGCCGGGTCCGGGTAGCTGTAGAAGCCCTTGCCGCTCTTCGCTCCCAGTTCCCCCCGGTCGACGTAGGCCTTCAGGAAGTCCGCGTTGAGACGTAACTGGGGCTCGGATGGGAGTTCGCGCGCCCAGTAGTCCGTGATCTGCCAGACGGTGTCCAGCCCGACCGCGTCGAGCGCACCGAACGGTCCGTACGGTGACTTGGTCACATGCATCCAGGCCCGGTCGATGTCCTCGATCGAGGCCACCCCTTGTTCGGCCATCGTGATCGCCTCGCGGTTCACCGCGGTGTACATGGCGTTGAAGACATAACCGTGGTGCTCGCGATGCAACTCGATCGCGACCTGGCCGATCTGCCGTGCGAACGCGAGCACGCGTTCGGTCACCTCGAGCCTGGTCCCGTCATGCGGCATCACGTCAGCCAGGTTGTTGACCCATACCGGCAGATGAAAGTGCAGCGCGATGACGCGGTCGGGCCGCCCCGTTGCCGTCGCGAACTGCGAGGGCAGCAGCGTCGACGTGTTGGTCGCGAAGATCGTCCGTGGCGGGCACAGCGCGTCGAACTCCGCGAGCACCCGGCCCTTGAGGCGGGGATCCTCGGGAACGGCCTCGGACAGCAGGTCGGCGTCAGCGGCCGCCGCCGACGCGTCGGTCGTCATCGTGATCCTCGCCAATGCCGAATCACGCACCTCGGCCCCGATCACACCGCCGGCGACGAGCCCCTGCGCGTAGGCGTCGATGCGCCCCCGCGCGGACTCGAGCGCGTCGGGCGCGATGTCGTAGAGCACGACGTCGAAGCCGTGTCCGGCGCACTGAAAGCCGATCTGCTGCCCCATCGTTCCGGAGCCGACGACGACGACCCGACGAATCTCCTCCGGGATCGGCGCCGGTTCCTCGTCGAACTTCTTTCTCGCACCCCACGGCATGGCTCTCTCCCGGCACCCTACCGGTGCTCGACCTCACGCGCCTGAGGTGTGGTTGCCCGGTGCTGGTGACCGGCGGTCCAGCTATGTGGGAACGCAGCTGGTTGCGGCGCTGTTGCGGGGCGGCCGGACCGTGCGGGCGACGGTTCACTCTTCAGAGCACGAGGCCGACGTGCGTGTCGCGGCGCGTCGCGGCGGTGCAGACGACAGTGCTCTGGAGGTCGTCGCCGCCGAGCTGACCGCCGACACCGGCTGGGCGGCCGCGGCGGCTTGCTGCGAGGAGGTCCACCCTCTCCTGGGCGCTGCGACCGTCGCCTGCGTCCGTCGTCGGCGCGGCCACACCCGGGGGCAGTCAGTCGCGTGTCGCTAGGCTGGCGTGGCCAAGACGTGCGGGGTTGTTACCGGTCCGGCGGGCTTGGGGAACGCGTGAAGAAGATCGGATTCCTCTCCTTTGGTCATTGGACCCCCGGCCCGCACTCGCGGACGCGGTCGGGCGCGGATGCGCTGCTGCAGTCGATCGAGCTTGCGGTCGCCGCGGAGGATCTGGGCGCCGACGGCGCGTACTTCCGGGTTCACCATTTCGCGCGTCAGCTCGCCTCGCCGTTCCCGTTGCTGGCGGCGATCGGCGCGAGGACATCGCGGATCGAGATCGGTACCGCCGTAATCGATATGCGCTACGAGAACCCGATGTACTTCGCCGAGGATGCTGGGGCGGCGGATCTGATCGCCGGTGGGCGGCTTCAGCTGGGGATCAGCCGGGGATCGCCCGAGCAGGTGATCGATGGCTGGCGGTATTTCGGCTATCAGCCTGCCGACGGCGATAGCGATGCCGACATGGCGCGCAAGCACGCCGAGGTCGCGTTGGAGGTTCTCAGGGGCGACGGGTTCGCGCAGCCGAGCCCGCGACCCATGTTCGCCAACCCGCCGGGCTTGTTGCGGATCGAGCCGTACTCAGCTGGCTTGCGAGAGCGGATCTGGTGGGGGTCCGGATCGAACGCGACCAGTGTCTGGGCGGCCCGGCTCGGGCTCAACCTACAGAGCTCGACGTTGAAGGACGACGAAACCGGCGAACCGCTACACGTCCAGCAGCGCAGGCAGATCGAGGCCTACCGCGAGGCGTGGAACGAGGCCGGGCATGACCGGGAGCCGCGGGTGTCCGTCAGCCGGAGCATCTTCGCGCTCACCACCGACATGGACCGCGCCTACTTCGCCGACGACCGCGACTCCCACGACCAGATCGGCATGATCGACGAGCATACGCGCGCGATTTTCGGCCGCTCCTACGCCGCGGAGCCTGACGTGCTCGTTGAGCAGCTTCGCGCGGACGAGGCGATTCAGGCGGCAGACACGCTGCTGCTGACCGTCCCCAACCAGCTCGGCGTCGCCTACAACGCCCATGTCATCGAGAACATCCTCACCCACGTCGCGCCGGCGCTCGGCTGGCGCTGACATGAACTTGGCCGCGCCGTGGCTTTCGATGCGAAACGCCCCGTGTCTACGGGGCGTTCGGACGGATGGGCACAGGGGGCGACGGTGACCCTTCGCTTGTTGCGGGGGTCGAAATCCCACGGCCGGTCTCCGAGTCGTGTCACTCGACCTGCACGGTGACAGCAGCCGATCGCGGCGTGCCGTCACGTCCGATCAGGACGAGCTCGAGCGCTCCCGGTTTTGCCGTCAGATCATCCGGCACGAAGGCGGTAAAGAGCGACCCCGCGCGCTGTGTGTCGAGCCGGCGCCCGGCCAAGCTGATTACCACCTCAGGAAAGGCGCTCCGCGAGGTCTTCACCCACAATGCGGAGCGCCCGTCGGGCTGAACGTTGAACGGCGTCGCGGTCGGGACGGAGATCGGGCCGTAGGCTTGGATCTCGACGGTGGCAGCACGCGCCTCGTAAAAGATCGACCCGCTGAGCGTCTCGATCGCCGTCCAGTCCGCGTCGAGAAGGCCCTGCACGTCGTGCAGGCGAGAGTCCCGCACGTGCGCTAAGAACTTGGCGAGCAACCCCTCGCGTTCGGCGTCGGTCAGATCGGCGACGGGCAAGAACGAGGCGGCGACGTGGGAGGTAAGCCGCTCGACTGCCGCCAGCCACAGGAGACGCGCCTCGGGCACGGTTGTCTGCACTCGGAGCGCCTGATTGAGCATGTCCGTGCAGTGCCTCGGCCAGGCGGCGAGACGATCCGAGCGATCCCAGTTCCACCATCCCGACTCGGTGTTGGCGCCGTGGTAGCGCTTGCGGTAGAGCTCGACCGGCACATGATGGAGTTCGCCGGCCAGAGCGACACCCGCCAGCCAGGCTATATCCACACCGAAATTGTGCCGGTCGTTGGTCGGCACGGGCCCTGCGCTGCGCACCGCCTCCGCGCGCGTGAGCCCCCGGAACGCATACGCGTTGAAGTGCTCTCGCAACATGGTCATCTGCCGGGTGAACGGCGTCGCGCCGGTGACGGACGGGACCTGCTCGAAATGGCCTTCGATGCGCCCGAAGGGCGCCAGATCGCAGTAGACGAGCGCGGCCTCGGGGTGGCTCCGCGCCTGATCCACGAGAGCCTCAAGATAGGTCGGTTCCGTGAGATCGTCTTGCTGGTGGAAGTACCAGAAATCGCCTGTGACCTGACTCATCAGCCAGTTCAATTGACCGACCCACCCAAGGCGCTCGGGCTGGACGACCGGCCTGAAGCGCGGATCCGAGAAGAACGGCCGGCAAACGGCTTCACATCTGGCGTCCGGAACGTCGAACGAGACGATCGCCTCCCAATCGGCGTGGGTCTGCGCCTGGATGCTGCGCAACGCGTCGGCCACGAATGCCTCGCCCTTGTAGACCGGCACGCCAATGGTGACGCGCTTGCTCATCGTCCGCCCCCCGTCACTCGATCCGCGATCACCTTGGCAAACATCGGCGCGGTCGTGAACTTGCCGGTATTGACGGTGTGGTAGCGGCCATATGACTCCGGGCCGATTGTGGCCCGCGTGTGCAGGAAGCTCGCGGAATCATCTATGTCACTCGCCCCCCACGCGAAGATCACGCCACCGCCGACGTCTGATGAGGCGATCGTCTGTGGGTCGAGCGCGGTAAGTCCGGGCACGACGGCCCGCAGCCCGTCGACGATGTCGCACTGAAGGGCCTGCCGGGCGGCATGCGGGGGTTCAACCGGCCAGGGTGGCGGCCGTCGAGCCGAGGACAGGCCAGCCAGCCCGGCCGGATACCACGAGAGGTACAGATCGCCGTTGGCGTAGCGAGTCACGTCGCCGAATGGCCCGAGGACGATCGTCGTGGAAGATGGCGCAATACCGCGATCGACGAGCCGCACTCTCAAGAACCGTTTCATGCGGAAGATCCACGGGCGACTCGGCTCGAGTCCGGCCGTGCCATCGATCTCCAAGCGGCTTGCCCACAACGCGTTGACGACGTGGTCGTAGGCCTCTTCGTGGTGATCATCACCGGCATCGAACCTCACGAGCGGCAGCGGACCTTCGAGACGCACGCCCGTAACGGCCAACCCGAACCGGCATCGGATGCAGGGTTCGGCGGCGAGACACGTGCGGATCTCCAGCGCGAGCGCTTCAGGATCGATGCTGATCTCCGGCGTGCGAAACGCCGCCGTGACGAGCGCGGGATCGTACGCCGCCTGAACCTCACGGGGCGTTAGGCGCTGCGGCCATTCCCGGCATTCAGACCCGAAGTAGTCCGCGGGTTGACCATCGCGAAGCTCTCGGACGAACCCGACACAGCGTCGCAGGTGTGCTTCGAGCGTCGCGACATCGATGAGGCTCTCACGATGCAACGCGTACACGAACGGCGCCGACGCCTCGAGGCGATCGACCCGCGCGCCGATCCAACCCCGCAGGTGCGTCGCGAAGGAGAGGGCGCCAGCCACCATGGTTCGCGCCGACTGGCCCGTCGGATCGTTGGCGTAGACATAGCCGAGATGCAGTTTGCCCTCGTTGTTGGCCGACGCCTGGGTCACCGCCGCGGACTCGCGTTCGTACAGATCCACGCGCACGCCACGCGACGCGAGCTGCAGCGCCACACACGCGCCTTGCAGACCGGCCCCCAGCACCGCCACGCGCATTGGCCGGGTCAGTTGCTTAGAGGTCCTCGATGGCGATTGGCACCCTCATCCGTTCAATGGTCGCGCAGATAGTATGGGGAGCGATCAGGAGGGATTGGACCCCTCGCACCAGGTCCCATACCGGGACGCTCTGTCCGCGACGCTCCGCGGTTTGCCACGGGTAAGCAGGACCTCCGCAGCAGCACTCTGAATTCGCTATGGGCACGGCCGGGCTCGAACCAGCGACCTCTCGCGTGTGAAGCGAGGTTAAATCTCGCATCAGAAACGATCAGAAACGGCTCCTTTACAGGGTTTATGCCGCCATCCAGTGCCTGGCGGCGCACAAAACCGAGGCCCCGTTTGCAGGGACTTTTCACGGTGTTGGGCCACGGAACCGCTCCGTGGCCCAGCCAGTCAGCCTCGAGAGGTCCCGGGCTCCTCGCCCCTCCGATCCGCGCCAAGCAAGGCGATGGGTGGATCGACGAGCTGGTCGCTGTGTGATGAATACAGGAGCGTCGGATCGCGTCGGTGTGACTGCCGTGTTCGTCGCGGTAGCGGGGCCGTGAACGGTAGTCACACATCGCAGCGCGTTACGAGGCCTGGAGTGCCCATCGCGCCCTGTTGGGCTGGCCAGGCGAGGCCGTCTAACCCGTCGGTCGCCGACGCCATGTGTGGCCGTCGGACCGCTGGCCGAACGGCGTGGGACGATCAAGCGTTACGCATTTGAGGCGAACCGCTTCGCTCGTCGGACCTGAGCGAGCCTATCTGTGGATAGGCGTCGTTTGGCATTCTGAGTGAATGCCGCTTCTTCGCGATGCTCCCGATCCGACGGTCGTGCATCCTGTCGCTGGACAGTCGCGCGTCGTCTTTCTACGGCCACTGGTGGAGCACCCCGCCGTCGAGGTCGGTGACTACAGCTATTACGACCATCCGACACGCGCGGAGCATTTCGCGGAAGACGCCGTCCTGTATGCGTTCGGTCCTGAACGACTGATCATTGGACGCTATTGCGCGCTCGCTGCGGGCGTGCGGTTCCTGCTGCCTGGCGCCAATCATGCGGATCGGGGCCCGTCGACGTTCCCGTTCGGGATCTTCGGACCGCCCTGGGACACAACAATGGACTTGGTGCTCAGCGCACCCTCACGCGGTGACACCGTGGTTGGAAATGACGTCTGGCTTGGTTATGAGGCACTGGTGCTCCCGGGCGTCAAGATCGGGCACGGTGCGGTGGTAGCGGCGGCCAGCGTCGTTGCCTCGGATGTCCCGCCATACGCGGTGGTGGCCGGAAACCCGGCGCGGACCGTCCGTCGCCGTTTCGACGAGGACGGCGTCGAACGCCTGCTGCACGCTGCCTGGTGGGACTGGCCACCCGCCTGCATCACCACGCACGCTCGCACGATCATGTCAGGGACCCCGGCAGAGCTCGAGCGGATCGCTCACGACATCCGTCGGGCCAGTTAGCTGAGGCTCAGACGCAAGATGCGTCGAGGTCCGCGAGTGCAAGTTCCGCGCGGGACGCGATCTCGAGCTTGGTGAACACCTTGCGGAGGTGATAATCGACCGTGCGTGGGCTGAGGTAGAGCTTTGCTGCCACCTCGGGGTTCGTCATCCCGGAGGCCACGAGGCGGGAGATTTGTACTTCCTGTGGGGTCAGCTGATCGCGCGTCGTTGGATCGCGCTTGCGAGCGGTTTCGCCGCTGGCGCGCAGTTCGGCTTGGGCGCGCGATTCCCAGGGCAAAGCCCCCATCCGCCCGAACAGCTCTAGCGCAGGGCGTAGATGGCGTCGGGCATCGACGCGTCTGCGCTGCCGGCGTAGCCATTCGCCGTACAGAAGTTCCGTGCGAGCCTGGTCAAACGGTGGCAGGCTGTCGGCGAGATCGATCGCCCGGTCGAAGTGCTCCTCGGCGTGCGGCTCGTCGACCAGCGCCCGGCACCGCGCGAGCAGCGCGAGCGCCTTCGGGTCGGACGAGCGTTGCGCCCAGTTCTCAAAGCGTGCGAGATGCTCCGCCACGTCCCTTGGCCGATCGGCGCGGACCGCTGCCTCGACGGCGTCGGGTACGAGCGACACGAAGGACGGGTCAGAGTCAGGACGCCGCGCCGAGAACGCCGTCAGCAGACGCTCGAGCGCCTCGGCTGGCCGGCCGAGACCCAGGTACAGCAGCCCCAGCACGCGTTCGGCGTAATGGGCCATCGGGGTGGCGCCGCTGCGCGCAACCAACGTTTGGAGTTCGGCGACGTGCGCTTGCACAAGCTCTTCCGAGCCGCGCAGCGCATCGATCAGGGCGAGATTCATGACGTTCCAGCCGGCCGCCCACGGCTGCCCGGTCTCGAGCGCCAGCCGCCATCCTTCCTCGGCGGTCGCGTAGGCGAGATCGAAACGGCTCTCAGCGATCAACGCTGCTGCTTGGACCTGGAGACCGAAGGGGAGCGTCGGTAGCTCGCCCGTGTTGCGAGCGAGGTTCACGGCCCGAGTTGCGTGGCTCAGGCTGGCTTCGCCCATGCCCGCGCGGATTGCCGCAAGTGCGGACCAGATCAGACACGCCGGAACGTCGATCCGCTCCGCGCGCTCGACAAGTTCGGCTGACAGCGCATTGCCGCGCGCATAGTCGCCGGACAGGTCTGCTGCCCTCGCGATCAGCGCAGCCTTCGTGAAGCGGTCGATCTCGCTCACGCAGGACGCGTCCGCGGCGAGTGACGCGAATGAGCGCGCCTCGTCTGGGGCGCCTGCCTGGTAGGCCATGGCACAGCCCTCTCGCAGGATGGTGAGCGTCAGTGATGGGTCCTCACTCAGCGCGACCGCTTGGTGGAGCGTCGCGACGCCGTCTAGCAGCCAACCGCTCTGCCCCTCGATCACGCCTCGCAGGAACAAGACTTCTGCCCGCTGGGCGCGATCTGTCAGCGGCAGGGTTCGACTCACGAGGTCCCGGGCCCGGTCGATCTGCGCCGCTAACCAGGCTGCGCGGACCGCCGCCGCCAGACGCCTCGCGCGTGATGGGGTGTCCTCGCTGAGGGTCGCAGCTCGCTCGAAGGCAGTCGCTGCCGAGGCGTGACCGCCGCGCAGCTGAGACCGCTGCCCGGACGCTTCGAGGTCGGCAGCGATGTCCCCGTCCGCCGTCAGCGTCGCGCTCGCACGGTGCCAGACCGCCCGCTCGGCGTGCTGCTCGTCGGCCAGCGCGACGGCCAGCGCCGCGTGTGTGCGGCGGCGCTGGCCCAGCGGCACAGACTCGTAGACGACCGACCGTACGAGCGGATGGCGGAAGCTCACCGCGGCGCCGTCAGTGCGCACCAATCCCGCCTCCTCGGCGGGATCTAGGGCGTCCGGCGGCAGCCCCAGCTCAGCCGCCGCGCGAAGCGTGACCGCCAGCTCGCCCGCCTCCTCGGCGGCGGCGATCAGCAACGCGGCCCGGGTCGGCGCGGCTAACCGCTCGATCCGCCGTGCGAACGCTGACCTCAATCTGTCGGTCACGGGCAACGCGTCCGGCAATGGCGCTCCGCCAGCAAGCTGCGCATCCGAGAGCCCAGCAGGAAGCTCCTGCAGCGCCAGAGGATTGCCCGCCGCCTCGGCAAGCAATCGTTCGCGCACCGACGGAGCGGCCTGCCGCGAGCCTTGATCGAGCACGAGCTCAGCCGCGCCTCGGTCGAGCGGGGCGACGTCCATCTCCTCCAATCCGGCTGCGTCGAAACGCTGCGCCTCGCCGTCTCGGACGCCAAATAGGATCACCACGTCCTCGGCGAGGAGCCTCCGCGCGCTGAAGGACAGCGCGTTGGCCGACGGGACGTCCAGCCATTGCGCGTCGTCCACTAGGCACAGGATCGGCCTCGATTCTGCCGCGGCCGCCAACAGCGAGAGAACGCCGGCTGAGACGAGAAACCGATCGCGACCCTCGCCGGGCGCCAAGCCAAGGGCCGCCGCCAGCGGCTCGCGCTGCGGCGCGGGGACGCCGTCAAGCGCGTCCACGATCGGCCACAGCAGTCCGTGCAGCCCGGCGAACGCAAGATCGGATTCGCCCTCCACCCCTGCCACCGCGAGGACCGTCATGTCGCTCGCTCGCTCGGCGGCGTACGCCAGCAAAGCCGTCTTGCCGATGCCTGCGTCTCCCCGCACGACCAACGATCCGCTGCGCCCGCGGCGCGCGTCCTCGAGCAAGCGGTCTATCGCGGCACACTCAAACGCACGCCCCAGGAGCCCAGCGGACGGCTGCAAGCCCTGCTCAGACATCCGCAACGACGTTAGCGCCTGTGACTGGCTTGCCGGACGTGCTTCGATAGGAGCGGTGGCAGAAACGGCTGATGGGCGAGCGGTGTACGCGACGGGCTTGGCAGTCCCGAGCGGCGGCGCAACGGCGGCGGAGTCGCCGGTAGCGCGCAGAGTCCGGGCGCTGGGCCTCCCGGACCACGTGATCGCGATCGCCATCGGGGCGCTGCTGGTGTTCTCGCTGGACACAGAGCAGCTCACCGTCGTGCCGCTACTGGGAAGGCTGGACAGCGCAGTTGGGATGACCGCGACCCAAAGTGCGTGGGCGCTGTCGGCGACCGGAATCATGGCCGCCGCGACGGTCCCTGTGATCTCGAGACTCGGCGACATCTTCGGGATGCGCCCGATGCTGCTCGTCACCCTCGCGGTGGTGGCCGCCGGAAACGTTGTATGTGCGCTGGCGGGTGGTCCGACGAGCTTCATCCTGGGCCGCGCGGTGATCGGCGTCAATGCCGGGCTCGCGATCTACTACGCGCTGCTGAGAGGTCGCAGCGGTAGCGTCCGGGCGCTCGACCGCTACGTCGGACTGATGACCGCAGCGGTGGGCGCCGGGCTGGTGCTGTCGGATGTGCTCGGCGGAGCGGTCCTGGCCGTGGGCGGTTCCGTACGCGAGGTCCTGTGGATCATCGCCGGAGCGTCGCTCGCTCTGCTCGCGGTCGTGTGGCTGCTGGTCGAGGACGTACCGACGCGCACGCGCGTACGCGTAGATGTCGCGGGAGCGGTCCTGCTGGCGACCGGACTGGCGGCGCTGGTGACTGGGATCGGTCACGGCAACGGCTGGGGCTGGGGCTCCTCCCGCGTGATCGGGGTGCTGATCGTCGCCGTGTTGCTGCTGATCGCCTGGGGGGCCTGGGAGCTCCACAGCTCCCGGCCGCTGATCGACCTGCGGATCGCGCGCAGGCGCGAGGTCTGGCCGGGCTATGCGCTGGTGGCCGTGATCAGCACGATCGGGATCATCCTCGCGCTTGCGGTCAGCGAATACGTGCAGACATCCAGCGCGGTGGGCTATGGATTCGGAGGCTCCGTCCTCACCGCCGGACTGTATCTTCTGCCCGGCGGACTGATGGTCGCCGCAAGTGGCGCAGTCGTGGCGCCGGTGCTGAGCCGTTTCGGGCAGCGCACCACTGCACTGGCGGGCGGGCTCGTGGCGACGGTGTCCTTCCTTTGGTTCCAGAGCACCACCTCGCGACCGTGGGAGTTCATCGTGCTGACGGCACTGACGGGGGTCAGCTACGCGCTTGTCTACACGGCGGGCTCCTCTGTCTACCTGCGGGCCGCGCGCCCCGGAGAGGCCGGGATGCTGGCTGGCGGCGCTCGTGTCACGAGTACCGCAATCGCCGCGACCGGA
The DNA here is from genome assembly GCA_963755955.1 of uncultured Solirubrobacterales bacterium. GTDB lineage: Bacteria > Actinomycetota > Thermoleophilia > Solirubrobacterales > Solirubrobacteraceae > Palsa-465. The sequence goes on from CAVWLZ010000006.1 coordinate 234,401, forward strand.
CCCGTGGTGGTCGTGTCGATCCTCACCAGTTCGCTTGTTCGGCATCTGCCGGTCCCCCAACACGGCAACTATCGGCAGCTGTGGATCTTCCTCGCGTGCTCTGGGGCGGTCATCTGTGCGATCACCGCGTTCGTACGCGAGTCGCGCCTTGACCAGCGGCTGGCGGACAATGCCGAGATCGTGTGATGTCGGTCGGGAGCCCGGGCGGTCGCTCGCCTACAGGTAGTCGAGATGCACGTTGTCGACTGACCAGATCGCCGAGCGTTCGCCCGCGTGCGCGGCCACCAGGTCCGTGAAGTAGTCCTTCAGCGCCCGCTCGTACGTGACTGACCCGCACAGCAGTTCGTCTGCCGCCGCAATGATGCGGTCGAAACTCCTCGCGGACCCGCGCGTGGCTCATGCTGGGCGTCCGTGAGCCGTCGTCGCCGTCCTCGAGCGTTATGGCAGGGTCGAACTGCGTGAAGTATGGATAGCGCTCGGTGTCCGGGATGATCGAGCGAAACGGAACGCGGTTGAAGAAGTACTCGAACCAACGCCCGCCGGAGAGGGCCAGCCACGGCGTGCCTACGGCGAGCGCTGCCAGACCGAAGCCGGTGTGAGGAGCGAGGAACAGGTCGGACGCCTCGATCACCGCGAGTTGTTCGGCGAACTCACAACCGTAGCAATCGATCGGGCCGCAAGGGTGCTTCAACAACTCCCCGAGCTCCACTTCGTTGAGCGACGTGGTCGTGCGCCCGTCACGGTCGTGCTTTCCGATCAGCGCGATCCCGACGCCGGGGAATGCCTCGGAGATCGCGTCGAGGATCAGTAGCCACGAACTCGTCGACGGGTACAGCGCACGGTCGCCCGAGCCGGCAGGCATCAGGGCGACTCGGCTCGCTCCAGTCCCGTTGCCGTACGCGCTGAGGCGCTTCCTCGCCGACGCCTGAGCGGAGGCGGGCAGCTCGAGGCGCAGCTGCTCATGGGGCACGTAACCGGGCGGATTGGACGTCACGACCGCCCGGCCGCGGGATGCAGTCAACAGGCGGTCACTCGTCGAGTAGTAGTCGCGCAGACCGGGAAACCTCCCGAGCTGCAAGGCCTGTCGCCGACGGAAGTCATCGAGCACCCAGTCCCACCGACGAGGGATCCCGGACTGTCGCACGGCCGAATCCGGGCACGAGTCCAGCAGCGGATGGTCGACCGCAAACGTCTGCGACACGAACGGGCAGAACCCAGCGATCTCGACTGGCGTCGCCGCGTTCAGCGCGACGCAGATCTCGCGAGACGGGTCAGCCAGATAATGGCCCAGACAGTAATGCAGCGCCTCGACCGCATGCCCGACGTTGTGCGCATAGAAAAGGTTCACCAACACGCGCTCCTGTCGCGTCGACTCGGCCCCGCGGAGTCCGATCATCGAGGTTCGGCCTGTCATGTGGCCCGCTCGGTCCCCAAGCCGCGCGTTCGAGCGTCCTCAGTGTGTATGGCTCCGTCCGTTCAGGCGCGAGCCGGTGCCCGGATCGCGAAGAGCCTGGACCCATGCGGTGAACGTCTCGATGCCGTCGATCACATACTGGAAGCGCACCGAATGCAGCAGGTCGAATGAGTGCTGGGCTCCGGGTAGTCGGGCGTAGACGACCGGATTCATCGAGACGCTGCGGAGCGCGTCGACGAAGCTCTCAGCCGACGCGGCCGGGATGAAGGTGTCGTTGTCGCCATGCGCGATGAAGAACGGAGGCGCGTCGGGGCAAATGTAGGCGCGCGGCGATGACGGCACGGGCCCAGCGAGGTCGCGGTTCCCGTAGAAGCCGTACAGGCAGACAGCGGCGCTGACCGACGTGTCGGCATCCTCGAAGCCCGGCTGGAACACCGGGTCGTTCGCCGTCAATGCGGCAATCGACGCCAGATGCGCCCCGGCCGAGTTTCCCGCCACGACCAACAGCGAGGCGTCGGCGCCGTAGTCGGCGGCGTGTTGGCGCGCCCAGGCGATCGCGCGCTTGGCATCGAACACCCATGCGGGAAAGCGACCCGCCCTTCGGAGTCGATAGTCCGCGCTGATGCATACCCAGCCGTGGCTTGCGAGCTGGTACAACAGAGCTCGTGCTTCGCGGCTCTTGCCGCCCATCCGGAAGTGCCCGCCGTGGAAGTGGACCAGCACTGGTGTGCCCGCGGGGCCGGACCGGTGGCGATATAGATCGAGTCGGTTGCGTCGCCCGCCAGGGCCGTAGCTGACGTTCGCGATCCGCTGCACGCTTCGGGGTCGGAGCGGCAACGGCCACAACGCGGTCCGCGACGGCAGACGCGGGCCCGCCGGCCGACCAACGGATAAGCCGGTCGTTCCGTCGAGACCCAGATCACGGGTCAGGGCGCGGGCGACAACCGGGCCTGCCCGCAGCCCGCGCCACAGGATGAGCGCAAGGCCACACAGCGTCAGAACATCCAGTACGAGGATCGCCAACCCAGTCGGCGAGCCGAGACTCTCATTCGTGAGCGCGAGTAGCGTCGACGCCACCAGCCAGCAGAACGCGAAGAACGCGAACTCGTTGACCAGGTAGCCCAACCAGAACCCCACCGAAGCGAGCGGCCCCGGGCCGTGCGGCGGCGTCACCGCCGCCAATGTGACAAGCGCGACAGGCGCCACCGTCCAGACATGACTCATCGCGACTGCCTTCCTTGCACGAACATCGCCACGCCGTCGGCCGCGCCTGCGGAATGGTTCCGCACGCGTCGACGGAGGCTCGTGCTCGGCCAGCGACGCAGAACCGCGCCGACAGGTGCGGCGCCGCGTTGCTGGGTGGTGGCGTATACGAGCTGAGGGTTCATCGTCTCCTGGGTAGCTGCTGCGATCGGCTAAACGATCCACACACGCGCCCGAATTCGCATCGGCGAACCCACCAGTCGCTGTCTCCAGCGCGGCGCGTGTGGCGAGCTCCCAGCGTCACGGTTGCCGGACGATGACTGGGCCTAAGCGCGCTCGTGGTCCGGCGGCACCAACTGGCGAGCACGCCGATGCGATCACGGCCGGCGACAGGGATCCTCACCGGCATGCACGCACACCTTCACATGCAACTGGCGAGGACGATCATCGACGAGCGACTTCGCGACGCAAAGGCACGCCACCACAAGCGACAGGGGCGTCAGCTCGGCGAGCGCCGCCCGCGACGGCTCCCCGACACGCTGCCGCGCGGTCACTCGGTCTCAGACCGCTCACGCGTGATCGCCACAGCCCAAGTCAAAGCAAGCCGCGCACACCAAGAAAGGCCCGCCGTGAACAACAAGAATTGGACGTCGTCGACCCTGGAATCGGCCGACGGCACCAAGATCGCCTACCAGACCCTCGGAACGGGAGCGGGACTGATCGTCGTCGGCGGCGTCCTGAGCACCGCCCGGAACTACATGGACCTCGGGCGTGAGCTCGCCAGCTCCTTCACCGTGCACTTGATGGAGCGCCGCGGCAGGGGAGCGTCGGGTCCACAAGGCCCAGGCTACGGCGTCGAGATGGAGTGCGAGGACCTCCTCGCGATGCGAGCGGAGATCGGCGCCGAGCGGGTGTTCGGTCACAGCTACCGGCGGGTTCGTGGCGCTCCAGACCGCGCGGCGCGCAGCCGCGTTCCGGCAGATCGCGGTCTACGAACCTGCGGTGGTGCTCGACGGCGCACCAGCACCAGCCTGGCTTGACCCTTACCGCGAACTCCTCGCGCATGACGACACGCGCGGGGCGTTCGCGACGATGGTCAAACATGCGGGATTCGCGCCCCGCGCGCTTGCTGCGATGCCGCTCGCGGTCGTGCGGCTGGTCCTGCGCGGCGGGGATCCGCGGGCACGAATGGCAGCGAACGGAGGGACTTCTGGAGGCCAACCTCGCCGAGCAGCAGGCCCAGCTCGATGCCGCAGGCGTCGCCGGCTACGCGGAGATCGAATCGCCGACGCTGCTGATCGGCGGCTCAGACAGCCCACTCTGGAACTCGGCACAGCTGGAGGCGCTGCGGCGAACCATCCCGGCCACGACCGTCACGATCCTCCATGGGCTCGACCATCCCGCTCCCGAGACCCACCCAACAAGCCGCGCATTGCGTCGAGCGGTTCTTCGCCCACACGCCCGGCGAAAGGAACCCCGATGCCGTCGACGCTGCACAACGTCCAGCGAATCACGCGATCCAGGAGCATCAGGGCTTCTAACTCGGTGAGCAGCACGGGTCACAGGACCAAGAGCATTCCTGCGGTCTCGTCGACACTCTGCATCGGCGCCCGAGGTTACGCCAAAACATAACGGCAGGTCTCCCTGCCCGGAGGGGTCGCGTCCTCCTAATCGCCACGAGCAGGGAGGTGGCGAGACTCTGCAGTCAGGTCCGCCGTACCACGTCTGCCAGCAGGCGCGTCCCATTCGTGACATACACGCTTCTTGCCGGAACCGCCCAACCGGTCACCGCCCCCGACACAGGTCTCGCCTCACCGCCTTGACCCGTGAGGCTCACCGGACCAGGCCACAGAGCAGAACCCAGGCCATAGCCCGCCGCCCGAGCTTGGGGCTTCTGGTGTGCGGCCGACTACCCGAACGACCCACGTGGAGGGCGCGTCGTCGGCCCCACACGCGCTGTTAATTCCGCATGGCGGCGGGCGATTCGGCGCCCACATGTGCATCCCAACCGGATGCACTTTCGGATTGACTTTGAGATGCACCTGAGCCGGCTCTCTGCGGCCGTTGCGGCGGCCAACCGCCGTGGTCAGACGTAGACTCGCTCACCGGATGGAGAAGCGGTCACAAGGTCAGATTCGGATGCATGAGCGGAAGGACGGACTGACCACTTACAGCCTCCGTGTCCGCGCCTACGGTCGGCGTGAGATCGTCACGCTGGGGACCGACGCCGACGGTTGG
>CAVWLZ010000007.1:0-24066 GCA_963755955.1 uncultured Solirubrobacterales bacterium
CATCCGTCCGCTCTTCCCCAAGGGTTGGCGCTACGAGACACAGCTCGTCGCTCTGCCGATGTCGGTCGATCACGAGCACCCGTACGACATGCTCGCCATGAACGGCGCGTCGGCGGCGCTGATGGTCTCGCACATCCCGTTCCCGATGCCCGTCGGGGCGGTGCGGATCGGCAAGATCGACGGAAACTTCGTCGTCAACCCCAACGAGGAGGACCTGCTCGAGGGCACCGACCTCGATCTCATCGTGGCCGGCAGCGAGGAAGCGATCCTCATGGTCGAGGCCGGCGCGAGCGAGATCCCCGAGGCCGAGATCCTCGATGCACTCGACATCGCCCACGACGCGATCAAGAAGATCTGCGCCGCGCAGCGTGAGCTCGCCGAGAAGGCCGGCAAGCCGAAGGCCGATGTCGTCATCCCCTCGGCCGACCCCGAGCTCTACGGGCAGATCTCGAGCTCGCACGGCGCCGCCCTCAGCGCCGCCACCCAGGTCGAGGACAAGCTCGAGCGCCAGGAGGCGACGAAGGCGGTCGAGGAGGAAGTCCTCACGCAGTACTCGGGCGATGCCGAGGCCGAGACGTACGCCGAGTACCGGGCCAAGGCCCAGCTCGCGTTCGACAAGCTCGAGAAGACACTGATCCGCGAGCGGATCGCCGTCGAGAAGAAGCGTCCCGACGGCCGCAGCTCGGAGGAGATCCGGCCGATCTCGATCGAGGTCTCGGTCTCGCCGCGGACCCACGGCTCGGCGCTCTTCACCCGCGGCCAGACGCAGGCGCTGAGCGTCGTCGCGCTCGGCACGACGCGTGAGGAGATGCGCCTCGACACGCTCGGTCTCGAGACGGCCAAGCGCTACTTCCACCACTACAACTTCCCGCCCTTCTCGGTCGGGGAGGCGGGCTTCATGCGAGGCCCCAAGCGCCGTGACATCGGCCACGGTGCCCTCGCTGAGCGCGCGCTGGTGCCGATGATCCCCAGCCAGGAGGAGTTTCCCTACACGATTCGTGTCGTGTCGGACATCCTCGAGTCCAACGGCTCGTCCTCCATGGCAAGCGTCTGCGGCTCGTCGCTCTCGCTGATGGACGCCGGCGTGCCGCTCAAGCGGCCGGTCGCGGGCATCGCCATGGGCCTCATCAAGGAGGGCGATGACTACATCATCCTCACCGACATCGCCGGCGTCGAGGATCACCTCGGCGACATGGACTTCAAGGTCGCCGGCACCGAGCGGGGCATCACCGCCCTGCAGATGGATATCAAGATCACGGGCGTGACGTTCGAGATCATGCGGGACGCGCTGGCCCAGGCCAAGGTCGCGCGCGAGTTCATCCTCGGCGAGATGGCGAAGGTCATCGAGGCTCCCCGGGCCGAGCTCTCCAAGCACGCCCCGCGGATTTCGACGATCCAGATCGAGCCGGAGAAGATCGGGCTGCTGATCGGCAAGGGCGGCGAGACGATCCGCGCTCTCCAGGAGGAGTTCGAGTCCCAAATCGACGTCAACGACGAGGGCCAGGTGCTCGTGTACGCGTCCGACGGTGAGCGCGGTGACGCGCTCGTCGACCGGATCCGTTCGATGACCAAGGAGGTCGAGGTCGGCGACGAGTTCTCCGGCAAGGTCGTCAAGACGACGACCTTCGGTGCCTTCGTCGAGCTCGCCAAGGGCACCGACGGCCTGCTGCACATCTCCAACGTGGCGCCGGGCCGCCGCATCGACACGGTCGAGGAGGTGCTCAACAAGGGCGATGAGATCAGCGTGCGCGTCGTCGAGGTCGACCGCGAGCGCGGCCGCATCGGCCTGCGCCTCGCCGACGATCCCGAGATCGCCGGCAAGTCCGTCGAGGAGCTCGCGACCGTCGGCAGCGGCGACGGTGGCGGCCGGCGTGAGCGCGGTGGCCGTGACAGCCGGGGCGGCCGTGACGGCCGTGACCGCGGGCGCGATCGCGACCGTGGCCGGGATCGGGACCGTGACCGTGACCGCGCCCCCGAGGGCCCTCGCGTCCGTGACCGCGACCCCGAGCGCCCGCGTTCCTAGCCGGCGGGCCGGTGGCCGCACCCAGTAGCCCGGAAGATCGCCCCACCGAGGGCGATCTTCGGAATCAATCCGCCGCGGGGCGCCCTGCCCCGTGGCGATTGACCACGCTCGAGTCCGGCGTGCGGATCGTGACGGAGGCGATGCCCTCCGTCCGGTCCGTCTCGCTCGGCTTCTGGATCAATACCGGGTCGCGGGCGGAGGCCGAGTGCGAGGCCGGGCTCTCACATCTGCTCGAGCACCTGCTGTTCAAGGGCACCGCCAAGTACGGCTCGCTCGAGATCGACCAGATCTTCGACGCGATGGGCGCCGAGCTCAACGCGGGCACCGGCAAGGAGACGACCTCGGTCTACGCGCGGGTCATCGACCAGCACCTCACGGACGCCTTCGACGTGATGGCCGACATGGTGTTCCGCCCGGCGCTCGACGACATCGACTCCGAGCGGGCGGTGATCCTCGAGGAGATCGCCATGTACGAGGACGATCCGCAGGAGAAGGTGTTCGACGTCCTCGGTGAGGCCGTGTTCGGCGGCCATCCACTCGGCCGGGCGATCATCGGCCGCGCGCAGGTGATCGCCGAGACCCCCGCCGCCGAGATCGCCGCCTTCCATCGCGCCCGCTACACGCCGTCGAACATCGTCATCGCCGCCGCGGGCGCCGTCGACCACGATGCCTTCGCGGCGCTCGCCGCCGAGCGCATCGGAGCGCTCCAGGCCGGCCGCGGACTGGCCACCGTGCCCGCCCCCGAGCGCATCCGCGGTCGACGGCGGTTCGAGCGCAAGGACACCGAGCAGTTCCACGTCTGCGTCGGCGGCCCGGCGTTCTCCCGCCATGACGATCGCCGGTTCGCCCTGCGCGTGCTCGACACGATCTTCGGGGGGACGTCGTCCTCGCGGCTCTTCCAGGAGGTGCGCGAGCGCCGCGGCCTCGCCTACGCCGTCTACTCGTTCACGAGCGCCTACCAGGACATCGGACAGATCGGGCTCTACGTCGGCACGCGGGCGGACAACCTCGGCGAGGCGGTGAGCGTTGTCCACGCCGAGCTCGAGAAGCTCCGCGCCGAACCGGTGAGCGATGAGGAGCTCCACCGCGCCAAGGAGAACCTCAAGGGTCGCGTCGTGCTCGCGCTCGAGTCGACCGGCGCCCGCATGAATCGCCTCGGCTCCGAGGTGCTCGGCGGCGCGCCATTGCTGTCGCTCGACGACGTCGTGGGCCGCATCGACGCCGTCACGGTCGAGGATCTCGCCGCTATCGTCGGCGAGCTGTGGGTGCCCGAGCGTCTGTCGGTGGCCGGCATCGGCCCCGACGAGGACCGCTTCGACGCGGCCGTCGCGCCGCTCACCGCGGCCCTCGGTGCGGAGGTCGAGGCGGTGCGGTGATCCGCGTCGCCGTCGCCGGGGCGGCCGGGCGCATGGGGCAGACCGTGTGCGAGGCCGTTGACGGTGCCGAGGACCTCGTCCTCAGCGGCCGCGCCGACCCGCAGCTCGGCACCGCGGTCGCCGACGTGCTCGGCGCTGCCGACGTGCTCGTCGACTTCACAATTCCGACGACCGCCGTCGAGAACGCCCGCGCCGCCGTCGCGGCCGGGGTTCACGTCGTCATCGGCACGACCGGCTTCGACCTCGACCTCCTCACAGGGCTGCGCGGCGCCAACATCTTCATCGCGCCCAACTTCGCCATCGGCGCCGTGCTGATGATGCAGTTCGCCGCCCAGGCCGCGCGGCACATGGCCAAGGCCGAGATCATCGAGCTGCACCACGACGGCAAGCTCGACAGGCCGAGCGGCACCGCGGCGCGGACGGCCGAGCTGATGCGCGCGCAGTCGCCCTCGGGCGCCGAGATCCCGATCCACAGCGTTCGGCTGCCCGGCCTCGTCGCCCACCAAGAGGTGATCCTCGGCGACGTGGGGCAGACGCTCAGCATCCGTCACGACTCGATCGACCGCGTCTCGTTCATGCCGGGGGTGCTGCTCGCGGTCCGCCGCGTCGGCGAACTGACGCTGTCACCGGTCGTCGGGCTCGAGCACCTGCTGTAGTCGTCCGGTATCCGGTGGAGCGTGTTTCCCCCGGTGTGAGCGGGGAGAACCCGCAATCCGGTGTGTGGGCGTGCGCGGATGGCAGCGCGGGGCATTCCTAAGAGACTGCTTAGCGCAGTACATGCAGATTCATGCGCTCGAGGCGACCGGCGGCGCGCTGTACTCGCAGATGCCGCACTACGCGACGGCCGACGGCAAGGGCACCAACGACCCGACCAAGGCGCTGACCGTCAAGGGCCAGCCGGTCGACAATCCGGCCCGCAACGTGTGGGTCAACGAGACCGCGCTGCCCACCGCGCTCAACGCGAGCTACATGGCCAACCAGACGTCGCTGTTCGGCGTGGTCGTCGGCGTCGCTCTGCTGCTGACCGGGATCGGCTTCGGGATCCTCGCCGTCGGTGGCGCACTGCGCAGCCGCGAGTCCGTGGTCACCAAGGAGAGCAAGCCGGCCACGGCGCCCTCCACGATTCAGCCGGTTCCCGGCGTCTAGTCGTTTCCTCCGCAACGGTGGGCCGTCCGAACGGGCAGCCCACCGCTGTTCAAGCGCCAAGCGGCTGACCGCTGCTCTGAGCGCTCATGTGCGTCGCCGCTCGCCCGCTCGGCTCGCCGTCTCCACCGAGGCCTGGACGATGTCGACGTACCACTCGGCGACTTGCTCCCGGGGGACATGGGGATGGTCGAGCCACCAGTTGGCCAGCGACTCGCCCGCCCCGACGATCGCGTGGGCGATCGCGTCGACGGCGGCATCCGATGGCGGTGAGGATCCGAACGTCCCCGGATCGAACATCGCTCGGACCTGCTCGGTGATCTGTCCCCGGAGCACGGCGACCTCCTCGGCGAGCGGGCGGCTCGAGGTCAGCTCGCCGAACAACACCGTCCAACCGTCGCGGTGCTCCTCGACGAAGGCGAGAAACTCGTTGATCGGCTCGCGTAGCGCCCGGGGGTGGCGCTCGCGCGGCGCCGCCTGCCCGAGGCGCTCGAGCAACTGGCGCCCGGTGCGGTCGATGTAGGCGACGTAGAGGCCCTCTTTCGAGCCGAAGTAGGCGTAGACCATCGGCTTGGAGACGTCGGCACGCGCCGCGATCTCGTCCATCGAAGCGGCGTGATAGCCGGCGCGCGCGAAGATCTCGCCGGCGACGTCGAGGATCGCCTGCTCACGGACGGCCCGCGGTACGCCGCGACTGCCGAGCTTCCGCGCCGAGCGCCGGCCGCGGGAGTGTCGATTTGCTGCTGTAGGCAATTTACGGTTAGGAACCTACTTAACGGGATATTACCTCTGAGTAGATGCCCGAAAAAGGCGCACCTCCAAACGTCCACCCGGTGCAGCGCCGCGTCCTCAAGGCACTCGGTGCCCTCAGCTCGCCGTTGCTGGCCGACGATTACCTCGAGCTCGTCAACCCGCTGTGGTCCACGCGGGAGCTGCGCGGGCGGATCGAGCAGATCAACCACGAGACCGCCGACTCTGCCACCGTGCTGATCAAGCCCGGCTACCGCTGGGGCGGACACAAGCCGGGTCAATATCTCCGCATCGGACTCGACATCAAGGGCGTCCGCCACTGGCGGGCGTACTCGCTGACCTCCGATCCCTATCGCGCCGACGGGCTCATCAGCATCACCGTCAAGAACGTCGACGAGGGCGCCGTCTCGCCGTATCTCGTCCGTCGCGGCCGGCCGGGCACGATCGTCTCGCTCGGTGGCGTCGAGGGCGACTTCCTGCTCCCTGAGGAGCCGCCGGCGAAGCTCCTGTTCGTCAGCGCCGGCAGCGGCATCACGCCGATCATGAGCATGCTCCGCCATCTCGACGGCGACGGGGGGCTGCACGACGTCGTCCTGCTGCATTCGGCCCGTCACGCCGACGATGTCATCTTCGGGCCTGAGCTACGCGCGCTGGCCGCGCGCAACAGGGGCTTCCGCCTCCACGAGCAGCTGACCGGGGACAACGGCCGCATGGGCCCCAAGGATCTCGACCGGCTGTGCGAGGACTGGCGGGAGCGCGAGGCGTACGTGTCGGGACCGAGCGAGATGCTCGACGACCTCACCGAGCACTGGCAGGAGCACGGTGACGACGACCGTCTGCACATGGAGCGCTTCCAGCCCAAGCTCGCACTCGGCTCGGCGGGCGAGGGGGAGGGCGGCACGATCACCTTCTGCAAGAGCGGCTGCGAGGCGCAGTCCGACGGGCACCAGCCGATCCTCGTCGCCGGTGAGGACGCCGGGGTGGATCTGCCCTACGGCTGCCGTGAGGGCATCTGCCACACGTGCGTCGGGGAGCTGCGCTCCGGCCGGGTGCGCGACCTGCGCAACGGCCAGGTCTACGGCCAGGACGGGGAGATGATCCGCACGTGCATCAGTGCGCCCGAAGGCCCGGTCGAGATCGACCTTTAGGACCTTCAGTTATCAGCGACCACGACAGGGGAGACATGGACACGGCAACGATGAACGGGCATCGGACGAACGGCGAGGTGAGGATCGATGCCTCGGAGAATCCGCTGCACCGGCTGACTCCGGAGCAGATCGAGGCGATCGGCAAGGAATTCGACGAGCTGCACGAGCAGGTCAAGGCCGATCTCGGAGACCGTGACGCCAAGTACATCCGCTCGATGATCGCCCTCCAGCGCCGGCTCGCGCTGATCGGGCGCGTCGAGCTGTTCGCGTCACGCTGGCGGCTGCCCTGGCTGCTCGGCGCGAGCACCCTCGGCCTGGCCAAGATCCTCGAGAACATGGAGATCGGCCACAACGTGCTCCACGGCCAGTGGGACTGGATGAACGATCCGGTGATCAACTCCCGGGCCTGGGATTGGGACACGGCCTCGACGGCCGAGGCCTGGCGCCACTCCCACAACTTCATCCACCACACCTTCACCAACATCCTCGACAAGGACCGCGATCTCGGCTACGAGATCATGCGCATCGACCCGGCGCAGAAGTGGCACCCCGTCTACCTGCTGCAGCCGGTCTACAACATCCTGCTGGCGTTGCTGTTCGAATGGGGTGTCGCGGTCCATGACCTCGACCTCACCGCGATCCGCGCCGGCGACAAGAGCCTTGAGACGGTGCGCGAGGAACTCAAGGGGATCGCCGGCAAGGCGGGCACGCAGATCCGCAAGGACTACATCGCCTGGCCGATCCTCAGCGGCGTCGTCAGCACCGTGGCCGAGTTCGGGGTCTACGCCGCCAAGCAGCGCATGGACAGCCGCAGCAAGGCCCCGGCCGACCAGGCCAAGCGCGTGGGGCGCAAGCTGCGCCGCCGCCAGGAGTGCGCCGGGCGCAACATCGTCCGTGAGCTCGTCGAGCGCCGCTCGTTCCGGGAGCCGTTCAAGCGCACGCTGACCGCCAACATCACCGCGAACCTGATCCGCAACGTGTGGTCCTACGCGATCATCTTCTGCGGTCACTTCCCGGACCAGACATACACCTTCACCCAGGAGGAGACCAACGACGAGACCCGCGGCGGGTGGTACGTGCGCCAGCTCACCGGCGCGGCGAACATCGACGGCGGCCCGATGTTCCACGTCATCAGCGGCAACCTCGGCTACCAGGTCGAGCATCACCTGTTCCCGGACATGCCGAGCACCCGCTACGGCGAGATCGCCCCGAAGGTGCGCGAGATCTGCGAGCGCTACGAGCTGCCCTACAACAGCGGTCCGTTCCACCAGCAGCTCGGGATGGTGCAGAGGTCGATCCTGCGCCTCGCCTTCCCAGGCGGCAAGGCTCGGCCGAAGCCCGGCCCCTACCACGGCCCGCGCGTGCGTGGGAGGGGCGAGCAGAGCTCGGCGGCGGTGCCGGACTCGGCCGCGTAGCAGGCCGGTCGCGGCGCGACCAGAGGACGGTGCGACCCCGGCGGGGCGCACCCCTGCGATAATCGTCGGCGATGGCCTGCGATCTCGGCGCGATCCTCACCGCGATGGTCACCCCGTTCGACGAGCACGGGCGCGTCGACGAGGACGCGGCCGTCGCGCTTATGGACCATCTCGTCGAGCACGGCTCCGACGGGCTCGTCGTGTGCGGGACGACCGGGGAGGCGGCGACGCTGAGCGACGAGGAGCACCTCGGGGTGATCGCGCTCGCCGTGGCGGAGATGAAGCGCACCCACCCCCGCTGCTCGATCACCGCCGGCGTCGGCTCCAATGACACCCGGCACGCCGTCGAGCTCACCGAGCGCGCGACCGAGCTCGGGGCCGACGCGATGCTGTCCGTCACCCCGTACTACAACCGCCCCAACCGGCGGGGAATCGTGCGGCACTTCCAGGAGGTCGCCCGGGCGACCGACAAGCCGATCCTCGTGTACAACATTCCGAGCCGCACGGGCACCGACATGCCCAACGACCTGCTCGCCGAGCTCGCCCAGATCGACAACATCGAGGGCGTCAAGCAGGCCAACAACGCCAGCCTCGCCCTGATCGACGGGCTCGAGCTGTACGCGGGCAACGACGACATCCTCTGCGAGACGCTCGAGCTCGGGGGTGCGGGCGGGATCTGCGTGGCGAGCCATATCGTCGGCGAGGAGATGCGCCGGATGGTCGACGAGCCCGATCGGCGGCGGGCGATCGACGCCTCCCTGCAGGACGTCTACCGCGCGCTCGCAGTCACCACCAACCCGATCGCGATCAAGACGGCGCTCAACCTGCTCGGCCACCCCGTCGGCGGCTTCCGGCTGCCGATGGTGGAGGCCGACGAGCACGAGACCGCCGTGGTGCGGGCGATGCTCGAGCACCATGGCCTGCTGACGACGGCCGGGGCGTGAGCGGCACCCTCCGCGTCCTGCCGCTCGGCGGTCTGGGCGAGATCGGCAAGAACATGATGGTCCTCGAGTACGAGGGCCGGCTCGTCGTCGTCGACACCGGGCTGCGCTTCCCGACCGCCGAGATGCTCGGCATCGACCTCGTGCTCCCCGACTTCACCTACCTGCGGGAGCGGGCGCAGGACATCGAGGCGATCGTCATCACCCACGGCCACGAGGATCACGTCGGGGCGCTGCCGTGGGTCATGCGCGAACTCGGCGCCGACGCGCCGGTCGTCTACGGCCGGCCGCTGACGATGGCCATGGCCCGTTCCAAGCTCGACGAGCACAAGCTCCGCGACGCCGATCTCGAGGACGTCGATCCCGGCGAGGAGATCGAGGCCGGACCGTTCTCGATTGAGCTCATCCACATGACCCATTCGATTCCCGATTCGTGCGCGGTCGCGCTGACGACCGAGCTCGGGACGGTGCTCGTCACCGGCGACTACAAGTTCGACCAGACCCCCGTCGACGGGCCGCCGGCCGACGTCTCGCGCCTCGCCGAGCTCGGCCGCGAGGGGCTGCTGCTGCTGTGCGGCGACTCGACGAACGCCGACCGCCCCGGCTTCTCCCCGTCCGAGCGCGGCGTCGGCCCCCACCTCGAGGAGGTCTTCGCCCGCGCCGAGGGCCGGATCGTCGTCACCAGCTTCGCCTCGAACATCCACCGTGTCCAACAGGTGGTCGACGCCGCCCAGGCGCTCGGTCGCAAGGTCTCGCTCGTCGGGCGCTCGATGCGCAAGAACGTCAACATCGGGCGCTCGCTCGGCCACATCGAGGTGCCCGAGGGGATGCTCATCCAGCCCCAGGAGGTCGAGGACTGGCCGGACCACAAGGTCGTCGTCATCTCCACCGGCTCTCAGGGCGAGCCGCTCTCGGCGCTGCGCCGCATGGCCCACAACGATCACCGCATGATCAAGCTGCGCCAAGGCGACACCGTCGTCTTCTCGGCGACGCCGATTCCCGGCAACGAGCGCGCGGTCAACGAGACGATCGATCGCCTCTACCACATCGGCTGCGACGTGGTCACCCCGCGAGAGGCGCCGATCCATGCCTCGGGTCACGGCTACGTCGAGGAGATCAAGCTGATGCTCAACCTCGTCAAGCCGCGCTACGTGATGCCGGTGCACGGCGACCATAAGCGGATTCACCTTCACGCACAGCTCGCCGACGCGGTCGGCATCGACCCCGATGACGTGTTCCGCGGCGAGAACGGACTGCCGCTGGAGCTCGATGCGCGCGGAGCGCGATTCGGCGAGCACGAACAGTCGGGGATGATCTTCGTCGACGGCGTCGACATCGGCGATCCCGCCGATGTCGCCCTGCGCGACCGGCGGATGCTCTCCGCCGACGGCATCTTCATCGTCGTCGCCACCGTCTCCGAGCAGACCGGCGCCCCGGTCGCCGACACCGAGGTCATCTTCCGCGGCGTGCCGTTCATCGAGCAGGCAGGCGGTCTCGTCGAGGAGATCCGCGAGGAGGTCGCCCGTAGCCTCCGCGCCACGGCCAAGGACGGGGTGCGCGAGATCGACCTGCTCCAGCAGGAGCTCCACGACGACCTCGCGGCGTTCGTCTATGACCGCCTGCGGCGGCGCCCGATGGTGCTGCCGGTCGTCGTCGAGGTTTGAGGCGGGTCAGACCGGGCGGAGATTCGCCTGCCGCACCGTCGCGCGCAGATCACTCGGCACGCTCGTCGTCGGCAGCTCGATGACGAACCGGGTGCCGCGGCCCCGCTCGGGTCGGTCGAGCGTCACCGTGCCGCCGTGCGTCGACACGACCGCGTGCACGATGGCCAGCCCGAGGCCCGAGCCTCGGCCACCGTCGCCGGCGCCGCGCACGAAGCGCTCGAACACCCGGTCGGCGAGCGCGGGCGGGATGCCCGGGCCGTCGTCCTGCACGGTCAGCGTCGCCGTCCCGTGCGCGGAGTGAGTCGAGGCGTAGATGTGGGTGCCCGGGGGGGTATGACGCACGGCGTTCTCGAGCAGGTTGAGCGTGAGCCGGTGGAGGTCGTCGCGGATCCCGGGCACGACCGCCGATCCGGCGTCGATCGTCAGCTCGTGATCCTCGGCCACGGGCTCGAGCTCGGAGGCCGCCTCGGTGAGGACGTCGGCGAGATTGGTCGGGTGGAGGGTCTGCTCGCGCTTGGCATCGGCCCGGGCGAGGAGCAGCAGGTCGCCCACGAGCCGGCGCATCCGCCGGGTCGAGCGCAGCGCCGCCTTGGCCGAGTCGGCCTGCTCGCCGTGGAGCTCCTCGGCCAGCAGCTCGAGGTTGGCGAGCACGCTGGTCAGCGGCGTGCGCAGCTCGTGGGAGGCATCGGCGACGAACTCGCGCTGGCGGTCGAGCATCGCCTCGGTGCGGGCTCGCGCCGAGTCGAGCGCCCCGAGCATGCCCTCGAGCGTGCGGGCGAGCTCGGCGACCTCGTCCTCGGCCTCGGGATGGGGGATGTGCAGTCGCGGGTCGCCGGTCCGCTCGATCTCCCGGGCGGCCGCCGTGAGGCCCCGGACCGGGCGCATCGCCCGCTGGGCGGTGGCCAGCCCGGCGAGCAGCGCGAGCACCGTGCCGCCGAGCACACCGAGGAGCAGGAACACCCGGACACGGGCGAGGGTGTGGTCGACGTCGGACAGCGGGCGCGCGTAGAGCAGGCTGAAGTCGCCCTCGGGATCACCCCCGAGGGGCAGCACGACGATGCGGTAGCCGAGCTCGGCGAACGTGCCTGAGCCGTGGGGGGCCGGGAAGCGCGGCGCGGCGGCCGGTAGCCGCTGGCCCTTGACGACGACGTTGTCCTGGGTGCAGAGCAGCGAGCCGTCGTCGTTGTTGTAGATCCGGATCTGCGCGTGCTCGGCGCTCGCGTAGTCGCTGAGGCGCACCGTGCGGTTGCAGTCGAGCGTGAAGGTGCGCCGGTTGAGGTGGAGATGGAGCTGGCGCTGGAGCTGGTCGGCCGCCGAGCGAACCTCGTCGTTGAACTGCCCCCGGACCTGGCGGGTGGTGAGCACGCCGACGATCGCGGCGAACCCGGCGAGGATCACGAGCGTCAGCGCCGCGGAGCCGCCGGCGAGGCGCCAGCGGATCGGCAGCCGCCTATACGCGGAGAACGTAGCCCGCGCCGCGGATCGTGTGTAGGAGCCGGGGCTCTCCACCAGATTCGAGCTTCCGTCGGAGGTTGGACACGAACACCTCGATCGTGTTCGTCATCGAGAACGGGTCGTAACCCCACACCTCGTCGAGCAGGCGCTGGCGCGAGATGACGATCCGCTCGTTGCGCATCAGGTACTCGAGCAGCTCGAACTCGCGCTGCGTGAGGTCGATCGGGCGGTCCCCGCGCGTGACCTCGTGGGTGTCGGGGTTGAGCTTGAGGTCGCCGACCGACAACGCCGCCTGGCCGCGGGGCGGGCGCCGTCGCAGCAGCGCGCGCAGGCGCGCGAGCAGCTCCTGGCGCTCGAACGGCTTGACGAGGTAGTCGTCCGCGCCGGAGTCGAGGCCCTCGACCCGCGACTCGACCGCGTCCCGCGCGGTGAGGACGAGGATCGGCACGTCGTCGTTCTCACGCAGGGTCCGCGCCACCTCGATCCCGTCGAGCCGGGGCAGGCCGAGATCGAGGATCACGAGGTCAGGGAGGAAGGCGTGGGCGAGGTCGAGGGCGCTGATGCCATCGCCGGCCACGCGTACGTCGTAGCCTTCCATCCGCAGGGATCGCTGGAGGACCTGGGCGATCGCATCGTCGTCCTCGACGACGAGGACGCGGGGTGGACGTTCGTAGTCGGCCATCGCTCGAGGGTGATGGTACGGGCTTTATCCGCCGGGAGCGGGAGATTTAGTGGCCCTTGATCGGCCTCTTACGGGGAGGACACCGGCGGCCGCCGTCGAAGCCACGAACTCGGACATGGCCGCCACCCGAGCAAAACCGCGCGCGAAGCGCAAGCCCCCGCCAAGCGGGCGAAGCGCTCGCTCCTGGCCAGCCGCCCGTCGCTGTCGCTGCCCCGTCTCCCACTCGAGGCGCACCACGTCGACATCATCGCCCTGGCGCTCGCAGCGGTCGGGATCTTCCTGGCCGGCGTCGCCTATCTGCACTGGGCCGGGGGAACGCTCGGCACCGGGGCCGTGACCGCGATGAAGTTCGTCTTCGGCCGCCTCGGCTACGCCGTGCCCGCCGCGCTGGTGGCCGGCGGTGCGCTCATCCTCATCCGCGAGCTTCGCCCGCCCGCGCGGCCGATGCGGACCGGCCTCCTCTGTCTCGTCGCCGCGATCACGCTCGCCCTCGCCGCCGGAACCTTCGGGCTCGGTCCGGGCGCCCTGAGCGGACACGCGTTCTGGCGGGCGAGCGCCTTCGAGAACCGTGGCGGGGTGATCGGGCAGGGCGAGTTCTGGGCCGCCTCGCACCTGTTCTCGACCGTCGGCGCCGACATCCTCGCCGTGTTCCTGTTCATCGCCGCGCTCATCCTCGTCACCGGGGCGACCGTCGCCGGGATCATCCGGGCGACCAGTGAGAGCATGGCCGGCACGGGCCGGGTGATCCGCCGCTCGACCGAGGAGCTCTCGGCGACCCGCGTTCGCCGCACCGCGGCGACGGCTGCGCCCGCGACCGCCGCGGCCCGCACCGGCGCCGGCGAGGCTTTCGATCCCGCGCAGGACGAGCTCGACTCGGTGCTGCCGCCGGAGTCCGACACCGCCGAGCTCGTCGTCCGGGCCACCCATGTCGAGGCCCCGGCCATCCACGGCGAGGCCGACGAGGCCACCGACGAGCCCGTGCAGGAGGCGCTGCCGTTCGACGATCCCGAGCACCCCCCGGCGTCGGTCGAGGAGCCCGAGGGCGACGGCGTCGCCGCGGGTCCGCCGCGACCGGTGGGCGAGGGAGACCTCACTCCGCAGGGGCGCTACCGCGCATCGGTCACCGACGATCCCGACTTCATCTGGCGCGTCCCCGGCGCCCGGTTCCTCACGCGCTCGACCGGCGAGGCGGCCAAGCCGGACACCGCCGGGCAGGAGCAGGTCGCCCGCACGCTCGTCGAGACCCTCGGGCACTTCGGCATCGAGGCGAAGGTGATCGGCCGGGTCACCGGTCCCCACATCACCCGCTACGAGCTGCGCCTCGCCCCGGGCACGAAGGTGGCGAAGGTGGCCCAGCTCAAGGACGACCTCGCCTACGCGCTCGCCGCGACCGACATCCGGATCCTCGCGCCGATCCCCGGCAAGCAGGCGGTCGGGGTCGAGGTCCCGAACGCCCGGCGCCGGATCGTCCATCTCGGCGACGTCTTCCAGGAGCCGCCGCCGGAGTGGTCGCCGCTCACCGTGTGGCTCGGCAAGGACATCGCCGGCCGGGCGATCGGCGCCGACCTCGCCAAGATGCCTCACCTGCTCGTCGCCGGCACGACCGGCGCCGGCAAGTCGGCGTGCGTCAACGCGATGCTCTCGAGCGTGCTGCTGCGGTCCACGCCGCACGAGGTGCGCCTCGTGCTCGTCGACCCCAAGCAGGTCGAGCTCAACCACTACGAGGGGATCCCGCATCTCCTCACCCCGGTCATCACGAGCCCGCGGATGGCGGCGAACGCGCTCCAGAATCTCGTCAAGGAGATGGAGCAGCGCTACGGGACGATGTCGCTCGCCCGCACCCGCAGCCTGCCCGAGCTCAACCGGGCGCGGGAGAAGCGCGGGGAGCCGCCGCTGCCCTACATCCTCTGCGTGATCGACGAGCTCGCCGATCTGATGATGGTCGCCCCGGCCGACGTCGAGGACTCGATCATCCGCCTCGCCCAGAAGGCCCGCGCGGTCGGGATCCACCTCGTGCTCGCGACGCAGTCGCCGCGGGTCGACGTCATCACCGGCATGATCAAGGCCAACGTCCCCTCGCGGATCGCGTTCGCGGTCTCGAGCCAGACCGACTCCCGGGTGATCCTCGATCAGAACGGCGCCGAGTCGCTCCTCGGCCAGGGCGACATGCTGTTCTCGCCCGTCGGGTCGAGCAAGGTGCAGCGGATCCAGGGCGCCTACATCGACGAGGAGCAGATCCTCGAGCTCACCGACGCCTGGCGGCGGCAGGGCGAGCCCGACTTCAAGGCCGAGCTGCTCGAGGAGGTGCCCTCCGAGGGCGCCGGCGGACAGCGGCGATGAGCCGGAGTTCCATCCCGACGAGGACCCGCTGCTCGAGGAGGCGATCGGCCTCGTGGCGCAGATGGGGACCGCCTCGACGTCGATGCTCCAGCGCCGACTGCGCCTCGGCTACACCCGGGCCGGCCGGCTCATCGACATGCTCGAGCGCCGCGGGATCATCTCCGGCTACGAGGGCTCCAAGCCCCGTCAGGTGCTGATCACCGAGGCCGACGTGCCGCGGATCCTTCTGCATCTCGCCGAGGCCGATGGAAGCCCGGCGCCGGTCGGGGGCGGTCCCGGGCAGCGCTCCGCCGCCGGCGGGCTCGCCGGACCCCGACGAGCTCTGACACGGAGCCCCCGGCTCCCACGCGGCTGTGAAATCAACCATCTAGCCTTCCTGCGATGGCGGACATCGGCTCGACCTTGCGTGAAGCGCGGATGCGCGCGCGGATCGACATCACCGAAGTCGAGGCGCGGACGAAGATCCGGGCCAAATACCTGCGTGCGCTCGAGAACGAGGAGTGGGAGGCACTCCCCGGCCCGATCTACACCAAGAGCTTCCTCAAGACCTACGGCGACTACCTCGGGCTCGACAGCCGGATGCTCGTCGACGACTTCAAGCGGCGCTACGAGCGCCCGTCCGACAACGAGATGCGGCCGATCTCGACGCTCAGCCCCCGCGAGCGCGAGCGGGCGGCGAAGCGGGCGGCTCGTGGGCCGCTGATTCCGTCCTGGGCGATCATCGCCGCGGTGCTCGTCGTCGTCGTCGTGGCGCTGTACGCGCTCGGCGCCGGCAACAAGAAGCCGACGCCCTCGCCGACCGGCCTGCGGGGAGCGACGACGATCCACCACCGCGCGACCGACCCATCCGAACCGGCCGGCAGCGCCGCCGAAGCCCAAGACGGTCAAGCTCGAGCTCGTTCCGACCGGCCAGGTGTACGTCTGCCTGGTCGACGGCACCGGCCGCAAGCTCATCCCCGGCGTCATCTACAACGCCGGCCAGGCGATCCCCGCACAGACCTCGTCGAAGCTGCTGCTCACCCTCGGCAACGCCGGGGTGCAGATGAAGGTCAACGGCGCGACCGTCAAGGTCGCGCCGTCGCCGAGCTCGATCGGGTACGAGTTCACGCCCGAGAGGACCTCCGTGCTGCGCCGCCGCCCAGCAGCCTCGCTGCGCATGAGCGTCCGGGCCGGGATCCTCATCACCGGCACCGAGGTGCTGACCGGGATCATCGCCGACCGCAACGGACCCTGGCTCTCGGAGCGGCTGCGCGAGCTCGGCGTCGACGCCGCGATGATCGAGATCGTCGGCGACCGCCCCGAGGATCTCCGCTCGGCACTGGACTACATGGCCGCCGAGAGCATGGCGCTGATCGTGACCAGCGGTGGGCTCGGCCCGACCGCCGACGACCTCACCGCCGAGGTCGTCGGGGCGTTCGCCGGACGCGAGATGGTCCTCGACGACGTGCTCGAGGCGAAGATCGCCGACATCCTCGCGCCGATGATGCGGCGCTGGCCCGGGCTGGATCTCGACGCGGTCCGCGAGTCGAACCGCAAGCAGGCGGTCATCCCCGCCGGGGCGACGGTGCTCGACCCGGTCGGCACGGCACCGGGCCTCGTCGTCCCGCCGGCCGCGGGAACCGGGCCGACGGTCGTCGTGCTTCCCGGACCGCCGCGCGAGCTACAGCCGATGTGGGAGACAGCGCAGAGCACCGAGGCGTTCGCGGCAGCGATCGCCGGCGCGACGACCTATCGGCGTGAGATCGTGCGCCTGTTCGGCATCCCGGAATCCGAGATCGCCAACACCCTGCGCGCCGCCGAGGCCGACGGCCTCAGCCTCGCGCCACTCGAGATCACCACCTGCCTGCGCCGCGGCGAGATCGAGATCGCCACCCGCTTCGAACCGCCCGCGCAGCCCGCGTACGACGAGCTCATCGAGTTCGTCGCCGCCCGGCACGGCGCGCTCATGTTCTCACGCGACGGGTCGACGATCGACGAGCAGGTCGCCACGCTGCTCGCGGGCCACCGCATTGCCGTCGCCGAGTCATGCACCGGCGGGATGATGGCGGCTCGGCTCACCGACCGGGCCGGCTCGTCGGCCTACGTCGCCGGGGGCGTCGTGGCGTATTCCAACGAGGCGAAGGTCGCGTTCGCCGGGGTTCCGGCGGCGCTCATCGAGCGTCGCGGAGCGGTGTCGACCGAGGTCGCGGAGGCGCTCGCCGACGGCGCGCTGAGCGGCTTCGGTGCCGACGTCGGCGTCGGGATCACCGGCATCGCCGGACCCGGATGGCGGGACGGAGGAGAAGCCAGTCGGCACCGTGTGCTTCTCGGTGGCCGTCACGGCCGGGCCGGGCGATCCGCGGCGGCTCACACGCAGCCTGCGTCTGCCGGGCAACCGCGCGGACGTTCGCGACCGCTCGACGACCGTGGCCATGCATCTCATCCGGCGGCTGCTGCGAGGCGAGACGGGTGCGATCCCGCTCCCCGGCGAGGCGGGCGCGCGGCGGTGAGCGCGGCGTGCGCACCGGAGCCGGCTCCGGCTTCGGAGCGCGCCCGGCTGTTCGTCGCCCTCGATCTCCCCGCCGAGGCGCGCACCGCGCTCAGCCGCTGGCGCAGCGGGGTGACCGCGGGCCAGGACGCGCTGCGCGGGGTGGCGTCCGACATGCTCCACGTCACGCTCTGCTTCCTCGGGTCGCGGCCGGTGGCCGAGATCGACGACATCGCCGCGGCCTGTGCGGCGGTCGCCCCCGGCGTCGACGTCGGGTTCCCGCTCGCCGTGACCGGGGCCGTGTGGCTACCGAGGCGGCGCCCGCACGTGCTCGCGGTCACCCTCGCTGAGTCCGGCGAGCGGCTCGCCGCCTTCCAGCGCGACCTCGCCGGCCGGCTGGAGGCGGGTGGCTGGTACCCGCCGCAGGAGCGGCGTTTCCTCGCCCACGTCACCGTCGCGCGCGTCCGGGCACGCACCCGTCTGCGACCGTTCGAACTGCCCGCACCCCCTTCTCTGGCGCTGACGGCGACGAGCTTCACGTTGTACCGGTCGAGGACCGAGAGCAGCGGCGCCCGTTACGAGGAGCTGAGAAGCTTCGCGGCCGGCTGATCGCGACGGCGCCGGCGCGGGCGCGTCAAGTCCGGGGGTCCGTGGTCTGGGCCACGCGCCGACCCAAGCCGCGCTTCTCGACGATCAGGTAGTGGCCGTGGTCCTCGATCACCGCCTCGATCTCCGGTCGCTCGTGGCCGGGCGCGAGTACGAACAGATCGGCGCTCGTCCGCACCCGCTCGTATTCGTGCACGCTGAGGTCGATGAGCTCGTTGCAGCCGAGGTGCGCACACTCGCAGCGAAACGCGCCGCGAGCGTCGTCTTCTCCCGGCCAGCTCCCGCTCATGATCGCCTCGTTGACCTCGCGGAAGATGGCCTCGTTGCGGGCCAGGCGCTCCTCGGATCCCGAATCCATCTTCGGCATCGTTGCAAACCTCCGTGTGGGGCGGTCATCCCGCAGAGGCGGCGGCCGGAACACTCGGGGCGCCAGGTTCTGCACGGGGGGGTCCGTGGGCGATCTGTCCACCATCGGAGCCGAAATCTCCCAAGACCTCACAAAGGGTCCGGCAGATTGGGAGTCGCTGTCGTCCGAGCCGCGTTTGCGGCCCTGATATGGGAGTAAGCTGCGCTTTTTCCGCCCGCGAGGGGGACCGGATTCGTTCGGACCGCGAGTGGACGGAGGCCAGTTGCGAGATCAGGGGAGGAGCCCTTGGCGGAGCGCGACGCTTCCGCACTCCCATTTCTGCCGCAGATGCTCGTGGCCACGACGTTCGTGGTCGTGATGCCGGTTGCGGTCGCATGGGCGCTGCGGGCGGGAGGGGTGATCTCCTCATCCTGGGTGTGCGCGGCCGTCGCCCTGATCCTCGCGCTGCTCGCGTCGCTGGCCGGCCGCGCGTACTGGGAGCGCCACGAGACCGGCGACATCGTGTTCAGCGAACTGCTCGTGTGGGGCTGGGCGCGACGGGTGCGGATCGACCGCCAGGTGCGGCGGGCGACGGAGAACCTGATCACCGATCCGGTCAGCGAGCCCGTCGGCGAGCTGGCCGCGAGCGCGGATGCCGAGGCCCACCAGCGCCGCTCCGAGGTCCTCACCCGCCTCGCCGCCGCGCTCGACGCCCAGGATCCGTACCTCGCCGGGCACTCGCGCCGGGTCGCCCGCTACGCGACCGGCACGGCGCACAAGCTGAGCCTCGACGGCGACGAGTGCGCCCGCATCCAGCGCGCCGCGCTCATCCATGACATCGGCAAGCTACAGGTGCCGGCCGCCCTCCTCGCCAAGCCGGGCCGCCTCACCGATGATGAGTTCGAGCAGACGAAGTGCCATGCCGACGAGGGCGGCAAGATGGCGGCCTGCCTCGGCGACGCGGAGCTCGCCGCGATCGTCCGTCACCACCACGAGCGCTTCGACGGCACCGGCTATCCGGCTGGCCTCTGGGGCGAGGAGATTCCGCTCGGCGCCCGCGTCGTCGCCGTCGCCGACACCTTCGACGCGGTGACCTCGCTGCGGCCCTACCGAACCGCCGCGCGGCACAAGCAGGCGATTGAGATCCTCCGGGCCGGGGCCGGCACGCAGTTCGATCCCACGGTGGTGCATGCGTTCATCGCGTACTACTCGGGCCGTGCCGTCGCCCTGTGGGCGCTCGTCGCCGCCGCGCCCCAGCGGGCCTTCGCCTGGCCGCTGCGCAGCCCCGCGTCAAAGCCCGTCCTGCCGGGGAACGTCGCCGCCGCCTTCGGCGCGAGTGCGATCGTCGCGGCGGCTGCGATCGCCGCGCCGTTCCATCCCGGCGCCGCCGGCGGTGCCGGTGGGACGGGCGGGAGGTCCGTCTCCGCCGTGGCGGCGGCGAGCGCGACCCGCGGGGGAGCCCGAGCGCACGCGAGCGTGGTGGGGGCGTCGGCCAGGAAGAGCGGCAATCCGCTGATCCTCGCCAGCGTCGGTCGTGGCCTCGGCGGCGGCGCAGCCTCGCCGCTGGGTGCGGGGGGAGCACCGTCCGGCTCGGCCGGGGGCGGAGCAGGCTCGCGGTCCGGCACCTCGACCCGATCGTCGCCCACGCGGTCCGGCACCTCGACCGGATCATCGCCCACGCGGTCCGGTGGCTCGGGCGGCACGTCCGGCGGCGGCTCGGGTGGTAAGCCCGGCGGTGGTGGCTCCGGTGGCAAGTCCGTCGGCGGCGGGCATGGCTCCGGCCCGACCACGACCCCGGGTGGCGGCGGGAGCACGCCGACCGGAACGAGCCCGGGAGGCTCCTCGCCCGGCGGGGGCTCGACCACGACTCCGGGAGGCGCCGGGGGCGGTGGCACCACCACGACGACGACGACCACCACCACCACGACGAGTTCGAGCACCTCGACGAGCACCTCGACGAGCACGTCGACTACGAGCACCTCGACGAGCACGTCGACGAGCACCGCCACGAGCACGTCGACCACGAGCACCTCGACGAGCACCTCGACGAGCACGTCGACGAGCACCTCGACGAGCACGTCGACCACGAGCACCTCGACGAGCACGTCGACGAGCGTGCCCTCGGGCCCGACGAGCAAGGCCGATTGCATGGACGGCGGCTGGCGCACCTACGGGTTCCCCAACCAGGGGCAGTGCATCGCCTACGTCGTTCACCACGGCGGCTGATCCGCCCCGTCGGGGGCCACGACGGCGGCTGACTCGCCTCGCCCGGGGCCACCACGGCGGCTGACCCGCCCCGTCCGGGGCTCTCGGCACACTTCTGCAAGCACTTTTTGCACTGTTGTGACGTTTGCGTCTTGTTCTGCCGCAGACCCGGATTTACCGTCGGGATTCCGTCCGCCCCCCGCCGTACCGTGAGGTGTTCAAAGCGCATGAGTGAAGGAGCCCAGTGAAGATGAGCCAGAACGACAAGGCCGGCGCCAAGCCCCCGACCGACGCCAAGTCGGACGCGAAGCGTCAGGCCGCCCTGCAGGGGGCGCTCACCCAGATCGAGCGCCAGTTCGGCAAGGGCAGCGTCATGCGAATGGGGGATCCGGGGGCGCGCGTGGCCGTTGACGCGATTCCGACCGGTGCGCTATCCCTCGATCTCGCGCTCGGCATCGGTGGCGTGCCCCGCGGCCGCATCATCGAGATTTTCGGTCCGGAGTCCTCGGGTAAGACGACGCTCGTCTACCACATCCTCGCCGAGGCGCAGAAGCTCGGCGGCGTGTGCGCGTTCGTCGACGCCGAACACGCGATGGACCCGCTCTACGCCCAGGAGATCGGCGTCGACATCGACGAGCTGCTCGTCTCGCAGCCGGACTACGGCGAGCAGGCGCTGGAGATCGTCGACATGCTGATCCGTTCCGGCGCCGTCGACGTCGTCGCGGTGGACTCGGTCGCCGCGCTCACGCCGCGCGCAGAGCTCGAGGGCCAGATGGGCGACCAGACGGTCGGCGTGCAGGCTCGGATGATGTCGCAGGCCATGCGCAAGCTGGCCGGCAACCTCAACCGCACCCAGACGCTGTGCGTGTTCACCAACCAGATCCGTGAGAAGGTCGGCGTGATGTTCGGCTCGCCGGAGACGCAGCCGGGCGGCCGGGCGCTCAAGTTCTATTCCTCGCAGCGGCTCGACATCCGCCGGATCGAGACGCTCAAGGACGGGACCGAGGCGGTCGGCAACCGGGTCCGCGTCAAGGTGGTGAAGAACAAGGTCGCGGCGCCGTTCAAGCAGGCCGAGTTCGACATCGAGTTCGGCAGGGGCATCTCGACCTCGGGCTGCCTGATCGACTACGGCATCGAGCACAACATCGTCACCAAATCGGGTTCGTTCTTCTCCTACGGCGACGAGCGGCTCGGCCAGGGCCGAGGCAACGCCAAGGCGTTCCTCGACGAGCACCCGGAGACCGCGAAGGAGATCGAGGAGAAGATCTACGCCGCGCTCGGGCTCAGCCACGACCTGGTCAAGCCGATCGAGCCTCGCGAGGAGGCGCCCCTCGCGCCGGTCGAGTCGGTCACCGACCGGGCGGCATAGGCGTCGCACCCAGGGCACGTGCCCGTCGACGGCAAGCCGGATCAGCGCGCGCTCGAGCAGGCCTACGCCTACCTCGGCACGCGGGACCGCACCGAGGTCGAGGTGCGCCGCCGGCTCGAGCGCCATGGGGCAAGCGAGGCGTCGATCGACTATGCCGTCGGCACGCTGGGCGAGCAGGGCTACCTCGACGACGCGCGCTTCGCCCGGCTGTTCGCCGAGGACAGGCGGAACCTCGACGGCTGGGGGAGCGAGCGGATCCGGCGCAGTCTCCGTGAGCGCGGGGTCGACCGCGAGCTGATCGAGGAGACCCTCGCTCCCGACACCGGCGAGGACGAGCTTGGGCGCGCAGTCGAGCTCCTGCGGCGCCGTTTCCCGGCCCCGCCGCGCGACCGCTGCGAGCGCGATCGTGCGCTCGGAGTCATGCTGCGTAAGGGGTACGACAGCGAGACTGCGGTCGACGCGCTCGCCGCTTACGCCCGCGAACGGTGAGGCGTTTCGGCCGCGTGCGGGGCAACCCGTCGGCCGCGCATTGCGCCGCCACCCTCGCGGTACTACGATTCCCTCAGCGAACGAACGGCCCAGCGGGCCACAAAACACCAGCAAACTTCGTAGATATTGGATACCGACGTACGTGTTGACGGCAAGTGAACTCGGGTCTCGAACCCCATTTCTAAGACGTCGAGAAATCGCCATCTAGCCGCGGCCTGAGCGCCGCGGCGACACCTCATATCGCCGGAATCCGTCTGTGCGCCCGCACGGGTCGCTCGGTCGCTCCCAAAACCCAGAAGCTGTGAAGGCCCGGGCTCCGGGCTCCAGGAGAGGAACGACCATGGACATCATTGCCGCCGCAGCGCTGATCGCGGTGGGCATCGTGGCCGCTGCCGTGGGATACGCGTATGTGACCCGCCGGCCCGCCCATGCTGACCCGGCCCCTGCGTCAGCACCGGTACCGGCTCCGGTGGTGGCCAGCAACGGCGCGACGAGCCAGGATCTGGCCGATCGGGCTGGGGCGCTGGCCCGGCGGGAGGAAGCACTGTCTAACCGTGAGGTTGAGGTTGAGCATCAGCGCGCGTCCCTTGCCACCGAGCATCAGGAGCTGAGCCGTGAGCTCGAGCGGGCCTCGGGACTATCGGCCTCGAAGGCCAAGCAGCTGCTGCTCAAGGAGATCGAGGACCAGGCCCGCCACGACGCGGCCCGGCGCATCCGCCAGATCGAGGAGGAGACCAAGCGCGAGGCCGAGCGCCGCGTGCGCAACATCCTCTCGGTCTGTATGCAGCGGCTGGCCGCCGGACACGCCGCCGAGACGACCGTCTCGGTCGTCCAGCTCTCCGCCGACGACATGAAGGGGCGGATCATCGGCCGGGAGGGCCGCAACATCCGCGCTCTCGAGAACCTCACGGGTGTCGACTTCATCATCGACGACACCCCGGGTGCCGTCGTCCTCTCCGGCTTCGACGGCGTCCGGCGTGAGATCGCGCGCCTCACCCTCGAGAAGCTTCTCCAGGACGGCCGCATCCACCCGGCCCGGATCGAGGAGATGTACTACCAGGCCAAGTCCGAGCTCGAGAACCACATCGTCGAGATGGGGGAGGAGGCCGTGTTCGAATCCGGCGTCCAGGGCCTGCACCCGGAGCTCATCAAGCTCCTCGGCCGGCTCAGGTTCCGCACGAGCTATGGGCAGAACGTGCTTGCGCATTCGATCGAGGTCTCGCGGCTCGCCGCGATGATGGCCGAGGAGCTCGGCGCAGGCCCGGCCACGGCCCGGCGCGCGGCGCTGCTGCACGACATCGGCAAGGCCGTCTCGCACGAGATCGAGGGTCCGCATGCGCTCGTCGGCGGCGAGCTTGCGCGCAAGTACGGCGAGTCCGAGGCCGTCGCCCACGCGATGGAGGCCCACCACAACGAGGTCGAGCCGCAGACGATCGAGGCGGTCATCGTCCAGGCTGCCGACGCTCTCTCCGGCGCCCGGCCGGGCGCCCGCGGCGAGTCGCTCGAGCAGTACGTCAAGCGGCTGCGGGACCTCGAGCAGATCGCGACGCGCCACGACGGCGTCGACAAGGTCTACGCCATGCAGGCCGGACGCGAGATCCGCGTCATGGTCCAGCCCGGCGCGATCGACGACGACGCGGCCACCCT
>CAVWLZ010000008.1:0-184577 GCA_963755955.1 uncultured Solirubrobacterales bacterium
CCACCCGCCAGGTGGGGGGTCAGTTCAACGACGAGGTCCGCTCGGCGGCCGATCAGCTCCAGCGCCAGCTCCATCTCCACCTCAACCGGCGCACCTTCACCCTCGACTGCAACCGGACGGTGCGCCTCAGCGACTACGCGAGCGCCGAGCACGCGCAGATCCGGATCTACAACAACGACGACGGCTGGCTGCTGTGCACCCAGGACAACGTCGTCGTCAAGGGCCAGCGGCTCCCGGCCGCAGCGCCGCGCTTCCCCGCCCCCCACGGCTCCGGCACGTTCGCCGAGCTCGGCTACCGCGTCGTCGTGCTGCCCCTCGGCGGCGATCCCGAGGGCGACTTCAGCCTGCTCTACGCGCGCCCGCTGTCCGACGTCGACCACACGCTCGCCCGCGTACGGGTGTTCCTGCTCCTCGGTGTGCTCGGCGGCACGGTGCTCGCGCTGCTCGCCGGCCTGGCCACCGCGCAGCGGGCGATGCGCCCGGTCCGGGGCCTCAGCGAGGCCGCCCGGGAGATCGAGCGCACCGGCGACCCGCGGCTGCACATCCCCCACCCCGAGGCCGAGGACGAGGTCGCCGAGCTCGCCCGCACGCTCGAGGGCATGCTCGCGGCGCTCGACTCGGCGCGAGCCCGCACCGAGGCGATGCTCGACCGCCAGCGCGAGTTCGTCGCCGACGCCTCGCACGAGCTGCGCACACCGCTGACCAGCGTGCTCGCCAACCTCGAGCTGCTCGCCGAGGAGCTCCACGGCGAGCAGGCCGACTCGGCCAAGGCGGCGCTGCGCTCGACCCGGCGGATGCGCCGGCTCGTCGGCGACCTGCTGCTGCTCGCCCGGGCCGACGCCAAGCGCGAGCAGACGCTCCACCCGACCAACCTCGCCGACGTCGCTCACCGAGGCGGCCTCCGAGCTCGAGCCGGTGGCCGAGGACCACGAGCTGACGATCGACGCCGGCTCGGCGGTCGTGCCGGGGATCCGCGACGACCTGCACCGGCTGACGCTCAACCTGCTCGAGAACGCGGTCCGTCACACGCCGCCCGGCACCCACATCTACGCCTCGACCCACTCGGCGAACGGGACGGCGACGCTGATCGTGCAGGACGATGGCCCCGGCATCCCGCCCGCCCTCGCCGACCGGGTGTTCGAGCGCTTCGTGCGCGGCGCCGGCGACGGTGGCCGCGGCTCGGGCCTCGGCCTGGCGATCGTCCACGCCGTCGTGTCCACGCACGGCGGCACGGTGACGCTCGACCGGCCCGCGCGGGCCGCGGCACCCGCTTCGTCATCGAGCTGCCGACGACGACCGTGCCGAGCGATCTGCGCGCGACGGTGCGCCGGGCGAACCTCCGCCCGGTCTGACCGGCACGAAACTCGCTGGACGAGCTACACCTCGACGACGACCGGCAGCACCATCGGCCGCCGCCGCAGGCGGTCATAGACGAACGCCGCGAGGTCGTCGTGGAGCTCCTGCTGGAGCAGGTCGATCTCCCGCACGCCGTCCTTGGCCGAGGCCTGCAGGCTCCGGGTGACCTCGTCGCGGATCTCCTCAACGAGATTGCCGGCCTGCTCGATGAACGGCACGCCGCGGAAGATGACCTCGGTCTCGGCGACCGGCGCGCCGGTCTGCTCGGAGACGGTGGCGACGACGATGAAGATGCCGTCGGCGGAGAGCATCCGCCGGTCGCGCAGGGCGACGTCGGCCGGATCGCCGATGTCGACGCCGTCGACGAAGATCATCCCCGACTGCTCGTGCTCGCCGAACCGCGCGCCGCGCTCGTCGAGCTCGAGCGGCAGCCCGTTCTCGCCGCGGAAGACGTCGTCGGGGTCGATGCCGACGGCATCGGCGAGCTGGGCGTGAAGATGGATCCGCTTGTGGTCGCCGTGGACCGGCATCACGTAGCGCGGCTTGACGAGGTTGAGCATCAGCTTGATCTCCTCGACGTAGCCGTGACCGGAGGCATGGATCGGCGCCTCGCGCGGCGTGACCACGTCGCAGCCGATGTGGTAGAGGCGGTCGATCGTCTCGTTGACCGCCCGCTCGTTGCCGGGGATCGGCGTGGCCGAGAAGACGACGGTGTCGCCCTCGCGCAGCTTGATCATGCGGTGGTCGTTGTGGGCCATGCGGCGCAGCGCCGAGAGCGGCTCGCCCTGGGAGCCGGTGGAGATGACGACGACCTTGTGGTCCGGCCAGTCCTCGACCTCCTGGGGCTGGATCAGCATCCCCTCGGGCACCTCGATGTGGCCGAGCGAGCGCCCGATGTTGACGTTCTTGCGCATCGAGCGGCCGACCAGCGAGACCTTGCGGCCGAGCGCCTGGGCGGCGTCGATCACCTGCTGCACGCGGTGGATGTTCGAGGCGAAGCTGGTGACGACGATCCGGCCGTCGGCGCGGGCGAAGACCTCCTCGAGGTGGGGGCCGACGCCGCGCTCGGACGGGGAGAAGCCGGGGCGGTCGGCGTTCGTCGAGTCGCCGCACAGGAGCAGCAGTCCCTCGCGGCCGAGCTCGGCGAGGCGCGATACGTCGGCGGGCGGCCCGTCCACCGGGGTCTGGTCGAACTTGTAATCGCCGGTGACGAGCACGGTCCCGAGCTCGGTGGTGAGCGCGACGGCGCACGAGTCGGGAATCGAGTGGGTCATGTGGATGAGCTCGATCGAGAACGGTCCGGCCTCGATCTCCTCGCCCGGATGGACGTCCTCGAGATCGGCGTCGCGGAGCTTGTGCTCGTCGAGCTTGGAGCGGGCCATGGCCATCGTCAGCGGCCGGCCGTAGACGACCGGGGCGTCGGCGCCGAGCTCGCGCATGACCCACGGCAGCGCCCCGACGTGGTCCTCGTGGCCGTGGGTGATGACGATCGCCTCGATGTCCTGCGCCCGCTCGCGCAGGTAGGTGAAGTCGGGGAGCACGAGGTCGATGCCGAGCATCTCGGCGGTGGGGAACCGCAGCCCGGTGTCGACGACGACGAGGCGGCCCTCGTACTCGAGGACCATCATGTTCTTGCCGATCTCGCCCAGACCGCCGAGCGGCAGGACGCGGAGGGTGCCGCTCACGCCCCGGCCGTCGTCAGCAGGCCGTGGTGCTCGAGCATCGCCCGCACCACGGCGGTCTCGTGCTCGTCGGCCTCGACCATCGGCAGCCGGAAGCCCCCGACGTGGTGGCCGAGCAGATTGAGCGCCGTCTTGATCGCGATCGGGTTGGTGGTCACCGCGAGCGCGCGGTAGACGTCCTGCAGCGAGGCGTCGATCTCCCGCCGCCGCTCGGGCTCGTCGACCATCCGGCGCATCTCCTCGCCGAGGATATGGCTGGCCACGCAGATCCCGCCCGCGCCGCCGAGTTCGAGCGTGTCGCAGAGGATGTCGTCGTTGCCCGCGTACAGCTCGAGCCCGTCGATCAGCGCGAGGTTGGCGTTGTTGGCCTGCTTGACGCCCTCGATGTTGTCGATCTGGGCGAGCTCGGCGAGCAGGTCGTTGGGCATGTCGGTGCCGGTACGGCTCGGGATGTTGTAGAGCAGGATCGGCTTGTCGGTCGCCCGCGCGACCTCCTGGAAGTGCCGGATGATCCCCCGCCGGTTGGGGCGGTTGTAGTACGGGGTGACCGACAGCATCGCGTCGGCGCCGAGCTCGGTCGCGCGCTCGGTGAGCTCGACGGCGTGCCGGGTGTCGTTGGAGCCGACGCCGGCGGTGATCGAGGCGCGGGTGGGCGCGCTTCGATCTCGCGGACGGCGAGCGCGATCACCCCGAGGTGCTCCTCGTCGCTGAGCGTCGCCGCCTCCCCGGTCGTCCCGCACACGACGAGACCGTCGGAGCCGTGCTCGACGAGGTGGTGCATGAGCGCGACGGTCGCGTCCTCGTCGACGCGCCCGTGCTCGTCGAACGGGGTGACCATCGCGGTGAGGATCGCGCCGAGATCGCAGGCCATCGCCGACGATTATCGCAGGGGTTCGGCCCGCTGGGGTCGCGCCGTCCTCGCTCGCGCCGCTCCCGCCCCGCTACGCGGCGGAGTCCGCCACCGCGGGCGAGCTCTGCTCGCCCTTGCCGCGCACGCGCGGGCCGTGGTAGGGGCCGGGCTTCGGTCGCGCCCTGCCGCCCGGGAAGGCGAGACGCAGGATCGACCGCTGCACCATCCCGAGCTGCTGGTGAAACGGCCCGCTGTTGTAGGGCAGCTCGTAGCGCTCGCAGATTTCGCGCACCTTCGGGGCGATCTCGCCGTAGCGCGTGCTCGGCATGTCCGGGAAGAGATGATGTTCGACCTGGTAGCCGAGGTTGCCGCTGATGACGTGGAACATCGGGCCGCCGTCGATGTTCGCCGCGCCGGTGAGCTGGCGCACGTACCACCCGCCGCGGGTCTCGTCGTTGGTCTCCTCCTGCGTGAAGGTGTACGTCTGGTCCGGGAAGTGACCGCAGAAGATGATCGCGTAGGACCACACGTTGCGGATCAGGTTCGCGGTGATGTTCGCGGTCAGCGTGCGCTTGAACGGCTCTCGGAACGAGCGGCGCTCGACGAGCTCGCGGACGACGCTGCGCCCGGCGCTCTCTCGGCGGCGGCGCAGCTTGCGCCCGACGCGCCTGGCCTGGTCGGCCGGCGCCTTGCTGCGGCTGTCGAGGTGCTGCTTGGCGGCATAGACCCCGAACTCCGCCAGGGTGCTGACGACGCCACTGAGGATCGGCCAGGCGATGTAGTCCTTGCGGATCTGCGTGCCCGCCTTGCCGGCGATCCCCTTCAGCTCCTCGCGCACCTTCTCCAGGCTCTTCTCGCCGGAGCGGATCGCGGTGAAGTCGAGATCGTGGACCGCCACCCCCCACTCGAACAACATCGCCAGCAGAATGTTGTAGATCGGCTGCAGCAGGTAGACGGGGTGCCACTTCTGCGCCGGGTCGATGCGCATGATCTCGTAGCCGAGATCGCGGTCCTTGTCGAGGATGTTGGTGAACGTGTGGTGGATGTAGTTGTGGGAGTGGCGCCAGGCCTCGGCGGTCGAGGCGGTGTCCCAGTCCCAGGCCCGGGAGTTGATCACCGGGTCGTTCATCCAGTCCCACTGGCCATGGAGCACGTTGTGGCCGATCTCCATGTTCTCGAGGATCTTGGCCAGGCCGAGGGTGCTCGCCCCGAGCAGCCACGGCAGCCGCCATCGCGAGGCGAACAGCTCGACGCGCCCGATCAGCGCGAGGCGGCGCTGGAGGGCGATCATCGACCGGATGTACTTGGCGTCGCGGTCACCGAGATCGGCCTTGACCTGCTCGTGGAGCTCGTCGAACTCCTTGCCGATCGCCTCGATCTGCTCCGGGGTCAGCCGGTGCAGCGGATTGTCCGAAGGGTCGATCCTCACCTCGCCGTTCGTGCGATGCCCGTTCATCGTTGCCGTGTCCATGCTCTCCCCTGTCGTGGTCGCTGATAACTGATAGGTCCTAGAGGTCGATCTCGACCGGCCCCTCGGGGGCGCTGATGCAGGTGCGGATCATCTCCCCCTCCTGGCCGTAGACCTGGCCGTTGCGGAGGTCGCGTACCCGGCCGGAGCGCAGCTCGCCGACGCACGTGTGACAGATGCCCTCACGGCAGCCGAAGGGCAGCTCCAGCCCGGCGTCCTCGCCGGCGACGAGGATCGGCTTGTGCCCGTCGGACTGGGCCTCGCAGCCGCTCTTGCCGAAGGTGATGGGGCCGCCCTCCCCCTCGCCCGCCGAGCCGAGCGCGAGCTTGGGCTGAAAGCGCTCCATGTGCAGCCGGTCGCAGTCGCCGTGCTCCTGCCAGTGCTCGGTGAGATCGTCGAGCATCTCGCTCGGTCCCGACACGTAGGCCTCACGCTCGCGCCAGTCGTCGCAGAGCCGGTCGAGATCCCTGGGGCCCATGCGGCCGTTGTCCCGGGTCAGCTGCTCGTGGAGGCGGAATCCGTTGTTGCGGGCGGCCAGCGCGCGCAGCTCGGACCCGAAGATGACGTCGTCGGCGTGGCGGGCCGAGTGCAGCAGGACGACGTCGTGCAGGCCCCCGTCGCCGTCGAGGTGGCGGAGCATGCTCATGATCGGCGTGATGCCGCTGCCGGCGCTGACGAACAGCAGCTTCGGCGGCGGCTCCTGCGGGAGCATGAAATCGCCCTCGACGCCGCCGAGCGAGACGATCGTGCCGGGCCGGCCGCGACGGACGAGATACGGCGAGACGGCGCCCTCGTCGACGTTCTTGACGGTGATGCTGATGAGCCCGTCGGCGCGATAGGGATCGGAGGTCAGCGAGTACGCCCGCCAGTGGCGGACGCCCTTGATGTCGAGTCCGATGCGCAGATACTGGCCCGGCTCGTGTCCGCCCCAGCGATAGCCGGGCTTGATCAGCACGGTGGCAGCGTCGGCGGTCTCGTGATTGATCGGCTCGATCCGCCCGCGCAGCTCACGCGTGGACCACAGCGGGTTGACGAACTCGAGGTAATCGTCGGGCAGCAGCGGCGAGCTGAGGGCGCCGAGCGCCTTGAGGACGCGGCGCTGCACCGGATGGACGTTTGGAGGTGCGCCTTTTTCGGGCATCTACTCAGAGGTAATATCCCGATAAGTAGGTTCCTAACCGCCAATTGCCTACAGCAGCAAATCGACACTCCCGCGGCCGGCGCTCGGCGCGGAAGCTCGGCAGTCGCGGCGTACCGCGCGCCGTCCGTGAGCAGGCGATCCTCGACGTCGCCGGCGAGATCTTCGCGCGCGCCGGCTACCACGCCGCTTCGATGGACGAGATCGCGGCGCGTGCCGACGTCTCCAAGCCGATGGTCTACGCCTACTTCGGCTCGAAAGAGGGCCTCTACGTCGCCTACATCGACCGCACCGGGCGCCAGTTGCTCGAGCGCCTCGGGCAGGCGGCGCCGCGCGAGCGCCACCCCCGGGCGCTACGCGAGCCGATCAACGAGTTTCTCGCCTTCGTCGAGGAGCACCGCGACGGTTGGACGGTGTTGTTCGGCGAGCTGACCTCGAGCCGCCCGCTCGCCGAGGAGGTCGCCGTGCTCCGGGGACAGATCACCGAGCAGGTCCGAGCGATGTTCGATCCGGGGACGTTCGGATCCTCACCGCCATCGGATGCCGCCGTCGACGCGATCGCCCACGCGATCGTCGGGGCGGGCGAGTCGCTGGCCAACTGGTGGCTCGACCATCCCCACGTCCCCCGGGAGCAAGTCGCCGAGTGGTACGTCGACATCGTCCAGGCCTCGGTGGAGACGGCGAGCCGAGCGGGCGAGCGGCGACGCACATGAGCGCTCAGAGCAGCGGTCAGCCGCTTGGCGCTTGAACAGCGGTGGGCTGCCCGTGCGGACGGCCCATCGTTGCGGAGGAAACAGCTAGACGCCGGGAGCCGGCTGGATGGTGGAGGGCGCCGTGGCCGGCTTGCTCTCCTTGGTGACCACGGACTCGCGGCTGCGCAGTGCGCCACCGACGGCGAGGATCCCGAAGCCGATCCCGGTCAGCAGCAGAGCGACGCCGACGACCACGCCGAACAGCGACGTCTGGTTGGCCATGTAGCTCGCGTTGAGCGCGGTGGGCAGCGCGGTCTCGTTGACCCACACGTTGCGGGCCGGATTGTCGACCGGCTGGCCCTTGACGGTCAGCGCCTTGGTCGGGTCGTTGGTGCCCTTGCCGTCGGCCGTCGCGTAGTGCGGCATCTGCGAGTACAGCGCGCCGCCGGTCGCCTCGAGCGCATGAATCTGCATGTACTGCGCTAAGCAGTCTCTTAGGAATGCCCCGCGCTGCCATCCGCGCACGCCCACACACCGGATTGCGGGTTCTCCCCGCTCACACCGGGGGAAACACGCTCCACCGGATACCGGACGACTACAGCAGGTGCTCGAGCCCGACGACCGGTGACAGCGTCAGCTCGCCGACGCGGCGGACGGCGAGCAGCACCCCCGGCATGAACGAGACGCGGTCGATCGAGTCGTGACGGATGCTGAGCGTCTGCCCCACGTCGCCGAGGATCACCTCTTGGTGGGCGACGAGGCCGGGCAGCCGCAACGCTGTGGATCGGGATCTCGGCGCCCGAGCGGCGACTGCGCGCGCATCAGCTCGGCGGTCCGCGCCGCGGTGCCGCTCGGCCTGTCGAGCTTGCCGTCGTGGTGCAGCTCGATGATCTCGGCCTTGGCCATGTGCCGCGCGGCCTGGGCGGCGAACTGCATCATCAGCACGGCGCCGATGGCGAAGTTGGGCGCGATGAAGATGTTGGCGCCGCGCAGCCCCGCGAGGAGGTCGAGGTCGAAGCCGGTCGTGCCGATGACGACGTGAACCCCGGCGGCGACGGCGGCGCGGGCGTTCTCGACGGCGGTCGTCGGAATCGTGAAGTCGACGAGCACGTCGGCAGCGCCGAGCACGTCGGCGACCGCGGTGCCGAGCTGCGGGTCGGCGCGGCCGCTGAGGACGAGGTCCTCGGCACCGTCAACGGCCTCGCACACGGTCTGCCCC
Organism: uncultured Solirubrobacterales bacterium; assembly: GCA_963755955.1. GTDB lineage: Bacteria > Actinomycetota > Thermoleophilia > Solirubrobacterales > Solirubrobacteraceae > Palsa-465. The sequence continues at coordinate 8,406 of CAVWLZ010000008.1, forward strand.
ATGCGCCCGGCCGCCCCGGCGACGGCGACGCGGATCACCGCACCGCCTCGACCTCCGCACCGAGGGCCGCGGTGAGCGGCGCGACGGCCGCGTCGAAGCGGTCCTCGTCGGGGCCGATGCCGGCCACCGACAGACGCTCGGGCACCCACAGCTCGCCGACGATAGCGGCGAGATCCTCGACCGTGACGGCGTCGATGCGGCCCACGACGTCGTCGAGCGACAGCAATGGCGCGCCGCCGAGCACCTCGGAGCCGAGGCGATTCATGCGGGCGCCGGTCGACTCGAGCGCGAGCACGACGCGACCCTTGAGGTTCTCCTTGGCGCGGTGGAGCTCCTCATCGCTCACCGGCTCGGCGCGGAGCTTCTCGAGCTCGGCGTGGACAACGCTCACCGCCTCGCCGAGGTTGTCCGCCCGCGTGCCGACGTAGAGCCCGATCTGTCCGATGTCCTGGTAGGCGCTCGTGAACGAGTAGACGGCGTAGGCGAGGCCGCGGCGCTCGCGCACCTCCTGGAAGAGCCGCGAGGACGAGGTCCCGCCGAAGATCGTGTCGAGCACGCGCAGGGCGAACCGGCGATCGTCATGGCGGGAGAACGCCGGGCCGCCGACGCAGACGTGGAACTGCTCGGTGTCCTTGCGCTCGAACCGCCGTCGACCGCGGATGCGCTCGGGGGCGGGCACGGTGGCCAGTCCGCGGCCGGCCTGGAGCGCTCCGATGCGCTCGGCGGCGAGCGCCGCGAAGGCATCGTGGTCGACGGCGCCCGCGGCGGCGATGACGATGTTCGACGGCGTGTAGCGGGCGCGATGGAAGGCGGCGATCTCGGCGGCGGGGGTCTCGGCGATCACCTGCGCGCGGCCGATGATCGCCCGGCCGAGTGGATGGCCGCCGAACACGGCCTCACCGAGGACGTCGAACACCTTCTCCTGCGGATCGTCCTCGTACATGGCGATCTCCTCGAGGATCACCGCCCGCTCGGAGTCGATGTCGTCGAGCGCCGGGCGGAACACCATGTCGGCCATCACGTCGAAGGCGTCCGTGAGGTGCTGGTCGATGACCCGCGCGTAGACCGAGGTCGTCTCCTTGCCGGTGCCCGCGTTGAGCTCGGCGCCCATCGCGTCGAAGATCTGGTCGATCTCGAGCGAGCCGTACTTGGCGGTGCCCTTGAACAGCAGGTGCTCGAGCAGATGTGAGAGCCCGGCCTCGCTCTCGGCCTCCGCCCGCGACCCGGTGTTGATCCAGAAGCCGAGCGAGACGGACCGGACGGAGGGCATCGCCTCCGTCACGATCCGCACGCCGGACTCGAGCGTGGTCAATCGCCACGGGGCAGGGCGCCCCGCGGCGGATTGATTCCGAAGATCGCCCTCGGTGGGGCGATCTTCCGGGCTACTGGGTGCGGCCACCGGCCCGCCGGCTAGGAACGCGGGCGCTCGGGGTCGCGGTCACGGACGCGAGGGCCCTCGGGGGCGCGGTCACGGTCACGGTCCCGATCCCGGCCACGGTCGCGATCGCGCCCGCGGTCACGGCCGTCACGGCCGCCCCGGCTGTCACGGCCACCGCGCTCACGCCGGCCGCCACCGTCGCCGCTGCCGACGGTCGCGAGCTCCTCGACGGACTTGCCGGCGATCTCGGGATCGTCGGCGAGGCGCAGGCCGATGCGGCCGCGCTCGCGGTCGACCTCGACGACGCGCACGCTGATCTCATCGCCCTTGTTGAGCACCTCCTCGACCGTGTCGATGCGGCGGCCCGGCGCCACGTTGGAGATGTGCAGCAGGCCGTCGGTGCCCTTGGCGAGCTCGACGAAGGCACCGAAGGTCGTCGTCTTGACGACCTTGCCGGAGAACTCGTCGCCGACCTCGACCTCCTTGGTCATCGAACGGATCCGGTCGACGAGCGCGTCACCGCGCTCACCGTCGGACGCGTACACGAGCACCTGGCCCTCGTCGTTGACGTCGATTTGGGACTCGAACTCCTCCTGGAGAGCGCGGATCGTCTCGCCGCCCTTGCCGATCAGCAGCCCGATCTTCTCCGGCTCGATCTGGATCGTCGAAATCCGCGGGGCGTGCTTGGAGAGCTCGGCCCGGGGAGCCTCGATGACCTTCGCCATCTCGCCGAGGATGAACTCGCGCGCGACCTTGGCCTGGGCCAGCGCGTCGCGCATGATCTCGAACGTCACGCCCGTGATCTTGATGTCCATCTGCAGGGCGGTGATGCCCCGCTCGGTGCCGGCGACCTTGAAGTCCATGTCGCCGAGGTGATCCTCGACGCCGGCGATGTCGGTGAGGATGATGTAGTCATCGCCCTCCTTGATGAGGCCCATGGCGATGCCCGCGACCGGCCGCTTGAGCGGCACGCCGGCGTCCATCAGCGAGAGCGACGAGCCGCAGACGCTTGCCATGGAGGACGAGCCGTTGGACTCGAGGATGTCCGACACGACACGAATCGTGTAGGGAAACTCCTCCTGGCTGGGGATCATCGGCACCAGCGCGCGCTCAGCGAGGGCACCGTGGCCGATGTCACGGCGCTTGGGGCCTCGCATGAAGCCCGCCTCCCCGACCGAGAAGGGCGGGAAGTTGTAGTGGTGGAAGTAGCGCTTGGCCGTCTCGAGACCGAGCGTGTCGAGGCGCATCTCCTCACGCGTCGTGCCGAGCGCGACGACGCTCAGCGCCTGCGTCTGGCCGCGGGTGAAGAGCGCCGAGCCGTGGGTCCGCGGCGAGACCGAGACCTCGATCGAGATCGGCCGGATCTCCTCCGAGCTGCGGCCGTCGGGACGCTTCTTCTCGACGGCGATCCGCTCGCGGATCAGTGTCTTCTCGAGCTTGTCGAACGCGAGCTGGGCCTTGGCCCGGTACTCGGCGTACGTCTCGGCCTCGGCATCGCCCGAGTACTGCGTGAGGACTTCCTCCTCGACCGCCTTCGTCGCCTCCTGGCGCTCGAGCTTGTCCTCGACCTGGGTGGCGGCGCTGAGGGCGGCGCCGTGCGAGCTCGAGATCTGCCCGTAGAGCTCGGGGTCGGCCGAGGGGATGACGACATCGGCCTTCGGCTTGCCGGCCTTCTCGGCGAGCTCACGCTGCGCGGCGCAGATCTTCTTGATCGCGTCGTGGGCGATGTCGAGTGCATCGAGGATCTCGGCCTCGGGGATCTCGCTCGCGCCGGCCTCGACCATGAGGATCGCTTCCTCGCTGCCGGCCACGATGAGATCGAGGTCGGTGCCCTCGAGCAGGTCCTCCTCGTTGGGGTTGACGACGAAGTTTCCGTCGATCTTGCCGATCCGCACCGCCCCGACGGGCATCGGGAACGGGATGTGCGAGACCATCAGCGCCGCCGACGCGCCGTTCATGGCGAGCATGTCGTACGGGTGCTCGTGATCGACCGACATCGGCAGAGCGACGAGCTGTGTCTCGTAGCGCCAACCCTTGGGGAAGAGCGGACGGATGGGGCGGTCGATGAGGCGCGCGGTCAGCGTCGCCTTCTCGCCGGCGCGACCCTCGCGCTTGAAGAACGAGCCGGGGATCTTGCCCGCGGCGTACATCCGCTCCTCGACGTCGACGGTGAGTGGCAGGAAGTCCACGTCGCGGAGGTTCCCCGCGGTCGCGGTGCACAGGACCATGGTGTCGCCCGAACGGACGACGACGGCGCCGGAGGCCTGCTTGGCCAGCTTGCCGGTCTCGAACGAGATCTCAGTTCCCGCGATCTCGACGGACACGCGCGTGACGGCGTCAGACATATTCAATTCCCTTCTGCTTCGCCCTTCGGTCGGCGAAGAGCCTTCGTTTCTCTCTTATTCGTTCCGAACGTGAGAGATGCTAGCGGGTGCCCGGCGATCGGCAATCGGGGCGTGCGTGGCTCAGGTCGTGTCGCCCACGCCGCCGCCGGTGCGCTGCTGCGCCCCGCCCCACGGGGCAGCCGGATCGAGCCGGTAGCCCAGACCGCGCAAGGTGACAATCGTGATCGCGGACCCGAGCTTGCGCCGCAGTGCTCCCACGTGGGCGTCCACCGTCTTGGGATTGATGGCATCGGTGCCCCAGACGAGCTCCAGCAGCTGCTCGCGGGTGTGGACGCGACCCGGATAGCGCAGCAGCGCGGCGAGGAGGTCGAACTCGCGGCGGGTGAGCTCGACCTGATGGCCGCGGGCGGAGCAGCGCCACGCGTCGAGGTCGAGCTCGAGCTCTCCCGTGCGCAGGACGGTCTGCTCGGGCTCGAAGCCCCGGGCACGGCGCAGCTGCGCGCGCATACGGGCGGTCACCTCGGGCAGCGAGAGCGGCTTGACCACGTAGTCGTCGGCGCCCGCCTCGAGCTCCGCGATGCGCGCCCCCTCGTCCCGGCTGGCGGTCACCATGATGATCGGCACCGTCGACTCACGCCGTACGCGACCGACGAGCTCCAGGCCGTCGATTTCAGGAAGCATCGAATCGACCAGCGCGATGTCGACTGTCCCGCGGCGCAGCACGAGCAGGGCTTCGAGGCCGCTGGACGCCTCCAGGACCTGAAACCCACCCCCCCGCAGATGTGCCGCGATCACCCGCCGGACGCGGCGATTGCCCTCGGCCACCAGAACACGGCCGGTCCCGATCAACCGGGGAGGAGGACCGCGCTGACCGGCGCGGCCCCTTCGGCCGTCATCTCTGTTGCCGCCGGATTCAACGCACTGCCGCATCGATCGCGACGGCGACGAACAGGAGCGCGAGGTAGAGCAGCGAGAAGTGGAAGAGCACCGCGGCGCGCGCAGGCGAACTGTCGCGCCGCAGACGCCAGGCGAGGACGCACAGCACTCCGCCCAAGATCGCGGCTCCAATCACGTAGACGAGTCCGAAAGTGCCGGTCGCTCCCGGCACCAGCGTGACGGCCAGGAGGAAGATGGAGTACCAGAGCACCAGCCGCGCGGTCGCCTGAGGACCGCGCACCACCGGCATCATCGGCACCTCCGCCGCGGCGTAGTGACGGACGAGCAGCAGCGCCAGCGCCCAGAAGTGCGGCGGCGTCCACAGGAGCACGATCAGGAACAGGAATCCGGCCCCGAGTCCGAGGCTGCCGTGCGCCGCCGCCCAGCCCGCCAGCGGCGGAACCGCGCCGGCGGCGCCACCGATCACGATGTTCTGGGCCGTGCTCCGCTTCAGCCAGCACGTGTAGACGAGGACGTAGAACGCCCCGCCGCTGAGTGACAGCGCGGCGGCCAGGGGGTTTGCGAACGCGGCAAGCACGGCAAAGGCGAGACCCGACAGCACCAGGCCGAACGTGGTTGCGCGCGCTGGGGAGATGCGGCCGGCCGCCACCGGCCGCGACGCGGTCCGTGGCCCCATCAGCCGGTCGATGTCGCGGTCGACCACGTGGTTCAGTGCACCGGCACCGCCGCAGGCCAACGCACCCCCGATGACCAGCGCCGCGAGCGGCACCGGCGCCGGCGCTCCGCCGGCCGCGGCGACCATCGCACACACGGCGGTGAGGACCAGCAGCGACATGATCCGCGGCTTGGTCAGGGTCACGTAGTCGCGCCATGTTGAGCTCGCGCGGCCAACCCGCACCGTCACCGGAGCGGGCAGCGCCTCGATCACATCGCTGACAGTCACGCTCAGGCTCCCCTGCCCCCGGCGAGCGTACGGAGGTCGCCGCTCACGTATGCGGAAAGGAACGGATAGAGATAGCCCGACCGCATGTAGCTGCGTCGGTCGACCAGGTAGAGCGCCTCGGTGTGGACGATGTCACCGCCCACCGGGTGAGGCGAGACGTAGATGTGGTACGCCGCCCACACGGGCGCCAGCTGCTTGCGCGTGCCCATCAGCCAGTGCCATGGCGCTGCGGAGGCAAGTCCCCATGCTTTCGCGGCACTCGTCGCGCTGGCCGGCGTATCGAGCGGGTTGACGCTGACCGCCACCAGCACCGGTCGCCGTGCGGCCGGCAGCGACTGCTCCGCCGCCGCCAGCGCACGCCCCTCGAGCGGGCACTCCTGGTGGCAGTGGGAGTCGAAGAACACGATCGCGACGGATCGGCCACGCAGCGAGGCCAGCGAGAACAGCTCCCCGTTCTGGTCGTGCAGGGTGTCGATCATCGGTGCGGGACGCGTGCCTTCGGCCCAGGCCGCCTCGCCGTGCACGCCGAAACGCGTCGAGGCGATCGCGGGAGGCTTGGCCGTATCGGCCGTGAGCCGGTGCACGCCGAATCCCACGCCCAGGCCGAGGATGACGGCAAGGAGCAGCGGGCCGGCGATCCAGCCGGGGCGTCAGCCTCGCGGGCAGCGAAGGCCGCACGGTGCCCACACCCGCCTTCATTACACCTCGGGGTCTGGCGGAAGCGCCTCGACGACAGTGGGCCCTGGATTCGCCGCAGCCGCAGCCGACGCCGTGCCGGACTGTATCGGCCGTCTCGGGCACCCGCGCGGAGAACCGCCAGTACCACACGACGAGCGCGATCAGCAGCGCGACCGGCACGAGCAGCGTGAGCAGCGCGCCGGCGAGAAAGGTTCCGATGGAAAGCAACGGCAAGTCCGTCTCCTCCTCAGGTCGTGAACGCTGCCGGGGCTGGGCCAGGCCGGCGATCCGGCTCCAGCCACCGATAGAAGCCGATGATGAACGTGATCGTGTAGGCGAGCGACCCCGGTACCCACATCACGCCCGCGGCGATCTGCTGATCGGTCAGTGCGCTGATCCCACCGGGCCGGGTCCGGAGCGCCGCGTAGTAGCCGTAGAGCGGGTGCGGCACCATGACCAGCGTGATCGCCAGCAGCCAGCCGACGACCATCGCGCCGGCCGCATAGGCGATCCGCGCCGGCCAGACCAGGCGCGGCCGCAGCGGACCCGGATCGATCACGCGTGCCCAGAACAGAAGCCCGATGAAGAAGAACATCGCATGCTCGAGCGCGTGGACCACCCCGGACGTGAGCGTGGCGTTATACGCGGCGGGGAGATGCCAGCCGACGAAGGTGAGGTTGAACAGGATCCACGCCGGGAGCGGCCGGGCCAACGCCCGGACCGGCGCCACCCACCCGGAGCGAGCGATCGTCCGCGCGACCTTCGTCCGCGGCCCGAGCGGCAGCGCGCGCCACATTCGCGGCCACGGCCTTCCGAGCAGCATCAACGGCGGGGCGACTGTGAGCAGCAGGACGTGCTGCAGCATGTGCACCCAGAACAGCTGGTCGGCATAGAAGTCGATCGGCGAGTCGAGCGCAATGACGATCGTCAGCAGGCTGACGAAGAATGCGAGCGCCTGCAGGGGCCGCGGGCCGACCCCGCCCCCGGCTGCCGGCCACGTACAGCCCCGCCGCGATCGCGACATATACGAGCGACGGGTCCAGCGACCAGGCCGTCCAGGACATGGTCAGTCGACGAGGTACAGGAGGACGTAGGCGAGCACGCCGATCGCGGCGAAGAACGCCCAATAGAACGAGGAGGCCTCGATCCCGGCCAGGAGCAGCGCGGTCTCACTCGTGGGCACTTCGGTTTCTCGCATGCTGCCCTCGCGCCGCACGCGCCACAGGGTCGCCACCTGAATCTCGATCCAGTACAGGCCCATGAGAGCGACGATGGCGTACGTCGCCGTCCACCCGAAGAACACGGCGGCATAGCCGCCTTGAGACGCCCCGAAATCGAGGTTGACGTACTCGATGAACTGGAGCACAACCGCGACGAGCCCCATGGCAACGGCAAGCATCCCGGCCGCCATCGTGTCGCCGGCCGGACGCCTCGCCGCCAGCCGGTAAATGACTGCGCTGAACAGGAACAGGGCCGCGATCGACACGCCGAGGCCCCCGTCGGGGACGACGTGGCCGATCTTCCAGTTGTGGTTGACGTCAAGCGCCTTGAGGTAGAAGAAGGCGAACAGGAACGCGGCGAAGAAGAACGCGATCGCGCCGCACAAGAGCCGCCCGCCGACCCAGATCGCGCGGGGCTGCCACTCCGGAGGCTCGGGCTCGATGTGATCGGCGGAGGGAGCGGAGGCCGACATGCTCTATGCCCCCCCGCCGGCGGGCGCGTACGCCGTCGCTCCGGCCGGGGCCGGCTCGACCCCATACGGGTACGGGTCTGCATCGAACACGGGAATCCGATCGAAGTCGTGCACGGGCACCGGCGTGGGTAGCTGCCACTCGATGCTCTTGGAGTCCCACGGGTTGACCTCGGCCGGCTCGCGCTTGATCAGCAACGACCACACGATGTTGACGAGGAACACGAGCATCGAGAGTCCGATCACGTACGCCGAGATCGACACCCAGTCATTCAGGCCCTGCCATGCCGGGTTGTAGGTCACCACCCGGCGCGGCATTCCCATGAAGCCGAGCGCGAACAGCGGCGCGAACGTCGAGTTGAAGGCGATGAACAGCGTCCAGAAGTGGATCTTGGCCAGGCGCTCGTTGAGCTTCCAGCCGTACATCTTCGGCACCCAGTAGTAGATACCGGCGAAGAACGCGAAGATCAGGCCGCCCATGATCGTGTAGTGGAAGTGCGCCATCACGAAGAAGCTGCCGTGCGTGGTGATGTCGCTGGGGGTGTCGGAGTTGAAGACGCCCGAGATCCCGCCCCAGAGGAAGTTGAACATCCAGCCCAGGCAGAACAGCATCGGCACCGTCAGCCGTATTCGTCCGCGCCAGAGCGTTCCCATCGCGCACAGGAAGATGAATCCTGTCGGCAGCGAGATCAACTCGGTCGAGAGCATGTAGAACGGCCGCAGGTCGGCGTTGATGCCCGACACGAACAGGTGGTGCTGCCACACGAACCAGCTCAGGAACGCGATGCCGAGCATCCCCGCGACGGCGAGCCGGTAGCCCCACAGCGGCTTGCGACTGAACACCACCATGATCTCGAGCACGATCCCCATGCCGGGCAGCGCCAGGATGTACACCTCCGGGTGTCCGAACACCCAGAACAGGTTCTGGAACAGGTAGGCGCTGCCGCCCTGCCCGGGGATGTAGAACGCCGTCTGCACGGTCCGGTCCATCGCGCCCATCAGCAGCGCGGCGATCAGCATCGGCGCGGCGAGCAACATCAGCCATGCCGTCGCGTACGTCCCCCACACGAAGATCGGCAGCCTCGACCACGTCATCCCCGGCGCGCGCATCGTGGTGATGGTCACGACCAGGTTGAACCCGAATATGCACATCGACAGGCCGACGAGCGCGAAGAAGCCGATGTAGGCGTCGTAGCCGGCGGTCCCCTGCGCCCCCAGCGGCTGGTAGCCCGTCCAGCCGGTCTGGAAGCCGCCGTAGAGGATCGTGGTCAGCAGGATCACCTCGCCGGCCATCAGGATCCAGAACGTGAACGCCGAGAGCCGCGAGAACGCCATCCGCCGCGAGCCGATCATCAACGGCACCAGGAATGTGGCAAGCGGCCCCAGCAGCCCCGAGGTCATCGTCCCCATCATCATCGACCCGTGCAGGCCGACCAGCGTCAGATACTGGTTGGCGCCGAACACGTGGACGTTGGGCTGGAGCAGCTCGGTCCGGATCAGCATCGCGTTCAGCCCCGCGACGAAGAAGAACAGCCCAATTCCCACCATGTACTGCTTGGCGACGACCTTGTGGTCGGTCGACAGCGTGAAGTACCGAAAGACGCCCTGCTCCTCGGACTCGCGCTCGGCCAGCGACGGCGGATGCCCGACCAGCCGCTTGAGCGGATAGTTGGCGAAGCCCATGCCCACGACGAAGCCAACCACGCCGAGGAAGTAGCCGAGGAAGACCGAGATGTCGTTCTGGCCCGCCTGGGTCGAGTAGTACGCGAGATTCGCGCCGGTGATGCGACCGCCGATGAAGTTGCCGAGGAACCACCCGCCGATCCCCAGCAGGATCCCGGTCAGAATGTTGAAGCCGATCAACTTACGCCAGCCGGTGCGGTGGCCCGCCGGCAGGGACATGGCAGTCGCGCTCATCCGGCCCTCCTCAGAGCTTGTGGGAAGTAGGTCTTCGAGTACGGCGGGAGGGTCTTGGTCGCCGGCCCGTACTTCACCTGCTGCTGGGCGATCCACGCCGCGAACTGCGTCTTGGGAACCACCTGGCCTTGGTCGAACATGTAGCCGTGCCAGACGCCGCACAGCTCGGCGCAGCGCGTGTGGAACGTGAGCGGTCGCTTCGTGGTCACGTAGGCGACGTTGTTGACACCCGGATTCGCGTCCGCCTTGACGCCGAGCTCATACACCCAGAACGAGTGGATCACGTCGAGCGAGGTCACGTTGAACTTCACCAGCGTGTTCTCGGGCAGCTCGAGGTTGGGGGTCTCGACGCCGCCGTAGCCCGGGAAGCGGAAATTGAACTGCCACTGCTGCGCGATCACCTGCACCACAAGCGTCTTCCCTCCCGCGGGCACATCGGGAGTGGAGATCGGATTCGGACCCTGGCCCCCACCGGACCCGTCGGCCAGCAGCCTGACCGTGCCATAGCCGGCCAGGAAGAGCACGAGCGTCGTCGTGACGATCAGCCACCAGAACTGGACGCTCGAGTTGCCGCGGATCGACGGCCCGTCGACGACGACCTCCGGGGTGCGCTCGCGGAATGCCCAGAGCACATAGGCCATGTAGACGAGCACACCGAGCGCCACCGGCGTGGCGGTGGCCAGCAGCACCGTGTTGTCGGTGACCTGCCCGGACGCCTGGACGCTTCCGTTGCCGGGCGGAAGACCCGGGCCGATCACGAACACCACGATCGGCGTCATGATCACGCTCGCGAGCAGCCACAGGAGCGTGACGTTGCGGATGTGATGGGAGTCGTCCATGCTCAGGGTGCTGGCCGCCCGCTCATACGACCCTGATGAAGCCGTCCATGTAGCCGACGGTCTGCATCGGGCCGCCGAACCCGGCGATGAATCCAGCCGCGCACGGCACGAAGCACTGCCAGCGGTACAGCCCCTTGCCGGGGGTGCGGAACGTGAACGAGGTCGTGGTGTGGTCGTTGGAAAGGCTGCACGGCGCGTTGCTGCACGGGTTCTTCGCGCTGTCCGGGATGCCCTCGAGCGGGACCGACAGGCCGATCTCCGGAACCGAAAATACGTGCGAGGCGTCATCGGGGTTGATCGCGCGCGTCACCTTGCCGTCGAGCGTCATGACGCTGCCAAGCGTTCCGCTGGCCTGGCCAAACCACGGGTTGCGCAGGCCCGAGGCGCTGTCGTAGTTGTAGATCGTCACGCGCACGAGCGTGTTCGCCGGCATCTCGTACGTCGTCTCGTGCCGCCAGTTGCCGGAGTTGGCGTCGACCGCGTAATACGAGACCCAGGTGTTATGGGAATCGTTCAGCGCCGCGGCCGGCACGGTCGCCAGGTAGAGCTGCGCTCCCGACGGATGTCTGAACAGCGGCCACCGAGCCGGGCACGTTGACGAGGTAGAGGCCGATGTAGAGCCCGATCGCGACGCAAACGACTACCGCCGCGATCACCACTCCCACCAGTCGTTTTCCAGCCGCGCTCATCTCTCTCCGTCTCCTCGGCGCGGACTTATACCTTGCCCGGCGGCGGCGGCGGCGCAGATGACGGAAATGTCATCTAGCTGTCATTTCCAAGTCATCTTCGACGCAATGACGCAGGACGGCCTTGCCCAGGGCGCTCGAGGTCCGCGCTCAGCGCCAATTGCTCGGGCAGGGCGATGAGGCTCAGAAGCTGCGCGAGATGGCCTGAACGACGGTCGCCGTGTCGGAGACGTCCTCACCGAACGCCTGATAGCAGCCGGCGTTGATCGCGTTGATGACACCGGTCGGCGCCGGCCCCCAGCGCGGCGAAACGGGACCGTGCTCCCCGACGTACAGCCGCGCGTACGCGGCCTGCTCGTTGACGTTCGTCGAGCCCCATTGAGCGCACGTCGTGCGATCGGTCACCGCACCCGCCCTGGGGCCGAGGGTGACCAGCCCAAAAATCGCCACCGTCGCGACGCACAGGGCGGCTACGACCAGTGACGCAGCCTTGTGGGAAGCGATCAGACCGCGCATCGTCCACGGCGCTCCGTCCAAAGCGGCGGTTGTCGCCAGAGGGCTAGCGTCTTGATTCATGAATTCGGTGGCAGTGTCGAGGCGTCTGCCGACGCCGCCTTGCCCGTGAACGCCGCCGCACGACCGCCTCGCTCGCGAGCGGGCCCGGACTTATAGCCCATCGATCCGCGGAACGTCAAGGCGAGAGCGGCGAGGGCCAAGGCACGTTCGACATCACAGTGGTGGGGTGGTTTCCGAAGCGGCGGCAGGGCATGGATGACGCCAATGTCATCTTGCCGTCGTTTACAGGTCATCTTTTGAGAGGTATTGTCTCGGCGCGAACGTGGCGGCTCGACAGAGCACATGCGCATACTGATCGTGGAGGATGAGGCGCGGATCCGGGCGTTTCTCGCCCGCGCATTCGAGGCCGAGGGATTTGGCGTGGATGTGGTCGCGGACGGCGAGCTCGGGCTCTCCCGTGCGCTGGCGGGCCCGTACGACCTGGTCATCCTCGACTTGATGCTGCCGGGTCTCAGCGGCCTCGACGCGCTGCGGGAGCTGCACCGTGAGAAGGCGGATCTCCCGGTGATGATTCTGTCGGCGCGCAGCGATCTTCCGACCAAGCTTCGCGGCTTCGAGCTCGGCGCGGTCGACTACGTTGCCAAGCCGTTCTCGCTCGACGAGCTGCTCGCGCGGGCGCGGGTCGCGCTCCGCCGGGCGACGGTGACCGAGGACGGCAAGCTCATCCGCGTCGGCCGGCTCGAACTCGACCTCGCCCGTCGTCAGGCTCTCATCGACGGCCGCGCCGCGGACCTGTCCGATCGCGAGTTCCGGCTCCTGCACTTCCTGATGCTGCACGTCGACCAGGTGATCAGCCGCGAGCGGCTGCTCTCCGAGGTGTGGGGATACGACTTCGATCCCCGGTCCAACGTCGTCGACGTGTGCGTCCGCCGTCTGCGCCGCCGGCTCGGCCCCGACGCACCGATCGAGACCGTCCGTAATGCTGGATACCGCGCGGCTGCCTAACCCGGCGGCCGGGCTTTCCGGGTCGGCGCCCGGCCTGCCGCAGTCGAGCGGCGGGCGTCGGCGACTCGGCGTGCTGCTCGTCCGCTACCGGGTCGAGCTCGCGTGGGCGCTGTTCGCGCTCGCCAACTACGCCGCGATGGTGCTGTGGCCGAGCTGGGAGACGATCCCGTTCCACTTCGTGTGGATCAGCCTCACGCTCCTCTACGGCTTCCGGGTGTGGCCCCTGCGGGCGACGATGGTCGTGCTCATCACGGTGATGGTGATGACGGCGGTGTCGATCTCCTTCGATGCCTTCGAGGGAATCCAGCTGTGGGGCGAGCTGTTCGAGGTGCCCCTGATGGCGGCGATGTTCCTCGCCATGGTGTGGCATGCCCGGCGGCGCATCGAGGCGCTGCGCATCGCCGAGGGCCGGGCCGAGGAGCACCGCTCGATGCTCGAGCGCCAGGAGCGTTTCATCCATGACGCCTCGCACGAGCTCCGGACGCCGGTCACCATCGCCCGCGGCCACCTCGAGCTCGTCGACCACGACAGCGACGACGCCGCCGAGGTCGCGATCGCTCTCGACGAGCTCGAGCGGATCGACGCGATCGTCGGTCGGCTGCTCGTGCTCGCCACCGCCGACCAGCCCCACTTCGTCCGTCCGGCGCGATTCGAACTCGAGCCGTTCCTCGAGGATGTGTTCATGCGCTGGTCGGAGGTCGCGCCGCGCGCCTGGCGCCTCGGGCCGCTCGTCGCCGGACGCCTCACCGCGGACGCCGAGCGGATCCGCGCCGCGCTCGACGCGCTCATCGAGAACGCCGTCAAGTACAGCCCGGCCCGCTCGGCGATCGAACTGCGCGCGCGGCGCGAGGGACCTGGCGTGATCATCGAGGTCGAGGATCAGGGCTGTGGCATCCCGCTCGACGCGCTCGAGCGGATCTTCGACCGCTTCGGCCGCGCCGACGCCGCGCGCTCGCGATCCGCCGGCGGCGTCGGGCTCGGCCTCGCCATCGTCGATGCGATCGCCAAGGCGCATGGCGGGCATTGCGGGGTGAGCAGCACCTGCTCGGGATCGGTGTTCGCCCTGTATCTCCCGGAATTTCGCCCCACCCTCGCGCTGCCCGCGCCACGGGCCGCACCCGCTTAGCGTCGCCGCGGGTGGCGGCTCACAGAGCGACGGAGAGCGCCGGCACCTCGAGCACCGCGGCCCGGCCGGCGAACATGCGCCCGGCGGCGAACACCGTCGGCGTCGTCACCACCCCGGCCCGCACGCCAGAGTGGAAGTCGCGGCGGACACGTTCGCGCACGGTGTCGCTGCGGCGGTCCGCGTCGAACCGCTCGAGGTCAAGGCCGAGCGCTTCGGCTCGCCGCCAGAGGTGGGGATCCTCGAGCCGGCCCTGGTCGGCGAACAGCGCGTCGTGCATCTCCCAGAAATGCCCCTGGCGGCCGGCCGCCTCTGCGGCACAAGCCGCCGCCCACGCCCGCGGATGGCTCGAGCGCACGGGGAAGTGGCGGAACACCCGGCGGCCGGGAACGGCCCCGAGCGCCGCCGCCAGAGCCGCGCAGTACGGGCACTCGAAGTCGGCGTACTCGATCAGCAGCGTCCCGCCGGCCGGCCCGCGCAGATGATCGTCGGCGTCGGGATCGGGAGGCGGAGCCGAGCCGAGCTCAGCCACCGAGGCCGTCGAAGATCAGGTTCGCCCCTGGAAGGTCGCCCGGCGAGGGCGCCTGGTAGCTCCACTTCACGACGCCGTCGGGGCCGATGATGACGAGAGCACGTTGGGGGAAGCCGCCCGGGTGCAGCACGCCGAAGGCCTCGCACACCGCACCCTTGGGCTCGAAGTCCGAAAGCTGGGCGATACTCACCCCGAGCTGCTTGCAAAATGCCCGCTGGGCATAGGTCGAGTCGCACGAAACCCCGTAGAGAGTCGCGCCGCGGGCGCTGAACTCGTCGAGCACCTCGTCGTAGAGGTTGAGCTGGTCGGTGCACACCGGGCTGAAGGCGAACGGATAGAACACGAACACCGTCGTTCGGCCGGCGAGGTCGGCGTTCGTGAACGCCTGACCGTCCTCGGTGCGAAGCGTGAAAGCGGGGGCGGGTTGTCCGGGCTCGATCACGCCCGGAGGCTTACTTGCGCAGACCGAGGTCGCGGACGAGCGCGCGGTAGCGGTCGAGATCGGTGCGCTGAAGGTAGTTGAGGAACCGGCGGCGACGGCCGACGAGCATCAGCAGCCCACGCCGCGAGTGGTGATCCTTGCTGTGGGTGCGCAGGTGCTCGGTCAAGTCGTTGATGCGATCGGTGAGCATCGCGATCTGGACCTCGGTCTTGCCGGTGTCGTTCGGACTGTCGCCGTAGCGTTCGACGAGCTCGAGCTTGCGATCTTGAGTCAAAGACATGCGGCGGACGAGGCTAGCAGACGGCGCTCGCGGGGACGGGATCTGGCCTCCTGCGAGTGGGCCGCCCTCCCTACGGGCAGTACGCGCGGGTCTGACGGACGTCCTCGCGCATCTGCGTGATCAGTGCTTCGGTGCTTTCGAACCGGCGCTCGCCCCGCAGCCGGGTGAGGAAGTCCAGGCGCAGGGAGCGGCCGTAGAGGTCGAGGTCGCGATCGAGCACATAGGCCTCGACGAGCACCGCGCGCCCGGTGCCGAAGGTCGGGCGCACGCCGATGCTCACCGCGGCGCAGTCCCCATCCGCTGTGGCCACGTAGACCCCGTGGCCGGGGCAGACAAGCGCCTCGTCGGGCACGAGGTTGGCGGTCGGGAAGCCGAGCACGCGGCCGCGCTCGTCGCCATGAACGACCTCGCCGCGGAGCTGGAACGGCGCCCCGAGAAAGCGCGCGGCGAAGTCGACCTCACCGGCGAGGACGAGCCCGCGGATGTGGCTCGAGGACACGATCTCCCCGTCGATCTCGACGAGCGGCACGATCCGCGTCTCGAACCGCGAGTCGGTGGCGAGCATCACCGGATCGCCGGCGGCCCGGTGGCCGAAGCGGAAGTTCTCCCCGATCGAGACGTGGGTCGCGCCGAGGCGCTCGACGAGCACCTGGTCGATGAACTCCTGCGGGGTCTGCTGGGCGAAGCGGTCGTCGAAGGGGATGAGCACGAGCTCCTGCACTCCGAGCGCGGCGATCAGCTCGGCCTTCGCCTCGAGGCTCGTGAGCAGCTTCGGGGCCGCCTCGGGCCGCACGACCGCGAGCGGGTGCGGCTCGAACGTGAGCACGGTGTCGCTGCCCCGGATCACCTCGCGGTGGCCGATGTGGACGCCGTCGAACTCGCCCACGGCGATACGCCGGGGCCGCGGCTGGGCCTGGTCGAGCTCGATCACCTTCATCGGGGGCGCAAGCCTAGATGGTTGGTGATCAGGACCTGAATCCGACGATCGGCTTGAGCGTCTCCGCGGTCGGGTCCGCGGCCGCGATCGCGATCAGACCGTCGGCATCGGTGAGACGCACGTCACCGTGTGCGACCCCGGGCACAGCCACGCCGTGGGCCGCCCGGCGGGCCGCATCCCCGTCGAGCCGGACCTCGGGGAGGAAGGCGAGCGCGTCGGCGAGGGCGAGGATCCGCTCGGGGTCCGCGTCGGCCACCTTGAAGGAACCGATCGCCGTCCGGCGCAGGGTCTCGCAATAGGCGTCGCCGAGGTCGGCGATCAGGCTGCGTATGTAGGTGCCGGACGAGCATTCGACGACGAACCAGCGTCGCGCTCCCTCGCGCCGGATCTCCTCGAACCGGTGGACCGTGACCTCCCGCTCGGGGATCTCGACCGCCTCCCCCGCCCGCGCGAGCGCATACGCGCGCCGGCCGCCGATCTTCACCGCCGAGTAGGCCGGCGGCCGCTGGCGAACCGTGCCGGTGGGGAGGGCGAGCGCGCCATCCGGGGCCTCCCCGGTCTCGGTGATCTCGCCCTCGGGGTCGCCGGTGCTCGACACCGCGCCGAAGCGGGCTCCGACCTCGTAGCGCTTGGGGAGCGCCATCAGGAAGCGCTGCACGCGGGTCGCACGGCCGACGAGCACGAGCAGCAGACCGGTGGCGAACGGGTCGAGCGTCCCGGCGTGGCCGACCTTGACGCCGCGGCCGAGCCGGCGCCGGACCCGTGCCACGACGTCGTGCGAGGTGATCCCGGCCGGCTTGTCGTAGAGGATGACGCCGCAGGCGTCGTCGCGAACCACGGCTCAGGCGAGCTGGCGGGCAACCTCGGCGCGGAGGAACGCGACGAGCTCGTCCCAGTCGAGCGCCGTGCTGAAGCCGGCGGCCTGGCGATGTCCGCCTCCCCCCTGCGCTCGCGCGATCTCCGAGACGTCGATCCGCTCGTCGCTGGCGCGGAGCGAGACCTTGCGTTGCACGTGGCCGTCGCCGTCGCCGCTGCCGTTGCCGATCCGGTCACGGATGAGCGCGGCGACCGCGGTGCCCTGCACGGAACGCAGGTGGTCGATGACGCCCTCGGAGTAGCTCTCCTCGGCATCGGAGGCGCTGAAGTCCTCGGCGCTCAGGGCGGTGACCGTGAGCCGGCCGCCGTCGTAGCGCTTGATCTTGGCCAGACCGCGGGCGAGCAGCGCGAGCTTGCCGTAGGGCACGCCCTCATAGACCCGTCGGTAGACGGCCTGCACGTCGACGCCGTCCTCGATCAGCTCCGCGGCCATCCGGTGGGCGCGCGGCCCGGTGTTCTCGTACATGAACCGGCCGGTGTCGGTGATCAGCCCGATGTAGAGGGCCTCGGCGACGATCTTCGTCGCGGCCACGCCGAGTCCGTGCATGAGGTCCCAGACGATCTCCGCGGTGCACGAGCTGTGCGGATCGACGAGGTTGACAGTGCCGAAGCGCGTGTTGTCGTGGTGATGGTCGATGTTGAGGATGTGGGCCCCGGGGCGCTGGAAGGCGGTCGCAGGGTTGCGCTCGAGATTGCCGCAGTCGAGGAACACGAAGGTGCGCTCGGAGAGGTCCTCGGGCGGAGCCTTGACGAGCCCCTCGAGCGGCAGGAAGCGATACTCATAGGGGAGCGGAAACTCGGCGGCATCGATGAACATGACGCTGTCCTTGCCGAGCATCGCGAGGATCTGCTGCGTGGCGATCAGCGACCCGAGCGCGTCGCCGTCGGGATTCTCGTGGGTGACGACGACGAGCTTGTCGGCGCCGCGCAGCTCGTTCAGGACCTCGTCGCGGTCAGATTGGTTTCCGTTTTCACTCATCGGGATGGTCGAGCAGCTCGGTGATCCGCATCCCGCGGTCGACCGAGTCGTCGTATTCGAAGGTCAGGGTGGGCGTGTGCTTGAGGATCAGCTCCGCGGCGACGCGGCGCTGGAGAAAGCCGTGGGCCGAGCGTAGCCCGTCAAGGCTCGCGGCGCGGACGTCCTCGTCTCCGAGGACGCTGACGTACACGCGCGCGTGGCGAAGGTCTGGGCTGGTCTTGACGGCGGTCACGGTGACGAATCCGACGCGCGGATCCTTGACATCGGACGCGATAGCTGCGCCGAGCACGGCCCGAACCGCCTCGTCGACGCGGCGCATACGTCCGGAACTCATCCTATCCCTCCCCGCCTTAAGCGAAGTGAAACCACCGCGGGCGTCCGAGTGAAACGACGACGCCCGCTCATCCTCGCAGGTCCTCCACCGACACGACAAGCCGTTCGACCCCGACGCCCTGCGGGCACCGGCCGAGCAGCCAGCGCTCGAGCTGATCGACGGCCACGCCCAGGACGGGAAGCGAGCCACCGGTGAGCGCCGCAGTCAGCGTCGAACGCTGCCACAGGTCCTGATGACCGGTCTCAGCGACCGCGGCTCCAAAGCGCTGCTGCAGCTGGGCCTTGATCGAGGACAGATCCTTGCGCTTGGCCTTGAGGCTCTCGGCGTCAGGAAAGTGCAGCTCGATCACCAGCACCGCGACGAAGCCGCCCGCGGCCATCGGCGGCGCGCCCTCAGGCGAGCTCGCGCTCGACCTGCCGGGTGGCGTACGCCTCGATGACGTCGCCGTCCTTGACGTCGGCGTAGTCGCGCAGGACGATGCCGCACTCGAAACCGGCGGCGACCTCGCGCACGTCGTCGTTGAAGCGCTTGAGGCTGGCGATCTCCCCGTCGTAGACGACGGTGCCGTCGCGCACGAGACGCACCTTCGAACCGCGGGCGATCCGGCCCTCGGTGACGTGGCAACCGGCGATCGTTCCCACCCGCGAGGCGCGGAAGGTCTGGCGGACCTCGGCGCTGCCGAGTGTCTCCTCGACCTCCTCGGGCGCGAGCATGCCCTGCATCGCGCTGCGCAGCTCCTCGATCGCCCGGTAGATGACCGCGTAATGGCGGATCTCGACGCCCTCGCGCTCGGCGACCGCCCGGGCGTCGCCGACCGGGCGCACGTTGAAGGCGAGGATGACTGCGTCGGAGGCGGCGGCGAGCATCACATCGGACTCGGTGACGGCGCCGACCGCGCCGCGGATGACGTTGACCGACACCTCGTCCTGGGGCAGCTTCGCGATCTCGTCCTCGATCGCCTCGAGCGAGCCGGCGACGTCGGACTTGAGGACGAGGTTGAGCTCCTGCAGGCCGCTCTTGAAGATGTCCTCGAGCGAGATCCGCTTGCCGCTGCGCCGGGCGAGCGACTCGGCCTTGAGGCGGGTCGCGCGCTCACCGGCGAGCTGGCGGGCGCGGCGCTCGTGGTCGACGACCCGGACACGTTCGCCGGCCTCGGGGACGCCGTCGAAGCCGAGCACCTCGACCGGCTCGCCGGGCAGCGCCTGCGTCTTGCGCTGGCCGAGGAAGTCGTGCATCGCGCGGATCCGGCCCCAGTGGGCGCCGGCGACGACGGCATCGCCGACCTCGAGCGAGCCGCGCATGATGAGCAGGGTCACGACGGGGCCGCGGCCGGGATCGAGCTTGGATTCGATCACCGTGCCGGAGGCGGGGGCGTCGGGGTTGGCCTTGAGCTCCTGGAGCTCGGCGAGGGTGACGATCGTGTCAAGCAGGCCGTCGAGCCCCTCCTTCGTGCGTGCGGACACGTCGACGAACTCGGTCTCCCCGCCCCATTCGACGGGCTGCAGGCCGATCGCGGTCATCTCGGTGCGGACCCGGGTCGGGTCCGCGCCCTCCTTGTCGATCTTGTTGACCGCGACGAGGATCGGGACCTCCGCCTCACGGGCGTGGTCGACGGCCTCCTTGGTCTGAGGCTTGACGCCGTCGTCGGCGGCGACGACGATCACTGCGATGTCGGTGGCCTTCGCGCCGCGCGCACGCATTGCGGTGAACGCCTCGTGGCCCGGAGTGTCGAGGAAGGTGACGGTCCGGTCGCCGTGGTGAACCTGGTAGGCGCCGATGTGCTGGGTGATCCCGCCGGCCTCGCTGGCGGCGACCTCGGTCTCACGGATCGAGTCGAGCAGCGAGGTCTTGCCGTGGTCGACGTGGCCCATGATCGTCACGACCGGGGCGCGCTCGACGAGCTCCTCGTCGGTGTCGTGGAACAGCGGCTCGGAGACCGTCTCGTCCTCGGAGTGGACGATCTCGACCTCCTTGCCAAGCTCGGTTGCGAGCACCATGATCGACTCGTCCGAGAGCGTCTGGGTGAGCGTCTTCATCTCACCGAGGGCCATCAGCTTCTTCATGATCTCCGGCACGGGGACGCCGAGATACTCGGCAACGTCCTTGACCGTCGAGCCCGAGTTGATCTGAACGGTGTCGGGTTCGGCGACCGCGGTGCGCGAGGGACGGGATTCGGCCTCGTCGTCGTAGACGCCGCGCCGGCGGCGTCCACGGCGCTGGCGGCGCGGCGGCTGGTTGGACTGCGGCGGTCCGCCGCCGCTCGGGGCGCGGCGGGAGGCCTGGGAGTCGATGACGACGCGCCGGCGCCCGTGGGCGGTGCCGGGGGCACGCTCACCCTGGAGCGAATCGCGGGTGGGGCGTTGCTTGTGGGCGTCGCCGCCGCCGCGCTGACCCCCGTCCTGTCCGCCACCCGTCTGGGGCTGCTCGGCGGGAGCGCTCTCCTGGCGGGGTGGGCGGTTGCCGGCCTCGGCTTGCGGCTCACGGTTGCCGCCCTCGGCCCGCGGCTGACGGCTTCCGCCCTCGGCCCGCGGCTGACGGCTTCCGCCCTCGGCCCGCGGCTGACGGCTTCCGCCCTCGGCCCGCGGCTGACGGCTTCCGCCCTCGGCCCGCGGCTGGCGGCTGGCGCCCTCGGCCCGAGCCTGGCGGTTGCCGGCGGCGGGGCGCTGCTGGGCGGCGGCACCCGCGCGAGGAGCGCGGCCGCCGTTCTCGACGTTGCCGAGCACCTTCACGATGGTGGCGTCGTCGACCGTCGAGGAGGCGGCCTTGACGTTGACCCCGGCTTCCCGAAGCTTGTCGATGACCTCTCGCGGGGCCAGCCCGCGCTCCTTGGCGATCTCGTGTACGCGCTTGCTCATCTGCTTCCAGTGTACGTCGCCTATGAGGCGGCGCCCTCGTCGGGTTGACTGTCCTCCGGCTCGGGCGACTCGACGGCGTCCACCTGATCGGTGTCCTTGCCTGCGAGGGCCTGATGGGCCTCGATCCCGCAGTAGCGCGAACCGGGTAGGGCGGCGTTCGGGCAGCGGCGGCCGTTGGACAGGATCGCCGCGCAGCGACCCTGGGCCTCCTCCTCCTCGTAGCCGTGCTCGGCCTCCTCGGCCGCGAACTCGGTCTCGGAGCGGATGTCGATGCGCCAGCCGGTCAACCGCGCGGCAAGGCGCGCGTTCTGGCCCTCGCGACCGATGGCCAGCGAGAGCTGGTCGTCCGGGACGATCACCGTCGCCTGCTTGTTGGCGTCGTCGACGAGCACCTCGCGCACGCGGGCGGGCGAGAGCGCCTTGGCCACGAACCGGGCGGGCTCGTCGTTGTAGGGGATGATGTCGATCTTCTCGCCGCGGAGCTCGGAGACGACCATGCGCACCCGCGAGCCGCGCGGCCCGACGCAGGCGCCGACCGGATCGACCCCGTCGACATGCGAGACAACGGCGATCTTCGACCGGTACCCGGGCTCGCGCGCGACGCCGGTGATCTCGACGAGGCCGTCGGCGATCTCCGGCACCTCGAGCTCGAACAGCGACTTGATCAGCTCCGGATCGCGCCGCGAGACGATGATGCTCGGACCCTTCGTCGAGTTCGAGACATCCTTGATCACCGCCTTGATCCGCTGCGAGTGGTCATAGCGCTCGCCGTCGACCTGCTCGGACTTGGGGAGGAGCGCCTCGACCCGTTCGCGCAGCTGCACGAGCGTGTAGCGGGAGTCGGACTGCTGGACGATGCCGGTGATCAGCTCGCCGACACGGTCGCGGTACTCCTCGAACATCATGTCGCGCTCGGCCTCGCGGATCCGCTGGAGAATGACCTGCTTGGCCGTCTGCGCTGCGATTCGCCCAAAGTCGTGCGGGGTGACGTCCTCGGTCTCGATCTGGTCCTCGAACTCCTTGAGCTTCTCGAGGTCGATCTCCGGCTCCGGCGGCTCGCGCATCTCCCCCGTCTCGGGGTCGACGGTCGGCTGCTGCTCGGTCGTGGCTTCGATCAGCAGTTGCTCCTCGAGCTCCGGCGGGATCTTCAGCTCCCACACCCGGAAGTCACCGCTCTCGCGGTCCATCTCCACCTTGGCGTAGCGCGCCGCGCCGGGCGTCTTCTTGTAGGCCGACAGCAGCGCGTCCTCGAGCGCCTCCATCAGCTTCTCCTGGGAGATGTTCTTCTCTGCGGCCAGGCCGCGAACGGCTTCGACGATCTCTCTCGACATGGTCAGTCTCCGGGGATGAGGTTGGAGCGTGCGATTTCCTCGTAGGGGATCGTGACGACCCCGCCGCCGGCGACGATCGTGACGTCCCTGTCCGAGGCGCCGACCAACTCACCGGTGAAGCTCTTGTGACCGTCCCTCGCCTCGCGCAGCCGCAGGCGCGCCTGACGCCCGAGGAACCGGGAGTAGTGCTGGGGCTTGGTCAGGGGGCGGTCCTGCCCGGGCGACGAGACCTCGAGCATGTAGCGGTCCCGGTAGTCGTTCAGCTGGCCTGAGACGCGCTCGCAGAGGGCGAGCGTCACGCCGTCAGGATGATCGATGAAGAGGCGCAGGGTGGCGCCGGATACGACCTCAGCAAGCAGCAGCTCCACGTCTGGCTCGCTGGCTGCAAGCCGAGCCTCGATCTCAGTCTGGAGTGCACTCACTTTCTCCTCCGTCGTATAAGTCACAAAAAAAGCGGGCCAGCGCCCACTTCAGGAACTTCACCGGGAAGCGCCCGGCGCGCAAGCTGTGCTTGGAGAGGGTAGCACCGGTGCGGTCGCCGGCAAGGCTCCGGTCAGCGGCTTGCGGCCCGGCCCGGACGGCCCGGGAGGCATCTCGCTGCGCAGGAAATTCGGCTCGGACGAGGGCTCAGTCGGGCTCAGGCCCGGCCGCTTTGGCGCGCGCCTGATCACGGTAGCGCCGGTAATCCCGGCGGCCGGGCTGCATCCCCGCCGCCTGGGCGAGCGGCTTGCGGGCCTCGGCATGGCGACCGAGCATCTGCAGCGAGCGTCCGAGGCAGAACAGCGCGTAATCGTTCGTCGGCGCCCGGTCGATCACGGCCTGGAACTCGGCCGCGGCCTGCTCGTAGCGCTGAATGTGGAAGAGGGCCCGGCCGAGTGCCTCGCGGACCGAGGTCTTGTCCGGGGCGAGATCCCGGGCTCGGGTCAGGGGGATCGCGGCCTGGTGATTGTGACCCGCCTCGAGCAGTTCGCTGCCGCGCCGGAACAGGTCGTACACGTCCTCCATCGCGTCAAGTTTATGCGCCGTGCGGATGACCGCCACGGGGCGTCCGGGAGCCAATGCGCGGCGGTAGCGCCCACAGCGCGCGCAGCCGGCCGAGCGGCCCGAGACCGGCCCCGAGGGA
Source organism: uncultured Solirubrobacterales bacterium (assembly GCA_963755955.1). Taxonomy (GTDB): domain Bacteria; phylum Actinomycetota; class Thermoleophilia; order Solirubrobacterales; family Solirubrobacteraceae; genus Palsa-465. Next base: position 32,112 of record CAVWLZ010000008.1, read on the forward strand.
CGCGCGGAGCGCCCGCCGCTGCTTCGCGGTCGGCTGCGTGCCGGCGCCGGCGAAGCGCTCGAGCCGGAGCGTACGGATGTAGCCGGCGGCCTCCGGGGCGCTGCGAAAACGCTGCTCGAGGCCGGCGAGCGTGACCCCTTGCCCGATCGGCCGGCCCGCCCGGCGCAGCGCGCGCTCGAGCTCGGCGAGGAGCTGCTCGCTGCTCGGCTCCCCCCGGCGCAGGACGAGTGCGAGCACCCCGGCGAGGCCGAGCAGCCCGAGGACGACGATCAGCCCCCCCGCGTCGCTGGGGGCGCGCCCGGCGGCGCGTTGGCCGGACACGTGACCGCCGCTCGCCGAGGCCTTCTCAGCCTTGCGCTGTGGGAGATTGGGCTTCTGGCCCTTCGTGGCCGGATTCGCCAGCCCCTCGGAGGCCTGGTCGGCCCGCGCCGGTGCGCTCGCCGGCGTCGGGTCGAAGCGGACGAAGCCGTAGTGCGGGAACCAGGCCTCGACCCAGGCGTGGGCGTCGAGGTCGCTCACCACCCACTGGTGGGACGAGGCGTCGTAGGCGCCGGTGGTGAAGCCCACGGCGACGCGGGCCGGCACGCCGCCCATGCGCAGCAGCAGGGCCATCGCCCCGGCGAACTGCTGGCAGTACCCGCGGTGATCCTGGAAGAGGAAGCTGACGAGCGGATAGGGCCGCACCGGCGGGTTCTCGTCGTAGGTGAACCCCCGCGACAGGTAGGCCTGCACGGCGGAGACGTAGTCGTACTCGGTCAGGGCGCCGGCGGCGAGCCGCTGGGCGAGCTCGTAGACCCGGGCGTAGGGCGAGTTCGTGACCAGCGCCTCGCCGTTGTAGCCGTACACGCCGGCGATGCTCGTCGCCGCGCCCCCGGTGTGGAAGGACGGAAAGACGATCTCCGGCGCGCCCGGGGCGTTGGGAGCGACCGGCAGCAGGACCGTGCGGTACCCGGCGAGGGCGACGCTCGTCGGCAGCGTGCCCGCGGCGCGCAGCGCGACCGGAGTCGGATGCGGCGAATATGCGCGCACGGTGTAGGCGTCGCCCGGGGCGAGTTCGCTGAGCGTCGTCCACGTGCCCTGGCTCGGGCCGGCGACGACGCCCTGGTCGAGATGCTGGGGCAGGGCGGAGAACCCGGCGCCGATGACGTCCGAGGTTCGCATCGCGCGGATCGTCACCTCGATCGTCTGGGAGTACTTCGCCACCTGGGCGGCGTCGGGCGGCGGGGGTGCCGAGTTGAGCGGCGCGTAACCCGAGGACCAGCCGATGCCGTTGAAGACGTCGAGGTTCTCCGCCTTCCAGTAGTCCGGCTGGACGGCGCGGACGGAGAGCACTTCGCGGCCGTCGCGCGGCCAGTTGAGCGGGCCGTAGCGCTGGGCCCAGTCGAACCGGTCGACAGCCTGCGCGGTGAGCGAGCCGGCGATCGACTGGTAGTTGAGCCACGGCGAGTGGCGATCGAGCGCGGGCGCAGCGATCAGCCCGACGACGGCGGCGAGCAGCGCGAGGACGGCGGCGAGGGGCAGCTCGTAGCGACCGACGCGCTCGCCCCATAGGAAGGCGGCGAGCAGCAGGAACAGAAGCAGGCCGTGGAGGTAGGCGAGCGACGGACGGACGAGCGTCGAGGGCAGCACCGCGAGCACGACGAGGGGGAGCACCGCGATCGCCTGGCGGCCCTCGCCGGCCTCGGGGGGCGTCCAGGCGAGGACGAGCGCGCCGTCGAGGAGCAGGATCCCCGCGCCGAGCACGGTCACGAGCCGAACGGTCTCGTTGATCCCGCCGTAGGGCACGAGCACGTGCGGGAGCGCGCCGAGCCCGTCGCCGATCTCCCGCGCCGTGACCGCGATCCGCATGTGGACGATCCAGGCGACGGGGATGCCGGCGAGCGCGAGCAGGGCGAGCACGGCAACGAGCGCCGCGACGAGCGCGGCGGTGGCACGGCGCCCTCGCAGCCAGCCGACGGGCCCCGCGACGACAAGGGCGAGGCCGAGCAGCCCGAACAGGCGCGCGCCCGGCGCGGGCGACAGCAGCGTCGCCCAGCGCAGGACGCCGTAGACCCCGAGCAGGGTGAACGCCGCGAGGCGCACCACTCCCCGCCGGCCGACCGGCGCCGACTCGCGGGGCAGCTCGTAGGAGCTTCCCGGCAGCTCGAGAACGGCCGTCGAGCTCACGCCGCCCGCCCCCCGGCGCGTTCGCGGGCGGCACCGGGCAGGGCGCGGGGCGCAAAGCCCCGGCAACCCGACACCTCGAAGCTCGGCGCCGGGCCGCCCCCGGGAAGCAGCGCGGTCGGCAGGACGATGACGATCCGGGCGCTCGGTCCGGCGGCCGGCGGACGCACGCGCTCGCTCGAGGCCGCGACGAAGAACACGAGCCCGAGGTGCGCGCCCGGGGCGAGCGCCGGCGCCGGCGTTCCCGGCCCGTCCTGCACCATCGCGAGTCGGGCGTGCGCGGTGGGCCAGGCGATGAGGTCGGGCTCAACGCCCAGCGAGCGCCGCTCGCCGGGCAGGAGCAGACGGCAGCCGCTCGTGCGGGCGAGCTCGAGGGTCAGCGATGCCGCAGCGCGCACCGCCGCGTCGAGGTGCTCGGGCGCCGCGGCGGCACGAGCGTCGAGCACGACGAGCGGCCGGGTGTCACCGTCGGGGCGCAGGCTGCGCTCGATCAGCCCCGCCCCGCGAGCGACGGCCGGCCAGTGGATCCGCGAAGCGGGCGTTCCCTCCCGGTAGGGCCGCAGACCGTCGAGGTCGACGGCGGCGAATGGCTCGGCGCTGCTGGCCGCGTCCCCCCGGCGGGTCCGCGCGCCACGCCCGCCCCCGCTCCAGCGGACCGGCTCGGTCCGGGGTAGGACGAGCACCTGCGTCATCCCCCCCGCGCCGTCGACCTGCACCCGGGCAAGGCCGAGCACGTCGCGGACGACGACGACCGGCGGACCGAGCCGCTGGACGCCGCGGCGCGGAAAGCACGTGGTCACCGCGACGCGGGCCTCGGTGCGCCCGGAGAGGAGCGACAGCGACCGGCTCACCGACACCGCGCGCCCGCCGAGCGGATCGAGAACCTCGGCCCCGGGCAGCCCGAACGGCCCGCGCCGGATCCGCAGCATCGCCGTGACCGGCTCGTCCTCGACGGTGCGCTCGAGAGCGAGCTCGCGGCTGATCCGTGCGCCCTGGGCGCACAACACCACCCAGGCCGGGATCACGACGCCGAGGACGACGAAGGCGACGCCGGGGACGAACAGCGGCGCGGAGTTGAAGGTCAGGGCGGCGAGCGTGAGTATCGCCCCGAAGAGCGTCACTCCGGCCGCGCGCCTCACAACGCGCGCGTCCCGGCGACGGCGTCGGTGATCACGTCGAGGCCCACCGAGCGCGGATACTCCGGCGCGATCACGACGCGGTGGGTGAGCACGGGTGCGGCGAGCTCCTGAACGTCGTCGGGGAGGGCGTGGTCGCGCCCCTGCATCATGGCCAGCGCCTTGGCGGCGCGCAGCAGCATGAGGCCGGCGCGAGGGCTCGCTCCGAGTTCGACACGGGGATCCTCACGCGTGCGCCACAAGAGCCGTACGACGTACTCACGCAGGGCGTCCGAGGCCTTGACCCGGGCGGCGGCGTCCTGGGCGGCGAGCACCTCGGCCGCGGTCGCAACCGGCCCGAGCGCGAGGACCTTGTCGCCGGACTCATGGTCGGCGAGCATCCCGACCTCGGCGTCGCGCGCGGGATAGCCGAGCGAGATCTTGACCATGAAGCGGTCGACCTGGGCCTCGGGCAGCGGGTAGGTGCCCTCGAACTCGATCGGGTTCTGGGTGGCGAGCACGAGGAACGGCCGCGCGAGTTCGTGCGTGTGGACATCGACGGTCACCCGGCGCTCCTGCATGCACTCGAGCAGGCCCGACTGCGTCTTCGGCGAGGCACGGTTGATCTCGTCGACGAGCACGATGTTGGCGAACACCGGTCCCGGCCGGAACTCGAAGCGCTGCTCACGCTGGTCGTAGACGTTGGTGCCGACGACGTCAGCGGGCAGCAGGTCCGAGGTGCACTGCACGCGCGCGAACTGGCAGTCGATCGAGCGGGCGACCGCCCGGGCCAGCGCCGTCTTGCCCACGCCGGGATAGTCCTCGACGAGCACGTGACCCTCGGCGAGCAGCGCGACGAGCACATGGGTGAGCGTCTGTGGACGGACCTGCACCGCCCTGCCGACGTTCTCCGAGATGCGCCGCGCGACAGCGGCGAACGACTCAAGCTCCTGCGGGACTGCCGGCGCGCCCTCGGGCGGCTCCATGCTCCTCCTCCCTCCAGCGGAGGCGCGCGACCTCATCGAGGATCGCCCGCGCCACCTGCTCCTTGCTCGTCCTGGCTACCTGCCGCTCCTCTCCGTCTGCGGCGAGGACCGTCACCTCGTTCTCTCCGGCGTCGAAGCCGATCCCGGGCCGGGAGATGTCGTTGACGACGATCGCGTCGAGGCGCTTGCGCTCGAGCTTGCCGCGCGCATAGGCGATCGCACCGTCGCCGTGCTCGGCCGCGAATCCCACGAGCACCTGTCCGGTGCGCCGGCGCGCGGATAGCCCGCCGAGCACATCGGCGGTCCGCTCGAGCGCGAGCGTCGGCACACCGGCGTCCTTCTTCAGTTTGTGCGCGGCCGCCTCGGCGGGGCGGAAGTCAGCGACCGCGGCGGCCATCAGGAGCACATCGCATCGATCGAACTCGCGCTCGCAGGCCTCGCCGAGCTCCGCGGCGGTCTCGACGGTCACGACGCGCACGCCGGGCGGCGGAGCGACCGTGAGATTGGCTGCGACGAGCGTCACCTCGGCGCCGCGGCGGGCGGCTTCCCGGGCGAGCGCCACGCCCATCCGCCCCGAGGAGCGGTTGCCGATGAAGCGCACGCTGTCGATCGGCTCGCGGGTGCCGCCGGCGGTGACCAGCACGCGGACCCCGGGAAGGGTCGGGGGCGCGAGCAGCCGCTCGCACGCCTCGAGCAGTGCGTCGGGCTCGGGCAGCCGGCCGATGCCGTGCTCGCCGTGGGAGGCGAGCTCGCCCTCGACCGGTTCGATGACCCGCACTCCGCGCGCGGCGAGGAGCTCGAGGTTGGCCTGTGTCGCCGGACTGAGGTACATCCGGTTGTTCATTGCCGGGGCGACTGCGACCGGACAGGCGGCGGCGAGCGCCGCCGTCGTCACGAGGTTGTCGGCGAGACCGTGCGCGAGCTTGGCCACGGTGTTCGCGCTCGCCGGCGCGATCAGATAGAGCTCGGCCCGCTCGACGAGCGCGAGGTGGCTGATCGGCGCCCGTCCGGGCAGCGGTTCGCCCGGATAGGCGCCACGGGCGTGGTCGGGCTCGAACTCGCTGAGCAGGACGGGCGCGCCGGTGATCGCCTCGAACGAGGCCCGGCCGACGAAGCGCTCGCTCGTCGGGGTCTGCACAACCCGGACGCTGTGACCGCGGCGCACGGCAAGCCGCGCCGTCTCAAGCCCCTTGTAGGCCGCGATCCCGCCGCTCACACCGAGGAGCAACCGGGCCATCGCGAGCGTGCCTTTCTCTCTCCCCTACCGGTAGTGGTACTTTAGCTTGCCCTGCGCGACTTCCTCGAGCGCGATCGTGAGGTAGTTCTTGGAGCGGGTGTCGACCATCGGCGGCGGGAACTCGTCGAACGTGCCCTCGCCGAGGTTGTGGTAGTAGGAGTTGATCTGCCGGGCGCGCTTGGCGGCGACGATCACGCTCGCGTAGTCGGAGTCGACGTGGTCGAGCAGCTTGTCGATGCGGGGGGAGATCACGGCTCTCAGTCAATCCTTTGCCGGGGGGTCGGAGAAACTGAAGGTTAGCGGGCGCGTTCCCCCGCCGGGCGCATCGACCGGCGGACGATCTGCTCGAGCTCGTCGGTGGCGTCCTCGAGCCGGTCGTTGACAAGCACGTAGCCGAACTCGGGACGGGCCTCGAGCTCCTGCACCGCGGTGCGCAGGCGCGCGTCGACCTGCTCGGGGTCATCGGTCCCGCGCCCGACGAGCCGCGCGCGCAGCGCCTCGATCGACGGGGGTGCGATGAACACCTGCACGGCCTCGGGCATCGACCTGCGGACCTGACGGGCGCCCTGAACCTCGATCTCGAGCACGACCGGAGCCCCGGCGGCAAGCCGGCGCTCGAGCTCGGAGCGCAGCGTGCCGTAGCGATTGCCCGAATACGTCGCGTGCTCGACGAAGTCGCCGGCCGCGACGTGCTCGGCGAAGCGCTCAGGCGAGAGGAAGTGGTAGTCGGCGCCGTCGGTCTCGCCCGGCCGGGGCCCGCGGGTCGTCGCCGAGACCGACAGCTCGAGCTCGGGCACGCGCTCGAGGAGCCCGCGGATGAGCGTGCCCTTGCCGACCCCGGAGGGCCCGGTGATGACGAACACTCCGGCCATCCGCGGACGTTGCGCGCTCGAGCCGTCCCGGTGGGCCGCTCAGCGGCGACGCATCAGGGCGACCAGCTCGGTCCGCTGGCGCTGCGAGAGGCCGCCGATCGTCTTGCTCGGCGAGATCCGGCACTGGGTGAGAATCTTGTTCACCTTGACGCGCCCGTACTTCGGCACCGCGAGCAGCAGGTCAAAGACCTTCGCCGTCTCGAGGTAGTCGGGCGGCTCGAGCAGCAACTCGTGGATCGGCTGGCGGCCGGCCTTGAGGTCGCGCTTGAGCTGCGCGCGCCGGCTGCGGATGTCGTTCGCGCGCTGAAGCGCCTCCATGCGTTGGTGGAGGGAACGCTCGGGCGCAGCGATGGGCTTGGAGAGCGATTCACTGACCGGCGGCATGGGCGGCGACTATACATCTTGAGCACACGCGATCAAGGTCAGAGGCCGATATTCGACTCGACCTCAAGCTGAGGTCGAGCATTGTCGAGGATGGTTGGGGGAATAGGACCGCTTTGCAGGTGCTTTTACGTGCGCAAAGGCACAAGGCTCTGAAAACGGGTGCGGAGACGTAAGACCCCTACCCCCAAGGTCGATTCCCGCTGTTTGCGCGGAGATCCGCGAGCTCGTCCGCGATCCTAATCCCAGCTCGCGGATCGCGGAAATTTTCTGTTCCGACGGCCACGAGATCAGCGCCTGCGCGCAGTAGATCGAGAGCGTCGGTGCCGCGCGCGACGCCGCCCATGCCGACGAGCGGGATCGACACCGCCTCGCGGACGGCGTGGACCTGCGCGAGGGCGATCGCCCGCACGGCAGGGCCGGACACGCCGCCCGTCGTCCCGCCGAGCCACGGGCGTCCGCTGCGCGGCTCGAGCGCCATCCCCCGGATGGTGTTGATGAGCGAGAGCGCGCTGGCTCCGGCGTCCTGCGCCGCCCGGGCGACGACGGTCACGTCAGCCACGTTCGGCGTCAGCTTGACGATCAACGGCTTGGTCGTCAGTGGCCGCACGTGGTCCAGCAGCGCGGCCACCTCGCCGGGATCGGCCCCCATCACCATGCCGGTCTCGACGTTGGGGCAGGACACGTTCAGCTCGAGCGCCGCGACCTCCGACTGCTCGGCGAACGCGCGCACGAGCTCGCCGACCTCCTCGCGGCGGAAGCCCATGACGTTGACGATCAGCGGCACCGGCAGCTCCGCAAGCGCGGGCAGATCGTCGGCGAGGTAGCCCTCGAGCCCCTTGTTCGGGAGCCCGATCGAATTGATCATCCCCCCCGCCAGCTCCCACAGCCGCGGCGGAGGGTTGCCCTGCCGCGGGGCGAGCGTCACCGTCTTGGAGACGAAGCCGGCGAACGGGAAGTCGGCGAGCATCTCGTCGCCGAACGCGCGCCGGGCCGCGATCGCGTCGAACGTCCCGGAGGCGTTGAGGATCGGGTGGGCAAACCTCACTCCGCAGAAGTCGACCGCTGCGCCGGTGCCGAGCGCGGTCATCCCCGTCAGTGCCCCGCCCCGGCGACGACGGCGCTGTCGAGCTGCTCGGCGTCGAGCACCGGCCCGTCGACGCACAGCCGCAGGTAGCCGCCGCGGGTCGGCACGACGCACCCGAAGCAGGCGCCGAACCCGCAGGCCATGCCTGACTCGAGCGCGAGCTGGGCCGGGGTCCGGGCCTGCGCGCACGCTTCGCGCACGGCCTCGAGCATCGCCGGCGGGCCGCAGGCGTAGACCTCGAGGCCCGGAGACTCGGCGCCCGGCCCGGTGAGCTCCCGGGCGAGGAGCGCGGTGACGAGCCCGTGGTGGCCGACGCTGCCGTCGTCGGTCGCCACCTCGGCGCCGGCGAGCAGCGCGGCGCCCTGCGCCCGAGCCCGGTCGCGGAAGCCGAGCAGCACCGGGGGCGGCGTCGCTCCCTCCGCCGCAGCGGCCAGCTCGTCCTGCCAGATCGCCAACGGCGCGATCCCCACCCCACCACCGACGAGCAGCGGAGCGCGGCCGGAGCGCGGCCGGCGGAAGCCGACCCCGAGCGGACCGAGGATCCCGAGCCCGTCGCCCGGCCCGAGCTCGCACAGCCGCTTCGTTCCCGGTCCGACGTCCTCGATGAGGAACTGGAGCTCGTCGCCACCCGCCGGCGCCCGCAGCACGCTGAAGGCCCGGGGCAGGAACGGGCGCTCACCGTCTCCCCCACCCCAGCGCTCGGCGGCGCTCAGCATGTAGAACTGCCCGGCCTGCGGGCGGGGCCCGTCGGGGTCGGCGGCGCAGAGAACGGTGTAGACCCCATGCTGCTCGCGGCCGGTGATCGTGACGCTGCGGCGGCCGAACGGGCCCCGGACGCGGTCGGCGCTCGCCGGGCCGGCGCTCAATGCACTTCCGAGGTCCGCGCGTGGATCTCCTGTAGGGAGACGACCTGCGGCTCGTGGCGGCGGGCGGCGGAGATCGCCCGGGCGGCGGCCATGCCTCCGGCCATCGTCGTGATGCATGGGATCCCCCGGGCGATCGCGGCCGAGCGGATCTCATAGCCGTCGGTGCGCGCGCCCGTGCCGACCGGCGTGTTGATGACGAGGTCGACCTCGCCGCGCTCGATCCAGTCGACGACGTGCGGGGAGCCCTCCCCGATCTTGTTGATCGGCCGCGCCGGGATGCCCATGCGGTGCAGGGCCTGGGCCGTGCCGCGGGTGGCGATAATCTCGAACCCGAGGTCGTGCAGGGAGGTGGCGATCCCGGTCGCCGCGGCCTTGTCGCCGTCGGCGACGGTGATGAACGCGGTGCCGGTGGCCGGCAGGGTCATCCCGGCCGCGGCCTGGGCCTTGGCGAAGGCGGTCGGGAAGTCGTGGGCGATGCCCATCACCTCGCCGGTCGAGCGCATCTCCGGCCCGAGCAGGGCATCGGCCCCGGCGAAGCGGTCGAACGGGAGGACGACCTCCTTGACGCACACGTGGCCGTTGCTCGTGTCCCGGGGCAGGTCGAGGTCGGCGATCTTCTCCCCGAGCATCACGCGGCAGGCGAGCTTGGCGATTGGCAGCCCGATCGCCTTGGAGACGAACGGCACCGTGCGCGACGCGCGGGGATTGGCCTCGATCACGTGCAGGCCCTCCTCGCCGTGGATGGCGAACTGGACGTTGAGCAGTCCGACGACTCCGAGCGCCCGGGCGATCCCGGTCGTCTGCTCGCGGATGAGCTCGAGCATCTCCTCGCCGAGCGAGTGCGGGGGCAGCACGCAGGCCGAGTCGCCGGAGTGGATCCCGGCCTCCTCGACGTGCTGCATGATCCCGGCGATCCACACGTCCTCGCCGTCGCAGAGCGCATCGACGTCGACCTCGATCGAGTCCTCGAGGAAACGGTCGAGGTAGATCGTCGCCCCGGGCTTGCTGCCGACCCGGTCGAGGTACTCCCGCAGACCGTCGACGCTGTAGACGATCTCCATCGCCCGGCCGCCGAGCACGTAGCTCGGGCGCACGAGCAGCGGGAAGCCGACGTCCGGAGCGCGTTCGAGCGCCTCCGCCTCGGAGAGGGCGCTCGCGTACGGCGGCGCCTTGTAGCCGAGACGGTCGAGCAGCGGCCCGAAGCGGGCTCGATCCTCGGCGAGGTCGATCGCGTCGATATCGGTGCCGAGGATCGGCACTCCGGCCGCGTGCAGGCCGGCGGCGAGCTTGAGCGGCGTCTGGCCGCCGAACTGGACGACGACACCTTCGGGCTGCTCGATCTCGCACACCCCGAGCACGTCCTCGAGCGTGAGCGGCTCGAAGTACAGCCGATCCGAGGTGTCGTAGTCGGTCGAGACGGTCTCGGGATTGCAGTTGACCATGACGGCATCGCGGCCGAGCTCGCGGACGGTCTGGGCGGCGTGGACGCAGCAGTAGTCGAACTCGATTCCCTGACCGATGCGGTTCGGCCCGGAGCCGAGAATGACGACGCTCGGCCGCTCCCCGCGGCGAACCTCGTGCGCGATGCCGTCACGGCCCGGCCGCTCCCAGCCCGAGTAGTAGTAGGGCGTCTCGGCGGCGAACTCGGCGGCGCAGGTGTCGACCGCCTTGAACGTCCGCTCCCCCGCGAACGGAGCCTCGGGCTCGGCGACGAGCTCGGCGAGCTCGGCCAGGAACCACGGGTCGATGCTCGTGCGCGCGTGGAGCTCGTCGAGCGGGACGCCCCGGCGCAGCGCCGCGAGCAGATGATCGAAGCGCTCGGCACCGGGCCGTGCAACCTCGGCAAGGAGCGCCTCCTCGCTCGTCGGAGAGAGCGGCTCGAGGTCGAGCTCGCGGGACCGCAGCGCCTTGGCGAACGCCTGCTTGAAGGTCCGGCCGATGGCCATCGCCTCGCCGACCGACTTCATGTGCGTGGTCAGGCCGGACTCCGCTCCGGGGAACTTCTCGAACGCGAACCGCGGCCACTTGACGACGCAGTAGTCGATCGCCGGCTCGAAGCTCGCCGGCGTCGCGCGGGTGATGTCGTTGGGGATCTCCTGAAGCGTGTAGCCGACGGCGAGCCGAGCGGCGATCTTGGCGATCGGGAAGCCGGTCGCCTTGCTGGCCAGGGCGCTCGAGCGCGACACGCGCGGGTTCATCTCGATGACGACGATCTCGTCGGTCTCGCGGTTGACGGCGAACTGGACGTTCGAGCCACCGGTCTGCACCCCGATCGCGCGGATGACCGCGATCGCCTGGTCGCGGAGCGCCTGGTACTGCTTGTCGGTGAGCGTCTGCTGCGGTGCGACGCAGACGCTGTCGCCGGTGTGGACGCCCATCGGATCGAGATTCTCGATCGAGCAGATGATCACGACGTTGTCGGAGTGGTCGCGCATCACCTCGAGCTCGAACTCGCCCCAGCCGAGCACCGACTCCTCGATCAGGACCTGACCGATCGGCGAGGCGTTGCAGCCCCGCCCGACGATCTTCTCGATCTCGTCCTCGCTGCGCACGATCCCGCCGCCGCGGCCGCCGAGCGTGAAGGCCGGGCGGACGATGAACGGCAGCCCGACCTCGGCCACCGCCGCGCGTGCGTCGGCCACGTTGTGGGCGATCGCGCTGCGCGGCACGCGCAGTCCGGCCTCGGTCATCGTCGTGCGGAAGCGCTCGCGGTCCTCGGCCCGGTCGATCGCCTCGTAGTTGGCGCCGATCAGCTCGACCCCGTGGCGCTCGAGCGTCCCGTCCTCGTGCAGCGCCTTGGCGAGGTTGAGCGCCGTCTGACCCCCGAGGGTCGGCAGCAGCGCATCGGGCCTCTCGCGCTCGATGACCTGGGCGACGGTCCGGGGCAGCAGCGGCTCGACGTAGGTGACGCTCGCCACCTCGGGGTCGGTCATGATCGTCGCCGGGTTGGAGTTGACGAGCACGACCTCGTAGCCCTCGTCCATGAGCACGCGGCAGGCCTGAGTGCCCGAGTAGTCGAACTCGGCGGCCTGGCCGATGACGATCGGCCCCGAGCCGATCAGGAGGATCTTGTGGATGTCGTCGCGGCGGGGCACGAGATCACGCGGCGGCGGCGATCTCCTCGACGAACCGGTCGAACAGGTAGAGCGCGTCGTGGGGGCCGGGTCCCGCCTCGGGGTGGTACTGCACGGTCGCACCGCGCACGTCGCGCAGGGCGAGGCCCTCGACGGTGCGGTCGTAGAGGTTGATGTGGGTGAGCTCTGCGGCGCCGAAATCGGTCTCCCAGCGCACGGGCTCGTCGCGGTCGATCGTCGGCGACCCGCCCGGACCGAGCACCGCGAAGCCGTGGTTCTGGCTCGTGATCTCGGTGCGGCCCGTCGTCAGATCCTTGACCGGGTGATTGGCTCCGTGGTGGCCGAAGGGCAGCTTGTAGGTCTCCAGGCCGACGGCCCGGCAGAGGATCTGGTGGCCCAGGCAGATCCCGTAGACCGGCAGCCGGCCGACGAGCTCACGCACCGTGGCGACGACATAGTCGAGTGCGGCCGGGTCGCCGGGCCCGTTGGCGAGAAAGATCGCGTCGGGGTCGTTCTGTGTGAGCTCCCGCGCACCCGCGGTGCACGGATGGAGCTCGACCGTCGCCCCGCGCGCGCGGAGGTTCTGGAGGATCGAGAGCTTGACTCCGGTGTCGATCAGGGCGATTCGCGGACCGGTGCCGGCGGTCGGAGGCAGGACGGTCATTTCGCTCGGCGTGACCTCGCGCGCCAGGTCACGGCCGCTCATCTCCGGCTCGGCGGCGATCAACGCGAGCGCCTCAGCCTCGCTCATCCGCGCCGGGAAGAGGCCGCCCTTCATCGCCCCGGCGTCCCGGATGTGGCGCACGAGCGCCCGGGTGTCGAGGCCGGTGATCGCCGGGATGCCACAGTCGGTGAGCCACGACAGCCATCCGCGCTCGCAGCCGGGGGCGTCCTCGCGGTCGACGGCGGCGCGCATGATCGCCGCCCGGGCGTGGATCCGGTCGGATTCCATCGCCTCGCTCGAGACGCCGTAGTTGCCGATCTGCGGATAGGTGAAGGTGATCAGCTGTCCCGCATAGCTCGGGTCGGTCATCGCCTCCTGGTAGCCGGACATCGAGGTTGTGAAGACGATCTCGCCGACCGCGTGGGCGTCGGCGCCGCAGCCGACCCCGTCAAAGCGGGTGCCGTCGGCGAGCAGCACGTAGGCCCCTCCGGTCGGGCTCATCGGCTCAGGGCCCTTGCCTCGACGAGCGCGGGCCGCCGGAAGGCGACGCGGCCGGCGGCGACGGTCAGCATCACGCGGCCGTACAGCGTGCGGCCGTGGAAGCAGCAGTTGTCCGAGCGGCTGACGTATCCATCGGCGCCGACCTCCCACTTCGACTCGAGGTCGACGAGGCAGAGGTTGGCGGGCTCGCCCTTGGCGAGCCGCGGCACTGGGAGCCCGTACAGCGCGCCGCCGCACGTGAGCCGCTCGACGATCAGCTCGAGCTCGAGCTCACCGGGGAGGACGAGCTCGGTGTAGAGCGCCGCGAACGAGGTCTCGAGCCCGGTCGTGCCCATCGGCGCGACCTCGAACGGAACCTCCTTCTCGTGGCGGGCGTGCGGCGCGTGGTCGGTGGCGATGCAGTCGATCACCCCGGTGCGGAGCCCCTCGACGAGCGCCCTGCGATCCTGCTCGGTGCGCAGCGGAGGATTCATCTTGAAGCGGCTGTCGAGGGTGCGGACGACGTCGTCGGTGAGCGTCAGGTGGTGGGGCGTGGCCTCGCCGGTCACCCGGACGCCTGCCGCCTTGGCCGCGGCGAGGGCCTGCACCGACTCGACGCAACTGAGGTGCTGGAAGTGGGCACGCGCGTCCTCGTAACCGGCGATCGCGCCGTCGCGGGCGACCATTGTCGACTCGGAGATCGAGGGGATGCCGGCGAGCCCGAGGCGGGCCGATATCGCGCCCTCGTGCATGACGCCGTCCCGGGAGAGGGCCGGGTCCTCCTCGTGGAGAGCGATCACGCCGCCGCACAGGCGCTGGTACTGGAGCGCCTTGCGCAGCATCCCGGCCGAGACGACCGGCTTGCCGTCGTCGGTGAACCCGAGGGCGCCGGCGTCGCGGAGCGCGGCCATCTCGGTGAGCTCTGCGCCGCGGAGCCCGTGGGTGATCGCCGCCAGGAACCCGACCGGGACGCTCGCCTCACGCTGCGCGCCCTCGACGAGCGAGCGCAGTAGCGGCGCGTCGTCGATCACCGGATCGGTGTTCGGCATTGCGATCACGGCGACGAAGCCGCCGGCCGCCGCCGAGGCGGTACCGCTGGCCAGGTCCTCCTTGTACTCCTGCCCGGGGGTGCGCAGGTGCACGTGCGGGTCGATGAAGCCGGGGAACAGGTGTTTGCCCGCCGCGTCGATCGTCTCGCCCGCCGGCGGCTCGGGGAGCGTGCCGGGAGCTCCGATCTCGGCGATCTCCCCGTCCCGGACGAGGATGTCGTGCGGGTCGTCGAGCCCGGTGCGCGGATCGATCGCGTAGGCGCCGCGGATGAGCAGCTCGGCGGGCGGCAGCGGGCGCTGGAAAAGCCGCGGGGTCGACTCCGTCATCTCACGCCACCGCCTGGAGGATCGGCGAGCCGACGAGCAGCTCGTAGAGGACCGCCATGCGCACCGCGACCCCGGCCTTGACCTGGTCGCCGATCAGCGCCTGCGGCGAGTCGATCGCGTCCGCGGAGAGCTCGACGCCGCGGTTGACCGGCCCGGGGTGCATGAGCAGCTGCCCGCTCGACAGGCGGCTGGCGCTCACCTGATAGCGCTGCGCGTACTCGCGCAGCGACGGGACGAACGAGTCCGTCATGCGCTCCTGCTGCATCCGCAGCACGTAGACGATGTCCGCGTCGGGCAGCCGCTCGATGCTCGCGGTCGCCTCGCAGCCGAGCGCCTCGATGTCACGCGGGATGAGCGTCGGCGGGCCCGCGACGGTCACCGCCGCGCCCATATGGGTGAAGGCGAGGATGTCCGAGCGGGCGACCCGGGAGTGCAGGACGTCGCCGACGATCCAGATGTTGGCCCCGTCGAGTGAGCCGAGCCGGCGGCGCAGGGTGAAGACGTCGAGGAGCGCCTGCGTCGGGTGCTCGTGCTTGCCGTCGCCGGCGTTGACGACCGAGGCGGGCGTCCAGCCCGCGACGAGCTGGGCGGCGCCGACGTGCGGGGAGCGGATGACGATCGCCGCCGGGTCGTACGCCGAGAGCGTCTGGACGGTGTCCTTGAGCGATTCGCCCTTGTCGACGCTCGAGCCCGCGGAGCGGACGCTGACGACGTCGGCGCTGAGCCGCTTGGCCGCGAGCTCGAAGCTCGAGCTCGTCCGCGTGCTCGCCTCGTAGAAGAGGTTGACGACCGTGCGCCCGCGCAGCGCCGGCACCTTCTTGATCTCCCGGCCGGACACCTCGGCGAACGACTCGGCGCGATCGAGGATCCGCTCGATGCCCGCGCGGTCGAGATCGTCGATCGAGATGAGATGCTTGTGATGCGCGCTCGAGTTCATGCCGCCTTGATCCTCGGTTCTTCGGCCGGCCCGATCGTCACCTCGTCGTAGCCGTCGACCTCCTCGACCCGCACGTTGACCCGCTGGTCCTGGGAGGTGGGGATGTTCTTGCCGACGTAGTCGGGCCGGATCGGAAGCTCCCGGTGGCCGCGGTCGATGAGCACGGCGAGCTGCACGCGCGCCGGCCGGCCGTAGTCGAACACCTCGTCGATCGCCGCACGGACCGTGCGACCGGTGTAGAGGACGTCGTCGACGATCACGACGGTGAGCTCACGCGGGTCGAAGTCGAGCTGGGTGGCGTGGACGATCGGCGAGGCGGGGCGGATCGCCAGATCGTCGCGGTAGAAGGAGATGTCGGCGAACCCGAGGGGCACCCGATGGGCGAACAGCTCGCCGGTGAGGACGTGGAGCCGCTGGGCGAGGTGGGCGCCCCGACGCTGGATGCCGACGAGCGCGATCGCACCGTCCGGGTTCTTCTCCACGATCTCGTGGGCGATCCGCACAAGCGTGCGGCGTATGTCATCGCGGTCGAGCACGACCGTCCGATCTGCCAACGTGCTCCTTCCTAGCCTCACGGGACCGGGTTAAAGGGGCCGACTGCGAGGAGGCTAGCAACGCCCGCGGATGGGTGGGGACATCATCGCGGGCGCGCGTCGGATCGAGCGCGTCGACGCTCCGCCTACGCGGGCGGGAGCCGCCGGTAGAGCACGTGCGGGAGGCCGGCGTGCACGATCGGCCCCTCGTACTCGAAGCCGGACTTCTCCATCACCCGGCGAGATGCGACGTTGTGGGGCAGCGTGAAGGCGACGATCTCCCGCAGGCGAAGATCGTCGAAGCCGAGCGCGACCGACGCCTGGGCCAGCTCCGTGGCCAACCCCTGTCCCCAGCGGTCGGGCACGATCGCCCAGGCCACCTCGACCTCGTTCGTGCCGGCCACGAACGTGTGCTGCAGGCCGCCGCGGCCGACCATCTCTCCGGTCTCCCGGTCGCGCAGCAGCCACATGCCGAAGCCGAACTTGTCCCAATGGGCCAGCTTCGACGCGTGGTGCTGGAGCAGCTCGACCTCCGAGGGCGGGAGCGCCGTCGGGAACAGCGTGAGGGCGACCCGCGGGTCGCTGAGCAGGACGTAGAGCTCGTCGGCGTGCGCCGGACGGACCCGCTCGAGGATCATGCGCCGGGTCTCGACACGCTCCCAGGCCCGCAGGGTCACGGCGACACGTCCGCGACAGGCTCGGGGCGGTCCTCCCAGCGGATCAGCTCCGGGTCGCCCCGTTCGGGGAACGGGATGTCGATCGTGTCGAAGTCACGGGGCAGCACCGTCGGCTCGAAGATCGCCCGGGCTTCGGCCCGCAGGACGCTCACCGGATAGCGGGTGGAGAAATGGGTGAGGGCGAGCATCCGCACCTCGGCCTCCTTGGCCAGCGTCGCCGCCTGCTCCGCCGTCGAATGCGCGGTCTCGTCGGCCCGGTCGACCTCGTCGCGTGCGAACGTCGCCTCATGGATGAGGAGGTCGGCACCGTGGGCGGCGATCCGCAGGTTCTCGCACGGGCGCGTGTCGCCGGAGATCGCGAGCTTGCGGCCCGGCCGTGACTCCCCCATCACCTGCGCCGGCGCCACCCCGCGGACCGTCTCACCGCGCTGGAGGCACCCGAACTCGGGGCCGGGCGTGATCCCGAGGCTGACCGCCGTCGCCGGGTCGAACACGCCCGGCCGCTCGTCCTCGAACAGCACGTAGGCGTACGCGGTCGTCCGGTGGCTGACGGGGACGGCGGCGATTCGGTACCCGTCGCGGGCGAGGATCTCCCCCGGCTCGAGCTCGACGAGCTCGAGCTCGAAGCGCACGCGACCGGCGAGCCGCAGCGCGACGACGACGAGCTCCCGCAGACCCGGCGGGCCGTGGATGGCCAGCGGCCGCTCGCGCCCACGCAGGTCGAAGGTCTTGAGCATCCCCGGCAGTCCGAGCCAGTGGTCCGCATGGAAGTGGGTGATGAAGATCTCCGAGAGGTCCGTCAGGCCGACCGAGCCCACGAGCTGGCGCTGGGTGCCCTCCCCGCAGTCGAACAGGATGCGGTCGCCGCCGCGGCGCACGAGCACCGCGGGCAGGCCTCGGCGGGCGGTCGGGATCGAGCCGGCGGTCCCGGCGAAGAACACGGAGAGGTCCACGGCTGCTCAGTCTGCCAGCCCGAGCTCCACGAGCTCAAAGGCGATCGACCCGTCGGTGACCTGCGCGAGGCCCATCGTCGGGACGGGCGCGCGGCGGCGCTCGGTCGGGCTGCCGGGGTTGAAGATCTGAAAGCCGGCGGGCGCCTGCTCGTGCAGCGGCAGGTGGGAATGGCCGAAGACGACGGCGTCCGCGTCCGGGAAGCGCGCTCGGAGGCGGTCGAGCCGTCCCCCGGCCGGCCCGGCGTCGTGGATCATCCCGATCCGCACCCCGGCGGCGTCGACGACCCGGCGCTCGGGCAGCACAGCCCGCACGGACTCGTCGTCGACGTTGCCGTGGATCGCGCAGACGCGACCGTACGACTCAAGCTCGGCCAGGACCGAGAGCCGCATCAGGTCGCCGGCGTGGAGGATCAGATCGGCCGCACGCAACCGCTCCACACAGCCATCGGGAAGCCGCCTGGACCCGCGGGGCATGTGCGTGTCGGAGATGATCGCGATCTGCACGGTACGATGACCATCATCGCGGCTCTGGCCAGCGATCCCCGCGCCCGTAGCTCAGGGGATAGAGCGTTCGCCTCCGGAGCGAAAGGTCGCACGTTCGAATCGTGCCGGGCGCGCTTTCCAAGGCCCCCGCCCAAGGCCGCAACTTTCGGGGGAGCCGCTCGTTGACTCGGTTGGGGGCATATGCCGTACGGGAGTGAGGCGGCGGCCGTCGAGTGGGGCGTTGACGGCCGCCGTCCTCCGAGTCGTCCGTCAGCGTGAGCGGCAGCCCAGGGGCTGGGCCGTGCGATACCGGTGGGGCGAGCGTCGGGACAATATCCTGCGCGCAGGCTGCGGTGGCAGGGGCTGGCCGAATTTGCACGCAGGTTGCGGCGTTCATGTTGCTAGGCCTGCAACGGAAGGACCGGGTTAATTACGGATTGCGCGCGAGGACGCTGAGGTGGGACTGTATGCACGGAACGTCGTCGACAGGATCCGTTCCCTGCACAAGGATCATCGAGACGGTTCGATCCGCCGCCCCACCTCGACGGGCGAGGAGTCTCTCCCTGCTCCCGCTCCGTCGCGCCGTGGACCCCGGGTTCGGATCATCCCGCCTCCCTCCCGCACCCGGGGTTCGCCCATCGACGTGCCGTGAGGTCCCCGGCGCCCGGAATGCCATACGTCGTCCCGCTACTTCTCCTTCTCGGCGTGGCCGCCGAACGCGCTGCGCATCGCCGACAGCAGCTGACCGGTGAACGCGCCGAGCCCGCGCGACTCGAAGCGCTCGTTGAGCGCCGCCCCGATCACCGGTGCGGGGATGCCCTCCTCGATCGCGGCGATCATCGTCCAGCGGCCCTCGCCGGAATCGGACACCCGGCCGGTGTACTTGTCGAGCTTCGGCGAGTTGGCGAGTGCATGGGCGGTGAGGTCGACCAGCCATGAGCCGACGACCGAACCGCGGCGCCACACCTCCGCCACCTCGCCGACGTCGATGTCGTACTCGTAGTAGCGAGGATCCCGCAGCGGGGTCGTCTCGGCATCGATCTCCTGCTGGTGCTTGCCGATGTTGGCGTGATGGATGATCGAGAGGCCCTCGGCGATCGCGGCCATCATCCCGTACTCGACGCCGTTGTGAACCATCTTCACGAAGTGCCCGGCGCCGTTGGGGCCGCAGTGCAGATAGCCGTCCTGAGCAGTGCCGTCGGTCTTGGTACGGCCCGGCGTCGGCTCGACCTCCCCCTCGCCGGGCGCGATCGTCTTCCAGATCGGGTCGAGATGGGCCACCTGCTCGTCCTCGCCGCCGATCATCAGGCAGTAGCCGCGCTCGAGCCCCCATACGCCGCCGCTCGTGCCGCAGTCGAGGAAGTGGATCCCCTGCTCGCCGAGCTGCGCCGCGCGAGTGAGGTCGTCACGGTAGTAGGAGTTGCCACCGTCGATCACCATGTCGCCGGCGTCGCACAGCCCGGCGAGCTTGTCGACGGTCTCCTGGACGTAGCCGGCCGGGACCATCACCCAGATCGCCCGCGGCGTCCCGAGCTTGCCCACGAACTCCTCGAGCGAGCTCGTCGCGGTGGCGCCCTCGGCTGCGAGCCCGGCGACGGCGTCCGCGTTGACGTCATACACGACACACGAGTGGCCGTCACGCATGAGGCGCCGGACGAGATTGGCACCCATCCGTCCCAATCCGATCATCCCGAGCTGCATTGGCTGTGAGGTCGCCATCGTTGTCGCCTCCTCAGGCGGTCTTGAGCTGCCGGTACTTCCGGATCAGCGTGTTGGTGGACGAGTCGTGGCCGAGGTCCGGCTCGGCCTCGGCCTCGAGCTCGGGGGCGATCTGCTTGGCGAGCACCTTGCCGAGCTCGACGCCCCACTGGTCGAAGGAGTCGATGCTCCAGATCGTGCCCTGCACGAACACGCTCTGCTCGTAGAGCGCGATGAGCGTACCGAGCCGGTAGGGGCTGATGATGTCGGCGAGGATCACGCTCGTCGGCCGGTTGCCCTCCATCACCCGGTGGGGCACGATCGCCTCGGCGGTGCCGTCGGCCCGGACCTCCTCCGCGGTCTTGCCGAACGCGAGCGCCTGGGCCTGGGCAAACACGTTTGCGGATAGGAGGTCGTGGTGGTCGCGCAGGGGGTTGGGCGTCCGGGCGAAGCCGATCAGGTCGACGGGGATGATCGTCGTCCCCTGATGGATGAGCTGGTAGAAGCTGTGCTGGCCGTTGGTCCCCGGCTCGCCCCAGTAGACGGCACCGGTGTCGGCGCCGACGGGCGCGCCGTCGACGGTCACGTGCTTGCCGTTGGACTCCATCGTGAGCTGCTGGAGATAGGCCGGGAAACGCTCGAGGTATTGCTCGTAGGGCATCACTCCGACGGTCTGGCAGCCGAAGAAGTCCCGGTACCAGACGGCGAGCAGCCCCATGAGGACGGGCAGGTTCACGCCGAAGTCCGCGGTGCGGAAGTGCTCATCCATGGCGTGGAAGCCGGCGAGCATCTCACGGAAGTGCGCAGGGCCGACGGCGATCGCGGTCGACAGGCCGATTGCCGAATCCATCGAGTAGCGCCCTCCGACCCAGTCCCAGAACCCGAACATGTTCTGTTCGTCGATCCCGAACTCCCGCACGGCCTCGGCGTTCGTCGAGACGGCGACGAAGTGCCGGGCGACCGCCGCCTCGTCGCCGAGCGCGGCCACCGTCCAGTCGCGGGCCGACTGGGCGTTGGTCATCGTCTCCAGGGTGGTGAACGTCTTCGAGGCGACGATGAACAGCGTCTCGGCCGGGTCGAGGTCGCGGGTGGCCTCCACGAAGTCGGTCGAGTCGACGTTGGAGACGAAGCGAAAGGTGAGCCGCCGGTCGGAGACGTGCCGCAGCGCCTGGTAGGCCATCACGGGCCCGAGGTCCGAGCCGCCGATGCCGATGTTGACCACGTTGCGGATCGGACGTCCGGTGTGGCCCGTCCACTCGCCGGAGCGGATCGCCTCGGCGAAGGCGAACATCCGATCGAGCACGGCGTGAACCTCGGCGACGACGTCGACGCCGTCGACGACGAGGGTCGCCTCGCGTGGCATCCGCAGCGCGACGTGGAGCACCGACCGGCCCTCGGAGACGTTGATGCGATCTCCGCGGAACATCGCGTCGATCCGCTCACGCAGACCCGACTGCTCGGCGAGCTCGAGCAGCAGCCCGATCGTCTCGTCGGTGATCCGGTGCTTGGAGTAGTCGAGGTAGAGCCCGAGCGCCTCGACCGTGAGCCGCTCCCCGCGCTCGGGGTCGGCGGCGAACAGCTCGCGGAGATGCCGAGGGGCGAGCTCGGCGTGGTGGCTTCGCAGTGCCCGCCACGCGGGGCGCTCGGTCAAGGGTGCGATCTCGCTCATGCTCGGGGCTCCATTTCCTCTCACGTCGTCCGGGAAGCGAGCCGACAAGCCGCTCGGTCACCGCCATCGGCGGACATAACCTTGCCGAAGTCCGCCGCTCGCCGCCTTCCGGCCCGCGCGAGGGCTCGCTTCCTCGGTCCTACCCGGGGCGCAGATGGGTCACCCTGATGCCGGCGCGCTCGCCGATCCGGGCAGCGACAAGCGAGCGGTGACAGGCCTCGGGGTCACGCTCGACGCAGAACAGCGCGGCGGTCCCCGCCTGGCGAATGACCGCGATCACCGAATCGATGTCGGCACAGTCGAGGATCTCCTCCGTGTAGCGGGCGACGTACGCGGGGGCGAGCGCGACTCGCGAGCGCTTGCCGACCCCCTGGCGTGCGTCCTCGGCGTACTGGAGGTGGCGAAGCTCGGTCGTCGGCGCGAGCTCCGGGAGGTGGCGATAGCCGACGTCGGCCGCGGCAAGCGCGGCCTGGAGCCGCCGCGCGTTTGCCCACGCGTACTGGGGACCCCGGACACCGCGCCGCTGGCGAACGTCGAGGAGCAGGCGTACGCGGGCCTCGGTGAGCGCGCCGAGGAAGTGGTCGAGATCCCAGTCGTAGACCCCGACGGTGAGGAGCGCGGGCATCAGGCGCGTGCGCTCAACCGAGCCGGAGCTCGGCCCACACGTTCGTGGTGGTGCCCGAGGCCCCCCAGTCGGAAGCGAGCTCCTCAACGACGCGCAGGCCCCATCCGCCGGTGACGTCGCCGGGCTCGGTGCGAGGCTCGACGAGCACCCCGACGCCGTCGTCGGCGACCTCGATCCTTATCCGCTCGCCGGTCCGGGCGACGCGCAGCTCGATGCGGCCCTTGCCGTGGCGGTACGCGTTGGTGGCGAGCTCGCTGGCCACGAGCATCGCGTTGCTGAGCACCTCCCCGGCGACCTCGCCGAACAGCTGCTGGGCGACGAATCGCCGAGCGGCCGCGGCGCAGCGCTCGTCGCGAGGAAGCTCACGGACGGCCATGCCGCCCGGCCCGGATCGGTCCGCGCTCGGCATCGTCCTCAGCCCCCCTCGCCGCCGGTCACCGAGGCGACACGGACCGGACTGCGGACCAGGCTGAGCACGGCGATGTCGTCGCTCTGCTCCCCGTCGACGAAGTCGGTGACCGCGGCCACGAGCGTCCCGGCCAGCTCGCCGTCACGCCCCGTCGGCATCCGCCCGATGACATCGAGCAGCCGCTCCTCGCCGAAGCGCTCGCCGCCCCGCACCGCATCGAGCACGCCGTCGGTGTAGAGGATGAGCTGGTCGCCCGGCTCGACCGATACCTCCACCCCGGTGATCTCGACCTCGTCGAGGAAGCCGAGCATCGGGCTCGGCGTGCCGATCTCCTCGACGAGTCCGCGCCGGCGGCGCACCGGCAGCGGGTGGCCGGCCGTATACACATGGGCGCGTCCGTCCTCGCTCACATGGAGCGCTGCGACCGTGCACATGTTGCTGAACTGCTGCTCGTCGTCGCGCAGCCTGCGGTTGAGCACGCGCAGGGCAAAGCCGACGTCCCCGCTTGTGCCGATGATCGCGGCGAGCGTGTGCCGCGCGAGGGCGGTGAGCGCCGCCGCCCTCGCCCCCTTCCCGACGACGTCGCCGATCACCGCCACCCAGCCGGCGCCGGTCGGCACGATGTCGTAGAAGTCTCCCCCGACCTCGTTCGCGCGGCCGGCGGCGCGGTAGGCGGTCGACACCGTCCAGCCCGTGAGCGTCGGCAGGACATCCGGGATGAGACCCGACTGGAGCGTGCGGGCGATGTGGGTCTGCTCGGCCCCGAGCTGGGCGTGGTTGATGAAGATGCCGGCCTGCCCACCGAGATCCCGGGCGAGATCGAGGTCGCGGGCGTCAAAGCGCCGTGAGGTCGAGGAGGCGAAGCTGATCGCCCCGAGGATGCGCAGACCCACGGTGATCGGCACGATCATCATCGACTTCAGCCCGAGGGCGAGGAGAAGGTCGAGCTCCTCCTGGGTCTCGGCGCTCTGGGCGAGTCGCGCCTCGTCGATCTCGGCCAGCAGCAGCGCCTCGCCCGTGCGCATCACCTGCGAGACCGCCTGGTCGCCGTCGAGTCGCGGCGGCCAGCGCTCGCGGACCTCGCGCCCGATGCGCACCGTCTCGGGGTCGCGGTGGGCGACGGCCACCGAGACGATCTCGCCGCGATTGTCGAGCAGGTCGACGCCCGCCCAGTCCGCGAGGCCTGGGACGGCGGCGTCGGCGATCGCCTGCATCGTCTGGGGGACGTCGGCGACCTCGGCGAGCGTCCGCGCGGTCCGCGCGAGCAGACGCTGCGCGAGCTCGGCACGTTTGGTGTCGGTCACATCCTCGATCAGATTGACGGCCATCACGACCTCGCCCGCGTCGTCGGTGACCGCGGTCGCCTTGTTGAGCAGCCAGCGCTCCTCGCCCGTGACACGGACGACGTTGCGCACGAGCGCCGGGCCGGGTTCGGTCGGCCGCCGGCCGAGCAGCTGCGTGCCGGGCAGATCCTGAAGGGAGACGGGCTCGCCGTCCTCGGTGTAGACGTCGAAGCGACCCATGATCTCGCCGGGTCCGAGCGCGAGCAGCGCTTCCACGCTCGGCAGCTTCAGCAGATCGGCGGCGGCCTGGTTGGCGTAGACCATCTGGCCGCGGACGTCACGGACGGTGACCGCGGCGTCGAGGGTGCCGAGGATCGCCTGGAGCTGGCGCTCGGTCTGCCGAAGCTCATCGGAGAGCGCGGCGTTGTCGAGCGCGAGCGCGACCCGCCCGGCGAGGGTCTCGGCGTAGCGCACGTCGTCGGCGTCGAACGGGCGGCGGGGAGCCCGGGTGCCGAGGTTGATCGCGCCGATCGCGGTGCTGCGGCCCACGAGCGGGACGAGGACCGCCGACTGCACACCGAGCCGATGCAGGAATCCGAGGTCGGCCTCGTCGTGAGCGAGGCGGCGCAGCGCCTCGTCGTCGTAGTCGGCGATGAGCTGGGTGTGGCTCGGGACGATGCTCGCGGCGGCGCTGCCGGGGATCGCCGCCGGGCTCGGCGGCCGGCGCAGGAAGGCACGCATCAGCTCGGGGTCACCGTCGAGCGCGCCCGCCACCCGTTCGATCTCGCCATTCCTGCCGACGACGTCGATGACGCAGAAGCTCGCCACCCGGGGGACGACGAGATCGGCGACGGCGGCGGCGATCTCCTGCGCCGACCGCCCGCCGTGGGCGACCTCGGCGATGTCGGCGAGGACGCGCATGCGGGTCGCCTCGGTGACCATCCGTGCCCGGTAGCCGGCCATGAGGACGGCGAACACCGAGCCGGTGAGGACGACGACGAGCCGGATGATGTAGCGGGAGGCGGAGGGCTGGGGGTCCCACAGGATCGACAGCGCCGCGAGCAGGACGACGAGCGCGCCGATCAGCTTCGTCGCCCGGACCGAGGCCCACAGCCCGCACAGCAGCGGGGCGGCGATCATCAGTGCGACGAGGACGACGCTGCGCGAGACGAACAGGTCGAGCGCGAGCAGCACGGCGATGATCACCAGGGCGGCGGCGACTGCGGCCTGGGATGCGACTTCGCCCCTCATGATCCTCGTGCTCCTCACGGGGCATGATTGTCGAACATCGACGAAAGGAATAGAAGCGGTGGCCTACGAGCAGATCACGACCGAGCTCACCGACCGGGTGCTCCTCATCACCCTGCACCGTCCCGAGCGCCTCAACGCGTGGACGCCGACGATGGGCGAGGAGCTCATCGATGCCTTCGACCGCGCCGACGCCGACGATGAGGTTCGCGTGGTGATCGTCACCGGAGCCGGCCGCGGCTACTGCGCCGGCGCGGACCTTGCCGGCGGCGGTGAGACGTTCAACCGTCCCGGCGGCGAGGGGCTTCCCCGGCGGGACGGCGGCGGGCGCTTCACCCTGCGCGTGTTCGACTGCACCAAGCCGGTGATCGCCGCCGTCAACGGCCCAGCGGTCGGAGTCGGCGCAACGATGACCCTGCCGATGGACATCCGGCTCGCGTCCGAGGACGCGCGCTTCGGTTTCGTGTTCACCCGGCGCGGCATCGTCCCCGAGGCGTGCTCGAGCTGGTTCCTGCCGCGGCTCGTCGGGATCAGCCAAGCGATGGAGTGGGTGGCCACGGGCCGGGTGTTCCCGGCCTCCGAGGCGCTGGCCGGCGGGCTCGTGCGCAGCGTCCATCCCGCCGGAGAGCTGCTCGACGCCGCCCACGGGCTCGCCCGGGAGATCGCCGAGAACACCGCGCCCGTGTCGGTCGCACTCGCCCGGCAGTTGATGTGGCGGATGCTCGGCGCCGAGCACCCGATGTTCGCCCATCGGGCCGACTCGCGGGGGATGGTCGCGCGCGGTGGCTCGGCCGACGCCGTCGAGGGTGTCACCTCGTTCCTGGACAAGCGCGCGCCTGAGTTCCCCGACCGAGTCAGCGACGGCCTGCCCGAGGTCATGCCGGGCTGGCAGGCTCCGGAGTTCGCATAGCCGGGCCTGGGAGCCGCGGGCGGTGCAGCGGCGTCCGGCCGCGACGCCCGGCCGGTTCGATCATCTCCGCGACGCGCAGGCAGTACACAGCCCGCTGAGCGAGCACGATCCGGCAACCGAGCAGCTCGGCGAGTTCACGCGTGCTGAACGGCTCGCTCGGCAGCGGCGGCAACACCGCGAGCAGATCACCGTAATCGCGCAGTTCGATTCGCGAAAGGACGTCGACGAGGCGTCGCTCCCCGGGGTCACGCGTACGGCGGCGACTGGACACCGGCGCCACCCCACGGACGTGATCCTCGCGGACGAGCAGCACCTCGACGATGAGGTTGGGATGGCTGAGCAACGAGGGCACGAACACGAGTTGATCGAACACATCAACGATCCCGGCATGGCGTGGTGAGCGACGCACGGCGGTGACCTCGCCGGCGCTGTCGACCCGCACGATGCGGCGTTGGGCCGCGACGGGGTAGACGATCCGCACCCGGTGTTGATCCAGGAGCGCGTCGAGCTTTCCTCCCATGGCGCCGAAGTTCCCCGTCTGCACCTCGACGAGCTCCCCATCGGCCCTGACGAGGTCAACAACAAAACGTCCCACCGGCACCTCGACGCGGTCGCCCGGCTGGGCGAGCCATGTTTTCACTGCCGCGTGCAGCGGTCCCTCGCGCATGACACCAATGCCTGACATCGGGGTCGAAGGCTAGAGGTGAGTACGATCGTGTCTGTAAACCGTGAACAAAAGGGACCAAAAGTCATGATCAGTGAAATCCGCCGAGACATCCAGACCCGCCTCGACCAGCTCCTGGGCGAGGTCGACAAACTGCGCAAGGCGCTGATCGCCCTTGGCGGTTCAGACAGCAGTGACTCCTCTGCCAAGAGCACCTCGAGCACGTCGAAGCCGCGCAGTTCCGCGACGCCGCGTGCGTCGCGCGCACGCTCGGGCTCAGGCAGCAGCACCCGTGCCCGCAGCAGCCGCGGCGCCTCGGGCTCGACAAAGGGCGCCGTCCTCGGCGCTCTCTCCTCTGGCGACGCGATGACCGCTGCCGATGTCGCCAAAGCGACGGGACTCGGCCGGGCGAGCGTGAGCACAACGCTGTCGCGGCTGGCCAAGGCCGGCGAGGTCACCAAGGCCGAGCGTGGCTATCGCCTGCCGAACGGCGCCGCTCCGAAGGCATAGCCGTCCCGGCAGTGACACCGCGGCCGCTGGGCGCGCCGCTCACACGATGCCCCTGCGCGTCATGCCGACGGTCGGTCTCGCCGTCACCGTGCGCTACCTCGCGGTCACCGTTCCCGGCGTGATCGCCGAGGTGCGCGACGGTGGCCGGCGGCTGCTCGTAAGGGCCGACGGCGAGCTGATCGAGTTCACGCTCAGCCCGGCCACCGCGACGTTCACGGCGGACGCCGCAGGCTCGCGGGCACGGCTCGTGTTCGACGGCGAGCGTTGAGGGCGTCGCTCAGCGCACCGTGAGCGCGACCCGGTAGCCCGCCGCGTGGCGGCTCGCCGCCCGGGCACCCTGGGCGACGACGCGCAGGGTGTGATGCGGCGGCGGGTGACGCGGGCGATGGATCGTGCCGAGGCGGCAATGGGCCCGCGTGAGGGCGGTCCTGGCCTGATTGATCGTCTTGTGGCGCAGCGCCGGCACAACGCAGTGAGGCACGACCGCCGGGCTCGTGCCCCCGGTCGTCGGTGGCAGGATCGCATACGGCGCGAGCGCGGCATCGTTGACAGCGATGGCCCCCGGAGTGGCGGAGATGGCGCGGCGGCCGCCGGGCTGGAATGACCAATACGTCTTCGACGGCAGTCCCTCGACCACGGTGCCGGTGGCCGGCAGCGTCTGGAGATGGGCGAGGGGTGTGCCCGCGTTCGCGATGTCCCAGGCATCGATCAGCACCGGGGCGGCCGTCGTCCCGAGCACGCCCGCGTTGCTCACCGGCAGCGCCGCACCGCCGGCCGCGCGATATAGCTGACCGCTCGTCGACTCGAGCATCGTGCCGTCGAGCGGCACGTCGGGCAGCGAGTCGAGCTGCTGCTGCGTGACCGCGGTGACAGGTTGCGGGCCGCCGAATGCCGTCCAGCTGCTCACATACAGCGGAGCACCGCCGGCGATCCGGTAGACGTAGGGCACTCCGCTCACCTGGATGAACGTCCCGTCCGCGAACAGCGCGACCGAGCTGCCCGTGCCCGGCCCGGCGGTGGCACCGTCGAGGTAATCACCGTCGATGTTGATCGTGTCGCCACCGTAGGTCACGTTGGCGCCGCCGTCGTACTGGTGCACCCGTTGGTGGCTCGCCCAATCGGCGATCGGGACGTAAGGGTCGCTCACCGTCCGGCTGCCGTTCCAATCGGCGATCCACAGGTCGTTGGGCTCCTGATAGGTCGTCCCGTACTGGTTGACGAGGTCGCTGATGCCGGAGGCGCCACTCGAGTACACCCCGGAGAGGTAGCCGGCGGCGTGCAGCCCGGCCGTCCAGGCGGCGAGGAAGCCGAGCACGGTGCTCGAGCTCCCGGACCCGTAGGCCTCCATGTCGAAGTAGATCGGGTTGCCCTTGCCGATCCCGACCAGTTGCGCCTGGGCGACCGCGTCGGATGCCGCCGCGGTCCCCTGGGCGGCCGCCTTGCTCGGGGTGATGGTCGCGCAGCTGCACGACGTCGCTGGGGCCTGGAGGCCGACGTAGGTGGGGATGAAGCGCCAGCCGGCGGCGGCCTCGGTCCGCACCCAGTTCGCGCTGAGGTTCGGCTGCGAGCAGCCCATGTTCGCGCCGCCGATGTAGATCCCGATCGCGCGGTAGGGCGAGCTCGCCCAGTCGGACATCACCTGGGTGCTGGGCGCCGAGCACGCGTCGAAGCCGCGGCCCGTGTAGGTGACCCCCGCGGCGTGCGCGACGGGCACGGCGGCGAGATGGGCAGCGCGAGCCGGCGTCGCGGGCGCCGGCCGCAGCGGTCCGCGCAGGCCGAGCGCCCGGGCGATCTCAGCCGGGTCGCGGCCCCACGTCGCGGCGATCGACAGGCCGCGCCGGTGCACGACGGTCTCCGCGCCGCCGAGGGGGAGCGCTCGGGCGCCCGCTCCGGCCCCGGCGGCCGACAGCGGCGAGATGAGGATCGACTCGGTCCGCCCGACGGAGTGCGCGGGGCACCGCTGGTTGCGGTCGGGCACGCCGAGGTAGACCGCGTGGCGGTTGAAGCGCACGCACGTCGTGGGCGCCCGCCCGAGGTCGTACACCGTCCAGGACCGGGGCACGCTGACGCTGAAGCCGTGATAGCGCACGAGCTTCATGCTGGGAGCGGCCAGGGCCGCGGACGCGTAGCTGATCGACCCCCCGATCAGCAGCAGCGCCAGTAGTGCAACTCGCCTCGAGTGGGACATGCTGGCCCGCCCGATGTTAGCGGCTCTTACTCACGGACTCCACTGGGCGGTGGACGAATGACCCGCGGCGGGAGCGGTGTACGCCGGGGCCGTGTACGTCGGCGCGAGCCGCTGCCGCGCCGTGTCGTTGTGGGCCTGGGTGGGCACCGCGTGGAACAGCACGACGATGGCCAAGCCGGCGGCGAGCAGCCACATGAGCGCCCGGAAGCGCCGGTTGAGGCGATGCCAATTGACGAACAACAGGGGACTCACAGCGGGCTACAGCTACCCAAACGAGGCGCCTCTGAAGCACGCCGGCGGCCCGATCGTTAGACGAAACGGCGTCCGGGCAGGATCATGTGCTGATCCGGCGCGCGTCGAAGCGGACGATGCGGCCGAGCCCATTCACTTTGCCGAGGAGGAGAGACCATGGCCGACACCACCGCGAACGACAGGGGCATCGCGTCAACGGTGAGCGCGCTGCCGGCCTCCGCCGCCGAGCGCTTCGGGGAGCACGTTGCCGCGCGCTTCCACTCCGGCGACGGCTGGCACGAGCTCACCTACGCGGAGATGGTCTCGGCAATCGAGGAGGTCGCCCTCGGTCTCATCGGCCTCGGCATCGAGATCGGCGACCGGGTCGGGATCCTCTGCGAGACCAGGATCGAATGGACGATCGCCAGCTACGGGATCTCCGCCGCCGGCGGGGTCGTCGTCCCCGTCTACCCGACCAACTCGCCGAAGGAGTGCGAGTGGGTGCTCGGGAACTCCGGGTCGCGCGCGGTCATCGTCGAGAACGGCGAGCAGGCCGAGAAGATCGAGCAGGTGCGGGACAGGCTCGACGCGCTCGGCCACGTGATCGGAATCGACGGCGGCGGGGAGCTCCCGTTCGCGGACCTGCGCGCGCGGGGGCGCGACGGCGATCCGTCGGTGTTGAGGCCGCGCTGGGATGACATCACGCCCGAGGACCCGTACACGATCGTCTACACGTCGGGCACGACCGGACCGCCGAAGGGCGTCGTCCTCACCCACGGCAACGCGATGTCGGTCTGCCACATCGTCGAGGAGCTCGAGTTCATCGAGCCCGGCGAGATCACCTATCTGTATCTCCCCCTCGCCCACGTCTTTGCGCTGACCGCGCAGCTCGCCTCCTACGACCAGGGCACGACGCTCATCTACTTCGGCGGCAACCCGAAGAAGATCATCGAGGAGGTAATCGAGACCAAACCCACCTACCTGCCATCGGTCCCCCGGATCTTCGAGAAGCTGTTCGCCGCCGCCAACACGATGCGCGAGCAGGCCTCCGAGGAGGAACAGCAGCGGATCGGCCAGGCGATCAAGCTCGGGGTCGAGGTCCGGCGGCGCCGCGAGCAAGGCGAGGACGTCCCCGAGGACATGGCGGCACACTTCGAGCGCGCCGACGCTGAGCTGTTCACCCGAGTGCGCCAGCTGTTCGGCGGCCAGCTCCGCCAGGCCGTGACCGGCGCGGCGCCGATCGCTCCGGACATCCTCGAGTTCTTCTACGCGGCCGGCGTGCCGGTGCTCGAGGGCTGGGGCATGACCGAGACGACCGGCGTCGGCACCGTCTGCACGCTCGACGCGATCAAGTTCGGCACGATCGGCCGGCCGCTGCCGGGGGTCGACATCACGATCGCCGACGACGGCGAGATCCTCATGCGCGGTCCGAACGTGTTCAAGGAGTACTGGGACAACGAGGAGGCGACGAAGGAGACCCTGGTCGACGGCTGGCTGCACACCGGCGATCTCGGCTCGATCGACGACGAGGGCTACGTGAGCATCACCGGCCGCAAGAAGGACATCATCATCACCGCGGGTGGCAAGAACCTCACGCCGGCCAACATCGAGAACGACCTCAAGCAGTCTCGGTTCATCTCGCAGGCGGTGATGTATGCCGACCGCAAGCCCTATCCGGTGGCACTGATCACGCTCGACGAGGAGGAGATTGTCCCCTGGGCGCGCGAGCGGGAGCTCCCCGAGGACCTCGCCGAGCTCGCCGAGGCCGATGAGGTGCGTGAGCTCGTGCAGAAGGAGCTCGACCGCGCGAACGCCAACTACGCCCGCGTCGAGCAGATCAAGAAGTTCACCATCCTCGACCATGACCTCGCGGTCGACCGGGGCGAGCTGACGCCGACGCTCAAGGTCAAGCGCAACGTCATCAACGACCGTTACGAGGGCATCTTCGAGTCGATGTACGAGTAGCCGGGCGCAGACCGCCGGGCCGTTTACCGAGCCGCTGATCGGGTAGGCCTACGAGGATGCGCTCAAGCCCTTCACGCCCGTCGGACGACAGCGTCATCGCCCCTCCGGAGCGCAACACGAGCGCTCTGTTTCGCCGTCTGCGGCGGACCGGGGATCCGCGCGCACGGGAGGCGCTCGTACGGCGTTTCCTTCCCCTCGCGCGCAAGCTCGCGCGGCGCTACTACGGCGGCGGCGAGCCGCTCGAGGACCTCGTCCAGGTCGCCAACGTCGGCCTGCTCAAGGCGGTCAACCGGTTCGACGAGCACCGACAGGTCTCGTTCTCCAGCTACGCGGTGCCGACGATCACCGGCGAGCTCAAGCGCTACTTCCGCGACAACGCGTGGTCGCTGCATGTGCCCCGCGGGCTGCGGGAGCGTGGCCTCGCGGTCCATAAGGCGACTCGCGAGGTGAGCGAGCGCCAGGGGCGTACGCCGACCGCCGGCGAGCTCGCCCGGCGACTCGAGATCGAAGAGTCCGAGGTCATCGAGGCCCAGGCGGCCTACAGCGCCTTCAGCGCCGCCTCGCTCGACGAGCCGGTCGCCCACGACGACGACGGCAGCCCCCAGGTCAGGCTTGACACGCTCGGAGACGAGGACGACAGCTTCGAGCTCGCCGAGGCCCGGGTCACCGTCGCCCCCAAGGTCCGCGAGCTCTTGAGCGAGGAGCGTCGCGTGCTCCACATGCGCTTCGTCGAGGACCGCACGCAGTCGGACATCGCCGACCGCGTGGGCGTTTCCCAGATGCAGGTGTCACGCATCCTGCGCCGTACGCTCGAGAAGCTCCGGCGCAACGTCGAGCGCGCGCCGGAGGGTCGTCCCGGCGCCGAGAGCGAGCCACTCCCGGCCCCCGCGCCGCGGGCACGCAGACGGCGATGAGGATTCTCGCCGTCACCGCCACTCCGATCTCTGCTCAGGAGCTGCGTGACACCCTGCCCGCCGAGGTCGATCTCGATGCCGTCGAGGCGCTGATCGTCGCGCCGGCGTTCCAGGCGAGCCCTCTCCGCTTCTGGGTGTCGGATGCCGACGACGCGATCGACCGCGCGTCGGAGACCTGGCGGCGGAGTGTCGACTCGCTCGATGCATCGGGGATCAGCGCGAGCGGCGACACCGGGGAAAGCGACCCGCTCGACGCGATCGAGGACGCGATGCAGACCTTCAAGGCCGACCGCATCGTGCTGTTCACCCGCAGAGACGACGACGCGCGCTACCGCGAGGACGTCGACCCCGACGAGGTCGCCACGCGCTTCGGCGTCCCGGTCGACCACGCGACGCCGTCGCGCTCGCGCTCCTGAACCCGGGGCTGCCGCTCATGAGCCCAGGCGCCGGCGCAGATCGCCGGCGTTGGCGGGCGCGAAACCCTCCCAGTCGTTGTTGAAGTAGGCGAACACGGCGTGGTCGCGGCGCCACTGCGCGATCCGCCGTGCCCACGTCTCGAGCTCACTCGCAGAGTAGTTGCCCCGCCGGCCCCGAGCGCCGTAATGGAAGCGGAGGAACATCCACGATGTCGTCGCCTCTCGGAGCCCGAACGGCCTGGCCGGGTGGTCGCCGATCGTGAGCGCCACGCCGTGCGCGCAGAGCCGCGCGAGCACCGGCGGGGTGAACCAGCTCGGGTGGCGGAACTCGATCGCGTGCCGTCCGTCCGGCAGGGCGTCGAGGAGCTCCTGCAGGCGGGCGTCATCGCGGTGGAAGTTCTCCGGCAGCTGCCAGAGCACCGGCCCGAGCCGGCCCGCCTCGCGCAGCGGCGCCAGCGGCGCATAGAAGCGTTTGATCCCCTCGTCGATGTCGTGCAGGCGCCGCACGTGGGTCAGATAGCGGCTCGCCTTGACGGCGAACAGGAAGCCGGGCGGCGTCTGCGCCACCCAGCCCTCGACCGCGGGCCGGCGAGCGAGGCGGTAGAAGGTCGCGTTGACCTCGACGGTGTCGAACTCCTGCGCGTAGAGCTCGAGCCAGCGCCGCTTGGGCTCACGAGCGGGGTACAGCCGGCCACGCCACGCGTCGTACATCCAGCCCGAGCACCCGATGCGTAGCTCACCCACCGCTCGGGTACCCCCCAAGGACATGCCTGCGACCACGACTCATACCCCATCGATCTTCCCGCTTCCCCGCGTGGACCACCGCGGAGCCCACGCCGATGTCTGACCGCCCCGTCGTCGCCATCACCGGCGCCACCGGAGGCGTCGGCCGGGCGATCGCCCGTGAGTTCGCCCGCCACGGCGCCGCCGTCGGGCTCATCGCCCGGGGGGCGGCCGGGCTCGCCGCAGCGGCCCGCGAGGTCGGCGAGCTCGGCGCCGACGCGTACGCCCAGAAGACCGACATCGCCGATTACGGCCAGGTGCAGGACGCCGCGGCAATCATCGAAGAGCGGCTCGGGCCGATCGACATCTGGGTCAACAATGCGATGACGACGGTGTTCGCGTATCTGCCCGATATCTCGGCCGAGGAGTTCGAGCGAGCCACGCGCGTCACCTACCTCGGCACGGTGTGGGGCACGAAGGCCGCGCTCGAGCGGATGCTCCCCCGCGACCACGGCACGATCGTCCAGGTCGGTTCCGCGCTCGCCTACCAGGGGATCCCGCTCCAGGCCCCCTACTGCGGCGCCAAGCACGCGATCAAGGGTTTTCAGGAGTCGCTGCGCTGCGAGCTGCGCAACCGCGGCAGCAAAGTCCACGCGACGATGGTCCAGCTGCCGGGGATGAACACGCCCCAGTTCGACCACTGCCTGAGCCGCATGCCCCGGCATCCGATGCCCGTGCCGCCGATCTACCAGCCGGAGGTCGCGGCCCGCGCCGTCTACTGGGCCTCCCACCATCGCCGCCGCGAGATGTACGTCGGGCTGCCGACCGTCTACACGATCCTCGGCAACAAGCTCGCGCCGTGGCTCGCGGAGTGGTACCTCGCGCGCAAGGCGGTCAACGGCCAGCAGACCAAGCAGGCCTACGACGGCGAGAAGGCGGTCAACCTGTTCACAGCGGTCGACGGCGACCACGACGAGGGTGCCCACGGGATCTTCGACGAGGACGCCCACGGCGGCAGCGTCCAGGCCTGGCTCAGCCGCCACCGGACCGGCTCGCTGGCCGGTGCCTCGGCGGTCGCCGCCGGCGCCGCCGCCACGGTGCTCGCGCGCCGTTCCGCCTGACACGCCGGGGGCGCGCGCGGCGGCGTCCGCGATCATCGTGACGACGACGAGCCCTCGACCGCGGCGAGGCACACCGCGGCGGAGATGTGCGCGAGGTGGGTGAGGCCCTGGGGATAGTTCCCGATCAGCTCGCGCGTGCGCGGGTCGACCTCCTCGGAGAACAGCCCGAGCTCGTTGCCGGCGGAGGCCGCGGACTCGTAGACCGCCCGGGCGTCGTCGAGCTCGCCCTGACGGGCGAGGCATTCTGCCAGCCAGAACGAGCAGCAGAGAAATGCTCCTTCCGTCCCGCGCAGGCCGTCCTGGCGCCGGTAGCGATAGATCAGCCCGTCGCCGGCATCGAGCTCCTCGCGGATCGCGGCGACCGTCCGCACCATGCGATCGTCGCGCCAGTCGACGAACTCGACCGTCGGCAGCAGGAGGAGCGCCGCATCGAGCTCGGGACGGTCGAAGGTCTGCACGAACACGCCGCGATCGCCGTCGTACCCGCGGCCCTCGATCGCGTCCCGGAGTGCGTCCCGCGCCTGCTTCCAGCGTCGCGTCGGCGCCCGCCGCAGGCATTCGTCGGCGAGCCGGATTCCGCGGTCGAGCGCGGACCAGCACTGGACCTTCGAATGCACGAAGTGCTCGGGCTCGCCGGGCCACTCCCAGATTCCGGAGTCGGGTTGATCCCACAGCTCGCCGGCGTGATCGATGAGCGAGGCGAGAAACCGCCAGTCGTCGTCGGTCGGCGAGTGGCCACGGCGGTGCCACCGCCAGGCGAGGTTGATGAGCTCGCCGTAGGCGTCGAGCTGGCGTTGGCCGGCCGCGCTGTTGCCGATCCGGACCGGGCGGGAGCCGCGCCAGCCCTCGAGATCCCCGAGCTCGAGCGGGGACAGGCGGCGCTCGCCGCCGACGCCGTAGACGATCTGGAGGTCCCCGGCGGAGCCGGCGGCGGAGCGCATGATGAACGCCCGGAAGGCGTCGGCCTCCCTCGCACACCCGATCTCGGCGAACGCCTCGGAGCTGAAGCTCGAATCCCGCACCCAGGCGTACCGGTAGTCCCAGTTGCGCTCACCGCCGACGACCTCGGGCAGCGAGCTCGTCGGGGCGGCGACGATCGCGCCGGTGGGGTCATGGGTCATCGCCTTGAGCACGAGCGCCGAGCGACGGGCGCCGGCCTCGTCGCGGGACCCGAGCGAGATCGCCTTGGCCCATTCGCTCCACCAGCGATGGGTGCTGTCGAGGTCGCGATCGAGGTCGCCGGGCTCAGGCCCGGCTTCGTCGGGGTCGACCAGCTCCGGCGGTGTGTAGCGCAGCCACAGGTGGACGCGCTCGCCGGCGCCGACGGTCACCCGGCCGACGAGCTCGTGCTCGGGATCCTCGACGAGCTCCTGCTCGCAGAAGATGACCAGCCCGTCGTTGCCGCCGATCGCGCTGTGCAGCCGCAGTCCGTGGCGCCGGATGAGCGGCTGCACCTCGCCGTAGTCGAACCGCGGCGCGATCCGGATCTCGAACTCGACCGTTCCGCGACGGCCCTCGATCACCCGCAGGAGCTCCCGCCCGACCGGCGACGCTGGGTCATCGCGGATCACGAACAGGTCGATGAGCGCGGCCTCACCGCCGGCCCCGGTGAACTCCGTTTCGAGCACGAGCGAGTCCTCGAGGTAGCTGCGTGAGACCTCCCACGGCCGGTCGTCGGCGGGCCGCACCGAGCAGAAACCGCCGCGATCGGCGTCGAGGAGCCGGCCGAAGGCGCTGCCGGCGTCGAAGCGCGGCAGGCAGCACCAGTCGATCGACCCCTCGCGGGAGACGAGGGCGGCCGTGTGGCAGTCGCCGACCAGGGCGTAGTCGCCGATCGGCAGGTAACGATCCGGACCGCTCACCGGAGGCTCGGGCCGGCGCGGTGCGCGGTCAGCCGGCCTCGCTCTCGTCGGCGGTCGTGTCGTCCGCGTCGGCGGTCTTCGGCGGGGCGCCGGGGACGCCTGGGTCGGCGCGCTTGCGCTGCCAATCCTCCCGCGCGTCCTTCACCCCGTGCCCAATCTCGTCGCTGTGCTGCTGGAGCTTGTCGGCCTCGGCCTCGAGCTGGTCAGCGAGGGCGTCGTGATCTGTCTCTTCCATGGACGGTCAGCTACCCAGCGACATGGAGGCGCAAAAAATGTTCCACTCGACTGCCCGCCGACGCCGGGGGCCACGAAATGCTCGCTGAGCGCACATTATGTTCCCCGCGCGCCGACCGCCCGATCGAGGGGACGGTTTTACTCACCCCCGCGATGCGGGTAACAGCAACGGGAATGTCCGTGGCCATCCTCGACATCGACGGCACGCTCGTCGACACCAACTACCAGCACGCGATCGCCTGGCACCGCGCCTTCCGCGCGCATGGGATCCCACTCGCGGTGTGGCGCATCCACCGGCACCTCGGGATGGGCGGCGATCAGCTCGTCACCGCGCTCACCGACGAGGCGACCGATCGTCAGCACGGCGACGACCTTCGCGCCGCCGAGAAGAGCCACTACCTCGAGCTGATCGACGAGGTCGAGACGATGGACCAGGCACGAGCGCTGATCGAGGAGTTGAAGGACCGCGGGCACACCGTCGTCCTGGCCAGCTCGGCCAAGGCCGACGAGGTGGAGCACTACCTCGACCTCCTCGACGCGCGCGAGCTCGCCGACGCCTGGACGACCTCGGCCGACGTCGAGGCGACCAAGCCCGAGCCGGACCTCGTGCGCGCGGCGCTCGAGCGCGCCGGCGGGGACCCCAGCGACGCGATCATGATCGGCGACTCCCCTTGGGACATCCACGCCGCGAGCAAGGCCGGCGTGCGCACGATCGCCGTCCTCAGCGGCGGGTTCAGCATCGATGAGCTGCGCGAGTCCGGCGCGACCGCGGTGTATGAGTCGGTCGCCGACCTGCGGGCCGCGCTCGACGACACGCCGCTCTAGCTCGACGAGACGCCGCTCTGGCAGTACGCGCCCGTCACGCCGCAGTCGGCGTCAAGCGCGGACCGCTCCCCGCGCAGGCGTGTAAGGCGGCCCACCGAGGGTAGGCCTCATACCGTCCGCCGAAAAACGGCCAATTGGAGAGGGAGACGTGGACGAGCTCAAGCAGAAGCGCAAACCCGCGCGCGTGCGCGGCGGCGATCGCGACGAGACCGTTCGCCGTCAGGCTGACGAACAGGCCGCGGCGGCGCGGGAGAAGATGTCCCAGCGCCGCGCCCGCCAGTCCGGCGCGGCAGGCTGGGTGTCCGATCGCGCGTCGCAGTGGGACCTCGACGCACCTGACTGGGACTTCATCGAGCGCCAGAAATATCTGTGGAACCCGCTCATGGACTACTGGTTCCGGATGGAGATCGAAGGCTGGGAGCGCGTCCCGCCGGCGCCGGTCCTGCTCGTCGGGGTGCATTCGGGGGCGCCGTTCGTGTGGGATGCGTGGACGATCGGGTTCCAATGGTGGCGCCACTTCGGCCGCACCCGGACGCTCCACGGCACCGCTCACGACGCGCTCATGGCGGCACCGGGCATCGGCGGCTATTTCCGGCGCATGGGCGTCCTGCCCGCGGCGCCGGACAGCATCAGCTCGGCACTGGCCGCCGGCCGCGACGTCATGCTCTGGCCCGG
The DNA here is from genome assembly GCA_963755955.1 of uncultured Solirubrobacterales bacterium. Lineage (GTDB taxonomy): Bacteria > Actinomycetota > Thermoleophilia > Solirubrobacterales > Solirubrobacteraceae > Palsa-465. The sequence continues at coordinate 70,166 of CAVWLZ010000008.1, forward strand.
AGGGGAGCGCGACTCGCTGCGCCCGTGGACCCAACGCGACGAGGTCGTCCTCGCCGGTCGTAAGGGGTTCGTCAAGCTCGCGATCCGCTGCGGCGTCCCGATCGTGCCGGTGTCGACCGTCGGGGGCCCGGACTCGATGCCGGTGCTGGCCACGGGCAAGCGCCTGGCTCGGTGGCTGCAGCTCGACCGCATCGCCCGGTTGAAGATGTTCCCGATCGCCCTCCAGGTGCCATGGGGCATCTCCCCCGCCCTGCTTCCCGAGGTGCCCCTGCCGACGAAGATCCGCACCGCCTTCCAGGACGCGATCGAGATCGACAGCGATCCGGCGCGGGCTGATGACGACGGGTACGTGGAGGCCAAGTACGACGAGGTCTGCGCTTCGATCAAGGACGGCGTCGGCGTGCTCGCCCGGCGACGGCGACTGCCACTCTTCGCCTGACCGACAGCCAGGGTGGAACCGGTCCGCTCCTCATCCCTGCGGAGCGGCCCGGTTCCGATACGGCATCCCAGCCCTAAGCCTCGCCGCGACCTACGTGCGGCCGTCGACGGCGCGCTCCAGCTGAGCCTTGGTCATCTTCGAGCGCCCCTCGATCCCCTTCTGCCGCGCCTGGTTGTAGAGCTGGTCGCGGGTTCGGCCCTTCGGCCGGTTCGTGCCCGAGCGCTGACCCCCCCGCCGGGAGGACGACATGTCCTGCACGGACGTGCGCGAGCGCTGGCGCGACTCGCCGGACCGGGCCCGCTCCTTGTTGACGGTCCGCGCCGCGATCTCCTCGGCCTGACCCTCGCCGGCGCCACGGTCGAGTTGGCTCTCCTTGATGTGCTCGTACTGCCGAGCGCGCTTCGTTGCGGGCTTCACGCCACGTGGCGGCATCGTCGCCTCCCTACGCGCTTGCGCTGCGGCCCGCGCCGACGCGCTGCTCGTGGCGCCCCTCGGCGAATTCCTCGACGAGCTTGGCGCAGAACGCCGGCAGGTCGTCGGGATTGCGGCTCGTCACGAGGCCGTTGTCGACGACGACCTCCTTGTCGACCCACTCCGCGCCCGCGTTACGCAGATCGGTCTGCAGGCTCGGCCACGAGGTGACCGTGCGGCCGCCGGCGACGTCGGCCTCGGCGAGCAGCCACGGCGCGTGGCAGATCGCGCCGACCGGCTTGTCCTGCTCGAAGAACGCGCGGACGAAGCTGACAGCGTTCTCGTCGGCGCGTAGCGCGTCGGGGTTGGCGACGCCGCCGGGCAGCACGAGGCCGTCGTACACGCTGGCATCGGCCTCGGCGACCGCGACTCCGGCCTCGATCGTCTCGCCCTTGTCGAGATGGTTGAACATCTGCACCTCGCCCGTCTCCAGCGACACGAGATCGACGTCGGCGCCGGCGTCCTTGACCGCCTTCAGCGGTTCGGTCAGCTCGACCTGCTCAACCCCTTCGGTGAACAGGACGGCGATGCGCTTGCCCTTCAGATCGTTAGCCATGTCAGTGCCTTTCGCTCGAAATTCAGGTACTGATTGGCTACCCCACGGCCGCGAGACTGACACGCGGCCGCGGACGCCGACACTAAGCGCTGCTGATCAGCGCCGGCGTCGCCAGCGGAACATGGCCGAGCAGCCAGCGGCCCTCGGCGAGCGTCAGCCGCATGCACCCGTGGCTGACCGGCAGGCCGATGCTGCCGGTGTCCGGCGTCGAGTGAATCGCGATCCGCGTACCCCCGTTCCAGCCCTGGATGGTGTGCGGCGAGTGGGCGGAGAGGGCGAGAATGCAGCAGCCGTAGGGACCGGTCGGGTCGCCGGTGAGGAGCCGGTCGGTGACGGCGAAGCGACCGGTCGGGGTTGGCGCGGACGGCCGGCCGATGGCCACTGTGTAGCGCTGGAGCACGCGGCCGCCCTCGAGCACCTCGACCCGCCGGGCAGCGAGCGAGACCCTGATCTCCCAGGCGTTGCGCGACAGCCTCACCGCCGCGACCGGGATCCAGCCCAGACGCCCGTTGCCGGCCTGGGGGCTGACCACGCCGAGCCAGGGGCCGCTGCGGCTCACGACCCACAGCATCTGTGGCGAGCCGAACTGCGTGTGCGTCTGCAGGGGCCCGAGCGACGCGCCCCCCGGAGACGACCGCATCGTCGAGGCGTGGCGGACGAGTGCGACGAGCACGCCGGGGCCGGACGGCAGCTGCGCGGTGGACCTCGCCGGTGCCGGGGTCGGCGGCGCCGGGGTCGGCGTGTAGGCGGCGCGCTGGGCGGCGACCGTGCCGGAGGTCAGGACGACTCCGGCCACGATCGGGACGACCGCGAGCAGAATCGCACCGATGAGCAGGATGAGCTTGCGCGACATCGTCGTCATGCGAGGTTATCGGCCCTCGGAGCTACGCTATGAAGCATGCTGTTCATGCGCCACAAGACAACGATGATCGACCCCGCGTCGGCCCTGCCCGGCCGCGAGGAGGCCATGCCCGTGCCCGAGCGCCACGCTGTGCTCGGGACGCCGCTGAAGCCCCCGTTTCCCGAGGGTCTCGAGCAGCTGATCGTCGGCATGGGGTGCTTCTGGGGTGCCGAGCGGGTGTTCTGGCAGCCCGACGGCGTGTATGCGACGGCGGTCGGCTACAGCGGCGGCTATACGCCGAATCCGACCTACGAGGAGGTGTGCAGCGCGCGGACCGGTCACACCGAGGCCGTGCTCGTCGTGTTCGACCCCCGGGTCATCTCCTTCGGCGAGGTCCTCACGCTGTTCTGGGAGAGCCATGACCCGACCCAGGGCATGCGCCAGGGCAACGACATCGGCACTCAGTACCGCTCGGCGATCTACTGGACGACCGAGGCCCAGCGCGAGCAGGCCGAGGCCTCGAAGGCCGCCTTCGCCGAGCGCCTGCGCGCGGCGGGCTACTCGGAGGTCAGCACCGAGATCGCCCAGGCCGGGCCGTTCTACTACGCCGAGGACTACCACCAGCAATACCTGCACAAGGTCCCGAACGGCTACTGCGGTCTCGGCGGCACCGGCGTCAGCTGTCCCGTCGGCCTCGGGGTCGCCCAGCAGCAGTAGCAGGGTGGTTGGGCCGCATGCGGCCCAACCCCGCAGGCGCACGCGCCTGCGGCCGGGGCCGCGCATGCGCGCCCCGGTACAACCTCAATCAGCCGCCGGCGACCGCCGGAAGGATCGTCACCTCGTCGCCGTCCTGGACCGGGGTATCGAGCCCGTCGAGGAACCGGATGTCCTCGCCACCGACGTAGACGTTGACGAACCGACGCAGCCCGCCGTCCTCGGCGATCCGGCTGCGCAGCTCGCCGAAGCGCTCGTACAGGGAGTCGAGCACCTCGCCGACCGTCGCGCCGTCGACCTCGGCCGTCGACGCGCCGTCGGTGGCGGCCCGCAACTGGGTGGGGATTTTCACGCTCACAGCCATAGTGGCGCGGGATTCTTTCAGGCGGCAACGACGTCGCGCTGTCTCGCCGCCTCGAAGGCGTCAGACGAGGCGTCGATCTCGATCGTCTCGAACGTCCCGCGCACCGTGTCGAGCGTCTTCAGGCCTTCGCCCGTGATGTAGGCGACGACCCGCTCGTCGGGATCGATGTCCCCGCGCGCAGCGAGCTTGGCCAGCGTCGCGACGGTCACCCCGCCGGCGGTCTCGGTGAAGATTCCCGTCGTACGGGCGAGCAGCCGGATGCCCTGGCGGATCTCCTCGTCGCTCACCGAGTCGACCCCGCCCCCGGTCCGGCGCGCGAGGTCGAGGGCGTAGGGCCCGTCGGCGGGATTGCCGATGGCCAGCGACTTGGCGATCGTGTTCGGCTTGACCGGGCGGCAGAAGTCCTGACCGGCCTCGAACGCACTCGCCACCGGCGAGCAGCCGGTCGCCTGGGCGCCGTTGAACGTCGGCAGCTCGCCCTCCACGAGCCCGAGCGTCAGCCACTCCTCGAAGCCGCGGGCGATCTTCGTGAACAGCGACCCCGAGGCGATCGGCGCGACGATCCGATCGGGCAGCTCGAAGCCGAGCTGCTCGACGGTCTCGTAGGCGAGAGTCTTGGAGCCCTCGGCGTAGTACGGCCGCATGTTGATGTTCACGAACGCCCAGTCGTGCTCACCGGAAACCTCGGTGCAGAGCCGGTTGACGTCGTCGTAGTTGCCCCGCACGGCGATGAGGTTCGTGCCGTAGACGCCGGTGGCGAGGATCTTCTGCTCCTCGAGATCGGCGGGGATGAACACGTAGGACTCGAGCCCCGCCGCCGCAGCGTGGGCGGCGACGGCGTTGGCGAGGTTGCCGGTCGAGGCGCAGGCGATCGTCTCGTAGCCGAGCTCGAGCGCGCGGGCGAGGGCGACGGCGACGACGCGGTCCTTGAACGAGTGGGTCGGGTTGGCGGCGTCGTTCTTGACCCAGACCTCACGGAGGCCGAGGGCCTCGGCGAGACGATCGGCCTGCAGCAGCGGCGTCCAGCCGGCCGGCAGCGTGCCCTTGGGCGGCGCCGCGAGCGGCAGGAAGTCGGCGTAGCGCCAAATCGAGTGGGGACCGGCCTGAATCCGGCGCCGAAGCTCGCCGGGGTCGACGTCAGCCGGCGTCGTGTAGGCGACCTCGAGCGGGCCGAAGCAGCGTTCGCAGACGTACCTCGCGTCGAGCGGGTAGGTCGTCTGGCATTCCTTGCAGCGAAGTGACTCTGGCGGCATATATGAAGAAACCTCCGCCGGGGTCAGTGGTCGGAGGTCCATGAAACCGCCTATCCACATCTCCCAGGCCTTGTTGTTGGAGCCTGATGGAATTGGCACCGTTCCCTTGCGGGAGGTTGCCGGGGTTTCGTAGGGCCATTCCCTCCACCCCTCTGGATGCGTACAGCTATGTGGCTAGAAGTATAACCAGACCTCCAACGGTACCGCGCCGCACGTAACTTGACCGACCGGGTGGTGTTGAGGGTCGGGCATGGCCGTCGCCACCACGGATCCCGTCGAGCGCCTCGAGGCGCGGCTCGGCGTCAGCGAGCACGCCCCGAGCAAGCGGATGCTGATCATCGTCAATCCGTACGCGACCACGGTTTCCGATCGGCTCAAGAACCTTGTCGTGTACGCGCTGCGCGGAAGCTTCCATGTCGACGCGATCGACACCGAGGCCAAGGACCACGCGACCGAGCTGTGCCGCGAAGCGGCCCGCGAGGGGTACGACGTCGTCGTCGCCTTCGGCGGTGACGGCACGGTCAACGAGGCGGCCAACGGCTTGGCCGGCTCGAGCGTGCCGCTCTCGTGCCTGCCGGGCGGGCGGACGAACGTCTACTGCCGCATGCTCGGCATCCCGACCGACGTTGTCGACGCCACCGAGCACCTCCTGCGGCTCGCCGACGACTGGCAGCCGCGGCGGGTCGACCTTGCCCGGGTCAACGATCGCTACTTCACCTTCTCGGCCGGCGTCGGGCTCGACGCGAGCGTCGTCGAGCGGGTCGACGCCCACCCCCGCCTCAAGGCCCGCGTCGGCGAGTGGTACTACACATGGACCGGCGTGCAGACGTTCACCCGCCGCTATCTCGTGCGGCCACCTCGCCTCGCAGCGACGATCGGCGAGGAGACGGTCAACGGCGTGACCGCGATCGTCCAGAACGCTGCCCCCTACACGTACTTCGGCAACCGGCCGGTCGAGATCGCCGAGGGTGCGGCGCTGGAGAGTGGTGACCTCGCCGGCGTCGTGCTCGAGCGGGCGAGCCTCGTCGACATCCCGACCGTCGCGTTCCGCGCGCTCTACAACCGCGCCCGGATCACCAACCACCGCCGCGTCCACCCGTTCGCCGGCTGCGAGGGGCTCACGGTGCGCTCGCTCGACGAGCGGCCGCTTCCGATCCAGGTCGACGGCGACTACATCGGCGAGGCGGCCGAGGCCCATTTCAGCCTCATCCGCGGCGGCATCCACGTCGTCGCCTAGCTCGAGCATCGCCGCCGTGGCCCGCCGCCCCCTGTCTCGCCGTGCCCTGCTCGCCGTCGTCTGCCTCGTGCTCGCCGCGGTCCCCGCCCTGGTACGGGCACGGATGCTTGCCGGTGCCGCCCGCGCGCGGCCGCTCCCGGGCGCATCTCGGTGCCCGGTGCTCCCGGCCGACAATGCCTGGAACGAGCGCGTCGACCGCCTGCCGGTGGCGCGGAACTCGGCCCGACTGATCGCGAGCATCGGGCTCGGCAGCCCGGTCCACCCCGACTTCGGCTCGGGCCTCTACGCCGGTGAGCCGATCGGGATCCCGTATGCGGTCGTCTCGAACCGCACCCGCCGGGTTCCGGTCAGCTTCGAGTACGCGAGCGAGTCCGACGGCCACCTCTATCCGCTGCCGCGAGGCGTGCCGATCGAGGGCGGCTACGGCTCGACCGGGGATCGCCACGTGATCGTCGTCAACCGCGACACGTGCGTCGACTACGAGCTCTACGCCGCCTACCCGCGGGCCGGCGGCATGCGCTGGTCCGCCGGCTCAGGCGCGATCTTCAACCTCCGCTCCGACCGACTGCGACCGGCGGGCTGGACGTCGGCTGACGCCGCCGGACTGCCGATCCTGCCCGGACTCGCGCGCTACGACGAGGTCGCGCACGGGGCGATCAACCACGCGCTGCGCTTCACCGCTCCCGAGACCCGGATGGCCTACGTCTACCCCGCCCGGCACTACGCGTCGAATTCGACGAACCCGGCGCTCCCGCCGATGGGCCTGCGGGTCCGCCTGAAGGCGAGCGTCGACATCTCGCACCTGCCCTATCAGGCGCGGATCGTTGCGCAGGCGCTCAAGCGCTACGGGCTGATCCTGGCCGACAACGGCTCGCCCTGGTACATCTCGGGCGCACCGAATCCGCGGTGGAACAACGACCAGCTCCATCTGCTCGACGAGCTGAGCGGCCGTGACTTCGAGGTGGTCGACACCGCCTCGCTGCCGCATCCCGGTCTTTGACGGCGACCAGGGGGCGAGAAATCGCCGCCCGCGGCTCTCTCCTACATGGAGATGGAGAGCGCACGAGGTGACGGCGCGCCAGACGACCGCTCGCGGCGCCGGCCCCGCCGGACCGCTCTTGAGCTCACCGAGCGCGACCGCGCGATCCTCGCCTTCGCCGCCGACCACCGGCTCGTGCTCGCCGCCCATGTCGCGGCGCTCGTCGGCAGCTCGGGCCGTGCGGCGGGGACACGGCTGGGCGCGCTGAGCCGGGCGGGCTACCTCGAGTCGCGGCAGCTGTTCCATCAGCAGCCGGCCTGCTACCGCGTGACCGCGGCCGGACTGGCCGCCGTCGGCAGCCCGCTGCGGCGCCCCGGGCTCGATCTCGAGTGCTATCTGCACGACGTCGGCTGCGCCTGGCTGTGGCTGAGCGCGCGCGGCGGCGCCTTCGGACGCGCGGTGCAGGTGCTGTCCGAACGCCAGCTGCGCTCGCGCGACGCCCGCATGGAACGCGGGACCGAGCCGGGCGGCACAGGGGCTTCGCGAGACGGGCCGCTCGCCGTCCGCCTCGGCGGTTTCGGGCCCGGCGGCCGCGAGCAGCTGCACTATCCGGACCTGCTCGTCCGCACGCCCCAGGCCCGGCGCATCGCGATCGAACTCGAGCTGACCGGCAAAGGGCGCCGCCGTCGCGAGCGGATCCTCACCGGCTACGGGGCCGACCGACGCTTCGACGCCGTCGTCTACCTCGTCAACCGCCCGGGGCTCGCCCGCGATCTCCGCCGCAGCGCGGCCGCACTCGGGATCGCCCCGCTCGTCCACGTGCAGACGTTCGCCTGGAGCCCGTCGCTGGCCCGGCTCGAGCGCCAGCTCGGGGCCGGCGTCGTCACGCCCGGACGGGATTTCGCAGGGCGGGATGGCGCGGTGACCCGGAGAGCGGAGGTGGCGCGGTGAGCGCGGCGGTGGCGCGGTGAGCGCGGCGCCCGAGCCTCCGCGCCCCCAGCCGCGATGGACCGTAGTGGCCCTGCTCGCTCTGCTGATGGCACCCGCCGCCGTCGCCAACATCGCGCTCGCGGCGGCGCTCGGGGCGGCGTTCACGGCGTGGGCGCTGCGGCGGGTCGTGGTGGCACGGGCCGCTGAGCGCGGCGGCGCTGTCGCGGGCGGCGGTCCCGCCGCCGGCGGAGTCCCACTCGGCACCGACGCCCGAGGCCGACCCGTCGTGCTCGACGAGCGGCAGCTCGGCGCCCACGGGCTGATCCTCGGCGCGAGCGGAGCCGGGAAGTCGACGACGCTGCTCTCGATCCTCGGCGACCGGATCGCCCGCGGGCAGCCGGTCGTGGCGATCGACCTCAAGGGCTCTCCGGACTTCGCGGCGCGGCTCCGGGGGGCCGCGCATGCCGCGCACCGCCCGTTTCTGACCTGGACGCCCGACGGTCCCGCGCAGTGGAATCCGCTCGCCCACGGCAACGCGACCGAGCTCAAGGACAAGCTGATCGCGACCGAGCGCTTCACCGAGCCGCACTACCAGCGCGCCGCCGAGCGGTACGTGCAGACCGTCCTCCAGGTGCTGCTCGCCGACGACGTCGGTCCCCGGCCGACGCTCGACGACGTCGTCGGGCTGATGGATCCGCGGCGGCTCGGGGCGCGGCTGCGCTCGCTTCCGCCCGCCCGCGCCGAGCGGGTGTACGAGTATCTGGCCGGCCTGACGCCCGACCAGCACAGCGCGATCCGCGGCCTCGGCACTCGGCTGGCCATCATCAGCGAATCGCACACCGGCCGCCACCTCGGCGGCGGGCCGGGCGCGGTCGACCTGCGCCGCGCGCTGGCCGGCGAGCAGGTCGTCCTGTTCAGCCTCAATGCGAGCGTGTACGGGAAGCTGGCCGCGCAGATCGGGGCGCTCGTCGTCCAGGACCTCGTCACCGCGGCCGGCCACCGGCTCGCGACGCCGGAGCGGCCGCAGGCGGTTGTCGGCATCGACGAGTTCTCGGCCCTCGGCGCCGACCACGTGCTCGCGCTGCTCGCACGCGGGCGCGAGTCGGGCGTCACGGTCCTGCTCGCCACCCAGGAGCTCGCCGACCTCGACCGGGCGGCGCCCGGCCTGCGCGACCAGGTGCTCGGCAACACGGCGGTCAAGATCGCCCACCGGCAGGACGTCCCGGCGAGCGCGCAGACGATCGCCCAGATGGCCGGGACCGAGACGGTATGGGAGGAGACCCGCCAGGTCGGGCGCGGCCTGCTCGGCCGCTACGACACCGGCCGCGGCACCCGCCGCCCGTCCGAGCAGTTCATCGTCCACCCGAACGCGATCAAGTCGCTGGCGACCGGCGAGGCGGTCCTGATCACGAAGCTTCCGCGGGCGGCGGTGCGGACGGTGCGGATCGCACCGCCGCGCGGCCGGGAGCCTCGGGGTTCGGAGCCTCGGGGGGGCCCGGAGCTTGGCTGAGACCGCTGCTACGCGGCGCCCGGCGTGACGCGGTAGGCGTCGAACACCGCGTCGATGTTGCGCAGGCGGTTGATCGCCTGGTCGAGCGTGCGGGTGTCCCCCACCTCGACGACGAACCGGTTCTTGACCATCGGGTGGTTGACCGTGCAGCGCGCCTCGAGGATGTTGATCCCCGCCTCGGCGAACGTCCGCGACATGTCCTCGAGGAGACGGTGGCGATCCCAGCCGTCGACCTCGATCTCGACGCGGAACGCCGTCTCGGCGTCACCCTCCCAGGCCACCTCGGTGAAGCGGTCGGGATCCTTGCGCAGCACGGCGACGTTCGGGCAGTCCTCGCGATGGATGGTGATCCCGCGGCCGAGCGAGATGTAGCCGACGATCGGGTCGCCGGGGACCGGACGGCAACACTTGGCAATCCGCAGCATGACCTCGTCGATGCCGTCGACGGCGATGCCGTAGCGCGTGGATGACGTCGTCGGCCGCGACCGCCGGCGGCGGGTCTCGAGCAGATCGTCCGTCGCGGTCGGCTCGGATTCTGCGGCCTCGCCCTGCTTGAGGCGCTGGAGCACCTTGTTGACGACGACCTTGGGTGAGATCTTGGCCGCGCCGAGGGCGATGTAGAAGTCATCGCCCTTGCGGAAGCCCATCTCCCGGATGACGTCGGCGAGCAGCGGCGAGCCGACGAGCTTCTGCGCCGGCAGGCCCTGCTTCTTGAGCGCATCCTGGAGCAGCTCGCGCCCTGAGTGCTCGGTGTCCTTGCGTGACTCCGCCTTGAACCACGCCTTGATCTTGTTGCGCGCCCGCGTCGTGCGCACGAGGGCGAGCCAGTCGCGCGAGGGCCCCCGCTCGCGCTTGGACGTGAGCACCTCGACGATGTCGCCCGAGCGCAGCTGGTAGGACAGCGGCACGATCTTGCCGTTCACCTTCGCGCCGACGCAGCGGTGGCCGACGTCGGTGTGGATCTCGTAGGCGAAGTCGAGTGGCGTCGCTCCGGCGGCGAGCGACTTCACCTCGCCCTTGGGCGTGAACACGAAGACCTCGTCCTCGAACAGGTCGACCTTGAGCGTCTCCATGAACTCGCGCGGGTCGGAGAGGTCCTGCTGCCAGTCGAGCAGCGAGCGCAGCCACTTGAGCTTGTTGTCCGGCTCCTTGAGCCGCGGGCCGTGGCGGCCGTCCTCCTTGTACATCCAGTGGGCGGCGATGCCGAACTCGGCGAGGTCGTGCATCTCCCGCGTGCGGATCTGGATCTCGAGCGGCCGGCCCTCGGGACCAATCACCGTCGTGTGCAGCGACTGGTACATGTTGAACTTGGGCATCGCGATGAAGTCCTTGAACCGCCCCGGCAGCGGCTTCCACAGGGAGTGGATGACGCCAACGGCGCCGTAGCAGTCCTTCACCGAGCCGACGATCACGCGCATCGCGGTGAGGTCGTAGATCTCGTTGAACTCGCGCCCCTTCTTGGTCATCTTCGCGTAGATGGAGTAGAAGTGCTTGGCGCGGCCGGAGATCTCGGCCTCGATCGCGAGCTCTTCGAGCTCCTTGGAGAGGTACTCGCCGGCCTGGTTGACATAGCGCTCGCGCTCGGCGCGCTGCTGAGCGACGAGACCCTTGATCTCGTTGTACTTGCGCGGGTGCAGCGTCTGGAACGCGAGGTCCTCGAGCTCCCACTTGATCGCGTGGATGCCGAGGCGGTGGGCGATCGGGGCGTAGATGTCGAGCGTCTCACGCGCCTTCTCGATCTGCTTCTGCTTCGGCATCGCGCCGATCGTGCGCATGTTGTGCAGGCGGTCGCCGAGCTTGATGAGGATGACCCGGATATCGGAGGCCATCGCCACCATCATCTTGCGGTAGTTCTCCGCCTGGGCCTCGTCACGGGACTGGAAGGTGAGCCCGGTGAGCTTGGTCACGCCGTCGACAAGCCCGGCGATCTCCTCGCCGAACGCCTCCTGCACCTCCTCGAGCGAGGCCGACGTGTCCTCGACGGTGTCGTGCAGCAGCGCTGCGCACAGCGTCTCCGTGTCGAGCCGCATGCCCGCGCAGATCTTGGCCACCCCGACCGGATGGATGATGAAATCCTCGCCGGATTTGCGCCGCTGGTCGGCATGGTGCACGCAGGCGTAGATGAACGCGTCGACGACCCGCTCGCGATCGATCGTCACCGCCGACTGGTCCTGGTGCTCCTCGATGATCGCGAACAGGTCCCCGAGCAGCCGCTGCTCGGCATCGGTGAGCTCGAGCTCGCTGACGACGGGGCCGGCGGCGGCCGCGCTCTCGACGGCGTTGCCGGCGCCGTTGCCCGCGCCGGCGTTCCCGTCGGACCCTGTCGACTTTCGATCGGCCGTCGCCGGCAGGCCGCCGGCTCCGATGGGCTTGCGATCGGCCGCCGCAGCCTTGCGGTCAGAGGCGGCAGCCTTGCGCTCGGACGGCGCAGCCTGGCCCTCGGACGCAGCCGCCTGGCCGGCGAGCTCGGGCACCGGGGCCGGCATGTCGAGCGCGGCGGCCTCCCGGGCAGCGGCCCGCTTGCCGTTGGCGTCGCGAGCCCGGCTCAGGCGCTTCGAGGGAGATTTGCGCTGCTCAGGAATTGCCGTCCGTCCTCATATCGCTTGGCATAGACCCGATACGCGGGCGAGCGCTCCAGTGCGGTCTGGACTCCGCTCGCGACCGCCAGGGCCGGCAGATCCCGATCGAGGCTGACGAGCTCCAACTCCGCGAGAACCCGGATCAGCCGGCTCGCCAGTGCAGGGGAGCGGGCGTGCGGTCCGTCGCCGCGAAGCAGTTGCTCGAGCTCCTGACCGACCACCCGCTGCCGCGGCTTCAGGCCGCGATAGAGAGCGACAAGCGAAGCGCGGAGACCGAACTCCAGCTCATGCATCTGCTCTGCAAAGCGTAGCTCAGCCTCGCTCCACGCCAAATGGAGGAAGCCCGCGCCGGCCCGCAGCACAGCGTCAACCTCGGCGCACCACGGCGGGTCGAGCGCAACGACCTGACGGTATCCCGCCGCGAGCTGGGGGTCGCGCTCGAGCGCCGCATACGAGATGAGGGCAAAGCCGCCGGTCCGGGCGCGCAGACCGCCGAGGCGGCGCGGGACGTCGGCGCACACCGCGAGCACGCCACCGCCGCCCACCAGCGCGTCGCGCAGGACCCCGAGCGGGCTCTCACGCCGACGGTCCAGGACGACGCGCCGGCGGGTCGCGCCGTCCGCCGGGCGTCCGTCGGACCCGCCGGGGCTATCGAGGCCCAGGCGGTCAGTGGTGGCAGCGTCGATCACCGCCCCCTGGAGGCCGTCGAGAACCGCGGTCAGGTACTCCTCGGGCTCGCCGAGCACCTCGATCTCACCCTCTGCACACGGGCGGGCGCTGCACAGCAGCAGCCGTGGCTCGACGGCTCCGTTCCAGACGTTGCGCTCGAGCCGGAATGTCGCGTCGACCGCGTTGCCGTCGGCGCCGGGCACGCGGCCGTCGCAACCGAAGGACACCGCGCGCGAGCGGGCACCGGCCGAGGTCACCGAGAAGCTCGCGTGGCGTCCCTCCCCCATCGGCTTGACGTTGGCGAACCGCGCTCCGGGTAGCAGCACCCGACTGCGCGGGTTGCCGAGGCCGCAGGGCTCGAGTTGCGTGAGTTCCTCGGCGAGCTCGAGGCCGAGCTGCGCGCCGGAGACGATGGCGTCGACCCGCTCGACGGGCTCGCGCAAGCCCGGGGTGAGCAGCAGGTCGGCCTGCCGCTCGAACGTGGCGCGCAGCGCGTCGATCCGCTCGGGCGCGATCGTCAGCCCGGCGGCGGCACGGTGACCGCCGTACCGGAGCATGTGATCCGCGCCCGCGTGCAGAGCACCGAGCAGGTCGAAACCCGGCACGCTCCGGCCCGATCCCTGGGCGGGACCTCCCGCTTCGTCGAGGGCGATGAGGATCGTCGGTCGGTGGTAGCGCTCGACGATCCGTGAGGCGACGATCCCGATCACGCCCGGATGCCAGCCCTCGCTCGCGAGCACGTAGGCGCTCCGCTCGCCCGCCTCAGCGACGAGCCGCTCGGCGTCCCAGGTGATGCGCTCCTCGACCGCGCGCCGCTCGCCGTTGAGGCGATCGAGCTCGGCGGCGATCTCCCGTGCGCGCTCGGCGTCGTCCGTGAGCAGCAGCTCAAGGCCGGCGTCGGCGCGGCGCAGCCGCCCGGCCGCGTTGATCCGCGGCGCGAGGCGGAAGCCGAGCGCGCCGGCGTCGACCCCGCTCGGATCGCAGCGCGAGACGGCCATCAGGGCGCGCAGCCCCAGCTTCGGCGTGTTCGCGAGCGCCCGGAGCCCCTCGCGCACGAGGCGCCGGTTCTCCCCCACGAGCGGCACGAGGTCGGCGACGGTGGCGAGCGCGACAAGGTCGAGATCCTCGGCCGCGGTGGCGGCGCCGAGCGCCTGCGCAAGCTTGTGGGCCACCCCGGTTCCGCACAGCTCCGGGCACGAATATCCACCGAGCGCCGGGTGCACGAGCTCGCAGTCCGGCAGTACGCCGTCCGGGCGAGGCGAGTGATGGTCGCTGACCACGACGTCGACCCCGGCCGCGCGGGCGGCCGCGACCTCGTCGACGGCGGTGATTCCGCAGTCGACGGTGATCAGCAGCCGGGTGTCCCGGGCGGCGAGCCGCTCGACGGTCGCCGCCGACAGGCCGTAGCCGTCCTCGAGGCGGCTCGGCAGAAACCAGGACACGTTGGCACCGAGCGAGCGCAGCGCGCGGACCATGATCGCCGTCGCGCAGACACCGTCGACGTCATAGTCGCCGTGGACGACGATCCGGTCGCCGGCGGCGATGTGCCGCCCGATCGTCGCCGCGGCGCGATCGAGGCCGGCGAAGGCCCCGGGCTCTTCCGCCTCTGGCGGGTGGAGGAACTCCCTGGCGCTCTGGGCGTCGGCGAACCCGCGACGGACGAGGATCTGGGCGAGCACGTGGCTGACGCCGAGGCTCCGCTCGAGCGCGAGAGCGGCTTCGAGGTCGTAGGCCGGGAGCTCGACCCGAGGCTCGGGCCGGGTGGGCCGGGCTGGCCGGGCGCGGGGCGGGTCAGGGATGACCCGAAGCGGCACCGCGGGCGGCGGCTCGGTGAGCGTCGTCTGGAGCAGGGCGGCCTCGGCCATGGAGGCAACGTAGGTCGCGGCTCGGACGGATCGCCCGGATTTACGGGGTCACGGGCGGGTTTCCGCGCCTGAGGGCGCAAGCTGGCGCAGAGTTGTAACAGCGCCTAGGTGATTGTTAGCCCATAGGACTAAAGATCTCCCAGAGACCCCGGGGCGTATCGGAGCGGACGACCCGGCCGACCCCGGCGATCCGGACGACGCGGACGACCCGGGACGACCCGGACGACCCCGACCCCGCACGAACCCGGCGACGACCCGGCCGGCCAGGCCGGCTCAGGTCAGCCCGAGCTGCTCGGTCTCCCCGGCGCGCTCGCGCCGGAGACCCTCGAAGTAGACGATGCCCATGCCGATCAGCGCGCCCGGGATCGCCTCGAGCGCCGTGAGCAGGTGGGTGTCATGCCGGCCGGGGATGTGGAAGCCGTTGACGATCAGGCCGAACAGCACGGCTCCGACGAGGGCGCCGATGAATGCGCCGACGATGCCGCCCCAGTAGTGGTCGGGGAGCCAGATCGTGAAGTGCCAGAGGGCCAGGCCCATCATCACCCAGGCGAGCATGCCCATCAGCGTCGTCTCCCGTGTCGGCGGTTGCGGCCGCGTGACTTGGAGGCGCCCTGCGGCTTGCGGACCGGCGCCATGCCCTCGTTCTCGGCGATGTCGGGGGCGGGCGTCACGGGACCGCCTTCGCCGGCCCGGGCACCGCCAGCCGGGGCACCGTCGCCCGCGGGGGCACCGTCGCCCGCGGGGGCACCGCTCGCCCGCGGGGGCACCGCCGCCAGCCGGGGCACCGTCGCCGGCCGGAGAGCGGCTGCCCGCGGGAGCACCGTCGCCCGCAGGGGCGCGGTCGCTCGCCGGTGCGGAAGCAGGTGCCGGAGCGCCGCCGCCCGCCGAGCCGGCAGCGTCCACGGGGGCCTGTGGCTGCGCCGGTGGCTTCGGAGCCGCATCGGGCCGCGACTTCGCCGAGCGACGCTTCGCGCCCGCCGAGCCGGCAGCCGCAGCACCGCCGGCGGCGGCGCCGCCACCCCGGCCGACGGATGCCGAATCGTCCTCGTCGTGCCGGGCAAGTCGCTTCGTCAAGGTCGAGGTGCGCCGGCCGGTGCCCTCGGGCTCGACCCCGAGCTCGCGCTTCATCTGCTCGAACTCGGCCGCCGAGACGTTGTCGGGCTCAGGCTGGGTGATACGGCCGGGGCGGCGCGACCGCTTGTCCGTCGGCTCGACGTCGGCGGCGCCGATCGCGTAGGCGGGCACGTAGCCGATCTCCTCCTCGATCCGGTGCCGGCGGTTGCGATAGACGTGCTCGCGCTCCTTCCAGTGGGTGAGCACCGGAGAGGCGATGAAGATCGACGAGTACGCGCCGGACGCGACGCCGATGAGCAGCGCGAAGGCGAAGTCCTTGAGCGTCGCGCCGCCGAACAGCAGCAGCGCGATGATTGGCATGAGCGTGCACGCGGTCGTGGCCAGGGAGCGGGTGAGCACCTCGGACATCGAGCGGTTGACGATCTGCGAGAAGGCGGCGCGTGGCATCCGCGGCACGTTTTCACGCACGCGGTCGAACACGATGATCGTGTCGTAGAGGGAGTAGCCCAAGATGGTCAGCAGCGCGGCCACAGTCGCTGTCGTCACCTCCCGGCCGGTGAGGGCGTAGACGCCGCTGGTGATGAGCAGGTCGTGCATCAGGGCGATGAGCACGGGCACCGCGAACTTCCACTCGAACCGGAGCGCCACGTAGGCGGAGATCACGAGCAGCGAGGCGATGATCGCGACCACGGCGCTGTTGGCCACCGTCTTGCCGAACGTCGGCCCGACCGAGGTCGAGTCGAAGGACTTGATCCCGAACCGGGTCTGGAGGGCCTCGCGGACCCGGGTCACGCCGGCGGGCTGGAGCTCCTTGGCCGAGATCTGGAAGACCTGGGTGCCGAGACCCCGGTTGCTCACGCGCTGGACGACCGGGCCCTTGGCGCCCGCGCTGGCGACCACGCTGTTGATCTGCGACTCGTTGGCGGGGGAATTGAGGCTCGCGGTGATGCGCGTGCCCGAGGTGAAGTCGATGCCGAGGTTGAGGCCCTTCCCGCCGACGGCGAGCGCGCCGATGGCGAGGATCACGCCGGACATCGTGAAGAAGTACCGGCTCTTGCCCATGAAGTCGAAGGTGATCCGGCGTCGTTGGCCGCCCGCGCCGAGCGCCGAGGGGTGGGCGATGAGCTTCGAGTTGCCCATCGTCATGAGGATCGCCTGGGTCGCGAGCACGGCCGTGAACAGCGAGACGAACGTGCCGATGCCGAGGGTGAAGGCGAAGCCCTTGACCTCCGCCGTGGCGAGCACGAACAGGATGAACGCGGTCATGATCGTGACCACGTTGGCGTCGATGATCGCGGTCAGGCCCTTGCGGTACCCGATGGCGATGCCCTGGCGGATCGAACGCCCGGCTCTGATCTCCTCCTTGACCCGTTCGAAGATGACGATGTTGGCGTCCGCGGCGACGCCGATCGTGAGGATCAGACCGGCGATGCCCGGCAGCGACAGCGTGATCGGGATCAGCTTGATGAGCGCGTAGAAGTAGAGCGCGTAGACGATCAGGCCCGCCGTGGCGATCACGCCGAGCACGCGATAGAAGACGATGAGGAAGATCGCGACGACGATCAGGCCGGCGAGACCGGCGAGCAGGCCCTGGTGGAGCGCCTGCTTGCCGAGCGTGGCCGAGACCTGGGACTCGGAGATCAGCTTGAGCTTGATCGGCAGCGCGCCGAGCCGCAGCTGGGTCGCGAGGTTCTGCGCGCTCGTGATCGTGAAGCCGCCGGTGATGTCGGCGCCGTTGTCGCCGGGGATGCCGTCGGGATAGGTCTTGAAATCGATCGAGGGGACGGTGATCAGCTGCTGGTCGAGCGCGACCGCAAAGTGCTGGTTGAGCGTCTGGCCGAGGCCGCTGACGAGATCGCCGCGATGGGCGATCTGCGAGGTGACGCTCTGAAACGCATTCGCGCCGCTGGAGGTGAAGCCGAAGCTGACGTCCGGGGAGCCGCTCTGGTCGGTGCTCTGCTGCGGGTTGGTGATCTCGTTGCCGAACAGCGCGACGTGATCCTTGAGCACGAAGAACTGGGTGGTCGGGTCGTTGATGCTCGGCGGGTGGCTGAAGTCGGACGGGGTCGCCTGGAGGACGACGGTGCCCTGGGGGACGACGAGCTGCTCGCCGTCGGATAGCGACACGCCCGCAGGCAGGCCCGCCTCGAGGTCCTGGACGCTACTGCCGGGACCCGAGAGCAGACAGTGCTGGCCGACGGTCGGCGTCGTCCCGTTCGCCTTGGCCGCGGCCGCGCAGGCCGCGCTGCCGGGCGCTCCGAACAGGTAGTACTGCGGGCCGCTGCGGGCGTTGTCCTTGCTGATCTCCTCCGGCTGCTTGGAGGCGAGCTTGACCGCGTCGTAGAGAGTGAAGCTGCCGGCGTTCGGAGCTCCGGGGCCGATGCTCCCGCCCTGGCTGATCGTGAGCGCGCTCGGGTCCTGGGTCTGGAGCTGGCTGGCGACCGTCTTGCCGTTGGCGGTGAGGGCGTTCTTCTCCCAGTCGTAGAACTCCAAGCGCGCCGTCGAGCCGACGAGCTTCTCGGCCGTCGCCGTGTTCTTGACGTTCGGCAGCTGGACGGTGATGAGGCTCGAGCCGGTCGTCTGGATGCTCGGCTCCGACACGCCGAAGGCGTCGACGCGCTGGCGCATGATGTCGACGGCCCGGGAGAGCGCGTCCTGGGTGACGACTGGGGTCTGCGGGGTCGGCTGCCCCTGGTAGACGAGCTCGACGCCGCCCTTGAGATCGAGGCCGAGCGAGGTCTTGCGGGAAACGATGATCAGCGAGGAGATCGCGATCAGGCCCAGCACCACCAGCAGGATCAGCCCATTGCGTTGGCGATCTGTCATTCGACGAAGGTGATGCTAGTGATGGTTGCCCGAGGGGCTGAGCACAAGAAGTACCCCGCCCTCCTCGTCATCATAGGCCGGGAAGATGTCAGCCACAGCGCGGGCGGGCATATCGCCCTCCGCGTGGACCGCCACCGGCTTGCCCTGGACGCGGACCTCCCACTCGAGCGCGGTGCTGACATGGTCGGTGCCGTCCTCGAACTTGAGCCCGAGGACCTCCCCGGCGATGCGGCCGATCACCTGCTCGGTCTTGAGCCCGGTGAGCTCGAACGAACCGCGGCCACAGTCGACGATACGACCCTCGCGGTCGCAGGCGAAGAACGCGGCGTTCGGCGCCGGGTAGTAGTCGTCGAGCAGCTCGAAAAGATAGGCGAAGCCGCACTTCTCACAGCCGCGCGCCTCCTGGCGGAAGGCGGCGTTGCGGTCCGTGCCCATGGATCGATTGCCGCAGTGTGGGCAGATGAAGTAGTGCTCGCGCGACATGCGGCGCCCGAATATAGCGATGGGTCCTGTGGGCAAAATGAAGAGTCAGACAAGGGTGAGCGGGCCGGGCGGCTCGAGCCCGAGGTGGCCGAACGCCCGTCGGGTCGCCGTCCGCCCCCGGGGAGTGCGCTCGATCAGGCCTCGCTGGAGCAGATACGGCTCGTAGACGTCCTCGATCGTGCCCTGCTCCTCACCGACCGCGACCGCGAGCGTGGACAGCCCGACGGGGCCGCCGCCGAACTTCTCGCAGATCACCCGGAGGATCTCCCGGTCGAGGCGGTCGAGCCCCTCGTGGTCGACCTGGAGCAGGTCGAGGGCGCTCTCGGCGATGTCGCCGGTGACGACGCCGCTGTGGCGGACCTCGGCGTAGTCGCGCACGCGCTTGAGCAGCCGGTTGGCGACGCGGGGCGTGCCCCGGCTGCGCGACGCGATGGCCACCGCGCCGCTGTCCTCGATCGAGACCTCGAGCAGCCGGGCCGAGCGCAGGACGATCCGGGCAAGGTCGCGCGGGTCGTAGTGCTCGAGGCGGTGCTGGATCCCGAAGCGGTCTCGCAGCGGAGTGCTGAGCAGGCCCGTCCGGGTCGTCGCGCCGATCAGCGTGAACGGCGGGAGGTCGATGGTCACCACGCGCGCACCCGCGCCCTGGCCGACGGTGATCGGCAGGCAGTGATCCTCCATCGCGGGATAGAACGTCTCCTCGAGCGCGCGAGGCAGCCGGTGGATCTCGTCGACGAAGAACACCGAGCGGGGCTCGAGCGCGGTGAGGAAGGCGGCGATGTCGCCCTTGCGCTCGAGCGCCGGTCCGGCCGTCTGGACGAACGGCACGTCGAGCTCGGCGGCGACGATCTGCGCAAGCGAGGTCTTGCCGAGCCCGGGCGGCCCCGCGAGCATGACGTGGTCGAGCGCCTCCCCGCGGGAGGACGCGGCGGCGATCGAGACCGCGAGCTGATCCTTGAGCGGCTCCTGGCCGACGAAGTCAGCGAGCCGCCGTGGCCGCAGCGAGCGGTCGAGATCGTCGTCGGGAAGCTCGATCGGGTCCTGGATGCGGGGCTCGGCCTGCGGATTCATCGACGGGTCGACCTCAGAGCGTGGGCGATGAGCTCCTCGGGCGCCTCGCCGACCGCGCCGTCGAGCAACTCGTCGGCCTCGGACGCGCTGTAGCCGAGGCCGATCAGGCCCTCACGCGCGATGCCGCGGGGATCGTCGGCGCGGGTGATCGAGATCGCCTGCTCGGGCATGGTCACCCCCACCTTCTCGCGGAGCTCGACGATGATCCGCTCCGCGGTGCGCTTGCCGATCCCCGGCACAGCCTGGAACCGAGCGCTGTCGCCGGCGGCGAGCGCGGCGAGGAGCTCACGCGGCGGCCCGCCGGAGAGGACGGCAAGGGCGACCTTCGGCCCCACCGACTGGACGCCAAGCAGCATCAGGAAGAGCTCGCGCTCCTCCTCGGTGGCGAATCCGTAGAGCGCGAGCGCATCGTCGCGGACCACGAGATGGGTGTGGAGGACGACGTCGTGGCCGATCGCCGGCACCCGGGCCAGCGTCTCCGCCGAGACGGCGAGCCGGTACCCGACCCCGCCACAGTCGACGACGACGTGATCGGCGCGGCGGACGGCGACCCGGCCGGAGATGAGCGCGATCATGCCCGCGCCACCGCACGCACGAGTGGGGCGCGGTTGAGGTCGCAGATCGCCACCGCGAGCGCGTCGGCGGCGTGGTCGGGCGTCGGCACGGCGGCGAGCCCGAGCAGCCTGGCGACCATCCGGCCGACCTGGTCCTTGCCGGCCCGACCGTGGCCGCAGACCGCGCCCTTGACCTGCTGCGGGGTGTACGAGCGCGACGGGAGACCACGCTGCCCGGCGGCCAGGAGGACGACGCCGCGGGCCTGGCCGACGGCGAACGCGGTCCGGACGTTGGCGCCGAAGTACAGCTCCTCGATCGCGATCGCGTCGGGGCGGTGGGTGTCGATCAGCTCGCACACGCGCTCGTGGATGTCGGTGAGCCGCCGCTCGAGCGGGATCCCGGCGGACGTCTCGATCACGCCGTCCTCGAGCGCGCGCAGGCGGGAGCCGGCGCCTTCGATGACGCCGTAGCCGGTACTCGCGGTGCCGGGGTCGATGCCGAGCACGATCATGAGAGGGACATTCTCCGTGGGCGCGCGGACGCCTCCCTGGACATCGGGCGAGCCGGCGAGCCGGGGCGAGCCTAGGCGCCCTGGGCCCCGACGCAACGCGTCGAGTGACCCGCGCGCCACACGCGGTAGATCTTCCACGCGCCGACCTGCTTGACGAACGCGATCCGGTCGAGCCGGTGGCTGATCGGCGCGGGACCGCCATCGATCGAGTCGTGGGGGCCGACGAACAGCACCCCGGCGTGGCGCATCGAGGTGCCGACGCGGCCGAGGGTGACGTGAAGCTTCCAGGCCAAGGCGGTCTGTACGCCATGGTTGACGGCGGCAAAGCTCGAGTGGCATGGATATACGCCGTGATGGCCGCCGACGGCGGCGACCGCGTCGGAGAGCTGGTCGAGCCGGGTGACCGCCCGGCTGGCGATGTGGCGCTGGGCACGCGCCGCGTCGATGCGCGTCGTCGAGAACGGGATGCACAGCGCGACCAGCACGACGCAGACCCCGATGGCGACGGTGCGGACAGCCGAGCCATGGGCGACAAGCTCGGCGAGGAACTCGGCCACCCACACGAGCCCCGCGCCACCGAGGACGCAGATGACCCCGGCGGCCGGCAGGTAGAAGCGCTCGAGCCCCGGGTATCCGTCGAGCGTCATCGCGATGACGAGCAGCCACCAGCCCGCTGCCGCGCCGGCGAGGCCGAGCACGAGCCGGTCCCGGCGCCGCAGCCAGGCGATGGCGGTGGCGATGAGTGCGAACACGAGCATCGGCACGACCTGGAGATCCTCACCGCGGTGAAGCACGGTGAGCAGCCGGCTGCTGCCGAGATGGCCGTTGTAGGCCTTGGCGTGGGACGCGGCAAGGAACGGCTGACCGCTGCCCACCCACGGCGGCCCGAACCACATCACCGGGATCGCGAGCCAGCCGACGATGACGAGCGCCCGCAGCCGCGGCTCACGCAGCCACAGCCAGATGCCGTAGCCGAAGATGAACGGCCACGCCTCCGGACGGATGAGCGAGGCCGCGACGCCGAGGATGAAGGCCTCGGCCCGATGGCCGGCGAGGTGCCGGTCGATGGCCCAGAGCGTCGCAGCGATGAGCATCGGCTCCGACGTGCCCCGGAACATGTAGTACGCCCACTCCTGGGTGAGCGCGACGCCGATCGCAGCGAGGACTCCGGCGACGATCGGCGCCCAGCGGGCGTTGCTGCCGCGCGCGGCGACGAGCGCGCCGAGGCGGTACGCGGCGACGACCCCGAGCAGGCCGCCGGCGCGCGCGGTGATGACCCACAGCGTCGGACCGGCTCCGCCAAGCGGGCCGTAGAGCGCGGTGAACATGACCGGCAGTGGCTTCCATGACGGACCGCCCCCGACGGTGAAGCTCAGGTGGGGGTCGAAGACCTCGCGACCCCAGACGACCCAGGACCACGGGTCATAGCTCGGGACGGTCGGAAGCACCGCCGCCGAGAGGGCGGCGAGCAGCACGCAGACGATCGCGGAGATCAGCAGTGGCGAGCGGCGCCAGCCGTCGAGGAGCCCCGCCACGCCGTCTGCGGTGGCCACGGCTCAGGCCTGCGAGAACCTGCAGCGCAGCAGCGTGCCGATGACGCGGAAGCCGTCGAGGGCGGTCAGCTTCTTGCCCTCGTCGGTCGCGCGGGCCCGGTAGTGGACCGGCACCTCGAAGATCCGCTCGCCGTGCTGGACGAGGCGGGCGGTGATCTCGGGCTCGATGGCGAACCCCGCCGAGGAGAGCGGGAGGCTGCGGAAGAGATCCGTTCGGATCATCTTGTGGCAGGTCATGATGTCGTGCAGGTAGACGTTGTAGAGGATGTTGCAGGCCAGGGTCACACCCTTGTTGCCCAGCACGAACAGGAACGAGTGGCTGGTGTACCCGTCGAAGGCACGCACGCCGAAGCAGGCGTTCGCGCGGCCGTCGAGCAGTGGCGGCATGAGCAGCGCGAGGTCGGCGGGGTCGTACTCGAGGTCGGCATCGAAGATCGTGGCGAACTCGCCGTTGGCCTGAGCAAGCGCGGTCTGGATGGCCGCGCCCTTGCCCTGGTTGTGGTCGTGCTTGAACAGCCGGACGCGGCTGCCCCAATCGCCACGGGCGAGGATCTCGGCCGTGCCGTCGGTCGAGCCGTCGTCGACGATCACGAGCTCGAAGTCGGTCGGCAGCTCGGTCGCGAGGACTTCGGCGATCGCCTGCTCGGCGCGTTCGCGCTCGTTGTAAACCGGCATCAGGATCGAAAGCATCTGAATGAAGGGGGGTCGTCTGGGGCGGGAACCGGATTAGCGGGGAGGTTGCCCGCGAGGGGGGTCGATGCTAGCGAAAGCTCCAGCTTTGAGAGGATGCCGCGATGGACTTTGCCGCGGCGGGACTCCTCGACGGCCTCGAGGGCGACGAGCGCGACCGCCGTCAGCGCCTGCTCGAGCGCCTCGCGGCCGACGGGTTCACGCTCGAGCAGTTGCGCACCGCGGTGGCCGAGGATCGCCTTGTGCTGCTGCCACTCGAGCGCGTGCTCGGCGCTCGCTACACGGCGCGAGAGGTCGAGCGGCGCACGGGCCTGCCGGCCGAGCTGCTGCTGCGGATCCGCCGCATCGGCGGCCTGCCTGATGCCGGGCCCGACGATCGCGCCTTCGGCGACGAGGACATCGACGTCGCGCACTCGACCCGGCTGTTCCTCGACGCCGGGCTGCCCGAGCGCGCGATCACCGAGATGACGCGCGTGCTCGGCGAGGCGATGGCCCGCGTCGCCGCGACCACGACCGGCACGTTCACCGACGCGTTCCTACGCCCGGGCGACAGCGAGGACGAGGTCGCCGAGCGCTTCGCGGCGCTCGCAGAGCGGCTGACGCCGGCGCTCGAGCCGGTGCTGATCGGCACCTTCAAGGCGCACCTCCGCGACGCCGTCCGGCGCGGGATCCTCAGTCGCGCCGAGCTCGCATCCGGTCGTGCCGGTGGCGAGCAGGAGATCGCCGTCTGCTTCGCCGACGTCGTCGGCTTCACCCGGCTCGGCGCCGAGGTCGCGGGCTCCGAACTCGGCCACGTCGCGGGCCGGCTGGCCGAGATCGCCGGCGAGGTCGCCGAGCCGCCGGTCCGGCTGATCAAGACGATCGGCGACGCCGCGATGTTCATCAGCCCCGAGCCCGCCGCCCTCGTCGGCGTCGCGCTCGCGCTCGTCGACGCGATCGAGGCCGAGGACCTCCCCCGGCTGCGGGCCGGGGTCGCTGTCGGGACGGCGTTGCCTCGATCAGGCGACTTCTACGGCCACTCGGTCAACCTGGCCAGCCGGGTGACGGGCGTCGCCCGGCCCGGGAGCGTCCTCTGCACGCAGGAGGTGCGGGACGCGGCCGACGGCCGGTTCAGTTGGTCGTTCGCCGGCAAGCACCGCCTCAAGGGCGTCGCGCACGCCCTGCCGCTGCACCGGGCCCGGCGGGCCGAGCCGCCGGTACGGTGAACCCCGGCGAAGGCAGAGGGCCTAGGACACGCCGAGCAGGTCCACGACGAACACGAGCGCCGCGTTCGCCGGGATCGTCGGCGGGCTGCCCTGGGCGCCGTAGGCGAGGCTCGCGGGGATGATCAGCATCCGCCGGCCGCCGACCTTCATGCCGACGAGGCCCTGATCCCAGCCCTTGATGACCTGGCTCTGACCGAGCGGGAAGGGACCGAACGGCTTGCCGGTCTTCCACGAGGAGTCGAACTCCTTGCCGCCCTTGTAGAGGACGCCGACGTAGTTGACGGTGACCTGGCCGCCGCTCTTGGCCGCCGGGCCCGTCCCGACGATCAGGTCCTTGGTGATGAGCTTCGTCGGGGCCGCGCCGGTCGGCACGACGACGACCGGCTTCTTCGACAGCGGCGACGGTGCCTTGGGGGTCGTCACCGTGGGCGTCGCGGTCGTCGACGTCGTCGTGGCGGTGACCGCCGCGACGGTCGACGTGGCGCCGCCGGAGGGCGCCTGCACGACCCCCGGGGCCTTCGAGCTGCCGCACGCGGCCAGCCCGCTCGCGAGGACCAGCGCGCCGAGCGTCGAGGTGAGAAGTGTTCGCCTGCTCATCAGCAGGGCGGGAGGGTAGCGGGCCCGACGAAGGAACGCGTAAGGCGCGGCCGGCCGGGCGAGAACGTCGGGGTGCGACCGGCTCTAGGAGGCGATCCGCTCGAGCACGTCGGCGGCGACGTCGAAATTCGCGTGCACGGCGCTGACGTCGTCGGACTCCTCGAGGGCGTCGATCAGCCTCAGCAGCTTGGCGGCATCGCTCTCGTCGACCGGCACTCGCGACTTGGGCTGCTGGCTGACGTCCGAGCTCTCGAGCTCGACCCCGGCCTGCGTGAGCGCCTCGCGGACGGCCGCGAGATCTCCGGGCTCGGTGACGACCTCGAGCACGTCGTCGTCCTCGCTTATGTCGAGCGCGCCGGCGTCGATCGCCGGCATGAGGTCATCCTCGTCGTAACGGGACGCATCGAGCACGATCACCCCGCGCTTGTCGAACAGGTAGGCGACCGATCCCGGCTCGCCGAGCGTTCCGCCGTGCTTGGAGAGCATGTGGCGGACGTCGGCCCCGGTGCGGTTGCGGTTGTCGGTCAGCGCCTCGATCAGCAGCGCGACACCCCCGGGGCCATAGCCCTCGTAGAGGACCGTCTCGAAGTTGTCGCCGTCGGCTCCCTCGCCGGTGCCCTTGGCGATCGCCCGCTCGATGTTGTCCTTCGGCATCGAGGCGTCGCGGGCCTTCTGGATGGCGAGGGCGAGCGCCGAGTTGCCCTCGGGATCCCCGCCGCCCTCACGCGCGGCGACGGTGATCGCCCGGGCGAGCTTGGTGAAGTGCTGGCCGCGACGGGCGTCGACGACGGCCTTCTTGTGCTTGATCGAATGCCATTTGGAGTGACCGGACATGGAGTCAGAGTCTAGTGTCGTGCGGTGGAAACTCGATGGCAGAGATAGGCTGCGGGAATGAACTCGGGAATCTTCAAGGCCTACGACATCCGCGGCGTGTTCGGCGATGAGATCGACGCCGACGACGCCGTGAAGATCGGCCGCGCGTTCGCGCGGGTGATCGCCGACCTCGAGGACAAATCCACCTCCGAGCTGCGACTCGGCCTCGGCCGCGACATGCGCCTGACCGCACCCGACCTCACGGCGCGCTACCGGGAGGGCATGACCGCCGAAGGGGCGACGGTGCTCGACACCGGCCAGGTCGGGACCGAGATGCTGTACTTCCTCGTCGGCTCGCGGGAGCTCGACGGCGGTTTGATGTGCACCGCCTCGCACAACCCCAGGCAGTACAC
This sequence comes from uncultured Solirubrobacterales bacterium, assembly GCA_963755955.1. GTDB lineage: Bacteria > Actinomycetota > Thermoleophilia > Solirubrobacterales > Solirubrobacteraceae > Palsa-465. The sequence goes on from CAVWLZ010000008.1 coordinate 96,361, forward strand.
CGGCGCAAAGGTCGTCAAGCGAGGCGCGATCCCTCTTTCCGGCGACGCGGGGATCGGTGACATCCGGGCGAAGATCGAGGCCGGCCTCGGCGACGCGCCGGGCGGCGGCAGCGTCGAGTCGGTCGACGTCTACGACCAGTTCCATGCCGCGGCGCTGAAGTTCATCGACCCCTCGGCCGTGCGGCCGCTCAAGGTCGTCGTCGACGGCGGTAACGGCATGGCGGGACCGATGGTCGGGCCGCTGCTGGAACGGCTCGGCCTCGACCTGATCGAGACCTACTGGGTGCCGGACGGCAACTTCCCCGATCACGAGCCGAACCCGCTGCTGCCCGAGAACCGCGAGTTCATCATGCGTGAGGTCGTGCGCCAGGGGGCCGATCTCGGCATCGCCTGGGACGGCGACGCCGACCGCTGCTTCTTCATCGACGACGGCGGCGCGTTCGTCGACGGCGACTTCCTCACCGCGCTGCTCGCCGACACGTTGCTCGGCAAGGAGCCCGGCGCGACGATTCTCTACGACGTCCGGGCCTCACGCGCGGTGCCGGACACGGTGCAGCGCGAGGGCGGCCAAGCCTTGGTCAACCGCGTCGGCCACGCGTTCTTCAAGACCCGGATGCGCGAGGAGGACGGCATCTTCGGCGGCGAGGTCTCGGGCCACTACTACTTCCGCGACTTCTACTGCGCGGACTCGGGGACGATTCCCGCCCTGCTCATCCTCGAGCTGCTCGGCCGCAGCGGCGCCCGCCTGTCAGAACTGCTCGAGCCCTACCGCTCTCGCTACTTCATCTCCGGTGAGATCAACTCCGAGGTCGCCGATCCGGCAGCCAAGATCGAGGAGCTCGCCGAGCGGTTCGCCGGCGCACGCCAGAGCCGCCTCGACGGGATCTCCGTCGACTACGACAGCTGGCATTTCAACGTGCGCGCGTCGAACACCGAGCCGTTGCTGCGGCTGTGCCTCGAGTCCGTCGAGTCGCCCGAGGACATGGAGCGCCGCCGCGATGAGGTCCTCGGCATGATCCGTTCGTGAGCCCGACCGCGCTGCCCGGCGACACCGAGCCGTCCTACGCGATCGCCGCCGCGGCCGGAGTCCACCGGCTCGCCATCCCCACCCCGTTCCTCGTCGGGCGCGTCAACTGCTACCTGATCGAGGACGAGCCCCTCACCCTCGTCGACACCGGGCCGAACTCCGGAAAGTCGCTCGACGCGCTCGAGCAGGCGCTCGCCGCCCATGACCGGACGATCGAGGACCTCGAGCTGCTGATCATTACCCATCAGCACATGGACCATCTCGGCCTGCTCGAGATCATCGCGCGGCGCTCGGGGGCCGAGATCGCCGCCTTCGGCCCTCTCGGCCCCTATCTCGAGAACTTCGCCCGCAGCGCCGTGGCCGACGACGAGTTCTCCCAGGCGCTCATGCGCCGCCACGGCATCCCCGACGACCTGATCGCGGTGCTCGGCTCGGTGGGCGCAGCGTTCCGGGCGTTTGGATCGAGCGGCACGGTGACCCGGCCGCTCGCCGACGGCGACACGCTCACGCTGCGCGATCGCACCCTCGAGGTCCGCCACCGCCCCGGGCACAGTCCGTCGGACACCGTGTTCTGGGACGCCGAGCGCCGGATCCTGCTCGCCGGAGACCATCTCCTCGCCCACATCTCATCCAACCCGCTCGTCTCGCGTCCGCTGACCGGGTCCGCCGACCCCCAGGAGCGCCCCCACGCCCTGCTCAGCTACCTGGCCTCGCTGACGGCGACCCGGGACATGCCGGTCGAGCTCGTCCTCGGTGGCCACGGAGACCCGGTTCTCGACCACGTCGGGCTGATCGACGAGCGCTTGCGCATGCATGACCGCCGTGCGGGCAAGATCCACCGGCTGATCACGGCCCGGCCGCTCAGCGCCTACGAGATCGCACTCGAGATGTGGGGCAACATCGCGGTCACCCAGGCCTACCTCACGCTGTCCGAGGTGCTCGGCCACGTCGACCTGCTCATCGAGCGGGGCGAGGCGGTCGAGCGCGAGGAGGCCGGAATCGTGCGCTTTCACGCCCTCTGACCTGCCTCCGAGCCCCCCGGAATCCCTATAGGTTACGGGCGTGGCTGCCGATGACGGACCTGTGGAGCGCACCGCCGACGCCCGGATGATCGAGGACGCGGAGACCGCCGGGGAAGGCGTGTCGATCGACCCCGAACCCGCCGGGCACCCCGACACCGCCGAGTACCCCGAGTTCGTCGACCAGATCCCGGCGATCATCTACGTCGCCGACCCCGGCGAGACCGGGATCTGGCATTACGTCAGCCCGCAGATCCGCTCGATCCTCGGGTTCACCGCCGAGGAGTGGTGCGCCGATCCCCACATGTGGGAGGCTCGGCTGCACCCCGACGACCGGCCCTCCGCCCTGTCCGTCGAAGACACGGCGTCGATCCACAGCACCAACGCGGGAGCGCTCGAGTACCGGTTGCGTCATCGCGACGGGCATTTCATCTGGATCCGCGACGACGCCCGCATTGTGCGCAACCACGAAGGGTCGCTGCGCTGGTACGGCGTCCTCTCCGACATCACCGCTCGCAAGCGGGCCGAGGCCGAGCTCGAGCAGCGGGCCGCACAGCAATCCGCGGTCGCCCGGCTCGGTGAGCACGCGCTCGAGGGGGCGACCACCGGCGAGCTGATGCGCGAGGCGGTCACCGCCGCCGCGACGATCCTTGACCTCGACATCGGTTCTGTGTTCGAGCTGAGCGACGCGGGCGACATGCTCATCCTCCGCCAGGGCTACGGCTGGTCGCTGCCGGCGGGGGACGCGCTCCGCGCCCCGGCCGGGCACGGCTCCCAAAGCGGCTTTGCGATCCTCACCGGCGGCCCGGTGATCGTCGAGGACTGGGAACATGAGACCCGGTTTTCCAAGCCCGCGATCCTCGAGGCGGCCCGCGCTCGCAGCGGCGTCTCGGTGGTGATCGAGGGCCGCAAGGGTCCGTTCGGCGTACTCGCCGTGCAGTCGCTCAGCCTCCGGGCCTTCAGCCCGGGCGACATCCACTTCCTCCAATCGCTCGCCAACGTCCTCGCCGATGCCCTCGATCGTCAGAGCACCGAGGACGGCATCCGGCACCGCGCGCTCCACGACGCGCTCACCGGGCTGCCCAACCGCGTCCTGTTCATCGATCGGCTCAGCCATGCACTCACCCGCCTGCGGCGCCGGCGTTCGCTGACCGCTGTCCTGTTTCTCGACCTCGATCGCTTCAAGCTCGTCAACGACAGCCTCGGGCACCACGTCGGCGACGAGCTGCTCGCCGCCGTCGCGCCGCGGCTGAGCACCGTCGTGCGCTCGAGTGACACGGTCGCCCGCTTCGGCGGCGACGAGTTCGGGATCCTGCTCGAGGATATTCCCGACGAGCACGACGCCGTCGAGATGGCCGAGCGGATCGCCGCCGTTTTCACGCGGCCGTTCGTGCTCGCGGGCTCGGAGCACTTCGTCACCACGAGCATCGGCATCGCCGTCGCCCACGGCGGCGAGCGGGCCGAGGAGCTGATCCGCGACGCCGACGCCGCGATGTACCGGGCCAAGGAGCACGGCCGGGCGCGCTACGAGCTGTTCGACGAGGTGATGCGGGCCCGGGCCTTCGCCCGCCTACGGGTCGAGAACGATCTGCGCCGCGCGGTTGACCGCGACGAGCTCGCACTCGTCTACCAGCCGGTCGTCTCGTTGCGCGACCACACCCTCGTCGGGGTTGAGGCACTCGTCCGCTGGCGCCACCCCGAGCGCGGCCTCGTCGGGCCGTCGGAGTTCATCGAGATCGCGGAGGAGAATGGTCTCATCGAGCCGATCGGCCGCTGGGTGCTCGACCAGGCCGCGCGCCAGGGCGTCCGCTGGCACCAGGCTCATCCCGACTGCGCGCCGATCGGCGTCTCGGTCAACCTCTCCGCCGTCCAGGTCGCCCAGAAAACCCTCGTCGACACTGTCTCCGACGTGCTGAACGCGACGGGGATCGACCCGAACGCGCTGAGCCTCGAGATCACCGAGAGCGCGATTCTCACCGAGATGGAGACCACCGGGGGCGCGCTCGATCGGCTGAAGGCCATCGGCGTGCGCCTCGTGCTCGACGACTTCGGGACCGGCTACTCGTCGCTCGGCTACCTCACGCACCTCCCGCTCGACGTCCTGAAGATCGACCGTTCGTTCATCGACGGGCTCGGGGTCGACCGCCGGGATACGGCGATCACCGAGGCGATCATCGCCATGTCCCACGCGCTCTCGCTCGAGGTCGTCGCCGAAGGCGTGCAGACCGAGGTGCAGGCACACGAGCTCGAGCGCCTCGGCTGCTACCTCGCCCAGGGCTTCTGCTTCTCCTCACCGGTGCCGGCCGTCGACATCACCCGGATGCTCGACCGCGGAGGCACCTGCGACGCCGACTTCCTGCCGCGCCGCTAGACGGCAGCAGCTCGGCGGGCGGTCGGGGCGTCAGTGGGGGTAGGCCGCGGTCCCGGACTGCAGCGGCGAGACCGTCGCTCGCCCACACTCGTAGGCGCCGCCGGGAATGTCGATCCGCAGGGTCTCGGTGTCGTCCGGTGGGATCACCTGAAGCGTGGCCGCCGTGTGACACGAGGACGGTGAGGAGGCGACGTGGCTGACGGTGATGCGGAAGGAGACCGTCGCTCCGGGGGCGACGGTCAGCGCAACCGGATGGGTCGTGCCAATCGCGTCGAGCGTCGTCCGGCGCGGAGTGCCGGGGAGCGGGGCCCCGGACGCGCCGAGGAGGGCCACGCCGGGATACCCGTAGGTGTGGCAGCTATGCGTGCTCGTGTTGCGCAGGGCGAAGCCGAGCAGACCGGTTCCGGCCGCTCCCTGCTGTCCGATCAGCGAGCCGGCCAGGATCGGCGCCGTGCACAGCGGCGGCGCGGAGGCACTCGTCGTCGTCGAGGCACTCGTCGTCGAGGCGCTCGTGGTGGAGGCGCTCGGGGACGGGCTCGGGGTCGTCGCGGAGCCGCTCGCGCTCGCCGGGCTGCTCGCGCTCGTCGTGGTCTGGGCTGCGGTCGACGCGGTCCGGCTCGAGGATCCCCCGCAGGCGGAGAGGGCCAGGGCGACGAGGAGCAGAACGGAGGTCAGGGCGGCGCGCGAGCTCATGCCCCGGTCTTCGTGCCCGGGGTGGGCCGATCCTTCCGGTCGGGCGCTCATGCCACCATCCTGCCAAGAACACCGATGGCCGAACCCGGAGACCGACTGAGCGCCGACGCCGAGCGCGCCGAGAAGCGGATCGCGCACGAGGGAGTGTCGCTCCGCGCGACGCTCGCCCGACGCGACCCCTATTGGGCCCCGCAGCTCGTCGTCGCCGGCGCGCTCGTGCTCGACTACTTCCTCCCGGAGAAGCTCACCCTCGGCCCGACGTGGGTGCTCCCGACGTTCGAGATCCTCCTACTCCTCGGACTCGTACTCGGGACGCCGTCGCTGCGCAGCCGCCACCCGAACGTCCGCCGCTACATCGCGGTCGGCCTGATCGCCCTCGTCAGCGTCGCCAACATCATCTCGCTCGCTCTGCTCGTGCACTACCTCGTCCACGGTGGCAAAGCCGGCGGGCGCTCCCTGATCGGGGCCGGCGTCCTGCTGTGGCTGACCAACGTGCTCCTGTTCGGCCTCTGGTACTGGGAGCTCGACCGCGGAGGACCGCTCGAGCGCGCCCAGCGTGCCGAGCGCCGGCCCGATTTCCTCTTTCCGCAGATGACCGAGCGCAAATGGGCCCCGCCTGAGTGGGCCCCCGGATTGATCGACTACTTGTACGTCTCGTTCACCAATGCGACGGCGTTCAGTCCCACCGACACGATGCCGCTCACCGCGTGGGCAAGCTCCTGATGACCGCGCAATCGCTCACCGCGCTGGTCACCGTGGGTTTGGTCGTCGCCCGAGCGGTGAACATTCTGGGTCCATGAGCTCTGAATCCGACACCTCACCGGCCCCGCTTTCGGCCGAGACACCCGAGGGCCATCCCTCGCCGCCGGGCATCCATCCGCGGCCGCGACCGCGTCGCAAGGTCGACTGGGAGCTGCTCGCGTGCGGCTTCAACGGTCACACCGTCGTCGGGCTCGATGCCGCGACGATCCGGCCCGAGGACCACCTCGTCGTCCGCGAGCAGCCGCCGATCCGCTGGCATCGCTGTCTGCGCTGCGACAGCTGGCTCGCCCTCAGCCCCCCGTCCGCGCCGACCCGCGAGCATCCGCCGGACCGCGAGGAGATCAAGGTCCCGCTGCGAGGCAAGGGGCTGCGCGACAAGGTCGTGCTGCGGATCATCGCCATCGACCGCGCCATCCACTTCGTGATTCTCATGTCGCTCGGAATCGCCGTCCTGCTGTTTGCGAACGACGAGCACAGCCTGAGGAACGCCTACTACCGGATCCTCACCGACCTCCAGGGCGGCGTGGCCGGCGGCCCGGTGCAGAACAGCGGTCACGTCGGCATCCTCCACGAGCTCGACAAGCTGTTCTCGCTGCGCTCGGGGACGCTGCGCGATGTCGGCTTGGCGCTCATCGCCTATGGCCTGCTCGAGGGCGTCGAGGCGGTCGGGCTGTGGCTGACCAAGCGCTGGGCCGAGTACCTCACCTTCGTCGCGACGACCATCCTGCTTCCGCTCGAGATCTACGAGATCATCCACCGACAGTCCGTGCTGAAGATCCTCGGCTTCCTCATCAATCTCGCGGTCGTCATCTATCTCCTGTTCGCCAAGCGGCTGTTCGGCCTGCGCGGCGGCGGCCGCGTCGACGAGGAGCGACGGGGCGCCGACAACAGCTGGGCGGCGATCGAGCGCTCGACGCCACCGGCGCACCTCGCCCCCACCGTGGGGTCGGCGGCCGGATGACGATCGAGGCCGATCCGGCCGGCGTCGAAGCCGAGGTCCGCACGATCGGCGTCGAGCTCGCGGCGGCCTTCCCGTCCGGTACGCGCCACCCCGTGCGTGCCCTCGACGCTCGCGCGATGGAACTCGCCTCCCGCGATCAGGAGCTCCGCGCCGCGCTGTTCCGCTTCGTCGACGTCGTCCCCGCCTGCCGCTCGCTCGACGACCTCGCGCGTCATCTCACCGGCTTCCTCGAGGAGGTTCCCGACACGACGGTGCCGATCGCCACGGCGATGCGGATGGCGAACACGAAGGCCGGCCGCACCGCGCTCGGTGCGGCTTCGGCCCGCGGCGTGCGGCACATGGCGAGACGCTTCATCGTCGGCGAGAGCCCGCAGGCCGCGCTCGGGGTCCTCTCCGGGCTGTGGCAGCGCGGCGTGGCGAGCTCCGTCGACCTCCTCGGCGAGGCGACCGTCACCCAGGCCGAAGCTGATCGCTACGCCGCGCGCTGCACCGACGCGCTCGAGCAGCTCGCGCGGGCGTCGGCGTCGTGGCCGGCGCGCTCGGTGCTCGAGGAGGACGGCGTCGGCCCCCTCCCCCGAGCCAACGTCTCGGTGAAGGTCTCCGCGCTCACCCCGCTGCTCCGCCCCGACGCCCCCGCGATCGGGCGCGAGGACGCCGCCGGGCGGCTGCGCCCGCTGCTGCGGCGCGCCCGGGAGCTCGGGGCGCACATCCACATCGACATGGAGTCGCTCGACTCACGGGAGGCGGTGCTCGAGCTCGTGCTCGAACTGCTCGGCGAGGAAGAGTTCCGCGCCGGCCCCTCGGCGGGGCTCGTGCTCCAGGCGTACCTGCGCGATTCGCCGGTGCAGCTGGACACGATCCTCGACTGGGTAGGCCACACCGAGCGCACCACACCGCCGACCATCCGCCTGGTGAAGGGGGCCTACTGGGACCACGAGCTCGTCCAGGCACGCCAGCATGGCTGGCCGACGCCCGTCTTCGAGGTCAAGGCCGACTGCGACCGCAACTTCGAGGCGCTTACCACCGTCCTGCTCGCCGCGCGCCCGGCGGTGCGCGTCGCCGTCGCCTCACACAACCTCCGTTCGGTCGCCCATGCGATCGCGGTCAACCGGCTCCAGGGGGGCGAGGACCGCGACCTCGAGCTTCAGGTGCTCCGCGGCCTCGGCGATGAGCTCCAGGACGCCGCCGCCGCCCGTGGTCTGCGGGTGCGCACGTACTGCCCGGTCGGCGATCTCGTCGCCGGCATGGCCTATCTCGTCCGTCGGCTGCTCGAGAACACGAGCAACGAGTCCTTCCTCCACGAGCAGGCCCGGGGCGCACCCCTCGAGGAGCTGCTCGCCGCCCCATGAGCATCGGCGAGTTCGCCAACGAGCCCGTGCTCGAGCTCCGCCGCGCCGCGGTGCGCGCCCAGCTCGGCGACGCGCTCGGCGCCGTCGACGCGCGACTGCCCATCAGCGTGCCGGTGACCGTCGGCGCGGACGTGCGCCACGGCGACGCGCTTGTCTCCACCGATCCCGGTCGGCCCGAGCGGGTCGTCGCCCAGACCGCCGCCACCAGCGAGTCGGACATCGCGGCGGCGATTGCGACCGCCCGCGCCGGCGCCCGGGCGTGGGGAGCAACCCGTGCCGAGCATCGCAACCGGGCGCTGCGCGCTGCCGCCGCCTGGATGCGCGAGCGCCGGCTCGAGCTTGCCGCGCTCGAGGTCCGCGAGTGCGCCAAGCCGTGGCCCGAGGCCGACGCCGACGTGTGCGAGGCGATCGACTTCCTCGAGTACTACGCCCGTGGAGCCGTCGCCCTCGATCGCGGGCCGCAGCTCCTCCAGATGCCGGGCGAGCGCAACGAGCTCCGCTACGTGCCGCGCGGCGTCACCGCGGTGATCGCGCCGTGGAACTTCCCGATCGCCATCCCGTGTGGGATGACGGCCGCGGCGCTCGCCACCGGCAACGCCGTGCTGCTCAAGCCCGCCGAGCAGTCGCCGGGGTGTGCGCAGCGAATCCTCGAGGCGCTGCGCGCGGGCGGCGTCCCCCCGGAGGCGATCTGTCTGCTGCCCGGCGAGGGCGACGTCGGCGCGGGGCTCGTCCGCCACCCCGACGTGCAGACGATCGCCTTCACCGGCTCCCAGCCGGTCGGGCTCCAGATCATCCGTGAGGCCGCCGAGCCTCGCCCCGGCCAGCGTCACATCAAGCGGGTCGTGGCCGAGCTCGGTGGCAAGAACTGCGTGATCGTCGACGCGGACGCCGACCTCGACGAGGCGGTTCCGGGGATCGTCTCCTCCGCCTTCGTCTACGCGGGGCAGAAGTGCTCGGCGGCCGCCCGCGTGCTCGTTCACGAGGCGATCGCCGACACGCTGATCGAGCGCGTCGCCGGAGCGGCGCGCGTGCTCCGGGTCGGCCAGGCCGGCGAGCTCGGGACCGACGTCCCGCCGGTCATCGAGCAGGCGGCCCAGGAGCGGGTCAACCGCTACGCCGAGATCGCGGCCGCGGAGGGCCGGATCGTGCTCGGGGCCGGCGACGTGCCCGCCGCGGGTTGGTTCTGCCCGCCGGTGGTCGCGACCGACCTTCGGTCCGGCTCGGCGGTCCTCGAAGAGGAGATCTTCGGCCCGCTGCTCGCGGTTGAGCGGGTGCGTGACGTCGAGCAGGCCTGCGACATCGTCGACGCCCTCCCGTTCGCCCTCACCGGCGGCCTGTTCGCGCGTGATCCCGGCACGGTGCGCTATGTGCGCGAGCGCACGCCGGTCGGCAACCTGTACGTCAACCGCGGCATCACCGGCGCGATGGTCGGCCGCCAGCCGTTCGGCGGCAACCGCCTGTCCGGCACCGGGACGAAGGCCGGCGGTCCCGACTACCTGCTCCAGTTCGTCGAGCCACGGGCGGTGAGCGAGAACACCGTCCGCCACGGCCTCGTCGTGTAAGCGCCCCGACCCCGGTCAACACAATCTGAACTTATCGGGCGGGAAGTCTTGATTTCCGGGCCCCGGGTGTCGATCATCGTGTTAGGCGATGGTTATGGCTCCCTCAGACGCGTGGAAGGTGGTGCTGGCCGTCCTGCTCGCGGGTGGGATCGTCGTCAGCGTGCGCGCCCGAGCCCCCCGGCGCGCGATCCCCGGTCAGGAGCTGCGACGGCTCGTGCTCTCCGCGATCGGGCTCTACGCCGTCGGCGGGCTCGCCTCGCTGACCCATCATCCCGTCCTCGCCGGCCTCGTCTATGCGGCGGGGATCCTCATCTGCACGCTCGCAGCCTGGCTCTCGCGCGGAACCGACTCCGAGGACCCGCCCGGCGGCGACGAGCCCGAGAATGAGCAGCCGCCACCGGAGCCCGACGGGATGCCGCGATTCGACTGGGCGGCGTTCGAGCGTGACTTCCACAGCTACGCCGAGCGTACGCACAGTCCGGTCGGCCCCGACGAGCCTTCTCGGCGCTGAGGTTCGATCAGCCGCGCGCGCGGCCGGCACCGTTCATCCCCAGCAGCAGCACGTGCAGCCGGCTCTCGCCGGACAGTTCGGGGTGGAACGCGACGGCGAGGATGTTGCCCTGGCGCACGGCGACGGGATGCCCGTCGACGGCGGCGAGCACCTCGACGGCGTCGCCGCGCTCGGCGATCCACGGCGCTCGGATGAACACGGCGTGGATGGGTGGCTCGCCCACGCCGTCGAGCTCGAGGTCGGCCTCGAAGGACCGTAGCTGGCGCCCGAACGCATTACGCTCGGCGCGGACGTCGAGCAGGCCGAGGTGGTCCCGGTCGAGCATGATCAGTCCGGCGCAGGTGCCGAGCACCGGAGTGCCGTCACGGATGAGCCCGCGCAGCGGCTCGGCGAGCCCCTCGCGTTCGATGCCGAGCGTCATCACCGTCGACTCGCCACCGGGCATGATGAGCGCGTCAAGGCCCTCGAGATCGGCCGGCACGCGGACCTCGCGCGGCTCGGCGCCGAGGCTGCGGAGAATCCGAGCATGGGCCTCGAAGCCGCCTTGCAGCGCGAGGATCCCGACCACAGGTGAGCTCACCAGCCGCGTGGCGACAGCAGCTGCTCGGCCTCGAGCTTGGAGCTCTCGAGGCTGTCCATCGGCTGGCCGAGCCCGGTTGAGGCCGCGGCGATGCGAGCGGGATCCTGGTAGTGCGTGGTGGCCTCGACGATCGCGCGCGCGCGCCGGGCGGGATCGGAGGACTTGAAGATGCCCGAGCCGACGAACACGCCCTCGGCGCCGAGCTGCATGACGAGCGCGGCATCCGCGGGGGTGGCGATGCCACCCGCGCAGAACAGCACGACCGGCAGCCGGCCCTCGGCGGCGACCTGCCGCACGAGATGCAATGGGGCCCGGAGGTCCTTGGCGGCGCCCGCCACCTCGGTGTCGTCGAGCATCGTCAGACGCCGGATCTCGCCGCGGATCATCCGCAGATGGCGAACGGCCTCGACGATGTCGCCGGTGCCGGCCTCGCCCTTGGAGCGGATCATTGCCGCACCCTCGCCGAGCCGCCGCAGCGCTTCGCCAAGGTTCGTCGCGCCGCACACGAACGGCACCTTGAACTGCCACTTGTCGATGTGATTGGCCTCGTCGGCCGGCGTCAGCACCTCGGACTCGTCGATGTAGTCGACCTCGAGCGCCTCGAGCACCTGGGCCTCGACGAAGTGCCCGATGCGGGCCTTGGCCATCACCGGGATCGTCACCGTCTCCTGGATCCCCTTGATCATCTCCGGGTCGGACATGCGGGCCACGCCGCCGTCACGGCGGATGTCGGCGGGCACGCGCTCGAGCGCCATCACCGCGGCCGCTCCGGCGTCCTCGGCGATCTTCGCCTGCTCGGGTGTCACGACGTCCATGATCACGCCGCCCTTCAACATCTCAGCGAGGCCCGCCTTGACGGTGAAGGTGGCCTCGTCCCGCGGTGTGCCGTTGTGCTCACTCATCGCTGATCCAGTGTAACCGTGCCTGTGCGCGCCGCTAGTTTGTCATCGATGCAGGCGGCAATCTTCCTCCCGGGAGGCGGACCCGGACGCTACACGGCCACCGAACTGGCGCGTGGCCCGTGGGATCCCGGCGCCCAGCACGGAGGCGCCCCGGCGGCGCTCCTGATGCGCGGCTTGGAGCAGCTCCCCGCCCCCGAGGGGCTGCTCATCGCGCGGGTGACCTACGAGTTCCTGCGTCCGGTGCCCCTCGGGGAGCTGACTCTCGAGGCCGAGGTCGTGCGCCCGGGCCGCAGGGTTCAACTGCTCGAGGCCACCCTGCGCTCCGCCGCCGGTCAGGAGGTCGTGCGTGCTCGCGCGCTGCGGCTGACGCCGGTGGCCGAGGGGACGCCGGGAACGCCACTGATCCCGCCTCCGCGCGGGCCCGCGGACGGCGAGCCGAACGACCTCGTGCCCCCGCACCGGCCGATGTTCGCCCCCGACGCGATGGAGATCCGCTTCGTCGCCGGGACCTTCCACGGCTCCGGGCCGTCGACGGCATGGTTCCGATTTCGCGCCGGCGTCGTCCCAGGCGAGACTCCCTCGGGGTTCCAGCGTCTCGCCGCCGCCGCGGACTTCGGCAACGGGATCAGCTCTCCCGTGTCGTGGGACGACTGGCTGTTCATCAACCCTGACCTGACGCTCTACATGGATCGGGCGCCGCAGGGCGAGTGGATCGGCCTCGATGCGCAGACGTTCATCTCACCAGAGGGGATCGGCCTCGCTGAGAGCGTGCTCTATGACGAGCGCGGGCGGGTCGGCCGCGCGACGCAGGCGCTGCTCGTCGCCCCGCGCTAGGTATGCGCGCGCGCCGGCTACTTGAGCCGGAAGGCCTTGATGCGCACGTCGTACTGCTGGGCGTCGCGGGCGTAGACGCCGTAGGCGAGCGCTTGGATGACGGACAGCAGCGCGGTGTGCGAGCGGACGAAAGCGGGCGTGTTGGAGGAGTAATAGAGCCGGATCTTGGCCAGCTTCGCAACCTCGGACAGCGTCGCATCGGTGATGGCCAGCGTCGGCGCCTTGCGATGGCGCGCGAGCTTCATCGTCCGGGTGATGAGCGGGTGCGGACGGCCGGCGGAGAGGCCGATGACGAGCGTCCGCTCGTCGATCCGGCTGAGCCGCCCCAGCGCTTCCTGCGAGGGGCTCGCGACGATCTCGGCGCGGAGGTCGAGCAGCATCAGGAGGTGGCGGAGGTAGCTGGCGAAGAAGGCCATCTGATCGGTTCCGGCGATCAGCACCTTCTCGGCCGAGGTGATGAGGTCGATCGCGGCCTCGACGTCCGAGCGCGAGAGCTTGTGGGCGGTGTCCTCGACGTTGACATGGTCAGCGGCGAGCGCCGCCTCGAACTCGGTGTGATCGAGGCTGAACAGCGGCGCGGCGGCGAGCGCATCCGCCGAGCCGTTCGGCCGGCGCCGGTACTCGTCGCGCGCCGCCTGCTGGAGCTCGGGGAAACCTTCGAAGCCGAGCGCCTGCGAGAACCGCACGACCGTGCTCGAGGAGGTGTTGGCCCGCCGCGCGAGCTCCTCCGCGGTCTGGAAGGCGGCCTCGTCGAGGTGATCGACGATGTACTGGGCGACGTCCTTCTGCGAGCGCGAGAAATCGTCGAACCGGGCGCGGATGTACGCGGACAGGGCCTGGTGGCCGTGCGGGCTTTCGGCGGTGGCGGTGGTGGACGGTGATGGCTTCATTGGCAGGCGACTCATTCGACGCTCGCTGCCACCGTTCCTTCACGCTCCGTCTCAACTGCCGTCGCAAACGCGTCCACGCGCCGCCTGACGACGGCCTCCGACGAGGTCCGTGAGCGGGCGGGAGGTCCCCCGGCGCTGGTCAAGCCGCCTAGCTGGAGAGGTCCCGGGTGTACTGCTGGTTCTGCTTGCGCTCGGCGAACACCTGGACCACGATGTAGATGATCAGGACGTTGACGAGAACGCCGATCCCCAGGAAGGCGATGAGGAGAGCGATGGTCTGGCCGAAAGCCTGATCTGCGGCGACGAGCACGGCTGGAGGGTACCGCACGCGGCGGTGATACCGTCGCCGGGCGATCGGCCCGGTAGCTCAGTGGTCAGAGCAGCGGACTCATAATCCGTCGCGCGCAGGTTCGAGTCCTGCCCGGGCCATCGAGACAGACCTGCCGCCATTTCTACGAGTCGGTGACATGTCACAACTCTGAAACACTTCCCGCGCTCCGTGGTCCTCGTCCGCGCGTGTCGTTCGACATGCCGCAAATCCTCATCCGTCCCCCGGGGCGTTCGTCGCTTCGCCGATAAGCCCACAGGGCGAGCTGAGACCTGAGCCGGTCGCCTCTCAAATCGGCTTCCCCCGAACTCGATTAGACTCGCGCTCCTCATGTGGCCCGTGCTAATCACTGCCGTGATCATCGTGCCGCTGCTCATCGTCGCCTTCGTGCGCGTTCGCAGACGCTGATCGGCGTCGGGTCATGAGTGGACCCGACCGCGCGCCGCTTCGAGCTGATCGGCTGCGGCCACGCGGATGTCCTCCGACTCCCAAGGATCTTCGGCGAGTGTCTTGTTTCATCGGTCGATCGAGGGAACAGCCTTGCGCCTGCTGACCGGATGAGTGAGGTGCCTGCTCGCAGGCGCGTGCCATGGCGAAATAGGAGGATCTCCCGTCCTACTGCATCTGCATGAACTTGCGGCCGGTCTGCGGGTTGTCGCGTATGGTGGAGCGCCGGGACCGTTCCGGGCGGGGGATCCCACTGCCGAGCGGCAGTCGCGGGATGAGCGATCCTGGCGCGACGAAATGCACTCTTGAAGAAGGCGGCTACGAAGTGACGCGACGGGATTTCCAAAGGCAGCTGGTGATGAGACTGGCGTCCTTGCGCGCGGGCGGAGTGGCCTCGGCGCTGATTGCGCGCATGACGAGGCCCGGTCTGGCAGCAGTCGGGGTCGCGTTCGTGGCATTGCCGGCGAGTGCGTCCGGCGCAGTCACCGGCGTGCTTGCCGGACACACAATGAACGGTCAGCCGATCCCATGCGTGGCGCAATCGGACGGGGTGCGCGTGTGTCACGGCGATGAGAGCGGTCCGGGCAGAGCTGATCTGCGCCTGAAGAGTTTCGACGGCACACCGCTGGCGGTGTACGTCATCCTCCCCCCCGCGCACGCCTCGCGCGCTGGTGGCCACTACCCGTTGGTGGCGCAGAACCACGGCTGGGGCGACCCCCCGAGCGGCCCGGGCGACAGGCAGTACGGCAGTCCGTCGGCTGATCAGTTGGCGAAGGATGGCTACGCCGTCGTCCAGGTCTCGGCCCGCGGCTGGGGCGACTCGTGCGGCACCGCTGCCTCGCGGCAGGTGAACCCGGCTGCGTGTGCGAAGGGCTACATCCGCTTCGACGATGAGCGCTACGAGGCCCGCGACGTCCAGAACGCGATTGGGCTGCTGGTCGACGAGGGGACCGTGAACCACAACCGGATCGGGGCGGTCGGTGAGTCCTACGGGGCCGCCCTGTCGTTTGAGCTGGCCACCCTCAAGGACCGCGTGATGCTGCCGAACGGACGGCTGGTGCCGTGGCGCAGCCCCCATGGAACGCCCATTCACATCGCCGCAGCGGCCCCGTATGCCGGACCCAGCGACTTCGTGTACTCGCTCGCGCCGAACGGGCGGACGCTCGACTACGGGGTGACCTCGGCGACGGCCGACCTGTCGCCGGTTGGTGTTGCGAAGCAATCGATCGCCGGCGCGCTGGAGGGCGTTGGGGCCATCTACGGCTACTACGCGCCTCAGGGCGTCGACCCGCAGGCCGACACCCTGACCTGGTTCGCGAACTTCACCCGCGGCGAGCCGTACACCACCCCCGCGGACAAGTACATGGTCCGGCAGTGGGGGCAGTTCCGCTCGGCCTACTACCTGCTCGACGGCGCCTACGGAACCCGCCGGGAGACGCCCGCGCCGCTGCTTCTCTCGAACGGTTTCACCGACGACATCTTCCCGGTCACCGAGGACCTGCGCTACTACAACTACGTCCGCGCGCACTACCCGTCTGACCCGATCTCACTGTTCGCCTTTGACGGCGGCCACCCGCGCGGCCAGAACAAGGTGGCGGATGACCTGCAGCTCCCAACCCGCATCAAGGCGTTCCTCGACCACTACGTCAAGGGCACGGGACGGCAACCGACGTTGGGCGTGACGGCGCTCACGCAGACCTGCCCGATCAGCGTCCCATCCGGTGGGCCGTACCACGCCGCCACGTGGGCGGCGCTCCACCCCGGCGAGGTCGTCTACAGCTCCAAGCCCGCCCAGGCGATCCTCTCCAGCGCCGGTGATCCGGCGATCTCCCACGCATTCGACCCGGTCTTCGCGGCGTCCCATGGCGCCTCGTGCGCGACCGCGCCCGCTACCGATCAGGGCGCCGGCGTCGCGAGCTACCGGCTGCCGGCGGCGACCGGTTCCGGCTACACCCTCCTCGGGTCGCCGACGGTGATCGCCGATTTGCACGTGACCGGCAAGTTCGCCTACATCGCCGCGCGGTTGCTCGACGTCAACCCGGCGACAAACACGGAGACGCTCGTCGCCCGCGGCGTCTACCGGATCGACCCGAAGGCGCCGGACGGCCTCCAGGTGTTCCAGCTCAATGCGAATGGGTGGCACTTCGCGGCCGGGCACGTCGCGAAGCTCGAGCTGCTGGGTCAGGACGCGCCATACGCGCGCCCCTCGAATGGCGTCTTCTCGATCTCGGTGTCGCAACTGCAGCTGCGGCTGCCAGTGCATGAGGTCCCCGGCTCCCGCGGCACGCCTCCTGCGGTCAAGAAGCCGCTCCCCGTCGTCACACCCAAACCAATGCCGTAAAGCGCACGAGCCCTCCCGGCCGTCCGGCGAGGGTGAGCGCGTCGGAAAGGCGCGGCTGCTTGCGACGCCGGTGGGTCCGGGACTCACCAAGGAGGTGGGCACAGCGCGTGAGCGTGAGCCCGCCGAGTGATAGATACCGCAGCCAGCGCTGGACCGAGCGTGACCAGCTCCGCGTCGGGATTGGCCTCAGCGCCGAGCATGATCGGCCTCAGCGCCGAGCATGATCGCGACCTGGTCCCCCCCGCCGCCCCGCGGCCGGCGCACGAGTCGAGCCCGTCGCCTCGGCGAGCCGACGCTGTAGCCGGTCGAGATCGCCCCGGTCCATCCCGTGCGCCGCGAGCCATCCGGCGGATCCGCCGAAGCGCTCGTCGACGAGGTCGAGGACCCGCTCCATCGTGCCCGGCACCGGAGCGTGGTGCTGCGGATCGTGACCCTCGAGCTCGGCCCGGTACGTCGCCGATGCGACCAGGCGGGCGACGATCGCGTCGATGCGACGCGCGGTCGCGAGGTAGTCCCGCACGATCGCGTCGCGCTCGACGCCGGCCGCGTCGAGCGCGAGAGCCACGACGACGCCCGTGCGATCCTTGCCGGCCGCGCAGTGCACGAGAACCGCGCCGCGGGCCAGCGCGATCGAGCGCATCGAGGCGACGATCGAGTCAGGGCGGGCGCTCATGTAGTTGAGATAGGTCTGGACGACGGGCTGCTCCTCCAAGACGCCTCCTGTCCCCGCCTCCCCGGACAGGCTGATTGCCGCCTCGAGGTCCGTGTTGCCACCCGACTGCGGGTAGAGCGACCGGTGCTCGATTCGTACCCGCGGCTCGCGCGTGAGCGGGCCCGGTCCCTCGAGCGCCACCTCGACGTCCGTCCGGAGGTCGACCACCACCTCGACACCTTCCCGGTCGACGAGAAGCGCGATGTCCTCGGCGGTCAATGCCTGCAGATTGTCGGAGCGAAGCAGCACGCCGGGGATGACGACGCGCGCATTCGCGGCCCCCGTCAGGCCGATCCACCGTACGGCGTCGTTCATGTTCGGCATGGTGGCATCGTCTCAGGTCGGCGCTGCGGCGCGGGGCGGACCACCGCTGCACGCCGAATCGGAACACCTGATCCGCTTTTGTATGCTGACGGCCGATGGCGACGACAGTGGGAGGAGCGCGGAGGGACGCGCAGCGCAATCGCGTGCGACTGATCGAGGCCGCCCGTGAGCTGCTCGCCACCGAGGGTGTCGACGTGTCGGTCCGCGATGTCGCCCGGCATGCGGACCTCGGCGTGGCGACGCTCTACCGCCACTTCCCCACCCGGGAGGACCTCGTGGACGCCGTCCTCGTGGACGCCTTCGCGGAGCTCATCGCCCTCGCCGAGGCGGCGCTCGACGAGCCGGACGCATGGATCGGGTTCACGCGCTTCCTCGAGCGGGCGCTCCAGCTTCACGCCCGCAACCGGGGTCTACGGGACGTGGTCGAGAACCGGACCCACGGACGCGAGCATGCCGCGGCAATGCGCGCCCGCATCGGCGACCTGCTCGCGCTCCTCGTCGCCCGCACGCACGCGGAGGGCGCGCTGCGAGCCGACTTCACCCAACAGGACGTCGCCCTCCTCTTCTGGGGCAGCGACCGGGTGATCGAGCTCGCGGGCGACGTGGCGCCCGGCCTCTGGCGGCGACAGCTCGGCTTCATGCTCGACGGGCTGCGCAGCTCCGCCGCCCACCCGCTGCCCGAGCCGCCGCTCACCGAGCGCCAGTTGCTGGAGGTCGGTGCTCCGCGACCGGCGGGACGAGGCGCATGAGCCACGCCGCCGCCCCCGCCCGCCAGCACTACAACGTCACGTTCGCCGTCCTCGCGGTGGCGGCGATCTCCTATGCGCTGCTGCAGTCGCTCGTCGCGCCGGCTCTGCCGGACATCCAGCGCTCACTGCACACGTCGGTCAACGCCGCGAGCTGGGTCCTCACCGCGTACCTGCTGAGCGCGTCGATCGCGACGCCGCTGATCGGTCGGCTCGGCGACATGTACGGCAAGGAGCGCCTGCTCGTCGTCGTGCTCATCCTGCTCTGCGTCGCGACGACCGTCTCGGCGCTCGCCACCTCGCTCACGGTGATGCTCATCGGCCGGGTCGTCCAGGGCGCCGCGGGTGGCGTGTTCCCGCTCGCCTTCGGAATCATCCGCGACGAGTTCCCGCGCGAACGCGTGGCCGGGGCGGTCGGCATCATGTCGGCGCTCGCCGGCGTCGGAGGCGGGGCCGGCGTCGTCCTCGCCGGTCCGATCGTCGACAACCTGTCGATCCATTTCCTCTTCTGGCTGCCGCTGCTCATCCTCATCCCGGCGACGATCGCCGTTCACCTGTTCGTGCCCGAGTCGCCGCTCCGGGTTCCGGGCCGGATCAACTGGGCCGGGGCCGCGCTCATGTCCGGCGGACTCGCCGCGGTGCTGCTCGCGGTCAGCGAGGCGCCCGTCTGGCATTGGCTCTCGGCGAAGACGATCGTCCTGCTCCTCGTCGGCGTCGGGCTGCTCGTCGCCTGGGTTCGCAGCGAGACGCGCAGCGATCACCCGCTCGTCGACATGCGGATGATGCGGATTCGCGGCGTGTGGACGACGAACTCCGTCGCGCTGCTGCTCGGATTCGGCATGTACGCGTCGTTCATCCTGCTGCCCGAGTTCGTCGAGACGCCCAGCCACGTCGGCTACGGCTTCGGCTCATCGGTCACGGGGGCGGGGTTGTTCCTCGTGCCGTCCACCCTCATGATGCTCATCGCCGGCGCGCAGACCGGGCGACTCGAGCGCCGCTTCGGGTCCAAGCCGCCGCTGCTCGCCGGGGCGGCGGTGACCTGCGCGTCCTACGTGCTGCTCGCCGTTGCCCGGAGCGAGACCTGGGAGATCTACCTCGCCGCGCTGCTGCTCGGCACCGGGATCGGACTCGCGTTCGCGGCCATGGTGAACCTGATCATCGAGAACGTCGGGCCGGCCGAGACGGGCATCGCGACCGGCATGAACACCGTGACCCGAACCGTCGGGGGTGCATTCGGGGGCGCCGCCACCGCCTCGATCCTCGCCTCGAGCGTCGGCGCAAGCGGCTACCCGTCGGCGCATGGCTTCACGATCGCCTTCGCCGCCTGCGCGCTCGCTCTCGCACTCGGCGTCGTCGTGGGCCTTGCGATTCCCCAACGGCGCCCCGACGACGCGTTCGCCCCGCACGAGGCCGGCGACCTCACCGGCGCCGCCGCCCCCTGAACCGCCGCCACGCTGGCCCGGCTGTCAGCCGGGGAGCACCCGCTCGACGTAGGCGATCAGCGCAGCACGCCCCAGGTCGATGATCTCCTCGTCGAGCTCGCCGCGCTCGCGGAAGGCGAGGTCGAGCACGCGGTCGCCGAGCTCGACGCTGAGGAGCACTGCGCGGAGGTCGGTGTCGGCGGGGATGAAGCCGGCGGCGATCAGCGAGGTCCGGAGCCGCTCGGCGAGGGTGCGCATGCGGTCCCGGACGTGCCGGGTGACGGTCGCCGACGTCCGACCGCCGATCCACAGGCGCACGACGCTCGGATGCTCGCGGTAGTAGCCGACGTGGAGGTCGAGCTCACGGGTGACGAGATCGGCGGCCGACGTGATCTCCCATGTCCGCTCGGCGGCCTCGGCGAGCGCATCGAGCTCGACGAGGTGGCGCTCGACGAGCCGGTCGAGGATCTCCTCGCGGTCGGCGAAGAAGCGGTAGAGGGATGGGTATGACACGCCCGCGCGATCGGCGATCGCCCGAGTCGTCGCGGCGTCCACGCCGCTCTCGTCGATGATCGCGGCGGCCGCGTCGAGGATCCGCGTGACGGTACGCCGGCTGCGCTGCTGGACCGGTTCACGACGTTGGCTGGAAGCGGTGGCCATGTGAGGGATGGTGGCAGGCGAATCCGATGAGCCGGCGCGGTCGGCGGCCGGCGCGGCCGCCGATACGACGCCTCCCCGCATATTGTAACATGAGTCTTGTTTACGTCACTCGCGGCACACCACCGCGTCCAGGATCAGCGAGAGAGCCCACCATGACCACGACCGTCACCGAACTGCCCACGCCCCTCACGACCACCGACGTCGACGTGCTGATCGTCGGCGCTGGGATCTCCGGGATCGGCGCCGCGTACCACCTCCAGCGCGACGTCCCGGCCAAGACCTTCGCGATCCTCGAGGCGCGCGCCGCGATCGGAGGCACCTGGGATCTGTTCCGCTACCCAGGCATCCGCTCGGACTCCGACCTGCACACGTTCGGCTACGAGTTCAAACCGTGGACGAGCGACAACGCCATCGCCGAGGCGGACGAGATCCTCAGCTACCTGGACGAGACACTGCGCGAGAACGACCTCGCCCGCCACATCCGCTTCGGTCACAAGGTCATCGACGCCGACTGGTCCCCCGACCGGGGGTGCTGGACGGTCCGCGTCGAGCGCGGCGGCGGCGGGACGATCACAATGACCTGCGGCTGGCTGTTCTCAGCCGCCGGCTACTACGACTACGCGGCCGGCTATGCCCCGCATTTCGAGGGCCAGGAGGCCTTCCGGGGCACGATCGTGCATCCGCAGCAGTGGCCGGAGGACCTCGACTACACCGACAAGCGCGTCGTCGTGATCGGCAGCGGCGCGACCGCCGTCACCCTGATCCCGGCGATGGCCGGGCGGGCGGAGCACGTGACCATGCTCCAGCGCTCGCCGAGCTACGTGATGACCCTGCCGGCCCAGGACCCGATCGCCAATGCGCTGCGCCGCGTCCTCCCCATCGAGACCGCCTACCGGATCACCCGCCGGATGAACATCGCGCGCCAGCGCCTCGTCTACCGCCTCAGCATGCGGCACCCGCAGTTCGTGCGCCACCTCATCAGGGCGATGACCAAGCGCCAGCTCCCCGAGGGCTACGCCGTCGACACCCATTTCAACCCGCGCTACAACCCGTGGGATGAGCGGCTCTGCGCGGTGCCCGACGGCGACCTCTTCAAGGCCATCAGCGCCGGCCAGGCCTCGGTGGTCACCGACCGGATCGCGCGCTTCACCGAGCGCGGGATCCTGCTCGAGTCCGGCGCCGAGCTCGGGGCGGACGTCATCGTCACCGCCACCGGACTGAAGCTGCTCGCCTTCGGCGGCATGAAGCTCTCGATCGCCGGGCAGCCGATCGATCTGCACGAGTCGCTCGCCTACAAGAGCATGATGCTCTCGGGAGTGCCGAACTTCGCCTTCGCCGTCGGGTACACGAACTCGTCGTGGACGCTGAAGGTCGATCTCGTCTGCGAGCACCTGTGCCGGCTGCTCGGCTACATGGACGCTCATGGCCAGGACACCGCAGTCGCGATCGCCGACGACCCCACGCTCAGGCGCCGGCCGCTGCTCGACTTCCACGCCGGCTATGTCCAGCGCGCCGTCTCCCAATTCCCGCAGCAGGGTTCGCACGGGCCCTGGACGGCCGAGGTGAGCTACAAGGCCGACCGAGAGCGCCTGCGCCACGGCCCGGTCGTCGATCCGGCGCTGCGCCTCAGCACGACCCCGGCCGGGCAGGCCGCCCGCCGGGTCGCGGTCTGAGCAGCCCGGCGGGCCGTCGTCCACACGCGTCCTGGCCGGCGCGCCCGCCACGCGCCGGGCTCAGCCCTGCGGCCGGTAGGCGAGGTACACGACGCCGTTCTCGTATGACTCACATGCGGTGAGCGTCAGCTTTCCCGGCGCGTTCTCCGGGAACAGCCGGGGGCCGTAGCCGCGGGTGAGCGGATAGACGAACAGATGAAGCTCATCGACGAGGCCGTCGGCGAGCAGCGCGCGAACGAGCGTGCCGCTGCCGCTCACGTAGAGGTCGCCGTCGACCCGTTCCTTCAGCCGGCGGATCGCCGCTGCTTCGTAGGGCCCGACGATCGTCGAATCGTTCCAGGTCGTCTCGGTGAGGGTGCCGGACACGACGTACTTCGCGGTCTCGTTGAAGAACGGCGCCCCAGGATCGTCCTCAGCCGTGCGCGCCGACCACGCGGGCTCGAACATCTCGAACGTCGTGCGGCCGAGGAGGATCGCGTTGCAGCCCTGCATCGCGGCCCCGATGGCCTGCCCCATCTGGGGGTCGAAGCCATAGTCCATCGTCCACCTCGGCTCGTCGACGACGCCATCAAGGGTCATGAACTCATGCACCTTCACTGCACCCATCTCACACCTCCGCATCCAGGTTTGCCTGTGTAGACGGCGATCTCGACGGGAAATCATCGGCCGCGCGCGCAAGCCTGACGCCTGGCGGCGGAGCGTGTTGGCCGGCCACCCCGGGTACGGTGTGCGCGATGGCCCCGGTCGACGTCACCGCCGAGATCGAGATCGCGCGGCCACGGGTCGAGGTGGCGGCCTACGCGATCGACCCGGAGAACGCCGCCGAGTGGTCGGCGAGCGTCACCGCCGTGCGTTGGCTCACGCCACCGCCGCTCACCGTGGGTTCACGGCTCGCGTTCACCTCGACGCTGCTCGGGAGTCCGCTCGCGTACGCCTATGAGGTCCGCGAGCTGAGACCCGAGGTGACGTTCGTGATGGTCACCGACGAGGGGCCCTTCCCGATGGAGACGACCTACGGGTGGCGGGACGCGGCCGGCGGTGGGACGGTGATGACGCTGCGCCGTCGCGGCGAGCCGGTCGGATTCTCCAAGGTGTCGGCGCCGCTCGTCGCCCTGGCCGTCGCGCGGACCGGCCGCAAGGACCTCCGTCACCTCAAGCGGATCCTCGAAGCGCGACCCGGTGCCTGAGCGGCGGTCCGCTCAGCGCTGGCTGAGACCGAAGCCACCGTCGACGCGCAGCACGGCGCCGGTCACGTAGGCCGCCGCCGGGGAGAGCAGGAAGGCGACGGTGCCGGCGATCTCGTGCGTCTCGCCGAAGCGCCGGAGCGGGATCTGTGCGGTGACGGACTCCTGCACCGGCGCCGGCATCGCCTTGACCTTCGGCGTGGCGATGAATCCGGGCATGAGGACGTTGCAGCGGATCCCATGCGACGCCCATTCGCTGGCCAGGGTGCGCGCCATCCCGAGCAACCCCGCCTTGGAGGCGCCATAGGCGACCTGGCCGGGAATCCCGCTCTCGGCCCCGACCGAGGAGATGAGGACGACGCGCCCGTCCCCGGAGGCGGCGAGCGGCTCGAACGCGGCCTGCGCGAGGTAGAAGGCGCCGTACAGGTTCGTCTCGAGGTCCTTGCGCCACTCGTCGTCGGAGAAGCGCTCGGCGCGATGGATCGTGTCGACGACACCCGCGCCGGCGACGACGGCATCGCAGCCGCCGAGCATGGCCATCGCGTCGCTCACCCCGACGGCGACCGCGCCCCTGTCGCGCACGTCGAAGGCGATCCTCGCCGCGGCCCCGGTGACCGTTTCCAGGGGAGTGCCCGGCACGTCGCACGCGGCGACTCGGCAGCCGTGCTCGGCCAGCGTCTCCACGATCGCACGGCCGATTCCCCCCGCGGCGCCGGTGACGATCACCCGCCGGCCGGCCGGCGCCGGGCTAGACGTCATTCTCGGCTCCGTCGTGGCGGTGGAGCCCGTAGCGCCGCCAGTGACGCTCGGGGATGTCGGCCGGATCCTTGTACCAGTACCACGTGCACGGATCGCGGCCGAAGTCGTCGGGCGGATCGCTCGGGTACAGCGGATAGCCGATCCACCGGATCGGCAGCGACTCGTTCATGAACGAGCAATGCGTGCAGTAGAGCGGGAAGCCCTTGCGGCCGTAGCTCCAGTCGTGCGCCGAGCGCGTCACGCCGAGCGCGGCCGGCCCCTCGTACCGCCCCATCCGCACGAGTCGCTGGCCCGAGCCGCATGGGTTCATTACGAAGGTGAACTTCTCCTCGTCCTCGGTGATCGTAAACGCGCCCGGGTGGGGGCCGGTGCCGCTGCACGAGTGCGCCCGCCAGGTCGCCGCGAGGGCGTGGACGATCTGCCGGCGATCACGCGAGGCGATCGTCTCGACGTCACGGCGCCAACCCCGGCCCTGACCGTTGCTCCACGCCTCGGCGACGCCGTCGTCGCCGAGTCGCTCCCCGATGAAGGTGATCAGGCCGCCGATGCCCTCGACCATCAGGTCGTGGAGGTAGCGCCACTCGTGCTTCATCTCCTCGCACAGGGCTCGGGCCTGCGCGACGTCGCCGCGGTCGAGTGCCTCGATCGCCCGGTCCATCGTCGGGCGCGACATCTGCTCGAGCTCGTGCTCGGAAAACCAACGCTCCGCCATCGCACCTCCAGTCGGCTGCCGGCAACCACGAGGCGATCCTAACTCGGGGAGTCAGTCGCGGCGGTCGTGCTCGACCGGGAGCCCGGCCTTCTCCCACGCGACCCAGCCGCCCGCAACCTCCGCGGCGCCGCGGCGGCCGGTGAGCTTGGAGCGGTTGGCGTGCTGGCAGAGATAGATGGTCCCGGTGCCCTCCGGCCAGATGATGTGACGCAGGAGCGAGACGCGAGTCGAGCCCGGCGGCCAGCCGAATCGCTGCCGCTCGGCGCGGGTGCGCAGGTCGAGCACCTTCGCATCCCCGCGGGAGACCTGCCTGTAGACCTGCTTCGGCGGGATCGCGGAAACCGGTGACGCCACCATGACCTCCTTGTCTTCAGCGCAGGACGAGAACGGGACAGTGGGCGAGCCCGGCGGTATGCTCGCTGACGCTCGCGTTCGCCAGCACCCCCTGGAGGTGCCGACTGCCGACCGCAATCAGCGATGCCGACTGTGAGGCGTCGATCAGCGCCTCGACCGCGGGACGCGGATCGACGGTCACCTCGAGCGCAGCGTCGAGGTCCTCGCGCAAGCGCGCCGCCGCGGTGGCTCCGTCGTCGCCGGTGGCGATGACCACCCGCACGGCGAGCGGGAGCCGACCGGCCACCTCCCGGGCAGCCGCGAGGGCTCGGCCGGCCCCGCCGGAGCCGTCGAACCCGACGACGATCTCGCCCGAGCCGCCGACCTCCTCGTGGGCGATCAGCATCGACGCCTGGCCATCGCGGGTGAGCGCGGTCGTCACCCGGCCGAGCACCATTCCGTCGGCGTGATCGCGAGCCCCGAGCGTGAGCAGCGTCGCCTGCCGGGCATGGACCTCCTCGAGGATCCGTTCGATCGCGCTGCCCTCACGGAGGTGGAGTTCGACGTCGCGGATCGCCTCGATCCGCTCGAGTGCGTTGTGAGCCTGGGCGACGGCGGCGAGATCGCCGGTTGGTTGATCGCCGTCGTAGGGATCGCGGACGGTGACCATGGTGAGCGAGCCGGTGGCGGGCATGAGCCGCGCCGCGGTCCGCGCCGCGGCCACGCTGCCGGGGTCGTGGTCGACGGCGGACACCACGCGGTCCCACACCGTCGGTGGCGTGAACGTGGAGCCCACGCTCACCGTCCGTGGCGCGCGACGACGTCGGTCTTGTGGCTACGCCGGATGATCTCGACCATCTTCATGTTCAGCACGAGGAACCGCCACAGCTGGTAGGGCAGGAACGTCCGCATGAACAGCGTCGAGCGGGTGGGATTGGTGACGTAGCGGGTCGTGTCGGTGTCCATGGCTCACTCGGGGATCAGCCGCCAGCCGGGACGCAGGCGGGCCTTGTGCAGGAACATGTGGTGGAGGACGATCTTGATCCAGTGGCCGGCGAGGCCGATCTCGCCGAACGTGCGCTTGATGTCGCGTCCGTACTCGGGGAACCGCTCGAAGTCAGGCACGATTGGGAAGACCGTCATCGATGCGGCGGTGCCCCTGAACGGATTCGCGCCCGCCGAGGCGACGCAGGCGGCACCGAGCTCGGCCATCGAGGCGGCGTGCGTCGGCTCCCGCGCACCGCCGATCATGTCGACGACGCTGTGGGCGACGGCCTTGGCGATCATCGCCGACGGCATGCCCGTCCGCGGTGGTGCCGGCGCGATGATCGTGCCGTTCGGGCTCTTCCGGGGAACCGAGATCGCATGCGGTGGGGCGAAGGCGATCCCAGCCGCGAAGACGTTGCCGTAATCCGGTGACTGGTAGGTGCGCGGCCAGTCCGATGCCTTCCACTCGTCGTAGGGCCTGGCCGTGTAGTCGGCGTCGACGCGCATGAACTGGTTGGCCATGAACATCTTCTCGGTGATGTCCGCGCCCGCCTTGTCCGCCGCGGTCAGGCCGACGCCACTGAACGGCGGCAACAACATCGCGAAGTCGAAGGCCTGCTCGTGCTCGGTGCCGTCGAGCGTCTCGTACAGCACGCGGTCGGCCTCGACCTTGGCCACGTGCGCCCGGGTGATCCACTCGATCCCGCGCTCAGAGAACAGCGAGGCGTTGAAGATGCTCGACGGCGTGACGTAGCCGGCCCGCTTGAGGTGCATGCCGCCCATGCCGAAGTCGCCCAGCTCATATTCGTTGGTGATCCAGGTGATGTCGGCCTTGTCGCGGACGCCGCGGTTGCGCAGTTCGAACTCGAGGTTGACGATGTACTCCAAGGCGGCACCCTCGCACGTGCAGGTGCCGTGGCCGACGCCGACGAGGAATTTGCGGCGCTCGCCGCGGCGCATCCGCTCGACCTCCTCGTCGAGCGCGCGGGCGGCCTCCACGGCGTGGGCGGGCAGGCAGACGGACAGACTGTGGCCGGCATCGGGGCCGAGCCCGTCGGTCTTGTCGAAGCGGAGCGCCGGCCCGGTCGCGTTGATGAGGAAGTCGTAGCGCACCTCGGTCCGCCGACCGTCGGCGAACTCGGCGGTGACGTATGGGGTCGAGTCGGTCTCGTTGCCCTCGGGATGAATCTCCTGGGCCGCGGCCTGGACGAACTCGATTCCGGCGCGCTCATAGATCGGCGCGAGCGGGAATGTCACCTTCGAGGCCTTCAGCAGCCCGACGCCGACCCAGATGTTCGACGGGACCCAGTTGTAATCGGGACGCGGGGAGATGACGGTGACGCTGTCGCCGTTGCCGAGCCAGCTGCGGCTGAAGGCGGCGGCGGTGTGGCCGGCGATGCCCGCCCCGAGCACCACGACACGGCTCACCGTGACCACCGCCCGGTGGGAGCGTCGGGGGAGATGTGAGGCAGAGAGATCATATCGGTAGCGTACAAGTCAACAGCTACGTAGTTGTAGAGCATCAAGTACGGATCGGCGTCCGTAGATTCGCCCTATGGGCGAGTCGCCCGGACGAGCGCGTCGAGCGCGATGCGCTCGCCCTCGGAGGTCTCCACCGGGCGCCGCACGCGCTCGGCCCGCTGGACCTCGAGCCCTGACTCGGCGAGATCTCCGACGATGTCCTCGGCGGTGTAGAGCACCGCGGGATCACGCGGGCCGCCATGGCCGCCGGCGAGGTTCGCGCTGTCGTGGGCGACGACAATCAGCGTCCCGGCCGCCCCGACGGCGTCGGCGGCGCGGCGGAGAACCGGGGTGCGCTCGGCCGCCGGAACCTGGAGGTAGAACACGATCACGAGGTCCAAGGCGCGCAGCTCGGGCGCGTACTCGAGCACGTCGCTGACGATCCACTGGGGGTATACCCCGCGCTCGGCGCCGAGCCGCTGCGCGGTTCCGATCCCGACGGCGGAGAAGTCAACGCCCGTCACCTCCCAGCCGCGCTCGGCCAGCCACACCGCGTTGCGTCCCTCGCCACACGCGAGGTCGAGCGCGCGGCCGGGTGGCAGAGCTTCGGTCTCTGCGACGAGAAAGCGGTTCGGCTGAGCGGTCCACCCGAGCTCGTGCTCGGCGTAGCGGCGATCCCAGGTGGCAGCGTCCATGGCCGCGCTCAGGCCTCCGCGGCCCGCTCGACGACGGCGGCCAGGCGGCGACGCACCTCCGCGGCGGTCTCGGTGAGCGCATCGTTGCCGACGATCGAGAGCATCCGCTCGGCGTCGATCGCCGCGATCCGCGTCACCCCGTCGCGCACATAGACGACGACGTTGCACGGCAGCAGGACGCCGAGCTCAGGCTCAGCTTCGAGCGCACCGTGCGCGAGCACGGGATTACAGGCCCCGAGGATCACGTACGGCTCGCGGTCGACGCCGAGCTTCGCCTGCAGCGTCGCCTGCACGTCGATCTCCGACAGGACGCCGAAGCCCTCCGCGGCGAGCTCGCGGCGGACCCGGGTCAGCGCGTCGAAGAAGCCGTGCTCTGTGGCTGTGCTCACGGTGTAACTGAGGTCAACTCGAGGCATGCGTGCTCCAGTTCCTTTCGCTTGGCCCGCGCCGCCTTCTCGCGCTGCTCGCGCGCCTGCGCCGGCTCGATGTAATGGGTGTCGAGGTAGGCGAGGATCTCCTCCTCGCCGGCGATGACCGACTCGTCGGCCACGAGGACGGGAATGCTCCGCACGCCCGTCGCCTGCTCGAGTTCGCTCCGCTCCTCACGCTCGACCGGCACCGGGCGGACGACGAAGGCGAGACCGAGAGCTCGGTCAAGCGCTGGCGGACGCGATGCGAGACGGGCACCATTCGGTCTGCCAGAGCTCGAGTGTGCTGTGCATCGATGTTGTCTTCATCTGGGTTAGGCGTGGCCGAAGGTGACGTTCGGCAGCAGCCGCCGCAGCCAACGCGGCAGGTACCACGCCGAGCGGCCCATCAAGCGCAGCAGCACCGGCAGCAGCAGCAGGCGCACGAGGGCCGCGTCGAGCAGCACGGCGACGCCGAGGATCACGCCCATCTCCTTCGGGGGCAGTGGCCCCGACAGGGCGAAGGTGAAGAACACCGCCACCATCACGCCGGCGGCCGCGAAGATCACCCGGCCGGAGTGAGCGACGCCGCCCACCATCGCCGCACGAGGATCGTGGGTGTGGTCCCAATGCTCCTTGGCTGCCGAGAGCAGGAACACGGTGTAGTCCATCGAGATCGCGAAGATCATCGCGAAGAAGAACACCGGCCCCCAGGCATCGAGGAACCCCTGCGGCTGGAAACCGAGCAGCGAGTGCAGCGCCCCGTCCTGGAAGACCCACTTGGCGACGCCGAACGCGGCGCCGGTGGCGAGCAGGTTCGTGAGCACGGCCACAGCGGCCAGCAGTGGCGCCTGCAGCGCGATCAGCAGCAGCAGGAACCCGAGTGCCAGGACGACACCGATCACCAACGGCGTCTTCGCGGAGAGCGCGGCTTGGAGGTCGTGGTTCTCGGCGACCGCGCCGCCGATCAGCGTTCCGGACGGCAACGCGGCGCGGAGCCGGTCAATCGTCTGCCCGACGGCCGGGTTGGACGGGTCCTGCTTGGGGATCGCGGTGATGCAGCGCGTACCCGCCACTGGTCTGGGTCGGCATCATCGCCGCCACTCCGGGGTCGCGAGTGGCGATCTGTGCAGCCGTCGTGGCCTGAGCCGCGGGCGTGAGGATCTGCAGCGGTCCGGTGGAGCCGGGTCCGAATGCCGCCTGCACCTGGTTGTAGCCGATTCGCGAGGCATCCGAGGTCGGCACGACCTTGATCGACGGCATCGAGGTCTTCAGCTGGGTGACCGGGAGCGCCAGGCCGACCAGGATCGCCAGTGCGACGACGCCGTGGCGCACCGGCTGGCGCCACAGCCGCTCGCCCCAGGCGGCGAACCGCGCCGAGCGGTGCTCACCGGAGTGAGCCCACGGCAGCGCCAGCTTGTCCACCCGCGGGCCGAGCCTGGCCAGGACCGCCGGCAGCAGCGTCAGCGTCGCCGCCAGCACGAAGATCACCGCGAGCATGATCCCGAGGCTCATCGAGCGGAACGCCGGCGAGGGGACGAGCATCACCGCGCTCAGCGAGATCAGCACGGTGATACCGGAGAACAGGACGGCCTTCCCGGCGGTATCCATCGCCACCGCCGTCGCGTCGACCGCCGACATCTTGTGCCCGAAGAGCGCCCCGCGGAAGCGGTGCACGACGAACAGCGCGTAGTCGATGCCGAGAGCGAGCGCGAACATCAGCGCGAAGTTCATCGCCCAGATCGAGATCGGCGAGAGCAGCGTCCCGAGGTAGAGCAGCCCGGCTGCGCACATCAGCCCGATCATCGTCAGCATCAGCGGCAGCCCGGCGGCGACCAGCGACCCGAAGGCGAGCAGCAGGATCCCGAGGGTCACCGGCCAGGAGATCACCTCGGACTTGAGCATCGCCGAGCGGTTCGCGACGTTGAAGTCCGACCACATGCCCGAAGCACCGGTCAGGCGGACCAGCACCCCGACCGATGAAAGCGCGGCGAGCTTGCCCTTCAAGGACGTCGGCGGCCTTGACCATCCCGTTGGAGCTCTTGGCTGCGCCCGCCTGGACGATCGCGGTGTGCCCGTCACGGGAGATCGACACCCCCGGCGAGGGGGGCACGACGCTGCGAACGGCGCTGTCGACTCGCAGGGTGTGCTCGACGTTTGCGACGGCAGCCTTGAAGGCGGGGTCGTTGATCGTCTGAGTCGGCGAGTAGATCACCGTCATCAGCGCGTAGCTCGACAGGCCGTGGAAGTTCTTGTCGATCAGCTTGCGTGCCTGGACCGACTGCGCGCCGGTCGTCTCCCACCCCGCGCCTGAGAGCGCGGTCTCCACCCGCGGGGCGAAGAAGCCAAGCACGATCGCGACGACCAGCCAGCCGATGAGCACGACCCGGAAGTGGGTGGCGGTGTAGCGCCCGATCCGACCGATCGGGCCGACGGTCGCGGCATGCGGATACTCCTCGGCCGCATTGGCCTCCGGTGGGCCGCCGGCGAGGCCGAGTTGCGGATGCTCGGTGATCGCCATCAGACACTCACGGTCTTGGCGGCGACCGGCTCGCCATCTTTGAGGACGGTCACGATCGGGATCGAGCGGCCACCGGGGCGGGCCGGTGCGGCAAACGTGTCGGCAGTGAAATTCTCGATCGTGTCCATGTCGTCCCCTTGTTCCAGATGCTCGCTACTAGACGGCTACACAACTGTACGGTGTTGAAGCAGGAGGCTAGCACGCGGACCGGCGCCCTGCAACTGCACAACTACGTGCTTGTGGTACCCTTCTCGGCGTGAGCTT
The DNA here is from genome assembly GCA_963755955.1 of uncultured Solirubrobacterales bacterium. GTDB lineage: Bacteria > Actinomycetota > Thermoleophilia > Solirubrobacterales > Solirubrobacteraceae > Palsa-465. Next base: position 127,797 of record CAVWLZ010000008.1, read on the forward strand.
TGCCGATCGACCGCACCCCCTCCCCGAGCCGCTCATCGAACTCGTCGCCCAGCGCTTTCGCGTGCTCGGCGAGCCGATGAGGATCAAGCTGCTCGACCGCCTGCGCGACGGCGACGCCACCGTCGGCGAGCTCCAACAGGCGCTCGGCGCCACCCAGCAGAACGTCTCCAAGCACCTCGGGATCCTGCACAGCGCGGGGATGGTCACCCGCACGAAGGTCGGCAACCACACCCGATATTCGATCAGCGACCCATCGGTGTTCGAGCTCTGCGACAACGTCTGCGGCGGCGTCCGCCGGCAGTTGCAGGACCTCGAGGCAATTCTCCAGCCCGGATAGAGCACCTCCGCGTTTGCGCCCGGGTGTGCGTCCGACTTCACCGGACGTTGACATCCGGGCGACGTCTCGGCGACATCATCGGGCGCGCGAGGGTCGATCATCCTGCCAGCGGCCGACTGGGCCGGCCGCCCGGGGCACAGAGCCTCGCCGGACGCCTGTTTCTCTTCCTCCTCGGGCGTCCGGCGAGGATGTCCCGGTGAATCCGACGCACCGCGGCCAGGTGCAACGGTCTGCGGCAAGCTACGGTCTCGAATTCCGCGGTTTCTGCCGAGGCTCGGACATGGGCATCATGTCCGCACGGCGGCCACGCTGGCTGGGGATGGCGCTCGCCGTGTCCGCGTACCTCTGCCTGTACGCGACCTGGCAGGCTTTCCGCTGGCCGGCCTGGGACCGGACCGCGGTCGGTGACGCCTTCTTCCTCCCGATCGCACTCGCGGCGATCGGATCATTCATCGCCGCCGCGCGGCGCTGTCACGCCTATCCGCGCCTTCACTCGGCGTGGCTGCTGCTCGCCGCCGGGGGACTGTCGTACCTCGCCGGTGACCTCGCCCAGAGCCTCTACGAGACCCTCGGCCGGGTCCCGTACCCGTCGATGGCCGACGCGTTCTATCTCGCGTTCTATCCGCTTGTCCTCGCCGCCCTGCTGCGGGCGACCCCGCGCCGCAAGACCACCGGCGAGCGCGTGCGCGTCGCGCTCGATCTCGCCGTCGTCGGGCTGGCCGGCGGAGCGGTGCTGATCATCGTCGTCCTCGGCCCCGCGGTCGTGGCCAGCGGTCACGACGCCTTCAAGACCGGCGTGTCGATCGCCTACCCGGTCGGTGACATGATCCTCGTGCTCGGTCTCGGCTCGGTGGTGATGCGACCCACCCTCCCCTCCAGCGAGCTCGCCTTCCGCGTCCTCGCCGCGGGCCTCGCGTTCTTCGTCGTCGGAGATGTCGTCTACAACTACATCCAACTGCACTCGACCTACCACGGTGGCGACCTCGTCGACTCCTTCTGGATGGTCGCTGTCGCCCTGTTCGCCGTCGCCGGGGCCGCGCAGGGACGCCCGCGCCCGGCGGGGACGAGGGCCACGAGGCGGCGCTGCGAGCGAGTTGGCTTCCCTACCTCGCCGTTGCGCTCGGCTTTGGTCTGCTCGTCGCGACCGAGCGGGACGACGTGATCTGGCCGACGGGCGCCGTTCTGGCCATCGCCGTCGTGCTGGCCACGCTCGTGTCGATCCGCCAGTTCCTCGCCCAGCGCGATCTCCTCCGAGCCCAGCGACAGCTCACCTTCCAGGCCCTTCACGACCCGCTCACGGGATTGCCGAACCGGTCGCTGCTCTACGACCGCGTCACCCAGGGACTTGCGCGTGCCCGACGGCGGAGCGCCCCGATCGCGGCGCCGTTCGTCGATCTCGACGGCTTCAAGGAGGTCAACGACACCGTCGGACATGTCGCCGGCGACGCGCTGCTCTGCGTCGTCGCGCGGCGGCTCACGGCCGTGGTGCGGGAGACCGACACCGTCGCCAGGCTCGGGGGCGACGAATTCGTCATCCTGCTCCGAGGAGCTCACTCTCGACCAGCCGCCGGATCTCATGGCCGAGCGGATCTGTCAGGCCGTCGGGCGGCCGATCACGCTCGGCGGGGATGCGAGGGCGGTCAACGTCAGCGCCAGCGTCGGCATCGCGCTCGGGCTCGACGGCGGCGCCAACGATCTGCTCCGCCGCGCCGACACCGCGCTCTACCACGCTAAACGGGCGGGCAAGAACCGCTGGATGCTGTTCGGGCCCGACACCGACGGATTCCCCGTCACCCGGGACCTCGTGAGCCCGCTTGCCGCGCATCTCGACGGGGTATAGGGTCGGCCCGATCGTGACGCGATCTCGTCACCCGGGATGAGCGCCAAGCTCACGCTCTACGTCTGTCACATCGACGACGGCGGGCCGCCGCCGCACGCGTGCAAGCGCGCCCAGCGCGCGCTCAGGGCCGCGGGGCATGACTTCGACAAGGTGATCGCCGGTCGCGGCATCCCGTTCGGGCTGTTCACCACCGGCCGGCGTCCCGCGCTCAAGGCGCTGAGCGGCCAGGAGAAGCTCCCAGTGCTCGAGCTTCCCGGTGGCGCGACGATCAGCGGCAGCGCCAACATCATCGCCTGGGCCCGCGAACATCCAGCGTCGGCGCGCTGACCACCGGCATGGTGCGCAGGGGCCGTTCTCTGACGCGTCACGAGACGTTTACACCACGCGCGCGGCACTGAGGAACGATGGACGTGCGGAGGCCCCCGGCCGCCGTACTCCATCCCCGATCCCAGGAGAACCACATGGCGCGCAGGCGCACTGTTGCACTGCTGCTGGCGATCATCGGCTGCGGACTCGCCGTGGCCGTCGCCCAGGCCGCACAGAGACACTCGGGGCGTGACGAGCGCACGCGGTCGTTCCGCCGAAGCACGGACACCGCGACTCCGGTCCGGCATCTCGTCGTGATCTTCCAGGAGAACGTCTCCTTCGACCACTACTTCGGCACATATCCCAGCGCGAGCAACCCCGGCGGTGAGCCGGCCTTCCACGCCGCTCCGGGCACGCCGGCGGTCAATGGGCTCTCCGGAGCGCTGTTGACAAGCAACCCCAACGGCGCCAATCCCCAGCGGCTCGACCGCTCTCAGGCTCTCACCTGCGACCAGAACCACGGCTACACGGCCGAGCAGAAGGCGTTCGACATGGGACTGATGGACAGGTTCATCCCCTACACCGACGTCGAGAGCTGCTCGCCGCCGGACACGACGGCGCCGAACCTCGTCCTCGATTACTACGACGGCAACACCGTCACCGCGCTGTGGAACTACGCCCAGCACTTCGCGATGAGCGACAACTCATACTCGAACACGTTCGGCCCGTCATCACCCGGCGCGATGAACGTCACGGCAGCCAACACCTACGGTGCGATCTGCGGCCCGACGAGCGCGGTCTACGGCGCGCCGGCCTGCGGCGCTGCGCCCGGCACGGCGTCCGCCACACCGGGAACGACGGCGACGCAGGGGCCCGGCACGCTGTACAGCGACGCCGATCCCAACTACGACATCTGCTCGGCAACGCAGGACGGACGGACGGCCGCACAGACGGTTCAGATGGGCGGCCGGAACATCGGCGACCTGCTCGATACCGCCGGCGTGACGTGGGGCTGGTTCCAGGGCGGCTTCGCGAGCCCTGGCTACGTTCCCGGCCGGCCGGCGAGTGATGACCTCTCGGCCGTATGCACGGGGTCGCATACGAACGTCGGGGGTGCCGTTCAGAAGGACTACAACCCCCACCACGAGCCGTTCCAGTACTACGCCTCGACGGCCAACCCCCAGCACCTGCCTCCGACCTCGGTGGCGACCATCGGACGTCAGGACCAGGCCAACCACCAGTACGACCTCCGCGACTTCTGGGCGGCGGCGGACGACGGCAACCTTCCGGCTGTCTCCTACCTGAAGGCCGCCGACTACCAGGACGGGCATGCCGGCTACTCCGATCCGCTCGACGAGCAGCATTTCCTCGTCTCCACGATCAACCGCCTCGAGCGCCTGCCGACGTGGAAGAGCACCGCGGTGGTCATCGCCTACGACGACAGCGACGGCTGGTACGACCATCAGATGGGACCGATCGTCCAGCAGTCGCAGACGCCGCTCGACGCGCTCACCGGGACGGGCGCATGCGGGTCGAACGCGAGTCAGGTGCCAAGCGGCCAGCAGGCCCGGTGCGGCGTCGGCCCGCGTCAGCCGCTCCTCGTCATCTCGCCCTACAGCCAGCGCAACTACGTCGATGGGACGTTCAGCGCGCAGTCCTCGATCGTCCGCTTCATCGAGGACAACTGGCTGAGCTCCGAGCGGCTCGGCGGCGGCTCGGAGGAGGACGCCGCCGGCACGCTCGACAGCATGTTCGCGTTCGGTCATCGCCGGGCCGCCGCGCTGTTCCTCGACCCCAGCACCGGGGAGCCGTCCGGTGCACGCAACGACATGCCTGGTCGGTCGTGGGGCGGCACGCGCCGCTGAGCTGAATCGAGCCACGTGTGAGCCGAGCCGTCGCGGCGAACGCTGCGGCGGCTCGGTCACGCATCGGGTCCGACGGGTCCACGGGTAACCTTGGCCCGCAGAAGTGACCCAGGACACGCTCATCCCCGGCGTCGCACCGACCCCGGCTCATCGCGCGGGCGCGGGGACCGAGCGCCGCCGGTATCTCGCCGCCTTCTCCGCGCACCCGTGGTGGTGGGTCACGGCGGTCGTCCTCGGGCTTGCGATCGCGTTCGTCGCGTATGCACGCGTCAAGCCCGCGTTCGACGCCTATGGCTGGCTCGTCTGGGGCCGCCAGGCGATCCACCTCAACATGGACACCAACTCGGCCCCGTCGTGGAAGCCGCTCACCTTCCTCTTCACGCTGCCGTTTGCGCTCGCCGGCCGGGGCGCTCTGTGGCTGTGGATGGTCACCTCGGTCGCGGCGGCGTTCGCCGGCGCCGTGTTCGCCGGCCGGATCGCCTACCGGCTCACCGGCCCGAGCGCCGGCCGGCGCTCCGCCCCGATCATCGCCGCCGTGTTCGCCGGGGCCGGGGTGCTCGGGATCAACGGCTACTGGCACTTCATCCTCATCTTCACCGCCGACGCGATGCTCGTCACGCTCGTCCTCGCCGCGATCGACATGCACCTGTGCGGCCATTACCGCTGGGCCTGGGCGATGCTCGTCCTCGCCGCGCTCGGCCGGCCAGAGGCGTGGCCGATCACCGGGCTGTATCTGCTCTGGGCCTGGCGCGCACACCCGCGCATGCGGCCGCTGCTCGTCGGGGGCGTGGTGGTGATTCCGCTGCTCTGGTTCGGGATCCCGGCGCTCACCTCACGCAGCCCGTTCGTCGCCGGGGCCGTCGCCTCCGACAGCGCGACCGGCACCACGCTCCACAGCCATCAATTCTCCGGTGTGCTCAAGCGTTTCACCGGCGTCTACGAATGGCCGATGCACGTCCTCGTCCTGTTCGCGCTCGGCCTCGCGGTCATCCGCCGCAACCGAACGTGGCTCGTGCTGTTCGCGGGGTCGGCCCTCTGGGTGGCGGTCGAGATCGCCTTCGCCTATCACGGCTGGCCGGCCACCAATCGCTACATGTTTCCCGCGGCCGCCGTCCTGATCGTTCTCGGTGCGGCCGCCATCGGCCAAAGCCTGGTGCTCGCCTCACATCGTGGCCTGGTCGTCAACCTGGCCGCGTTCGCCGCCGTCGTCGCGTTCCTCGTGCTGATGGCGCCCCACGCCCAGTACCGTGGCCGCCTCGTGCATAACGGCATCGTCCTCGGGCAGCGCTGGGCACGCCAGCTCAACCGCCTGCATCAGGTCATCGCCAAGGACGGGGGGCCGGCGAACGTCCTGTCCTGCGGGCGCCCGGTGACGACGATCTCCTACCAGTCGATCCTCGCCTGGGAGCTCGGCCGCAATGTCTGGGACGTCGGCTACGCGCCCGGCGCCAACGTCGCGCGCCGCAAGCCGATCGTGCTCTTCATGCCGGTGTTCGCCGGCTGGCGGGTCCAGGCGATCCACAGCGCCCCGACCGATGCCGCGCACTGCGCGCGCCTGTACGCGACCACGGCGGCGGGCTGAGCATGCCGGACCCGGTGACCACGGCGGCGGGCTGAGCAATGCGCCTACGTCCGGACCGACCGATGGCCCTCGCCCCGGCCACGGTCGGCGACTATCGCGAGCTTGCCCGGCGAAAGCTCCCCCGCCAGCTGTTCGACTACATCGACGGCGGCGCCTATGAGGAGCGGACCTTGCGCGCCAACGTCGCCGACCTCGAACGCGTGCTGCTGCGCCAGGTCGTGATGCGTGATGTCTCACGGCGGCGCCAGTCGGTCGTGGTGCTCGGCGAGCAGCTGTCGCTACCGGTGATCCTCGGTCCCGTCGGCCTTGGCGGGATGTTCGCCCGTCGGGCCGAGGTGCAGGCCGGACGGGCGGCGCAGGCTGCTGGCGTTCAGTTCGTCGAATCGACGGTGTCGATCTGCGGCATCGAGGAGGTCGCGCGATCGATCCCACGCCCGCCGTGGTTCCAGCTCTACGTGATGCGCGACCGCGGCTACGCCGAGGATCTCATGGCGCGGGCCCGCGCCGTCGGATCGCCGGTGCTCGTGCTCACGATCGATCTCGCGGTCGTCGGCGCCCGTCACCGTGACACCCGCAACGCCGTGATCGGCGCCCGCACGCCGCTCGCACGGGGCTTGAACGCCCTCGACCTCGTCTCGCACCCGCGCTGGGTGCGTGAGGTGCCGATCAACGGCAAGCCCCTGACCTTCGGCAACCTTGAGAAGGCCGTTCCCGAGGCCCGCAGTCCGGCGGCCTTCCGCGAGTGGGTCGATGCCCAATTCGACCCGAGCGTCACCTGGCGGGACATCGCCTGGGTGCGCGAGCATTGGGACGGTCGGCTCGTTGTCAAGGGCGTGCTTGACCCCGACGATGCCCGCACGGCGGCCGAGGTCGGCGTCGACGGCGTGATCGTCTCCAATCACGGCGGCCGCCAGCTCGATTCCGTGCCCTCGACCGTTCAGGCGCTGCCCGCGATCGTGGACGCGGTCGGCGATCGACTCGAGGTGCTCGCCGACGGCGGTATCCGCACGGGTCTCGACGTGGTCAAGATGATGGCCCTCGGCGCCCGCGCAGTTCTCATCGGGCGAGCCTGGGCGTGGGCGGTCGCGGCCCGGGGTGAGACGGGCGTCCGGCATGTGCTCGACGTGATCCGGTCGGACATCGACGTCGCGCTCGGGCTCACCGGGCGCACGGACATCACCGAGGTCGATCGCTCAACCCTGTACTAGCCCGACCGCGCCCGCGTCGCGGCTAGTAGTCTGCCGCTTTCTCCAGCAGCCGGGCGCGACCGCGCGCCGCGCGCACCACGCCGGTCAGCGTGTCGATGTCGTACGCCCCCTGGTACCGCCGGCCGTTGACGAAGAAGCTCGGCGTGCCCGACACTCCACTGCTGTCGGCGCTCGACACGTCGTGGGCGATGCGCATGGCGTGCTCGTGCTTGCGGATCTCCGACCAGAACCGGTCGACATCGAGCCCGAGATCCTCGGCGAAGGCGCCGATGTCCCGCGGCGAGAGCCGCTCCTGATGCCCGAGCAGGAGGTCGTACATCGGCCAGAACTGGCCCTGGGCGCCCGCCGCCTCGGCGGCCTCGGCGGCGAGCTGCGCCGAGGGATGGACATCATTGAGGGGCAGGTGGCGCCATACGTAGCGGAGCTCGTCGCCGAAGGACGACAGCAGCTCGCGGATCACGCGCTCGGCCTGCCCGCAGTACGGACACTCGAAGTCGCCGTACTCGACGAGCGTGACGAGTGCGTCGTCGGGCCCGCGCACGTGATCATTCTCGGAGTCGACATCTTCGTCGAGGTCGAGGATGTCCTCGGCCGTGCCGCCGATCAGACGGGCCCGGACGCCGACCGGGATCCGGCGCCCGGCCGCGAACACCGCCCAGGCGACGAGCGGCGCGAGCACGCCCGAGCAGAGCACGCCGAGCTTCGCCTCGTCGAGCCGCTCGCCGGTGAAGGCGAGACTCGAGATGAGCAGCGCGACCGTGAAGCCGATCCCGGCGACCGCCCCGCCGCCGGCGAGCACCGGGAAGCTGATCAGCGAGCGCGTCCCCTTGAGCAGCGGCCGGGTCGCGAGCCACGACGCGACGAGGATTCCGACCGGCTTGCCGACGACGTAGCCGACGACGATGCCGATCGTGATCGGCGACGTGAGGGCGTGGCTGATCAGCGTCGACGTGACGTGGATGCCGGCGTTGGCGAGGGCGAACAGCGGCACGATCACGAAGCTCGTCCACGGGTGCAGCGCGTATTGGAGTCGCTCGTTGGGCGAGATCGCGGCCTGGACGCTGAGCTGCGCAGACCGGGCGAGCTCCGGCGTCGGCTGCTCGCGGAAGGAGCGGGCGAGTGAGGTGACCTGCTCGAGGTCCTCCCGCGAGGGCGGATAGGCGCTCGTGATGAGGCCGACCGCGAGCCCGGCCACGACCGGGTCGATGCCGGACTTGAACATCGCCACCCACACCCCGACCCCGACGACTGCGGCGAATCCGCGTCGCCAGTGCGGCGGCGCGAAGCGCAGGCCGATGAGGACTGCGAACAGCGCCAGGGCGACGGCGAGCGCCGGCAGCGACACGTGCTCGGTGTACACCGTGGCGATGACGAGCAGCGCACCGAGGTCGTCGACGACGGCCAGCGACAGGAGAAACACCCGCAGCCGGGTCGCGCTTCTCGGCGTGAGCAGGGCGAGTGCGCCGAGCGCGAACGCGGTGTCCGTCGACATCGCCGCCCCCCACCCGCGGCCACCGGGCCCGCCGGCGTTGAACGCGAGGTAGATGGCGATCGGGAGGATCATCCCGCCGATCGCGGCCAGGGCAGGCTCGGCGAGGCGCTGGCGCTGGCGCAGCTCGCCGACGTCGAGCTCACGCTTGGCCTCGAGGCCGACGACGAGGAAGAAGAACGTCATCAGTCCCTCGTTGATCCAGTGCCGCAGGTCGGCCGACAGTTCACCGCCCCCGAGCGAGATGGTCAGCTTCGTGTGCCAGACCGTCGCATACGTGTGCGACCACGGCGAGTTCGCCCAGAGCAGCGCGAGGATCGTGGCGAGCAGGAGCGCACTCGCTCCGGCGGTCTCGGTGCTGAGGAAGCTGCGCACCGGGGCCGCGAGGTTGCGCGCCCATGCCGTCCTGCCGGTCGTCTGCGTACTCACCGCTTCCGCCACGGCCGCTGATTATCACCACCTGGGCGCGCGGCACGGCGTTCGCCCGCGAGCGGCGGGCGTCAGGCCGGTGTGGGAACCGGCGCATTGCCGGGCCGCCGTCGCCTAGCATCGCCGCGCAGTTGAAGCGACCGGGAGGTTCGACGTGTCTTGGCGAGTAAGCGTGCGATGGGCTGTGGGCGTCATCACGGCGTCTCTGGCGACGGTGGTCTGCTCTGCGGCGACGGCGACGGCGGCGATCACTCCCGCCGTGACGCTCGACCAGAGCGCGGGGACGGCCGCGGGGTCGACGGCAGCCCTCGGGATGGCGCTCACCTTCGCCCCGACGGGGAGCGACTCGCCCAAGGACCTGACCCTGACCCTGCCCCCCGGGCTCCTCGCCGACGCCGCGATCGATGGCGGCAGCTGCCTGCACTCGCATACCGCATCGGCCCCGTGCCAGGTTGGAAGCGGGAGCGCGAGCGCGGCGCCGGTCATCGCCGGGATCCCGACGGTGCCCGTATCCGTCCCCCTCCGCTTCTACCTCGTCGCCCCGCCACAGCCCGGCGACCTCGCCGGGCTGCTCATCCAGGCGACGTTCCTCGGCATGACCTCACAACTCGGCAACCCGGGCGCGGTCACCGTGCGGCCGTCGAGCGACCCCGACGGCGTCGGACTCGACATCGCGTTCGCCGGGGTTCCCGACACGTTCGCTGTGCTCGGCCCGCTGGCCACGCCGATCTCCGTGCGCGAGCTCACGACCACCTTCGACGGGCTCCGTCTCCCCACGCGCTGCCCGGCGACGCCCGCGAGCGTGACGGTCACGGCCGACTCCTACGCGCAACCGGCGACGCCGCATTCGGCGAGCACGCCGCTCCAGGTGACAGGCTGCTCGGCCCTCCCCTACACCCCCGCGTTTCATGTTGCCGTGACCAAGGACGTGGCCGACACCGGCGTTCAGATCATCAGCGACGTCACCCAACCGGCACGGCCGCCCCAGGCGACGAACCGGTCCGTCGCTCTCACCCTCCCCGCAAGTGTCCTCTCGCCGAACGTCGCGGCGGTGCTCGGGGGCGGCATCCTGTGCGCGAACCCGGCCTCCGGAACGTGCAAGCCGATCGGCACCGCGAGCTCAGCCTCACCCCTGTACCCGACCCCGCTCGTCGGCAAGGACTACCTGACGGGATCGCTCGCGGCGCCGGCGATCGCCATCGTCTTCCCGCCACCGTTTGCGCTCACGCTCCACGGCACGGTCGATCTCGCCTCGAGCACGACGACGTTCACCGGCGTGCCGGACATTCCCCTCACCGACCTCCAGGTGGCCCTGAGCGGCGGTCCAGACGCCGTCTTCGCCACGACCTGCGCGACGCGCTCGGGCACCGCGACAAGCACGCTCACGACGCAGAACGGAGACCGGACCGCCGTCGTCTCCTCGCCGTTCACGGTGTCCGGCTGTCCCGCGCCGGGCGGCTCGCCTCCGCCCCCGGGCACGACCACTCCGCCGTCGGGCACGACTCAGCCTCCCCTCGCCGGGGCCCGCCCGCACCTCGGGGCGGCTGGATTCTCCGGCCTCGCGAAGGGACATCCGACGGTGAGATTCACTCTCACGGCCGCCAAGGGGAGCCCACGGCTGCGATCCATCACCATCGCGCTTCCCCCCGGCCTGCGCTTCGTCGAGCACCGCCGGAACGGCCGGCTTCACATCACCGCGGTGACGGTGACCGGCGCGACACCCGCGTCGCTCGTCGTGCGCCACGGCCGGCTCGTGATTACGCTGCGCCGGCCGGTGAGCCGGGTCTCCGTGACGCTCCACCCCGCTGCGCTCGGCGAGAGCACGCAGCTTCGGACTGCGGTCAGGCGCCACCGCGTCAGGCGCCTGCGGCTGAGTATCGTCGCGATCGACGCGCGCGGCCGTCACACGACGCTCAGCCAGTTGGTCCGCGTGTCGTCGTAGCGCCGGCCTGCGTGCCGGTGTCGACGACATGGATGGTGCCATGAGCGGGTAGACCGTGGACACGGCATCTGCACGAATCAGGAAGGACACTCGATGGGTGATCGGACGCAGCGCGCCAAAGGCAAGGCGCAGGAGCTGAAGGGCTCCGCCAAGAAGAAGGCCGGCCGCGACACCGGCCGCCGTGGCACCGAGGCCCGCGGCGCGGCCGAAGAGGCCAAGGGCAAGGCCCGGAACGCGGTCGGCAAGGCCCGTAGCGCGGTCAAGAAGGCGACGCGCTAGCGGGGCACGAGGGCACGAGACGCGCGGGGTTGCTCGGCCGGCAGCCCCGCACTCTCGTCAGTCGAGGTAGGGGTAGGCCGGCACGGTGAGAAACTCGATCAGCTCGGCCGACAGCGCGACGCGCTCGAAGATCTCACGCGTCTCGGCCGGCCGGCCCTCCTGCCAGAGCTGATCGCCGACCTCGGCTCGGATCTTCGCCGTCTCTTCGTCGAGCACAGAGCGCACGAGCTCCGGGGTCACGGTGCGTCCGTCGCTGAAGCTGACGCCGTGATGGCACCACTGCCAGATCTGCGAGCGGGAGATCTCCGCCGTGGCCGCGTCCTCCATGAGCGAGTTGATCGCCGCCGCTCCGCGGCCGCCGAGCCAGAACGAGATGTACTGAAAGCCGACGCTTACGTTCGTGCGCAGCCCCGCCTCGGTGATCTCGCCGGGCGTCCGATCGAGAGCGAGCAGGTCGGCCGCCTGCACCGCCACGTCCGGTCGCAGGCGTTCGACTTGATTGGCGGCTCCGCCGAGTCCGTGCTCGAAAACCTCCCGCGCGACCGGCACGAGATCGGGGTGCGCGACCCACGTTCCGTCGTACCCCTGCCCGACCTCGCGCTGCTTGTCGGCGCGCACGCCCTCGAGCGCCGTCGCGTTCGCCTCCTCGTCGCGCCGTGAGGGGATCAGCGCTGCCATCCCGCCCATCGCGTGAGCGCCGCGGCGGTGGCACGTCGCGGCGAGCAGCTCGGTGTAGGCATGCATGAACGGCACCGTCATCGTCACCGCGCTCCGATCCGGGAGCACCATCTCCGGGCGGTCCGGAAAGCACTTGATGGCCGAGAAGATGTAGTCCCAGCGGCCGGCATTGAGACCGGCCGAGTGTTCGCGCAGCTCGTAGAGGATCTCATCCATCTCGAACGCGGCCGGAAGCGTCTCGATCAGCACCGTCGCCCTGACCGTCCCTCGCTCGATGCCCAGCAGCTCCTGGGCGAGCAGGAAGGTGTCGTTCCAGAGCCGTGCCTCGCGATGGGACTCCAGCTTTGGCAGGTAGAAGTACGGTCCGCTGCCGGCGGCGAGCTGCCGGCGCGCGCAGTGATACATATAGAGCCCGAAGTCGAAGATCCCCCCGGCCACCGGCTCGCCGTCGACGAGCAGATGGCGCTCGTCGAGATGCCACCCGCGCGGCCGCACGAGCAGCGTGGCCGGATCGGGTCCGAGCTCGTAGTGCCGGCCGTCGGACCCCTTGTAGGTGATCGTGCCGTCAACCGCATCGCGCAGGTTCGCGTGCCCCTGCACCATGTTGGCCCAGGTCGGGGCGTTCGCATCCTCGAAGTCGGCCATGAACCCATCCGCACCCGAGTTGAGTGCGTTGATCATCATCTTGCGATCGGTGGGGCCGGTGATCTCGACCCAGCGCTGACGGAGGCCCGCGGGCGGCGGCGCGACCTGCCACTCCGAGTTGCGGATCTCCGCCGTCTCCGGCAGGAAGTCGAGCCCTCCGGCGGCGGCCAGACGGGCCCGGCGATCGCGACGGGCCTCGAGCAGCGCGCGGCGCCGTGGAGTGACGAAGCGCTGGAGCTCGGCGACGAACTCGAGCGCATCAGGCGTCAGCACCTCCTCGTAGCCGTTCTCGAGCCCTCCGTGGAGCTCGAGCCTCGCGTGCGTGGTCATGGGCGGCTTCCTCTCATCGGCGATGTCTATGTCTGTGGTTTCCGCGCGGGCAGGGCGGGAAACCGCGGCTGCACCGGCGGCCGGTCACGGGCGGAGGCTCTCGACCGCGCACAGCGCCGCGAGCAGGACCGCGAGCACGGCGGCCAGCGCCCACCCGACGAGACCGCCGCCGAGCAGGAAGACGAGCATCGCCGCCACCGCTGTGATCAGCTTCGGGCCCTCGACAGTCCGCGCCATCCGGGCCATGAAGCCGGCGTGACCGAGCAGGTAGACGGCGATCCCGCCGCACAGCGCCAGCCGCCCGGCGTCGCTCAGCGCATGGTCGGCCCGGTGAACGATGGCGTTGGCGCCGACGGCAAAGACGATGATCCCGGCGACGATCACGAGGTGCAGGTAGCTGTACGCGTCGGCGGCGGCGAGGACCGGGTCGGAGTGTTCGCGCAGTGCCGACTCGGCCGCCGCCGACCAGCGGTCGAAGTACGTCCACCACAGGCCGACGGTGATGATCAGCCCGAGGGCCACAGCGGCGACGAGCGCGTCGGTGAGTGGCTCGCGCCGCGCCCCGACGCCGATCGCGACGATCGACTCCCCCAGGCAGATGATCACGAACAGCCCGTAACGCTCGGCGAAGTGCGCGACCCCGACCTCCTGGATGCCGCGAATGCGTTCGCGCGTGAGCCAGGCCGGCCCGGCGTAGTCGATCGCCGCCGCGGCGGTCCAGAACAGCACCTGAGCGAGGCCGTGGAACAGGGCGCCGATCAGCAGCAGCGCCATGCCGATCAGCACGGTGATCGCGAAGCCCCAGATCGACTGCCATGACGCCTGGCCCCGCCGTGAGGCGTCGACATACATCGCGAGGTGCAGCAGCCGCACGACCACGTAGCAGACCGCGAACAGCATCGCCCGGCCCGAGTACGCCTGCGGCAGCGCGAGCCCGGCGATGAAGATGAACAGCGTCGAGGTCCCAGAGCAGCTCGAGCGGGCTGGTACGGCGTTCGATGGTGCTTAGCGTGCCACCGCGTGGATGCCTAGCGTGCCATTGCGCGAGGCGCGTCGCGGTCGCCGTGTGCGTGGTGTACGCGAGCGAGGGCGCGCTCGTAGTCGTCAAGTCGCCGGAACACCCGGGTCCATGACCACCCGGGACAGGCGCGGAGCTCGCGGCTACGATCCGGATCGCCGGGGCGAGTGCGCCGCTCGCGTTCGGCGACGAGCGCGCGGTGCTCGGCCCTCGCCGCGGCGAGCTCAGGCGACGGACCGTCGTCGAGCAGGCTCGCCTCGAGGTGCGTGCGGAGGACCAGCAGCTCGCGCTCGCTCGCGCGACGCGCCGTGGCGCCGCGGGAACCTCGGAAGGCGAAGCGGTCCCACGCCTTGGCGAACGAGATGCAGTCCGTGCGCCCGCCGGCCCGGTGGGCGGCGAGCATCGGGCATATCCCGTCAGCGTTCGTATAGGCCCCGACGATGATGTCGTTGCGCTGAATCCCCTCGAGCATGGCCACGCGGGTGTGCCGGGGCAGGCATTCGATTGTCTGCCTCAACTCGTTGATCGTCGCGCGGCGCCGTTCTCGCATAGGGTTCATCGCCTCCCAACAGGCGGCGCGAGCACTGTATAGGCGACCGTCGGGCCGCTCAAGCCAACTCCTTGGCGCGAAAGGAACCTTGCAGAGAATGAAGCTCGGAGTTCACATCGGCTACTGGGGACTCGGGATGGGTTCCAAGGATCAGCTGCACGTCGTCCAGGAGGCCGAGCGCCTCGGTTACGACTCGGTATGGGCCGCCGAGGCCTACGGCTCCGACGCCGCCACGGTCCTCGCCTGGCTCGCGGCCGGCACGACGACGATCAAGCTCGGCTCGGCGATCTTTCAGATGCCGGGCCGCAGCGCGGCGATGACCGCGATGACCGCGGCGACGATCGACGAGCTGTCCGGCGGACGGATGGTGCTCGGCATCGGCTCATCGGGGCCACAGGTCGCCGAGGGCTGGCACGGCCAGCGCTTTGCCCGCCAGCTGCTGCGCACGCGCGAGTACGTCGAGGTCGTCCGCTTGGCGCTCTCTCGCCAGCGCGTCGAATATCGCGGCGAGACGATCGAGCTGCCCCTCCCGGACGGCCCCGGCAAGGCGCTCAAGCTGACGATCGCTCCCCGGCAGGAGCGGATCCCGATCTACCTCGCGGCGATCGGCCCGAAGAACACCGCGCTCGCGGGCGAGATCGCCGACGGATGGATCCCGACCTTCTTCTCGCCCGGTCACGTCTCGGAGTTCCGCGCCCTGCTCGAGGAGGGCGCCGGTCGTGCGGACCGCTCGCTCGACGGCTTCGACATCGCCCCGACCGTCAACGCCTACATCTCCGACGACCGAGAGCTCGCCCGCAACCTGATGCGGCCGATCCTCGCGCTGTACATCGGGGGGATGGGGTCGCGCAAGCAGAACTTCTACAACAACCTCGTCCAGCGGTACGGCTTCGAGGATGCGGCGTCGAAGATCCAGGATCTGTACCTGGACGGCAAGGCGAAGGCGGCCGGCGAGGCGATCCCCGACGAGCTCATCGACATGGTTTCGCTGTGCGGGCCGCGCGATGTCGTGCGCGACCGTCTCACGGCCTTCCGCGACGCCGGGGTCGGCACGCTGATGATCACGCCGATGGCCTTCACCGCCGAGGACCGCATCCTCCAGCTCCGCGCGATCGCCGACCTCGCCGGCTGAGGATGGACCGTGGCGGGGACGCAGCCGGGCCGCTGAGCGTCTTCCTCGGTGCGTTCGGCCAGCCCGGACATGCCTTCCCGATGCTCGCGCTCGGCCGCGCCCTGGTCGCGCGCGGACACCGTGTCACCTATGAGACCTGGACGCGCTGGCGCGAGCCGGTGCAGGACGCCGGCATGGAGTTCGTCGCCGCGCCCGAATACCCGGTCTTCCCCACCCGGGAGCGACCGCTCAAGCCGTATGAGGCGGTCGTGCTCGCCACCGCGCACACTCAGCCGGCCGTCCGGGACTGCGCGGCCGACATCGTCGTCCACGACATCCTCACCCTCGCGCCGGCGATGGCCGGCGAGCTCGAGGGGCTCCCGGTCGCCACCCTCATCCCCCACGTCCATCCGAGCGGGGCTCCGGGGGCACCGCCGTACGCGTTCGGAGCGCGGCTGCCGCGGACCGGGGCCGGCCGCGCCCTCTGGCAGCTGCTCGAGCGGCCCGTCGAGGCCGGCCTGCGACGCGGGCGGACCGAGCTCAACGACTGCCGCCGCCGCCTCGGGCTCGCGCCGGTCGAGCGCCTGCACGGCGGACTGAGCACCCAGCTGTGCCTCGTCGGGACGCTCCCCCAGCTCGAGTATCCACGGCCATGGCCGACCTCGACCCACGTCGTCGGACCGCTGATGTGGGAGCCGCCGTACCACGACATCGAGCCGCCGCCCGGGGACGATCCGCTCGTGTTGATCGCGCCCTCCACCGCCCAGGATCCCGACCACGAGCTGCTGCGGGCGGCCCTGGTCGGGCTCGCCGGCGAGCCGGTGCGGGTGCTCGCGGCGACGAACCGCCGGCCGCTGCGCCACGCGGTGCCGGTGCCGCCCAACGCGAGGCTCGTCGACTGGGTGTCGTACTCGCGCGCGATGCCGGCCGCCGACCTCGTCGTCAGTCACGCCGGCCACGGGACGGTCGTGCGCGCGCTGTCCTCCGGCACCCCGGTCCTCGCCGTGCCCCACTCCGGCGATATGGGCGAGAACGCCGCGCGGATCGACTGGGCGGGGGCCGGCGTGCGATTGCCCTGGCGCCTGCTCTCGCCACGGACGCTGCGGCTCGCGGTCCGTCGGGCGCTGTCCGAGCCGGCGTTCACCGTCCGCGCGCGGGAGATCGCCGCCTGGGGAGCGGAGCATGACGGCCCGGCTCGCGCAGCCGCACTCGTGGAGGAGCTGGCCCGGAGCCGTCAGTCGCGCCGCGGAGCGGTCGCGCGGCCGGGTGGGGAGGTTGCCCCGTCGGAGCGGCCCGGTGGGGAGGTTGCCCCGTCGGAGCGGCCCGGTGGGGAGGTTGCCCCGTCGGAGCGCCCCGCGCACGAGCGGACGTATTCGGCGAGTTCAGGCGACTCGCCCTCGAGCCGATCGACCGGCTCGCCGTAGCACGTGCAGAGGTCGACGACGACGTGCTCGTCGCTCACCTCGACCGCCCGCCATGTCGCGCCGTGCTCGACCCAGCGTTCGAGGTCCGCGATCTGGAGCGCCGGCCGCATGGCCCGGGTCAGGCCGCGGCGGCGGCCGTCGCCGGGTGCCCCTTCGCCCAGTCGACGATCGCCTTGGAGCCGTCGATGACCTCGCCGTCGTCGAGCACGAGCGTCGGTACCCAGTAGTTGCCGGTCAGCTCCTTGACCTTGCGTCGGCCGCCCGTGACCTGCAGCGCGTCCGGCAGCACTCCGAGCCCATAGCTCCGGACGACGTCTGGGTGGTGGCCGGCGTCGACAAGCGCGTGGTAGGCGGCCCCGCAGGGATGGCCGCCGGGGCGCGGGGCGGCGGTCCAGGTGCCGTAGCAGACGTATAGCTTCATGCCTCGACCATACCGATGCCCACGGGCATCGTCTCGTGGCCCTCAACCCGTAGTCCGGTGCAGCCGGACGGCGCGTTTCTGCGGATGGCCCCCGCGGCGGCGGAGCCTAGATTCCCTTTCACCGAGGCGAAAGGAGGGATTCACCATGACCATCCTCGCCAGGACCCTTGCCGTGCTGCTGATTGCCGTGCTGTTGATCGTCGTCGGCATCGCGCTCGGCCCCGCATTTCTCGTCCTGCTGTACATCGGCGGGATCGCGTTGCTCGTCGCTGCGGTGATGTGGCTGCTCGAGGTCCGCAACGCCCGACACGGAGGAAAGTCGCTGCACACGTAGCCGCTCCGCTCAGATCCCAGTTGCGACCCCGCCTTCGGTCCCGGCGCGCGCACCGGCCGGGCCGGCCGCGGGGCGTTGGTGCACGCGTAATCCCTGGCGGGTAAGAAGCCTGACCCCGGATAGAACGAGCCAGCGCTGAACCCCCGGCCGTCCGGCGAACAGCGCGTGCCGCGCGTGACCAGGTGGGAGGACAGTTGAAGTACTCGTCCAACGACCTCGGCGAGCAGCCGAAGGGCGCGAGGGTCTCCGTCAGGCTGACCGGGAGCTCGGCCAACGTGATCTTGCTCGACGCGGTCAATTACGCCCGCTACCGGGCGACGCGCGGGGCATCGCGGCAGCCGCGCTGGTCAGCGACTGAGCCAGCGTTTCAGGAAGCTCCGGGGGTGGGACTCGAACCCACAACATTTCGGTTAACAGCCGAACACTCTGCCAATTGAGTTACCCCGGATTATGGTGTATCGGGCTGGCCTGACCCGTCTGGGTAATTTAGCGGCAGCGCGCGGCCTCCGTGCTCCACCTCGGCATGACAGTCCGAACACAGCAGGACGCACTTGCGCGCTTCCGCCCGGAGCGTGTCCAGCGCGAGGCCCACGCCGCTTGCGCTGACGTTGAGCCGCTTGAGGGTCGGATCGAGGTGGTGGAACTCGAGCGCGGCCGGGTGTCCGTCATAGCCGCAGACGCAGCAACGCCCCCCGGCCTCAGCTACGAGCATCGCCTTCACCTTGCGCCGCCGGCGATTGATCGCCTCGACGCGACACCGCTTACAGCGGAAATAGCCCCGACCCTCGAGGACGAACTCGGTATCGCCGTGATGCTCACAGGGAAGGATCACCGTCTGCGCGCCCTCAGCTTTGGCCTGCTCAACGAGCGCGGGGCTCCGCCGCCGAGGCGGGTTCTTCGTGCTCAGTCCATGACGCTTGAGCCAATGCCGCACGGTCGCCTTACTGCGGTCGAGCTCCTGCGCAATCTGCGCGATGCTGAGCCCCGCCTCGACAAGCGCCGTCAGATGCCCCTGGTCGATCCCGCCACGCGCCGCGTGCTTCTCCCGATTCACGGCAACCAGACCGTGCCGGTTCATCCAGTAGGAGATGGTGGCGGGGTGCCGCCCGAAGTGGGCCGCGATCTGCTCGAGCGTCCAGCCCTTCCCCAGTAGCACCTTCAGCGATTCGCCGTCCATCCCTCACCGCCAACGTCGTCCAGTCAACACGAACATATGTTCGCACCGGGGTCGGATGGACAACGGCGGTGAGGCGGCGGGCGGCGGTTAGACCGCCTCCTCCATTCTCGTGACGACCTCGTGGATCGATTCGAGCACCTGCTCGCGCTCATGGGCAAGAGCGGCGATGCCGCCCGAGTGCTGGACACGCGCGCGGCCAATCGCCCGGTCGAGACGGCCGCGCTCGAGCAGCAGGCGGGCGTGCTCAAGGCGCTCGGGGCTCGCGTCCCGCCCTCGGCCGGCGAGGGCGACGAGGTCGGCGATCGCTCGGGCGAGCTCGGCATCGTCGGACGGCAGGTCGGCGAGCGGAGCGCTGAGGCGGCCGGTGAGGTGGTGGGCGGCGCGGCGGAGCATGTCGCTCGTGAGCAGCTGATCGAGATCGCTCGACGCGAGTGCCGTCTCCCCCGCCTCGGGCAGCGCGAGGCACAGCGCGAGGAAGCTCCGCTCCCACTTGATCGCGTGATCGACCACCGGTTCGGCACGCGCGACCGGTGCCATCCCGCCGCCGTTGCTCGGCGCGCCACCGGACCCGGCACCACCGTCGCGGGCCGCGCCGGCCGACGCCCCGCCCTCGAGCAGCGAGGCCAGCCGCGCCTCGGACAGCTCGAGCATTCCGGCCACACGCTGCACGAGCTCGTCGCGCTGGAGGCTCGGCGGCATCTCGGCGAGCACCGGGCGCAGCTCGACGAGCGCGTTGTCCTTGCCCTCGGCGTTCCGCAGGTCGGCGCGCTCGAGGATCTGCTCGACGTGGAAGACGACGAACGGGACCGAGCGGGCGACGCGGTCACGCAGGGCCTCGGCGCCGTCGCGCTCGATCAGCTCGGCCGGGTCGGCGCCCGGCGGCAGCGGCACGACGCGCAGGGTGAGCTTCTTGGTCGCCGCGAGGCTGGCGGCGCGGAGCATCGCCTCCTGCCCCGCGGTGTCGGCGTCGAGGCAGAGTTCGAGCACCGTGACGATCCGCTCGAGCTCCCGGATCTGCTCCTCGGTGAGGGAGGTGCCCATGATCCCGACGGCGTTCTGGAGCCCGGCCTGATGGAGTGCGAGCACGTCCGTGTAGCCCTCGACGAGGATCATTCGGCCGGCCCGGGCGGCGGGACCGCGGGCGAAATCGATGCCGAACAGCTGGCTACGCTTGTGGTAGAGCTCGCTGTCGGAGGTGTTGAGGTACTTGGGCCGCTGGTTGTCACGCATCGCCCGGGCGCCGAAGCCGCGCACGCGGCCGCGCGCGTCGGCCGACGGGAACATGATTCGCTCGCGGAAGCGATCGTAGATCTGGCCCGGGCGGTTCCTCGAGCGCTGGGCGAGCCCGGCGGCGAGCAGCTCCTCCTCGCTGAAGCCGGCGCTGCGCGAGGCGCGCAGCATGCGGTCCCAGGCGCTCGGCGCGTAGCCGACCCGGAACTCGCGCAGTGTCTCCTCGGTGAGCCCGCGCCCGAGCAGGTAGGCGCGCGCCGTCTCCGCTTCCTGGGCGTCCCAGAGATAGCGCGCGTAGAAGGTCGCGGCTCGACCGAGGAGCGAGTACAACCGCTCGCGGCGCGCGCGGCGTGAGGCGGCCTCGGGATCCTCGTCCTCGGTCTCGAGCGCGACCCCGAAGCGGTCGGCGAGCCCCTCGAGCGCGCCCTTGAAGTCAAGGCCCTCGGTCTCCATCACGAACGTGAACGGGTCGCCGGAGACCTGGCAGCCGAAGCAGTGGTAGTGCTTCTCCTCGGGGCGGACGTGGAAGGAGCCCGTGCGCTCGTCATGGAACGGGCACAGGCCGAAGTAGCTGTCGACCCCTGCGCGCCTCAGGTCGGTGCGTGCCGAGACGAGGGCGATCATGTCGACCGCGTCGAACACGCGGTCGCGGGAGTCGGCGGTGTAGCGAGTCACGGCGCGAACGCGGTGGGCACGCTGATGGACTCGAACGCGCGGATGCAGAAGCGGTCGGTCATGCCGGCGAGATAGTCGGTCACCCGGCGCGAGAGGGGGCCATCGGGGATCGATGCCGGAATCTCCTCGGGATTGGCGCAGAGGTGGTCGAACAGCGTGCGCATGACGAGCTCGATCTTCGCTCCCTCTCGTGTGGCCGCGGGCCCGAGATACACGCGCTCGAACATGAATCGGCGCAGCTCGCTCATCGCGGCGCCGATCAGCTCGCCCTGGACGATGTCGCCGGCCTGTGCGGAGTGCTCGACGAGATCGTGGACGAGCAGGTCGACGCGCCGCGAGCCGGTGTCGCCGAGGATCGCGATCGGCTGCGCGGGCAGGTCGTCATCGGCGATCACCGCGGCACGAAGGGCATCGTCGATGTCGTGGTTGATGTAGGCGATCCGGTCGACGAGCCGGACGATCCGCCCCTCGAGCGTCAGCGGCTCCGGAGCCCGACCCGAGTGCCCGAGGATGCCGTCACGCACCTGGCCGGTGAGATTGAGTCCCTGGCCGTCGCGCTCGAGCGTGTCGACCACCCGCAGGGAGTGCTCGTGGTGCAGGAAGGAGGCCCCGAAGCGCTCGGTGAGGCAGCGATCGAGCATCTCCTCTCCGAGATGACCGAACGGGGGGTGTCCGAGGTCGTGCCCGAGCCCGATCGCCTCGACGAGGTCCTCGTTGAGCGCCAGCGCCCGGGCGACGGTGCGCGAGACCTGGGTGACCTCGAGCGTGTGCGTGAGCCGTGTGCGGTAGTGGTCGCCGGCCGGCGAGACGAAGACCTGGGTCTTGTGCGTGAGCCGGCGGAAGGACTTCGAATGGACGATGCGGTCGCGGTCGCGCTGGAACGGCGTCCTCAGGCCGCAGTCGGCCTCGGGCACCGCTCGGTCGGCGGGATAGGAGCGAGTGGCCAACGGCGAGAGGTCGCGCGCCTCGCGCTCCTGGACGCGGCGGGCGAAGTCCTCGGCCACGGGACCGGTGGCATGCTGGTACACGGCGGCGGCGGGCCTGTCTTCCACACTGCGATTCTGACAGTGCGCCGCGCCGAGCGGACGTGCTGTGACGAAGTTGACGCAGACGCCTCGCCGGTGGCTATGCCGCGGCGGGCGGCCCGAACCAGGTGCCGAGCGCTTCCGGAAGCCCCGCGTGGGTGGCCCCTCCCACCCAGGCGACGTACCCGTCGGGACGGATCACCACGGCGGTGGGCGCGGCGACAGCGCCAAGGACCGGAAGCTCCCACGGACCGACGTACTCAGCGTCGATCAGCCGGACGCGATCGGCCCACGGCTCGGCGACCCAGGCGGCCATGATCCGCTCGATCTCGTTCTGCCAGCCCCCGAGCGAGTACGGATGACGGGTCGGGAAGTCACCCATGTCCAACACGGTCCCGGCGAACGTCGCCGCCTGGACCACCTGACCCTCCGCGAGGAACCGATCGGCGACGCCACGCTGATCGAGCACCTCGATCGTCCGGGAGTGAAGACCGCCGGCTCGCGAGCCGACGAGCACGTGATCAGGACGCCGCTCGAGCACCGCGACGTCGACCTTCGCCAAGGCCAGCTCGGCGGCGAGCATCATCCCGGTGGGCCCGCCTCCGGCGATCACGACCGCGTGCTCGGCGCCTTGCCGCATCGTCGACAGCCGCCGGACGCCTACTCGGTCATCCCCATCTGGTAGCCGCCGTTGATGCCGAGCACCTGCCCGGTGACGTAGTCCGACCACGGCGAGCAGAGGAAGACGACGCCGGCGGCGGCCTCCTCGGCGCGGCCGAATCGCCCGAGGGCGATCTTCGGGATGAGGCCGTCCCGGAAGCCCTCCGGGATCCCGATGCGGACCTCCGCGCCGGAGATCTCGGCGGTCTCTCCCGTCGTCGGCCGGGTCATCCGCGTATCGATGAAGCCGAACGCGACGGCGTTGACGTTGATATTGAACCGGCCCCACTCCTTGGCCAGCGTCTTGGTCAGCCCGACGACCGCGGCCTTGCCGGAGGCGTAGCTGACCTGGGCCGCGTTGCCCATCGTCCCCGATGCGGAGGAGACGTTGACGATCTTGCGGTGCACCTCCCTGCCGTCGGCGAGCTCGGCCTTGGCCGCCTCACGCCAGTGGGGGGCCACAGCGCGGCACATCCGGAACGGCGCCACGGCGTGGATGTCGAGCATCCGCTGGAACCAGTCGTCGGGCATCTTGTGAGCCGGCGCGTCCAGCGCGTAGCCGGCGTTGTTGACGAGGATGTCGATCCTCCCCCACTCCTCGAGCGCGCGATGAACGATCGCCTCGGGCACGTCCGGCGCGGTGACGTCGCCGGCGAAGGCCGCGCCGCCGCCGCCGAGCGACCCGGCGGTCGCCTCGGCCGCCTCGGCGTCGAGGTCGCAGACGAGAACCCGCGCGCCGTGCTCGGCGAGCATCGCGGCCGTGGCCGCGCCGATGCCTCGGGCGGCGCCGGTGATCACCGCGACCCTTCCCTCCAGTAGTGCCATCGTTCAGGTCCCCTTGTCCGCGTGCGCCTTGGGTTCTACCGGCTCAGGCGGCGCCGAGCAACGGCCGCAGGCGAACGTGGGCGTGATGCTCGGACATCTCGGTGATCGCCCGCTCGGCCTGGCGCAGCGCCCGGTCGGAGGCCTCGGGGGCCTGCGCGAGCGAATGCCCAAGCGCGTCGACGAGGAAGCGGTAGGACTCCTCCTCGAGCGGGAACGCCGCCGATTCGCAGGAGCTGCACACCACCCCGCCGGCGGCGGCCGAGAACCCGCGCAGATGCTCCACCTCGCCGCACTCGGCACAGGCTGCGAGCTGGGGGACGATTCCCGCGGCGAGCAAGAGCTTCATCCGGAAGGCGAGCCCGTTGGCCGCCCGCGCCTGAGCGGCGTCCCGGTCGAGCAGCGCGAGCTCGTTGGCCAGCAGCTGGAAGACCGCGGGATGGGGATCGCTCGTCTCGAACAGTCGTGCGACTGCGTCGCAGGCGCGGGCGGCGGCATCGAGCGTCCGCGCCTGGTCACGAAGCGCCCCGTGGGTGGCGACGGTGTCGACGCCGGTGACGGTGAACAGGTCGCCCCGGCCCTCGTGGAGCACGACACGGATCTGGAAGAACGGCTCGAGCCGAGCTCCGAATCGGCTCCGGGCCCGGCGGACCCCCTTGGCGATCGCGCCGATCCGGCCGTGCAACGGCGTGTAGAGGTGGAGGATCCGGTCGGCCTCGGCGTAGCGGATCGAGCGCAGGACGATCGCCTCGGTTTTCAGCGTGCCTGCCACGGAACCCCGAACCGCGTTGCTATCTTTAATGAAGTTATGAAGACCGTCACCGTGTACACAACCGATCGGTGTTCGCGCTGCGTGACCGCCAAGAAGCTGCTCGCCAAGCGCGGCGTCGGCTATGAAGAGATCAATCTGGCAAAGGACCCGGACGGTCGCGCGGAGCTCGCGCGGCAGACCGGGATGATCACCTTCCCGCAGATCGTCGTCGATGGCGAGACGATCGGCGGACTCGACGATCTCATCGCCGCCGACCGCGGCGGCCGGCTGAAGACCCTGCTCGCGGCCTAGTGCCGTGAGCCATGAATTCGGTGGCAGTCTCGCGGCGGGAGGTCACCGGCGGATGCGCGGGCGCGGCTGGCAGCGCTCGCACACGTAGGTCCCCCGCCCGCCGACGACGATCTTGCGAATCGGCCCGCCGCAGCGCGGGCACGGCTCGCCGGCCCGCGTATGGACGAGGAACCGGTCCTGAAACGAGCCGCGGGCGCCGTCGACGTGGCGGAAGTCGTCGATCGAGGCGCCCTTCGCCTCGATGCCCGCGCTGAGCGCCTGCTCGATCCCCTCGCGCACGAGCTCCCACTGCCCGCCGGTGAGTCGCCCGGCCGGCCGCAACGGATGGACCCCGGCCCGAAACAGGGCCTCGTCGGCGTAGATGTTGCCGACCCCCGCGATCCGGCGCTGATCGAGGATGAACGCCTTGACCGGCGCCGTCCGCCCCCGAGAGGTGGCCCGCAGGTAGCCGGTGGTGAACGCCGTGGTGAGCGGCTCAGGGCCGAGCCGCGCCGCGAGGTAAGCATCGCGCGCCGCGCGGCCGACCAGCAGGTGCCCGGTCCCGAAGCGGCGGGGATCGACGTAGGCTACGCGGTGGCCGTCGTCGAGGACGAAGCGCACGCGGGTGTGCGGCGGCTCGCTCTCGGGGTCGAACAGGAGCGTGCCGGTCATCCGGAGATGGATGAGGAGATACCGCTCGCCGGCGAGAGCCCAGATGAGGTACTTGCCCGCCCGCTCGACCCGCTCGATCCTCGCCCCGGACAGCGCCCGCTCGACCTCACCCGGCGGGGTCGGCCGCGTCCAGCGCGCGTCGAGGATCTCGGCGGCGGCGATCGTCCGGCCCTCGAGGTGCGGCGCGAGCTGGCGGCGGATCGTTTCGACCTCAGGAAGCTCAGGCATCGTCTACAGAAACGAGCGGCCTGGCAGCGCGGGGGCATCGCGGTCGGCGAGCCAACGCAAGACGCTCGCTCCGACGTCGGCCATCGCCCCGTCGTGGCGACGCGAGCCGTGGCCGGCGAACGCGGCCAGCAGCGGCACGTGCTCCCGGGTGTGGTCGGTGTGCGGGGCGGTGAGGTCACAGCCGTGATCGGCGCTCAGCACGAGCAGATCGTCAGGACCGAGCGCGTCGAGCCAGGTGGCGACGACGGCGTCGATCCGCTCGAGCGCGCCGCAGAACCCGGCGACGTCGTGCCGGTGCCCGTAGACCTGGTCGGTCTCGATCAGGTTGGTGAACACGAGCCCCGAGGCGAGGCCGTCGACGAGCCGCGAGGTCTCGGCGAGAGCGCGCGCGTTCGTCGGGGCCGGGTGCTGCTCGTCGATCCCGACGCCGGAGAACAGCTGGCCGATCTTGCCGACCGAATGCACCGGCAGCCCGGCCGCCTGGATCTCGTCGAGGTAGCTGCGCGCGGGCGGCGCGACCGAGTAGTCGTGGCGCCCGTCGGTGCGGGCAAACGCGCCCGGCTCCCCGGTGAACGGCCGCGCGATCACCCGGCCGACGGCATGCTCGGCCGGCAGCTCGGCGCGGACGGCGGCGCAGATCGCACGGAGCTCGTCGCAGGGCACGCGTCGCTCGTGAGCGGCGATCTGGAGGACCGAGTCCTGGCTCGTGTAGACAATCAGCGCCCCGGATTCGAGGTGCCGCTCGCCGAAGTCGTCGATCGCCTCGATCCCGTTATAGGGCCGGTTGCAGATCACTCCGCGACCGGAGGTGCGGGCGATGAGCTCGACGACGTCCGGCGGGAACCCGTTCGGATAGGTGGGAAAGCGCCGTCGCGTGACGACACCCATCAACTCCCAGTGGCCCGCGGTCGAGTCCTTGCCCGGGCCGAGGGCATGCAACCGGCCGTGCAGCACCGGCTGAGCGCTCGGCGGGCAGCCCTCGAGCGGGAGGATCGAGCCGAGGCCGAGGCGCTCGAGGGTCGCGAGCCGCAGCCCACCGGCGGCACTGGCGAGGTGGCCCAGCGTGTTCGCACCCGCGTCTCCGTAGGCGGCGGCGTCGGGGAGGGCACCGACCCCGCAGGCGTCGAGCACGATGACGAACGCGCGTCTCACGCGAGCGGGTCGGGCGGGAGCAGGGCACGGCCGGGCACACGGCGATTCTGCCAGCCGCGGGGCGACCCGATGAGCTAGTCCTCGCCGTCCCAGTAGTCGACGGGCTCGACCCGAACGGTGATACCGAGCCCGCGGAAGGCGATCTTGCTCGAGCGCGGGTACCAGCACATATCGGCCGGGTCCCGGGGGCCATAGGCAAGGTAGACAAGGCCGCTCGGACCGGCGCGGAACATGTGCCCCATCCCGGTGCCCGCCGGACATCCGACGACGCTGCCGGGACGCACGGACGTCTCCTCGTCGCCGAGCACGAGCACCCCCCCGCCGCCGAGGATCACGAACAGCTCCTCCTCGACGGAATGGCAGTGCTGGGCCGTCGACTCCTTGCCCGGATCGACCTCGACGTGCTGAAGGCCGCTGGTCACCGAGCCGGCGGCCGCGGAGATCCGGCGACGGTTGCGGGCCACCCGGGTGCGCTCCACGCGCTGGGGCTCGACGTCGGCGAGATTGACGATCGTCGACGGCCGCTCGCCAGGCTCGGGCAGCTCGGGCGGCCCGAGCTCGGACTCGCGGACGAACTGGATCGGGGCGCGGTTGACCGCGGCGGGAATGCTCTGCACCGCGCGGTTGCCAAGCAGGGTGATGCCGATCCGCGGCATCCGGACGGCCTCGTCGCGGTCGCGTGCACCGAACGCGAGCAGGTCGAGGGGCTCGAGCGCGTGAGCGCTGTGGGCGCCACCGGCGGCCAGGTAGACGATGCAGTCGCCCGCACGGATCTCGGCGGCCCGCTCGTGCTGGAGCGAGATGCCGCGGCCGCCGAGCACATAGAAGATCTCCTCCTGGCGCCCGTGCTCATGCAGCGGGGTCGACCAGCCGCCGGCCGGGACCTGGATCCGCCGCACGCCGACCGTCCGCGACCCGGCTGACTCCCCGGCGAGCGTCCAGCGCCCCTTGAGGTGCCCGAGGTCGTACTCGACGGCACGGGCCTCGTCGAGGTGCGTGACGCCCACCGCCGCTACTCCTCGCGGATCTGGGCCCGCGGGTGCGCATCGAAATAGACGTCGCGGAGCCGCTCGGCCGACAGGTGGGTGTAGATCTGGGTGGTCCCGATGTCGGCGTGACCGAGCATCTCCTGGAGCGAGCGCAGGTCGCAGCCGCCGGCGAGCAGGTGGGTGGCGAAGGTGTGGCGGAGCGTGTGCGGGCTCATGCGGTCCTCGAGCCCGGCGCTGCGCGCGTGCCGCTGGACGATCTTGTAGAGACCCTGCCGGGAGAGGCCGCCGCCCCGGAGGTTGACGAACACTCGCGGCTCGTCCCGCAGGCCGACGAGGGCCGGCCGCGCGCGGGCGAGATAGGCCTGGAGGGTCTCGATCGCCTTGCTGCCGATCGGCACGAGGCGCTCCTTCGAGCCCTTGCCGTACGTGCGGAGGATTCCCGCCTCGAGATCGAGCGCGGTGACCTCGAGGCCGATCGCCTCCGAGGCACGCAGACCGCAGGCGTACATCGTCTCGAGCAGCGCGCGATCGCGCAGTGCCGCCGACGAGGTCCCCTTCGGCTGGCTGAGCAGCCGGGCGACCTCGTCGCGGCTGAGCACCTTGGGCAAGCGGCCCGAGGCCCGCGGCGGGCGCAGCTCGCTCGTCGGGTCGTGCTCGAGGATCTGCTCGCGGCGCAGGTAGCGGTAGAACGAGCGCAGGCAGGCGATCTTGCGCTGGAGCGTGGCAGGCGCAACGGGGCGGCGGTTCTCGGCGCCCTCGGCGAGCTCGGAGACGAAGCCGGCGAGGTCGGCCGGGCGGACCTCCAGTGGCTCGACTCCGTGCCGCCCGAGGAACATGCCGAACTGCTGGAGATCGGATCGGTAAGCCTCGAGCGTGTTGCGCGAGAGTCCGCGCTCGAGCTCGAGATAGGCGATGAAGTCGAGGGTCAGCTCGGTGAGATGGTGGGCGGGAGCGGAAGCCTCGGTCGTGGCCATGACCGGGTATTCGTCTCGCCCCCCGCCGCTCCTGCCGCTGCAGCCGGCCGTGCCGGCGGCCGGCGGGGCTTCAGCCTGATGCGTTGCGCCGGCGGCCGAGCCACAGCAGCGCGATCAGGGACTTCGAGTCCTCGCAGGCGTCGATAGCCGCGTCGAGCTCGGAGAGCGGCCAGGGCACGAGCTCGATCCGCTCGTCCTCGTCGGCCTCGACGGGTTCGGCGAGGTCCGACAGGTCGGTGGCGAGATACAACCAAACGCGCTCGTCGCTGAACCCCGGGCTGGTGAAGAACGAGAACAGCTCCTCCCAGTGCCCGGCCTGCTTGCCGATCTCCTCGGCGAGCTCGCGCTGAGCGGTGGCCAGGGGCGGCTCGCCGGGGACGTCGAGCTTGCCCGCGGGCACCTCGAGCGAAGCCGGATCGTCGACCGCCTCGCGCGGCTGACGGGTGAGGTAGACGAACTCACCGTCGAGGGCGAGGATTCCGACGGCCCCCGGATGCCAGACCTTCTCCCGGGTGACCTCCTCCCCGTCGGCGTGGCGAAAGCGCTCGGTTCCGACCCGGATGAACGTGCCCTCGTAGGCGACCTCGCTGCCGATCCGCTCGAACTCCGAGCTCATGCAGCCTCCTCCTCTTCATCGTTGTCGACGGGTCGGTCGTCGTCATCGGGCCGGAGATCGCTGATCGCGGCCTCCTGGCCGCCGGCGGCCTCGTCGACGAGGGCGATCGCGACCTCGAGCATCCCCTCGAGCGCGTCGACGCTGACGCGCTCCTCGGGCTCATGGTTGCGCTCGGTGCCGTTGGCCAGGTTCGCGCAGGGGAACCCGGCCGCCTCGAAGGCGTTGGCGTCCGAGCCCCCGCCGGTCACGATCGGCCGGGGGTCGTAGCCGCAGGCGCGCAGCGCGCGCTCGGCGAGCTCGATCTGCGGCGCGCGGGGGCGCGAGCGGTAGCCGCGGAACAGCCGCTCGACGGTGAGATCGAGGTCGCACTCGGCTGCGTCGGCGGCGTCCTGGAAGCGGTCGACGATCGCGCTCACGACCTGCTCGACCCGCTCCTCGGACAGACTGCGAACCTCGGCTGCGACCGTGCACCTCTCGGGTACGACGTTCGGCGCCGTGCCACCCTCGATCATGCCGACGTTCGCCGTCGTCTCGGGGTCGAGACGCCCGAGCTCAAGCGTGGCGATCGCCCGCGCGGCGGCGAGGATGGCGCTGCGACCGTCCTCGGGCCGGATCCCGGCATGGGCCGCGCGACCGCGGATCGCGACGTTGATGCGGTCGTAGGTCGGGGAGGCGAGGACGATCTCGCCGATCGGCGTCGCGTGGTCGAACACGTAGCCGAACTCGCTGCGCAGCGCGTCGACGTCGAAGGCCGTCGCTCCCTTGAGCCCGTCCTCCTCGAACACCGTGAACAGGAGCTCGACCCCGACCTCCGGGGGCTCCGCGCGGGCGAGCAGGTGGCGGGCGAGCTCGAGCAGCACGGCGACCGCGGCCTTGTTGTCCGCCCCGAGGATCCCCGGCTGAGCGTTGTGCCAGCCCCCCTCGCTCAGCTCGGGCTCGATCGCAGCTGTCGGCGGCACGGTGTCCAGGTGGGCACAGAGGAGGATGCTCCGCGGGCCGCGGCCGGGCAGCCGCGCGAGCAGGTTGCCGGCGTTGGTGGGCACGACCTCCGGCGCATGGTCCTCGACGACCTCGAGTCCCATCGCGTGCAGCTCGGCCGTGACGTGATCGGCGCAGCGCCGCTCGTCACCGGTGGGGCTGGGGATCCGGCAGAGCCCGGCGAACGTCCGGTGCAGCCGCTCGCGTTCGGCCTCGCCGGTCCGCCTCACGACGAGCTGGCAGGCGCGGCGCCGGACCTCTCCGAGGCGGCGTCCTCCGCGCCCGCGTCGGGACCGGCGTCCGTCGAGTGGCCGAGGGCGGCGCCGACGAACTCACGGAACAGCGGTGCGGGACGCTCGGGACGCGACTTGAACTCAGGGTGGTACTGAGAGGCGACGTAGAACGGATGGTCGTCGCGGCTCAGCTCGATGACCTCGACCAGCCGCTCGTCCGGCGAGGTGCCCGAGCACACGAGCCCGACCGCCTCGAGGCGGCGGCGCAGATGGTTGTTGACCTCATAGCGATGACGGTGGCGCTCGTACACGACGGCCTCACCGTAGAGCTCACGCACGTGGGTGTCGTCATGGAGCTTGACGGGGTCGGCGCCAAGCCGCATGGTGCCGCCCATGTCGGCGATCTCCTTCTGCTCCGGCAGCAAGTCGATCACCGGGAACGGCGTCTCAGGGTCCATCTCCGTCGAGTTCGCGCCGTCCATGCCGGCGACGTGCCGCGCGAACTCGCTGACTGCGACGTGCATTCCGAGACAGATGCCCAGGTACGGGATCTGGTTCTCCCGCGCGATCTGCGCGGCAAGGATCTTGCCCTCGAAGCCACGTCCCCCGAAGCCGCCGGGGATGAGGATCCCATCGACCTGCCGCAGCCGCTCGGCGACGGCCGGATCCTCGACCGACTCCGAGTCGACCCACTCGATCTCGACCTTGCAGCCATGATGGACACCGGCGTGCCGCAGCGCCTCGACCACCGACAGGTAGGCGTCCTCGAGCTTGACGTACTTGCCGACGAGCGCGATCCGCACCGTCTTGTCGGCCTCGAGCGCACGCCGGGTGATCGTCTCCCAGCCCGAGAGGTCGGGCGCTTCGACATCGAGGCCGAAGTGCTCCCCGAGGATGTAGTCGTCGACGCCCTCCTCGTGGAAGGCGAGCGGGACCTGGTAGATGTCGGGCACGTCGTAGGCGGACACGACGGCCTCGACCGGGAGGCTCGCGAACAGCGCGATCTTGCGCCGGATCTCCGAGGAGAGCTGGGACTCGGAGCGGCAGAAGATCATGTCCGGGGCGATGCCGATGCGCCGGAGCTCGTTGACCGAGTGCTGCGTCGGCTTCGTCTTGAGCTCACCGGCGTGGCCGATGAACGGGACGAGCGTGAGGTGGATGAACATGCACCGCCGCCGGCCGACGTCGACCGGGAACTGGCGGATCGCCTCGAGGAACGGCAGCGACTCGATATCGCCCACCGTGCCGCCGATCTCGGTGATGACGAAGTCGACGTCGCTCGATTCCGCCATGAGCCGGATCCGCTGCTTGATCTCGTCGGTGATGTGCGGGACGACCTGCACGGTCGCACCGAGGTAGTCGCCGCGACGCTCGCGCCGGATGACCGTGTTGTAGATCCCGCCGGCCGTGATGTTCGACGCCCGGCTCGTGTTGGCGTCCGTATAGCGCTCGTAGTGGCCGAGGTCGAGATCGGTCTCGGCGCCGTCCTCGGTGACGAACACCTCCCCGTGCTGGTAGGGCGACATCGTGCCGGGGTCGACGTTGATGTACGGATCGAACTTCTGCAGCTGGACCGACAAGCCACGGGAGACGAGCAGACGTCCGATCGAGGAGGCGGCGATTCCCTTACCGAGCGAGGAGACAACCCCGCCGGTGATGAAGATGAAGCGCGTCTCTCCGGTGGAGACGGTCGCGGGGCGTCGCGCGTCGTGGGCCATCGATCAATCCTTGAGTGTAGTGGACGGTCTTCACGGTAGCGTCGCGCGCGGACGGTCGCCGGCCGATCCGGGAGCGGTCGGCGAAGCTCCTGCTCAGGCCGCTTTCAGCAACTGGCGGGCGTGCTGGCTCGCGGCGCGATCGTCGACGCCGGCGCCGAGCATCCGCACGAGCTCGCCGACGAGGTCGCCCGACTCGAGCATCCGCACCGTTGTGCGGGCGGGAGCCGCGGACGGGTCCTTGACGATCGTGAAGTGGCGGGTACCGAGCGCGGCGACCTGGGGCAGATGGGTGATGCAGAGGATCTGGCGACCCTGC
Organism: uncultured Solirubrobacterales bacterium; assembly: GCA_963755955.1. Lineage (GTDB taxonomy): Bacteria > Actinomycetota > Thermoleophilia > Solirubrobacterales > Solirubrobacteraceae > Palsa-465. The sequence goes on from CAVWLZ010000008.1 coordinate 160,092, forward strand.
GCGAGTGTTCTGAGATGCTCGCCCACCGCCCGCGCGGTATGGCCGCCGATCCCGGCGTCGATCTCGTCGAACACGAGCAGCGGCCGACACGGCCCGGAGGCCGCCTCGCGGCCGTGCGCCGCGCTGAGCAACGCAAGCATCACCCGCGAGAGCTCGCCGCCGGAGGCGATCTCCCGCAACGGCCCGGCCGGCAGTCCCGCGTTCGGGGCGAGCGCGAACTCGACGACATCGCGGCCACGCGGACCGGGCCCATCCGGGCGTGGCTGCACCTCGACCTCGAACCGGGCCTCGGCCATCGCGAGGTCGGCCAGGCGCCGGCGCACCGCCTCGGCGAGCTCGGGCGCGGCGGCGACGCGGCGCTCGTGGAGCCGGGCGGCGATGTCCTCGAGCTCGTCCCGCGCCGCGGCGAGCTCGGCCTCGGTGGCCTCGAGCGCGACGTCGGCGTTCTGAAGCTCCTCGAAGCGAGCGCGGCAGCGCTCGGCGTGCCTGAGCACGTCGGCGATGGTGCCGCCGTGCTTGCGCTCGAGCCGTGCGAACAGCGCGAGGCGCTCCTCGACCTCCTCGAGCCGCCCCGGCGAACCCTCGATTCCCAGCGCGTAGCGGCGGAGCTCGCCGCCGAGGTCCTCCGCCTCGAAGCGAAGCGAGTGCATGCGCTCGCTGAGCGAGCCGAGGTCAGGGTCGATCGTCGCGGCGTGCTCGAGCTGCGCAGCGGCGGCCGAGAGCAGCTCGGCCACCCCGGGAGCGCTGTCGGGGACGATCGCCTCGGCCCCGGCCGCGGCGGCCTGGCGCAGCGTCTCGACATGTCGCAGGCGGTCGCGCTCGGCGAGCAGGGCGGTCTCCTCCTCCTCACTCGGGTCGGCGGCGTCGATCTCCTCGAGCTCGAACTGGACGAGATCGAGCTCGCGGTCCCGGGCGCCGGCGAGCGCCCGGAGCTCCTCGGCCCCCGCCTCGGCCGCGCGGACGCATTCGTGGGCGGTGCCGGCGGCGGCGCGCAGGTCGGCCTGCTCCTCGCCGCAATGCTCGTCGAGGATCTCGAGCTGGGCGGCACCGAGCATCAGCTTTCGGTGCTCGTGCTGGCCGTAGAAGGCGAGCAGCCGGCCGCCGAGCTCACGCAGGTCGGCGAGCGTCGCCGAGCGCCCGCACACGTAGGCCCGGGTGCGCCCATCTGCCCACACGCGGCGCGCGAGCACGATCTCGTCGGCGTCGTCGGGGATCCGCTCGGCGAACTCGCCCCCCAGATCCGACGGACGGGCGAAGACCCCCTCGACGTAGGCTTCGGCGGCGCCGGCGCGAACGATCCCGCTGCGGGCTCTGCCCCCGAGCAGGAGGTCGAGTGCGTGGGCGAGCAGGGTCTTGCCCGCCCCCGTCTCGCCGGTGAGCACGTTGAGGCCGGGCGCGAGCCGCAGCTCGGCCCGCTCCATCAGCAGCAGGTTCTCGACGCGGAGTTCGTGGAGCATCGCCGCAACGGTGTACCACGGGCCGACGACGGACCCGCGGGCGCCGAGCCGCCGGCTACTGCGCGGTGGCCAGGCGGCCGAACTTCTGGCGCAGGCGCTGGTAGAAGGTCGTTCCCGCGATCTGGGCGAGGTGGCCCTGATTGTCGTGGAAGCGGGCCTCGATGTGCTCGGCCGGTTCGAGCACGCACACCGGCCGCCCGTCGACGCTGACGTCGACCGGCTCCTCCTGGGAGCGGTTGTGAATCGAGAGCACGTCCTGCGGGGCGACGACGAGCGCGCGAGCGGTCAGCGAGTGCGGCGCGATGAACGAGACGACGAAGCCGGCCACGCCCCAGGCCATCACCGGGCCGCCGTTGGCGAGGTTGTAACCGGTCGACCCCGCCGGCGTCGCGACGACGAGCCCGTCGCAGCGGACCCGGCCGACTTCGTCCTCGCCGACCGCGTACGCGAGGTCGGCCACCCGCTTGCCGGGCTGGCGGTGGATCGAGACATCGTTGATGGCCAACCACCGGCCGCGCCCGCCGCTCAGGGAGATCCCGGGCAGCCCGAGAACGTCGAACTCGCCGGCGAATGCGCGGGCGAAGCCGGGGCCGGAGTGCTCACGATCGACGGTGGCGAGGAACCCGATCTCCCCGTAGTTGACTGCGAACACCGGCACGCCGGAACCCGCGTAGGTGCGCAGGGCGCTGAGGATCGTCCCGTCGCCGCCGAGGGCAAAGCAGATGTCGACCTCACGGGAGACAGGGGCGTCGATCTCGATCCCGTCGGCGGCCGCGAGCCCGTGCTTCTCCGTCTCCTCGGCGTCGAAGCGGAGGCTCGCGCCGGCGGCGCGGGCCTGTTCGAGCAGCAGCGTGAGTCCCGGCGCCGTCTCGGCCGGGCGCCGGTGGGTGAAGACGGTGGCCACGCGGGCCGGGGTCACGGCTCGACATCCCGGGCGGCGGCCTCGAGCTCGACGTCTCCCCCGCGTCCCGCCTCGGCCAGCCAGACGAACGTCTCGAGATTGCCCTTCGGGCCGGGCAGCCCGGAGCTCGCATATCCGAGCACGGAGGCGCCGAGCTCGCGGGCGGCCCCGCCGATGCCGATGAGCGCGGCCCGGCGGCGCTCCGGGTCTCGCACGACGCCACCCTTGCCGACCTGCTCGCGGCCGACCTCGAACTGCGGCTTGATCATGGCCAGGGCGTCGAAGCGGTCCGCGGCGCAGGCGAGGACCGCCGGGAGCACCTTGCGCAGGGAGATGAAGGAGACGTCGATCACGAGCAGGTCGGGACGGTACGGGAGTTGGCTGGCCGACAGGTTCCGGGCGTTGGTCCGTTCGACGACCGTCACCCGAGAATCGGACCGGAGCTTCCAATCGAGCTCGCCGTAGGCGACATCGACGGCGACGACATGCGCCGCGCCCCGCTGGAGCAGGCAGTCGGTGAACCCGCCCGTCGAGGCGCCGACGTCGAGGGCATGGCGGCCGGCGACGTCGAGCCCGAAGCGCTCGAGCGCATTCTCGAGCTTGACTGCGCCGCGGGAGACGAACTGGGGGCCGCTGCGGACCTCGACCTCGACGTCCTCGGCCACGAGCTGGCCGGGCTTCTCGGCCCGGCGCCGACCGGGGAGAAGCAGGACGTCACCGGCGATCACCGAGGCCGCGGCGCGCGATCGCGAGGCGAACACGCCGCGCTCGGAGAGCAGGCTGTCGAGACGAACGCGCTTCACGTGGCTCGGAACGGTACGTGATCAGGCTCACACTGCAATCGGGCGGGTGCGGGCACCATCAGATCAGACGCGTGTTGCCCCACCGGCGGGCACGCGGAAAATCTTCCCCCCAGCGATCCAACGCAGAACATCTCTCCTCCCGGGAACGGCCCGCCATCTGGCGGGTCGTTTCCTTTAACCGCCGGCTTGAGCGCGGACGGGTGGGCGCGACGCGCGCGGTCGGGTCAGGGCGCGACGCGGTCGCGCTCGGCGACCGCCGCCTCGATGCGCTCGGCGATCCGCTCGCCGGTGAAGCCGACCTCCTCGTGGAGGAGCTTCGGCGCACCGTGGGTGACGTAGTGGTCGGGAAGCCCGACGCGGAGGATCCGCGGCGTCACGCCGGCATCGGAGAGGCTCTCCCACACCGCCGAGCCGAAGCCCCCGGCGAGGACCCCCTCCTCCACGGTGACGAGCAGCTCGTGCTCGGCCGCGAGCTGTGCGGCCAGGCCGACGTCGATCGGTTTGGCGAAGCGCGCGTCGGCGACCGTGACCGAGATGCCATGCGTGGCGAGGATGTCGGCCGCCTCGAGCGCCTTGGCGACGCCGCTGCCGTAGCCGAGCAGCGCGACGCGCTCGCCTTCGCGCAGGATCTCCCCGGTGCCGACCTCGAGCGTTTCGGGCTCGTCGGGCAGCGGGACGCCCATCGCCTCGCCGCGCGGGTAGCGCAGCGCGACCGGCCCGTCGTCGTAGGTGAGCGCGGTGTGGAGCATGTTGACGAGCAGCGCCTCGTCGCGCGGGGCCATCAGGACGATGTTCGGCAGACAGCGCAGATAGGCGATATCGAAGACGCCGTGATGGGTCGGGCCGTCGTCGCCGACGAGCCCGGCCCGGTCCATCGCGAACACGACGTTCAGCTTCTGGAGGCAGACGTCGTGGACGATCTGATCGTAGGCCCGCTGGAGGAAGGTCGAGTAGATCGCCGCCACCGGCTTGCAGCCCTGGAGGGCGAGGCCGGAGGCGAGCAGGATCGCCTGCTGCTCGGCGATGCCGACGTCGAAGTAGCGGTCGGGCAGCTCGCGCTGGAGGATGTTGAGGCCGGTGCCCGAGTTCATCGCCGCGGTGATGCCGAGCACGCGGTCATCGCGGCGGCACTCCTCGACGAGCGCGTTGCCGAACACCGAGGTGTACTGGGGAATCGCGGGCTTGTCGGAGGCGGGCTTGGCCGGCGCCACGGCGGGGGCGCCGTTGGCGATCGACTTCGGCTTGGCGGCGTGCCACTTCTCCATGCCCTCGAGCCCGCCCTCCTCGGCGGGCGCAAAGCCCTTGCCCTTGACCGTCGCACAGTGGATGACCACCGGCCGCTGGGCGGCGAGCGCCTCACGCAGCGCGCGGCGCAAAGCGCGGACGTCGTGGCCGTCGATGACGCCCATGTAGGCCCAGTCGAGCTCCTCCCACCACAGTCCCGGCGCCCAGAAGGCCTTGAGCGACTCCTTAACGTGCGGGCCGAGCCGCTCGAAGCGCGACCCGATCCCCGCCGGGAGCTTGGTGAGGCCGCCCTCGACCTCCTCGCGGGCGTGCCACAGCTTGGGATTGAGCCGCACGCGATTGAAGTAGCGGCTGAGCGCGCCGACGTTGGGCGCGATCGACATGCCGTTGTCGTTGAGGATCACGACGATCGGCGTGCCGTCTCCGCCGGCCTGGTGCACGGCCTCGAAGGCAACACCGCCGGTCATCGCCCCGTCGCCGACGACGGCGACGACGTTGCCGTCCTGCCCGTGGCCGCGGAGCATGCCCTCCTTGATCCCGACGGCATAGCCGATCGCCGTCGAAGCGTGACCGGCGCCCATGATGTCGTGCTCGGATTCGGCGATCGAACAGAACGGGGCGAGGCCCTCGTACTTGCGGATCGTCGAGAGCTGGTCGCGGCGACCGGTGAGGATCTTGTGCGGATAGGCCTGATGGCCGACGTCCCACAGGACCTTGTCCCGCGGGGAATCGAGGATCGAGTGGACGGCGACGGCGATCTCGCAGGCGCCGAGATTCGCCCCGAAGTGGCCGCCGATCTCGCCCACGGTGTCGATGATGTGCTCGCGCACCTCCTGCGCGAGCTCCTGGAGCTGCTCGTCGTTGAGCTCGTGGAGGTCCTGCGGCTTGTCAATCGTGGAAAGAAGCGTGGACATCAATACGTTCGGGTCGCGATGAAGTCGGTGATCTGCTCGAGCTGGGTGGCGCCTGACGGCGCGGCTTGCGCGAGGGCTGCGCGGGCGCGGTCGTGCGACTCGCGAGCCAGGTCCCGGGCGCCGTCGAGGCCGAATTCGGTCACGTAGGTGCGCTTGCCCAGCCGTTCGTCGCTGCCCTGCTGCTTGCCGAGTGTCTCTGGCGACCCGATGACATCGAGGATGTCATCGACGATCTGAAAGAGCACCCCCAGCTCGCTGGCGAAGGTGTGGAACCGAGAGATTGTGACAGGTTTGTGACGTCCGTCGAGGAGGAGTACGCACTCGATGCTGGCGCCGATCAGACGACCGGTCTTCAACTCGTGCAGACGTCTCAGTCCTGCGGGTCCCTCGGGGGCACGGGCAGCCACATCCAGGTACTGCCCGCCAACCATGCCCTGAACACCGGTGGCGGCGGCAAGCTCGCGGGCGGCGGCGAGCAGATCGGCCGGATCACCCCGCTGCTCGGTGAGCAGCAGCCGGAACGCCTCGGCGTAGAGCCCGTCGCCGGCGAGGATGGCCACGTCCTCCCCGAACGCGCGATGGCATGTCGGCCGGCCGCGGCGGAGGTCGTCGTTGTCCATCGCGGGAAGGTCGTCGTGGATCAGCGAATACGTGTGGATCAGCTCGATCGCCGCGGCGAGCGGGAGCAGCGTGACGGGGTCGCGGCCGATCGCGTCGGCGGTGGCGAGCGCGAGCACGGGGCGGATCCGCTTGCCACCGGCGAGCAGTGAGTAGCGCATCGCCTCCTCGAGCCCCGTCGCGGCCTCGTCGCCCGCAAAGCGCAGCTGCTCGAGGTAGCGCTCGACCTCGGCACGGAGGTGCTCGGGGTAGCTGGGCGCCAGGCCGGCCGTGGCCACGGCCTACGCCGCCGGCAGCGGAAGCTGCCCGGGCAGGTCCGGCAGCGGTTCCAGCGCCGCACGCACGCGCTGATCGACCTGAGCGCTCGCCTCAGAGGCCAAGCGGGCACACTCTTCGATGAGCTCAAGGGTCTCGTCGGGTTCGAGCTCGCCGGCACGCAGCTGCTCTGCCGCCTCGTTCAGCCGCGTGCTGAGCTCGATGAGGGCTTCAGTCACCCACGAAAGGTTAGCGTCCGGGAGTGCGTTGCGTGCGGCCGCCCGGCGCCGCGGGCGCGCTCAGGGCCCGTCGAGCGCCTGATTGACGAGCGCGTCGGCGCGCGCGTTCTCCGCCCGCGGGACGCTGCGCACCTGCCAGCGATCGAACGCCTGCAGCGCCGTGATCGCCTCCTCGTAGAGCGGTTTCATCGACGGGTGCTTGACCCGGTAGGCGCCGGTGAGCTGCTTGGCGACGAGCTCAGAGTCGTTGACGATCTCGACCTCACGCGCGCCGAGCGCCGCCGCTCGCTCGAGACCGCGCAGCAGCGCGCGGTACTCGGCGACGTTGTTGCTCGCCGTGCCGATCCGCTCCGCGACCTCGTCGATCACCTCGCCGCCGGGCTCGGAGACGACGACCCCGATCGCGGCCGGCCCGGGGTTGCCCCGCGCTCCTCCGTCGACGTGCACGACCAAATTGGCCGGCCCCGTCGTCAATCGACGGCCAGCTCAGGCATCTCCCCGAGAACCCGCGGACGGCGCCGGTCGCGCACCTCCCGCTTGCCGCCGCCCGAGGTGGCGGGGCCGCGGCGGGAGGACTTGCGGCGGTCGACGATCACGGTCACGCCAGGGTCCTCGGCGTAGTAATCGGTGAGCCTCTGGAACAGCTCGTCAGAGAGCGGCTCGGGGACGACGCAATAGATCACGGCTCCAATGCTATTGCACCAGATTGCCGTACCGCCATCGGACGACTGTCCAGTCCCGGGCCTGGACAGTTGTTTCAGCCGCCGAGGACGAGCGAGCCCTGCTCGTCGGCCGCGGCGTTGGCCTGCTGCTCCTCAGCGGTGAGCTCGTCGAGCTCGTAGCCCTGCCCGGCTGGGCGGACGCTCGGCTCGTCGTCCGAGAGGTCGACCTCGTAGCGGTACCAGCACAGCTCCCATGACGTGACGATGTGGACGGCGCTGGCGCGGCCCTCGACGGTCCGCACCGACACCCAGGGCGGCCCGAGCGAACGGGCAACGCCGGACACGGTGCGGCGATGCTCGGAGGTGTTGAACAGCTGCACGGCCTGCGCGGCTTTCTGCTCGTCGCTCGTGGGGACGGCGCGGACGTGCCGGGGCTCGCGCGGCCGGGCGTCCCGGCCACGGGGCGCCTCGGCGCGGACCGGATCCGGCGCTCGCACCGGCTCGGGCCGCGACGGCTCGGGGGCGTCGTCGAAATCGTCGTAATCCGGCTCGGTGGCCTCCGACCAGGACCGGCCGTCGAGATCGTCGCGCAGGGTCGGGGACTGGCTCGGCGCCTTGGGGTCCTTGCGCGAACGCAGGCGCCCGAACAACGAGCGGCGGCGGTCGGTATGCGCCTCGCCCTCGTCGTAAGCGGCCACGGTGCCCTCACGCACCCAGCCCTCGTGCAGCGCACGGTCCTTGCACAGCTCGCACACAGATCGGCGTGAGCCGCCGTTGAGGTACACCTCGGCGCGCTCGCCCCGGAGCAGCGTGCGCCCGCAGACGTCGCACACGGTGTACGCCTGGGAGGTCCGAATATCTCTCGTACTCACCTGCCCGAGCGTAACAGCGCGCGGGAGGCATTTCCGCAGGATCTCCTGCGAGGGCGGGTAAAACGGCGTGTCGGCGAGGCGTTACGCCTTGACCGCCTCCCGCTCGGAGCGCGCCTCGTCGACGACCCGCGACGCGAGGTGAGCGGGAACCTCCTCGTAGCGCAGGAACTCCATCGTGAATTCGCCCTGACCGCCGGTGATCGAGCGCAGATCGGGCGCATAGGAGAGCATCTCGGCCATTGGCACCTCGGCTTTGACCTCGGTCATGCCGCCCGCGACGGGCTCCATGCCCAACGGCCGGCCCCGACGCGAATTGAGATCGCCGATGACGTCCCCGACGGAGTCCTCCGGGACGCTCACGGTGACGAGCATGATCGGCTCGAGCAGCACCGAGCCGGCCTCCTCGAGGGCCTGCTTCATGGCGAGCGACCCCGCCACCTTGAAGGCCATCTCCGAAGAATCGACGGTGTGGTACGAGCCGTCGTAGAGGCGGACTTGGACATCCTTGACCGGGTACCCGGCCACGGCTCCCTCCTGCATCGCCTCGATCACGCCCTTCTCGACGGCGGGGATGAACCCGGTCGGGATCACGCCGCCCTTGATCGCGTTGATGAACTCGAACCCGCCGCCGGGCGCGAGCGGCTCGATCTCGATGTGGCAGTCGCCGAACTGCCCGCGGCCGCCGGTCTGCTTCTTGTGACGGCCGTGGGCCTTGGCCGGCTTGCGGATCGTCTCCTGGTAGGGCACGCGCGGCGGCTTGAGATTGACCTCGGCGCCGAAGCGCGATTTGAGGCGCTCGACGATCACCTCGACGTGAACCTGGGAGAGGCCGGCGACGATCTGCTCGCCGGTCTGGGCGTCGCGGTGCAGATCGATCGTCGGGTCCTCCTCCTGGAGGCGGCGCAGGGCGGTGAAGACCTTCTCCTCGTCGCCCTTGCTCTTCGGCTCGACGGCGAAGGCCATCACCGGTGCCGGGAGCTTGATGCTCGGCATCTCGATCGGCTCGTCGCGATCGGCGAGCCAGTCACCGGCCTTCGTCTCCTTGAGCTTGGCCACGGCGCCGATGTCGCCGGGGCCGAACTCGTTCGTGTGACCGGTCTGGCCGCCCTCGAAGGTGACGAGCTGGCCGATCCGCTCCTTCGTGTGCGAGCGGGTGTTGAGGACGTGGGAATCCTGCTTGAGCACGCCCTGATAGACGCGGAACAGGTTGATCCGCCCGGCGAACGGGTCGGCCCGGGTCTTGAACACGTACGCGTACATCTCCTTGTCCTCGACCGGTTCGAGCACGAGCTCGCCGGCATCGAGGCCGCCGTGCTTGACCGCCGAGGGTAGGTCCTCGACGATCGCGTCGAGCACGCGGTTCGTGGCCAGGTTGCGGGTGGCCACGCCGCAGGTGACCGGGAACAGCGCGCCGTGGTTGGTGCCCTCCTTGAGCGCGTTCACGATCTCCTCGTGGGAGATCTCCTCGCCCTCGAGGTAGCGCTCCATCAGGGCATCGGAGCCCTCCGCGACCTCGTCCATGAGCTTCTCGCGGTACTCCTGGGCCTGGTTGGCGAGCTCGTCGGGAATCGGGATCTCGGCGCAGTTGGCGCGGTCGGCGCCGTCGTAGCGGTAGGCCTTCATGTCGACGAGGTCGATCACGCCGGAGACCTCGTGCTCGGAGCCGATCGGGATCTCGGTGGCCACGACGTGCGGGCCGAAGGCGGACTTGAGGCTCTCGAGGCTGCGGAAGAAGTCGGCGCGCTCGCGGTCAAGCATGTTGACGAAGAGCAGCCGAGCGAGATCGAGCTCGGCGGCGCGCTGCCAGAGACGCTGGGTGTGGACCTCGACGCCCATCACCGCGTTGACGACGAACACGGCCGACTCGCACACGCGCAGAGCGCCAAGCGCGTCGGCGATGAAGCTCGAATCGCCGGGGGTGTCGATCAGATTGACCTTGCGCTCCTGCCAGTGGAACGAGGAGAGCGCAGCCGAGATCGACATCTGCCGCGACTTCTCATCCGGATCCGAGTCTGACGTGGTGGTGCCGTCGACCACGGAGCCGAGCCGATTGACGGCGCCGGCCTGAAACAGAAGCGCCTCGTGGAGTGAGGTCTTACCACTTCCGCGGTGGCCCACCAGCGCCACATTGCGGATGCGATCAGCGGCCATGTGCATGCCATCTCCTATCTCTCGGTATGCCAGAGCCGGACCTTATCGACTCTTGACACAAAGTCGTTACGTCTGCGTCTTGTTCTGTAACGCCCCGCGGGTTGATGCTCCGGGGCATGGCTCGGCGAGGCATTTGCGGCGGTTCCCGCGGCGGCGGTCCCGGCGGCGATGAATGTCGATTCAGTTCGGACAGTCCGAACCAAATCGCCAAAGTTCGCGTCGCGGCGGTGGCCGCGCGGCAGTTCGGGCGCATTCGCTGGAATCAGCTCCGGGCCCTTGGCGCAGCGAAGGCAACGATCAGCGCCTGGGTCGCCGCCGCGTACCTCCACCCCACCCCCCTTCCCGGCGTCTATGCCGTCGGGCATCTCGCGACGTCCGTCGAAGCCACGCTCGCCGAGGCGCTCCTGTACGCCGGGCCCGGAGCCGCCCTCAGCCATGGCACCGCGGTCTGGTGGCTCGGGCTGCTCAAGCGTCCGACCAGCGACTGCGCGACGGTGAGCACGCCGCGAAGGGTGACGTCGATCGGCGCGGTCATCGTCCACGGGCGCCGCCACATCGACCGCCTCCCCCACCGCGGCCTGACCGTCGCCGCGCCCCACCAGGCGCTCGTCGATTTCGCCGGCGACGCCACCCGCGACCTCCTCCGCCTCGCGCTCGCCAACGCCGACTATCAGGGCATCCTGGACCTGAACGCGATCGACGCCGTCACCGGCCGCGGGATCACCGGCTCGGCAGCGATCAGGGACGCCCTCCGGCATCACCGCCCCGAGCTCGCGCACACCCGCAGCGAGCTCGAGCAGCTGCTGCTCACGCTCTGCGAGCGCCACGACCTCCCGATCCCGGCGTTCAACGTCACTGTCGAGGGCTGGCTCGTCGACGCGGTCTGGCCGCGCGCCCACGTCGTCGTCGAGCTCGACGGGCTCGACGGCCACCGGACGCGCGCCCAGCTCGAGCGCGACCATCAGCGCGACTTCGAGCTGCGCCAGGCGGGCTACATCGTGCTGCGCTACACGTGGCGGCAGCTGACCGACGCCCCCGCGCTGGTCGCGCGGGAGATCGCGCGAGCGGTCGGGCGTTAGTCGAGCTCGGGACCGAGCTTGGACCGCAGCCGCAGCACGGCCTTGGTGTGGAGCTGCGACACGCGCGACTCGGTCACCCCGAGAACCTCGCCGATCTCCCGGAGGGTCAGGTTCTCGTAGTAGTACAGGGCGATCACGAGCTTCTCACGCTCGGGCAGGGCGGCGATCGCGTCGGCGATGCGGTCGCGCAGCTCGCCCTGGTCGACGAGCGCCTGCGGGTCCGGGGCGTCCCGGTCCGGAAGGGTGTCGAGGAGCGAGACCTGGTCGCCCGAGGAGTCGGAGACGTTCCAGAGCTCGTCGAGCGCGACGATCGTCGAGTTGGAGATCGCCAGCAGCGCGTCGTGGAAGTCCCCGACGCTCACCCCGAGCTCGACCGACATCTCGTCGTCGGTCGGCGCACGCTGGAGCTTGGCCTCGAGCTTCATGTTGACCCGCTCGATCTCACGGGCGCGGGCGCGGACCGAGCGCGGCACCCAGTCCAGCGTGCGCAGCTCGTCGATGATCGCTCCGCGGATGCGGGTGATCGCGTACGTCTCGAACTTGATCTCCCGGGAGAGATCGAAGCGCTCGATCGCACTGATCAGGCCTCCGAGGCCGTAAGAGATGAGGTCCGCTTCCTCGACGTGAGCGGGCAGCCCCGAGCTCATCCGTCCAGCGACGTACTTGACGAGCGGTGAGTACGCGACGACCAACCGTTCCCGCGCGCGCTCATCCCCGCTGGTCTTGTACCTCCGCCAGAGGTCTTGAAGCTCGATCGCTTTTACGTTGGTTTCCAGTGTGTCCCCCCGTCGGTACGTTCTACGCCCGAGGGTGAGCGTTCGCGTAGGCGGATCTCAACCGCGCCGACTCTACCCGAGTGTAGACCTGCGTAGTCGAGATGGTGGCGTGTCCGAGCAGCTCCTGAATGGCCCGAAGATCCGCCCCACCCTCGAGCATGTGGGTGGCGAACGAGTGTCGCAACGCGTGCGGATGCGCCTCGGCGAGGGCCGGCGCGTGGCTGGCGGCGAGACGCGCCCAGGTGCGCAGCCGCCGGCGGACGTCGGAGGTGCCGAGCCGCCGCCCCGACTTGGAGAGAAACAACGGTTGTTCACGGGCCGCCCGATCGAGCTCGAGGATCGGCCGGGCGCGGTCCAGATAGTGGTGCACGGCGCGTAGGGCGTGCTCGCCGGCGGGCACGATCCGCGTCTTGTTGCCCTTGCCCTCGACGCGCACCGCCTCGGCGTCGAATTCGATCGAGGTCACGTCGAGGTTGACGAGCTCCTCGGCGCGCAGGCCGGATGCGTAGGCGAGCTCGAACAGGGCCCGGTCGCGCAGCTCGAGCGGTGTCGTCGCCGGGATCCGGTCGAGCAGCGCGGCGACCTCCCCGGGCTTGAGGACGTGCGGCAGATGTTGGGGGCGCTTGGGTGCGCTGAGCAGGTCGGCCGGGTTCTCCTCGCGCGCCCCGAGCTCGACCTGGGAGCGCAGCAGGCCGCGCAGGGAGGCGAGCTTGCGGGCGATCGTCGACGGCGCCTGGCCCCGCTCGGAGAGGCCCGCCGCGTAGCGGCGGAGCGCACGGACGTCGATCGTCGCCGGGTCGAGGCCGCCGCTGCTCGCCCACTGCGCGAACTGAGCGCTGTCGGCGGCGTAGGCGCGATGGGTCTTCGCCGCGACCGCCCGCCGCCGCAGATCGCGCTCGAAGGCCTCGAGCGCGGCGCACCATGCGGGTGAGAGCTCGTCGCTCGTCGGGGGTTCAGGGGCTGTCAGCGGACTTGGCATCAGCGCCACGCTATTCGTCGTCGGCGGCCGCCACCCTTCAGGCGAGCCCGCCATCTCGTCTATGCGACGTGGACGAGCGTCCCGATCGGCGTGTAGGGCCAGACCTGGCCGGCCGGCGCGAGTGCCATCTCCACGCAGCCGAGGCTCTGCGGGAAGCCGTACTGGGCGCGCGTGAACGCGTGGAGCGCGTCGCCGCCGTTGAAGTAGCTGACGAACTGGATCCCGGGGTCGTTGTAATGGCTGCCGTCGGGATTGGTGCCGCTCATCGTCGTCACCCGGAGGTGCTCGTACACCGGATAGGTGCCCGGCGCGGTCGGCGCCTGGGCGATGCCGGTGTTGACCGCTGTCGTCATCACCGTGTGGCCGTTGTGCCACAGGTCGAGATGCTGTCCGCTGAGGCTGACGCTCACGTACGTGTAGCCGAAGGCGGACTGCCGATTTGCCACGGCCGCGTTGATCAGCGACCGCCAGACGACGGGGCCGGCGGTTCCATCCGGAATGATCCCGTGGTCGTTCTCGAACGCCATCACGGCGCCGCGCGTCATCGTTCCCGACACGCCCGGCGCCCAGAAGCCGCGGAGCGAGCTCGGCACGTTGGAGTACTTCCAGGTGAAGCTCCCCGACGGCGGTGCGACGGCGGCGGACTCCTGCGCGACCGGGTTGAGCGCGACGCTCGGACCGTTGAACTGCAGCGGCAGGTAGCCGAGGTTGGCAAGGATCTGCTGGAGGCGAAGCGTCGAGCCCGGCGGCACGATCCAGTGCCCGGTCGACGCGCTGCCGCTGACCTCGCCTCCGACGAGTCGTACGCCGCCCGGCAGCCCGATCGCCACCTTGGCGCCGAGACCGTAGCCGTAGCCCTCGGGCTGGAAGACCATCGTGTGGCTGCCGACCACGTGCCAGGTGCCCTGGGTCGTCGGCGACACCGGCGGCAGACTCGAGCCGAGCGCCGAGTGGATCGGCTTGGAGAAGGTCAGCGTGATGTTCGTGTGCGGGCCGATCGTCGTGCCCGGAGCGGGGCTGGCGACCGCGGTGGCGGCGGCGCCGGCCGGGAACCAGCTCACCATCGACGCCGGCGCGGACTCCCAGGTCCGTGGCACGGCGGCGACGGCGATCGTCCCGGCGGTCGCGGTCTGGTGGATGCGGATCTCGGCCTGCGGGCTCGACAGGACCTGGCGCACGAGGTGCCCGGGCGGACCGTAGGCGACGACCGCCACCGGCTGGTGGAAGCCGATCACGATCGGTGCGCCGGCCCGGACGGTGAGGTAGCTGGCCCGGAGGCCGCTGCTCGGGGTCATCACCGTGAGGTGCAGCCGCTCGGTCTTGCCCGTTGCCCACGAGAGCCAGCCGGGCCGTGAGATGACGACCTCGACCTGGAGCTGGGTGTGGACGCGGACGAGATGCCGCGGCCAGATCTGATCGCCGCGAAGGTCAACCGGGACGGGCGTGCTGTGCGGACCGGTCACGACGCTGACCCGCTGCACGGTTCCGCCGCCGAGCGGCATGCTCAACCGGGCGATCGCGGTGTTGTCCGTGCTCAGGCTGCCCTGCTGCGAGCGGGCGAGCAGCACGCCGCCACCGACGATGGCGGCGATGACGAGCAGCAGAAACGCACCGCCTGCCAGAAACCGGCCTCGCCCATAGCGGCCGGACTGGGCGGTTGTTCGTCGGGCCTTCGGTGCCGGACGATCGGAGCCGATCGCCGGGCGAAGGTAGGACACTCGCGCCACCTGGAAACTCTCCTGACCGCAATGCTAGCGAGATCGCCCGCTGACCAAGCTGTCTAAGCGGACATTCACGGTTTCTGCAAGATGCATTTCATCCTGCGTTGATGACATTTCCCCGCCAAAGCTCACAATCCTGCCAGGTCAGGAGGCGTCGATCGCCGCGCGGCGGGCGAGCTGGCGATCGAGGGCGTCGAGCACGCGCTCGCGGCGGCCATGAGCCGCCTCGTACCGCCGGAGCTCACGCAGTGACTCGGGGTCCATCGATGCGATGAGTTCGAGCAGCTCGCCCTCGGCCAGCCCCTCGAGCATCCCCGCCGAGCCGTCGACGGCACCCCCCATGGCTTCGGCCGACTGGACACTCGGGCTCCAGCGCAGGAACTCCTCGACCTCGCGCTCGTAACGGTAGGCCTCGGCGCCGCTCTGGAGCAGCGGGCGCAGCCGCTCGTGGGCCCGGACCTTGAGCACGGCCTCGCGCGTCGTGTAGCGGTAGGCGAATCCCGTCGCCTTCAGCCGCCGGTTGTCGAGCCCGCGACCATAGCGGAGCTGGCGGAGCATCTCGACCGGGATGCGGAGTCCGATCCGCCGCAGTTGCATGGCGGTGAACACAGTCCCCCACGGCGGCAGCACGGGCAGCAGCGGCTTGCCGAGCAGCGAAGCGACCTCCGAGAGGGCGAGCACACCGTCGGCGCCGACGTTGTACGCGCCCGGGAGGTCACGGCGCGCGGCGTGGGCGAGCGCGGCCGGCACGTCGTCCTGATGGACGAACTGGCAGCGCGGATCGAAGCCGAGGATGCCGGGGACGGCCGGCAGCCCGAACAGCGTCATGAATGTGCCGCCGGACTCGGCGCCGAGCACGTCGGCGAAGCGCAAGACGGTCACCGTGACCCGGGGCCGCTCCGCCGAGAACTTCTCGACGAGAGCCTCGGCCTCCGCCACGTCCCGCTCGATTGCCGTCTGCGGCCGATCTCCTGCGGCCATCGTCTCGGCGAAGAATGCCGGTGCGCCGGGCTCGCACCCGTAAAGGTGCGCCGAGGAGCGGAAGACCAGCTTGCGCAGCTGTGAGCCGGCCCCGGCACAGGCGCTGAGAAGCGCCCGGGTGCCCTCGACATTGATGGCGTGGGCCTCCCCGAGGGCGGCGGTGCCCGGGTCGGAGATGAGCCGGGTGTCGATCACCGTGTCGATCCCGGCCGCGCCGATGATCCGCCGCAGCAGCGCCTCGTCGGTCTTCACCCGCACGAACTCGGCGCGCTGGAACTCGTGCTGGGGGTCGCGCTCGTCGACGCCGACGAGCGCGGCGACGTGGCGGTCGCGCTCGAGCAGCTGAGCGAGGCGCCCACCCCATGGTGAGGACACTCCGGTGATGAGGATGCGCGTCGACGTCATGTCCCTCGGGCTCGGTCTTCGGTCCGCCAGTCCTATCCGAGCCAGACGCTTCGACGCGCGGCGACCATCTCGAGCAGGTTCTCCTGGATGAGAGCACGGATCTCCCGCCCGAGGTCCGGCGCGTGTGTGTCGTCCGCCGCGCCCAGTCCCGCCGTGTCGACTGGTTCGAGGAAGCGCAGCTTGAACTTGGCCGGCAACGGGACGCCGGCGGCGACGGGGATCTGCGGCACGCGCGGAAGCGGAAGCGGTCCGAGGCGACGGCGCGTGCCCACCTGGAGGAGCACCGGCTGGGCCTCCTCGGCCCCGAGCACGGCGACGGGGACGATCGGCACCCCGGCGCGGATCGCCAGGCCTGCGTAGTCGCTACCGCTGAACTCGCGCAGGCGGTAGCGCTCCCGCAGCGGCTTGCGGACCGCGGCGCGGCCCTCGGGGAAGACGAGCACGAGCTGGTCCTCGTCGAACAGCAGGCGGTGGAGGTTGGCGGGATGCGAGGCGACCGCCCCGAGCTTGGTGACGAGCATCCCGAGCGCAGGCACGCCCGTCGTCCGGGGCTCGGTGGCGAGATGAACCGGGCGGGGCCGAGGGTGCTCTTCGCGCACCGCCTTGGCGATCATCGCGCCGTCGGAGGGCAGCAACCCCGAGTGGTTGGCCACGAGCATCGCCCCGCCGCCGGCCGGGACGTTCTCGATGCCCTCGACCTCGACCCGGAACCAGTAGTGGTAGAGGAAGCGGTACAGCGTCCGGTCGACGACGCCCTCGACGCGCTCCGAGCGACCCCAGTCGGTGACGTGACGATCGGGCTCGAGGCCGGGGAGCTGCTCGCGGAAGTCGGCGAGCTCTCCGGCCGACTCACCGCGGATGTCGCTCACCGACAGCTCGACGGTCAGCCCGCTCTCACCGTCGGGCTCGGGCTCGCCTGCGTCTGGATCAACCATCGCGGCGATTCTCGCACGGTTCGCCGCCGCCTCCGCTGCAGCTGGCAGCGACCGAGGGCCGCCCGTGGCGCGAGGCGCGCCAGGCAGGCGGCTAATGCGTGACTGCGCCCTCGGCGGCGCTCGAGACGAGCCGCGCGTACTTGCGGAGCGCAACCCCGGGATGAGGCTGCTCGGGCGGCTGGTAAACCTTGATCCGCTGCGCGATCTCCGCGTCGGAGAGCGCGACGTCGAGCCTGCGCGCCTCGACGTCGAGGGTGACCTCGTCGCCGTCGCGGATCGCCGCGATCGGGCCACCCCGCGCCGCCTCCGGGGCGACGTGGCCGGCCATCAGCCCGCGGGTGGCGCCGGAGAACCGCCCGTCGGTGAGCAGCGCGACGTCCTCGCCGAGCCCAAGGCCGACGAGCGCCGCGGTGACCGCGAGCATCTCCCGCATGCCGGGCCCGCCGGCCGGGCCCTCGTTGCGAATGACGATCATGTCCCCGGGCCTGATCTCCCCTGCGGTGACGGCATGCATCGCCGCCTCCTCGCCCTCGAACACCCGGGCGGGGCCGCTCTGGCGCCGGCGCTCGTAGCCGGCGAGCTTGACCACGCAGCCCTCCGGGGCGACGTTGCCGTGGAGGATCGCGAGGCCGCCGGTGGCCTTGATCGGAGTGTCGAGCGGTCGCACAACCTCCTGGCCCTCGGTCTCGACGGCGGCGTCGGCGTGCTCGCCGACGCTGCGGCCGGTGACGGTGATCGCGTCCTCGTGCAGGAGACCGGCCTGCTTGAGCCGGCTCATGAGCAGCGGAACGCCGCCGGCCCGATAGAGGTCGGGGGCGACAAACCGCCCGCCGGGCTTGAGGTCGCACAGCAGCGGCGTGCGCTCGCTGATCCGGTCAAAATCGTCGATCTCGAGCTCGACGCCCATCTCCCTGGCAATCGCCAGCAGGTGCAGGACACCGTTGGTCGAGCCGCCGCTCGCGGCGATCGCGGCGATCGCGTTCTCGAGCGCGTCGCGCGTGATGATGTCGCTCGGGCGCAGCCCGCGCCGGAGAACGTCGACGACAAGCTTCCCCGCATCGCCCGCGACCTCCGCCTTGCGGGGATCGATCGCGGGCACCATCGAGAAGCCGGCCGGCGAGATCCCGAGGACCTCGAAGGCCATCGCCATCGTGTTGGCGGTGAACTGGCCGCCGCAGGCGCCGGCACCCGGCGAGGCGACGTCCTCGAGCTCGGTGAGCTGCTCGTCGCTGAGCTTGCCCGCGGCGTGGGCGCCGACCGCTTCGAAGACCTCCTGGATCGTCACCTGCTCGCCGTGGAAGTGGCCGGGCATGATCGAGCCGCCGTAGAGCATGACGCTCGGGATGTCGAGCCGGCACAGCGCCATCACCGTGCCCGGGATCGTCTTGTCGCAGCCGCTGATCGCGATGACGGCATCGAACATATGGGCGTCGACGACAAGCTCGATCGAGTCGGCGATGACCTCGCGGCTGGCGAGCGACGCCTTCATTCCCGGCGTGCCCATCGTGATCCCGTCGGAGATAGCGATCGTGTTGAGCTCCATCGGCGTGCCGCCCGCTGCCCGGATGCCGTCCTTGACCTTGGCCGCGAGCGCCCGCAGATGGAAGTTGCACGGCATCGTCTCGATCCACGTGTTGGCGACCGCGATGAGCGGCTTGCTCAGCGCCTCGTCGTCGTAGCCGATGCCCTTCAGGTAGGCCCGCGCCGCGGCACGCTCCGGGCCGTCGGTGAGCGCGCGGCTGCGGTGCTTGAGATCGAAGGCGGCGTCGCCCATTGCGGCGGGACTGTAGCGGGCCGGATCAGCCGGCGGTATCGACGCTCGGCGACCCTGAGGCAGAGGCGTCGCGCAGCCGGGCCCGTTCCCATCGTGACAGGCGCCACAGGTCGCGAGTCACCGAATGGGGATCAAGCTGGCGGCCGGGAAGGTGCATGTTGGCGCTGGCGATCAGGCGTCGCTCGTCGCCGGTCAGGGCCATCCACTTGGCGAGGACGTCATCCGAGTCGGGCAGGCGCGTGCTGCCGTACGGCCGGGTCTCGTCCGGGAATTCCACGCAGTACTCGCTCAACATCCGGTGGGTCTGCGGCAGGTAGGCGAGGATCGGCTTGTGCGGGTAGATGAGGTACGCATAGGGCGCCCCACCCGTGCCGCCATGCTGGGCGGGAGATTCGCTCTGCCTCCCCCACACCCGGATGAATCCGAGGTCGCGGTACATCGCCCACTCCTCCTCGTTGACGCACGAGCACAGGAGTTCGCGCGCGCGCGCCTCGGCCCGCCGCTCGCGGCCGGGATCGAATGCCGTCGCAGGTATTCGACGGCGGTGGGCCCGGCGGCGTGACAAGGCCGCCTCGATCCGCGGAACGATCAGATCGGACAGCAGCGCGAGAGCGACGAGAGCGGTGACGGCAAGCGCAAGCAGCACCGCTCGGCCACTACCTACCGGCCGCCGGCAGCGCGCGGGAAGAAGATCACCCGGTCCGCCTCACGCGGCACCTCGTCGAAGGTCCGCACCATCCGCGCCTCGCGGCGTCCGGCGCGTCCGGCGACCGGCACGGCGGCCCATAGGCCGTCGTCGAGTTGGCGGCGGAACTCCTCGACGAGGCGTTGCTCGTCACCTGCGAGTTCGACATCGCCCTCCGCGATCAACACCTCACCGTGTCCCGGCTTCATCCGCAGAAAACGCACTGCACGATTATGTCAAAAGCCGGCCTGGGTCCGGTAGGGGCTGTCGCCGCCGGCCGGTCGGGTGCCCGCGCCTCCAGTGTCAGCCGGGGAACGCGTGAGGCCGAGGACGTCGACCGGCCCAGCGCCCATGCCGATCTCGCGCAGGCCGTCGCGGACGGAGCGCGCCGCGAGGTCCTTGGCCACGCGGGCGGCGGCGGCGAGGCCATCCCCCCATGCGAGCCGGGCGGCGAGCACGGAGGAGTGCGTGCACCCCGAGCCGTGGGCGGCACCCCCGGGAAAGCGCTCCCCGGTGATCTCGACGACGTCCTCCCCGTCGAAGAGGACGTCGGTGGCCACCCGGCGATGACCACCGGTGACGAGCACGGCCGCCGGCCCGAGCGCATGCAACCGCCGGG
Organism: uncultured Solirubrobacterales bacterium; assembly: GCA_963755955.1. Lineage (GTDB taxonomy): Bacteria > Actinomycetota > Thermoleophilia > Solirubrobacterales > Solirubrobacteraceae > Palsa-465. The sequence continues at coordinate 180,163 of CAVWLZ010000008.1, forward strand.
CGAGATCGGTCACGTCCTCGCTGTCGTCCCCGCCCCCGGACTGCGCAAGCAGCGCCCGGGCCTCCGGCACGTTAGGGGTGATGACGGTCGCCCGCGGCAGCAGCAGCTCGATCACGTGCGCTTGCGCATCGACGTCGAGCAGCGTCGCGCCCGACTCGGCGACCATCACCGGATCGAGCACGACCGGTGTGCCGGCCGGGAGCTCGTCGAGCGCCTGGGCAACGGCGGCGATCGTCTCGGCGCGGCCGAGCATGCCGATCTTCACCGCGTCGACGCCGATGTCGGAGCTCACCGCGCGGACCTGGGCGAGGATGACCTCCGGCGGCACGTGATGGACCGCGGTGACCTCGACGGTGTTCTGGGCGGTGATCGCCGTGATCGCGGTCATGCCATGCACGCCGGCGGCGGCGAACGCCTTGAGGTCGGCCTGGACGCCCGCGCCGCCGCCCGAGTCCGAGCCGGCGATCGAGAGCGCCCGCGGAATCGACGCGGCATCGCGCCGGGTGGGTGGCGGACTCGGGTCGGGGTCGGGCATGGCCGACGAGGTTACGCGGTCACCGCGTAGCGCCCGCCCGCCTCGCGGCGCACGTATCCGGCGAGCTCGAGCGCGGCAAGGGCGGCGAGGCCCTGCTCGGGCGGGACCCCGGCCGCGGCGAGCGCGCCGGCGGTGTCGCGGCCCGCGGCGATCGCCTCGAGCAACGACCCGAGCTCGCGAGACAGGTGGGGCCGGTCGTCGCGGCGCGCCCGCCGCCGCCCGGCGCCGAAAAGGTGGTCGAGTACGTCCTGGGTGTCCCTCACGACCCGTGCATTGCGAGCGAGCAGCTCGTTGGGCCCGGCGGCGAGCGCCGAACCGACGCGACCGGGCACGGCGCCGACCGGACGGCCGAGGCCGCGGGTGAAGCCGGCGGTGAGCAGCGCTCCGGAGCCCTCCCGCGCCTCGACGACGACGGTCATCGCCGCGAGCCCGGCGACGATCCGGTTGCGGGCCGGAAACCCCCAGCGCCGCACGGGGCTGTCAGGCGGCAGCTCGGAGACTACCGCCCCGTCGGCGCGGAGCTGGGCGTGGAGCGCGCGCTTGCTCGCGGGATACGGCCGGTCGGGGCCGCCGGGCAGGACTGCGATCGTCGGGCCGGCGGCGGCGAGCGCGCCGGTGTGGGCGGCCGAGTCGACGCCGAAGGCCATGCCGCTGACCACGGTGACGCCGGCGGCGGCCAGGCCGCGCCCGAGTCCGCGCGCGATCTCGAGCCCGTACTCCGAGGCGCGCCGGGCGCCGACGACGGCGACCGGCTCGCCGGCGGCGAGTCGCAGGAACCGTGAGAGGCCGCCGGCGACGTGGAGAACCGCAGGCGGCGCCTCGACCTCGCGCAGCCGCTCGGGGTAGTCCTCCTCGCACCGGCAGAGCAGCCCTAGCCCGGAGCGCGCGGCGCGTTGCCGGGCGACCGCGGCGTCGAAGCGCTCGTACTCGCCGGCGAGCTGCCCGGCCCGGTCGCCGGCGAGGGCGGCGAGCAGCTCCGCGTCGCTGAGCGCGAGGATGCCCGCGATCCGGCCGCGCACCGGTTCGAGGTGGCCGGACAGGCGCGCGAGCAGCCAGCTGCGGCGCAGGCAGCCGTCGCACCCCCGGACCTCGGCGCTCTCCCCCACCGGGCTCACGCCGCCAATGCCGTCTCACCGCCTGCCCGCTGGCGCAGGCTGAGGGCGGTGAGGAGGTCCGCCTCGATGATCCGCTCGCGGTGGTCGAGGTCGGCGATCGTCCGGGCGACTCGGAGCACGCGCTGGCGGCCCCGCGCGCTGAGCGCGCCGACCGCATAGGCCTGCGCGAGCGCCGCCGCGGCGCGGTCGTCGAGGCGGACGAAGCGACGCACGAGCCGCCCGTTCATCTCGCCGTTGCAGCGGGCCCCGGTGCCGGCCAGCCGGACCCGCTGGCGTTCGCGGGCGTCGGCGACGCGCGCCCGGGCCGCGGCCGAGTCGGTGACCGCCGGGCCCCGCAGCTCGGCCTCCGACGGCCGCTGGACGTCGACGAGCAGGTCCATGCGGTCGAGCAGGGGGCCGCTCAGCCGCCGGCGGTGGCGGCGCAGATCGGCCTCGCCGCACACGCACCGCTCCCCCACGCCGGCGAAGCCGCACGGACACGGGTTGGTGGCTGCGATCAGCATGAAGCGGGTCGGGAACGCGAGGGCGCGCTGGCCGCGGACGATCGAGACGACGCCGTCCTCGAGGGGCTGGCGCAGCGACTCGAGTGTCGTGCGCTGGAACTCGGACAGCTCGTCGAGAAACAGCACCCCGTGATGCGCGAGCGTCGCTTCGCCCGGTCGCGGCGGCGCGCCGCCGCCGACAAGGCCGGCCGGAGAGATGGTGTGGTGGGGCGCGCGGAACGGCCGCGCGGCGATCAACCCGTCGGTGTGCAGCCCGGCGACGCTGTGGATGCGCGTGACCTCGACGGCCTCCGCGCGGGTCATCGCGGGGAGGATCGAGGGCAGCCGCCGCGCGAGCATCGTCTTGCCGGTCCCGGGCGCGCCCTCGAACAAGAGGTTGTGCCCTCCCGCGGCAGCGATCTCGAGCGCGAACAGCGGGGTCCGCTGGCCGTGCACATCGGCGAGATCGGGCTCCGGAATGGGCTGCGGCGGCCGTGGCGCGGGCGCGGGAAGCGCGACCGCGCGGCGGGTGGCCAGGACCTCGGCGGCCGCGGCGAGGGTCTCGACTCCCGACACCGCGACGCCCTCGACGAGCGCCGCCTCGCGCGCGCGCTCGCGCGGCACGATGAGGCGCGTGAGGCCGGCGCGCAGCGCGCCCTCGGCGACGGCGAGCACACCCGGTGAGTCGCGCATCTCCCCGCCGAGCGAGAGCTCGCCGAACACCGCGACCGACCGCAGTGCCCCGGCCGGGAGTTGCTCGCTCGCCGCGAGCAGCGCGACGGCGAGCGCTGCATCGAATCCCGGCCCGACCTTGCGCAGGAAGGCCGGGGCGAGGTTGGCGGTGATCCGCTGCTCGGGGAACTTGAAGCCGGAGTTGAGGATCGCCGAGCGGATCCGGTCACGGGACTCGCGCACGGCGGTGTCGGCGAGGCCGACGATCGCGAACGCGGGAAGCCCTGAGCGGATGTCGACCTCGACCCACACCTGACGCGGATCGACCCCGTCGATTGCGAATGTGGCCACCCGAGCGAGCACCCGCCGAACGTACTCTCGATCTCGTTACACGTGGGTCACGCCCAGTAACAATTCTCCGCAGGCGCAGCCGTCCGATTTGCACAGAATTGGCACAGGCTGTGACCCATGGGGCACACGATTCTGCCTAGCGTGCCGGGCGTGGGAGATGACCAGCGTCCAGCGGTCGGCCGGCTCGGCGAGCGGCTCGCCGCCGAGCATCTCGAGCGGCTCGGCTTCCGGATCCTCGAGCGGAACTTCCGCAACCGCTGGGGCGAGCTCGACATCGTCGCGTACGACGGACGCGTAATCGCGTTCTGCGAGGTGAAGTCGCGGCGGCTGCGCGGCGAGGGCGGAGCCGGCGGTGGCGGGGGCGGGATCGGGCTCGGCGTCGGCGGCGCCCCGTTCGACGCCGTCCACCCCGGCAAGCGCGCCCGCGTGCGCCGGATGGCCCGACACTGGCTGACGAGCCGGACCGACCGCCCCTACGCGCAGGAGCTGCGCTTCGACGCGATCGGGATCACCTTCGACCAATCAGGCCGACTGCTGAGCCTCGAACATCTCGAAGGCGCCTTCTAGATCGAGCTGCTGATAGGCGGCCGACTGGAACGAGAGGCGATGCAGTGGGGACACGCCGAGCCGTTCGATCGCCTCGCGATGCTCGGGAGTCGCGTAGCCGACGTGCTGGGCGAAGTACCAGCCGGGATGGGCGGCGTCGACACGGCGCATGTAGCGGTCGCGGGTCTCCTTGGCGATCACCGAGGCGGCGGCGATCGCGGCGCTCTTGGCATCGCCACCGACCACCGCGCGCTGGTCGTACGGGATGGCGGCAACCGGGAACCCGTCGCTGAGGCAGATGCAGCCGGGACGGGCGACCTGCAGGAGCGCGTCGCGCAGCGCCGCGAGGTTCGTCTTGTGCAGGCCGCGGGCGTCGATCCCACGCGCGCACCGAGAGACGACGGCGACCTTGGCCGCAGTGCGGAGGATCAGCGGATAGAGCTCGGCACGGCTCTGCGCGGACTGCTGCTTGGAGTCGTTGAGGACCCCGAGACGCCGGACGTCGGACGGCGCGATGCGCTCGAGGTCGAAGAGCACCGCGGCCGCGACGAGCGGCCCGGCGAGGCAACCGCGGCCGGCCTCGTCGGCCCCGGCGACGAAGCGCGTCCCGAGCGAACGATCGAAAGCGAACAGCTTGCGGGCGGCCCGGCGGGCCGGCTTCTTCCGGGCGCGCTTGGGCTTGGATCCGGCATCGACCTCGACCGCCAAAGCGGC
>CAVWLZ010000009.1:0-123231 GCA_963755955.1 uncultured Solirubrobacterales bacterium
CGCCTCGCTGGCCGAGGGGATCACCGGCGGCCAGCGCTATCAGACGCTCCTCGGCGCGACCGGTACCGGCAAGACGATGACCATGGCGGCGACGATCGAGGCCGTCCAGAAGCCGGCACTCATCATCGCTCACAACAAGACGCTCGCGGCCCAGCTCTGCAACGAGTTCCGCACCTACTTCCCGCGCAACTCCGTCGAGTACTTCGTCTCCTACTACGACTACTACCAGCCCGAGGCCTACGTCCCGAGCAGGGACCTCTACATCGAGAAGGACTCGGCGATCAACCAGGAGATCGACCGCCTGCGGCACTCGGCGACGGCGGCTCTGTTCGCTCGGCGTGACGTGGTCATCGTCGCCAGTGTCTCCTGCATCTACGGCCTCGGCTCGCCCGAGGTCTACGACGAGAACCTCCAGACGCTCCACAAGGGGGAGTTCGTCGATCGCGACCGGCTGCTGCGCAAGCTCGTCTCGATCCAATACACGCGCAACGACACCGCGCTGTCCCGCGGCACCTTCCGGGTCCGCGGCGAGACGCTCGAGATCTTCCCCGCCTACGCCGAGACCGCCTACCGGATCGTGTTGTTCGGAGACGAGGTCGAGCACCTCCAGCATTTCGACCCGCTGACCGGGGAGATCCTCGAGGACGACCTCGAGCACGTCGGCATTTGGCCCGCCTCGCACTACAACGTCCGCGAGGGGATGATCGACGACGCCGTCGCCGCGATCGCGAAGGAGCTGGGCGAACGCTGCGCCGAGCTCGAGCAGCAGGGGAAGCTGCTCGAGTCCCACCGGCTGCGCCAGCGCACGCAGTACGACATGGAGATGCTGCGCGAGATGGGGTTCTGCTCGGGGATCGAGAACTACTCCCGGATCCTCGACGGCCGCCGGCCCGGCGAGCGGCCGTACTGCCTGCTCGACTACTTCCCCGAGGACTTCGTCTGCTTCATCGACGAGTCCCACCAGACCGTCCCGCAGATCGGCGGCATGGCCGAAGGCGACCGCTCGCGCAAGCAGACGCTCGTCGACTACGGCTTCCGGCTCCCGTCCGCGCTCGACAACCGGCCGCAGACCTTCCAGGAATTCCTCTCGATCACGCCGCAGCTCGTATTCGTCTCGGCCACGCCCGGTGGGTACGAGCGCAGCCACTCGTCGCGGATCGTCGAGCAGATCGTGCGGCCGACCGGGATCATCGACCCCGAGGTCGAGGTTCGCGAGACGCGCAACCAGATCGACGACCTGATGAACGAGATCCGCGTCCGGGTCGACCGCGACGAGCGCACGCTGGTCACGACGCTGACCAAGAAGATGGCCGAGGACCTCACCGACTACCTGCTCGAGATGGGCTTCCGGGTCCGTTACCTGCACTCAGAGGTCGACACGCTCGAGCGGATCCAGATCATCCGCGAGCTGCGCCTCGGCGAGTTCGACATCCTCGTCGGGGTCAATCTCCTCCGCGAGGGGCTCGATCTCCCCGAGGTCTCGCTTGTCGCGATCCTCGACGCCGACAAGGAGGGCTTCCTGCGCGGCGAGACCTCGCTCATCCAGACGATCGGCCGCGCAGCCCGCAACATCGAGGGCAAGGTGCTGATGTACGCCGACAAGGAGACCGCGGCGATGCGCGCCGCGCTCGGCGAGACCGACCGGCGCCGGGCGATCCAGCGGGCCTACAACGAGGAGCACGGCATCACCCCGGAGACGATTGTCAAGGGCATCTCCGACATCGCCGAGTTCCTCCAGTCCGACTCGAAGGTCCCGCGCTCGCGCCGACGGCGCCAGCGCCCGGCCTCGGCGATGTCCGCGGCCGAGATCGAGAAGACGATCGTCGGGCTCGAGGAGGAGATGCTCGTCGCCGCCGAGGACCTCCGCTTCGAGTACGCGGCGAAGCTGCGGGACGAGATCCGCGACCTCAAGCGCGAGCTCGACCAGGCCGTTGCCGCCGGATAGGTCCGATACCCTCCGGCTGCCCCGAGAGATTCCCTGACCAGAGAGGTTGTTGGCGTGGCCCTGGAACGACAGAGCATTGAGAAAAAGGACTTCCCGATCGGCCGGCGCGGCTACGACCCCGACGCTGTCGACGCCCACCTGCACGCCGTTGCCGACGAGATCGACGAGCTCAAGCGCTCGGCTCGACGTCGTTCGGAGACGCTGGCCTCGTCGGCGAGCGAGCAGGTCCGGGCGATCGTCGAGGCAGCCGAGAACAGTGCGGCCGAGATCCAGCGCCAGGCCGAGGATGACGCCCGGGACATCCGCACCGAGGCCGGCGAGGAGGCCCGGGCGACGCGTGAGCAGGCGAGTTCCGAGGCCCGCGACTACGTCGGCCGGGTGTCGGAGTCGACGACGTCGATGCTCCAGCGGCTCGACGCGATGGAGAGCGAGCTCGGCGCGCTGATCGAGTCCCTCCGCACCGGTGCCAACCGGCTCAACGCCGATCTCCAGCTGCTCGAGGGCAACATGAACGAGGTGTCCGACTCGGTCGCCCTCCGACCCCGCTTCGAGCCCGAGTCTGCCGCCCCCCGGGCCGCCGCGCCGCGGACCGCGCCTGAACCGGAGCCTGAGCCCCAGCTGGCTCCCGGGCCCGAGGACATCGCCGGCGCCCAGCCGGGCATCGAGGCCTATGAGGAGATCGAGATCGTCGAGGAGGTCGCGGCCGAGCCGTTCGGCGCGTCCGAGGCACCGGCCTCTGCCGGTGGGCTCGAGGGCGACGGGGAGGACACCGAGGGGGCTCGCCTCATCGCCCTCAACATGGCCCTCAACGGCACCCCGCGCGAGGAGACCGAGCGCTACCTGGCGGAGAACTTCACGCTCACCGACCGCCGGGGGCTGCTCGACGAGGTGTACGCCAGCGTCGGCGGCTGAGCGCCCGCTGCCCAGCGTCAAGCGTGGTCACGGCGCCTGACGCAGGGCGATCCGGGCAGTCTTATGACACCCGAACGTCCGTTCGGTTGACTAGACTCGACGAGGTGGATCAACTCGTCGTCTCGGGCGCCCGGGAACACAATCTGAAGGACATCACGGTGGCGATCCCGCGAGGGTCGCTGACGGTTATCACCGGCCTGTCGGGGTCGGGGAAGTCCTCGCTCGCCTTCGACACGATCTACGCCGAGGGGCAGCGCCGCTACGTCGAGTCGCTGTCGGCCTACGCACGCCAGTTCCTCGGGCAGATGGACAAGCCGGACGTCGACTCGATCGAGGGGCTCTCGCCGGCCATCTCCATCGATCAGAAGACGACCTCGCGCAACCCGCGCTCGACCGTCGGCACGGTCACCGAGATCTATGACTACCTCCGGCTCCTCTGGGCCCGGGTCGGGCATCCCCATTGCCACGTCTGCGGACGGCCGATCACCGGCCAGTCGGCCGAGCAGATCATCGACCAGGTGATGGAGCTCCCGGAGGGCACCCGCTTCATGGTGCTCGCGCCGATCGTGCGCGGGCGCAAGGGCGAGTACGGCAAACAGCTCGACGAGCTGCGGGCCGAGGGCTTCGGCCGGGTCAAGATCGACGGCGAGCTGCGCCGGCTCGACGAGGAGATCACGCTCGACAAGAAGTACAAGCACGACATCGCGGTCGTCGTCGACCGACTCGTCATGAAGGGCGAGCTGCGCAAGCGGCTCGCGGACTCGATCGAGACCGCGGTCGCGCTCGCCGACGGCCTCGTCGAAATCGAACTCGTGGATTCGCCCGGTGGCGAGCCGGACGGAGATTCGGCCGCCAAGCCTCGGGGCACGGGGCAGGCCAAGACGATCCTCTTCAGCGAGAAGTTCGCCTGCCCGGTGCACGGGCCGAGCCTCGTCGAGCTCGAGCCACGGATCTTCAGCTTCAACTCACCCCACGGCGCCTGCCCGCGGTGCACGGGACTCGGTTCGCAGATGGAGATCGACCCCGATCTCGTCGTCCCCGATCCGACGCTGTCGATCGGCGAGGGCGCGATCGCGCCGTGGTCGGTGAGCGCCTCTGACTACTACGACCAGCTTGCCCAGGCGATCGCCGAACGCTACGAGGTCGACCTCGAGACGGCGTGGCAGGACCTCCCACCCGAGCAGCAGGACTTCTTCCTGTTCGGGACCAACGGCGACCGGGTTCAGGTGTCGTATCGCAACCGCTTCGGCCGGCGCCGCTCCTACGCCACCCAGTTCGAGGGCATCGTGCCCAACCTCGAGCGCCGCTACCGCGAGACGGAGTCGGAATTCTCCCGGGAGAAGATCGAGGAGTACATGACCCTGCGGCCGTGCCCCGAGTGCAAGGGAGCCCGGCTGCGGCCGGAGTCACGCGCGGTGCTCGTCGCCGGTACGGCGATCCACGCCTTCACCGGCCTGTCCGCCCGCCGGGCATTGAGCTGGATCCGTGCGCTCGAGCTCACCGAGCACGATCGCCGGATCGCGCGGCTCATCCTCCGTGAGATCGAGGAGCGCCTTCAGTTCCTCGAGAACGTCGGCGTCGGCTACCTCTCGATGGAGCGGGCGGCCGCGACGCTGTCCGGTGGCGAGGCCCAGCGGATCCGGCTCGCCACCCAGATCGGCTCCTCGCTCGTCGGCGTGCTCTACATCCTCGACGAGCCGTCGATCGGGCTTCACCAGCGCGACAACGAGAAGCTGATCGCGACCCTCGAGCGCCTGCGTGATCTCGGCAACACTGTGCTCGTCGTCGAACACGACGAGGGGACCATGCGGGCCGCCGATCACATCGTCGACATGGGTCCGGGCGCCGGCGAGCACGGTGGCCACGTCGTTGCCGAGGGCACGATCGACGCCATCGCCGCGGTACCCGAATCGCTCACCGGGCAGTTCCTGGCCGGCACGCGGGAGATCGAGACGCCGAAGCGTCGGCGCAAGCCCTCGGGCTACATCGGCATCGAGGGCGCATCCCAGCACAACCTCAAGAAGATCGACGTCAAGGTGCCGCTCGGGGTGCTGTGCTGCGTGACCGGGGTGTCGGGCTCGGGCAAGTCGACGCTGGTCAACGAGGTGCTCTACAAGGCGGTGTCGAACAAGCTGCACCGCAGCAAGCAGCGGGCCGGCGTGCACCGGCGGATCACCGGACTCGAGCAGCTCGACAAGATCATCTCGGTCGACCAGTCGCCGATCGGCCGGACGCCGCGCTCGAACCCGGCCACGTACATCGGGCTGTTCGACCAGATCCGCGATCTGTTCTCCAAGACCCAGGAGGCGCGGGCGCGCGGCTACAAGCCGGGCCGTTTCTCGTTCAACGTCAAGGGCGGCCGCTGCGAGGTGTGCCGTGGCGATGGGCAGATCAAGATCGAGATGCACTTCCTCCCCGACGTCTACGTGCCGTGCGAGCAATGCCACGGCAAGCGCTACAACCGGGAGACGCTCGAGGTCCGCTTCAAGGGCAGGACGATCGCCGATGTGCTCGAGATGCCGATCGAAGAGGCGCTCGAATTCTTCGAGCACATTCCCAAGATCCGCCGACGGGTGCAGACGCTCTATGACGTCGGCCTCGGCTACATGCGGCTCGGTCAGCCGGCGACGACGCTCTCCGGCGGTGAGGCACAGCGGGTCAAGCTCGCCGCCGAGCTCGCGAAGGTGGCCACCGGCCGGACCATCTACATCCTCGACGAGCCGACGACAGGCCTCCATCTTGCCGATATCCAGCGGTTGCTCGAGGTGCTCGCGCGGCTCGTCGACGCCGGCAACTCGGTCGTCGTCATCGAGCACAATCTCGACGTGATCAAGGTCGCCGACCGGATCATCGACCTCGGCCCCGAGGGTGGGGACGAGGGCGGTCGCGTGATCGTCACCGGCACGCCGGAGCAGGTGGTCAAGGCGGCCGCGTCGGACACCGGTCGCTTCCTCGCCCCGCTGCTGCCCGCGGCGACGGCGCGCGGGTCGGCGAACGGCCGGACGACGTCCCGGCGGCGCAAGACCGCCGCGACCGCGTAGCCCCCGCCACCGGGCGCCACGCCCCCGCCACCGGGCGCCACGCCCCCGCCACCGGGCGCCACGCCCCCGGGGCGCCACGCCCCGGGGCGTAAGGCCCGGGGGCCTATGCGCCGCCGTACGACGCCGGTGTCCGCTCGTTGCCCTCGGCGGTGGCGATCTGGGCGAGCAGTGCCGTCGGGCTCGTCCCCCCGAGCACCCGCAGCCGCGGCAGCGCATACGGGTTGCTCGCCGTGGCCGCCCATCCGGGCACGACGGTCGTCGAGCCGACGTAGCCCGCGGACCGCACCTCGCTGATGACGGTCGCGTCGTAGTGGCCGGACGGGTAGCAGAACCAGTTGACCGGGACGCCGTAGCGGCTGCGCAGCATCTGGCGGGCGGTGACGACCTGATAGTGCAGCTCGGAGCTGTCGAGGCGGATGAGGTCGGCGTGGCTGATCCCCTGCGTGTCGAGCTCCCAGCCCGCCTTGATCAGGCCGTGCACCTGGGCGTCGGTGAAGCCGCCCTGCGAGGGCGGAAGGCCACTGAGCTGGATGTTCTCGACGCCGACCCAGCCGAGTCGCTGGAGCACCGGAAGGGCGTTGTTGTACTGCGACGCATAGCCGTTGTCGAAGCTGAGAACGATCGGCTTGCCCGGCCCGAGCGGGACCCCGCGGGTCCAGTTCGCCTCGAGCTGATCCATCGTCACGGCGTGCCAGCCGGCCGCCTTGAGCGCCTGCATCTGCGCGGCAAACTCAGCGGCCGGCACGTACAGGCCCGGGAACGGCGCCCCGGCCGGCGGGGGATTGATCACGTGGTACATGAGGATCGGGACCGACGCGTGCCCGGGCACGCCGGTCCCCTGGGCCGTGCTCGCCGTCCCTGAATGGGCAGCCGACCGCGTCGTGTGGCCCGAGGCGGTGGGCAGCTGCGATCCCTTGGCTCCGCTCCCCGTGTGGCCGCTCGAGGGCTCGCCACTCGAGGCCGTCAGCAGAGTGACCACGACCATGATGATCGCCAGCACGGCGACGATCAGCCCGCCGATTGCCATCCGGCGGTGCCGCACCCGGCGGGCCTGGGCGGCGGCCCGGCGTTGGCGGGGACTGTCGTCGAAGTAGCTCACCGCAGCGAAGGTACCGATCGCGCGTGTCGAACGGCTGCCACAATGCCCGCCGTGTCGGACGCGGTCAACGCCGCCCAGCTCCTCCTCTGGGCTCAGAAGTGGCGCTGGTACGAGCGCAACTCGCTGCCCTGGAACCGGGCCCAGATCCACTGGCACTTCATGCGCCGCGGGGCTTTCGTGCGCTGGCCGGTCCACGGCAACGTCCTCGAGGCGCTCCGCGAGGGCCGGCTCGAGCTCGGCGACGGCACGCTGTTCGAGCCCGGGGTGTGGATCACCGCGCCGGGCCGGGCCCGGATCCGCATCGGCCGCGGCACCTTCCTCAACCTCGGGGTGATGGTCGCCGCCGCCGAGCTCGTCGAGATCGGTGACAACTGCATGCTCGCCAACGGCTGCTTCGTGAGCGACTCGAGCCACCGCTTCGACGATCCCGCCCTACCGGTCACCTGGCAGGGCTTCACCTCCAAGGGGCCGACCCGGATCGGCGACAACGTGTGGTGCGGGGCGAACGTCGTCGTCACCACCGGGGTGACGATCGGGGAGCGCAGCGTGATCGGGGCCAACTCGGTCGTCACCCACGACATCCCCCCGTTCTCGATCGCGGCCGGCGCGCCGGCCAAGGTGCTGCGGCGGATCGAGTACGCGCCGTCGGCCCTCAGGAGTTCTTGATGACGATGCCCTCGAGGATGTTCGCGACGCGCTCCGCGGCGTCGATGGCCTCCTCGAGGCGCTCGAACAGGTCCTTCCAGCGGATCACGACCATCGGGTCAATGCCGCCGTCGAACAGCGACGCGACGGCCTCTCGGGTGATCCGGTCGCCCTCGTTCTCGAGCCGGTTGATCTCCACCGTGTGCTCGGAGATGTCTCGGAAGCCGCGCAACCGCGGGACCGCCTCGGCGATCTGCCGGCAGGCGGCGTGTAGCACGCGGGCCAAGCGGATCGACTGATCCATCGGCGCCTCGATCTTGTACAGCCCCAGGTAGTCCGCGACCTCCTCGGTGAAGTCGACGATGTCGTCGAGAGCCGAGGCGAGCGAGAGGATGTCCTCGCGGTCGATCGGGGTGACGAACGTGTGGTTGAGGCGGTCGATGATGTCGTGGGTGATGCGGTCGCCCTCGTGCTCACAGTCGCGGATCTCGCCGGCGAGCTCCTTGCTGTCCGGGTAGTTCGAGAGCAGCCGATCGAGCAGGTCGGCAGCGGTGAGGACGTTCTGGCCCGCCTCCTCGAAGAGCTCGAAGTAGATGCGGTCGCGGGGAGCGAACACGTGCCCAAGGCGCGCCATTCCCGCATGGTATTGAGCCGGGGGCCAGCGCGACTCCGCCGGGCGTCGGATCGCCCGCAAGATGCGGCGGGCCCGCCGCTCGTCAGCGGTTCGTCGTCAGTGCGTCGAGGCCGGCTCTGACCTGCTCGAGCTCGTCGGTGTCGATCGAGTACACGTGCTCGGGACCGGGGAAGGTTCCGCCGCGGACGTCGGCTGCGTACTCGGCCACGCCGGCAACCATCTGGGCCTTGACCTCGCCGTAGCGCTTGGCGAATCGGGGAGAGTGGCCGTCGTAGATGCCGAGCAGGTCGTGGAACACGAGGACCTGCCCGTCGGCGAGGCCGGCTCCGATCCCGATCACCGGGATCTCGAGATGCTCGAGCACGAGCTCGGTGACCGCGGCGGGGATCGCCTCGAACACGATCGCGAAGCACCCGGCCTCCTGGAGCGCGATCGCGTCCCGGGCGACGGCGAGCGCGCGCTCGGCACTGCGACCCTGCGCCTTGTACCCGCCGAGGGCGGTCGCGGTCTGCGGCGTGAGGCCGACATGGCCGACGACCGGGATCCCGGCGCCGACGATCGCGCGGGCGCGCTGGACGCTCGTGCCGCCGCGCTCGAGCTTGACCGCGTCGCAGCCCGCCTCTTTGACGAAGCGCTGGGCGGTTGCGATCGCAAGCTCGTCGGAGCCCTCATAGGAACCGAACGGCAGGTCGCCGACGAGGAACGGCGTCGAGCAGCCACGGCGCACCGCGGCGGCGAGCATCAGCATCTCCTCGGTCGACACCGGAACGGTCGTGGGGTAGCCCAGCACGGTCATCGCCCCGGAGTCGCCGACGAGGACCATGTCGACGCCGGCGGCCTCGGCGACCTGCGCCGAGGGGTAGTCGTAGGCCGTGACCATCACGATCGGCTCGTGCAGGCGCTTCTTCTCGGCGAGCCGGGGTAGCGTCATCGGCAGCGGCGCATCGAGGCTGTGGGGGATCGGGACGCGTGGGGTGGCAGACATATCGCTCGTCTCCTTTAGGCGGCGGTTGGCGCCCCGAGCAGGGTCGCCACCTCGCTGTCGACTTGCATGATCTGGTTGCGGTCATCCACATGGACGACGCGCGGGTCGTAGTGCTCGAGCTCGTCCGGGTCGTAGCCGGCGTAGGAGATGACGATGATCGTGTCGCCACGGTGCACGAGACGTGCCGCCGCGCCGTTGACCTTCATCTCTCCCGAGCCGGGCTCTCCGGCGATGGTGTACGTCTCAAAGCGGGCGCCGTTATTGACGTCGACGACCGCCACCTGCTCGAACTCGCGGATGTCGGCCGCCTCGAGCAGCGCCGGGTCGATCGTGATCGAGCCGACGTAGTGCAGGTCGCCGTCGGTCACCGTCGCCCGGTGGATCTTCGATTTCAGCATCGTCCGCTGCATGGGTGTCAGGGTCTCCCGTCGTGGTGCGTGCCTGCCGACGCCGCCGGCCGGGCCATGTGCCGCGGACGACGCCGCGGCGCCGGCCCCGTGCCTGAGCCCAGCCGGGCGGGCGAGAGCAGGTGGTTGTCGATCAGTCGGGTCGTGCCGATCCGGGCCGCGACGAGCAGCAGCGCGTCACCGCGCAGCGCGGTCGCCGGCTCGAAGGTCTCGGCGTCGACGAGCTCGAGGTAGTCGGGCTCGACTCCGGCGGCGGCGAGCTCGGCGTGGGCGGCGGCGACGAGCGCGACGGGCTCGCGCGCGCCGTCGGCAAGCCGCCGCTCGGCGGCAAGCAGACCGCGGTGCAGCGCGACGGCCCGGCGCCGGTCGGCGGGGGAGAGGTGGACGTTGCGGCTCGACATGGCCAGACCGTCGGGCTCTCGGATCGTCGGGCACACCGCGATCCGGACCGGGACGTTGAGATCGCGGACGAGGTGCCGGATCACCGCTGCCTGCTGGGCGTCCTTCTGGCCGAAATAGGCGACGTCGGGCCCGACCATGTTGAACAGCTTCGTGACGACCGTCGTGACGCCGTCGAAGTGGGCTCGGCCGCGGTGCGCGCCCTCGAGCCGGTCGGTCAGGACCCCGACGGAGACCGCGGTCGCGAACCCGTCCGGGTAGACCTCCTCGACCGGGGGCGCAAAGACGTAGTCGACGTCGAGCTCGGCGGCGAGCGCCTGATCCCGGGCCTCGTCACGGGGATACGCCGAGAGGTCGGCCGCGTCGTTGAACTGGCTCGGGTTGACGAACAGAGACATGACGACGACGTCGCAGTCGATGCGCGCCCGCCGCAGCAGCGAGAGATGTCCTTCGTGCAGGGCGCCCATCGTCGGCACGAGCCCGATCGTGCCACCGGCGCGCCGGGGCTCGGCGAGCTCGGCGCGCAGCTCCGACACGGTGCGCACGGTCCTCATTGCGTGCCTCCGCTCAGCACGGTCGCCCGATCCCGGGTGAGATCGCGCGTCGCCTCGACGAGCGCGTCGAACAGGGTCAGCACCTCCGGGGCACGCTCGGCGACGGCCAGCCGCTGGCGAGCGACGGTCCGCTCGTCGCCGCGCGCGACCGGCCCGGTCAGGGCTCGCTCGGCTCCGATCTGCGCCCAGTTCTCGACGGTTGCCCGGACGAGCGGCGCGAGCAGCTCCCGCGGCAGGCCGGCCTCGGCGGCGAGGCGCTCGGCGACCGCCTCGAGGGTGACGAGGAAGTTCGAGGCCACCGAGGCGGCGGCGTGGTAGATGGCGCGGTCCTCCTCGGCGATGTGCACCGGGACGAGCTCGAGGGCCTCGGCGAGGTCGTGGGCGAGCCGCTGCGCCCGGTCGCTGCTCCCGGCGACCGCCGCGCCCGCACCGCCGAAGCGTGCCCCGGTCGCGGTGACGGTCATCAGCGGATGCAGCGAAAAGCGCTCATGCGGAGCGAGGACGTCGAGCGGCGTCGCGCCCGAGCAGTGGCCGACGAGGCGCCCGGGCGCGATCACCCTCGCGGCGGTCTCGATCTCCTCATCGGGGACACAGAGGAGGACGACGTCGGCGTCGGCGCCGTCATACCCGCGCCCGAGCGGGCCGAGCACCTCGATGCCGCCCGGCAGCCGGCCGTCCGTCCGCGTCAGCGAGTCGACGAGCGCGCCCCCGAGGCGACCTCGGCCCACGATCGCCAGGCGGCTACGGAAGGGGGTGTCGGCGGAGTCTGTCCGTTCCAGTTCTCGCATCGGAGATACCGGTCGGCGGCGTAGAGGAAATAGCTGTAACGAGGTCCGCAGAAAGGTGACGGCCTCGTCAGGAATGATACCCCCAGGTACCCAAATCGGCACACGGAATGTCACGGAATCGCGAAATTCGCCGTGATTGCGGGAAAACGCCCCCGCACCGCCCCCGCGCACTGGGGAAACCGTCCCGCCTCACCTCTAGCATCGGAGCGGTGAGGAGCGCCACCGAGCGTCGCGAGCTGCTCAAAGCCGTCTACGAGGAGGCCCGCGGGTGCACCCGCTGCCCGCTGCATCAGTCCCGGACGACGGTCGTCTTCGGCGCCGGGCATGCCGACGCGGATCTCATGTTCGTCGGCGAGGCGCCGGGTGCGAACGAGGATCGGATGGGTCTCCCGTTCGTCGGCCAGGCGGGCAAGCTGCTCGAGAAGCTGCTCGGCGAGATCGGGCTCCAGCGCAGCAGCGTGTTCATCGCCAACGTGCTCAAGTGCCGTCCCCCACAGAACCGAGACCCGCACCCCAACGAGATCGACGCCTGCCAGGACTACCTGCGTCGCCAGGTCGACCTCATCGAACCAACCGTCATCTGCACCCTGGGCAACTTCTCGACGAAGCTGCTGCGTGGCGACACCACCGGCATCTCCCGGCTCCACGGTCGCGAGGAGGAGCTCGTCATCGGCTCGCGCGCGGTGCGGCTGTACCCGCTCTATCACCCGGCCGCCGCGCTCTACACACCGAGCATGCAGCAGACGCTCCGCGAGGATTTCGCCCGGATTCCCGGCTTGCTCGAGCTCGGCCCGCCGGCTCAGCCCGCGCCGCTCGGGCCCCCCCCCGCCCCCGCGCCGGCGCCGCCCGAGCCGATGCCGGAGACCGAGGAACTCGTATCTGAGTCCACTCTCCAGCTCGGGCTCTTCTGAAAGCGCCCGGCGCGGTCTACTCTTGGGCGCGCCATGGTGACCCATGAGGGGCTGTCCGGGGGAGCCCCAGTGGGCGTGGGCACGCTCGCTGCGCGTCTCGCTGACACCGATCGCCGCCGGTTCGTCGGTCGCGCCGCCGAGCTCGAGTTCCTCGAGCGCCGCCTGCACCCCGACGGGCCCGTCCGGGTCATCCTCGTCCGCGGCGCCGGGGGAATCGGCAAGAGCAGCCTGCTCCGGGAGCTCGGCCGTCGCGCTCGGGCCCGCGGGATCGACACCTTCTTCGTCGAGGGCCGCGAGCGCTCGTCCGTGGGTATGTCCAGCCCGCACTGAGCCACGAGCAGGCGGCGATCGACCTGTCGCTCAGCCGCGCGGCGAATTTCCGCCGGCTGCGGACGGCCGCCGAGCGCGTCGCCGAGTACCTCGCGGCGCGCTGAGTCGCCTCAGGCCGGCTCGGGGTTGGCGACCCGTTCGCGCGCGGCGCGCTCTGGTCGCAGCGCGAAGGCGAACGCGAGCAGCGCTCCGACCGCCTGGACGGCGAGCACGGTGGCGGCGAAGCCGGCCGGCTCCTTCGGCCCCTGGACGAGGATGAAGGGCTCGGCGATCGCGACGAGGCTGAGCGGCAGCAGGAACCAGGTCTTCTGGAGCGCGAGCAGGTATTGGACGGCAAGGTACGTCGTGGCCAGCACGGTGAAGGCGAGACCGAGCACGAACAGCGAGTTCGAGGCCGTTGCTCGCTTGCTGCCGAAGGCGACGCTGAGCAGGAGGTGGGGGAGGCCCGCGAAGATGAGGAGCACCGGGATCGCGCAGACGCCGATGATGAGCAGCGACTTCACCAGCACCGGCCGGGTGTCCTTGCCGGCCGCGTGGCGGCGCGAGACCTCGGGCACGAGGTAGAAGCCGGCGCCGATGGCCACCCAGACGAGGACCTTCGCCGCCACCGCGGTGGCGGCATATGCGCTCGCCGTGTTCTTGTCAAACTGGTGCTTGGCGGCGATCAGGTCGATGTTCTGGAGGATCGCGACGATCGACAGGCCGGCGATCGGCGCCCAGGCGCGCTTGACGTGGGACCACAGCTCGAGCTTGGTGGTGCCGTGGCCCTCGACCTCGCCGACGTGAATGGTGATCTTGCGCCAGCAGTAGAACGACATGACGATGAACGAGATCAGCGAGCCGAGATACGCGCCGGTCACCCCGAGCCAGGCGGCGGCGAGGATCGCGCCGCTCAGCAGTCGCACCGTCTGCTCGGCGACGAGGCTGATCCCGACCGATCGGTAGTCGCCGACGCCCTGGAGCACGCCGCGCAGCAGCGAGAGCTCGAGCCACACGCAGCCGGCGGGGATGCCCGCGGCGGCCGCCCAGCTGTACTGCTTCACACCGACCGCGGAGGCGATCGGATGCTGGAACGCGATCGAGACGACCGTGAGCGCGACGGTGACGAAGGCCAACGTGCGTGTCCAGGACCGAATGGTGGCCAGCAGGTCGGCGCCGGTGCCGAAGCGCCCGAGCACGCCCTCACGGGCGGTCGCCACCTGCATCGCCTGGCCGACGACCGCGAGGATCAGCACGTAGCTGACGAGCGCGCCGAGCGAGCCGTAGTCGTCGAGCAGCCGCGCGAAGACGAACGTCGAGATGAGCGCGACCCCGTTGTTGATGATCATCGCCAGCGCGAGCCACGCCGCCTTGGCGGTGTCCGACGAGCGCAAATCGGCGATCAGGGCCTCGACGCGGCCTCTCATCGGGCCGACGGGGCCGCTGGGCTTCTCGGTCGTTTCCGTAGACATGCAGCCAACGAAGGTACCGGACGTCGCCGTCGACCGAGCTGCCGACGCGCAGCATGGCCGAGCGTCCGGCCGGCGGCGCCTTCTCTAGAGTTCTCCCCCGCCGATGGGCCTCCTCCGACCGACGGTGATCCTCCTCATCAGCCTCGCCCTCCTCGCCTCGGCGGGGGCGGCCCAGGCTGCCTCGCGGCTCACCGCAACGCCACCCGTGCCGCTGCCGGCGACCGCCGGGGCGGCCAGCCCGGCGCCCGTGACCGCGACCTCCGCCGGCGCGTCGACCGGCTCGACGGCCGCGCTGCCGCGCACCGGAGACGATCTCCCGCTCCAGCTGCTGCTCGCGGGCGCGCTCGTGCTCGGGGGCGGGATGCTCTGGGTCCGGGCCGCGCGGCTCGGGTAGGCGGGCCGCCCAGATGCCGCGCGTGCGGGACACCGTCGGCCCGGAGGAGACCGAGGCGCTCGCCGCCGAGCTGGCCGCCGCCCTGCGTCCGGGCGACGTCGTGCTCGTCGAGGGCGAGCTCGGCGCGGGCAAGACGACCTTTATCCGTGGCGCGTGCCGCGCCCTCGGCGTCGAGTCGCAGGTCACGAGTCCGACCTTCACGATCGGCCAGCGCTACCGGGGCGCGGTTCCCGTGTCCCACCTCGACCTCTACCGGGTCGCCGATATCGGCGCCGAGGATCCTGATCTGCTCGCCGACTACGTGCGTCCGGACGCCATCGCCTTCGTCGAATGGCCCGGCGGGGCGCTGGCCGAGCTCGCGGCGCTCGCCCGCATCGCCATGACGGTCCGCCTCGATCACGCGGGCGGCGATCGCCGGCGGGTGGAGATCACGTGAGGGTCCTCGCCTTCGACACCGCGACCCCGTCGACGACGACCGCGCTCTGCGACGTCGACGAAGCCGGGGCGGCGACCGTGCTCGCGCAGGCGCGCCACGATCCCGCGCCAGGAGAGCGCCCGGCCCACGCCACCGCGCTGATGGCCCAGATCGTCGCGGCGCTCGAACGGACGGGGACGTCGTGGACCGGGCTCGACCGCGTTGCCGTCGGGGTCGGGCCCGGCACCTTCACCGGACTGCGGATCGGGATCGCCACGGCACGGGCGCTCGTCCACGCCCACGAGTTGCCGCTTGTCGGGGTCTCGACGCTCGCGTCGCTCGCGCATGAGGCCGCGTCGGGCGCGCCAGCTGCGGGCGCAGCGGTCATGGCGGTGCTCGACGCCCGGCGCGGTGAGGCCTTCGCCGCCGCCTGGGCGCGTCGCGAAAACGGCGGTCTGGGCCCGTGCCTCATCGCCGAAGTGGCCCTCGTGCCCGAGCAGCTGGGCGCCCAAATCCCCCTGCACACGCTGGCGATCGGAGACGGCGCGATAAAATTCAGGGACATTCTCGAGCGCTCGGGGGCCTCGATTCCGCCCGACGGATCGGAGCTCCACAGAGTCACCGCGGTCAGCCACTGCCGGCTCGCCCCGAGCCTGCCCGCGAGCGCTCCCACCGAGATCCGTCCCCATTATCTCCGACTGCCGGACGCCGAGATCACCCGTCGCAACCGCCCCGACTCATGACCGACGCGCACACCACGATCCGCCCGCTGTCCTACTCGGACCTGCCCCAGGTGATCGCGATCGAGCGCCGATCGTTCCCGACGCCGTGGTCGCTGGCCATGTTCGTGCTCGAGCTCTCCAAGCCATCGGGCGTGTGCCTGGCCGCCGTCGAGCGGCCACCTGCGCCGACGGAGGGTGGTGACGGCCACCGGTCCGCGCGCTCCCGCCGCGACAAGGTCGTCGGCTACCTCATCTGCTCGCGCTACGACCAGGTGTTCCATCTCATGAACATCGCCGTCGACCCTGCCGTGCGCCGGCACGGGCTCGGAGCTGCGCTGCTTCGAGCGATGATCGACCGCGCCGGCCCGGAGGAGGCCTACACGCTCGAGGTGCGGACCTCGAACGCCCCGGCGATCGCCCTGTATGAGCGCTTCGAGTTCCGCTCGGTCGGCACCCGGCCTCGCTACTACACCGACACCGGCGAGGACGCGATGATCATGTGGCGCACGACCGAGATCGCCTCAGGCTCGGGAGCGCACGGATGATTCCGGACAGCGGGCTCGTCCTCGCCCTCGAGACGAGCTGCGACGACACGTGCGCCGCGGTCGTGAGCGGGGCGGGAGAGATCCGCGCGAACGTCATCTCCTCTCAGGGGATCCATGATCGCTACGGCGGGGTCGTCCCCGAGATTGCCTCGAGGCATCACCTCGAGTTGATCGGGGCGGTCGTCGACGATGCACTCGGGCAGGCCGGCGTATCGCTGTCCGCCGTCGACGCGATCGCGGTGACGAGCGGCCCGGGGCTCGTCGGCGCGCTGCTCGTCGGCGTCTCGACGGCGAAGGCCCTTGCCGCCGCCTGGCGGCTGCCGCTCGTGCCCGTCGACCACCTCCACGGCCACGTCGCCGCAAGCTTCCTCGCCCCGGAGCCGTTCGAGCCGCCGTTCCTCAGCCTCATCGCCAGTGGCGGACACACTCTGCTCGCGCGCGTCCTCGACCACGGTCCGGCCTTCGAGGTGCTCGGTCAGACGCTCGACGATGCCGCCGGCGAGGCGTTCGACAAGGGCGCGCGGATGCTCGGGCTCGGCTATCCCGGCGGCGCCGCGCTCGAGCGACTCGCCCGGGACGGCGATCCCGAGGCGTTCGCATTTCCCACCGCCGCGCGCGTGGGCGGGCTCGACTTCTCCTTCGCCGGGCTGAAGACCTCGCTGCTCTACCGCACGCGCGAGCTCGGGCCGCACGAGACAGAGCGACGGGCCGCCGACCTCGCCGCCTCCTATCAGCGGGCGATCGTCGAAGCGCTGGCCCGGCGGGTCGAGCGGGGGCTCGCCGAGACCGGGCTCGGGCGCCTGGCCATCGGCGGCGGCGTGGCCGCGAACTCGCCCCTGCGCGAGCGGCTGAGCGGACTGGGCGTCGCCGTCGACATCCCGCCTCGCGCGCTGTGCACCGACAACGCGGCGATGATCGCCAGCGCGGCACGCTTTCTCACCGCGCAGCCCTTCCCCGACTATCTCGAGCTCGACGTCTATGCGAGCGGGGAGCGAGCGCTGGCGGCATGAGCGCCGTCGTCACTCTCTACGGCCGTCCGGGCTGCTGTCTGTGCGATGAGGCGCGGGCGCTGCTCGAGGAGGTCCGTGCCCGCCGCGCCTTCACCTTCGTCGAGCGCGACATCGAGCAGGACCCTGAGCTTCACCGCCGCTATCTCGAGCGGATTCCGGTGGTGACGATCGACGGGGAGGAGGCGTTCGAGTACTTCGTCGACGAGGCGCGGCTCGAGGCGCTCCTCACGCGGGGAGAGGGTCCCTCGACGCGACCGGACGCGAGCGCACGGCCTCCCCAATCCCATGTGTAGAGTGCGCGGCGGATGAGCTACACGGTCGGCCGCGGTACCGAAGGCGCTCAGCTGGACGTCGACAAGCCCGGGGAGAAGCTCTCACTCGGGGTGGCGGCGCGACTCTCGCGCTACCTACAGGTCCTGACTCAGGCGCGCAAGATGGGCAAGGAAACCATCTCCTCCCAGGAGCTGGCCGACTACACGCACGTCAACTCGACCCAGATCCGCCGCGATCTCTCGGGCTTCGGCAAGTTCGGCAAGCGTGGGGTGGGCTACAACGTCGAGTCGCTCGTCACGCAGATCCGCAAGATCCTGCGCACCTCCGGCCAGCACAACATCGCGCTGTTCGGCGCCGGGCATCTCGGCATCGCGATCGCGACGTCGGACATCTTCGCCGACCACGGGTTCCGCGTCGTCGCCGTGTTCGACGTCGACGACGACAAGGTCGGCACCCCGATCGGCACCCTCACCGTCCGCCACAACTCCCAGCTGCGCGAGGTGATCGAGGACGAGGACATCGTCGTCGCCGTCCTCGCCGTCCCTTCGGGCTCCGCCCAGCGGGTGGCCGACGATCTCGTCGACGCCGGCGTGAAGATCATCTTCAACTACTCCGATGCGCTGCTCCAGGTCCCGCCGGAGGTCACCGTCCACACGTCGAGTCCGGCCGTCGATCTGCTCTACGCGCTGTACTTCTACCTGACCTAAGGTGCCGCGACCGTGGACATCGACCTCACTGCCGCTCGCACGGCCTTCGACGCATCGACCGACTTCACCGTCGGGCTCGAGGAGGAGTTCGCCCTCCTCGACCCGCGTGACCTCGGCCTGACCCCCCGCTTCGAGGAGGTCAGGGACGCGGCCGGCGCGGACGAGGTGCTGGCCGACTCGGTGGCCGGCGAGCTGATCTCGTCCGAGATCGAGATCCGCTCCGGTCGCGGGCAGGACTTCGCCGCCGCCGTCGCCGCGCAGCGTGATCACCGCCGGCGCCTGTTCGCGCTCACCGACCGGCTCGGGGTCGGCCTCGGCGCGACGGCGACGCATCCGTGGTCGGACTACCGCGAGCAGCAGATCATCCAGACCGAGCACTACCGCCGGGTCGAGGAGGGGCTCAAGTACGTCGCCTGGCGCAACAACACCTTCTCGCTGCACGTTCACGTCGGTGTGCGCGGTGCCGACCGCGCCGTGCTCATCTGTGACCGGTTGCGCCCCGTGCTGCCCCTGCTGCTCGCCATCTCGGCCAACTCGCCGTTCCTCGACGGGCGCGACTCGGGGCTCGCGAGTGCCCGTACGCAGACGTTCACCCGCAGCTTCCCGCGCTGCGGCATACCGGAGGCGTTCGGCAGTTGGGACGCGTACGTCGACTACGTCGACTTCCTCGTGCGCACGCGCTCGATCGTCGAGTACACCCAGGTCTGGTGGTCGGTGCGCCCCCATTTCGCCTTCGGCACCGTCGAGGTGCGGATCTGCGACGCGCAGGCGACGGCCGCGGAGTCGGAGGGGCTCGCCGGGCTGATCGTCGCCTGTGTCGCCCAGGCCGCGCGGGATCTCGACGACGGCGTCCCGTTCACCGAGCTTCCCGGTCGTCTGATCGAGGAGAACCTGTGGCGTGCGATTCGCTTCGGGCTCGACGGCGAGCTGCTCGACCTCGAGCGTGGCGAGAGCTTCCCGGCCGCGCATGCCGTCGACCGGCTGCTCGAGTGGTCGGCCCCCGTCCGGGCCGAGCTCGGGATCGACGTCGCTCTGCCGGCCCTCAACGGCACCCAGCGCCAGCGTCGCATGGCCGATTCCGGCGCGGCCATCACCGAGATCTATGCAGCGATCGTGGCCGAGACCCATGAGACGTATGCTGCAAGCCCCCAGACCGGCGCGGAGGTACGAAGATGAGCAGTACGGGAGATCCGTCGGCCGTCGGCGGACAGCCGACCGAGGAAGAGCTGCGCGCGGCCTACGAGGCCGAGATCAAGAAGATCCGAGTCGAGCAGGTTCTCCTCGAGCACGTCGTCACCCTCGTCAACCTTGGCATGCGCCGAACCGGCCTCGCCCCGGGGACCGAGGACGAGCGCGACGTCGAACAGGTGCGCCTGGCGATCGAAGGCGTCCGCGGTCTGCTCCCCGTCGTCGAGCAGGCGGCCCCGGACCAGTCCCGGCCGATCCGCGACGCCCTGTCCCAGCTGCAGATGGCGTACGTGCGAATCGGTGGCGTCGGCGAGGCGGCGGCACCGGCGACCGCGCCCGGCGCTCCGCCGCCCGGGACCGGCAGTCCTTCGCCTGGCGGCGCTACGCCCGGCGTTGCTCAACCCGGGCCGGGTAGTCCGCCACCCCGCAGCGCCCCGCCCGCTGGAGCGGGCGGTCCAGGAGGCGCGGAGCCGGGCGCCCCTGAGCCGGGCGAGGCCGGGCCCGCCCAGCGCAGCGGCCGTCTCTGGGTGCCGGGGCAGTAGGACCGCCTGGGCGGCCGCCGGAGAGCGTCTCGCCGCCGCTCCCGCTAGACTCGCGACGTCAATCGTGGGCCTCCGCTCGATTTACCGGGTGGCGGCCCATTGCACGTTGTTGGCTGCGCCACCCGCGCGCCGCTTTCGATTCCAAGCGCTTCCGGAGGACCTTCTTGACTAGCTTTCTGACGCAACACGGCGCCATCGTGGCGATCGTGTGCGCGGGCTGTGCCCTCGTCTACGGCGCGGTGACTGCGCGCTCGTTGCTCGCCCTCTCGCCCGGTAACGAGCGCATGCGCGCGATCTCCGCCGCGGTGCAGGAGGGCGCTCGCGCGTACCTCAACCGGCAGTACACGACGATCGCGGGTGTCGGCGTGATCCTGTTCATCGTGCTGATCCCGCTACAGAACATTCGGGTGGCGATCGGCTTCCTGATCGGCGGGCTCCTCTCGGCGGCCGCGGGCTACATCGGCATGAACGTCTCTGTGCGCGCCAACGCGCGGGTGGCCGAGTCTGCGCGGGGCGGCATCTCGCCCGCCCTCGCCGTGGCCTTCCGCGGCGGCGCGGTCACCGGACTGCTGGTGGTCGGCCTCGCTCTGCTCGGCGTCGCCGGCTATTACGGCATCCTCACCTGGATCCTCGGCGAGAGCTCGCGCCATGCGGTCGACGCCCTGATCGGCCTCGGCTTCGGCGGCTCGCTGATCTCCGTGTTCGCCCGGCTCGGCGGCGGCATCTTCACCAAGGCCGCCGATGTCGGCGCCGACCTGGTCGGCAAGATCGAGGCGGGCATCCCTGAGGACGATCCGCGCAACCCGGCGGTGATCGCCGACAACGTCGGCGACAACGTCGGCGACTGCGCCGGCATGGCCGCGGACCTGTTCGAGACCTACGCGGTCACCGCGGTGGCCGTGATGCTGCTCGGCGTGCTGCTGTTCCGCGAGCAGTCCGCGGTCTCTCTGTACCCGCTCGTTCTCGGCGCCGTATCGATCATCGCCTCGATCATCGGCACCTTCGCCGTCCGCTCCAAGGCCGGCAATGTCGAGCGCGCGCTCTACCAGGGGCTGATCCTGTCCGGAGGCCTGGCCGCCCTCGCCTTCCTCCCCATCACCTACTGGATGATGAAGGACCTCACCTACAAGGCGGTCACGGTGCACGCCGCATCGGTCACCGGCAGCACCGGGTCGATCACGGCGGTGGCCGTTCATCCCACGGCCGCGCCGCACTGGTGGAAGTTCTATCTGTGCGCGCTGATCGGGATCGCCATCACGGCGTTCCTGTTCGTGATCACCGACTACTTCACGTCGACCCGGTTCGCCCCGGTCAAGAGCACCGCGCGCGCGTCGCAGACCGGTCACGCGACGAACATCATCCAGGGTCTCGCCCAGGGCTTTCAGTCGACGGCGCCGCCCGCGATCGTCATCGCCCTCGGCATCCTCGGCGCCTGGAAGCTCGCCGGCGGCGGCGCCGACGGCATCTACGGGATCGGTGTCGCGGTGATGGCGCAGCTGTCGCTGACCGGGCTGATCGTCGCGCTCGACGCCTTCGGCCCGATCACCGACAACGCCGGCGGCATCGCCGAGATGGCGGACCTCCCGGAAGAGGTGCGCAACGTCACCGATCCGCTCGACGCGGTCGGCAACACGACCAAGGCCGTCACCAAGGGGTACGCGATCGGGTCGGCCGCGCTCGCCGCCCTGGTGCTGTTCAACGCGTTCCAGCGCGAGTTACCGAGGGCGTATGACTTCGCAATCGGTTACCCGCCGGTGCTCATCGGGCTACTGCTCGGCGGCATGATGGTCTACCTGTTCGCGTCCCTGGCCATGGAGGCCGTCGGACGCGCCGGCGGTGCCGTGGTCGAGGAGGTCCGGCGCCAGTTCCGGGAGAAGCCGGGGATCATGGAGGGAACCGATCAGCCCGAGTACGGCGCCGCGGTTGCCCTGGTCACCCGCGCGGCCCAGCGCGAGATGATCCTGCCGGCGATGATCCCGATCCTCATCCCGCTGATCGTCGGGCTGATCAGCGTCGAGGCGCTCGGCGGTCTGCTCATGGGAGTGATCGTGGTCGGCCTGTTCATGGCCATCTCGATGACCTCCGGAGGTGGCGCGTGGGACAACGCCAAGAAGCTGATCGAGGACGGCGCCTACGGCGGCAAGGGCTCCGAGGCCCACGCCGCCGCGGTCACCGGCGACACCGTCGGCGATCCGTACAAGGACACCGCCGGTCCGGCGATCAACCCGATGATCAAGGTCGCCAATATCGTGGCCCTGTTGATCATCCCGCTCATCACCTGATGCTTCGCTGACACGCCTCCCTGGGGGACGGCTTCACAATGGGCAGGTGGTCTGCTCTCGAGGCCCACGCGAGTCCCAGGGAGGCGTGCTCAGCTCCGCAGCATGTGCGGGCGAGCTGCGGCTGCCGGACCAGAACAAGCTCATCACGACCGAGGGTGTGCGCCTCGTCTCGGTGTCGGTCCTCTGGCCGGGATCCACCAGGCCCAGCACCGTGCCATCGCCGTCGCCACCGCCCCGCCGGATCTCGGCAAGAACAATCCCAAGTCCGTCGTGCCGCCCGTGTAATGCCCATAGGGGTGAGCCCTCCACGGCAACCGCAGGCGAGCCCCGCACAGGCCCCGGAGGCGAGCCCCGCACGCGAGCACGGAGCCGTCTAGAGTGCCGATCATGTTCATCCTCATCGTCGGATCAGGCCGAGTGGGATCGGCCGTCGCCAAGCGGGCATTGGATGCAGGGCATGAGGTTTCCGTCATGGACAGCGACCCTCTGTCGCACGAGCGCCTCGATAAGGATCAGACGGTCACCTGGGAGGACTCCGGCGGGCGCTTCACGGTGGGTACGGCACTGGAGATCGACGGCCTGATCGAGGCCGGAATCGAGCAGGCCGACGTCTTTCTCGCTGCGACGAGCGGCGACAACACGAACCTGGTCATCGCCCAGATCGCGCAGCGCCGCTTCAACGTGCCGCGCGTCGTCGTACGCGTGGCCGACCCCGGGCGGGCGAGCTGGTACGCCGAGCAGGGCCTGCTCACGATCTGTCCCACCCAGATCGCGATCGACCAGGCCGAGCGCCTGGTGCTGGCATAGTCATGTCCGCCGCCGAGGCCGTATACGTGATCATCGCCGGCGCCGGGAAGGTCGGCTGGAACCTCGCCCGCGAGCTCATCGCCAAGGACCGTGAGGTCACCCTGATCGAGTCCGACCACGGCCGCTACCGCGTCGTCGCCGAGGAGCTCGAACATGCCGTCCAGTACGGCGACGCGACCGAGCTGTGGGTGCTCGAGCGGGCCGGGATCCAGCGCGCCGACCTCGTCATCGCCGTCACCGGCGACGACGAGGACAACATCCTCATCTGCCAGGTCGCGAAGGAGCGCTACGGCTGCCAGCGGATCGTCGCGCGAGTCAACAACCCGCGCAACCTCCAGCACTTCAAGCTGCTCGGCATCCAGCCCGCGGTCTCCGCCACCGACCTCATCCTGCGCCTGATCGAGCACGAGGTTCCCGAGTACGGGCTCATCCAGCTCCTCGCCCTCGAGGAGGAGCACCTCGAGATCATCGAGCTCGAGGTGGGCCAGGGCTCGCCGGCGGCCGGCTGCCGCGTCTCGGACGTGAACCTCCCCGATGGCTCGCTCATCATCTCGGTGCTCCGTGGTGGGGCGGGCTTCGTGCCCAAGGCCGACTCGGTCATCCAAGCCGGAGATCAGGTGCTGCTCATCCTCGATCCGGGTCTCGAGGGCGACATCACGTCGCAGTTCGCCTCCAACGGCACGGGCGGGTGAGACGGAGGTGACCAACCGCCACGTCGATTTCCTGCTGATCGGCGGTGGCCTCGCGGCGGGCAACTGCGCTCGCTGGCTGCGCGAGTCCGGCGCCGACGGCTCGATCCTGCTCGTCGGCCGCGAGGCTGATCTGCCCTACAACCGGCCGCCGTGCTCGAAGGGGTACCTCACCGGCAAGGAGTCGCGCAGCGAGGTGCTGTTCCGGCCGCCTGAGTTCTTCTCCGATCAGGCGATCGACGCCCTCACTCGGGTGTCGGTGATGAAGCTCGACACGGACAGCCGCACGGCCACGCTCTCCAACAAGGATCAGGTCAGCTTCGACAAGGCGCTCGTCGCCACCGGCGCGAACGTCCGGCGGCTGACGGTTCCCGGCTGCGAGCTCGAGGGGATCCACTACCTGCGCACGCTGCCCAACAGCGACACGATCCGCGCCGACGCGGCCGGCAAGCGGGTGGTGCTGATCGGCGGGTCGTACATCGCCAGCGAGCTGGCGGCGTCGTTGACCGAGCTCGGCTCGACGTGCACGATGGTGATGATCGAGCCGGTCGTGCTCAGCCGCGGGTTCGGCGAACAGGCGGGCGGGTTCTTCCAGAACCGTCTCGTCGAGCACGGCGTGACCGTGCACGCGAACGACGAACTCGATCACTTCGAGGGTTCCGACGGCCGGGTCAGCAAGGTCGTCACCAAGTCCGGGCTCGAGATCGAGACCGACGCCGTCGTGCTCGGCACGGGCGCGATGCCCGACGCCAACCTGGCCCGCTCGGCCGGTCTTGAGCTGGGAGAGAGCGGCGGGGTGAAGGTCGACTCGCGCCTCGAGACGTCGGTGCCGGGCATCTTCGCCGCCGGCGACATCGCCGAATACGACAGCGTCATCCACGGCCGGTCGCTGCGCATCGAGCACTGGGACGTGGCCTTCAACCAGGGCAAGTTCGCGGCGCTGAACATGCTCGATCAGGACAAGCCGTACGACGTCGTGCCCTACTTCTTCTCCGATCTCTCCGACTGGGCCTCGCTCGAGTACGTCGGTCCGGCGTCCAATTGGGACCGCGAGGTCGTCCGCGGCTCGCTCCCCGACGGCGAGTTCAGCGTCTGGTATCTCAAGGACGGTCGCGTTGCCGCGGCGCTGTCGGTCGATCGCTCCGAGGATCTCAACCACGCTCGGCGGCTGATCGTCGACGGCACGACGCTCGGCGACCGCGCCGATGCGATCGCCGATCTCTCGACCGATCTCGCCGACTTCTAGCCTCGCCCCGACCTCTAGCCCGGCCCGATCTCTAGCCCGGCCCGACCTCTAGCCCGGCCCGACCTCTAGCCCGGCCCCGCATCTACCCGCGCTCGGCCTCCGTGGACTCCGGTCCGGCGTCCGTGCTCTCCGGCTCGGTTCCCGGCGTCGCGGCTTCGACCTCCAGGGACGCGTCGGTGGTCCGCGTCCGGCGGGCGCCTCCGGGAAGCCGGTCGACGAGACGGCCGAAGCGGTCGATCGCGCCCTCGAGCGGCGTCGCCATCTCCAGCGCGCGCTCGAACGTCGGCATCACCGCGATCAACTCGGTGCCGGTCTCGACCACCTGCCCGGCACGCTCCACGATCTCGCCGCCGCGGTAGTCGATCCGGCCACCGAGGTCGCGCATCTCGGCTCCAAGCTCGACGAGCTCGGCCGCCCGGCTGTCGAGCCGCTCGCCGAGGACCATGATCGCGTCCGCGCGGCGGTCGAGCCGCTCGGCGATCTCGAGCACCTGACGCCCGATCGACGCGATCTCCTCGCCGAGCTCGAGCATCCGCTCGAACTGCGCGGGCGCCATCGTGGCAAACCGCGCAATCGCCCCGAGATCGGTCACGACCCGGTTGGCGACGACCAGCGGGGCTTCGATGGGGAGGCCAAGGATGCGCAGGGTGAGGGGACACTAGCTCACGTCCTCCCGATTCCGCCCACGCCCATTTCGCCCGGCGTAGTTCTCGGTTTGGCTGTGGCAGTTCGGGCAGAGGAACTCGAGATTCTCGAGCCGGTTGTCGTGTCGATCGCCGTTGACGTGGTGAAGTGCGACGGTCAGCGGCTGACCACGCCAGTCGGCCAGCCCGCATCGCTCGCAACGGCTCTCCTTGAGGCCCTCCTTGATCAGTCGGAGCTTGAGGTTGTACCGGCCCCGGTAGGTGCCCTGAACGAGCAGCTCAGCGATCGGGAGGCGCGCGGGCCGGGGCACGATCGCCCGGCGCCGGACGGCCTCCGCCCAACTCGCCGAGGAGAAGCCGAACGCGGAGATGCACTCGCGGACGCTGTGACCGTCGTCGCAATAGCGCTGGATCGAGGCCCAGTCGTATCGGCGCGCGCAGCGCTCGTCGATCTCCGCCCCGAGTCGGCGGGCGTGGTAGCTCACCGTCGCCTTCGAGACACCCAGACGCCGGGCAATCGCGACCCGAGTGAGGCCTGCATCGAGCAGTCTGCTCACCTCGCTCCGGGTTCCGACCGTGGACACCGACGACTCCGTGTCGACCGCGTGACTGACAACGGGGTCAGCAACCACCGGGTGGGCGTGAAGATCGCCGTCAAGAGGCGCACGGCCCGTCGTCGTCAAGCGCCCGACGTGGTAGCTGACCGTGGTCACCGCAACGTCGAGTTGGCGGGCGATCGCCGGGTTGGTCATGCCCGCGAAGTGCATCTCCTGTATGGCTCGCGCGATCGTTGACACGAACATATGTTCGCAGCCGGGGCGGACGAACTCAGCTATCCTCGGCGCGACAACTGAGGCCCCCTCAACGCACTGGGGAATGGTGTAATGGCAGCACGCGACGCTCTGGACGTCGAAGTCGGGGTTCGAGTCCCTGTTCCCCAGTTGGACGGTTCGCCTCCCGCGAGGCGTCGTAACGCCGTCAGCTCGGGTCGACGAACTCCGCCGGCTGCTTGGTGAAGCCGGCGTTCACCGCGGCCAGCTGGTTCGGCGAGCCGATCAGGCCGCGTTGCAGCGACGCCTCGAGGGCGAGGGTCGCCTCGGCGCTGCCCGTCCAGGCTTCGTCGTAGAGCCGCTTGGCGCTGCGCACGGCGTCCGGCGACCTTGCCGCGATCTCGGCGGCGAGCGTCCGCGCCGCCGCGAGAGGGTCGGCCTCGACACGGGTGATGACGCCGAGCTCCCTCGCCTCGGTTCCGCTGAACACCCGGCCGGTATAGGTGAGCTCCTTGGCCACGTCGATGCCGACGAGTCGGGGGAGGGTGCGGGTGATCGACATGTCAGGAATCAGGCCCCATTTGACCTCCATCACCGACAGCCGGGCGTCGGGCGTAGCCAGCCTGATGTCGGCGGCGAGCGCGATCTGCAGGCCACCCCCGAGGCAGTTGCCGTGGATCGCCGCGATCACGGGCACCGGCACGACGATCCAGTCGTAGGCCGCGCGCTGGAACCAGTTCGGGACCTCACCCTCGAGCGGGTCCGTCAGCCCGGCGGCGCCGTTCCCGGAGCCCATGATTCCCATCACGTCGAGGCCGGAGCAGAAGCTCGGTCCGTCGCCATGGAGAACGACGGCGCGGAGGCCGGGCTCGCGGCCCAGCCGCTCGGCGGCACCGATGATCCCCTCGAACATCGGGAGATCGAGGGCGTTGTGCTTCTCAGGCCGGGTGAGGGTGACCACGGCGACGTGGTCGTCGATCTCGATGCGGACGCGCTCGTCGCTCACGTAAGGCCGAAGAGTAACCGGCGCGCGGGGGCGAGGGGCGAGCCGAGTGTTCCTCAGCCGGCGTCCTCGACCACGACCGCGTCCCCGACGCGCACCGCGCCTTCACGCACGACGGCGCCATGGATGCCGAAGGGTAGGGGCTCGGTCGATTCGACCTCGCGCCGGTACGCGCCGAGGAGATCGAGGGTCGGCAGATCGATGTCGCCGGTCTCCGGGTCACGGCTGGTGATCAGGCAGCGGCCGACGTGGCCGTGGAAGCGCACGACGGACTCGCCGATCCGCACGGTGCGGCCGACCCAGGTGTCCTCCTCGTGCGCCCGCAGCCCGTCGACCTCGATCGTCATCCGGAAGCGCCGGGGATCGATCCGCTCCTCGCCGGCCTCCGATGCGAGCCGCGCGAGCGACGCGCATGAGACCAGCGTGACGACGCCAAGGGGGCCGCGGTCATGGGAGCCCGGCGCCTCGACGAGACGCAGGGACCGGCCGGCGAACTCGCTGAGCGCAGCGGCGAACGGACCGTCGACGACAACGCCCGACCGCGAGCCGGAGAAGAACCGCGCCGTCAACGCCCCGCCGGCGTGAACCTCGTCGGAGACCTCGGTTCCGTCGGGGAAGCGGAGGGTCAGTGGTCCGTCATCGGCGGGGCACTCGGCGACGATCTGTTGGAGATCGCCGAGCACCTTGGAGTTGAGCATGCGGTCACGCTCGTCGACGACGAAGAAGCGGCGGTTGCCGACCACGCCGTCCGCGCGGAGCTCGAGCGCGTCGACCTCGTGCAGGCGCGTCCCCTTCACCGGCGTCGTGGTCAGCCGGGTGACGGTGACGCTCATCGGGCGGTGGTCCCCACCTGGTGTCCTGAATTCCCACTCACAACGCTATGCGGCGGCCTGCTCGGCCCAATCCCGGTAGAGCTCGTAGTAACGCCCGCGGTCCTCGAGCAGCTCGTCGTGCGTGCCCTGCTCGATGATCCGGCCATGCTCGAGGACGATGATCCGCCCGGCGTGGCGAATCGTCGAGAGCCGGTGGGCGATGACGATCGCGGTGCGCCCCGCGACGAGGCGGCGGAGACCCTGCTCGATCAGCGTCTCGGTGTGCACGTCGACGTTCGAAGTCGCCTCGTCGAGGACGAGGATCCGGGGATCGGCGACGAGTGCACGAGCGAAGGCGAGCAGCTGCCGCTGACCTGCGGAGAGCTGCACGCCCCGCTCGCCGACCTGCGTGTCGTATCCGTGCTCGAGGGCCTCGATGAAGCCATGCGCGCCGACGGCTCGCGCCGCGTCGGCGATCTCCTCGTCCGTCGCGTCAGGCCGGCCGAAGGCGATGTTGTCCCGCACCGTGCCGCTGAACAGGAAGCCCTCCTGAGGGACGATCCCCATCTGCGAGCGCAACGACTTGGCCGCGACGTGGCGGAGGTCGTGGCCGTCGACGAGCACGCGGCCGCCGGTCGGGTCGTAGAACCGGGCGACGAGCTTGGCGAAGGTCGACTTGCCCGCCCCGGTCGAGCCGACGAGCGCGACCGTCTGCCCGGGTGGGATGACGAGATCGAGGTCCCGCAGCGCCCACGCGTCATCGTCGCCCCGCCCGTAGCGGAAGGAGACGTCGTCGAAGCGGAGCTCGCCGCGGATCTTCGACAGCTCGATCGCGTCGGTCGCGTCGCTGAGATCGGGCTGCTCGTCGAGCAGCTCGAAGATCTTGTCGAGCGCGGCCATCCCCGACTGGTAGGTCGTGTAGAGCTGCGAGAGCTGCTGGATCGGGTCGAAGAAGTTGTTCAGCGCAGCGATGAAGGCGAACACGATGCCGGTCGAGGTGTGGCCGTTGATCGCCTCGATGCCACCGACGACGAGGATCTCGACCGTGACGATCGCCGAGAGCAGCTCGACGGCGGGGAAATAGGCGGCGTTGAGGTTGACCGTCTTCATGTTCGCCGCCCGGTTCTCCTCGTTGAGCTCCTCGAAGCGCGCGATGTGCCGCGGCTCCTGGCCGAACGCCCGCACCACTCGGATTCCCGACAGCGTCTCCTGGAGGTAACCGGTGATCGACGCGATCTTCTCCCGCGTGGCGCGGTAGGCGTCAGCCGACGCAATCCGGAATATCACTCCGCCGACGAGCAGCACCGGCAGGGCAAGGAAGGTGAGCAGCGCGAGGTGGGGATCCATCACGAACAGGATCACCACGACGCCGATCAGCGTCAGCCCGGACTGGAACAGCGTCGCCATGCCGTCCTCGACGAGCTGGTCGAGCGCCTCGACGTCGTTGGTCAGCCGCGAGATGAGCACGCCGGCGCGGTTGCGCGAGTAGAAGCTGATCGACAGCGACTGCAGGTGGGCGAACAGCCGCGCCCGGAGGTCCTGAAGCGCACGCTGACCGACCCAGCCGACGAGATACGTCTGCGCCCAGGAGGCGAGCGCATAGATGACCGCGGAGGCGAGGAACGCCGCGACGACCAGGTCAAGGGTATGGACGTCATGACGCTTGATCCCCTGATCGATGGCCAGCGCGGCCAGCGGAGCCGGCGCGAGCGCCGCCGCGGTGGCCAGCACCAGCGAGCCGAGCATCGCCAGCACGCGCCACCGATAGGGGGCAAGCAGCTCGACGAGGCCACGGAGCTTGCGGCCGCGCCCCTTGGTCTCGGCCAGCCGGCGTCGGATGTCGCTCGAGCGGCTGCTGATCGCGCTCATAGACCGGCCACCTCCCGCTCGAGCTCCTCGGTCATGAACACCTGGTCGGGCATGCCCTTCTCGACGATCTCGCGGTACAGGTCGGACTCGTCCAGCAGCTGCTCGTGCGTGCCCTGCGCCGCGACGCGGCCGTCCTCGAGCACGACGATCTCATCGGCGAGGGCGATCGTCGAGAGACGGTGGGCGATGATGATCGTGGTGCGCCCGGCCATCACCTCGCGCAGGGCCAGTTTGATCTCCTGCTCGGTTGACGCGTCGACCGACGAGGTCGCGTCGTCGAGGATGAGGATCCGCGGGTCGGCCAGGATCGCCCGGGCGATCGCGAGCCGCTGCCGCTGGCCGCCGGAGACGGTGAGCCCGCGCTCGCCGACGCGCGTGTCGTAACCCTGCGGAAGATCCTCGATGAAGCTTGCGGCCTGGGCGGCGCTGGCGGCCCGCTCGACCTCCTCGCGCGTGGCGTCCGGCCGCGCGTAGGCAATGTTGTCGTGCACGGTGGCCGAGAACAGGAAGGGGTCGTCGTTGACGACGGCGATCGCGTGGCGGAGGCTGACGAGGTCGACCGAGCGAACGTCGGCGCCGTCGATCGAGACGCTGCCGGAGTTCACGTCGTAGAGCCGGGGCAGCAGCGAGACGAGCGCCGTCTTGCCCGAACCCATGGCGCCGACCAGCGCGACCGTGCGCCCGGCCTCGACGGCAAAGTTGATGTCGCTGAGCGCCGGCCGTGGCGAGCCCTCGAAGGTCAGCCCGACGTCGTCGAGCACGACCCGGCCGGGACCCTCGGGCAGGGCGGGCGCGTCCTGCGGGCTGGTGATCCTGGGCGCGCGGTCGAGCACCTGGAAGATCCGTGCGCCCGATGCGGTCGCCCGCTGGGCGGCGCCGAGCATGTAGCCGAGCGTTCGCATCGGCGAGATGAGCATCAGCAGATAGGCATAGAAGGCGGTGAACGCGCCGAGGCTGAGCGTGTTGTGGATGACCTCGCGGCCCCCGACGAGCAGGATCAGCGCGAGCCCAAGGTTCGGCAGGAAGGAGATCATCGGCCCGTAGAAGGCCTGGATCCGGGTGGCGAGCATCTGCTGGTCGAAGACGCGCTGGACCGAGTGACGGAAGCGCGTGAGCTGTCGTTCCTCCTGGGCGAAGGCCTTGACGACCCGGACGCCGCCGATGCTCTCCTCCGCGTCGGCGGTGAGCTCGGCGATCCGCTGCTGGGCCTCCTGCATCGCCGGTCGCGAGCGCTTGCCATAGCGGTTGGCGATGAGGACGACGAACGGCACCGGCGCGAGCGCGAGGGCCGCAAGGCCCGGCTGGAGCAGGAACATCGCGATTCCGGCGAGGATGATCGTCAGCAGCGACTGCGCGATGAAGATGAGGCCGTAGCCGAGGAAGAACCGCACGGACTGCAGATCGACCGTCGCGCGCGACATCAGCTGCCCGGTCTGCTGGCG
The DNA here is from genome assembly GCA_963755955.1 of uncultured Solirubrobacterales bacterium. Lineage (GTDB taxonomy): Bacteria > Actinomycetota > Thermoleophilia > Solirubrobacterales > Solirubrobacteraceae > Palsa-465. The sequence goes on from CAVWLZ010000009.1 coordinate 31,462, forward strand.
ATCGAAGAACGAGAGCTCGAGCTGCTGGAGACGGCCGTAGAGCTGGTTGCGGAGGTCGAGCTCGACGCCGAGCGACACCCGGCCGGCGACGAGGCGGCGAGCGACGCTGAGGACGAGTCGCAGCAGGCCCGCGACTAGGATCGCGACCGCCCACACGACGAGCGTGTGCTTCTCGTGCAGCGTGATCGAGTTGATCGCCCGGCCGGTCAGGTAGGGGATCAGGACGGTCATCCCCATCGCGCCGAAGGCGAGCGCGAACGAGCCGGCTACGGCCACGCGATACGGTGAGAGGAAGCCGAGTAGTCGCTTGAAGGTGGCCATGCTTCACAAAGTATAGTGGGGCCTGGATTCGGGTGCGCTGTTCGCCCGGCTGACCCGTGCGCGAACGGCGCACCAACCCTTGTTAGCACTCTGCCAACAGATTGCTAGCATCCGCTCCAGGCCCATCATGGTCGGCATGCCGCTTGCCGCACGGGCCAACACTCGCGTCCCTGCCCGGCCGCGGGTCCGGTGTGTCCCATTCTGAGGAGCGCAAGCATGAGCAACAGCGAAGCACTGGTATTCGACGCGATCCGTACGCCCCGGGGCAAGGGCAAGGTGAACGGGTCGCTGCACACGGTCAAGCCGGTCGACCTCGTCGTCGGGCTGATGCACGAGATGCTCGTGCGCAACGAGAGCCTCGATCCGCGGACGGTCGACGACGTCGTGCTCGGCTGCGTCTCGCCGGTCGGCGATCAGGGCGCGGACATCGCCAAGACGGCCGCGATCAAGGCGGGCCTGCCGGACACCGTCGCCGGCGTCCAGCTCAACCGCTTCTGCGCCTCGGGCCTCGAGGCGGTCAACATCGCCGCCCAGAAGGTCGCCTCCGGCTGGGAGGACCTCGTCCTCGCCGGCGGCGTGGAGTCGATGTCGCGCGTGCCGATGGGCTCCGACGGCGGAGCCTGGGCGATGGACCCCGAGACCAACTACGACACTTCGTTCATCCCGCAGGGCATCAGCGCCGACCTGATCGCCACCGTCGAGGAGTTCAGTCGCGACGACGTCGACGCCTACGCCGCCCAGTCGCAGGCGCGCGCGTCGGCGGCACAGCAGGAGGGCCGCTTCGGCACGTCGGTCATCCCCGTTCTCGACATCAACGAGAACGTCGTCCTCGATCGTGACGAGTTCATCCGGCCCGGCACGACGGTCGAGGCGCTCTCCGGCCTCAAGCCCTCCTTCGAGGTGATGGGGGAGATGGGCGGCTTCGACGCCGTCGCGCTCCAGAAGTACCACTGGATCGAGAAGATCAACCACGTCCACACGCCGGGCAACTCGAGCGGCATCGTCGACGGCTCATCGCTGATGCTGATCGGCAACGAGCAGACCGGTGCCGCGCAGGGCCTCACCCCGCGGGCGAAGATCCTCGCCACCGCCGTCTCCGGCGCCGATCCGACGATCATGCTCACCGGCCCCGCGCCGGCGAGCCGCAAGGCGCTGGCCAAGGCCGGCCTCAGCGTCGAGGACCTCGATCTCGTCGAGATCAACGAGGCGTTCGCGGCGGTCGTCCTTCGCTTCGTCAAGGACATGGGCCTGAGCATGGACAAGGTCAACGTCAATGGCGGCGCGATCGCCATGGGTCACCCGCTCGGCGCCACCGGAGCGATGATCCTCGGGACGCTGATCGACGAGCTGCATCGCACGGGTGGCAAGTACGGCCTCGCGACGCTGTGCGTCGGCGGCGGCATGGGCATCGCGACCGTCGTGGAGGCGATCTGAGCATGACTGACACCCCGAACACCATCCGCTGGGAGCAGGACGCGGACGGCATCGTCCTCCTCACCCTCGACGATCCGAGCCAGTCCGCGAACACGATGAACGCGGCCTACAAGGCCTCGATGGCGGCCGCCGTCGACCGGCTCGAGGCCGAGAAGGACAGCATCACCGGCGTCGTGATCACCTCGGGCAAGAAGACCTTCTTCGCCGGGGGCGATCTCAACGACCTGCGCCTCGCCACCAAGGAGCATGCGGCCCAGGTCGCCGAGGAGATCCGTGAGATCAAGCGCCAGCTCCGCCGGCTGGAGACGCTCGGCAAGCCGGTCGCCGCGGCGATCAACGGCGCGGCGCTCGGCGGCGGGCTGGAGATCTGCCTCGCCTGCCATCACCGCGTCGCCGTCGACAGCCCAAAGGTGCAACTCGGCTTTCCTGAGGTGCAGCTCGGCCTGCTTCCCGGCGCCGGCGGCGTCGTCCGCACCGTCCGGATGCTCGGCATCGTCGACGCGCTCATGCAGCTGCTCCTCCAAGCCCAACGGCACCGTCCGGACAAGGCCAAGGAGCTCGGCATCCTCGACGAGATCGTGACGACCGAGGAGGAGCTCGTCCCCGCCGCAAAGGCGTGGGTCAAGGCCAGGGCGGGCGGGGATCCCGTCGTCCAGCCGTGGGACGTGAAGGGCTACAAGATCCCCGGCGGCGTGCCGTCGAACCCCAAGCTCGCGCAGAACCTGCCGGCCTTCCCGGCGAATCTGCGCAAGCAGCTGAAGGGCGCCAACTACCCAGCCCCGCACCACATCATGGCGGCGGCCGTGGAGGGCGCGCAGGTCGATTTCGACAACGCGATCGAGATCGAGGGCCGCTACTTCGTGGACCTGGTCACCGGGCAGGTGTCCAAGAACATGATCCAGGCGTTCTTCTTCGACATGCAGCACGCAGCCGGCGACCGCGACCGGCCGGAGGGCATCGAGCCCTTCCGGCCCAAGAAGATGGTCGTTCTCGGCGCCGGCATGATGGGCGCCGCGATCACCTACGTCTGTGCCAAGGCCGGGATCGAGGTCGTCCTCAAGGACGTCTCGCTCGAGGCCGCTGAGCGCGGGAAGGGTTACTCGGAGAAGCTGCTGCGCAAGCAGATCGAGCGCGGACGCTCGACGGAGCAGAAGGCCGAGGAGCTGCTCGCGCGGATCACGCCGAGTGCCGATCCGGCCGACGCCGACGGCGCCGAGCTGGTCATCGAGGCGGTGTTCGAGGACCCGAAGGTCAAGGAGCAGGTGTTCGCGGAGATCGAGCCGCACCTCGCGCCGGACGCAGTGCTCGGCTCGAACACCTCGACGCTGCCGATCACCGGCCTCGCCGAGTACGTGAGCCGGCCGACCGAGTTCATCGGCCTGCACTTCTTCAGCCCGGTGGACAAGATGCCGCTGCTGGAGATCATCAAGGGCGAGAAGACGTCCGACGAGACGCTCTACCGCTCGCTTGATCTCGCCAAGCTGATCAAGAAGACGCCGATCGTCGTCAACGACAGCCGGGGCTTCTTCACCAGCCGCGTGATCGGCACGTTCATCAACGAGGGCATCGCGATGCTCGTCGAGGGCATCCCCGCCCCGACGATCGAGCAGGCGTCATCGCAGGCCGGCTATCCCGCGCCCGTGCTCCAGCTGTCCGACGAGCTCAACCTCAAGCTCATGCGCAAGATCCGCAACGCGGCCAAGGAGGCCGCGGACGCCGGCTCGAGTGGCTGGGACTCGCATCCGTCCGAGCAGGTGATCGACCGGATGCTCGACGAGTTCGACCGGCCGGGCAAGCTCGAGGGCCGCGGCTTCTACGAGTACGCCGACGGTAAGCGCACCGGGCTGTGGTCCGGGCTGCGGGACGCGTTCCCGCCCGTCGATGACCCGAGCACGATCAGCCTCCGCGACCTCGAGGAGCGGATGCTGTTCGCCGAGGCGCTCGAGTCGGTCAAGTGCCTCGACGAGGGCGTGATCGAGTCGGCCGCCGACGCGAACATCGGGTCGATCCTCGGGATCGGCTTTCCGGGCTGGACCGGCGGCGTGCTCCAGTACATCACCGGCTACGAGCATCCCGAGCACGGGACCGGCCCGGCCGCGTTCATCGCCCGGGCGCGCGAGTTGGCCGATCGCTACGGCGAGCGGTTTGAGCCGCCCGCCTCGCTGGTCGAGAAGGCCGATCGCGGCGAGACCTACAGCGACCAGCCGGTCGCCACGGTCGCCTAGCCTCTCCCGGCCCGAAGGCATTCCGGAGCCCCGCGCCCTCGTGAGAGGGGCGGGGCTCCGCTCGTCCTGCGTGCTTGGCGGCCGCCCCAGAAGCCGGTTTACGGCAAACTGCGACAGCGTGGAGACCGCTCTCGCCGCGAACGGGCTGACGTGAGGGACCACTAGGTGCTTGAGGGGCAACGTGTCGGCGTGGCCGAGGCCGCGCGGCATCTCGCCGCCGACGGGCTCGTCCCCGGCACGTCCGGGAACGTCTCAGCGCGCGAAGGAGACCTGGTGGCGATCAGCGCCGCCGGTGCCGCCCTCGACCGGCTCGAGCCGGACGACGTCGTCATCGTCGGCCTCGATGGCCACCAGCGCGCCGGGCGGGGGCTCCCGAGCTCTGAGCTCTCGCTCCATCTCGGCGTCTATCGTCGCTTCCCGGCCTCCGGCGCGGTCGTCCACGCCCACCCCGCCCATGGGACGGCGATCGCGTGCGTACTCGACGAATTGCCCGTCGTGCATTACACCCAGGTGCGGCTCGGCGGTGCCGTCCGGGTCGCTCGCTACGCCACCTTCGGCACCGACGAGCTCGCCGCCGCGACCGTGGACGCCCTCGCCGACCGTGCCGCCGCGCTGATGGCCAACCACGGCGCGGTCACGCATGGCGCGGACCTCGCGGCCGCCGTGGGCGCGATGGAGCTCCTGGAATGGCTGTGCGCCCTGCACTGGCGCGCGACGGCACTGGGGACGCCGCGCACTCTCGACGGACATCAGCAGGCTGCGGTGCAGGAGGCTGCCCGACGATGAGCAGGAAGCCCGAGCGGCCGATCAAGCCCACCCGCCGCGACTTCGTCGCCGGCACGCTCGCGGCCGCGGCCGCGGCCGCGGCCGCGGCCGGCGCCGGACCCGCCGCGGCGGCCGACCGCGACGCCGCCTCGCGCCGCGGCGCGACGGGCGAGACGATGAGCGCCGACGTGGCCATCGTCGGGGCGGGCTTCGCCGGGCTGACCGCCGCCCGGCGAATCGTCCGGGCCGGGCAGTCGGTGATCGTGCTCGAGGCGCGCGACCGAGTCGGCGGGCGGGTGTGGAATCACGACCTCGGTGGCGGCCACATCTCCGAGCGGGGTGGGACTTTCGTCGGTCCCACCCAGGACCGGGTGCTCGCCCTCGCCCGGGCCCTCGGGGTCGGCACCTTCCCGGTGTACGACAAGGGCGACGACCTCTACGTCGCCGGCAGCACCCGTCTGCGCTACAGCGACACGTCGCCGGTCGGCACCGCGCCTCCGGATCCGCTCATCCTCCCCGACCTCGCGCTGGTCGTCACCCAGCTTGACCAGATGTCGAGGACGGTGCCCGTCCAGGCGCCGTGGAGCGCCCCCAAGGCGGCCGAGTGGGACGGGCAGACGCTCGAGAGCTGGATCAGCGAGCACGTCGCCGTCACCGAGCGCTTCCGCGAGGTCGTCGGCATGGCCATGCGCCCGATCTTCGGCGCCGAGGCCCGCGAGCTGTCGCTCCTGTTCGTGCTCTTCTACATCGCCTCCTCAGGCGATCCGACCCATCCCGGCAGCTTCGAGCGCAACTTCAACACCCGGGGCGGAGCCCAGATGTCCCGGCTCATCGGCGGCTCGCAGACGATCGCGCTCAGGCTCGCTCGTCAGCTCGGCAGCCGCGTGCGGCTGAGCAGCCCGGTGCGGACGATCGACCAGGGCCGCGGTGTCGTCACCGTCCACTCCGACCGGGCCACGGTGCGCGCCCGGCGCGTGATCGTCGCCGTCCCGCCGACCCTCGCCGGGCGGATCGACTATCAGCCGATCCTGCCGTTTCAGCGTGATCAGCTCACCCAGCGCTTCGGTCAGGGGACGCTCACCAAGGTCGCCGCCGTCTACGACCGGCCGTTCTGGCGCGACGAAGGGCTGAGCGGCCAGGCGTTCTCGACGAGCGGGCCCGTCTCGGCCACGTTCGACGACTCGCCGCCCGGGGGATCGCCCGGCGTCATCTTCGGCTTCGTCGGCGGCGACGACGCCCGCCGCTACGCGACGATGTCGCCCGGCGCGCGTCGGCGGGCGGTCCTCACCCAGTACGCGGACTTCTTCGGCGCCCGGGCGCTGAAGCCGCAGACCTTCTTCGAGACCGCGTGGTCCGCGGAGCAGTGGACCCGGGGCTGCCCGGTCGGCATCCCCGGCCTCGGCACCCTGCTCGCCTACGGTCCGTGGCTGCGCCGGCCGATCGGCCAGATCCACTGGGCCGGCACCGAGACCTCCGACTATTGGAACGGCTACATGGACGGAGCGGTGCGCTCGGGCGAGCGGGCCGCGTCCGAAGTGCTCGCCGAGCTGTAGGTTTCACTCGCCTGCGACCCGACCTCCGAGGAGATCCGCCTGATGCCGACCGTGCGTGAAGCGACCTTTGAGCTGTTCCGCGCTCACGGGATGACGACGATCTTCGGCAACCCCGGCTCGACCGAGCTACCGATGCTCGCCGACTTTCCGTCGGACTTCAGCTATGTCCTCGGGCTCCAGGAGCTCGTCGTCGTCGGGATGGCCGACGGCTTCGCCCAGGCGAGCGGCCATCCGACCCACGTCAACCTTCACACCGCCCCCGGAGTCGGCAATGCCGTCGGTGGCATCTTCAACGCACAGGCGAACAAGTCCCCACTCGTCATCACCGCCGGGCAGCAGGTCCGCGCCCAGGTGACGATGGAGGCCAACCTCACCAACCGCGACGCGACCTACGGCCCTCAGCCCTACGTCAAGTGGAGCCACGAGCCTCCGCGCGCCGCCGATGTCCCGGCGGCGATCGCCCGCGCGATCCATCACGCCACGCTGCCGCCGAGCGGCCCCGCGTTCGTCTCGATTCCGATGGACGACTGGAACGCTGAGGCCGACGCCGATCGCACCGCCCAGGCGACCCGACGGCAGACGAACGGCCGCAGCGTGCCTGACCCGGCCGAGCTCGGCCAGCTCGCCTCGCTGCTGCAATCGGCCCGCAGCCCAGTGATGATCGCCGGCCCCGACATCGACGCCTCCGATGGGTGGGCGGACGCGATCACGTTGGCCGAGAAGCAGCGGCTGCCAGTGTGGGCGACCCCCGCGACGGGCGGGAGCCGGCTCGGGTTCCCTGAGAACCACCCCAACTTCGCCGGGGTGCTCCCGCCCGCGATCGCCCTTGTGTCCGAGGCCCTCAAGGAGCACGACCTGATCCTCGTCATCGGTTCCTCGGTGTTCCCCTACTACCCCTACATCCCCGGGACACTGCTGCCCGACGGGGCCTCGCTCATCCAGATCACCAGTGATCCCGCCGAGGCCGCCCGCGCGCCGATGGGCGATGCGCTGCTCGGCGACGTCGCGCTTGCCCTCAAGGAGCTCGCCGGGATGGTGGGCGAATCCGACCGCCACGCCCCGCATCCCCGTCCCGAGCCCGAGGAGCCGGCCGTCGCCGACCCGATGAGCGGCTCGCAGGCGATGGCCGCCCTCGCCGACGCATGGCCGCAGGATGGGATCGCCGTCGTCGAGACGCCCTCGAGCACGCTCGCGCTGCGCAACCGGCTGCGCCTCTCGCGGCCGGGCAGCTACTTCTTCGGGGCGAGCGGCGGCCTCGGCTTTGGCATCTCAGCCGCGGTTGGCGTCCAGCTCGCCCGGCCCGAGCGGCCCGTCGTCTGCATCCTCGGCGAGGGCTCGGCGCAGTACGGGATCACCGCGCTGTGGACCGCGGTCGCCTACAAGGTCCCGGTCACCTTCCTCGTCCTGCGCAACGAGGAGTACATGATCCTCAAATGGTTCTCGATGCTCGAGCAGGTCGAGGGCGCACCCGGCCTCGACCTGCCCGGGCTCGACGTCGCCGCCGTCGCCCGCGGCTACGGGATGCCCGCGCGCGAAGTCACCGGCCCCGAGGAGCTGACCGAGGCGCTGCGGGAGGACATCCCCGTCGACGACGGGCCCCGTCTGATCCAGGCCCGGGTCGCCTCGGGCATGTGGATGGATTAGCTAGGCGATGCGCCTGCCGACCTCCGACATCGCCCGCCTCGCGCCCGAGGAGTCTCAGCCGACCGACGACCGCGCGCCGGATTGGGTCGCCGGAGGCACGCCCGAGCCGCTGCTCTCCGAGCTCACCGATGCCCTCGGGCCCGACCGCGTGCTCGCGCGCGCACTCGATCTCGTCGGTTATGCCTCGGATGCGAGCGCCTACCGTCAGATCCCCCAGGCGGTGGTGATGCCCCGCGACGTCGACGACGTCGTCAAGCTGCTCGCCTACGCCCGGGCGAGCCACACGCCGATCGTGTTCCGCGCCGGGGGCACGTCGCTCAACGGCCAATCGCAGACCGACTCGATCCTCGTCGACGTCCGTCGCCATTGGGGACGAGCGCGGGTGCAGGACGAAGGCACGCGCGTCCGCGCTCAGCCGGGCATCGTCCTCGGACACGTCAACCGGCTGCTCGTCCGCCACGGGCGCAAGCTCGGGCCGGACCCGGCCAGCACCGACATCGCCTGCGTCGGCGGCGTGATCGCCAACAACTCCGGCGGGATGCGCTGCGGCGTTCGCGCCGACGCCTACCGGACGGTGCGCTCCATGACGCTCGTGCTCGCGAGCGGCGCCGTCATCGACACCGCTGCACCCGACGCCGAGGCCGCCTTCGCCGCCGCGGCGCCCGAGCTCGCCGCCGGCCTCGAGGCGCTCCGCGACGAGCTGCGCGGCAACGAGGCCCTCGCTGCCCGCGTCGCACGCAAGTTCGAGATCAAGAACACGACCGGGTATCGCCTGTGCGCGCTGCTCGATGCCGACACGCCGCTGGAGATCTTTCGCCGGCTCGTGATCGGGTCCGAGGGAACGCTCGCCTTCATCGCCGAGGCCGTGTTCGAGACGGTGCCGCTCGGCCGTCATCCGTCGGTCGCGCTCGTGTTCTTCGAGGACATCGACGCCGCCGCGGCGGCCGTCCCCGAGCTTGTCGCCACCGGTGCCACGGCGACCGAGCTGATGGTCGCCCCGACGTTGATCGCCGCGGCTTACAACATGCCCGGCACGCCGGAGCGCTGGAAGACACTGCCGCCCGAGTCCGCGGCGCTGCTCGTCGAGTTCCGCGCCGAGGACCCGACGGAGCTCGGCGATCCCGAGCGGGCCGCCCTCGCCAGCCTCGAGGGACGCCCCGTGCTCGATCCGCCGCGCTTCTCACGCGAGGGCGAGGAGATCGAGATGCTGTGGCGGGTCCGCGAGGGGATGCAGGGACTGCTCGCGGCGGTGCGCCCGCCCGGCGTCTCGCTGATCATCGAGGACGTGTGCGTGCCGCCCGATCGGGTCGCTGAGGCGGCCAAGGACCTCCAGGCGCTGCTCAGCCGCCACGGCTTCCTGCCGGGTCTCGCCGGCCACGCCTCGGCCGGCAACCTGCACTTTCTTCTCACCCCCAACTTCGGGGAGCCCGCCGACCTCGAACGCTACGACGCGTTCATGCACGAGCTCGTCGATCTCATCGTCGGCACCTACGACGGCTCGCTGAAGGCCGAGCACGGCACCGGCATCAACATGGCGCCGTTCCTCGAGCGCGAGTGGGGGGCCGAGGCGACCGAGATGATGTGGCGGATCAAGAAGCTCGCCGATCCGGACGGGATCCTCGCGCCGGGCGTCGTGCTCAACCGCGATCCCGGGGCGCACCTCCGCCATCTGAAGTCGACCCCCGAGATCGAGGACGCGGCGACGAAGTGCATCGAGTGCGGCTTCTGCGAGCCGGTGTGCCCGTCGCGCAACGTGACCACGACGCCGCGCCAGCGGATCGCGCTGCGGCGTGAGATGGCCCGCCAGCCCGCCGGCTCACCCGTGCTGCGGGCGCTACTCGAGCAGTTCCAGTACGACGGCATCGACACGTGCGCGGTCGACGGCTCGTGCCGTCACGCCTGCCCGGTCGGGATCGACACCGGCGCGCTGATCAAGGAGTTCCGCGTCCGCGAGCACACCCCGCAGGCCGAGCGCCTCGGGGTCGCTGTCGCCCGGCACCCCGGCCTCGCCGAACGGGTCGCACGAGCCGGCGCGCATGTGCCGCTGCGCTCGAGCATGCCTGCGGCCGCCCCGGCCGAGCTGCCGTTCACCCTGCGCGAGGGCGCGACCGCCGTCTACATGCCCGCGTGCATCAACCGCATCTTCGGCGCCGGCGGCGGCGAGCAGCAGACGACGGTCCCGGCGGCGCTCGTGGCCGTCTCCCAGCGTGCCGGGCTCCCGGTGTGGATCCCGCCGGACGTCCGCGGCCACTGCTGCGGCGTGCCCTGGAGCTCGAAGGGCTTCGCCGAGGGACACCGGGTGATCGCCGAGCGGACCGCCGCGGCCCTGCGGCGCTGGACGAACGGTGGCGCGCTGCCCGTCGTCGTCGACGCGAGCTCGTGCACGTACGGGCTCATCGCCGAGGTGCCCGGGGACGTGCGCATCCTCGATTCGATCGAATGGCTCCACGACCATCTCCTCGCGCGGCTCACGGTGCGACAACGGGTCGGCAGCGCCGTCGTCCACCCGACGTGCTCGGTCCGTCACCTCGGGCTCGGGGACAAGCTCCTCGCGCTCGCTCAGGCCCTGGCTGACGAGGTGACGGTCCCGGCCTCCACGGGCTGCTGCGGGATGGCCGGCGACCGCGGCTGGCTCCATCCCGAGCTTCCCGCGTCGGCGCTGCGCGACGTCACCCGGGAGCTCGACGGCCGCCACTTCGACGCCGCCCTGTCGAGCAACCGCACGTGCGAGGTGGCGCTCGGCACCACCGGACAGGCATATGCTTCGGTCGTCCAGAAACTGGAGGAGCTCTCGCGGGAATGAGAGCACGCCTCCGTGACCACGCGGCGTGTGCCTGAGGCGTCGCCACCGGCGGGTGCCCCCCCGCCCCCGCCCGTGGGGCTGTGCGACCGATGCATCCATCAGCAGCTCGTCCGCACGAGCCGCGGCCCCGTCTACTCGCTTTGCCGCCGCTCGCACGACGAGCCCGAGCGTTACTCGCGCTACCCGCGGCTGCCTGTGCTGCGGTGTCCGGGATTCGAGGCGCGCGCCATGGACTGAGAGCCGCTACTGGGGCGGCTGGGGCTCGAGTACGAGCAGGTTGCTGCCGTCCTGGGCCTGCACGAGCCGCTGGGTGAACAGGCCGCGTGAGGTGATCTGAGCAACGAGGCTCGCCTCTGTCGTCTGCTTCCACAGCGGCAGCTGCGGTACGGTCGGCGGGAACTGCTCCGGGAACGTCGAGCTGAGCGGCTGCGACAGCCACGGCGACAGCTCACCGCGCTCGAACAGCACGGCGTAACTGACGGGGGTGCTCGCCGTCTTGGCATGGGGGTTGGGGCAGATGCCGCTGCAGCCCTCGACGATGCGGCCCGGGGGGAGGAGGGCGACCACGTTCTGCACCCCGCTGATGTACTTGAAGGTGTAGAGCGCGAGCTCGAGCGCCTCGCGACGGAGGAGCAGCAGCCGATCGGGGCTCGGCGTGCCCGTGCCGATCGTGCAGTTCGTCGTCCCGATCCCGCACAGGTTGTAGGCGATCGTCGTGCCGCTCAGCAGCGAGACCTGGCTCGAGGACGGGTCGGCGCGGACGGCGACGGCGAGACCGGCCGAGGACGAGGAGCCCGACGCCGTCGTGCCGGCGGCGGACGCGGCGGCCGGGTTGTTGTTGACGTTGACGAGCGTCACGACGTCGAGCTGATCGGTGCCCGAGATCCGGTATAGCGGCGCGAGGTGGTCGGCGATCTCCCTCGCGCCGAGCGTCCCGCTGTCCGACGGCGCCCAGCTTGACCACTTCGCCCCGGCGTTGGCCGAGCGGCCATGGGCGAGGAGGGCGACGGCCACGACGACGGCGGCGATCGCGACGCCGACCAGGGCGCCGGTGATGACCTGGAACTTGTGCGCGTGGGGCGAGCTCTCGCGGGCGAGCGCCGAGCGCGGTGAGGAGATCCCGGCTCGCGCCTTCATCGGTGCCTCAGCGGCGTGATCCTCGGCGGCGAAGTGACGCGGTTCCCGAGCCCGATCGCTCATATCGTCGGCCACGTGCTCTCGTCGAGCAGGTCGAGCTCGGGTCGCTGAAGGCCGACGCTGTTGAGCAGGTCGACGACCTCGTCCCCATAGATCTCCTTGCGCTCGATCAGCTCGGTGGCGATCCTCTCGACGGCGTCGCGGTTGTGATCGACCAGGGAGTAGGCCGTGAGGTAGGCCTGACCGAGCAGCTGGGCGGCGGCGGCGCGTTTGTCGCGATCTCCGAGCACGCCACCGATCGGGTCGCTGTTCATGGGGCCGCCCGACTGCGAGCGGTTCATGATCGTCACGCCGATCCGCTGCAGCCGCTTTTCGATCCTCTCGCGCGCCGCGTGTGCGTCCTCGGCTGTCTCGAACTCCTGCGAGAGCTCGACCGGCAGTGGCCCCATCCCGCACATGCCGACCATCCATGCGGCCCGGGCCGTGGCGCTCTGCACGTCCCCACCGACGCCGATCGAGTTCTCCCGGTAGAACACGTGCTCGGCCGCCATCGCCCCGAGGGTCCAGATCAGGTTTCCGATCTCCTCGCTGCGGAACTTCGAGAACCGCTCCTCCCGCTCCATCACCTGGTGATGTCCGAGCGAGCCGCCGCGCATCCGGATCGACAGCCGCGTCGAAAGGACGTCCTTGGCATACACGTGACTGGCGACGGCGTGGCCCGCCTCGTGGAGCGCGACCGCCCGCGTCTCGGACTCGACGTACTGGATCCCGACCGCCGTTCCCGACTCGACGGTCGTCATCGCCTGGACGATGTCCTGGAAACCGAACACCCTGCGACCCTCGGCGTGGGCGACGGTCAGCGCCATCGAGCACGCCTGTTCGATCATCGCCGGTGAGTATCCGTTCGTGATCCGGGCGAGCTCGTCCCGGCGGCGCTGAGTGTCGAGGTCGGGCTCGTGGGCGACCTTCCCGAGGTACAGGTCGAAGATGTCGATCCGGTCGTCCTTGGTCGGCGTGCGGAACCAGATGTGGCGGCCCATCCGCCCCGGACGGGTCAGCGCCGGATCGAGCACCTCGATCGGCACGTTGCACGCCCCGATGAAATAGATCTGCTCGGTCCGGGCCTTCGCGGGCTTCAGGCGCAGCGAAACCTTGCCGATCCGTCGCGGGATCACGAACATCGCGTCGAGGAAGGTGTTGAAGCGGTTCGTGAACCACTTCTTCATCATCGGAGGCTCGTCCATGCCGTCCATGACGACGAGCAGCTGGTTGAGCGCCATGCCGCTACCGCCGCCCATGCCGAACCCGGGGTAGTAGCGGCGGATCCGCTCGCTCACCCGGCCGCCGAAGGTCGAATAGCCGGCGCGGTCCGCCTCGGCCCGCTGGGCGAACAGCCGCTCTCGCCACTCGCGCGTCTCCACGACCAGGTCGCCGGTCGAGGTCAGCGCGCCGTTGGGGCCGAAGAAGCAGAAGTCGTGCAGCGAGCCCGGGCTCGTCGGCGTCACCGCGCCGGCCCCGGCGCCGCCGCCCAGGGCCTGCCGGCGCATGCCGACGGCATCGATCTCGTCGATGAAGACGATGCACTGCCCCCCCCATTTGGTGGCCAGCCGCCGCGCGCGCCGGGCAAGCAGCGACACCGTGATCGCGTCCATCCCCATGAACATGCCGGCGAAGCCTGAGCCCGGGATCGTCACGAAGGGGCAATTGAAATTCGTTGCGATCGCCTTCGAGATCATCGTCTTGCCGGTGCCCGGTGCACCGAGGAACAGCAGCCCGCGCTCGCGCTTGCCGCCCGCCTTCTCGAACTCCTCACCCGACTGCCACAGCGTGATCACGCGCGTGATCTCCTCCTTGGCCTCGGCCTGGCCACGGACGTCGTCGATCTTCACGCCCCAGCTGGCATCCCCGGGCTCGTAGCTGCGTATCTGGCGCACCGCCATGAGCAGGAACGGTCCGAAGAAGATCGCGAAGTTGATCAGGAAGAAGAGCGGCAGCTGGATGAACACGAGCGCGAGCTGTGGCAGCTCCGAGGCGGGGTAGAGCTGGCGCAGCGCCGGGATCGGGTTGAAGAACGACGACGGGACCCCCGCGAACCAGAACAGGACCTGGCACAGGAACAGGAGGAGGAGGCCGATCAGGATCAGCACGAACAGGAGGCGGAAGCGGCCCCGCCAGTACCAGAAGCGCCGGCGGGCGACGATGTCCTCCTCCCGAAGCTCGGCGTCCGCTCCGTAGAGGCTCGGCGACGGGATCAGCTTGCGCACGATCACCTCGACGAGGCCACGGAAGCCGATCACCGCGATGACGGTGATGACCAGCGACAACACGAGGCTGAGGTGGTTGCTCTCGAAGAGCACGAGGAAGAAGGCCGGCGCGGTCAGCAGGGCGACCACGGTGGCGGCACGCGTCAGCCGCCTCCACTCGTGGGCGAGCGCGGAGGCGTGCTCGTTGATGGGTCCCCTCATCCGCGGGCTCTGCTCGGCGTAGGCCATGCGCTGCCCCTCAGGGTACAGAGCGTGCCAGCGCGGGTGCGAAGGTCTTCGCCCATCTCCGGGACGGTGCGCCGACGCCCGAGCGGGAGGGCGACGCCGCTCGTCGCCCATCCGTCCAGCGCGCGATTTGCAGCACCTTGCACCGGGTAGCCACGCGATTGAGCCCGCGGCGTGACCCGGTTCGCGTGCTCGGTACCCGCTCCATGAGCCCCGCAGGGCTCCAGAAACCAAAGGACTGGACATGGGACTCGGCACATCACTCTTCCTCATCGCCCTCGGCGCGATCCTCCGCTTCGCGGTGACGGTCACCACGCACGGCTTCAACATCCACACGGTCGGGACGATCCTGATGATCGTCGGCGTCGTCGGGCTGATCATCAGCCTGATGTGGATGTTCATCTGGAACGATCGGCGTCGGGCGACCGTCGTCCATCCCGACGCGGTGCCGGTCGACGCGCCGCCCCGCCGTCGGCTCTAGCCCCGCCTGTAGCCCCGCCGCGGGTCCGGGCCTATAGTGCGCTCGTGCCGCTGTACGACTTCGTGTGTGAGGCCTGCGGCGAGCCGTTCGAGGCGATGGCCCGGGCCGGCGAGCTCGCCTCCTGCCCGCACTGCGGCGCCGGCGAGGTCCACCGCGTCTACGCGCCGTTCGCCGGGCCGTTCACGGTCGGGCTGCGCGGGGCTGCCGCCAAGCGGTCCAACGCTCAGCGCGCTGCGCGTGAGGAGCAGCGCCGGGAGCGGCGTGAGGCTAGGCGGACAGCGAAGCCGGAGTGATCTCGACGACGCGCTCGAGCCAGGCGCCGAAGAGGCGCCGGGCGAGGCGGGTCATTCCCTGCTCGCGCTCGCCGATCTGGCCGAGCAGGGTGGGGAGCGCGCCCGGGCCGAGGAGCCCTTCGAGGCTCGCGGCGTAGGCCGGCACAGCGCCCCACTCGGTGGCGAGCGGCACACCGACCTCGACGTGGAACTGCAGCCCGTAGGCCCGCCCGACGCGGAACGCCTGCCGCTCGTAGGCCGCTGACCGAGCGAGCAGGGTGGCGCCCGGCGGCAACGTGAACGTGTCGCCGTGCCACTGGAGGGCGTGGAACTCCTCGGGCGCGACCGAGAAGACGGGATCAGTCGCTCCGGCCGTCGTACGCTGCACCGCCAGCACTCCGACCTCCGGCTCGGGGCCTGGGCCGACGTTCGCCCCGAGGCTCGCGGCCAGCAGCTGGGCGCCGAGGCACACGCCCCAGACCGGAACGTCGGCGGCCACGGCGGCGGCGATGAATCGCTTTTCGGCGGTGAGCCACGGCAGCCGCTCGTCCTCGTAGGCGCCCATCGGGCCGCCCATCACGATGATCCCCGCGAATTCGCCGACGTCGGGGAGGGGGTCCCCCGCATCGATCTCGACCCGCTCGAGCGTGCCGCCGCGGTCGCGCAGCTCGTCCTCGAACGCGCCCGGCGGCTCGCAGGCGATGTGCTGAACCGCGAGGAAGCGGGGGTCGCCCATCGCCCGCATCCTATTCGAGCCGGTTCACCCCGCCGCCGGCTTCTTCGCCTCCTTCTCGGCCTCGCTCTCGAGCTGGCGGCCCTGGCCGACGAAGAACGCCCCGAGTGACCCGGCCACGGTGCCGACGACGGTGATCGCGTAGATCTCCATGATCACGTCGAGGATCCGGCCGCCCGTCGAGAACGGGTTCTGGATCTGCGAGGAGACGGTGAGGAGCTGCGTCGAGGTCCAGAACAGCGCGCTGCCATAGCTCTTGAGCTCGGTCTGCGGTTGACCGTGCTCGAACACGAACGCGAGCGCGGCGAACACGAGGTCGAGCCCGATCGTGACCAGCGCGATCGCCGCGAGCCGATCGCGCAGCCGCTCATGCAGCGGCGTATGGCCCCGGAAGACGTAATGGAGCTCCCGCGCGGCTGTCCTCATCACCCGTCCCACATACATGCCCGGGCTATTCGCTGCCCAGGCGAAACGTCCTGTCGGCGCGCGCGGGGGATCCCTCCAAGGCCGTCGGTCAGCGGCAACTCCTAGCATCCCGGCCACCGGTGGGTCACGGAACGGCGCCGCCGGCCGGTGATCAACGACGCAACCGAGAGGCAGAGCTCCCATCGCTGATGTCGCGACAGCCGTTGAGCCCTCGGAGGACCGCGGGCCCGAGTCGGCTGCGCGGAGCCCGTGGCGGTGGGGAAGCTGGGTCGTCGTCGCGTGTGCCGTGGTCTGGAACGGGGTCAGCTTCCGGGCCGAGACCGCCCCGGTGGCGTACCTCAACGACAGTTCGTTGCACGAGCAGATGGTGCGCTTTGCGACCCTCCAGCTCCAGCACGGGCAGCTTCCGCTCACCTCGTGGTTTCCCTACCTCGGGCTCGGCTCGCCCCAGTTCCTCCACTACCAGAGCTTGCCGGCCATCCTCGCCGGCGCCCTCGGGACCCTGACCGGCCCCAACGCCGCCTTCCGCTGGACGCTGTACGTCCTCTATTCGGCCTGGCCGCTCAGCGTGTACCTGGCGGCGCGTCTGTTTGGGTTCGGGCGCTGGGCCGCCGCCGCGTCGGCGGCGATGAGCCCGTTCGTGATGAGCGTCATCGGCGTCGGCTACGAGGCCCGCGCCTACATCTGGATCGGCTATGGAGTCTGGACCCAGCTGTGGGCGTCGATGACGTTGCCGCTGGCCTGGGGTTTGAGCTGGCGGGCGGTGCGCACCGGACGTGGCCTGTTTGCCGCCGCACTCCTCATCGCCCTCACCACGGTCCTGCACTTCGAGACGGGCTACCTCGCGATCATCCCGGTTCTGTTCTGGCCGCTGCTCGCGCGCGAGCGCCTCGGCGCGCGCGTGGTCCGGGCGGGCGTCGTGCTGCTCGGCGCGCTCCTCGCCTGCGCCTGGGTCATCGTCCCGCTCCTCGCGCAGCGGCCGTGGGCCGCGACCAACGAGCTGCTGCAGGCGACGCCTCTCGTCAACGGCTACGGCGCCGGCAAGATGCTCGGCTGGCTGGTCTCCGGCAAGCTGCTCGACTACGACCGGCTGCCGGTGCTCACCGTGCTCGCGGCGATCGGGCTGATCGTCGCCGTCATCCGCTGGCGCCGCGACGAGGACAGCCGTGCCCTGGTCGTCGTCTTCGTCGTCTGCCTGCTGCTCACCTTCGGTCGCACGACGTTCGGAGCGCTCGCCGACCTGCTGCCCGGCAGCCGCGACATCTTCTTCCGGCGCTTCACCATAGGTGTCCAGCTCGCGGCGCTGCTGCTCGCCGGCGGCGGCGCAGCCTGGTTCGGTGCCCGGGCCAGTCAGATGATCCGGAGCCTCGCCGGCGGTGGTCTCGAGATGCGCTCGCGGCTCACCCAGGCGTGGATTGCCGCCGCCGCGGTCATCGTCTCGCTCGTCGTGCTCGCGCCGGCGTGGTCCCAGCTCCACGGCGTCGCCGGTCACAACGCGGACGCGATCTCGGCGCAGCGCGTCGCCGAGTCCGTCCAGGGCACACAGGTCGACGAGCTGCTTGCGGTCGTGCACCAGGGCGGGGGAGGCCGCGTCTACGCCGGCCTGCCGTCGAACTGGGGTACGAGCTTCACCGTCGGTCAGGTCCCGGTGTTCAAGTACCTCGAGAGCCGCGACGTCGACGAGGTCGGGTACACGCTGCGGACTGCGTCGCTGATGACCGATTCGGAGTTCTTCTTCGACGAGCGCAACCCGAGTGACTACGCGATCTTCGGCATCCGCTGGCTCGTCCTGCCCGCGGGCATGCGGCCGCCCGTGCCGGCGCGGCAGGTCGCCACCTCCGGCGACTACCGCCTCTGGCGGCTCGCTTACGGCGGCTACCTCCACGTCGCGCGGGTCGAGGGCGCGATCGACGCCGATCGCACGAACGTCGGGCTGCGCAGCCGGTCGTTCCTAGGCTCCGACCTCGCCGCCCAGGGCATCTACCCCGCCGTCCGCTACGGGCCCGGCCACGCCGTCAGCGGGGTGCTGCTCGCGGGCGGCCAAGCGCCTCCGGGGCGCGTCCTGCGCGAATCCGCCGCGCTCGCGTTCGGCCGCGTCGCCGGCACGGTGCGCATGAGGGCGCCGGGGACTGTCGTCCTCAGCGCGTCGTTCGATCCCGGGTGGCAGGCGACCGTCGACGGGCGATCCGTTCCGACCAGGGTCGTCGAGCCGGCCCTCGTCGCGGCCGACGTCCCGGCCGGTACGCACGTCGTCGCGTTCCGGTACGTCGGCTATGGCGACTTCGCGCCGCTGTTCGCCATGTCGGCGCTGTCGCTGCTCGCGCTGCTCGCCGTCGACGTCGTCGTGGGCCACCGGCGGCGCCGGCGGTCAGCGCCGCCAGGCTGAGAGCAACACCCGGAGGGCGCGGCTGATGACCCCGGGGCGCCCGTCCCCGCGCCTGCTACACCGCCGCCGCGCGTTGGGCGAGCGCGATGGCGTGGGCGGCCCGGTCCGGCACGCGCACCCGACGGGCCCGGGCGATCGCCCCCTCGGCGGCCTCCGGGCTCACCGACTCGCGCGCGGTCCGCCGCGCCTCACCGAACCATTCAACGAGCATCGGCAGATCGCCGCTCCGGCCCGTCCGCTCCTCCTCGAGCCGCACCAGCTCGAAGACCACGAGCGCCGTCTCGGGGTCGCCGTGGTGGACCAGACTCTCACCGATGCAGCGGAGGTCCATGAGCATCTGGTGGGACTCGTCGGTCGTGCTCGTCCACCGGAGGCTGTCCGCATAGATCTCCAGCGCGCGAGCGTAGTCGCCCCGTAGATAGGCGCAATCGCCGTGTATCGCCGCCAACTCCCACACCGGGTCTCCCTGCGCGAGCTCATCCGCCTCGGACAGCAGGGCCTCGACGCGATCGATCTGCCCGTCGTCGGCCAGCACATGGCTGAGAAACACCAGGCCGCGTAGGATCAGCCGGCGATCACCCTGCGTACGCAGCGTCGCGAGGGACTCTTCGTCGAGTGCGATTGCGTCGTCGTGCCGACCCGCCCAGGTGAGGACCCAGCCGACGTAGGGAAGACCCAGCGCCCGTTCGTACTCGTCATCCACCTCGCGCCATTCCGCGACCGCGGCGTCGGCCAGCTCGCAAGGGTCGCTCCCCGCGCCCTCCAGCTGCGCACATTTCGCCAGGACGCTGAGGATGAGAGCGCGGTCGGCGGCGCCGCCGACGCCGCTGTCACGCCCCTGGCGCAGCTCCTCCGCCACCTCGGAGAGCACGCCGCCGTACACCCAGTACGCGGCCAGGGCGGCGCACAGCCGTACGTGAAGCTCGGGGTCGTGATCTCTCGCCCAGGCCACCGCCGGCCGGATCTCGTCGCGCACCGCCCTGAGACCGAGTCGTTGCTCGATCGTCGCTCCCCATTTCCAAAGGCGGGCAGCATGTGCCACACGTTCGATGTGCTCGGCGTGCCGCCGGCGCACCTCGTCCTCGTCGCCGGTGGCGGCCAGGCGTTCGAGCGCGAAGTCGCGAAGGGCCTGCGGCACCGCGAAACGAACGCCTACGTCCGGGGCTTCTCGTCGCCGGACGAAGGAGAACTCGAGCAGTCCCTCCAGCCGATCGAGGGTCTCGGCAGGGGTGGCGTCCGTCTGCGCGACGGCCTCGATCAGCGACAGCGGGACCGGCCCGACGCAGACCGCCAATCGGCTCAACAGCCCCTGCTGGCCTGGATCGAGCAGCCCATGGGTCCAGCCGATCGTGGCCCGTAGGCTGCGCTGGCGCTCGGGTAGGTCGCGCTCACCACCGGTGAGCAGCTCGAGCGGTCGCTCGAGCCGCTGTTCGAGCGACCGCGTCCCGAGGACGCGGATGCGCGCGGCGGCAAGCTCGATGGCGAGCGGCATGCAGTCAAGGCGGGCGCAGATGCTCTCGACCGCCCCGCGGTCATCGTCCTCGGCAGCGAAGTCCGGCGTCACCGACCGGGCGCGATCGACGAACAGCGCGAAGGCGTCGTCGGTCCCGAGCGGGCCGACGTCGATGACTCGCTCGGGAGTGATGCGCAACGGGACCTGGCTCGTCACGAGCACCCGCAGCTCGGCGGCGTAGGACAACAGCTCGGCGAGCACGGCCGATCCCGCAACAAGTTGCTCGAAGTTGTCAAGCACCACGAGCGCGGGCTCGTGCGCGAACCGGTGCGCAAGCACGTCGAGAAGCGGCAGGTCTCCGTGGCCGATGATGCCGATCTGCTCTGCGACCATCGGCAGAATCGACGCCGAGTCGCTCACGCCCGCGAGGCGGACCATGAAGGTCCCGCCCGGAAACTGATCGAGCAGCGTCCAGGCGACGGCGACGGCGAGCCGCGTCTTACCGACGCCGCCGGCCCCGTTGAGCGTGACGAGCCGGAGGTCTGGGCTCGTCAGCAGGCCGCAGATCGTCTCGATCTCCCTCGCGCGACCGATCAAGGGCGTCAGGGGCCGGGGCAGCGCGCTCGAGGTGCCGGCGCCCCTCGACGGGGTCAGGCCTTTGACCGAAGGGCTCGGATCCAGCGTGGGTGCCTGGTCGAGGATCTGCTGCTGCAACGTCCTCAGGTCCGGCCCCGGCTCCAGCCCCTGCTCCTCTGCGAGGTGCGCCCGCACCCGCTGATAGGCCTCGAGGGCCTCGGCCTGGCGCCCAGAGCGGTACAGCGCCAGCATCAGCTGGGCGCTGAAGCGCTCCCGCATCGGGTGCTCTCGCACCAGCGCGTCGAGCTCACCGACGAGTCGTGCGTGCTCGCCGAGCGCGAGCTCGGCGTCGATCCGATCCTCGAGCGCGGCGAGGCGCGTCTCCTCCAGGCGGGCTCGCTCACCCTGGGCGAACGCCTCGTAGGCGAAGTCCGCCAGCGGCGGCCCGCGCCAGAGTTCGAGCGCCTCGCGAAGGCGCGCGACGGCGACATCGGGCCGGCCGGCTGCGAGCGCGCGACGACCCTCGCCGGCGAGCACCTCGAACCGGGCGACGTCGAGCCCATTCTCGCCTGTCTCGAGGACATAGCCGCCCGCTCGCGTGAGGAGCACGCCCTCATCGAGCGCCTTGCGCAGGTTCGACACGTACACCTGCAACGTCTTGGTGGCCGTGGCGGGTGGCCGCTCCCCCCACAGCTCGTCGATCAGGCGATCGCTCGACAGCGCCTCGCCGGCGTGCATGAGCAGGACGGCGAGCACGGCTCGCTGTCTCAGCCCGCCGAGCGCGAGCTCGCGGCCCGCGTCATCGACGACCAACAAGGGACCGAGGATCCCAAAGCGCATTACGTGATCCAAGCCCCTCCGGATGCCCTCGAACCCAGTTCCTCGCCGCTGCCTGCGCGGCGAGCCTACCACCCGCCCCCGCCGACGGCGACGGAGCGCTCTTACCGAACTCCTGCCGGGCTTAAACCACGCCCCGCCACAGTCCGCTCACGAGCTCGCACCACCCACCACGCCGGCTCTCACCGCCGGCTCACCACAGGAGACAGAGATGCTCACCCCACAGCCCGCCCATCCCATCGGAACGAACCTGAAGCGCGCAGCCACCGTCCCGGTCCTCGCCATCAGCGTGCTCGTCACGCTGGCGATCGCGGCAGCCGCACTCTCGATCCGCGGTTCGAGCGGCACGACTGCCGTCTCGACGCCCCGGGCGGCCCATCCCTACTACCCGCTGATCCAGTACCGCGGCACCGGGGCCACCCCGGTCAGGTCGGCGACCCGGGTCGCTTCCCGGTACCTCCGGGCCGAGCACTCCTACGGCGCCGTGCCGTAGCCCCGGCAGGTGAGTCCCGGAGGGGTCCCGGCGGCGGGGCCTCTCCGGTCGTGGTTCCACGTCGCGGTCGCGTGGCGGGCAGACACGGGCCGGCCGGCGCCGTCGCCGGTCAGCCGGCGCCCACTGCCGCCAGCGCGTCGTGGAGGGTTTCGTGCACCGGTAGCTGGCGATCGAGCGTCGTCAGCTCGAATGCGCGCCGCGGTGATCCCAGGGGACAGGCAATCGCGAGCCGGCGCCCGGTGTGGTCCAGGCGCCGGAACGCGTTGAGGAGCAGCGCGAGTCCAGAGGAGTCGACCAGCGAGACGGCCTCGAGGTCGATCACGAGCGCTCGCGCTGGGGAGGAGAGCGCGGTGTTGAGCTCGGGGGCGAGCTTGACGCAGCGTGCGAAGTCGAGCTCGCCGTACACGGTGATGATCGCGATGTCGTCACGCGTGCTGACCGTCGGCTCTCGGGCTTGCTCGCGCACGACCCGAGCCTACCCCCGAGCCCGCACAGCTACGCGGGAGCGGAAACGGTGGCAGGGTGACCGTCGGCCTACGCGTGGGGGGCGACGACAAGCAGGGTTGCGTCGTCGCGCAGTGGCTCAGGCGAGGCGCCGATGACCGCGTCCTGGATCTCACGCACGGTCATCGCCGCCGAGCGGGTACCCAGCCCGGCGAGCAGCGCTTGCACGGCGTCCTCGCCGAAGCGACCTCCATCTGCCGTACGGCGCTCGCTGACACCGTCGGAGTACATGACGAGGCGGTCACCCGGCCGAACGGTCGCGCTGAGGACCGGGAACGTCCGCTCGGTCAGGCGGATGCCGAGAGGGTAGGTGCGATCGCCGTCGAGCTCGGCGACCTGTCCGTCGGCGTGGAGGATCAGAGGCGTCGGATGGCCACAGTTGATCCAGCGCAGCCGACATGTATCGGCGTCCCACGACGCGAGCACCGCGGTCAGGAACCGGTCCATGTCGAGCGCCAAGATCGCTTCGTCGAGCGCCCGCGCGGTCTCCTGCAGTCCTGCACCAGCCCGGCGGGCGGCACGCAGCGCGCCGATCGCCAGCGAGGACAGGGCTGCGGCCGAGTTGCCCTTGCCGGTCGCGTCGGCGACGATCAGCCACAGGCCGTCCGCGTTGCCCGCGTAGTCAAAGAAGTCGCCGCCGACGTCATAGCCGGGCAAGACCCCACCCGCGACCTCCGCCCGGTCGACCCGGGCGATCCGTGGCGGCAGCAGGTTCTGCTGAATCTCCGCGCCGGGTTGCGTGACCATCCGCCGGCGGACGGCGTGCAGCGCGTCCGTGTACCCCGACGCCAACTCGAGCGCCAGGCCGGCCCGGCCCGGCAACGCCCCGAGGTCCCTCGCCGGTCCGTCCCGGGCGAGCAGAAACCCCATCACCCGATCGCGCACCGTCATCGGCCATAAGGTCGACGGTCCCACGCGATCGACCACCAGCTCCCTCAGGCGCGGCATCGCCTCCGGAACGATCTCCGGTCCCACTCCGACCGGCGCCCGGATCCGGTCCGGAAATCGCTCCCCGTCTCCGGCCAGGCGCAGCGCAAACGACCCCTCCAGGTCCAGCACGTACACCGCCACGGGACACTCCGCCTGCGCCGAAGCGATCTCCACCACCCGCTCCGGCACGAGGTGCGGGGCCGCCGCGTCGAGCAGATCTCCAGCATCAGGCTCACCCCTCATCGCCATCGCCGGGGAACATACGTGATCGGAGGCGATGACAAGTGCGCAGCGCTGGGCGCGTTGCGCTCCCCGCCTTCCGCCGACCCGGCTACAGGTTGATCGCCACGTACTTCGTCTCGAGGTACTCCGCGATCCCCTCGATGCCGCCCTCGCGGCCGAAGCCTGACTGCTTGATGCCGCCGAACGGGGCCGAGGCGTTGGAGACCATGCCCTGATTGAGGCCGACCATGCCGGTCTCGAGGCCCTCGACGACGCGCAGGGCGCGCTTGAGATCGCGGGTGAAGACGTAGGCCACGAGGCCGTACTCGGTGTTGTTGGCCGCGGCGATCGCCTCATCCTCGTCGGAGAAGCCGCGGACCGGCGCGACCGGGCCGAAGATCTCCTCCTGGAGAAGGTTGGCGTCGTCAGGGATGTCGGTGAGAACCGTCGGGTCGAAGAAGTAGCCGGCGCCCTCGCGGGCATGACCGCCGACGACCGCCTGGGCTCCCCGGCCGATTGCGTCCTCGACGAGCTCGGCCACCTTCGCGCGCTGCTTGGCGTCGATCAGCGGCCCGACCTCGACCCCGTCCTCGGTGCCGCGGCCGACCTTCATCTTGCCCATGCCCGCCGCGAGCTTCTCGGCGAACTGCTCGGCGACCTTATCGGCCACGTGGAAGCGGTTGGCGGCCGTGCACGCCTCGCCGATGTTGCGCATCTTGGCGATCATTGCGCCCTGGACGGCGGCGTCGATGTCGGCGTCGTCGAAGACGATGAACGGCGCGTTTCCGCCGAGCTCCATCGACAGGCGCAGCAGCGTCTCGGACGCCTGGCCCATGAGCGTGCGGCCGACCTCGGTCGAGCCGGTGAACGACAGCTTGCGCAGCCGCTGGTCGGCGATCAGCGGACCCATCGTCTCCCCGGACGAGGAGGCGGTGATGAGGTTGACCACGCCCTTGGGCAGCCCGGCATCCTCGAGGATCTTGACGAGCGCGAGCATCGACAGCGGGGTCTGCTGCGCCGGTTTGACGACCATCGTGCACCCGGCCGCGATCGCCGGGCCGATCTTGCGCGTGCCCATGGCCATCGGGAAGTTCCAGGGGGTGATGAGCAGACATGGGCCGACCGGCTGCTTCATCGTCAGCACGCGGCCCAGCCCGGTCGGGGCGACCTGGTAGCGGCCGTCGATCCGCACCGACTCCTCCGAGAACCAGCGGAAGAACTCGGCCGCGTAGACAATCTCCGCCGTCGATTCCTTCAGCGGCTTACCCATCTCGAGGGTCATCAGCAGGCCGAGCTCGTCCTTGCGCTCGACGAGCGCCTCGAAGGCCCGGCGGAGGATCTCCCCGCGCTCACGGGGCGGGTACTTGGCCCACTCGGGGCCGGCGGCGACGGCGGCGTCCAGCGCCTGCATCGCGTCGTCGGCGGAGGCGTCGGCGACGTCGCACAGCGACTCGCCGGTGGCCGGATCCTCGACGGACAGGGTTCCCTTCGCGCCATCGCGCCACTCCCCGTCGATGTACAGCTGCTTGGGGGCCTGGTCGACGATGCGCTGCTCTTCTGTGGCGGTGATGGTGCTCATACCCTCACGCTACCCCACCTCGCCATCAGGCGACCAGGGCACCCGCGGCAGAAGTGCCGCCGGCGGTTGGCCACGGCCATGCCGCGCGGCGGCGGGCGGTGGCCCACAGCCAGGCTGCGGGCCACCGCCGTACGCGTTGCCGATTTAGGCGGCTGCGGGCATTGGGGCCGGCTCGAGGGCGACGTTCAGCACCTCGTCGATCGTCATCGCGAAGTGGAAGGTCATCGCCTCACGGACCTCCTCGGGGACGTCGTCGAGATCGCCCCGGTTGCGCTCCGGCAGCACGACGTCGGTGAGACCGGCGGCGTGCGCGGCGAGCACTTTCTGCTTGAGGCCCCCGATCGGGAGCACCCGGCCCTGGAGGGTCACCTCGCCGGTCATGCCGACGGTGTGCCGCACCGGCTGGCCGCTGAGCAGCGAGGCCAGCGCCGTCACCATCGTCACGCCCGCGCTCGGGCCATCCTTGGGGATCGCGCCCGCCGGGACGTGGACGTGGAACGAGCGCTCGTCGAACGCGTGCGGATCGACGCCGAGCGACTCGGCATGGCCGCGGACGTAGGAGAGCGCGATCTGCGCCGACTCCTTCATCACGTCGCCGAGCTGCCCGGTGAGGGTCAGGCCGGGCTTGCCCTCCATCGCCGTCGCCTCGACGAACAGCACGTCACCGCCGGCTCCGGTCACCGCAAGTCCGGTGGCCACGCCGGGCACCGCCGTGCGGATCGCCGACTCCTGGAAGTGGCGCTGGCGTCCGAGCGCGTCGCGGACCGCGTCGAGATCGATGCTCACCGGCGGCGCCACCTGCTCGGAGGCGATCTTCGTCGCCGTCTTGCGCAGCAGCGTTCCGAGGTCACGCTCGAGCTGGCGAACGCCGGCCTCGCGCGTGTACTCGGTGACGATGGTGCCGAGCAGCTCGTCGGTGATCTCGACCTCGCCGGGCCGCAGACCATTGCGTTCGAGCTGTCGCGGCCACAGATAGCCGCGGGCGATCGCCGTCTTCTCCGAGGTGGTGTAGCCGTCGAAGCGGATCACCTCCATGCGGTCAAGGAGCGGACCGGGGATCGTGTCGGCCACGTTGGCGGTGGCGATGAACAGCACACCGCTGAGGTCGAGCTCGACGTCGAGGTAGTGGTCGCGGAAGCTGTGGTTCTGCGCGGGGTCGAGGACCTCGAGCAGCGCCGAGCTCGGGTCGCCGCGCCAGTCGGCGCCGACCTTGTCAACCTCGTCGAGCATGATCACCGGGTTCATCGTCCCGGCGTCGCGCAGGGCCCGGACGAGCCGGCCCGGCAGCGCGCCGATGTACGTGCGGCGGTGGCCGCGGATCTCGGCCTCGTCCCGGACGCCGCCGAGCGACATGCGGACGAACTCGCGACCCGTGGCACGAGCGATCGACTCGCCGATCGAGGTCTTGCCGGTGCCGGGCGGGCCGATCAGGGTGAGGATCGCGCCTGAGCGCTTGTCCTCGGTGATGCCCCGCTCCTGGCGCAGCTTCTTGACCGCGATGTACTCGACGATCCGGTCCTTGACGTCGTCGAGGCCGGCGTGGTCGGTGTCGAGCACCTCACGCGCGTGCTGGGGATCGAGGCGCTCCTCGGAGCGCCCGCTCCACGGCACCGCGATCAGCCAGTCGAGGTAGGTGCGGATGACGCTCGACTCGGCGCTCTGCTCGCCGACGCGCTCGAGACGGCCGAGCTCCTTCTCGGCCTGTTCGCGGACGTCCTGCGGCATGCCCGCCTCGTCGATCTTCGTGCGGTACTCCTCGATGACCGAGGCGTCGTCGTCGCCGAGCTCCTTGCGGATCGAGTCCATCTGCTTGCGCAGGAAGTACTCGCGCTGCTGCTTCTCCGCGCCGGTCTCGACGTCCTCGCGGATGCGCTTGCGGACCTGGAGCTCGGCGAGGCGCTCGCGCTGATAGCGCAGTGCCAGCTCGAGCCGGTCGGTGACGTCGATGGTCTGGAGCAGCTGGAGCTTCTGCTCGTAGGTGAGGTCGGGGGAGTAGCCGCTGGTGTCGGCCAGCGGGCCGGGGTCGGCGATGCTGCGCAGGAACGCAGAGATGCGGCCATCGTCGCCGCGCAGCTCGAGGATCTCCTCGACGGTGGCGCGGTACTCGCGCTCGAGGGTGCGGGTACGGCCGTCGACGGGCACCTCGTCGGGGTGCTCCTCGACCTCGACGAACAGACGGCCGTCGGGCATCGTGTGGGCCGCGCCGGCGGTGCCGCGATGCACCCCGGTCAGGGCGACGGCATGTGCGCCGCCGGGAAGACGAACATGATCGGTGACGTCGGCGACGGTGCCGACGCCCGCAAACTCATGCTCGTGCTTGGGCACGAGCAGCACCCGCGTCTCCTCACCGGCGTCCACCGAAAGGGTGAGCGACATACCGGGGAAGACGACGGCGTCATCCAACGGGACTAGGAGAAGGCGGGACATCAAGGCTTCACTTTCAGTAGTTGCTTACTTCCGATAAGAGAGTACCACAGCGGGTTGAGAACCTGACCCGCTGCGCTGTGATGATCTTAGTGTAGGACGCTGAGATTATTCGGCAGAGATGCGTGCCCTGGGTCGTTTGCGAGCAGACGGAGGGGGTGGCCGCCACGTAGCTGACTGAACGGGCTGGGCGTATTTGCCAACATGCGCGTCGTGACCGAACGGAAGAGAACCGACAAGACCGAGGAAGCGCACGACGTGCTCGCCGCCGAGGCGTTCGTCGTGCCGGCCGCGGACCCCGAGCTCGAGCCGGCCCACGACATCCTCGCCGCCGAGGACTACGGCGTGCCGGGGCCGGACCCGGACCTCCACGAGCTGCACCGGCACGATCCCCTCAAGGTGCCCGATGGCCCCCACGCCGACCCCACGCCGCACGACGTGCTCGCCGCCGAGGAGTTCCCGATGCCGGCCATCCACCCGCACCCGAAGCCGTCGCTCGTGCAGCGGCGGGGAGGGCCGGCGCGGTTCGCGATGGAGGTCGCGGTCCTCCTCAGCGCCCTGATGGCGGCGCGGCGGTTTCTGCGCGGTCGGAAGAAGTAGCGGGCCCCGCGCTCGCGTCCGCGACGGTGCCCCGCCCGGGCTGGCCACGGCCCCGGGCACGACCGCCCGGGCTGGCCACGGCCCCGGGCACGACCGCCCGGGCTGGCCACGGCCCCGGGCACGAGACCGCCCGGGCTGGCCACGGCCCCGGGCACGAGACCGCCCGGGATTCCGTGACGTTCCTCCACAGAGTTGGCACGAGCCGTGACCCACGGGTAACGCGAACGGTGGGACTGTGGCGGGGTGGGGAATTCTGCCGCGCATAGTGACGGGTTAGATTCCCCACGGGGTCGGATCCTCGCGCGGTTGGCGCTCAAGCAGCACGGAGTGGTCGGCGTGAAGCAGCTCTATGCGCTCGGTTACAGCGAGAGCACGATCCGGCGGATGGTCAAGGACGGCCGGCTCCATCGTCTGCATCGTGGCGTTTATGCCGTTGGCCATCGCCGCCTCTCGAGGAAGGGGCGCTGGATGGCCGCCGTCATCGCCTGCGGCAGCAACGCGGTGCTCAGTCACCGGGCAGCGGCGGCGCTCCGTGGCCTGAGGCCCGTCGCAGCCGGGCCGATCGACGTCACCGGCCCCGGGCACTCGAAGCGGAAGGTCGAGGGCGTCCGGTTCCATGCCGTGCGGAACCTGCACCCCGCGGACGTCACGAAGGTCGACGGGATCCCGGTCACCACCGTCGCCCGCACGCTCCTCGACCTCGCCGAAACCGCCCGCCGCCAGCAGCTCAGGCTCGCGCTCGAGGCCGCCGAGCGGCTCGAGCTGTTCGACCGCCGCGACATCGACGCCACAATCGAGCGCAATCCCGGGCGCCACGGCAGGAGGTCGCTGATCGAGGCGGTTGCCGACTTCACCGGGCCCGCGCCCTGGACGCGGTCCGAGCTCGAGCGCCAGTTCCTCGCCCTGATCCGCGAGCACGGGTTACCCGAGCCGCAGGCCAACGTCGTCGTCGCCGGCTTCACCGTCGACTTCTTCTGGCCCTTGCAGCGCCTCGTCGTCGAGGTCGACGGCTACGACTTCCATCGCACCCGGGCGCAGTTCGAGGCCGACCGTCGTCGCGACGCGATTCTCCAGTTGCACGACCTGCGCGTGATCCGGCCGACGCAACCGCGGATCGCCGACGACGGGCCGGCCCTCTGCACCGAGCTCGAGCGGCTGCTCAGCGCCGACGGGCGAGAAGGTCGGTGATCGTCCCCAGGCCCATCTCGGCCGCGAAGCCGACCGTCTCCGACAGGGTCGGGTGGGGGTGGACCGTGAGCGCGAGGTCCTCGGCGTCGGAACCCATCTCGAGGGCGTGGACCGTCTCGGCGACGAGCTCCCCGGCGTTCACGCCGACCATGCCGGCGCCGAGCACGCGCCGGGTGCCGGGCTCGAGCAGCAGCTTCGTCAGCCCGTCGTCGCGGCCGAGCGAGAGCGCCCGGCCTGAGGCTGCCCAGGGGAACACCGCCTTCTCGTACTCGATCTCCTGCGCCTTGGCGTCGGTCTCGGTCAGGCCCATCCACGCAACCTCGGGGTCGGTGTAGGCGACCGAGGGGATCGTGCGGGCGTCGAAGGCGGCGCCCGGTTCGCCGGCGATGACTTCGGCCGCGACCTTGCCCTCATGCGAGGCCTTGTGGGCGAGCATCGGGCCGCCGACGATGTCGCCGATGGCGTGGATCCACGGGATGTTGGTGCGCAGCTGGGCGTCGACGGGGATGAAGCCACGCTCGTCGACGGTCACGCCCGCAGCCTCGAGACCGAGCGACAGGCCGTTGGGCCGCCGCCCCACCGCGACCAGCACGCGGTCGAAGCTCTCCGACGCGCCGCTTGAGAACTCGACCGTGATCCCGCCATCCCCGGCCGAGGCGGACACGACCTCGACGCCGGTCATGACCGCCTCGTAGCGCTTCGCGACCCGCTTGCGCAACGGCGCCACGAGATCGGGATCGCAGCCGGGGATGAGCTGATCGAGCAGCTCGACGACCGTCACCCGAGCGCCGAGCGC
Source organism: uncultured Solirubrobacterales bacterium (assembly GCA_963755955.1). Taxonomy (GTDB): domain Bacteria; phylum Actinomycetota; class Thermoleophilia; order Solirubrobacterales; family Solirubrobacteraceae; genus Palsa-465. The sequence goes on from CAVWLZ010000009.1 coordinate 61,733, forward strand.
GTCGTACACCGTCGCCATCTCGAGGCCGATGATCCCGCCGCCGATGACGAGCATGCGCTCGGGGATCGAGGCGAGGGAGAGGGCACCGGTCGAGTCGATGATCCGCTCGTCGTCGGGGAGCATCGGGAGGCGTGCGGCGGAGGAGCCGGCGGCGACGATGCAGTGGTCGAAGGTGATCGTGCGCTCGCCGACGACGACGGCGTGCGGCCCGTCGAAGCGGGCCTCGCCGTGGACGACCTCGACCTTGCGCTGCTTGGCGAGCCCGGCGAGGCCACCGGTGAGCTTTCCGACCACCGACTGCTTCCACTCGAGCAGCGCGGCGATGTCGACCTGCGGGTCGCCGAACGACACCCCGTGGGCGGCCATCTCCTCGGCCTCGGCGATCACGCGGGCGGCGTGGAGCAGGGCCTTGGAGGGGATGCAGCCGACGTTGAGGCAGACGCCGCCGAGCGACTCGTGGCGCTCGACGAGGATCGTGCGCAGGCCGAGGTCGGCGGCGCGGAATGCGGCGTTATAGCCGCCCGGCCCCGAGCCGATGACGAGCACCTGAGCCTCGTGGTCCTCGCCGTCGTCCTCGGGCGCGGGGGGCTCCGGGGCCCCCGGCGCGGGAGTGGCGTCGGAGGGGGCGGCCGGGGCAGCGGCGCCCGCGGACGGCTCCGCGCCGTCGGTCTCGAGGACGAGCAGCACGCTGCCCTCCGACACGCGGTCGCCGATCGACACCCGCAGCTGGCTGACCGTGCCGGCGAACGGGGACGGGACGTCCATCGTCGCCTTGTCGGACTCGAGCGTGACGAGCGGATCCTCGAGCGCGACCTCGTCGCCGGCGCCGACGTGGATCTCGATGACCGGGACGTCGTTGAAGTCCCCGATGTCGGGGACCGGGACCTCGATGGCGCTCACAGCAGCGCCCGCCGCAGATCCGAGAGCACGCGGACGAGATAGGCGACGAAGCGGGCGGCGTCGGCGCCGTCGATCACCCGGTGGTCGTAGGACAGCGACAGCGGGACCATCAGCCGCGGGACGAACTCCGAGCCGTTCCACACCGGCTTCATGGCCGAGCGGGTGACGCCGAGGATGGCGACCTCCGGGGCATTGACGATCGGGGTGAACGACGTGCCGCCGATTCCGCCCAGCGAGGAGATCGAGAACGTGCCACCGCTCATGTCGGCCGGCGAGAGCTTGCCCGCGCGCGCCTTTCCAGACAGCTCGGTCAGCGCGCCCGCCACCTCGAGCAGCCCGAGCCGATCGGCGTCACGGATGACCGGCACGACGAGGCCCTGCGGGGTGTCCGCGGCGAAGCCGATGTTGTAGTAGCCCTTGAGCACGAGCTCGTCGCCGTCGAGCGATGAGTTGAACGTGGGGAACTCCTTGAGGGCGGCGACGACGGCGAGCACGAGGAACGCGACCATCGTCAGCTTCACGTCCTGCTCTCCGTTGAGCTGCTTGCGCCAAGCCTCGAGGTCGGTGATGTCGGCCTCGTCGTTATGGGTGACGTGGGGGATCATCACCCAGTTGCGGGCGAGGTTCGGCGCGGAGATGCGCTGGATCCGCGTGCGCTCGACGCGCTCGACGGGTCCGTAGCGCGCGAAGTCGACCGTCGGCCACGGCGGCAGATCCAGGCCCAACCCGGGCCCGCCCGGCGGAGCCGGAGCCGGGCCTGTCGACACGAACCCCTCGACGTCGGCCACCGTGATGCGACCCTTGCGGCCGGTGCCGTTCACGCCGGAGAGGTCAATCTCGCGCTCGCGGGCCAGCCTGCGCACCGACGGGCTCGCGTAGACCGGTCCGCCACCACCGTTGGCAGCGGCCACCGCCGGGGCGGGGGCGGCATCCGGCGGCTCGGCCTCGAGCGCCGATTCGATCGCGTCCGGCGACGCCGCCTCGGACGGCAGGCCCTCGGAGGCGATGTGCGACGCCCTCGGCCCGGAGGCCGGGGAGGCGCCCTCGGGCTCGATGCTCAGCAGCAGCGTGCCCTGGGAGACGCGGTCGCCGACGGCCACGTGGATCGTGCGCACGACGCCGGCGAACGGGGCGGGGACGTCCATCGTCGCCTTGTCGGACTCGAGCGTGATCAGCGGGTCGTCGGCGGCGACGGTCGCCCCCGGCGCGACGAGCAGCTCGATCACCGGCACGTCGGAGAAGTCGCCGATGTCCGGAACCTCGACGTCGATCAGCTCGGCCGTGCTCATACCGTCGTCGGCAGCGGGGCGTCGGGGTCGATGTCGAACGTGGCGATCGCCTCGGCGACACGCTCGGGTGGGAACGCGCCTGCGTCCGCGAGCTCCTTCAGGGCGGCCACGGCGACGTAGTGGCGGTCGACCTCGAAGAAGCGGCGCAGCCAGCGGCGGTAGTCGCTGCGGCCGAAGCCGTCGGTGCCGAGCACTCGGTAGGAGCCCGGGACCCACTGGCGGATCTGGTCGGCGAAGGTGCGGATGTAGTCGGTCGCGGCGACGACCGGGCCGCGATCGGCGTCGAGGCACTCGGCGACGTAGGCGGAACGGGCTTCGGCCACGGGATGGAGCATGTTCCAGCGCTCGACCTCGATGCCGTCGCGGCGCAGCTCGGTGAACGAGGTGACGCTCCACACGTCGGCGGCGACGCCGAACTCCGACTCGAGCAGCTCGGCCGCGGCGATCACCTCGAGCAGGATCGCGCCCGACCCCAGGAGCTGGACCCGCGGCCCCGAGCCCGACCCCTCACGCAACCGGTACATGCCGCGGAGGATCCCCTCCTCGGCGCCCTCGGGCATCGCCGGATGGCTGTAGTTCTCGTTGAGCAGCGTGAGGTAGTAGAAGACATCCTCCTGCTCGCCGACCATCCGCCGCAGGCCGTCCTGGATGATGACCGCGACCTCGAAGCCGAAGGCGGGATCGAAGGCCCGGCAGTTGGGCACGACCGAGAACAGGACGTGACTGTGGCCGTCCTCGTGCTGTAGGCCCTCGCCGTTGAGCGTCGTGCGTCCGGCGGTGCCGCCGAGCATGAAGCCCCGGGTGCGGCTGTCGGCCGCTGCCCACACGAGATCCCCGACCCGCTGGTAGCCGAACATCGAGTAGTAGATGTAGAAGGGGATCATCTGCACGTCGTGGGCGCTGTAGGACGTCCCCGCGGCGATGAACGAGGAGATCGAGCCGGCCTCGGTGATGCCCTCCTCGAGGATCTGGCCGTGCTGATCCTCCTTGTAGAACATGAGCTGGGCGGAGTCCTGGGGCTGGTAGAGCTGGCCGACCGGCGAGTAGATGCCGACCTGGCGGAAGAGGCCCTCCATGCCGAAGGTGCGGGACTCGTCGGGGACGATCGGGACGACGTGGGGTCCGATCTGTTTGTCGCGCAGGAGCGCCGCGAGCACCCGGACGAACGCCATCGTCGTCGAGATCTCGCGCTCGCCGGTGCCCGCGAGCTGGGCGCCGAACAGCGACAGGTCGGGGACGGCGACCGGACCGGAGGTGCGCCGGCGGGCGGGCAGCGAGCCGCCGAGGGCCTCGCGGCGCTCGCGCAGGTAGACCATCTCGGGCGCGTCGGCGGGCGGCTTGTAGTACTCGGCCGCCCGCACCTGCTCGTCGGTGAGCGGGAGTTCGAAGCGGTCACGGAACTGGAGCAGGGCGTCCTCGGTCATCTTCTTGGCCTGGTGGGTGATCATCTGACCCTCGCCCGAGACGCCCATGCCGTAGCCCTTGATCGTCTTGGCGAGGATCACCGTCGGCTGGCCGGTGTGGGCGGCGGCGGCGTGGTAGGCGGCGTAGACCTTCTGCTGATCGTGGCCGCCGCGGTTGAGCAGCCAGATCTCATCGTCGGACATGTGCGCGACGCGCTCGAGCAGGACCGGGTCGCGCCCGAAGAAGTGCTCGCGAACGTAGGCGCCGTCGCGGGACTTGAACGTCTGATAGTCGCCGTCGACGCACTCCTCCATCACCCGCACGAGCCGGTCATCGGTGTCGGCGGCGAGCAACGGGTCCCAGCGCGCGCCCCAGATGAGCTTGATCACGTTCCAGCCCGCGCCGCGGAAGTCGGCCTCGAGCTCCTGGATGATCTTGGCGTTGCCGCGCACCGGGCCGTCGAGTCGCTGGAGGTTGCAGTTGACGACCCAGATGAGGTTGTCGAGGCGCTCGCGGCCGGCGAGCCCGATCGCGCCCATCGTCTCCGGCTCGTCCATCTCGCCGTCGCCGAGAAACGCCCACACCTTGCGGCCCTCGGTCGGGGCGAGCGAGCGCGCCTGGAGGTAGTGCATGAAGCGCGCCTGGTAGATCGAGGTGATCGCGCCGATGCCGAGCGAGACGGTGGGGAACTGCCAGAACTCGGGCATCAGCCAGGGGTGCGGATACGAGCTCAGGCCGCCGGGCTTGGACACCTCCTGCCGAAAGCCGTCGAGCTGTGCCTCGGTGAGCCGGCCCTCGAGGAAGGCGCGGGCATAGTTGCCGGGCGAGGAGTGGCCCTGGAAGTAGACGAGGTCGCCGGGCACGCCGTCCCGCGAGGCGTGCCAGAAGTGGTTGAAGCCGACCTCGTAGAGCGTGGCGAGCGACTGGTAGCTGGCGATGTGGCCACCGAGCTCGGAGGAGGTCTTGTTGGCCCGGATGACCATCGCCATCGCGTTCCAGCGGATGATCGAGCGCAGCCGGCGCTCGAGCTCCGGGTCGCCGGGGAGCTGTGCCTCACGCTCGGCCGGGATCGTGTTGACATAGGGCGTGTTGAGGGTGGCGATCGGGCCGGTGCCGGCGTTCTGGGCGCGCTCGACGACCTGGGTGAGGATCTCCCGGGCGCGGTCGGGACCGTCGTGCTCGACGACGGCGTCGACTGCCTCGAGCCATTCACTGGTCTCGGTTGCGTCGATGTCGGCTCCCGCGCCGTTGGTTGCGCTCTTCAGTTGGTCGGTCATTTCCCGCATCCGGGGCAGTCCTCGGGGCCCTGCACGGGCCGGTGAATCGATATTACCCCCGGGACCGAGCTCCTATCCGGGGGGTTTGTTGCCAGGCTCGCTTCGCTACGGTGCGCTCGGTGACCGCGCGAGAGGTGCATGAGCCGGCCGGGCCCCCGTGGGTGCGTCCGCTGGAGGGGGCGCTCGACCAGCTCGTGGTCGAGTCCGACGCACTGGCCGACAACCCGCTCGGTGATCCTCCCCGGCGGCCGCTGTACGTCTACCGCTCGCCGGGCCTCGCCTCCGGGCGGCACACCGGGCCAGTGCCGTCGGTGTACGTGATCCAGGGCTACAGCGGGCAGGTCGACGATTGGCTCAGCCGCGCCGCCTTCGAGCCGAACATCGTCGAGCGGCTCGACGCGATGTTCGCCGCGGGCGACACCCCCGAGGGGATCGTCGTGCTCGTCGACGCATGGACCTCGCTCGGCGGCTCGCAGTTCCTCAACTCGGCGGGGACCGGGCGCTATCTCGACTATCTGTGCGACGACATCGTCGGCTTCGTCGACGAGCGCTACCCGACGCTGGCCGGCCGGGAGCACCGCGGTATCGCGGGCAAGTCGTCGGGTGGCTACGGGGCGATGGTCGTGCCGATGCTCCGGCCCGACGTCTTCGGCGCGCTTGCCTCGCACGCCGGGGACGCGTTGTTCGAGGCGTGCTACCTCCGTGACTTCCCCGTCGTCGCACGGACGCTGCGCGACAGCTTCGACGGCTCGTTCGAGGTGCTGCTGCAGCGCGTCGCCGACGCGGATCACTTCGACTGGGGCAGGTTCGGCGGCGCCTTCTCCCTGTACGCCTACGCGGCAGCCTACACGCCGGATCCCGAGCGACCGGGAAAGGTGCGGCTCCCGTTCGAGATCGCGACCGGCCGGGTGATCGACGAGGTGTGGGCGGAGTGGCTCGAGCTCGATCCCGTGCGGATGGTTCCCCGGTTCTCCGAGGCGCTGCGGAGCATGCGGCGCATCTACCTCGACGCGGGCAAGAGCGACGAGTGGTTCCTCGACCTCGGCGCCCAGGCGTTCGCGGCCGAGCTCGAGAAGGTCGGCGCGGAGTACACGCTCGAGCTGTTCGACGGCCGCCATGGGGGGATCGGCTACCGCTATCCGGGCGCGATCCGCGAGCTGTTGCTCGCGCTCGCGCCGTAGGCCGCGGTTCCCGCACCGACCTCGCTTGCACTGACACCGCCCGGACTGCGAAGCTACAGCCGTGACGCTCGCCGCCGAGGAACAGCTCATCTTCGAAGGACCCGCTGCCCTGGCCGAGCTCGTTCGCCGGCGGGAGGTGGCGCCGCGGGAGCTGGTCGAGCTGTGCCTGCGACGGATCGAGGCGCTCAACCCGCGTCTGAACGCCTTCCGGGTGATGATGGCCGAGGAGGCGCTCGCCGCAGCTGAATCGGTGGGCGACGGTCCGCTCGCCGGCGTTCCGGTGGCGATCAAGGACGACATTCCCGTCGCCGGCCAGGCGACCACGCGGGGCTCCCGCACCTACGGTCCCCCCGCGACGGCCGACGGCGAGGTGGTGCGCAAGCTGCGGGCGGCCGGAGCGATCCCGATCGGCATCACCAACGTGCCGGAGCTGACGATCTTCCCCTGGACGGCGACCGAGGCCAACGGGATCACGCGCAACCCGTGGGATCTCAGCCGCACCCCAGGCGGCTCGTCGGGCGGCTCGGCGGCGGCGGTCGCGGCCGGCGCGGTGCCGTGCGCGTCCGGCTCGGACGGGGGCGGGTCGATCCGGATTCCCGCGGCGTGCTGCGGCCTGGTCGGCATGAAATCGACCCGGGGCCGGGTGTCCACCCAGCCGGCCCGCGAGGGCTGGCTCGGGCTGAGCGTGTACGGCGGTCTCGCCCGCACGGTGCGGGACAGCGCGCTGATGCTCGACGTCATGCAGGGCGCGACGCCGGCCGACGCGCATCATGCGCCGCCATTCTCCGGCAGCTACCTCGAGGCGGCCGGCCGGGCGCCGGGCCGGCTGCGCATCGCCCTCTCCCGCAAGCTCCCGCCCGGGCTGCTGGGCAAGGTCTCAGCCGATCAGCGCAGCGGCTGGGAGCGGATCGGGCGTCAGCTCGAAGGCCTCGGTCATGACGTCGTGGAGCGTGACCCGGCATACGGGCTGGCTCAGCTCGAGTTCCTCCAGACATGGGTGCGCGGGATCTACGAGGAGTCGCTCACGCTGCCCGACCGCAGCCAGCTCGAGTCGCTCACCAAGCAGATGGCGGCGATGGGGCGCTACGTCGTGCCCGACCGCCGTCGCCAGGCGTTGCTCGACAAGCGGCCGAAGACGACCGCGCGGATCCTCGGCCTCTGGGACGAGTTCGACGTCGTGATGACGCCGGGACTCGCCAAGACGGCGATCGCCGCCGAGGGTGGGTTTGGCAAGCCGGCGCCGCTGGCCATCGACATCGCCGGGCGCTTCACGCCCTTCACGCCGCTGTTCAACCTCACCGGTCAGCCGGCCATCACGATCCCGGCGGGCATCGGATCCGACGGGCTGCCGCTCAGCGTGCAGCTGGTCGGTCGGATCGGGGCCGAGGACGTCCTCTATTCGCTGGCCGGCCAGATCGAGGCCGTCGCGCCCTGGGCCGACCGGCGACCGCCACTCTCCTAGAGCCGCCCGTGTCCGAATCACCGTTTCGTCCCGGCCCGCCCTCCGGGGCGGGCCATGCGGGCGAGGGCAACCAGTGGCCGGGGGTGGGCGGGGATGCCTGGACGGAGGAGCTCTCGGCGCCGGGCGACTTCACGATTCGTGCCTCCCGGGATGAGGGCACCCTCGTGCTCGCTCTCTACGGCGAGCTCGACATGGCCACCGCGCACACACTCACGCGTAAGCTCGACATGGTCGGCTCGCTGCCGCCCGCGCGCGTCGTCATCGACCTCAGCGGCCTGCACTTCCTCGACAGCACCGGGCTGCATGCCCTGATCACCGTCCACCGCGAGTGGAGCACGGCGGAGCGTCCGTTCAAGCTGATCCGCGGCCCGCGCGCCGTCCAGCGGGTATTCGAGCTCACCGAGACCGAGGCGCTGTTCGAGTTCGAGGACTAATCGTCGAGGTTGTCCCGGCGGGGACGCTCGGAGCGGTAGGCCTCGGGATCCTGATCGGGATGGGGGGCGCTCGTGCTCGTGCTGCCCGTCGCCGGATGGGGTTCGCTACCGAACGGCGCCTGGTCGGGGTCGGGCGGGTCGCGCGGATCCGGCCGGCTGTCATACGGATCGGGCCATTCGGTCGGGTCGGGCTCGCCCACCGGCGTGTTGAGCGCGTGGTGGGGCTCGACGTCGGGGACGTTGTCCGGGGCGTCGGCGGGGTTTCGGTGCTCGTCGCGAGTGCTCATGCCGTGTTCATTGCCGCCGCCGCTCGTCCTCAAACGGCCAATGGCCGGCCTCGGACCCTCGTGACGCCGGGGGGCATCAAAGTCTCCGGATGACGGTGTATCAGGCCGGTTTATGCCCGTCTGACGGGGGGAATATCGTGGTGCGTACCGGCTGAGGAACTGCGCCCCCACTTCCTCAGCCCCTCCGGGAGGACCCAGAAGGATCTGGGTCCTCCCGGGGACGCACTTCGCGACCGTCCGGGCGGCGCGCGGCTCGTGTCGGACGGCGACAGGTCGCGGGATGACCACGTACGCTTGCGTGCCGTGGACACCTTCCTCGCCATCGCCAGCCGACGAGAGGTACGCGACTACGCGCCGCGGCCGATCGCGGCCGACGCCGAGCGGCGGATCCTCGAGGCCGGCCGCATCACCGGCAGCTCGATGAACACGCAGCCGTGGCGCTTCGTGGTCGTCGCCGACCCGGAGGTGCGCGCGCAGCTCGCCGAGTCGGTGTACGAGCCGACGAACGTCAGCGGCGCAGGGCTGATCATCGCGATCGCCGTCCACGGCCGGGGACCGCTCAGCTTCGACGCGGGACGCGCCGCCCAGAACATGGCGCTCGCCGCCTGGAACGAGGGCATCGGCTCGTGTCCCAACGGCATGCTCGATGTCGAGGCGACGGGCCGGCTGCTCGGTCTCGACGACGGCGAGCGGCCGGTGATCGTGCTCACCTTCGGCTATCCGGCCCGGGACCCCTCGCCGGAGAGGCGCACGCCGGACGACTGGCTGACCCGCGCGAACCGCCGGCCGCTCGACGAGCTCGTCAAGCGCGTGTAAACAACGCGGTTCCCGGACGGGAATTCCGGACGCGGAGCGGATAGGTTCTCCGCGACGGCGCGAGCGGACGGTCGCTCGCGGGCTTCTGGAGAGAGGTGAACCGATGAAGGTCAGGACCCCAGTGCGCTTTGCCGTGCCGATCGTCGCGACGCTTGCCGTGATCGCGCTCATTCCCTCGCCGGCCGGCGCATCGGTGAGCGTGTTCCCCGTGGCGGGTGGGCGCGTCGCCGCCCCGACGACGCAGATCACGTTCCGTGGCGTGCCGCCGACCGCGCTCAACGGGGTCGTCGTGACCGGCTCGCGCAGCGGCGGTCACCGCGGCGCGGTGAAGGCCGACTCCGACGACCAGGGTGGAAGCTTCGTGCCGCTCCGCGCGTTCGCTCCCGGCGAGGTGGTCACCGTCAACGCTCCGTTCCCCGTGCTCGGGGCGAAGAGCGGGCGCTATCAGTTCACCGTCGCCCAGCCGGCGGGTGCCTTCCCCTACAGCCCGATCCCCAACGCCAAGCGGGTGCGCGGGGACGTCCAGCAGTTCCGGTCACGCCCGGATCTCGTCCCCGCCACCGTGGTGATCGACAAGCGGTCGCCGAGCGCGACGCCGGGCGACATCTTCCTCAGCCCTCAGCAGGGGCCCGTGCAGAATGGCCCGATGATCCTCGGCCCCGACGGGCGCCTCATCTGGTTCCAGCCGCTTGCGCCCCGTGACATCTCCTCCGATCTACGCGTGCAGAGCTATCAGGGCCGACCGGTCCTGACCTGGTGGCAGGGATGGGTCTCGACGGGCGTTGGCATCGGCGAGGACGTGATCGACGACACCTCCTATCGGCAGGTGGCCACGGTGCGCGCCGGCAACGGGGTCAGTGCGGACCTCCACGAGTTCCGGATCACGCCGCAGGGCACCGCGCTCATCACCGCGTACTACCCGGTGTGGTGGAACAGCGGCCGCGCGCGTCGCGCCGTGCTCGACGCGGTCGTTCAGGAGATCGACATCCCGACGGGGCTCGTGTTGTTCCAATGGGACAGCCTCGACCGCGTGCCGATCAGCGACTCCGAGGTCGCCGTGCCGCCGCCGAAGGTCCCCTACGACTACTTCCACGTCAATGCCGTCGAGCCTGACCGCGACGGCAACCTGATCGTCTCCGGGCGCAACGTGTGGACCGCGTACAAGATCGACCACGCCTCCGGCGACGTCATGTGGCGGCTGGGCGGCAAGCACTCGAGCTTCAAGATGGCTCCGGGCGCGTCGTTCGCGTTCCAGCACGACGTCCGCGTGCGGTCGGTCGGCGACATGTGGATCACGATGTTCGACAACGGCGCGGGACCGCCGGCGGTCCATCATCAGTCACGTGGTCTGAAGCTGTTCCTCGATTTCAAGCGGATGACGGCCTACAAGGCGACCGAGCTCACGCACGGGCCGGCGCTGCTGTCCAACTTCGAGGGCGATTATCAGCAGCTCGCGGCAGGGGAGAGCTTCGTGGGCTGGGGCCAGCAGGGCTATTTCACCGAGTTCAACTCCCGCGGGCAGGTGGTGTTCGACGGCCACTTCGTCGGGGCCGACGCGAACTACCGCGTCTACCGCTTCCCGTGGATCGGGATCCCGGCGACCGCGCCGGCGGTCGCCTACGCCGGCGGCAAGACGCCGACGATCTACGCGAGCTGGAACGGGGCAACGGTCGTGTCCGCGTGGCGCGTGCTGACCGGCGCGAGTCCGAGCACGCTGAGCGCGGTCCGAACCGTCCCCGACACCGGCTTCGAGACGGGGATACCGATCACGCCGCGCGGCTACGCCGTCGTGGAGGCGGTGGCGCCGAACGGCGTGGTGATCGGGTCGACGCGGACGATCCGGACCGGCTGAGGGTCAGCGGACCCGGGAGTACGTGTTGTCGAGGTTGTCCTGCACGACCTGAGCGTCGGTGCGGACGGTGACGATCCGCAGTGGCCGGGTCAGCCGACGGACGCGATAGTGCCATCCGGCGGGGAGCGTCAGCCGCGAGCCGAGCTGCGCGAGACCGCCCTGGCGGAGCGATGGGTCGACCTGCTGGCTGTAGGCCTGCATCACCCAGAGCTCCCCGTGCGGGGCGGTGAGCTCGAACACGGTATGCCCGCGCGCGTAGTCGAACTCGGTGGTGCGGTCGACGCGGTGGACGGTGAACGGCGTCTGCTTGAGCTGCCCGACGGCGAGCGTTGCCTCCTCGATCATGTCGAGCGTGCCGAACCGCTTCACGACCTCGGGCCCGTGCCGGAGCTTGACGATCGTGTCCATCAGCCAGTAGCGCGGACCGTTTCGGACGACGATGATGTCGTGGTTGGCGTGGGCGACCGCGGTGGTGTCGATCCCGTGCCAGGGGCCCGGCGGGCAGTTGTTCTTACCGAAGGTGTTGTAGACGTCGGCGACGATCCCCGCGGCCGAGTTGTGCACGAGCAGCAGCTCGCAGTAGCGCTTGCCGCGCACGCCGGACACGGCCACCCGGGTCGGGCTCGCGCTCGCGGGCGTGGCCGCGCCGGTGGCGGCGCAGGCGCCGAGGAGAGCGAGCAGGCCGCTGAGCAGGACGACGAGCGCCGGGCGGCGCCGGCGGACGCGGGGCAGCCGCGACGGCATCACACGCCGGCCCGTTCGTGCAGCAGCGCGGCGAGCGCGTCGGGGTCGGCCACGGTCACGGTGAGCTCGGGGTGGCGCAGGCCCGGGATGACTCGGATCGGCTCCTTGAAGGTGATGAGCACACCGCGGTCGCCGTTGCTGGCGAAGGTCAGGCCGCGGTCGGTGACGCCGAGCCGCGGTGGCCCGGCGGTCTTGACGAACCAGTACGGGCCGGTCACCTCGACGGCCTTGATGTTGCTCAGCGGCACGGTCGCTTTCCAGCGGCCGTAGCGAGCGACGAGCGCATCCGCACCGACGCTGACGCCGGTGTGCGCGGGGGTGATGCCGAACAGCCGTGCCGCCGTCCGGTAGGAGTCGGCGAAACGAAAATCGAACTCGCGGGCGGGGTCGGCGGTGCTCATCGCACCAAGACCTTAGCCGCGTCAGCCGGTGAGGTGACCGCTCACCGGGGCACGCCCGGTGCCCTCGCCGCTCGAGTTCAGCGCGGCACCCCAGCGCTCCTCGATCCGGCCGAAGCGCCAGACGGCGGCCGCGAGCAGCCATGTGCCGAGGAACATCCCGGCGATGATCAGGCCGGCGGTGCTGAGGTTGAAGTTCGCCAGCCAGTCGGCGAGCGCGCCGTGGAGGCCGAGCCGCGACGTGAGCAGGCCGGCGAGCTCGACGGTGCCGACGAACAGCGCGACGAGGACCGACAATCCGGTGACCGTGAGGTTGTAGAACACCTTGCGCACCGGCCGCGAGAAGGCCCAGCCGTAGGCGAAGTTCATGAACGATCCGTCGATCGTGTCGAGCAGCGACATCCCGGCCGCGAACAGGACCGGAAGGCAGATGATCGCGTAGAAGGGGAGTCCCGCCGCTCCGGCCGTCCCGGCGAGCACGAGCAGCGCGACTTCGGTGGCGGTGTCGAAGCCGAGGCCGAACAGGAGACCGACCGGGTACATCTGCCACGGCTCGGTGATCGCGTTCAGCCGCCGCCCGAACACCCGGCTCATCAGTCCGCGGGCCTCGAGCTGCTGCTCGAGCTCGTGCTCGTCGTAGTGGCCGCGGCGCATCTCTCCGAACACGCGCAGGATGCTGACGAGGATGAGGATGTTGAGGAACGCGATCACGTACAGGAACGTGCCGGAGACCGACGTGCCGATCAGGCTCGTCGTTCGGTGCAGCGCGGAATCCCCGGCCCGGACCGGGCCGCTCAGCGCCCGCACGCCGACGGCGAGCAGAAAGGCGAGCGCGAAGACGATCGTCGAATGGCCGAGGGAGAAGAAGAAGCCGACGCTGAGCGGGCGCTTGCCCTCGCCCATGAGCTTGCGGGTCGTGTTGTCGATCGCCGAGATGTGATCGGCGTCGAAGGCGTGGCGCATGCCGAGCGTGTAGGCGGTCAGGCCGGTCCCGATGGCGAACGTCCCGGCTGTGCCGAGCCTGAGGTGTGCGGGCGCGACGACGAGCAGGAGGATGCCGAAGCCGACGACGTGCAATCCGCCGACGACGGCGGCCATTACCCCGACGCGGCGCCACTCCTCCGCGGTCAGCGACGACCGCACGCGCGCGGCGCGTGAAGGGATCGAGGACAGGGCCGTCGAGGCCTCCACCTTGGTCTCTCCTCTCTGTGACGGCGGCCCCGGAGGGGCCGCCCGGCCACGAACCTAGCCGCCGTTATCGGTGATTGCAAAGCCCGGGTAACTGGGAGCACCGGCGGAAATGCCGGACTCGTGCGCGCACTCGAGGTGGAGCAGCTCCTCACCGGTCTGGCCGAGCGAGGGCTCGCGGGCAAGCGATGAGCGACGACTCCCGAACGACGTGCGAATCACGACCGGCTCGTAGATCCCCACCACCTGGCGGCAGACGCTGCACTCAACTCTCTCCATGGAATCTTGGAGTATGTGCATCCGTCTTTCGACTGTGCTGCGTAGTAATCCGCAGGCTCCCTACGGCGTCCCCACAGATCTTGGCGGGGCGGACGGAGCTCAGCCCGGCGAGGTCGCTCAGGAACCCTCGAGGCCGCGGATGCTCTCGAGGAAGATCGCGCTCATGTCGGCGTCGCCGTGCTCGGCGGTGGCGGCGTCGAAGCGCCGGCGGACGGCGGCGACGAGCGGGAGGTCGAGCCGGCGGCGCGCGATCGACTCCTCGACGAGCCCCGCGTCCTTGGCCGCGAGCGCGAGGCGGAACGACGGTGGGAACTCCCGGGCCATCATCGCCTTGCCCTTGAGCCGCATGTAGGGGAGATCGAGCGGCCCGTCGGCGACGGCATCGAGGACGAGCTGGGGATCGAGGCCCATCCCCTCGGCGAGCGCGAGCGTCTCGGCTGTGCCCTCGACGACGGCGAGGATCCAGCTGTTGGTGGCGAGCTTCAGTCGCGTGCCCGAGCCGGCCTCGCCGACCCAGATCGTGCGCCGGCCGACGACGTCGAATACCGGCATGACCCGCTCGCGCAGGGCGTCGCCGCCCGAGGCGAGGACGACGAGCTGGCCCTGCTCGGCCGGCTCCTTGGTCCCGAGCACGGGCGCGTCGACGAAGGCAATGCCGCGCTCGCCGGCGAGGGCGAGGCAGCGCTCGGTGCCGGCCTCACCGATCGTGCTCATCTGGAGCCACAACGGGTCGGGCCCGAGCCCGGCGGTGAGGGCGCTCCTCATCACCTCTTCGACAGCATCGGCGTCGGCGAGGATGGTGAGGACGATGTCGGCGCCGGCTGCTGCCTCGGCAGGTGAGCCGGCGAGCACCGCGCCATCGTCGGCGAGCGGCGCGGCTCGCGCGGCGGAGCGGTTCCAGGCGAGGATCGGATACCCCGCCCGCGCGAGATTACGACCCATCGCGAGACCCATCGTGCCGCCTGCTCCGAGCACGGCAATCGTCGGCTTCCCGGCCATCAGCGGTGTCCTTCGGGGCGGTGGCTCATCAGACGTCGTCCTTTCTCTCGGCGTCGGTACCTTGCATTCTCCGCTACCCGCTGCCGGGCGGATTAGCCCAGGGTAGGCTCGTGTCGCTCAACGGCGGGATGTACCCGCGCTGACACTCAGCGGCTGAACCCGGTCGGCGGAGCGCTCAGGGCTAAACCCACCGTCCCCGGTTGACGATGCGTTTCTGGATCGAAACGCCATGGCGTACAGTCAAGACCGAGGTATGACCGAAGGGCATGACGGCAATCCCGCCGCCGGGGTTGCCGCTGGCCCGACACCGGGGGTCGAGCAGGCGGCTCCGGGCGCGCCGAGCGACGAGCACGGCAACGAAGTTCTGGCCGCTGCGATCGAGGCGGGCCAGTTCGGTTTCGTGCTGCTCGGTGACCAGGCGGTCATCCGGCGCGCGAACGGGCCGGCGTGCCAGCTCCTCGGGCGCCCGGAGACCGAGCTCCTCGGACGGCCGCTGCCGGAGTTCGTGCACCCCGATGACCGCGGTTGGAGCACCTCGCAGCTCGACCTTCTGCTCTCCGGCGTCACCCGCCACCTGCGCCAGGAGCTGCGCCTGCTCGCCGACGGCGACGCCGACGTGTGGACGGAGCTCAACGTCCGTCCTGTCGATGACCTCGCCGACCAGTCGGTGTTCGCCGTCGCCATGCTCGAGGACGCCAGCGACCGCCGCGAGCGCGAAAGCGAGCTCCGACGGCTCGCCGACACCGATCCGCTCACCGAGCTGTTCAACCGGCGCCGCTTTGCCGCCGAGCTCACGCGGCACCTCGCCCGCGCCGAGCGGTACGGGCAGCGCGGCTCGCTGCTGCTCGTCGACGTTGATCGACTGAAGTCGATCAACGACCGAGCTGGGCACCTCGCGGGCGACAACGCGATCATCACGACGGCCACGCTCCTGCGCAGCCATCTGCGCTCGAGCGACGTCGTCGCCCGGATCGGCGGCGACGAGTTCGCGATCCTGCTCCCCGACGCAGGCCTCGCCCAGGCGGCGACGGTGGCGCAGGCTCTGTTACGCGGGGCGGTCGCAACCGAGTCTGGCCCAGGCGCGACGATCCGGCTCACGCTGAGCATCGGCATCACCCCGATCGAGCCCGACGGCTCAGAGGCCGCGACGCTGTTCGAGCGCGCCGACGCCGCTCTCTACGAGGTCAAGCGCTCCGGCGGCAACGGCTATGCGAATCGCGACGGCGGACAGTTCGGGCTCGACGGGAGCTCGCTCGGGTCGGGCCCGGCGGTCGCGCGCGTGACCTCCGAGGCGATCGGCGCACCGCCCGGGCCGATGGTGCCCGCGCCGCAGATCGACCTCGAGACGTTGCTCGCCACCGTGGCCGAGCTGCGGGGCGCGAGCGCCGACCTCGTCGCCTGGGAGCTGTTCACCGAGGAGGAGGCCGTGCAGGACGCCTGGGCCACGGCGGTGCGCGACGGGCTGATCGAACGGGACCGCTACGACGCCGAGGACCGTGAGTGGCTCTACGACCTCACCGAGGCCGGGAGGCTGAGGCTGAGCGCCGACGGCCACCGACCCGGGGGCGTCGCCCCGCCGGCCGACGGTGCCGAGGACTCCCATCCACGTCGGCCACGCCCCTCGCCCCGTTCCTGAGTCATCAGGCGCGATAACGAGCAACAATGTGCGCGTGCCCCTGCCCCTGCCGTGGCCCGTCCGCAGCCTCGCCGCCGGTGTCGCCGGAACGGCGACGCTGTCCGCGGCCTACGAGCTCGAGCACCGGCTGAGGTCGCGCGTCACCGGCTCGCTCGACTACGACGACGGCCCCGTCCCCGGGCAGATCGTCTGCTCGATCCTGCACCTCCCTGACGTCAGCCGTCGCGAAGAGGACGACGTCGGTCTCATGCTGCGTTGGTCGTACGGGTCGGCCTTCGCGCTCGCCCACGGGCTCTTGCGCCGTCGCCTGGCCGAGCCTCAGGCGAGCCTGGTCTTCGGCGGCGCGCTGATGACGATGACGTTCACGATGTTCCCGCTGCTCGGCCACACGCCGCCGCCGTGGCGGTGGCCGCGACCGGTGCTGCTCACCAGCCTCGGGACGCACGTTGCATACGTCGCCGCAGTCGCGTACGTCGACGATCGCACACGCCGCTGATTGCCAAAGTCATCTTTGTCAATCAAATCAGTTGTGTATGATACAGAGTGTGACGAGCATCGACGTCCACCAGCACATCTGGACCACGCCGCTGCTCGACGCACTCGCGGCGCGTGACGAGCCGCCGCTGGTGCGGCGGACCGATGGCGTGACCGTTCTGCACAGCCTCGGCGAGCAGCCCTATGTGATCGACGAGCAGGCGGAGGCACCGGACCGGCGCGAGGTCCTGCTACGACGCGACGGCCTCGAGTTGGCGCTGATCGCCATCTCGAGTCCGATCGGCATCGAGGCACTGCCCCGGGACGAGGCCCTCGAGCTGATCGACGCGCATCTCGACGGGGTCGGGGCGCTTTCGGAGCGGTTTGGGGCCTGGGGCCCGGTGGCGCTCGACCGATCCGAGGCCGCCGACGTCGACGAGCTGCTCGACCGAGGCTGCGTCGGCGTGTCGCTGCCGGCCGGCGCCCTCGCCGGGCCCGATCGCCTCGAGCTCATCGGGCCGGTGCTCGAGCGCTGCGCTGCGCTGGACGTCCCGGTGTTCGTGCATCCCGGACGCGCGCCCGGGCAGTGGCCCGGCGAGGCGAGCGTCGGCGACCCCTTGTGGTGGGCTGCGCTCACCGACTACGTGGCGCAGATGCAGGCGGCGTGGGTCACCTTTGCCGCGCTCGGCCGGCGCGACCATCCGGAGTTGACGGTCGTCTTCTCGATGCTCGCGGGCGGCGCCCCGCTGCTCAGCGAGCGGCTGACGACGCGCGGCGGCCCGGCGATCGAGCTCGACGACCCGCTCAGCTACTACGACACCTCGAGCTACGGGCCGACGGCCGCCGAGGCGATGGCACGGCGGGTGGGGCACCGGCAGCTCGTGTACGGCTCAGACCGGAACGAGCAGATCTGGGATGACGAGGACGTCAACGCCTGGTTGATCTGCTGGAGCGAGGACCAGGACACCGGCTTTCACGACCACGATGATTCCGCCGCCGCGATCGTCGTGATCGACGGGCATGTACGCGAGGACCGCATGCGGCTCGCCGCCGCACCGACGAGCCGGGTGCTCGGCTCCGGGGAAGCCTTCATCGTCCCGCCCTGCGCGATTCATCGTGTCCTGCACGAGGGGGTGGGGCCGGCGGTGACGATCCACGCCTACTCGCCGCCGCTACGGCGCACCGGTGCCTACCGGCTCGGGCCGGACGGGGAGCTCGAGCGCGTGGCGCAGACCTACGAAGAGGAGCTGACGGCCGAACCGGCCCTCCAGCCCTAGCGAACCTGACTTCAGGAGCGACATCATCCGACGACGAGATCCGCTCGCTGGCCATCTCGCAGCGGCTGCTCGGCACCGAGGAGATCATCCTCGTCCATCACACCGACTGCGGCATGCTCACCTTCACCGACGACGCGTTCAAGGCGTCGATTCAGGACGAGACCGGGATCAAGCCTGAGTGGGCCGCCGAGGCGTTCTCCGACCTCGAGTGCGACGTCCGACAGTCGATCGCCCGCATTAAGGCCTCGCCGTTCATCCCGCACAACGGCTCGGTCCGCGGCTTCGTCTACGAAGTCGAGACCGGGCGCCTGCGCGAGGTGAACTGAGCAGCGCGCCTACGCGTCGACCCGGACGATGACCTTGCCGGTGTTGCCGCCGGTGAACAGCAGGTTCAGCGCCGAGGGCGCATTCTCGAGCCCGTCGACGATGTGAGTGGCGAACTTGACCTTGCCCTCGGCCACCCAACCCGCCATCTCGGCCTGGGCCGCAGGGAAGCGATCGAAGTAGTCGAGGATGATGAAGCCCTCCATCCGGCCCCGGCGCACGATCAGGTTGCGGTAGTTGCGCGGGCCGACCGGGTTGGGATCGTTGTAGCTCGAGATCGCTCCGCACAGCACGACCCGCCCGCGGAGCGCGAGCCGGGCGAGGCAGATGTCGAGCAGCTCGCCGCCGACGTTGTCGAAATAGAGATCGATCCCGTCGGGGCATAGCTCGCGCAGCCGCCCGGCGACATCGTCGGACTTGTAGTTGACCGCGGCGTCGAAGCCGAGCTCGTCGACGAGCCACGCACACTTCTCCGCGCTGCCGGCGATCCCGATCACGCGCCCGGCGCCCTTCACCTGCGCGATCTGGCCGACCGTCGAGCCGGTGGCGCCGGCGGCGCCGGAGATGACGACGGTGTCGCCCTCGACGATCCGCCCAACGTCGAGCAGGCCGAAGTAGGCGGTCATGCCGGTCGTGCCGAACACGCTGAGCGCCGCGGTGGGGTCGATGCCTGGGGGAAGCACCTGCATCATGTGCTCGCTCTCGTCGGCGAGCGTGTAGTCCTGCCATCCGGCGAGCCCGAAGACGAGGTCGCCGACCGTGTAGCGCTCGCTGTTCGAGCTGACGATCTCGCCGACGCCGCCCGCGCGCACGACGTCGCCGATGGCGATCGGTGGCAGGTAGCCGGGGGCGTCGTCCATCCACGTCCGGATCGTCGGGTCGATCGACAGGAAGCGGTTGTGGACGAGCGCCTCGCCAGGACCGGGCTCGGGCACCTCACCCTGCTCCACGCGCACGGTGTGCTCGTTGACGTTGTGGGTGGGTCGTTCGGCCAGCACGAGGCGGCGGTTGCTCGCGGCCATCAGCTCTCTCCTTGCGGTCGGTCGTGGGTGACGACGATCCTATTCGGCACGCGCTCCGTGGAGCGTCCAACTCGCGCACGCCGCGCTCAGAGCCAACCGAGCGCGACGCCGAACACGAGGGCCAGGACGACGTCGATCGCGATCAGGGTGCCGAGCCGCGTCCACCGCCTGCGCGGCGGGGAGTCGTAGACCCAGGCGGCGAACAGGTAGAACCAGAGGTAGCCGAAGATGATGATCAGCAGCACGAACGGGGTGTTCCACCACCAGTAGTGCCAGTGGAACGTGCCGGTCGCGTGCAGGAACAGCTCGACGGCGACGCTGACCACCGACAGCCCGAGCGCGACGGCGAGACGGTTCGGCATTCCCAGGATCCGTACGGAGCGGTCGACGGGGAGGAGCTTGGCGTAGACGATGCCGGCGAGCGCGAACATGAACGAGATCTCGACGTTGAGCCCGACGAGGAACTGATAGGCCGTCGGCCCCGTCGTCGCCCACAGCGGCGCGGTGTTCGAGGCGTGGAGGATGACGCCGTTGATGATCTCGTTGAACCAGTCGGCGAACCACACCGCGAGCCCGGCGGCGACGACGTCCCAGCGACCGCGCTCGACCTCGACGGCATAGGCGTAGATGACGAGGCCGAGCAGCGCGACGGCGTACCACTTGAACACATGTGGGTCGCGCACCTGGCGCAGGGCCTCGTCGGTGGCGGCGGTGTGGGTGGCGAGCAGCAGAGGCACCGTGATGAGACGCTATGCGCCGGACCGGCGGCCGGCAATGGTGACATCCCTGCCCCGCGCTCAGCACTTTGTACGTAGAAGCCGTACCGCATTCCATTCCTGATCAGCCAGAGGGAGAGACCATGAGCCAGCCGATCGACCTGACCGGCCGCATTGCGGTGATCACCGGTGCTGGGTCGGGCATTGGCCGCGCGAGCGCGCGGCTGCTCGCCCGCCACGGGGCCCGCGTCCACGTCGCCGATGTCAACACCCATGCCGCCGACACGGTGGTCACCGAGATCGAGTCCGGAGGTGGCGTCGCCGTCGCCCATACCGTCGACGTCTCCGATCCGGGCGCCGTCGAGGGCCTGGCCGAGGCGGTGTTCGCGGCCGAGCGCGGGGTCGACATCCTCCACAACAACGCCGGCATCGGGCACGCCGCCAATGTCGAGGCGACGACGATCGAGGACTGGCAACGGGTGATCGCGGTCAACCTCCTCGGCGTGGCCTATGGAATGCAGGCGTTCGTGCCACGGATGCTCGGCCAGGGACGCCCCGCCTCGGTGATCAACACCGCGTCGATGGCCGGCATCGTCCCGACGGCGAAGATGGCCCCGTACTGCGCGTCGAAGTTCGGGGTCGTCGGGCTCACCGAGGCGCTCAATGCCGAGCTCGCGCCGCGCGGCATCCACGTCAGCGCGATCTGCCCCGGCATCATCGACACGGCGATCGTGGCCACCAGCACGATGCGCGGCGACCTTGCGGCGATGCATGACAAGGCGACGCGGTTCTACGCCCAGCGGGGCGCGTCGCCCGACGAGGTCGCGCAAGCCGTACTCAACACGATCGTCAAGCCCCGGCTGATCGTGCCCGTACCCCGCCGGCAGGTCACCGTGCCGTATCTGCTGCACCGGGTCTCACCGCGACTCACCCAGCCGCTGGCTCGCGGCATCGAGCGCGTCATCGGTCGCGGCTAGCGCGGGTGCGCGGCGAGGCGTGCCCGCATGTCAACGACGCGGACGTCGAGCCCATCCACCTCGCGCAGGGCACGGAGCTCCGGATGCCGGCCTGAGGCGAGCGGGCGGCGACGGGCGGGGAGGAGGAGCACGTCGACGCCCGCCTGCCTCGCCCACTCCGCGAGCGGCGGATCGCGGCCCTCGACGAGCAGGACGAAGCGGGTCTGCGCGGATCGCTCGCCGAGCAGCCGCTCGGCTTCGCGCAGGTCCGCCGCGGAGTCCTCGCGCACGGCGCAGTTGAACGCCGCCGGCGACGGGCCGCAGCAGCGCGGCTGCGTCGCCTGGGGCGCGGTCACGACCACGATGAGCTCGTCGTCCGCGCGCTCGGCGGCCTCCTCGAGCGCGGCGATCCCCGCCCGGCCCGGCTCGAACAGCACTGCCACCGCGGTCATGAGTGCAATGATCGCACCTGGCGGGGGGAATGGCTGGCGGGGGCGTCGGCGCCGGAGTACGATGGGTCGCGCTGTAGCGAGTTTCGGAAAGAGGGGAAGCCGTGCGGGATCGCTTGGGCTGGCTGGCAGGGTCGGTGCGACTCGCTGGCGTTCTTGTCCTCGCGCTGACGTCGCCGGCCCTGGCCGACCGCGCGTTCACACCGCGGTTCAGCACGAACGCGAGCGGCGATGTCGCCGTCGTCGGCAACACGCTCGAGACGTGCTCCGCCGCCGCGGCGGAGTGCGCCAACGCGCGACGGGGCACGGGTGCGACGCTCAACAACAACAGCTTCGTCATGGAGCGCGTCGACATCGACGGCACCGGCCTCGACTCGTCCTCGGCTCGCCTCAGTCTGCCCGCAGGCGCGCACGTCTTGTTCGCCGGCCTCTACTACGGGGCCCGCACAACGGCCGGGACCAAGGGCAAGGCGGCGCCCGATCCGTCGGCCGCCGGTCTGCGGCGGGTCGACCTGCGCCTCCCCGGCGCCGCCGCCTTCGAGCGCTTGACCGGCGAGGTCGACACGAGCTCGGAGGTGAGCGGAGCGTACAGCGCCTTCGTCAACGTCACCGACCAGGTGCGGCGAGCCGGCCCGGGGGTGTACACCGTGGCCGGCGTCCAGGCCGCCACCGGCGAGGACCGCTACGCGGGGTGGGCGCTCGCCGTCGCCTACGAGGCCGCCGACCAGGCGCCTCGCAACCTCACCGTGTTCGACGGCCTGCAGTCGGTCACCCAGGGCAAGTCGGCGCTGACCATCCCGGTGAGCGGCTTTCAGACACCGCTATCCGGTCCGGTGCGGACCCGTCTCGGCTTCGTCGCCTACGAGGGCGATCGCGGTCTGACCGGGGACAGCGCGGCGCTGGACGGCCGCGCGCTCAGCGACGCGGTCACGCCGGCCAACAACTTCTTCAACAGCACGATCTCGGCCGGCGGCCGCGACCTGACGGACAAGACGCCCGATTACGTCAACCAGCTCGGCTTCGACGCCAAGGTGGTCGGGATCGATGGCTACCTCGCAAACGGCGCGACGAGCGCGAAGATCGCGCTGAAGACGACCAGCGACCAGTACCTGCCGCAGGTCATCACCTTCGCCACCGATCTCTACGCGCCGGTCATCCACGCCACCAAGATCGTGGCGAACCTCACCCATCCTGACGGTCCGACGCAAGCCGGCGATCTGCTGCGCTACACCGTGTCCGTGCGCAACGACGGCCTCGAGGCGGCGCGCAACTTCGTCCTGCGCGACGTCCTGCCCGCCGAGGTCACCTATCAGCCGGGGTCGCTGCGGATCGCCGACGTCCCCGCTGGCGACGCCACGCCGACCGACCTTCCCGGGGATGACCTCGGTGAATACGACGCCGGCTCGCGCGCGGTGCGCTTCTTCCTCGGCACCGGGGCCGGACCCGGTCAGGGCGGCGAGATCGCCGCCGCCGGCTCCGCCCGTGACCACGCCGCGATCAGCTTTGAGGCCCGAGTCGGCGAGAACCTCGCCTCCGAGCGTGACATCACCAATGCCGCGCAGGCGACGTTCGTCGCCCCGACGCTCGGGACCGAGCTCACCGCCCTCTCGCCGGAGGCGACCGTGCACGCCGTGCCGACGCCACGCGAGCCGCCGCCGGCCGATCTCGGGCTCACCGACAGCGAGACCGTCGCCCCGAGCGGGAGTGGGGGGGACGTCGTCGACAGTCACATCACGATCGTCGACCACGGGCCCGCCGACGCGACCGATGTCGTCGTGCACGAAGACCTGCCGCCCGGCGCGACCGTCGAGTCGGCGACGGTCGACGGCGGGTCCTGCACGTCGAGCCCGGGTGGGCTGACGTGCACGCTCCCGCACCTCGACAGCGGGGGGTCGGCCGAGATCAACGCCGTCATCAGCGAGCCGTCGCCGGACGCGGGGTCCGGGTCACGCACCGAGGCCACCGTCACCGCCGCACAGCCCGACCCGACGCCGGCGAACAACAGCGGCGATGCGACCGGGCCGCCGCCGACGACCGCGGCCACCCCGATCGATCTCGCCGTCGTGGACCATCTCAGCGCGGCGTCGGTGCCGCTCGGCGGCACGCTCACCGAGACGATCAGCGTGACCAACCACGGCCCCGGCGCCGCGACCGGGGTCGACCTCACCGGTGCGCTGAACGGGGCCGCCCAGGGGCTCGCGCTCGCCCCCGGGGCGGCGAGCTGCACCTCGACGCTGCCACTCCACTGCACCGTGGCGAGCCTCCCGGCCGGCGCCACGGCTACCGTCGAACTCGTGCTGCGCCCGCTCCGGGCGGGACGTCTCACTAACGCCGCCGAGGTCAGCGCCGACCAACCCGAGACGACCTACGTGAACAATGTCGCCACCGTGACCGCCACCGTCGTCCGGCGGACGACCGCGGGCACCGTACAGATCGTGCCGGTCGAGCCGGTGACCTCGGCCGGGTCGGTCGTCGAGTTCGTGCTCACCGCGGCCGTGGTCCGGCCGGTACCGGGGATCACCCCGTCGGTGTGCGTGACACTCCCCGCGCGGCTGAGCCTGAGCCGCGCGCCCGGTGGTGGCCTCGTCAGCCGCTCGCGCGTGTGCTGGGACATGACCGACCTCGTCAGCGGCCGGCCGCAGGTATTCCGCTTCTTCGCCCGGGTCGGCGCCGTCCCCCGCTCCGGCGCGGAGCTCTCGGTCGGCGCGATGCTCACCGGCGCGAACTTCGCCCCCACGCGTGCTCAGGCCACGGTCCAGGTCCCGCCACGGCCGGTCGCATGTCCCTCCCGCGCCGGGCCACGGGCGCGCGTCGCGTGCTGAGGTGTGCCGTGTCCACAGCGGCGCAAACGGCGGCCCCCGGGCGTGCCGCCCAGGCACGACCGGCCGCCGCGCGTTGAAGCCTGGGGCGCGGGCGACGATACTCGCGCGGGCACAGACGGCCAACCGAGGTAAATGACATGTTCAAGAAGATTTTGTGGGCGACGGATGGCTCGGGAGGCGCCGACAAGGCGCTGGAGGTCGCGAAGGCGATCGCGACCGAGAACAACGCGACGCTGACGATCGGCCACGTGCAGCAGAAGGTGGCCACGTCCGGCGACAAGGCGCTCGCCTGGCACGCCGACGAGGAGATCGTGGCCAAGAAGCTCGAGGAAACCGCGTCGGAGCTCACCCAGTCGGGGCTGACCGTCGATCTCAAGATCGTCACCCACGTCGGCCCGTCGGCCGCCCACGTGATCGCCGATCTCGCCCGGGAGGAAGGCTCCGACGTCATCGTCATGGGCACCCGCGGCCACACGGTGCTCGCAGGGCTCCTGCTCGGCAGCGTGACCGAGCGCCTGCTGCACGTCGCGCCGTGCCCGGTGCTCGTCATCCCGCCCGCGAAAGGGTAGCTCCGCCACATGAGCGCCGTCATGTACGTCAAGCCGGGCTGCCCTTACTGCCAGGCGGCGCGCGAGCACCTGGCGGCGCAGGGTGAGCGCGTCGAAGAACGCGACGCGACCGAGAATCCGACCTGGCGAGCCGAGCTCATGGGCTACACCAACGATCGAGGCGTCGTCCCGACGATCGTCGGCGGCGACGGCAGGGTTCAGGTCGGGTTCCCGCCCGGTCGTGGCTGACGCGTCTATTGAGCGGCCGGTCGGCTGCTGCGGGCAACGCGAGGGTCGCGCGGGGCTGAGGTGCGCCACAGCCGCCCGCCGTCACCGTCGAGCACGTACAACGCGCGCGAGGTGAGCGCGAGTTGCACCACGCGACCGTCCGGCGCACCCGCGGCCGACGCGTCCTCGGCGGCGAGGATCGGCCCGGGCAGCGGCAGGGTGAACGGCCGCAGGCTCGGCAGCAGCAGCCCGCTCAGCGCTCGCGGCGACGATTGCCAGACGATCGACTGGGGGCTGGAGGCGACGGCCGGTGGCGTGCCCGGTGCCGGCGCGGTCGTGAGCAACCGCCGTGTCCGCGTGCCGCAGCGTTCGAGGTAGACGGCCTCGCGCCCCTCGGCGTCGTCGCCGGTGGCGAGCGCGACGGAGCCGTAGACGGTGAGCGAGCCCCAGCTGGGATGGCCGTCGCGTGTCTGGGCCAGCACGCGGACGCCCGAGCATGTCGAGCGAGTGAGATCCGAGGAGTCGAGATCGGCGAACGTCGTCGAGCTCGCCGGGTCGAGCCGGACCTGCGCGGTCTCGATGTTCTCGTAGTAGAACCGGTCCTGACACTGCTCGCAGCGCGCGTCGAACCGGATCCACTGCGCGCCGACCCCGTCCGCGAACGCGCACGGCAGAAACTCGTCGTTGCACGGGCTGAAGGGGAGGTTCGGGTTGTCGGACACGGGCTGGCGCGCCTCGGTCGGCAGCGAGTACAGCTGCAGCCCGTAGCCGCCGGCCCCTGAGGCCCCCTCCGGGCAGCCCATGAGCAGCCACGGATCACCGATCCCGACGACGTAGCAGCCCTGGTACAGGGGCGTCGTGACGCCGGTGCGGTCGTCTGTCACCACCGGGCCCTGGGCGAGCCCATCGCCGACGGTGCTGAGCACGTAGTCCCCGCTGGCGAGCACGCCGTAGACGCCGGAGCGGACCGGTCGGAAGGTGCCGTGGAGCACGATCGGGGGACCCGTCGAGGGCGCGGCCGCGTGACTCCCCGCCCGGGTCACCAGCAGGGTCACGCCGGCGAGGGCCACGACCACAAGGCCCGCGACCGCGAACCGACTCGGTGCGGGTCGCATCCGCATCACCACTCCAGACCGTACTCGATGCCCAATGCTCCGATGTCTAGAACATCGGCCGTGTCGGTAGTGACGGTGCGGGAGATGCGACCGATGCGACGAGGTTTGGTGAGCAGGTGCACGCGCGCGCTGGCCGTGGGTGGCGGCGTCGCCATGGGCTGGACGCTTGCCGCGCTCGGCCCGGTTCCGGCGCTCGCCGTCGAGCCGCCGCCGCCACCCGGCGCGCCGGCCGTCGAGTCGGCGTCCCCGACCCTCGTCGGGCTCTCGCCGCAGCTGCCGCCTGGAGTGATCGCGGCGAGCGCCGCCCGGGGGAGCCGTTGGCGGCCCGAGCGGCCCCGCTACGGGACGGCGTCGATCAATGACATCGCGGTCGCGGGCGCCCGCGGCACGAAGATTCGCGTCAACGAGATCTACCCGACGACCGCGTCGGGCCAGCCGGCCAAGGGACATTCGGTGCCGGCGGCACGCTCACGCCCTCATCTCCGCGGGCGGTCACCGTCGGGACGCCCGGGATCCCCGGCGTGCCGGTTCCGGTCCCGGTTCCGGCCCCCCAGCCGCCGCTCCCGACGACGAGCGACACCCTCGCCTGGAGCCCGGTGGGCAATCCGTGCGGGCGCCCGATCGACCAGTGGGCGATGGGCGGCATCTCGATCCCTGCGCACAGTGCCGGGCTGATGGCACCGTGCGCGGACGACGACCGGCTCACGGGTGCGGCGCCGTGGGCGCTCACGTACACGACGGCTCCTCTCGCCCATGCAGAGACGGTGGCCGGCCCGATCACCGCCACGGTGTACGCGAGCGCCACGACGTCCGAGACCGAGCTCGTGGCCGAGCTCGAGGACGTCACCCCGAGCGGCGCCTCCTATCCGCTGACCGAAGGCGCGCTCCTCGGCTCGCTGCGGGCGATCGACCGTGGCCGGTCGTGGACCGCCGGCGGCATGACGGTGCTGCCGTACCACCTGTACACGCGGGCCTCAGCCCGACCGGTCACGCCGGGGGCGCTCACCGAGTACCAGATCCAGATCTTGCCGACGCTGGCCACGATCGCCTCCGGCGATCGCCTGCGCCTCACTGTCGCGACGGTTGACACGCCACATCTCGTGCCGCTGCCCGCGCAGCTCGCCAAGCTCACCGGCGGCCTCTACACGCTCGGCCGCTCGGCCGCCGGGCCCTCGTCGCTCACGTTCGAGCAGCTGCGGTAGGCCTCCCCGGGCGGGTGCCCCGCCCGGTCGGGCGCGCCATGGTCCGGGCGCCTACTTCGGTCGCGCGCGGCGAGCGATCTTGCGCACCTCGGGCGCGAGCGCGGCCAGCCGCGCCTGGCGCTCCTCCTGGAGCGCGTTGCCGCGACGCAGGAAGTCGAGCATCAGCTCGAGCTCCGCCGTCGAGTAACGGGTCGAGAGCTCGCGAAACTCCTCGGCGATCGGCCCCCAGATCAGCTTGCCGACCCGGGCGACCACCGGCGTGACCTCGATCAGCACTCGGCGGCGGTCGGTCGTGTCGCGGACGCGCCGCAGGAAGCCGGCCACCTCCATGCGGTCGACGAGGGCCGTCACCGCCCCGGTCGTGAGCGACAGCTCGCGGGCGAGCTCGCCTGCGGTCACGCGCCCGTGCCGATCGATGATGTCGATCGCCGTGTTGTCGGTGCGATTGATCCCGAGCAGTTCGCACACCGCGCTGTCGAAGCGCTCGGTGCGGTTCTGCGAGGCCCGGATCTCGGCGCCGAGGTCGGCGAGCACCTGTCCACGGCGTTGAGCGGATTCCGCAGGTTCCCTTGACATCCTAAAAGCTCAATGGTTAAGCTATTTGACGGTTGAGAGACATTGTAAGGGTTACAGGGACCGTGGCAAATCCGCGACAGAGGGGAGTGAACCGACCATGCCGGACGCGATCGAGACCCACGAGCTCATCAAGAGCTATCCACCTGACGTCAAGGCACTCGCGGGGCTCAGCTTCGCGGTGCCGGAAGGGAGCATCTTCGCGCTGCTTGGCCCCAACGGCGCCGGCAAGTCGACGACGGTGAAGATCCTCACCACGCTCTCGCGGCCCGACGGGGGCAGCGCCAGCGTCGCCGGCATCGACGTGGTCGCCGAGCCTCGGCGCGTGCGTCACGCCATCGGCGTCGTCGGCCAGAAGCACGGTGCCGATCCCGAGGCCACCGGGCGTGAGAACCTCAGTCTCCAGGGAGAGTTCTACGGGATCACCGGGGCCGAGCGCCGACGCCGCGTGACCGAGTCGCTCGAGCGCTTCGGGCTCGCCGACGCGGCGAACCGGCAGGTGAAGACGTACTCGGGCGGGATGCAGCGGCGACTCGACGTCGCGATGGGTCTGCTCCACCGCCCGCGCGTGCTGTTCCTCGACGAGCCGACGACCGGCCTCGACCCCGAGGCCCGCGTCGAGATCTGGCGAGAGATCGAGCGCCTCGCCCGCGACGAGGGGATGACGATCCTCCTCACCACCCACTATCTCGACGAGGCCGACCGTCTCGCCGCCACCGTGGCCATCGTCGATCGCGGCCGGATCGTCGCCCGGGGCACCCCCGACGCGCTCAAGGGCGAGCTCCGCGGCGACGCGATCGCGCTCGAGCTCGCCGCACCGGTCCACGACGACGATGCGTCCGAGACGCTGGCCGGCGTGGCCGGCGTGCGCGAGGTCACACTCGAAGGGCGCCGCCTCATGGCCCGCGCCGACAACGGCGCGGGTGCGCTGCCGGCGGTCATCGCCGCGCTCGAGGCCGGTGGTGTCGCCGTCGCCTCGGCGACCGTCGCGCGCCCGTCGCTCGACGACGTCTATCTGCGCTACGCGGGCCGTGCTTGGCGACCCGACAACGACGAGGAGGTGGCCGCATGATCGCGGTCCGGCAGACGATGCAGGTGAGCCTGCGCAGCTTTCGAGCCTTGCTGCGCCAACCCGCCTATCTCGGCATCACCCTCGCGCAGCCGATCATCTGGCTGCTCCTGTTCGGAGCCCTGTTCAAGGCGGTGACCCGCATCCCCGGCTTCCACGGCTCCTACATCGACTACCTCACGCCGGGGATCGTCGTGATGCTGGCCGTGTCCTCCGCGGGCTGGAGCGGCATGGGCTTCATCGAGGACATCAATGGCGGGGTCATGGACCGGATGCTCATCTCGCCGGTGTGGCGCGGTGCCCTCAACGCCGGGATCGTCTTCGGCATGATGGTCACGGTCGTCATCCAGACGCTGATGATCGTGCTACTCGCGCTGGTCCTCGGCGCCCACTACCGCGGTGGCGTTCCCGGCGTCCTCGTGATGCTCGTTCTCGCCGCGCTCCTCGCGGCGGTGTTCGCCTCGCTGTCCAACGGCGTCGGCGTCCTCGCCCGCCAGCGCGAGTCGTTGATCGGAGCGGTGAGTCTCGTCCTGCTGCCGCTCACCTTCCTGTCCTCCGCGCTCATGCAGCAGAGCCTCGTGCCGCACTGGATTCGCAGTGTGGCCATCGTCAACCCTGTCAACTGGGCGGTCGAGGCGGCGCGCTCTGCGGCGATGCAGAAGACCGGCTGGGGCGTCGTCGCCGGCCGGCTCGGGCTGCTGTTCGTGCTCGCCCTGCTCGCGGCGTGGTTTGCCACTCGGGCGTTCCGCTCCTACCAGCGGTCCGTCTGACCACGGGCTGACGGCCGTCGCGTCGGCGGCGGCCGCCGCCCGGGCGGGGTGCGGGCCGGGAGTTCCCGGAGCAACGACGGCGGACAAATACTGATGGCAACCCTCTTTTGAGTGTTACTGTCAGTTTGACATGATCCCCTCGTCAGCAGCTCCTCGGGACGCCGACCCCAGGCGGTGGTGGGCGCTCGGCGCCCTGATGCTCGCGGTCCTCGCCGTCGGCCTCGACGCGACGGTGCTCAGCGTCGCCCTCCCGACGCTCGCCCGGGACCTCCACGCCTCCGAGTCCCAGCTCCAGTGGTTCTCCTCGGGGTACCTGCTCGTCCTCGCCGCCGCGATGCTGCCCGCCGGGCTGCTCGGCGACCGCTATGGCCGCAAGCGGGTGATGCTGATCGCACTCGCGCTGTTCGGCCTCGGGTCGGCGGCATGCGCGGTCGCCCCGTCGGCCGGGGCGTTCATCGCCGCGCGGGCGATGCTCGGGATCGCCGGGGCGGGAGTGATCGTGATGGCGCTGTCCGCGCTCACCGTCCTCTTCAGCGAGGAGGAGCGGCCCAAGGCCGTCGGCATCTGGGCGAGCGCGAACTTCCTCGCCATGCCGATCGGTCCGATCCTCGGCGGCTGGCTGCTCACGCATTACTGGTGGGGCTGGGTGTTCCTCATCAACGTGCCGGTCGCGGTCATCGGGCTGGTGGCCGCGATCGCGCTCGTGCCGGAGTCGCGCGCGGCCGAGCGTCCCGGGCTTGACCCGGTCGGCATCGCCGCTTCGACCGCCGGACTCGTGGCCGTCACCTACGGCCTGATCGAAGCGGGGGAACACGGCTGGGGCGATCCCGGGGCGCTCGCCCTGATGCTCACCGGAGCAGCGGTGCTCGTCGGATTCTTCGCCTGGGAGCGGCGACTCGGGCGCCGGCCGGGTGGCCATCCGCTCGTCGACCTGGCCCTGTTTCGCTCGCGCTCGTTCACCTGGGGGGTCATCCTCGCCGCCGTCGGCGGGGTGGCAATGGTCGGCGTGCTGTTCACGATGCCCCAGTACTTCCAGGGCGTGCGTGGGATCGACGCCTTCGGGTCAGGGCTGCGCCTGCTCCCGGCGGTCGCCGGTCTGGTCGCGGGCGCGCTCCCCGCGGACCGGATCGTGCGCCGGCTCGGCGCCAAGGTGGTCGCCGCCCTCGGCTTCACCGTGCTTGCCGCCGGCTTGCTGATCGGCACCGCCACGACAGTCGGCTCGAGCGGCGGCTTCGTCGCCGCGTGGATGGCGATCGTCGGCGCCGGGCTCGGGCTGTCGTTCGCGACGGCGGCGTCCGCCGCCATCTCCGAGCTGCCCGAAGAGCGCAGCGGCGTCGGTGCGGCGGTCATGCAGGCGATGCAGAAGGTCGGCGGCCCGTTCGGCGCCGCCATCCTCGGCAGCGTGCTGACCTCCGTCTACCTCGCTCGCCTGCAGCTCGGCGGACTGCCCGCGCCGGCCGTGCACGCCGTTCGCGAGAGCGTGTTCGGTGGCGTGGCGGTCGCCCACCAGCTCGGCTCGGCCGCGCTGCTTCACTCGGTGCGGATGGCGTTCGTGAACGGCATGGATCTGGCCTTGGTCGTCTCGGCGGGCGTTGCCCTCGCCGGGGCCGTGCTCGCCGTCATCTTCCTCCCTCGGGGGCGGTTGGCGCGATCGGGCGCCGAGCCCCAGGCAGTGGCGGAGGGACCGTTTGTCCCCGCCGGCTGATGCTCCGCCGGTCGGTCTGCGTGAGCGCAAGAAGGCGCGGACCCGCGCCGTCATCCAGTCGCATGCCCTGCGTCTGTTCGCCGAGCAGGGTTACGCCGAGACGACCGTCGACGAGATCGCCGCCGCCGCCGAGGTGTCGCAGAGCACCTTCTTCCGTTACTTCCCGACCAAGGAAGACGTCGTTCTGCACGATCGCTACGACCCGCTGCTGATCGCCGCCTTCCACGCCCAGCCCGCCGAGGTCAGCCCGATCGAGGCCCTGCGCCGGGCGATGATCGACATCCTCGGGGCGCTGCCCCCCGACGCCTCCGAGCTCGAGCGATTGCGCGGGAGTCTGATCTTCGCCGTCCCCGAGCTGCGGGCCCGCTTCATGGACGAGCTCGCCTCGGCGATCGGCATGATCGCCGAGGCGGTCGCGCAGCGCATCGGCCGCGATCCCGACGAGTTCGTCGTCCGCAACTTCGTCGGCGCCGTGATGGGCGTCGCCCTCGCCGCGGCCAGCGATATGGCCGACAAGCCCGACGCCGACTATCTCGCCGCGTTCGACCGCGGCCTTGCGCACCTCGACGCCGGCCTGCCGCTCTGAGACATGCCGGGCGCTCCGGGTCGCCAGGGCGCTCCGGGTCGCCAGGGCGCTCCGGGTCGCCAGGGCGGTGTCCCGGGTCGCTCTGGCGACCGACCCGGACCGTAGGCTGGCCGATCGATGCGTGGCCGCGCTGTCCTCGTCCTCGGCGATTCGTTCCTGCGCACCTACGCGCACCAGCTCACGGCGATCCTCGCCCTGCTGCTGACGTTCGTGCTCGCCTGGCTGGCCGATCGGGCGGTCGCGCGGTGGGCGGCCCGCGCCGATATGAATCCGGCGGTCGACACCCGCGTGCGCTTCCTGCGCCGTCTCGTCGTCCTCGCCATCTGCGTGCTCGGCGTGCTGTTCGCGCTGTCCGAGTTCGCCGGGTTGAACAAGCTTGCCGCGGGCCTGCTCGCGTCGAGCGCGATCATCGCTGCGATCGTCGGCTTCGCCGCCCGCCAGACCCTCGCGAATCTCATCGCCGGGGTGATGCTGACGGTCGCCCAGCCGCTGCGGATCGGCGACCAGGTGAGGATCCAGGACGACACCGGCGTGGTCGAGGACGTGCGCCTGAACTACACCGTGCTGAGAACAGCCGAGGGGCGGCGGCTGCTGATCCCGAACGAACGCCTCGCCTCGGAGGTGCTCGAGAACGACACGATCCTCGATGAACGCGTCCGTCCCGCGGCGTCGGTGTGGCTCCCGCCCGCCGCCGACACGGACGCCGCCCTCCGCAGCCTGTCCGGCATCGAGCCGGGACTCGTTGTCCGGATCGCCGAAGTGACCGTCGAGGGGGTGCGGATCGCCCTGCTGGCCGCGCCCGTTCCCGCGCCCGACCGTGCGGCGCGGGAGGCCGACCTCCGGGCTGCCGCGCTCGGGGCGCTGCGCGGCGCCGGGCTGCTCGTCTAGAGCGACTCGCCGCGAGCCTCGGCGCCCGGGCGCCCAGATGTCACAGTTGTCCCGTCACCCGGCAACTAGGTACATATGAGCACTGCAGCGCGCGGGAAGCTCGCGATCATCGAGGGCGGTAGAGCGGGGAAGCACACGAAGCGTGAAGCCGCTCCGGCGCGCACCGTCACGATGCGCGGGGAGCGGGACCGCTCGGCGCTCGCCGAGTTCGAGCAGGTGTACCGGGGCAACGTCGACGCGGTGACGGCGTACTTTGCGCGGCGCTGCGCCGAGCCGCAGACGATCGCCGATCTGACGTCGGACACGTTTGTGCGCGCTGCCGGAGCGTTTGCCGGGTTCGATCCGCGTCGCGGGTCCCCGCGGGCGTGGGTGTTCGGGATTGCGGCACATGTGTTCGCGCGGCACTGCGAGCGCGCGGCCAATGGCCGAGAAGCGGCATCGCAGCTCGCCGGGCGTCGGGCGCTGGAGAGCGACGAGATCGATGAGCTCGTCGCCCGGATCGACGCCGAGCGGGCCGGCCGCGAGCTGCTCGGTCGGTGCTCGCAACTGCCCGAGCTCAGATCCCACAGGACACCCAGACGGTGTTCACCGACAACGCTTGGGAGCAGATCCGGCCGATCCGACAGGGTGACTACGACACCGTGCCGCGGGTCATCCCACCCCACCTCGGTGGCGACTCGCCGATTAAGCACGTGGTCGTCATCGTCAAGGAGAACCGGACCTACGACCAGGTGCTCGGTGACCTCCCCGGCGGCAACGGTGATCCCGCCGACGCCCAGTTCGGCGCCACGGTGACCCCGAACCTCCACGCCCTGGCCTCACGGTTCGGGAACTTCGACAACTTCTATGACGAGGGCACGCTGTCGGCCGACGGTCATAACTGGCTCGTCCAGGCCAACGCGAACGACTACGTCGAGAAGGAGTTCGGAGCGTTCTACCGCTCCTACCCGTCCCAGGGAGGCGACGCGCTGGCCTACCAGCGTGATGGCTTCCTCTGGAACGCCGCCCAGAAGGCCGGGCTGAGCGTGCAGAACTTCGGCGAGTACATCTACAACCCGTACAACCTCTCGCCGAACGCCCCGAAGTGGAACGACTGGTACCGCGAGTCCCTGTGGCTCGAGGGCAAGCTGACCGGGCCGGAACCGATCAGCAATCCGTGCCAGTGGGTCCGGGCGCAGTCCGACATCCCGTCGCTGCAGAGGATCACGGACGTCTGCTTCCCGAACTTCCAGCTCGGGATCCCCGACCAGTACCGGGTCGACCAGTGGCTGCCGCTGTTCAAGCAGCAGGAGCAGACCGGCCAGATGCCCAACCTGACGTTCATGTGGCTGATGACCGACCACACCCAGTCGACGTATCCCGGTGATCCGGATCCGTATCCGGTCGCCGAGGTGGCTGACAACGACCTGGCCGTCGGCCGCGTGATCGACCGGATCTCGCACAGCCGCTTCTGGAAGAGCACGGCCGTGTTCGTCGTCGAGGACGACACCCAGAACGGCGTCGACCATGTCGACGGCCATCGCGGACCGGCCTTCGTGGTCAGCCCGTACTCGGCGGGCGGCGTGAACGACAACTACTACACGCAGCTCAACATGGTCAGGACGATCGAGCAGATCCTCGGGATCAGGCCGATGAACCAGGAGGATCTGTCGGCCGAGCCGATGTACGGCGCGTTCAGGCAGCATCCGAACGACGCGCCGTACAACCTGGTGGCCAACCAGGTGCCGCTCAACCTCGGTGCGCCCGGCGGCCCGACGACGTTCACGGCGAGCGCTTCGGCCGCCCGCGCCGGGACGGGGGCTTCGCCGAGTGCGGCTGGGATCGTGCCGGCCTCGATGCGGTCGGTGTACGTCGCGTGGGCCGCGTGGGCCCAGCGGCAGACGTCGCTGCATCACTTCGACGGCCCGGACCGGGTCAACTCGCGGCTGATGAATCGGTTCGACTGGTACGCGAGCCACAACTGGCGGATGGCGTATCCGGGCGATCCGAAGATCTACACGCCCAACCAGGTGCCGGGCCGGAACCTCCCGGCGTCGTTCCTGGGCGGCGCCTAGGCCCCGCGGGGCTTCGATGCTCGGCCACGGGGCCGCGGGCTCACGCCCGCGGCCCCGCTGGCGTGCCGCTATCCGGCGGAAAGTACCGATTTGCAGGGCGATTCTGATGCCGGAGGAGGGACTCGAACCCCCGACACGCGGATTATGATTCCGGCCGCCTTCCCAACGTTTACGGGCGATTCGGGCGATGTTGGACGGCAGATTGGACTGTTTTGTCAGCGGACATGCACGGACGAGCCCTCATTCGGCAAGCTCGGCGAGCGCTCTGAGAGCCGGTAGGAGCACGGTCGTCACGCGGTCCTGGCTGACGTCGTCTGGGGGGACGGCTCCCATCAGCCCGCCCTGGGTCCGCGGGTCGTCGAGCAGCCGGACCGCTTCGGCGGCCACGTAGCGGCGCAGATCCTCATCGGCCATCGCTATCTCGTCGACGAGCTCGGCCCGTCGATCGAGCAGCAGCACGATGTCCTCGAAGTCGCGACTCGCGAGGAAATCGCCACGACCTCGACCGCCCCAAGCCTCGAGCTTCATCGCCAAGAGGAACGGCGGCGGGGCCGCGCGGATTCGCCGGCCAGACGGGAGTTCGCGCTTGACGGCATGCGGGAGCGCCGCGGCCTGCCACCGGCTCTCGAACCCGAGGATCGCCGCCCGTGCCGGCAGCGCGTCGAGGATGAGCTGCGAATCCGTGTGGCGCCACCGGCAGATCACGCGGCTGTCCTGCGTCTCGGCGAAGCCGCGTGCCCGCAGGCGCGCCTCGAAGTCGTGAAACGCGGTCCGCGTGGTGACCTCCACGACGACGTCCACGTCCTCGGTCGGGCGCACCTCGACCGCCCCTCGCCTCGTGATCCACAGCTCGAGCGTCGCGCCGCCGACGAACACGACCTCGTCGAGAAGGTCGTCGAGGGCCCCGGCCGCAACCTCAAGCAGCTCGATGTTCACGGCCCGGCGGCAACAGACGTGGGAGGAGCAGCTCGGCCGCTTCCGTCTTGATCCGCGGACCGCCCAGGCGAAGGGCATCGAGGAGCGCCAGGCGCTCGCCGAGAGCGGGATCGCGGCGGACCGCCTCGACCGCTGACGGGTGCAGCGGGCGCACGGCCAGTCCTCGTTGCTCGCCCCGCGCGTCGGGCCAAATGGGCGGCAGCTCGTCTCGCGGCGTGACGATGCGACCCTTGAGCGGGGGGGCCGCCCAAGCCGTGGGCACGCCGATGCTGGGGCCCTCCATTCGGGCGGGGAAGACGTAGCGCAGCCCGTGGATCAGGAACTCCTCGGCCTGCGGGATGTTGACGCTGCGCGCGCGCTCGCTGTACAGGCCGGCGGCGCCGAGCCGCTTGATCGCCCGGTGCACAACGCTGCGCGGAATCGTCGTCTCCTCAGCCAGGCGACGCACCGTCCAGCCCGCATCGGCGTCGACCAGCTTGAGAAGCACCACGATGTCCTCGCCGTTCAGCACGAGGCAAGGATATCAGGGCTGTCCCAAGTCCCGGGACTAGGGACAGCCTACGAAGTCGCGCGCCGACGGAGGTATGCGTTGAGCCGCTCGGCCGGATCGCGCTCGCCGAGCGGCGGCAGGAGCTTGACGTAGCGCTCGGTCGCCTGAAGCGAGCTGTGACCCATGTACTCCATGAGCTCGCGCAGCGCGTGGCCGGCGGCCATCAGGAAGCTTGCGTACGTGTGGCGGCACTCGTGGAGCGTGATCGGCTCGAGCCCGGCGGCCGCCCAACGCTTGCGGGCCCGCTCGGCGATCTTGCCCGACATCACCGAGACAGCGCTCACCGCTCCACTCTCCCGCCGCCCCTGCCGCATGAACTCGCCGAGCAGGATCGGCCGCAGCGGCTCCGCGATCGGCGGTCGCCGGCCAGTGCCAGCCCGGCTCTTCGCCCTCTGCACGACGAGCCGGTAGCCCTCGAGCTCGACGTCCGGCCAGTCGAGCCGTTTGATCTCCGCCCGCCTGAGTCCCGCGTAGAAAGCGAGGGCATACGGAACGCTGTCGGCGGGATCCAAGGCGGCAATGAGGGCGGCCGCCTCGTCGGCGTTAGCGACTCTCGTACGCGGCTTCTCATCGTTTGGCGGCAGCTCGACGCCCACCAGCGGATTGCGCTCGACGATTCGGCGCGTCGGGCGGCTCGCCCAGCCGTAGATCGCGCGGGCGACGGCCAGGTGGTTCGCAATGCGAGAGCGTGAGAGGCCCTCACGGCTCAGTCGATCGACCCATGTCTGCCATTCGCGATCGTCGATCTCGCTCGCCGGCCTCGCTCCGAACTCGGGCGCCAGGACGTATCGAAGCGATCGCTCGTAGCCCTCCAGCGTCGTCGGGGAGTACCCGGTGCCCTTCTTGCCGCGGCGACGCCCCACAGCACCCGTTTGCATGCCGTCGAGCCACTCGTCGGCAAGCTCGCGGAACGTCGGCGCAGCCTCAGACCGGTCGACGGCGGCCTGACCCTTCAGCGTCGCCGCCAGCCAGCTGAGGAACCTCGGCGCGCTCCTTGAAGGTGTCCGACCACACCATGCGGCGCTGGCTCGGCTCCCAGCGGCGACCACGATAGGACGGCTGGCAGCGGCACCGAGCGCCGTCGGAGGAACCCGCAGGGCAGCGCGCCTGATGGCGGACATACACGCCGGCGGTCTTCGTCTTGCGGCACTCGGGCACGGTGCTCTCCTGATCCGGGTCCGCCCAGCGTACGCCCGGGTCAGGCGGCATCAGGCGGTCTGCTTGAAGAACGAGCGGGCGTTATCACGGGCCCACCGTCGTAGCTCGTCAGGAGGCACCTGGACGAGCGCCCCGCAGGGCACGACACGAATGAACGGCTGAACGCGCCGCTCGAACGTATCGACGCTCATTCGCAGCGCCGTCGCGGCCTCCTCGCGCGTGTAGAGGATCCGTTCCACGGGCGCGACGGGCCGCTGCGCTCGAGCTCGCCCGGTCATAGGAAGCTGCTCATCGACGGGGTGACGATGTGGACCGGGCGAACATCAGACGATTTCCGAGACCCATGCTCGATTCGTTGGCGGACATTGGGACCGCATGGTAGCTTAATAGCGCCAACAGCGCTAATAGTTTTGGCGCTAAGTCAGGAGACCGCATGACCGATCCTGAGCCCGACCCGCAGGACGACCCATGGATGACGATCGCGGAGTTCGCGGAGGAGATGCGCGTTCGACCGGTGACTGTCCGCTCGTGGATTGCAAAGGGCCAGCTCAAGGCAACACGCGCCGGGCAGCGGAAGTGGCTGGTCCGACGTTCGGAGCTGGCACGGATGCTGGAGCTAGATGACGGCTCGACTGCGCTCCACCCGCCGCCGCTTCCTGCGCGCGTTGAGCGGCCGGATCCCGACGACTACCCGCCGGAGAACTGGGAGCGCATGAGTGAGGAGGCCGAGGCGGAAGAGCGAGAGCGGCGGGGACAGAACTACGCGATGGCCGACTACGAGTGGGAGATCGCGCTCGAGCAAAGTCGGATGGCTCCACCGGACGCTCGCTTCGCCAACCGCATCCGCCACATCGCCCAAGCGGCGGCGAGCCGCGCCGCCTCGATCAGAGAGTCCATGGAAGACGCGAGCTTCGCCTGGAGGCCAATCCCGGACTCGACGGGCATGACGCTCTCGTACGAGCTCCGTCCGGGCGGCACCCGCCCCGGTCCAAAGGACGCTTGGGCCCGCTTCGACCGCGGCGTCACCCGCCTCGGAGCCGCGATGGAAGGTCACTCCGCGGGCGCCGTAGCGAGCGCCCTGCGTGACCTGGCGAGCGCGATGACTGACGTCGCAGACGCGATCGAGAAGCGGCCGACACGCGAGCCGCTGACGGAGGGTGCAGCTGAGGCGCCGCAGCCCGATGCACTATGAGCTGCCGTTGAACTCGTACCGCAAGCCATCGTGGTGTTCCACGGGTCCGGAAGCTGGTCCGCAAACCGCGGACATAAGTGCAGAACTCAATTCCGTAGTTCGCGGACCGGGTATCTGGCCGTCCGCCCCGCCGTCACTGAGATCGCGCGCCTGTCGGACTCCAGTCAAGACCCTGTGTCTGGTGGGTGATGGCGGGGCGGACGGCCAGGCGGGCGAGGACGACTGGAGGCAGGTAGCGGGTGGCTGAGCGCGCGGTGGAAATCGGTCCTGGGTCGATACGGGTCGGACAATTCATAGGGCGACTTGGGGTGGTGCCGATGCCGGCGATCGAGCGCGGCTTGGGGCTGGTGGCGCGCGTGGTGCGGAGGCATGTGGCCCCAGCATCCGGGTGGCCTGGGCGGCCGCTGACATCGAGCGCGCCGGCCATCGTTGGCATACCGGCCGCGAGGTGGCCCTCGAACCTCGCACGTGGGGCGTGGAGGTCGCCAACGAGCGGGGCGGCCACAGCCCGCGGCTGCCAGACCTGGTGTTTTGGCGTCGGCTCGATGACAGGATGCGTGTAGCCGTCGTGGTTGTCCGGGGACTGCCGAGCGTGCGACGTGAGCGAGCGGGTCTCGAAGCCTGGCGCGCCTCGATCGCGGCCGGCCAATATGCGCAGGTCCGATATCTGGCGGGTCCCGGCGGCGCCAGCCGCCTGCAACGCCTGGCCACCCACGTCGGTCTGCTCCCGGCTCAGTTCATCGTCGGTGAGCGCGTCGTGGCAGACGACCAGGCCGCCCTTTCCGAGGTCGTCGGGGCGCTAAGGGTCTAGCAATGCTCGCTGCTCGAACATGAGCAGTTCGTTGGCTGCGCCGAGGCGCGCATGCCGCGCAAGGCGCGTCCGGGCTGCGCGACGCGCGCAGACCTGCTCTCGAACCTTGCGGGTCTCCGGCTCGGTCCGGCGACCGCCGGTGGCGCCTTCCCTGCATTGATGAGAACGCGCTACTCCGAGGTCGGCCGTCTCGAGAACGGGCGGGCGCGCAACATGTCGCGCCCTGCAGGTGGCGACGAGCAGGGACAAGAACCCGCTGCAGAGTCAGACCTGCTCCGTCGGATTCGCGGTACTTCTGCTGTGCCGTGGAGGAGCCAGTGGCAGCGCTTCTGGGCCAGGAGCGGGTGTTTGCCTACGGAGGGGTCGGCAGACCGCTTGGCGGTCGAGGCTCCTGGCGCGTGGGCGGATCAGGACCCACTGTTTGGTGTGTGGAGGCTCAGGATCCGTACAGGTCCCGGACCGCGTCGGTGAAGCGTGTGTGGCACAGCGTGGGGGACCGAGATGAGCGTCCCTGGGCCGACGGTCTGTGTCGCACCGGCGAGCGTCGCCTCAACGGCTCCGTCGAGGATCAGGAACGTGTCGATCTGGCTGCCTTGATCGCGTAGGCGCAGATCCAAGGGTTGTCGTCCGCGGAGATGCCAGTCTGCGACGCACAGGTCGGGCAGCGCGCACCTGAGCCGGGATGGCTGATTCTCGGCTGTTCTGTCCTCGCCGGGGAGGTCGTGGCTGACGATCGCGTCGTTGGCGGGCAGGCCGCCGTCGGCGGGCACGGCGGAGATGTCCCACTGGATCTTGGTGCCGTCGCGGAGTCCGCGCATGCATGCGGCGAAGCCGCCGTCGTGCGCGTGGATTGTGAGCCAGCGCGCGGGGCGGTCGCCGTCGGTGCGGAACGAGTGGGCTACCAGCGGTGGCGCCGCGAGGAAGCTGCCGGCGGCGACTGTGATCGTCTTGGTCTCGCGCCCGATCTCGAAGGTCAGCTCGCCCTCGAGGATCGTAGAAGGCGTCGGTGTGCTGGTGATGGATGTGCGGGCCGGCTACCTGTTGGCCGGCGGCGTAGCGCGCGTGGGTGATTGTGATCTGCTTGTGTGCGAGGAGGATGCTGCCCTCGCGCTCGGCGTTGCACAGGAGCGACTCGCCCTCGGTGATCGGGACGATCACGCCGCCGGTCTGAAGGTTCGGCTGTGAGGAGGTGCTCATCGCCCCAGGAAGGCTGGGGCGATGAGTTCCTGGTGCTCGCGGTCGGGCTGCCGCGCGGACTTCTGACCGCCATGTATGTGGGGCACGCCGGCCATCGCCGGCGGGTGGATCTGGACGCCCTGCGAGAGCGGCAGGCCCGCGGCGGTGGCGGCGGCCGCCGGCGGCGGGGCGGGCTGGTTCCAGTCGAGGATCGCGGTGATCGTGTCGCCGAGCGGGTCGGCGTTCACGCGGATCGATGCGAGCGCGTGGTCGAGCGCGGGCGGATCGGGGTCACGGCACCACGTCAGGTAGTCGCCTGCGGTGATCCCGTCGAGTTTGAGGCTCAGGATTTGGAGTGACATGGCGTGCCTTTGTGCGCCCGGGTGGGGGTTGAGCGGTTGTGGTTTGCCGGTCTCGGCCCGCCGGCGACGGCGGCGCGCCACCTCGCTTGCGTGGCGCGATGCGTCGTCGGAGAGCTGCGTGAAACGCAGCTCGTGGTGGTCAGGTGGCGTTGGGCGGGGCGGGGGTGAGGCCGTGGCGGCGCATCACTTCGAAGGCGGCGGCCAGGTCCGGCGGGCCGCCGGCGCTGGCGGCGAGGACCTCGCCGATCTCGCGGAAGTAGGCGGGCCCGAACACCGCCGGAGTCGCGATGCAAAGCATTTTCGCGTCGACGCTCCCCTGGTTCTGAAACCCGTGGATTTGCCCGCGCTTGACGCACACCGCTTCGCCGGGGCCGACGTCGACGGTCTCGCCGTCGATCGTCCAACTCGTGATGCCCTCGAGCCCGTAGATCGTCTCCTCGAACCCGTCGTGGCTGTGCGGCGCCGGCATCCGCGAGTTCGCGGGGACGTAGCACTCGAACACCGACGCGGTCCCGTTCGAGTCATCGGACTCGACCAGGAAGCGGACGCCGAGCGCACCAACCGTGATCGTTTCTTCCTCGATGGCCTGATACATGATGACCTCCTTCGCGCCAAGCGCAGTTGAGTAAAACGATTTGACGAGTGTATACTCAACGTCATGAGTTTGTCAAGCGACTTTACTCAGGCGGGTGCGGGAGCCACTACCGGCCCTCCGCCGCCGCTGATCGGCGCGCTCCTGCGAATCCCGTTCGAAACCGTGCGCGACCGGATGCTCACCGGCCTGCACGAGCGCGGCTACACCGATCTGATCGCCGCGCACCTCGACGTGTTCCAGTACCCCGGCCCCGAGAACCAACGCCCGATCGACCTCGCGGCCCAGGCCCGGATGAGCAAGCAGGCGCTCAACTACCTCCTCGGCCAACTCGAGCAACTCGGATACCTCACCCGCGATATCGACGAGCGCGACCAGCGCTCCAAACGCATCCACGCCACCCCCCGAGGACTCGCCGCGGGCAAAGCGATCCGCGAAATCGTCCAAGAGGTCGAAGCCGAATGGGAACAACAACTCGGACCCCGAAACTTCTCGCAACTACGCGACCTCCTCGCGCAGCTATACGCGATCACCACGACCGCCCCAGACCACACGGCGCAACACCAATAAGCATCCACCACCCCCAGCCGCATCAATTCCGACCGGCCGACTCAGCAACTCAGCAACCCGCGTACTCGAGCTTCTCCGCACCCACCAGCGAAAGCCGGCCACAAGACACCGAAGACCGCTTCGCTCTGGTCGCACGTCTTCGAACCGACCCCGCCAAACACCCGCCTTGCGCGGATCTCGTGACCGTCGTCGGCTCGCGCCCGACGCGCGCTGATGAGGCTGATAGGATCGCGGCCCTCAAGGGGCCACCTTCGATTACAAGGAGGAAATCGATGAGACGGGGTGAGATGGGCATGTTCGCGCTCCTGCGCGGCGGCGTGATCGTGGCGGTGGTTTTGCTGCTCGGTGCGACTGGCACTGCCGTCGGCAAGGGACACGGCAACGGGAGGATCCCGAAGCACTTCGCGTACGCGGCGGAGATCCGCGTCATCGTGGGCTACGACGCGACCTTCACTCAGGACGCGTCCAACGACGACCCTTGCGGCGACGCCGACGGCAACACGGTCGACCAGCAGACCACCTCGCACGAGCAGGAGCACCTCGACAGGACGATCCTCTACAAGCACATCACGGTGCCGGTGGTGCCCGAGTCGGCGCTGGGGGCGGCGGCCCGTCGGCTCGCGCTCAAGCCGACGATCACCGACCCCGGGACGGTGCAGTCGGACGGCTCGACGTATGACCTGAGCGGCACCCTGATCGGCCAGGACTCCTGCCCCGGCACGAAGACGCGCTACGACTGCCCTGGCACGATCACGAACCCCACCAAGCTCGACTCGGTGCTGATCTCCGCGGGCGACGGGTTCACGCCTGAGGACTACGAGCTTCCGGTCTTCAGTAACCAGATCGCCGACCCGCTGACGTGCGCTCCGATCAGCGAGACCGACATCGCCAATCAACTCGGCATCGACGCCTCGCAGGCTCACCCGGGTTGGGCCGAAGTGATCCTCCACACGGGGCTGACCCCCCGTTTCTACGCGCTGCGAACGAAGCCGCAGGTCTCCTGGAGCGTCCCGGTCAGCGGCGCCGAGCCGTGCCCGGACAACGGCGCCACCAGCTGCAGGCAGACAGTCACCGGCCAGGCACACATCACGATGAAGAAACTGTTCCTGTACTTCACGAAGGGCAGCTATGCGAAGTAGCTCGATGATGCGGCTGCTTGCCCGGTTGGCTGCGTGCGGGGCCGTTGTGGGAGCGATGCTCGCGGCGCCCGCGTCCGCGCTCGCCGACGGTTCGCTGACCCTGTCGGTCGGCTCCGAGCAGGTCGCCGGAATGCCGGTCACATACAAGGCCACCGGGACGGTCCCCGCGGCGGACGTCGGCGGGTCGAATGCTCCTGCGCTGTGGGTGTATGTGCGCCCGTCGAGCCTGGGCCCGTGCGGATCGGACTGGTGGAACGACCCAAAGGAGGATGCGAACGGTCACGGTACGGTCCTCGACGCGCAGATGACGCAGCTCGGGGCCCCGAGCTTCGCGTATTCGTGGACGATCCCGGGGATTGCTCGCACGGGAGGGACCACTGACACGCTCACTTCGCCGCTGGGGCCGTACCTGGTCTGCGGATGGCTGGATGACAGCCAGTCGACGACGCCGGAGGCCACCGCGACGGCGTCGTTCACGCTACGCGCGCCTCGGTTCACGATGAGCGTGTCGGCGCCTAACCGGCCACGCCTTCACCACCGGGGCATGTTCGCCGTCCGCGGTACCTCCGAGATCCCCGCGCACCTGACGGTCGAGGCGCTGCCCGCGTGCTTTGGCCTGCGCAACACGCCCGCTGGTATCAGGTGCGCCAGCCACCCGCTGCGCAGCTGCCAGGCGACGCCCGAGGCCGAGTCGAACTACATCGGGGAACACAACGATCTCGGCATCGAGGCGGTGACCCTGATCTCGAAAGAGATCCCCCGCGGCCGCTTCAGCCTCAAGCGCACCGTCACGTTCGGACACGGCTGGATCCCGGCAAGGCACATGGTGTGCGCGTGGATCGGGATCACCAACAACGACGCCAACTCGAGCTCGGACGCCGTCTACCTCGCGACCAGCGCGACCGTCAGCCCGCGCCCGTGACGTAGCTCGGCGGCCCGCGCGGGATCGCGCGGCAACCCCGTCACAGAAGCCCTGATAAGGCAACGCCTGCTTGACGACCGACGGCGCGAAGTCATCGACCGGATAGGAGAACGCCCCCGAGCGCGTGTCCGGCACATGGTCTCCGCTCGGCTCGTAGAACCGAAATCCCTAGCTCCGAGGAAGACCAGCAAACAGGCCCGAAGGCCAGCACTTGAAGGGGCCGTCTCGCGCCGCGGCAGGAGCGAGCTCTGTCATTGCTTGCCACGATGCCGTGAGTGCAATCGAGGAAGGACGTGTCCATGCTGGAGT
This sequence comes from uncultured Solirubrobacterales bacterium, assembly GCA_963755955.1. Classification (GTDB taxonomy): domain Bacteria; phylum Actinomycetota; class Thermoleophilia; order Solirubrobacterales; family Solirubrobacteraceae; genus Palsa-465. Next base: position 106,374 of record CAVWLZ010000009.1, read on the forward strand.
TGCAACCGCTACCTGACACGGTGTCCATCTGCCGTCTGCATCCCGGCGCACCGCTTGCGGACGAGCCGCCCGGCGCCTCGCTGTGGGCGGCCGTCCGGACCGCGACGGAGCTCTCGCTCGTCGTGCCGGAGGGCGCTGAGCCGGCGGGCGCGAAGGCTGATCCGGGCTGGAGGGTGCTCCGTGTCGTCGAGGCGCACAGCCTGGAGGTGACAGGCGTCACGGCCAGCCTCGCCGCCCCGCGGGTCGAGAGCGGCGTGCCGATGTTCACGCTTGCCACGTTCGACACCGACCACCTGCTCGTCAAGGTCGACCGGTTCGAGGAGGCGATCGCTCGGCTGCGAGCCGTCGGCCATCGGATCGCGGACCTCGCCTGAACGGAGTTCCACACCCACGCCCGCGCGACGGGGGTGCCCAGCGGCTCAGCCCGACTTTCCATGGCCGAACCGGTGGAGAGCATCGTCCATGAGCGCGCAGGATCAGGCTCGAACCCGCCACGCCCTTCCATACGGCAGGCAGCCCCTCGATCGACAGGGCCGACCGCGGCCGCTTGGCGTTCCCCGCAACGCTGCTGATGCCCGCCGACATCACCCGCATCCGTGACTCGACGGGCATCTTTGCCGTCGGCGCAGTCAGTCTCGCAATGCGCGGCAGGCGCGTCTCTGAGGTCGCGCCGGCGCAGCTCGGCAGCCCCGACGCCCGGATCGTGCGCGAGTTCCGCGCAAGGCAGCGGAGTCGGCGTCGCGCCCGAGATGCTCGTCCTGTTCGTAGCGCAGGTCTCGGCGGTGACCGACGGCGCTGCCGGTTCACGCCTACACCCGCTACGGCGCCGGCGTGGCTGCATTGTCGGGTGACGGTAGAGCGGCTGGGCTCGAGGTCGGTCGGCCGCCGTTGGCCAGCGGGCGTACTTCCGCGTTCCGAAGATCCGACGGTCCGGGCCGGCCCTGTCCCTTCTCGTCCGGAGCGGTCACGTCGTCTCGGGGTGGGCTGATGACTGCTGGCTGGTGGACGAGGCAGTACTGAGCCGCTGGTTTGCCTGACGGCGGGTTCGTGCAGCTTGATTGGAGCGCCGCGCCGAGGGTCAGGCGGTTCGCGACCAGGCCCTCGCCGACCGGCACGGGGCATTTGGGGGGTGCGGTTCGGTGAGGCCCTGTGCTCGAGGAGGCCCGTGCGGGCCCTCTGGTGGGGATGGTGGAGAGGACTCGGGTAGAGCGCGGCTGAGAGTAGACTCGCGGTCATCGGGGTCAGGGGTCCCGCGCTCGCATGGAATGCCCAGGCTGCAGCCGACCCAATCCGTCCCACGCTCGTTTTTGCGGGAACTGCGCGGCGCCGCTGTTGATGCCGTGGCGATGCGGGGGCTGCGGCGCTGCGAACCCAGCCGGTCAGCGGTTCTGCAACGCCTGCGGGCAGGCGATGGCCGCACCGTCCGAGGGTGATGCCGGAAACCACGATGAACCTTCTGCGGTGCCAGGCCCTCAGTCGCACGTCCCGGAGCGCCTGGCTGAGAAGATCCGCGCCGGGCGAGCTGTCGTGGAGGGTGAGCGCAAGCACGTGACGGTGCTGTTCGCCGATGTGATGGGCTCCATGGACCTCGCCGAGCAGCAGGATCCCGAGGCGTGGCGCGAGATCATGGGGCGCTTCTTCGAGATCCTCTGCGAGGGCGTTCACCGCTTCGAGGGCACGGTCGACAAGTTCACCGGTGACGGCATCATGGCGTTGTTCGGCGCGCCGATCGCCCACGAGGACCACGCGCAGCGCGCGTGCTATGCGGCGATGCGCCTGCAGGGCGAGTTGGCCTCCTACGCCGCGCAGCTGCGGCGTGAGCAGGGGCTCAGCTTCTCGGTCCGCATGGGTCTGAATTCGGGCGAGGTGGTCGTCGGCGCGATCGGCGAGGACCTGGGCATGGCCTACACCGCGATTGGCCACACGGTGGGGCTGGCGCAGCGCATGGAGCAACTCGCCGAGCCCGGCAAGGCCTACGTGACGGAGCGCACGGCGTCGCTCGTGGAGGGCTACCTCGAGCTGGCCGATCTCGGAGAGTTCCAGGTCAAGGGCGCCAGCAAGGCGTTGGGCGTCCACGAGTTAGTCGGTGTCGGCGCGGCCCGTGGCCGCCTGGATGTGTCCCGAGCGCGCGGCTTCTCGCGGTTCGTGGGTCGCGAGGACGAGTTGCGGGTGCTCGATGCGGCTCTGGAGCAGTCGGTCGCCGGCCGTCCGCAGGTGATCGGGATCGTGGGCGAGGCTGGTGTCGGCAAGAGCCGGTTGTGCGACGTGTTCGCGCGGCGCTGTCGGGCGCGCGGGTTTCCTGTCTACCAGACGTCGGGCCAGGCGCACGCGACGTCGATCCCGTTGCTGCCGATCCTGCACATCATGCGTTCGTACTTCGACGTGACCGATCTGGACTCTGACCAGACCTCGCGCGAGCGGATCGCGGGCAAGCTCCTGTTGTTGGACGAGAGCTTCGGCGGGGACCTGCCGCTGGTCTTCGACTTCCTCGCGGTGCCCGATCCCGAGCGCCCCGCACCGCGGATGGACCCCGAGGCGCGCCAGCGGCGGTTGCTCGAGCTGACCAAGCAGCTTGTACGGGCGCAGAGCGCCCGTGCACCCGGCGTCACGCTGTGGGAGGACCTGCACTGGTTTGACCCCGCCAGCGAGGTGTTCATGGCCAATCACCTCGATGCGGCCCAGGGCTCACGTGGCCTGACGATCCTCAACTTCCGGCCGGATTACCACGCCCAGTGGATGTCAAAGTCCTACTACCGCCAGATCGCCCTGGCCCCGCTCGGCCCCGAGGCGATCGAGCAGCTCCTCGCGGATCTACTCGGTTCGGATGCCTCGCTCGGTGGGCTGGCCGACCTCGTGCGTGAGCGCACGGCGGGGAACCCGTTCTTCATCGAGGAGGTCGTGCGGTCGCTGGTCGAGGCCGGCAACCTCGAGGGCGAGCGCGGCGCCCATCGGCTCGTCGGCCCGGTGGTTCAGGCCACGGTGCCGGCGAGCGTGCAGGCGGTGCTGTCGGCCCGGATCGACCGGCTGGCCGAACGCGAGAAGTCGGTCTTGCAGGCGGCCGCGGTAATCGGAAAGGAGTTCTCAGAACCCGTCCTCGCGCGCGTGACCGCGCTGGAGCCGTCGGTGCTCGAAGAGGCGCTGCGCGCGCTGGTCGCGGGGGAGTTCGTCTTCGAGCAGGAGCTCTATCCGGAGTCCATCCATGCGTTCACGCACCCGCTCACCCAGGAGGTGGCGTACCGCTCGCAGCTGGGGGAGCGCCGGGCCGCCGCCCATGCAGCGGTCGCCCGCGCGATCGTCGAGCAGCACCCCGATCGTCTGGACGAGCGGGCCGCTCTGCTGGCCGGTCACTGGGAGGGCGCGAACGAGCCGATCGAGGCCGCGCGCTCGCACGCCCGGGCCGGCGCCTGGGTCGGGACGACGGACCCGGCCGCGGCGATGCATCACTGGGGCAGGGTCAGGGAGCTGGCCGATGCCCTGCCCGACACCGACGAGGCGGCGGCGCTGGGGCTGTCTGCCCGCCTGTTCGCGCTGGCCTCCGGGTGGCGGCTGGGCCTCTCCGATCAGGAGGCCGAGGCCCTCTTCACCGAGGCCGAGCGCATGGCCACGGAGGCGCAGGACGTCTGGTCGCGCGCGCTGCTGCTCGTCACCTACGGGACGATCCTGTTCGCCACGCGTGGCCGGTACCGGGACGGGCTCGTCGCGATCCGCCAGGCCGCCGTCCTGGCCGAGGAATTCGGTGACCCGGCGCTCGGCGTGGTCGTCGCAACCTCGTTCTACACGCTCTACCTCCTCGGTGAGTACTCCGAGGGGCTCGCCTGGTGCGACCGGGCCATCGAGCTCGCCGCAGACGACCCGACGATCGGCGCCGCGCTGGTTGCCTGCCCTCTCGCCCACGCCCTCCAGCAGAAGAGCGGCATCCTGTCGGACCTCGGCCGGCTCGACGAGGCCCGAGACCTCGTCGACCGCGCACTGCGAACCGCCGCCGAGCACGGCGCGATCGAGACGGCCGGCTGGGGGCACATGTTCAGCGTCGCCAACGCCTATCGCTGCGGCGACGCCGAGCGGGCCATGCTGCACGCCCAGGAGTCGATCGAGATCGCCGAGCGCATTGGCGACGCGTTCTCCCGAACGTGGGCATGGGCCTGGATGGGGCAGGCCTCGGTCATGGGAGGGCACTGGGACCGGGCGATCGAGGCGCTCGGACGGGCGCAGGCGATCTCCTCCGAGCGGCGGACGGCCGCCGACGCTGAGAGCTGGTCGCTCACCTGGCTTGCCGAGGCTCATCAGGGTCTCGGTGACTCCGAGCGCGCAATCGGTTTGGCGCGCGACGCGGTCGCCCTGGCGCACGCGCGCGAGCAGCCCGCGGCCGAGACCGCCGCGCATGTCGTCCTGGCCCGGATCCTCCTCGCCGCCCAGGGACTCGGAGCGCGCGACGAGATCGACACCGCCCTGACCCGAGCGCAAGAGCTCGTGGACGCGACCGGTGCGCGCGGGTATGAGCCCACGATCCACGTCGAACGTGCCGAGCTCGCGCATCAGAACGGCGACGAGGCCGAACGCGAGCGTGAACTGCGCGAAGCGCACCATCTGTTCAAGCAGATCGGCGCGACCGGCCACGCCGAGCGGGTGGGTGGCCAGCTCGCGATGCTGGCGGCCTGAGCGGCCCGGAATGCAGATCGTCGGCCCGGAGACGTGCCCGCTGCCTGCCGATCCGGTGTTGGCTGCGACGGCGGCGGCGTTCAACGACGCCGGCCACTGGGCGGAGATCGTCGATGCGGACTGGCGGGGCGTTCACATGACCGATGAGGCCCGGTGGATGTACGGGGGGAAAGTTGAGCTCGCACCGTTCCCGCTCGGTGGGCACCTGTTCGGGCCTGAGCGGGCGAGCATGGCCATGCAGTGGCGCGGCGGCCAGTTTCCGCTCGAGATCCTTCGCCGCGCCTTCGCCGCATACGGCCCGTGGATCCTCGCCGACACCTCGGGCGGTCGCGAGGAGTTGCGGACTCGTGTCGATCCGAGGCTCGCGGACATCGTCGAGGACCTCGAGCCGGTCGCGGCGCCGCCTGCGGCCGCCCTCAGATTCCGCGGGCTCTACACGGGCGCCGGGGCGGGCGTGGAGATCCTGATCAACGTGCTGCGGCTGCGGGATGCGACGGGTGCCGTTGTCGGGACGGCGCTGCTCAGCAAGCCGGCCGTGGGCATGGCAGCCCTGACGCGCATGACCGCCCTGGGTGACCTCCGACACTTCGAGCGCATGGACCACGTTGCGAAGGCGGGGCGCCGCGCCGCGGCGGTCCTGTTCGTGGATCTCGAGTCCTCCTCGCCGCTCTCCCGGAGGCTGTCGACCGCGAGCTACTTCGCGCTCGTCAGGCGTCTGGCCCGCGCCGCCGACCAATGCGTGGTCCACGCGGGAGGGCTGGTCGGCACGCATGCCGGCGACGGGATGGTCGCGTTTTTCCTCGCCGAGACCTCCGGCTCCGAGTCGGCTGCCGCGCGCGCGTGCATCACCGCCGCCCGCGCCATGCGCGACGCGGTCGACGACGTCGCCACCAGGAGCGACCTTAAGCCGGATGACGTCGTGCTGCGCTTCGGCATGCACTGGGGAGCCAACCTCTACGTCGGCCAGATCGCCACCAGCGGACGGACCGAGGTCACCGCGCTCGGCGATCAGGTCAACGAAACCGCACGCATCGAGGCCTGCGCCACCGGCGGGCGCGCGCTGGCATCCAAGGACCTCATCGAGCGACTGGAACCCGACGCCGCGACCGCGCTGGACCTGAACCCGGACGCCATCACCTACACACCGCTGGGCGACCTGGCGACCGCCACAGAGAAAGCTCGTCGCGACGCCCCCGCCATACCCGTCTGCCAAGTCTGACACCGGCCGCGGCCTTCCTAGCTGACACCAACGTCTGCGTTGGGCTTAGATCCGACAGACTGACCAACGCCTCCGTTCCACCAGCTGCTCTAGCCGATGAGCCATCGCGTCGGGGTAGTGGCCGCTGCTTAGCGCGGCCCATCTCGGACACAGGCAGTCACGAAGCCGCCGGCCTCTCACGCCCGCGCGAACAGCAATGCGTGTCTCGATCCGCGTGTCGCGACGCACCTGCTCGTCGCCACCAGCGGGGCTCTCGGCACCGTCGGCGCGCCGACCGTCATCAACGTTGCGTGGAAGCACCTGCTTTTGCTCCGCGGCGGGTACGCGCGACGGCTCGCGCTGAGGCCGACTCGCAGCCCCGCTTCGATTCTCCGAGAGGTGTGTCGGCGAAATCTTAAGTTCCCTGGTTCTCGCCAATTCCGTGCATCCCGTCCTTGCCGATCGGAACTCGCGTGGCCGCTCGCGGATGGCGGGCGGGCTGCCCGCGTGGCGAACACCCGCGGCGCCAGGAACCGGGAGAGGCCTCGCGCGATGCCGTCGGCCACGTCCAACTCCGCGTCAACTTCATCGAGCGAAGCGAGATCAATGCGGGAGCGAAGCGATCTCCTCCGCGCGGACTGTGACGAACGCCCGCACTCGGTCTTGCTCGTTGCCGTCGTTGTCTGGCCATGGCGGCCGACGGCGCCGCGACGGCGCTCTCGAACTCCGGCTCGTTGGACTGTTCGTTGGACTGTTTTGTCAGCCAACCAGCGGTTTCTGGCGGTCCGTAGCGGTCGACAGCCGGACGAACGAATCCACCCAATCCCCAATAACCACGGGAAGTTCCTGCAAATCGTCGAATGCCGGAGGAGGGACTCGAACCCCCGACACGCGGATTATGATTCCGCTGCTCTAACCGACTGAGCTACTCCGGCGAGGGACGGTGAGTTTACCGGGCGACCGCGGATCGATCGCTGCGCAGAAGTGATCAATGGCGATTCGGTTCGCAGGGGTGGAACCAAATCGCCAGAAGCTCGGACACATCGTCACCCTCGAAACGGCAACGTCACCGGCAACCAACGCGGTCGCGGTCTGAACGGGATCTTCTATTCAGTTCGCCCGGGCAGGCGCGCGTGAGGGCGGCGGTCGCGCGCGGATTGGCGCGCCGACGCGCCGCGATCGCGCCCAGAGAAGCACCGGTCCACGCGGCGAGCCGACCGACGTGCCTATGATCCCGCCATGTCCAGCCTCGGTCCCGCCGCCAGCACCGTCGTCCGCCAGTGCCTGGGCGTTCAGACCGGGGAGGAGGTGCTCGTCATCGTCGACCCGGCGACCCGGGAGATCGGCGAGGCGCTCCGCGTCGAGGCAGCTGCTGCCGGCGCCGACGCGGTGCTCGCGGTGATGGACGAGCGCGCGACCGACGGCACCGAGCCCCCGCGCGCGCTGGCCGCGGCACTGAGCGAGAGCGACGTGTACATCGCTCCCACGTCGCGGTCGCTCAGCCACACGGTGGCCCGCAAGCGGGCCAGTGACGCCGGCGTGCGCGGGGCGACGATGCCGGGGGTCACCGCCGAGATGCTCGCGCGGGCGATGTCGGTCGACTTCGAGCTGATGGCAGCCCGCTCACGGACGCTTGCCGGGCTGCTCACCGACGCGAGCGAGGCGCGGGTCACGTGCCCGCGCGGCACCGACTTCACGCTCGCGCTCGCCGGCCGCGCCGGGATCGCCGACGACGGCGACCTCACCGCGCCGGGCGCCTTCGGCAACCTGCCCTGCGGCGAAGCGTTCATCGCCCCGATGGACGGCGAGGGCACGATCGTCGCCTCGAGCCTCGCACCGCTCGGCCTCAGCGACCCGCCCGGCATGCTCACCGTCGCGGGCGGGCGGATCGTCGACGCCCAGGCGGGCAAGGGTCCGGCGTACATCGAGCTGCTGCGGGCCCACGGCGAGCTCGGCACGAACCTCGCCGAGCTGGGGGTCGGCACCAACGAGGCGGCCGCGCTCACCGGCAATGTGCTCGAGGACGAGAAGATCCTCGGCACGGTCCACGTCGCGTTCGGCGCCAGCCAGGGGATCGGGGGAACCGTCTCGGTCCCCATCCACCTCGACGTCGTTATCACCGACGCCTCGCTGGAGGTCGGCTCGACGACCGTGCTCGATCAGGGTCGCTGGGTCCTCGCCACGGACGGCGACGGCGGGCCGGATCGCGGTTGACAACGCTGCTCGCCATTCCCAACGTCTCCGAGGGTCGCGACTCGGAGGCGATCGCCGCGATCGCCGGTGCCTTCGGTCCCGGTCTGCTCGACGTCCACCGTGACGCTGACCACCACCGCAGCGTGTTCACCGTGGCCGGAGCGCCCGGCCAGCTCGCCGAAGCGGTGCTCGGGGGCGCCCGCGAGGCGATCACGCGGGTCGACCTCAACGCCCATGCCGGCATCCATCCGCGGGTCGGGGCGGTCGACGTCGCGCCGATCGTCTATCTCGAGTCCGAACAGCGCGGAGCGGCGTGCGCCGAGGCGCTCGTGCTCGCCGACCGCCTCGCCGAGGAGCTCGCGCTGCCGGTGTTCCTGTACGGGATCCTCGCGCAGGGGCGCACGCGCGCGGAGCTGCGCCGCGGCGGCCCCGCCGAGCTCGGCCGCCGCATCGCCGCCGGAGAGCTGCGCCCGGACTTCGGCCCGAGCCGCCTGCATCCCACCGCGGGGGCGACGCTCGTCGGCGCCCGGCCGCCGTTGCTCGCCTTCAACGTCGAGCTCGCGCCGCCGGCCACGCTCGACGACGCGAGGTCGATCGCAGCCCGCATCCGCGAGTCCGGAACCGACGGGCTTCCCGGGCTACGCGCGATCGGCCTGTGGCTCGAGCAGGCGGGTGTCGCCCAGGTCTCGACCAACGTCGAGGACCACCGAGCGGTGCGGCTCGCCGACGTGGTCGCGGCGGTCGCCGCGCACGCCGCCGTCCAGGGCGTCGAGGTCGTCGGGCTGCCGCCGCGGGCGGCCTACGACGGCTTCCCGGCGGACGTCCCGATCCGCGGCCACCGCGTCCTCGAGGACGCCCTGACGCAGGTAGAGTCCCACGGGCTAAGCTCCTAGCAGCACCATGGCCCAGACGAAGAAGAAGCGCCGCAGCAAGCACCGGGGGAACGCAGCCGGCACGATCGAGACGCGGGGTCGTACGGGCCGGCCGCCGACCGCCGAGGAGCGCAAGAAGGAGACCCGCGCAAACACGCGCGAGCAGCGACTGCTCCGGCCGCCGACCTGGAAGTCCTCGCTCACCCGTGCGGGCTTCGCCGCTGCGCTCATGTTCATCTTCCTGGTGATCACCACCAAGGGCTCCAACCGCGTCGAGGCCGCCCTCATCTTCGCGGTGCTCGCGCTCGTGCTCTACGTCCCCGCCGGCTACTACCTCGAGCGCTATCTATGGCAGCGCCGGATGCGCAAGCGGGCGGCGGGCCGATGATCGACGTCCGCATGTTCACGGTCGGGCCAGTCCAGGAGAACTGCTTCATCGTCCGCGAGCAGGACGCCGAGACAGCGGTCGTGGTCGACCCCGGCGAGGAGGCCGAGCGCCTGCTCGAGGCGCTGCGGGCGCTGGGCGTCACGACGGTCGCGGCGATCCTCCTCACCCACACCCACTTCGACCACGTCGGCGCGGTCGCTCCGCTCGCCCGTGCCACCGGCGCGCCGGTCTACTGCCCCGAGGGCGAGGTCACGGTGCTCGCCAACATCATGGACTACGTCCCCTGGCCGGGGTTCGGACCGTTCGAGAGCTACGACGCCGACGAGACACTGGCCGGCGGCGAGACGCTCGAGCTCGCGGGTCTGACGATCGACGTCCTGTTCACCCCCGGGCACAGCCCCGGCCACGTGACCTACGCGATCCGGGACGAGGACGCGTTGTTCTCCGGCGACGTGCTCTTCCAGGACTCGGTCGGTCGCGTCGACCTGCCCGGCGGCGACTGGCCGACGCTGCTGCGCTCGATCGAGTCGCTGCTCGAGGCCTACGGCGACGAGACGACCGTGTATCCCGGGCACATGGGGATCACCACGCTCGGGCGCGAGCGGGCAAGCAACCCGTTCCTGCGCGAGCTCGCCGAGCAGTGAGTCTCCCGCGGCGGGAGCGCACCCGGTGAGCCCGATCCAGGCCCCCCGCGGGACCTACGACGTCCTTCCCGAGCAGTCGGCCCGGCGCGACGTGCTCGAGTCCCATGCGCGGCGGATCCTCGGCTCGGCGGGCTATCGCCGGATCGAGACGCCGACGTTCGAGTCCACAGAGCTGTTCGCCCGGGGGGTGGGGGAGGCGACCGACATCGTCCAGAAGGAGATGTACACCTTCGACGACGGGGGCGGCCGTTCGCTCACGCTGCGCCCGGAGGGGACCGCGCCGGTCTGCCGCGCCTACATCGAGCACGGCATGCACAAGCTGCCCCAGCCGGTGAAGCTCTGGTACCTGTCGAGCTTCTTCCGCAGCGAGGCTCCGCAGCGCGGCCGCTACCGCCAGTTCTGGCAGGTGGGCGCCGAGCTGATCGGCGCCGCCGGTCCCGACGGCGACGCCGAGCTGATCATGCTGCTCGGCGAGCTGCTCGAGGCGCTGTCGGTGCGTGATCTGCGGCTGCGGCTGACGAGCCTGGGGACGCCCGAGACGCGGAGCCTGTACCGCGAGGAGCTGACCCGCTACCTGCGCGCCCACGAGGACCGGCTGTCCGCCGAGGTGCGAGCCCGGATCGACCTCAACCCGCTGCGCGCCTTCGACGCGAGCGATCCCCCGACCCAGTCGGTCATGCGCGACGCGCCCAAGCTGCTCGACTTCCTCAGCGCCGAGGACGAGGAGCACTTCGCCGAGGTGCGCGTCCTGCTCGACGACGCCGGAATCCCCTACGAGCTCGACCCGACCCTCGTGCGCGGCCTCGACTACTACACACGCACGCTGTTCGAGTTCACCAGCGACGCGCTCGGGGCTCAGTCGGGGGTCGCCGGTGGCGGACGCTACGACCGGCTCATCGAGCAGCTCGGCGGTCACCCGACGCCGGCCTCGGGCTGGGCGGCCGGCGTCGAGCGGATGCTGCTCGCGGCCGGGGACCTGCCCCACGCGCCAGAGTTGCTCGACCTCTACGTCGCCCGCGTCGGAGAGCAGACGCTGCGCCGCGCCTTCGACCTCTCCCACGAGGCGCGCCGGGCTGGGCTCTCGGTCCAGCTCGAGCTCGCGGGCCGCTCGCTCAAGGGCCAGCTCAAGCAGGCCGACCGTGCCGGCGCTCGCTACGTGGCGATCGTCGAGGGCGACGGGCACGCCACGATCAAGAACATGGAGAGCGGCGAGCAGCGCGAGCTCGCCCCTGACGCCGTGATCCCGACGATCCTGCGAGGATCGAGGCTGTGAAGCACGCGCCCCGACCCAACGGCTATCGCGACACCTGGTGCGGTGATCTCACCGCCGAGCGCGCCGGCACACAGGCCCATGTCTCCGGTTGGGTCCATCGTCGTCGCGACCACGGCGGGCTGATCTTCATCGACCTCCGCGACCGCTCCGGCGTCGTCCAGCTCGTGTTCCATCCCGACACCGCGCCCGCCGCCCACCGCGCCGCCCACGCGCTCCGCTCCGAGGACGTGATCAGCGCGACCGGCGCCGTCGTCCGCCGCGAGCCGGCCAACGTCAACCCGAACCTCCGCACCGGCGAGATCGAGCTGACGGTGAGCGAGCTCGAGATCCTCGCCGACGCCGACACGCCGCCGTTCCCGCTCGACGACGGCGCCTCGGTCGACGAGAGCCTCCGCCTGCGCCACCGCGCGCTCGATCTCCGCCGACCTGAGATGCAGGCCAACCTCGCCCTCCGCCACCGGGTCATCGCGACGATGCGCGAGGTGCTCAACGAGCGCGACTTCATCGAGGTCGAGACGCCGTACATGACCCGCTCGACCCCGGAGGGTGCGCGCGACTACCTCGTGCCCGCGCGCGTGCAGCCCGGATCGTTCTATGCGCTGCCCCAGTCGCCCCAGCTCTTCAAGCAGCTGCTGATGATCGGCGGCTGCGAGCGCTACTACCAGATCGCCCGCTGCTTCCGGGACGAGGACACCCGCGCCGACCGCCAGCCCGAGTTCACCCAGCTCGACGTCGAGATGTCGTTCGTCGAAGAGGACGACGTCATCGACCTGATGGAGGCGGTGATGGGCGGAGTCTTCGCTCGCGAGGGCTTCGACGTCGCCGCCCCACCGTGGCCGCGGATGACGTTCGCGGAGGCCGTCTCCCGGTACGGCATCGACCGGCCCGACACGCGCTTCGGGCTCGAGCTCCACGACCTCGGGGAGATCCTCGGCCGCTCGGAGTTCAAGGTCTTCTCCTCGGCGATCGCGAGCGGTGGGGTCGTCCGCGGGATCAACGCCGGCGCCCGTGACCTGCCGCGCTCGGACCTCGACGCGCTCACCGAGCTCGCCAAGCAGCACGGGGCCAAGGGGCTCGTGTGGGCGTTCGTCCAGCCCGAGGGGGGCTGGCGCTCGCCGATCGCCAAGTTCCTCTCGGAGACCGAGATCGCCGAGGTCACCGAGCGACTTGAGGCCCACGCCGGCGATCTGCTGCTGATCGTCGCGGATGAGATGACGACCGCCGGGCAGGCGCTGAGTGCGCTGCGCATGGAGATCGCCCGACGCTTCGACCTCATCCCCGCCGGCCGCCACGACATCCTCTGGGTCGTCGAGTTCCCCGCGTTCTTCTGGGACGCGGAGGCGCAGCGCTGGGATTCGCCCCATCACCCGTTCACCTCGCCGCTCGGCGATCTCGATCATCCAGGGTCGCTGAGCTCACGCGCGTACGACCTCGTGCTCGACGGCGCGGAGATCGGCGGCGGGTCGATCCGTATCCACCGGCGCGACATCCAGGAGCGCGTGCTCGAGCTGCTCGGCATCGCCCCCGAGGAGGCGCAGGCGCGGTTCGGCTTCCTGCTCGACGCGCTCCGCTACGGCGCCCCGCCGCACGGCGGCGTCGCGATGGGCATCGACCGGATCGTCGCGGCGCTCGCCGGCACCGACTCGATCCGCGACGTGATCGCCTTTCCGAAGGCGGCGAGCGGGGCCGATCCGCTCACGGGGGCTCCCGCGCCGGTCGATCCCGCTCAGCTCCGCGAGCTCGGCCTGCGGCTGTCCTGACCAGAAGCGCGTCCGCAGGATTCATTTACCTCTTATGGTCTGCGGCCCAGCTGCCGACAAAGTGGGTGATGGATAGCGTCTCGCGTCCGCTCATCGCATTACTTCTCGGCACGGTGGCCTTCTTCGCCCTGTGGGTGGTGGCCCTGAAGCCCGGTGGCTCCAGCAGTGGGAGCTCGTCCGGCCTCGGCGCCTACAGCTCCGCGATCCAGGCCGCGCACGGCGCCGTGGCCACCTCCAATGCAGCGAGCGCCGCCCACGGCGGGACGATCCCGCAGACGACGTCCGCGGCGGCCGCCAGAACTCCGACGGGGACGGCGACGACGCCGGCGCCGACGACGACGACTCCAACTGCCGCGGCAGCGGCGGTCACCGTTCACCACACCACTGCCGTCGGGAAGACCGCCTCCCACACCCGCGTCCGGCACGTCGCTGTCGCCGTCGCCCAGACCGCCAACGCGCGCTACGTCGTCGTGCAACGCGCCCTGCACGCACACAAGGTGCTCGCCCTGCTCTTCTACAACCCGGCCGCCACCGATGACCGGGCCGTCAAGGCCGAGCTGAAGCTCGTGCCGACGCGCCGGGGCGCGGTGGTCGCCGAGGCGATCCCGCTCGCCGAGCTGAGCCGCTACACGTCGATCAGCGCTCAGGTCCAGGTCAACCAGTCGCCGACCCTCGTCGTCATCGACCGGGCCCGTGGCGCCTCGATGATCGTCGGATACACGACCGACTTCGAGATCTCCCAGCGGATCGACGACGCGCTCGCGGTCCCGGCCTCGTAGCTCGGACCAGCGCCGCGGCCGACACCCGGGCTGTCTCGCGGGCGCTTCGTGCTCCGCGCCGGCGAGTCTATCCTCGCCGGCAGTGGATTCCCTCGCCCTCGAGCATCACCTCACCTCGCCCCAGGGGCGCGGCCGCGTCCCCGCCGACGACTTCACGGTGACCGCCGGGGGCGGGGCGTGCTGCGACACGATCCGGTTCTCGCTCAGCGTCGACGGCGAGCGCGTCACCGATGCGGGCTTCGACGCGAAGGGATGCGGTTCGGCCCACGCGGCGGGGAGCGCCGCCGTGTCGCTCGTCCGCGGCCGGCCGGTGCTCGACGCCGCCCGGATCGGGTCAGCCGAGATCGCCGAGGAGCTCGGCGGCCTCAGCCCCGGCAAGCGGCACGCGGCCGACCTCGCCGCCGACGCCCTCGCCCGCGCGCTGGGACGCGCGGCGCGCGAGCGCGTGCAGCTCGGCGCCCCTGCGGCCGGCCGGACGCTGGTGGCGATGAGCGGCGGTGTCGACAGCGCCGTCGCCGGGATGATGTGCGCGGAGCGGGGAGAGACCGTGGCCGTGACCCTCGAGCTGTGGGCCGACGACGAGAACGACGCCGAGCGCAGCTGCTGCTCGGCCTCCGCCGTGGCCCAGGCCCGCTCGCTCGCCCACGCGATGGGGATGGCGCACTTCACCCTCGACCTGCGTGAGGAGTTCCGGGCCGGCGTCGTCGATCCGTTCATCGCCGGCTACGGCGCGGGGGAGACGCCGAACCCGTGCGTCGGGTGCAACGGACACGTCCGGCTCGACGCGATGATCGCCTTCGCCGACCGCCTCGGCGCGGACCGGCTCGCCACCGGCCACTACGCGCGAATCGAGGACGACGGGGCGGACGCGCCGCTCCTCCGCGCCGCCGCCGACCCGACGAAGGATCAGACGTACATGCTCGCCGCGCTCGCACCGGGTTCCCTGGCCCGCATGCGCTTCCCCCTCGGGGCGATGACCAAGCCCGAGGTGCGCGCCCGCGCGGCGGCGGCCGGCCTGCCCGTCGCCGGCAAGTCCGACAGCCAGGATCTGTGCTTCCTGGCCGGTACCGACCGGCCCCGCTTCCTCGCCCGCCACGGCCAGGTCCCCGCCCGACGCGGGGCGATCGTCGACGAGCGCGGCACGGTGCTCGCCCACCACGACGGGCAGCACCGGTTCACCGTCGGTCAGCGGCGGGGCCTTGGGCTCGCGAACGGCGCCCCGCTCTACGTCCTCGACAAGGACGCGAGCAGCAACGTCGTCACCGTCGGCCCGTTGGCGTCGCTCGCCACCGAGGAGGTCGCCGTGCGCGGCGTGCGACTGCACCGCCCGGGCGACCGCGTCGACCGCGTCAAGCTGCGCTACCGCTCGGCGCCGGTCGCGGCCCGACTGCTCGAGCCGCTCGCCGCGGGGACGCATCGCGCCGGTCGGCTCGTGCTCGAGGAGGCCGTGCACGGCGTCGCGCCCGGGCAGCTCGCCTGCCTCATGGACGGGGACGTCGTCATCGGCTGGGCCACGATCACGCGGGCGCGGGGCTAACTGCCGGCGCGCGTCCGTCCGTCCGTCCGCACGCTGAGCGCGAGCGCCTAGTGGACGGTGTAGACGGCGTTGCGGACGAGCATGACCGCGTATGCCGGCCAGTAGCGGCCCGTGGGTGGGGCGCCGGGCACACAGGGTCCGCCGGACTCCCCCGGGTTGCTCGTCCAGGCGAACGCGTCGACGTTGGGGTAACCGGTATGGGTCGTCGGCTTAGGTCCGAGGCCGCGCCCGGGCGGGTTGCAGAGAACCTCGTTGCCCTGGTGGACCGGATCGGGTGGTTTGAGCGGGCCGCGCCCGTTCTCACCGGTGTTGACGACGAAGTGCTTGCCACCGGTCAGCTGCGAGATCTGCTCGCCGTAATGGATCTCCTTGGAGGTCCAGTCGAAGTGCGTCGAGTTGAGGAAGAAGCCCTGGATCTTGGCCACGCCGGCTCGCCGCAGCAGGTAGGCGATTCGCTTCGCCGGGACGGCGTCGGCGGCACCACCGTCGAGGTAGATGACCAGGCCGCGGGCAGTGGGTGGTGAGGATGTTGATCGCGTCCCGGAGCTCGGCCATCCGCACGTCGACGCCGTGGGAGCTCAGACACCCGGTGGTGATGAGCCCGTCCATCTCGAGGAACAGCACCGCCCGGTAGCCGCTGATGCCGCGGGCGAAGCTCCAGATGAAGTTGTGATAGGCGAGCTGGCGGGCGGGGAGATCGGCCCAGTGCCCGCAGTGGCCGGCGAGGATCCGGTAGGTCATGATCATCGGCACCGCGCCCGGCTCCTCAGTCGAGGCCCGTTCGAGGTAGTTGGCCACCGCAGGTCCGGGCCATGACCCGTTCCAGCCGCCGAACCGGTAGGTGCCCGGCTGACTGGCGATGACGCCGAGTGCGGCAGCCGCCGACGGATTGCTCGAGTGCCAGTCGTGCGCCACGCGGGCGGCCGGGGCCCGCAGGTGGTCGACGTAGAAGGCCGCCCCGGCGAGCGGGTTTCTCACCCCCCTGGGGCCACCGGCAATCCGAGCGGATTGAGCGGATCGGCCGTAGGCAGGGGATCGTTGCCGTAAATGGTCAGCACGCCCCGCATCGGGTTGGCCATCCCGATCGGAGATGGCCCAAGAGCTCGACGTGGACGGGTTGTCGGCAAGAGGACCGGGAGGCCGTGATCGATGATCGGCACCCGGAAGGTCGCGCTCGCCTGACCGACCTGGAAGTCGATCTCCGCCTTCACGTTGCGATAGTCGATGCCCGGCCGTGCACTGAGGCCGACGCGAATAGCGGATCTGCGCCGCCTCGCTGGTGTCGCTGCGCTGGATCGTGATCACCGCGGCGCCGGCGTTCTCGTTGACGCTCATGGTCGCCGACTGGAGGCGAAAACCGGCCGGGTCATACGACCACGCCTGCGCGGCGGCCGGCGCGAGCAGCGAGCTGGCGACGACCAGCCCGGGGAAGGAGTAGGCGGCGCAAGAACGTCATCGTGATCTCCTTCGGATCAGAGCAATCCCGGCTTAAACCTCCGCGGCCGAATCTCCACGGTTATTCGCCCGGCCCCCCGCCTACACTGCATTGCCGATG
>CAVWLZ010000010.1:0-415335 GCA_963755955.1 uncultured Solirubrobacterales bacterium
GACGGTGCTCGAGGCGATCGCCGCGCGCCACCTCGGCGCCGAGGTGCTGGGCCTCGGGCTGGTCTCGAACTTCGCCGCCGGGGTCACGTCGGCCCCCCTCGACCATCGCGAGGTCCTCGAGACGGGCCAGAACGCCGCCGCCTCGCTGGGACGGCTGCTGGCCCGGCTCGTCCCGGTCCTGTGAACCCCCGCCTCGCGGGCGACGTCGCCGCGTGGATCGCGGCGGACCCCGACGAGACCACCCGCGCCGAGCTCGCGGCGCTCCTGCTGCCGGCGACGAGGCCGCGCTGCACCGGTGCTTCGACGCACCGCTCACCTTCGGGACGGCCGGCCTGCGCGGACCGGTGCGCGCGGGCCCGGCCGGGATGAACCGCCTGACCGTGCGCCGCGCGACCCAGGGGGTGGTGTCGTGGCTCGAGCGCCACGGCGCCGACCCGCGCGCCGGGGTGGTCGTCGGGCGCGACGCGCGTCGGGGTCCGAGGCCTTCAACGACGAGGTCGTCGCGGTGCTCCTGGGCGCGGGCGTGCACGTCTGGGAGATGCCGCGCCCCCTGCCCACGCCCCTCGTCGCCTACGCGGTGCGCGCGCTGGGCGCGGCCGCGGGGGTGATGATCACCGCGAGCCACAACCCGCCGCGCGACAACGGCTACAAGCTCTACGCCGGCGACGGCGCCCAGATCATCCCCCCCCACGACGAGGAGGTCGAGCGCGGGGCCGGCGCCGCGGCCGCGTTCCCCGCGCTGGGCGAACGCGGGTCGCCGGCTCACCACCGCGTCGGCGAGGACCTCCTCGACGCCTACCGCGACCACTTCGTCACGCGCTTTCGCGTCCCCGGCGGCAGCGACCTCACATCGTCTACACGCCCCTGCACGGCGTGGGCGGGGCGACGGCGACGGCGATGCTCGCGGGCGCGGGGTTCTCTGGCGTCCACGTCGTCGACGCCCAGTTCGAGCCGGACCCCGAGTTCGCGACGCTGGCCTTCCCCAACCCCGAGGAGCCCGGGGCCCTCGACCTGGCCACGCGCACCGCGGACCGCGTCGGGGCCGACCTCGTGGTGGCCAACGACCCCGACGCGGACCGCCTCGGGGCGGCGGTGCGCGCCGGCGGGGGGTGGCGGACCCTGCGCGGGGACGAGATCGGGTGGCTGCTCGGCGCGGACCTGCTCGAGGACCCCGACGCGCCCGGGGACGTCGTGGCCACGACGATCGTCTCCTCCACGATGTTGGGCGCGATGGCGAGCGCCGCGGGCGTGCCCTGCGTCACGACGCTCACCGGGTTCAAGTGGATCGCGCGCGCGGCGGGTGCGGGCACCCTGCGCTTCGGCTACGAGGAGGCGCTCGGCTACGCGGTGGACCCCGTCGTCGCCGACAAGGACGGGATGTCGGCGGCCCTGGCGCTGTGCGCGCTGGCCCACCGCCTGGCCCAGCGCGGCGCCACGCTGCTCGATCGCCTCGACGAGCTCGAGACCCGCTTCGGGGTCCACGCCGGCGCCCAGGTCTCGTGGCGCGCCGAGGGCGAGGACGGCCCCGACGCGATCGGCGCGCGCGTCGCCGACCTGCGCGCGACGCCCCCCGACGGTCCTGGGGGGTCTCGCGGTGAGCCTCGTCGAGGACCTGGCCGCGGGGTGGCGGGGCCTGCCCGGCACCGACGGCGTCCTGCTGTGGCTCGGCGAGGAGGGCCGGGTGGTGGTGCGACCCTCGGGCACCGAGGCCAAGCTCAAGGCCTACCTGGAGGTGACCCCGCGCGCCGCGGGGTCCCTGAGCCAGACGCGCGAGCGGGGCCGACGCCTGGTCGACGCGCTGCGCGCCGACCTCGACGCGCGCCTCGCGCCGTAGGGACTCAGCCCAGTCGGGCCACCACCAGCGCCGTCGCGAGGAGCACGACCCCCCAGCTCATCGCCACGAGGGCGCCCTCGAGCGGGGCCAGCACGGTCCCCACGTCGAGGATTACGACCTCGCCATCGTCGTGGGTGACGGCGCCCTCCACGCGCGCCACGACGGCGCAGCCGACGCACCGGCGAGCTGAGGCGGCGCTGGGCCAGGGAGAGCGCGAACGCCGCCGCGCCGGCCACGGCCGCGCTCCACGACACGCGTCCGGTCTGGGCGACGTAGCCCACCAGCACCGGGAACGAGCCCCAGGCGAGGGCGAAGGCCGCGTCGTTGTGCGCGACGCCGCCGAAGAGTTCGAGGTTGTAGGCGAGCACCAGCGCCGGGCCGAGCACCAGGAACGGCACGAGGACCCACCCCACGCGCGACAGCCCGGCGACGCCGAGCGCGACCGACCCCGCGAGGCCCACGACCGCGGTGCCCACCAGCGCGCCGCGCGAGATCCGCGTGCCCAGGGGCCGACCGTGCAGTTCGTCGAGGGCGTGCGCGGCCAGGCCGACCGCGAGCAGGAAGGCGAGGAGGGTGGCGACCAGGCGGCTCGGGGCTCGGGTGGACGGCGAGGCTCGCGCCGATGGCGACGTAGGCGAGGTGCCAGGCGGTGTAGGGCGGGTGCAGCAGGGTCCACCAGTCGCCCCACCCGTGCGCGCGCGCGGCGTAGAAGGCGGGACGGCGCACGGACGGGTCGCCCTCGCGCGCCGCCGGGTCGACCCGGTCGAGGCGACGGGGGGCTTCGTCAGTCACGCCGGCGCGTCCCCCACATGACGACCCCGCCGCCGAGGCTCATCACGCGCACCCCCGACGTCGTCGAAGCCGGCGCGGCGCCAGGCGTCCACGGTCCACGCCAGGGGGTAGGCGCGATAGTGGCCGTCGATGTTGGGGCCGAGGAAGCGACCGACGCGCCACCACTGCGCCCCGCCCGTCACCAGCCCGCCCAGGGGCAGGACCACGCGGGTGTAGAGCCGCCACCACGCGCGCCAGAAGGGGTTCGGCGGCACGTAGAACTCGAGGCTGGCCACACGCCGCCGGGGCGCACCACGCGGCCCAGCTCGACGAGGGTGGCCCCGGGTCGCTGACGTAGCGCAGCAGGTAGGTGACGGTGAGCGCGTCGAAGGCGGCGTCGGCGAAGGGCAGCTGCTCGCCCCGGGCCGTGCACCGGAGCGTGGACCCGCTGCGCGAGTCCGGCGCGCTCGACGTTGCGCTGGCCGCGCGCGAGCATCGCCTCGGTGAGGTCGAGCCCGACGACCGTGGCGCGGGTGCGCCGCGCGAGCTGGATCGCCACGCCCGCGGTGCCCGAGGCGACGTCGAGGACCAGCGTCGCGTCGGGCGAGGCCAGGCGCCACGTGGTCGACCATCTCGCGACGCCAGCGGGCGTTCTGGCCCATCGAGAGGAGCTCGGCCAGGGCGTCGTACCGCGCCGGGAGGGAGTGCGAACAGCTGTTGGGCGAAGCGGTTGCGCTGGCCGATGGTTGGTTCCACCCGTCCTCCCCTCGTCGCACCCGCCACCACCACCGCGACGGCGTGGGGACGGCGAGGGATGCGGCGGTTCGCTCACCCTATCGCCCGCGGCGTCGGGGGGCCGCGCTGGTATCTTCGCGTCACGGCCGACGCGGCCGCGACGAGGGGGTGAGCGGTGGTCGACGACCTGGACGATTCGCGCCGGGTGGAGCCCGGGTACGTCCTCGATGAACGCGCCATGCTCGAGGCGTGGCTGGAGTTCCACCGCACGACGCTGCTCCTCAAGTGCGAGGGTCTGGACGACGAGGCCCGCAAGTCACGGCCCGTGGCGACCTCGAAGCTCTCCCTGCACGGCCTGGTGCGCCACATGGCCGAGGTCGAGCGCAACTGGTTCACCCGCACGCTCGGGCGCGACCCGCACGGTGCCCCCCATCTGGTTCGACCCCGCGCGCGAGGACAGCGAGCTCGTACCCCTGGACGACGCCGTGTGGGGTGACGACCTCGCCGCGTGGCAGGAGGAGTGCGAGGCCAGTCGGCGCATGGCGGGCGGCCACGGACTCGACGACACGGGAATGCGTCGCGGCGAACCCTGCTCCTTGCGCTGGATCTACACCCACATGATCGAGGAGTACGCGCGGCACAACGGCCACGCGGACCTGATCCGCGAGATGATCGACGGGAGCGTCGGCTACTAGGCGCCGCGGCGCGGCGCGGTGCGCAGCGCGGCGTAGCCGGGCTTGATGACGGAGTTGATCATCTCGAGTCGCTGGTCGAAGGGGAAGAACGCACTCTTGGCCGCGTTGAGGGTCAGCCACTCCATGTCGTCGAGGGTCCAGCCGAAGGCCTCGGCGCAGGCCTCGAACTCGCTCGAGAGCGTGATGCCGCTCATGAGGCGGTTGTCGGTGTTGATCGTCACGCGAAAGCGCAGCGCGCGCAGCAGCTCGACGGGGTGTTCGGCGATGGAGCGCGCCGCGCCGGTGTGCACGTTGGAGGTCGGACAGACCTCGAGGGGGATGCGTCGGTCGCGGATGAAGGTGGCGAGGCGTCCGAGCTGGTAGTCGCCGCTCGCGCGGTGACGTCGTCGATGATGCGCACCCCGTGCCCCAGGCGCTCGGCGTCGCAGAACTGCACCGCCTCCCAGATGGAGGGCAGCCCGAAGGCCTCGCCCGGCGTGGATGGTCAGGTGGAAGTTCTCGCGCTGGACCAGGTGGAAGGCCGCAGGTGCTCGGTGGGCGGGAACCCGTCCTCGGGTCCGGCGATGTCGAAGCCGCACACCCCTGGTCGCGAAACGCCACGGCGAGGCGAGCGATGGTCTCGCTCAGGTGGGCCTGGCGCATCGCCGAGAGGATGGCGCGCACGACGATCGTGTACCCCTCGGCGGCGGCCGCCGCGGTCCCGGCGGCGAAGCCGGCGAGGACGGCGCCGACGATCTCGTCGAGGGCCAGGCCGCCGATGAGGTGCAGTTCGGGCGCGAAGCGGACCTCGGCGTAGACGACGCCGTCGCGCGCGAGGTCGAGGGCGCACTCGCCGGCGACGCGTTCGAGGTGCTCGCGCGTCTGCATGACGGCGTGGTGTGGGCGAAGCCCTCGAGGTAGCGCACGAGGTCACTGCCCGGCGTGTCGGCGATGAACCAGCGGCGCAGGTCGTCGGGGTCCGTCGTGGGCAGTCCCCGGTAGCCGATCTCGGCGGCGAGCTCGAGGACCGTCTCGGCGCGCAGCCGCCGTCGAGGTGGTCGTGGAGCAGGACCTTGGGTGCGGCGCGGATCACCTCGGGCGTGAGGACGGGGCCTGACATGGGCCAAGGCTACCGGGGACGGCTCAGGCGTCCCCCACGAGGTCGAGCAGCAGGGGCGGGCGCGTGACGGGGCCGTCGCCGATGACCACGACGCCCTCGATCGTGTCGCGACCGCGCGCGAGGTGCGCGTCGTCGTCGGCGTGCAGCTCGACGACGGGCTGGCCGGCCTCGACGGTGTCGCCCACGCGCACCAGGGTCATCACGCCCGCCGTCGGGCTGACGGGGTCCTCCTTGCGCGCGCGCCCGGCGCCCAGGCGCCACGCGCAGACCCCCACGCCGTACGCGTCGATCGACTCGACGACGCCCGCGCGCGGCGCGCGCGCGAACGACCTCGCGCAGCGTCGCGAGGGGCATCTCGGCGTTGGGGTCGCCACCCTGGCGGCGATCATCGCGGTAGACCTCGTAGGCCGAGCCGTCGTCGAGCGCGAGCTGGGGGTCGGCGCGCAACCCGGTGAGCTCGACCATCAGGCGCGCCAGGGCGAGGGTCAGCTCGCGCACGTCGGCCGGTCCGGCGCCGCGCAGCACCTCGACGGCCTCGGTCACCTCGAGGGCGTTGCCGGCCGCGCGCCCCAGCGGGGCGTCCATCGCGCTCAGCTGGGCCCGGGTCCGCACGCCGTGAGAGACGCCCAGACCCACCATGGTCGAGGCGAGGACCCGGGCGCGGGCGCGGTCCTTCATGAAGGCGCCGCGACCGACCTTGACGTCGAGCACCAGGGCGCCGGTCCCCTCGGCGATCTTCTTCGACATGATCGACGACGCGATCAAGGGAATCGACTCGACGGTGCCGGTCACGTCGCGCAGCGCGTAGAGGCGCCGGTCGACCGGCGCGAGGCCGGCTCCGGCCGCGCACACGACGGCCCCCACCTCCTCGAGCTGGCGGCGGATCTCGTCGTTGGAGAGCGCCGCGCGCCAGCCGGGCATCGACTCGAGCTTGTCGAGCGTGCCGCCGGTGTGCCCGAGGCCGCGCCCCGAGAGTTGGGGCACCGCCGCGCCGCACGCGGCGACCAGGGGAGCGAGGATCAACGAGACCTTGTCGCCCACCCCGCCGGTGGAGTGCTTGTCGACGCTCGGGCGCGACAGGCCCGAGAGGTCGAGGCGCTCGCCCGAGGCGATCATCCGGTCGGTCCAGGTCGCCAACTCCGGCGTCACCGAGGCCGTTGAAGAAGATGGCCATCAGGAGGGCCGACATCTGCTCCTCGGCGACCTCGCCGCGCCCGTACGCGTCGAGGACCCAGGTGATGGCGCCGTCGCCAGCGCGGCGCCGTCGCGCTTCGTGCGGATGACGTCGACCGCCGCGTAGGTGCTCACGGCGAGCGTCGCGCGCCCAGGTCGTGGGGACCGAAGGCGTCGGGGAGCAGCTCGGCCAGGCGCCACGGCGCGGCGCCCTCGCCCCGGTCCACCAGCAGGTCGCCCCCGCCGTGTTCGAAGAGCAGCTGGCGGCATCGACCGCACGGCGCGAGGGGCTGGCCGTCGCCCGCGACGACCGCGACGGCGAGCAGCGGACCGCCGCCGAGTCGCACGAGGTCGCTCACCAGGGAACACTCCGCGCACAGGGTGAGTCCGTAGCTGGCGTTCTCGACGTTCGACCCCTCGACGACGACCCCGTCGCCGGTCACGCCCGCGGCGCCGACGCGCACGTGCGAGTACGGGGCGTAGGAGCGACGCGTGGCCTCGCGGGCCCGGTCGCGCAGCCGCGCCCAGGGGATCTGGCTCGTGTCGCTCACCGCCCCGACAGTACACTTCGCTGCTCGTGAGCCCTTTCGACGACCCGCGGGTCGTTCTCTCCGACGAGGTGCGCACGGCGCTCGGCGAGGGTCGCGGCGTCGTCGCGCTCGAGACGACGATCATCGTCCAGGGCCTGCCGGCGCCGGTCAACCTCGAGGTCGCCGCCGACTGCGAGCGCGCGGTGCGCGAGGGCGGCTCGGTCCCCGCGACCGTCGCCGTGCTCGACGGTGCGCTGCGCGTGGGCCTGGACGCCGAGGAGCGCGCGACTGGCCGACCCCGGGCGCGGCGCGCGCAAGCTCTCGGCACGCGACCTGGGCCCGGCCCTGGCCGCGGGCCGCGACGGCGCGACCACCGTGGCCGGCACGATCGCGGTGGCCCACCTCGTGGGGATCGACGTGATGGCGACCGGCGGCCTCGGGGGCGTGCACCGCGACGCGCCGCGCACCTTCGACGAGTCCGCCGACCTGACCGCCCTGTCGCGCACGTCCGTCCTGGTGGTGGCCTCGGGGGTCAAGTCGATCCTCGACATCGGCGCCACGCTCGAGCGGCTCGACTCCCTGGGCGTGCCCGTCGTGGGCTACCGCACCGACCTCTTCCCCGGCTTCTACCGGCGCGCGACCGAGTTCGCCCTGGACTGGTCGGTCGAGGACCCGCCCGGCGCGGCGCGCGCCTTCCTGCGCCACCGCCAGCTCTCGAGCGCCGGCATGCTGCTCGCCAACCCGGTGGCCGAGCGATACCAGCTCGACGCCGCGCTCCACGAGAGCGCCCTCGCGGGGGCGCTCGAGCTCGCTCGTCGCGAGGGGGTCACCGGCAAGGCCCTCACCCCGGTCCTGCTCGGAGAGTTCGCCCGGCTCTCGCGCGGTGCGAGCGTCGCGGTCAACGTCGCGCTGGTGGTCGACAACGCGCTCGTCGCCGGCGAGGTCGCGGCCCGACTCGCCGCGCGGGACTGACGTGGCGCGCGTCGTCGTGGTGGGCGACGTGATGCTCGACGTCGTGACCCGGCCCACGGAGCCGGTCGCCCCCACCAGTGACACCGACGCGCGCACCCGCGGCGCCAAGCTGCTGACTGGTGGTACCTACCAGGGCCTCTTCTACCGGCCGACGGTGCTCGCCGACGTCCCGACCTCAGCCCCTGCCTACGCCGAGGAGATCTTCGGACCGGTGGCCCCTGTGACGCCGTTCGACTCCATCGACGAGGCTGTCGAGATGGCCGGAGGCACCGACTACGGCCTCTCGCTCGCCATCCTCACCAGGGATGTCTACCAGGGCCTCGCGATCGCCGAGCGGATCCCGTCCGGGCTCGTGCACATCAATGACCAGACGGTCAACGACGAGGCGACGAGTCCGTTCGGCGGGGTGGGCGCGTCGGGCAACGGCGGCAGGCTCGGCGGGGCCAGGGCTAACCTGGACGCCTTCACCGAGACGCAGTGGGTGACGGTGCGCGGTGACCTGCCGGCTTACCCGTTCTAGGACCGTGCGCCCCGGACGGCCATTGCGGTTAAGCCGCCGTGGGCCACCTCGATCGGATGGTTCCATACCAGGACCCGGTAGGTACCGACGAAGTAGGTGCGGGCCACGTGCCCGAACGTCGCATTCGCCGTGTCCCAGCCCACGCCTCCCCAGGGCAGGGCTTTGTTGTACACGAGGAACTGAAAGGTCTGCCCCTTGTACCAGTCGGTGCCCGACTGCCTGCGGTAGCGGACGACCTTGCCGTACTTGGCGAAGACCGGGCGCACCGTCACCGTGCCGCCGCTGGCCGCGGTGGTGATCGAGGAACTCCAGTAGTCGCCGACCCCCTGGCTAAGGTGGTGCGCCGCAAGGAACTGGGCGAGCTGATCGTAGGGCCTGACGGGCCTCGGGGCGGTCAGGGTAAGCCCGAAGCCGGCGGCGAAGGCGGTGACGACGGCGAGGCCAGCGACCGCTCCGGCGCGCCGGATCCAGGCGGAACCGATGGCGGCCGTCAGCCGGCCAGCCCACCGGCCGGCGAGGATGGCCCCGAAGATGACGGCGGCCGTCAGCTCACGCGCGAACCCGATATCGTCGCCCAGGGTCAGCGCAAGGAACACGACAAGGTCGGCAAAGAAGGCGAAGACCAATAGATCGTCAAGCCGCCATGACCCGGAGGCTGCTGTCGCCGGGTTGCCCAGCACCGCGCCGCGGATCATCGCGGCGGTGGCCGTCCCGACGGCTGCGAGCACCACGAGTAGCCCGATGACGTGCACGGCCTGCAGCGGCGCGGGCACCCCCCCGCTGCCGAAGCTTCCGCTGCCGAGGCCGAGCAGGTTGGCCCCCCAGTGCACCAGGTACTTCAGGTTGACCGGCAGCTGGGAAAGCTTAGCCCTAGGATGGCCCGGGTTGATCGAGAACGTGCCCGCGTAAAGAGCGGCCTCGCGGATGAAAGCGGCGAGCAGCAGGGCGGCGGCTGCCGCGCACACCCCGGGCACTCCAGAGCGCCAGTCGCGGGTGCGCAGTACAGCGACGAGGCCGCCGGCGACGACCGGAGCCAGGCCGATAGCGACGGTCTCCAGGTCGCCGAGCAGGCCCGCGGTGAGGAAAACGACGGCGACGGCCCAGCCCCAGCGCAAGCGCCCCGACCGCAAGCCGGCAAAGGCGATCAGGCACCACAGGGTGGTGCCGACGTGCAGCGCGCCATGTATGAAGTCTGTGGTGAGCGCGTGGCTGGGGAAGGCGAGGAGCGCCAGCACGGTCACCGTGGCTGCCGCGCCCGCAGCGCCGCCCCGGCGGTCGCGGGCCAGTATCACGCCGACCAGGATCACCAGCGCCGCTATGATCGCTGGCACCAGGTAGAGCAGCGTCGCCCGCGTCCCGGTGACCAGCTCGATGACGGTGTAGAAGACGGCGTCGATCGTCCAGAACGGGTCGACGGACAGCGCCCAGCCATTGAGCAGCAGGTTGCCGCTGCTCATCGCCTTTCCCTGCAACACCACGGTCGCGCCGTCGGAGTCCGGGATATTCCCGTGCAGGGCGGCCTGGTACAGGAGCACGATCATGATGACGAACCCAGCCGCGATCGCGCCCGCTCGGAGCGCGAAGCGAAGCGGGCCGCGTCCCCGGGCCTCGCCGTCGTCAGTAGCGGGCTGGCGGCGCAGCGCTGGTGAAAGCCCGCCTGACCCGGATTTGACCACGCTCAACGCTGATCCGACGGCCAGACGTGACGATGCACGAAGGAAATATGGCGAAATGGCACGTATGTCCGCCTGGCGCCACTGCCGTCGGCAGGACTCCAGAGCGGCCCGCAATCCTCCTCAGCCACCAGTCAGCTCAGTTCAGCTCAGTTCAGTCGAGGGCGGACATCACGTGCTTGATCCGGGTGTAGTCCTCGAACCCGTACATCGACAGGTCCTTGCCGTAACCGGAGCTCTTGAAGCCGCCGTGCGGCATCTCGGCGACCAGCGGGATGTGGGTGTTGATCCAGACGCAGCCGAAGTCCAGCCGCCGGGCCATCCGCATCGCCCGGCCGTGGTCGGAGGTCCAGACCGAGGAGGCGAGGCCGTACTCGGTGCCGTTCGCCCAGGCCACCGCCTCGTCCTCGTCGGTGAACCGCTGCACGGTGATGACCGGCCCGAAGACCTCGTTCTGGATGATCTCGTCGGTCCTGCTGCAGGCCGTCCGACCACGCTGGCCTCGAAGAAGTAGCCGCGCGTCCCCGACCGCCTGCCGCCGGTCAGCACCCGGGCGTGGTCGGGCAGCCGCTGGATGAACCCGGACACCCGCTCGAGCTGGTTCGCGTTGTTGAGCGGGCCGAAGTCCGCGTCGGCACGTCTGGCCCGGCCGCCGGTGACCTGGCCCTTGGCCTGCTCGACCAGCGCCTCGACGAACTCGTCGTGCACGCCAGGGCCGGCCAGCACCCTGGTCGCCGCGGTGCAGTCCTGGCCGGCGTTGAAGTAGCCGGCGATCGGCGATCGCCTCGGCGGCCTTGGCCGGGTCGGCATCGTCGAAGACCACGACCGGCGCCTTGCCGCCCAGCTCGAGGTGGACCCGCTTGAGGCCGGGCGGCCGCGGCGGCGGCCACCTCGCGGCCTGCGCGCACGCTGCCGGTGATCGAGACCATCTGCGGCGCCGGGTGCGAGACGAGCGCCCGCCCGGTGTCCCGGTCACCGCAGATGACGTTCAACACGCCAGGCGGGCAGGAACTCGCTCATCAGCTCGGCCATCATCAGCGTGCTGACCGGAGTGGTGTCCGACGGCTTGAGCACCATCGCGTTGCCGGCCGCGATCGCGGGCGCCCACTTCCAGACCGCCATCATCATCGGGTAGTTCCACGGGCGTGACCGGGGCGCAGACGCCGATCGGCTCGCGCCGGATCATCGAGGTGAAGCCGGACATGTACTCGCCGGCCGACCGTGCCTTCGAGCATCCGCGCCGCGCCGGCGAAGAACCTGATCTGGTCGACCATCGGCGGGATCTCCTCCGACACGGTCAGCGCGATCGGCTTGCCGGTGTTCTCCGACTCGGCCGCGACGAACTCGTCCGCGCGGGCCTCGAGCGTGTCGGCGATCCGCAGCAGGGCCAGGCTGCGCTCGGACGGCGTCGCGTCCCGCCAGCCCTCGAAGGCTCGGCCGCGGACGGCGAAGGCCGCGTCGACGTCGGCGGCGTCGGAGACCGGCGCGGTGGCGAACGCCTCGCCGGTGGAGGGATTGATCAGCTCGGCCCGGCGGTCGCTGGCCGCTGTCGTCCACTGGCCACCGACGAAGTTGCGCAGATCTTTCACGACGCTGCCTCCGTTTCTGGTTCTCAGCGGGGTAGGTCAGCGGCATGGCGTGCGCTCCTCGCAAGCCCACGGCGAGCCGTAGTCGGTCAGCAGGTCGAGGAACGGCTCGGCAGGCAGCGCCTCGGGCCCGAGCACGCCGGTCGCCCGACCACGCGCCGGAGTCGATCAGCTCGAGGGCGACGACCGGGTTGACCGCGGTCTGCCAGACGACGGCCTGGGATCCGTACTCGGCCATCGACCAGGCGTTGTCGACCACGTGGTACAGGTAGACCTCGCGCGGCGCGCCGTCCTTGCCGGTGCCGGTCACCCAGGTTCCCGCGCAGGTCAGGCCGGTCATCCGGTCGCCGAGGTCGGCCGGGTCCGGCAGGCAGGCGGCGACGACGTCGCGCGGCGAGACCTTGGCCGCCGCCCGCGCTGACCGGGTCCGCCGAGTCCAGGCCGAGCTTGTGCAGGGTCTTCAGGACATCGATGAACTCGTCGCCGAGGCCGTACTTGAAGGTGACCCGCTTGGCGTCGACCCAGCGCGGCATCAGCAGCACTTCCTCGTGCTCGACGTTGACGCACTCGACCGGGCCGATGCCGGCCGGGAAGTTGAAGGTCTCCGGCTCGCTGAACGGCGGCGTGGTGAACCAGCCGCGGTCCTTCTCCCAGATCACCGGCGGGTTCAGGCACTCCTCGATCGTGGTCCAGATCGAGAACGTCGGCGCGAAGTCGTAGCCTGTCGACCGCGAGGTTGGCGCCGTCCCGCACGCCGATCTGGTCGATCTCGCTGAACAGCTCGTCGGCGGCGTGCCGGGCGAAGATGTCGGACAGGCCAGGCTCGACGCCGATGCCGACCAGGGCCAGCTTTCCGCGCTGTTCCCACTCGGTCGCCATGGCGAACTGCTCGTCACCGAGCTTGACGCCAGTCTTGCTGTATGGAGTCATCCTGGTGCGGATGGGACAGCGACATGGCCATGTCCAGGTAGTGAACGTCCCGGCCGGAGCGCGGCGCGGAACAGCGGCATGACGAACCTCGGGTCCGTCGCGTTCATCAGCACGTCGCAGGAGTGCTCGGCGAGCAGCGCCGCGACGGCCTCGCTCGTCGCGCGCGTCGAGCTCTGACCGCGCGGTAGCGGTCGCTGCGCTGCGGCGGCGCGCTCCGCCCGGCCAGGTCGTAGTCGGCGATGACCAGTTCGGCGAACTGGCGGCGGGCGGCGATCCGGGCGAAAGCCGTGCCGACCCCGCCGGCGCCGACAAGAAGGATGCGCATGGGCTGATCTTAGACCGAGGGCCCGTGACCGACGGGACCCACGGTGATGCTTAGCTGTTACAACGGAAATAGTCGCCGGGGGGCATAAATCGTGCTAGAACCGTCGTACCTGGGTGTCGCCACCTCGACAGCCGGGTATTCACACCGCGACGTCAGGCATCAGCTGCACCATGCGCGCGTGCAAGATCCGGCCTGGTCGGACAAACTGCCAGAAGGGGTGAGCGATGGCCGCCACTGAGCAAGTCGCTGGGCAGCAGGAACAGCCGATCGACAAGGGCCTGAAGTCTGGCGCGCTCGGCCTGGTCTCCACCACGATCATCGCCACCGCATCGGTAGCACCTGCCTATAGCATCGCCGCGACGCTGGTGTTCGTCGTGGGCGCTGTCGCGTTGCAGGCGCCGGCCGTGGCGGTCCTCGCGTTCGTGCCGATGCTGCTGACCTCGATCGGCTACAGCGAGCTGAACAAGGCGGACCCGGACTGCGGCACCACGTTCACCTGGGCGACGCGCGCCTTCGGCCCGAGGACCGGCTGGGCGGGCGGCTGGGGAATCGTCGCCTCGGACGTCCTGGTCATGGCCAGCCTGGCCCAGGTCGCCGGGCAGTACGTATTCCTGCTCTTCAACGCCAAGGGCATCGGGAGCAATCCGACCAGCGGCTGGGTACTGCTGGTCGGCGTGATCTGGATCGTCGTGATGACCTATATCTGCTACCGGGGTATCGAGGTCTCAGCGAACTTCCAGAAGGTGCTGCTCGGCATCGAGCTCGTGATGCTGGTGGTGCTGTCGGTCACGGCGCTGGTCAAGGTCGGCACCGGGCACGCGCCGCCGGGTCACCTCACGCCGAGCCTGTCCTGGTTCAACCCGTTCCACATCGCCAGCTTCAGCGCCTTCGCCAGCGGCATCATCCTGATGGTGTTCATCTACTGGGGCTGGGACACGGCGGTCGCGGTCAACGAGGAGACCAAGGACCCGAACAAGACCCCGGGCCGGGCAGCCGATCCTGTCCACAGTGATCCTGCTGGTCACCTACGCGCTGGTGATCCTGTCCATGGAGTCGTTCGCCGGGATCAAGACCACCGGCAACGGCCTGGGCAACGTGAACAACGCCGGTGACGTGCTGTCGGTCCAGGGCAGCCTCGTCTTCGGCACCTCCGGCTTCGGGTCGTTCCTCAGCCGACTGCTGCTGCTGATGGTGCTGTCCTCGGCCGCGGCCTCCACCCAGACCACGATCCTGCCGACCGCGCGGACCACGCTGTCGATGGCGGTGTACAAGGCGATCCCGGCCTCGTTCGCGAAGATCCACCGGCGCTATCCTGACCCCGACCGTGTCCACGCTCGTCATGGGCGTCGTCTCGATCGCGGTCTACGTGTCGTTCAACTACATGTCCAACGGTATCGGGGTGATCGCCGACGCCGTGCTCGCGATCGGCCTGTACATCGCGTTCTACTACGGGCTGACCGGCTTTACCTGCGCCTGGTATTACCGGCGGAATCTCACCAGCAGCGCCCGCAATCTGTGGATGCAGGGCATCTTGCCGGCCACCGGCGGGCTGATCCTGTTCTTCCTCGGCGGCTGGAGCCTGTGGCTGGACTATGACGTGGCCACGGCGAACGACTACACCATGTGGACGGTGCCGGGCATCCACTGGCAGATCGGCGGCGCGTTCGTGATCGCGGTCGGGGCCGCGATCATCGGCCTGATCGCGTTCCTGCTCTGCCGGTTCGCCTACCCGGCGTTCTTCAAGAAGGAGACCCTGACCAGGGCCACGCCGACGCTCGTGCCTGACGAGTAAACCGGCGGCGGCTCAGGCCGTCTCGTGCCCATCGTCGGTGGCAGCGCCTACGCTGTGCACGTGACTACCGCGACGGCTGCCGATGCCCTCCTGGACGGGCTGAACCCGCAGCAGCGCGCTGCCGTCGTGCACGAGGGCAGCCCGCTGCTCATCGTGGCCGGCGCGGGCTCGGGCAAGACCCGGGTGCTGACGCACCGGATCGCCTACCTGCTGGCCGAGCGCGGGCGTTGCGCCCGGCGAGATCCTGGCCATCACGTTCACCAACAAGGCGGCGGGCGAGATGGCCGCCAGGGCCGCCGCGCTGACCGGGTCGCGGGCCCGGGCCATGTGGCTGCTGACGTTCCACTCGGCTTGCGTGCGGATCCTGCGCCGCGAGGCCCCCAGATTCGGCTACCCGTCGTCGTTCTCGATCTACGATCAGGCCGACTCGCAGCGGCTGATGGCGCTGGCCTGCCGTGAGCTTGACCTCGACGCCAAGCACCACCCGCCGAAGGCGATGGCCCACCAGGTCTCCAGCCTCAAGAACGAGCTGATCGACTACGAGACGCTGGCGGCCCGCGCTTCCGGCTACCGGGAGAAGGCACTGGCCGAGGCGTACGCCGAGTACCAGCGCAGGCTGGTCGCGGCGGGCGCGATGGACTTCGACGACCTGATCATGGTCACGGTCCACCTGCTGCAGGCGTTTCCCGAGGTCGCCGCCGACCTACCGGCGCAAGTTCAGGCACGTGCTCGTCGACGAGTACCAGGACACCAACCATGCGCAGTACGTGCTGATCAGGGAGCTCGCCGGGCAGTCCGAGCAGCGGTTTCCCTGGGCCGACCGAGACGACGGCGCAGCTGGAAACGGCGCGGCTGGAAACGGCGCGGCTGGAAATGGCGCGGCCGGGCCGGACGGGGCATCCGGGCCGGACACGGCGCCAGTGCCGCCGGCGGAACTGTGCGTGGTCGGCGACGCCGATCAGTCGATCTATGCCTTCCGCGGCGCGACGATCAGGAATATCGACGAGTTCGAGCGCGACTTCGCCGGTGCCCGGGTGATCCTGCTCGAGCAGAACTACCGGTCCACGCAGAACATCCTGGCGGCCGCCAACGCCGTGGTGTCCCGTAACCCCGGCCGGGTGCCCAAGAATCTCTGGTCCGAGGCTGGCGACGGTCCGCCGATCACCGGCTACGTGGCCGACAGCGAGCACGACGAGGCGGCGTTCGTCGCCGAGGAAGTCGACAGGCTCGCCGACGCGGGCGAGGCCACCCCGGGCCAGGTGGCGGTCTTCTACCGGACGAACGCCCAGTCCAGGGTCTTCGAGGAAGTCTTCATCCGGGCCGGCCTGCCGTACAAGGTGGTCGGCGGCGTGCGGTTCTACGAGCGCCGGGAGATCCGTGACCTGCTGGCCTACCTGCGGCTGGTGGCCAACCCCGGCGACGAGGTGTCGCTGCGCCGGGTCCTCAACGTGCCCAAGCGCGGGATCGGCGACCGGGCGCAGGAGTATGTCGCCGCCTTCGCGGCGCGGCAGAAGATGAGCTTCGCGGCGGCGCTTGCCCGGCCGCAGGACGTGTCGGGGCTCGCCGCGCGGTCGGTGAAGGCAATAGCGGCATTTAACGATCTCATCACCGGGCTCCGGGCGCTCTCTGCTGGCCCGGCGGGCGATCTGGCCGAGGCGGTGCTTGACCGGACCGGCTACGTCGCCGACCTCAGCGACTCCTCGGACCTGCAGGACGAGAGCAGGATCGAGAACCTGACCGAGCTTGTCTCGGTGGCCAGGGAGTTCGACTCGCGGAACCCGGACGGGACCTTGATCGACTTCCTCGAGCAGGTGTCGCTGGTCGCCGACGCTGACCAGATCCCGGACGGGGCGGACCACGGCGGCCTGGTGACCCTGATGACCCTGCACACCGCCAAGGGGCTCGAGTTCCCTGTCGTGTTCCTGACCGGGCTGGAAGAGAATGTGTTCCCGCACGAGCGATCCAGCGGCGATGACCGGGAACTTGCCGAGGAACGGCGGCTGGCCTACGTCGGGATCACCAGGGCCCAGCAGCGGCTGTACCTGACCCGCGCGGTGTCCAGGGCCTGGTTCGGCCGTCCGGCCTACCACAAGCAGTCCAGGTTCCTGTCCGAGGTACCGGCGGAGCTGATCGACTGGCGCCGTGACGCGGCCGCGGCCGCGCCGCCCGCCTCGGAGCGGCTGGCCCGCCGCCCGGGGGTTCAGGCCCTTGGCAACCGGCCGGTGCCGTCGCTGGCGCCGGGCGATCATGTCACCCACGACTCCTACGGCCTGGGCCGGGTGCTGTCGGTCGAGGGCCGCGGCGACGACCCGGAAGCCAAGATCGACTTCGGCGGCGAATACGGGATCAAGCACCTGGTGCTGCGCTATGCGCCGATCGAGAAGCTGTAGCCGGATCTGGATCTGGCGCGCGGGTCGCGGGCCTTCGGGCCTGGCACACCTCGGGCTGCTTTTCATGATCACGGTTGATCGCCGGGGCAGGCGGACCGCCAATGCGCCACGATCAAGAAAGACCGGTCGCGGGACGGCGCCCGCGGGCGGCTACGCTGCGAGGTGCGGGCCCTTTTCGCCCGCGGAGCATGCCGCGCGTTCCGGTGGAGGAAGCATGAGCAGCATCAGGGTCGTCATCGCCAAGCCGGGCCTTGATGGCCATGACCGCGGCGCCAAGGTAGTGGCCCGCGCATTGCGGGACGCCGGCGTGGAAGTCATCTACACCGGCCTGCATCAGACACCCGAGCAGATCGTGGCCGCCGCGCTGCAGGAGGACGCGGACGGGATCGGCCTGTCGATTCTCTCCGGAGCCCATATGACGCAGTTCGGGCGGGTACTCGAACTGCTGAAGGAACGCGGGGCCAATGACATCATCGTCTTCGGCGGCGGCATCATCCCGGCTGCCGACATCGAGGAACTTAAGCAGCTGGGCGTCGCGAAGATCTTCACTCCGGGCGCGTCCACCCACGAGTCGAGGTAGAGCGCGTCTTGGGCGCGGGCGACGGAGTAGTAGAAGTCGATGGTGCGGTCGAGCTGCCCGTCGATCGAGCGGATCCAGCTCAGGAATGGGGTGATCCCGATCCCGCCGGCGATCCAGATCTGATCGCGGCCGCCTTGGCGGTAGTCAAAGCCACCGAATGGTCCGGCCAGCTTGGCGGGGACGCCGGGCCGGAGCTGGTCGTAGAGCGCTCGTGTGTAGTCGCCCGACGCCTTGATCGTCAGCTCGAGTTGCGGGTCAAGGGATGAGCTCGACACGGAGAAGGGGTGGCGCTCCCAGCCACCGGCGCCGCCAAGCGCGAGAAACACGAATTGCCCCGGCGTGAACGACAGCGAGTTACGCGCCGGCGCGAGAGTCACGCCGAGCGTCGTCTCGTTGAGCCGCCGGGTGTTCGCGACCGTGTAGTCGTAGATCGGTACGAAGTACCGGGCTAGGAGTTCCCGGTACAGGTAGGCGACGACGCCGATCCCGCCGACGCCGAGGAAGACCACCCGCAGGAGCAGCGAACCGTGCACGACGGGATCGACGATCGCTGCGTGGATGACAGCGGCGATGACGAACAGTCCGGTCAGGCGATGCGCCGTCAGCCACCGCTCGTACGTTGCGCGGGCCATCCGCCGAATCACCCCGGGCCATCGCGCCGCTCGAAGGCCGGGCGCAAGCGCCCATACCGCCAGCACCAGAAGTCCGACGAGGGCGACATCGCCGAGGGCCTTGCCGAGCGAGGTCACGTAGCGATCTGGAGCGGACCCGACCAGGGCGACGTGCGGGATCAGTAGCAGCACACCGGCAACCGCAGCGTGACGGTGCCACAGCGCGACTCGGTCAAGTCCGCCGAACGCTCGCTCGATCGGCGTGAGCAGCGTGGCCAGCACGAGCGCGCAGGAGAACAGCAGCACCGCCTCGGACCCGCACAGCTCTCCGGCAAACCGGCCGCCAGGCTGGCCAGCGGGACGGGCCACCACCCAGACCACGACGTTGGCCACGGCGACGGTGACCAGCGCCGCCGCGCCCGCGCGGCCCGAGCCCGACACGGGCGATGCCCCAGGCGTCGCGGCGTCGCTCGCCAGCTTCCCGCTGAGCATCCTCCTCACATCGCGTGGGCCGTCCCCGGTCGACACGCACCGATCCTATGGCGTCGATTAGCGTCACTCAAGACGCGCGCTCGACGGGATGGACACATTCGGTCTCGCCACGATGCTGTCCCGACCCGCGGGTGCCATCCGATCCCGGTCAGGCCCCATGCACTCGCGGTTCAGCCCTGGCCGCCCTGTGGGTCAGGGCCGCGACTCCGGAGATCAGCGGTTCGGGTGGCGTGGGTCTCCTTGGTCAAGGCAAGCGTGCGCCGGGACAGGTCGAGCAATTCCTCATTCTGCTGGTGATTGTCTTGAGCAAGGCTGGCGAACGTACGGACTTCCGTCGTCAGCGCGAGGATCTGTTTTGAGAGTTCGAGCAACTGCTTGTTCTGCGCGTCCTCCTCCTGAACCAACCTCCACGCCTGGTCGGCGACGACCTGCCGCTTGGCGTCGGCTCGGTTCTGGCTGATCATGACGAAGGTCGACAGGAAGATCGCCTCGAGCGAGACGATCATCGTGAGCAGGCCGAAGGGATAGCGCTCGACGCCGAACGCTATCCAGCAACCGAACCAGAGGATGTGGAGGTAGACGAACGCCATTGATCCGGCGAACGAGGTGATCGCGTCCGCGATCCGGTTCTGCTCGTACGCCGCGCGCCGCTCGGCGTGCTTGACCAGCGCCGGGTTGACCGGCTTCGGGACTCTCAGCGGCAGGACCCACCGGTGCAGAAGTCCGGACGCAGGAGGGTGCCCGGTGGATTGGGTGTGATCGGTTGGCGAGCGCGTAGTCATCGCCGAATCATTCCGGCCTGGCGCGGCGGCGTCCACCGTCGCCCAAGCGAGCCGGCAGCGTCGCGGGTGTTGCGCAGCGTTCCAGCGGGCAGCGAGAACGGTCGCGTGACGCGCTCGCCGATGAGGTCGCGGCACCGGGGCGCGACCGGCTCGACGGTCGTATGGCGCCGAACCCATGCGATCAGCAGCTCAGCGGATGCGGCGGGATGCTCGAGCGGGACGGCGTGGCCGGCGTTGTCCACCACGTGCAGTTCAGCGCCGGGGATTCCCTCCGCGAGCAGCCGGGCGTTCGCGACCGGAGCCATCACGTCGTGCCCGCCGTGGAGCACGAGCGTGGGCGCGCACACGCGCGCAAGCGACCCCCGGCGGGCGAAGCATGCGGTTGCCAGCGCCTGCCAGCCGGTCATCCATGGGGGCGCGCGATGGCGAGCGAAGTAGGGCATGTATTCGGCGACCTTGTCCGGGTGCTCGTCGCGGAAGCGGGGGGAGAACAGCGCCGCGGCGGGCCAGACGTGCCGGTGGCGCACGGTGTCCGACAGCACCGTCCCGACGGTGCCGGCCGCCGCGCGGGCGCTCGGTCTCGCTGTCGCCGGGCCACCGGTGCCTCCGCCGATCAGAACGAGGCTCTTGAGGCGGTGCGGCATTCGGATCGCGAGCTCGAGTGCGACCGCGGCTCCCATCGACAGCCCGACGACATGGGCGCTGCGGATGCCGCGGTCGTCGAGCACGCGGGCGGCGTCGGCAGCGAGCATCGCCATCGAGACTGGCGCGAGCCACGCTGCCGAGCGCCCGGCGCCCCGGTGGTCGTAGGCAACGACGCGGACGTGCGGGAGGTACAGATCGGCGACCGGGTCGAACACGGCCGAGGAGATCGTCCAGCCGATGATCAGTAGCACCGGTTCGCCGGCGCCGCTATCGGTCACGAATAGGTGGGGACTACTGCGCGTGTGCAACCGGCAGCTCCGGGCGGGCGAGCGCGGCGGCGATCGCGCGGTACGCGTTGCGGTTGGCGATCATGCCGATGTGGCTGCCGGTGACCTCGACGCAGTCGGCCTCCTCGACGATTGCGCGTTCCCATCGGACGACGCCGTCGCCCTTGGTGTAGATCGACGTGAAACGCACGCTATCGACGGGGAATTCGGCCGTGTAGTCGCGGATGAAGCCGCAGCTGCAGCGCGCGCGGAAGCAGTCCGGGTCGCGGCTGCGCCGGGTGAGATGAATGCCGCGTCGGGCGATCCCGACCGCCGCCCGCGTCGG
Organism: uncultured Solirubrobacterales bacterium; assembly: GCA_963755955.1. Classification (GTDB taxonomy): domain Bacteria; phylum Actinomycetota; class Thermoleophilia; order Solirubrobacterales; family Solirubrobacteraceae; genus Palsa-465. The sequence goes on from CAVWLZ010000010.1 coordinate 20,748, forward strand.
GGAGCTGATCCCGAACAGGCCCTGCAGGTCGGCGCCCATCGAGATCGCGTGGGAGACCAGGTCGGGGCGGCGGGCCGCGGTGGCCCGCGCGAGATGGCCCCCGCGGCTGTGGCCGATGATCGCGGCGCGGCGTCCCGTGGTGGCTGTGATTGCCTCCGCCAGCTGCTCGACCCGTTCCACCGCTCGGTCCGCGCAGTCGACGTTGAACAGGAAGCCCGCGGTGTGGGGCCCGTACCCGATGATCCGCAGCCAACGCCGCATCAGCAGGAGGCTGTCGTCGGAGGCCAGAAATCCGGGCACGACGACGACCGGCCGCCCGTCGCCGCGCGGCACCCCCCGCCCGTAGGCGATCGGGTCGACGAGCAGGCGCGCGGCCTCCAGCATCCAGCGGGTCTCCGCCAGCGGGCGGCCGAGCCACTCCGCGGGCACCGGGGTCAGCTCTCTCATCGGACCGCCCGCATCTTGCTGGTAGGGTGGTGGTTATTCGGGGGGCGCAGGTTTGAGGAACAGCGCCGTCGCGAGGTCGGGATTGGCGGCGAGTAGCGCGTCGAGTGCGCTGACGAGCCGGCCGAGGGTTGCGGGGTCGCCCCTTGGGAACTGTCGGTCGGTGGTGAAGATCAGGCGTGCGACCGGTTGCGCGTGGGCAAGGGCGTTCGCTTCGATCCGGCGAAAGTCCTGAACGTTCTCGGACACGAGCGCTCTGCGGTCGGCGATCGCGGCTGCCCACACCTCGTCGTCCGGCTCTCCTTCAAGGCGGCGGTATTCGGGGTCGTGGATCGAGGCGGCAGCGTGGCCTCGCGCCCGAAGCTGTTCCGCGATGGTTGGCGTGTACATCTCGTCGAGCAGGAGCTTCATCCGAGCAGGCGCTGCTCGTTCTCGAGCGCGCGCTCGAGTTGCTCGGCCTCCTGCTCGTTGGCCGTGATGAACCGGTCGATCTCGTCCGGGTACTCGCCGTAATAGCGCACCGCGATCCGGATCTTCTCGGCTGGCACGCCGATCCGCTCGGCGAGTGCGCGAACGAGCTTCTCGCCACGCTCGGGTGCGCGCCGTGCGGCGGCGATCACCTCCCACACGTCGGGTCCGCCGATCACGACTGCTCGGCGGCCTGCTGGCCCATCGCGGAAGACGATGCCGGGATGCCGGTCGAGCCGCATGCCTTCGCCGATGTAGCGCTGGGCCAGTCGTACGATCGGCTCGCCGCTCTGCGCGCTTCGGTCGCGCAGCGCGTTCAGCGTCTCGGACTCGATTCGGATTGCTTCGCTACTCATGTAGTGAAGTGTAGATGACGGGTCGACGGCGATCGAAAGGTCCGCGCAGCAGCGAGGACGGGTACACGTAGTGGCGCAACGAGAGCGCGGCCGGTGTGCTTGCAGCGACCGCCGCGGAGTCCGGCGAAGTCGATGATTTGGTGATTGGGCACAGAGCGCAGTTCTGTGCCCAATCCCCGGTAATCCGCTGCTATATCCGGCGCTTGAGGTGGCTCGCGACCCGTCAGCAAAAGACGCGGTTTGCAGGCATTTCCTGCTCGCCGGGCGTGGAAGCGCGCGTTATTCGGGTCGGTGAGGTCCCCGGTTCAAATCCGGGCGCCCCGATTGAAAGCTCGCCGTTTGCAGGGCTTTTATGGCGATGGCTTGACCGGTGATCCGAACCTCATCGACGGAAGGTATAGGTTCCGGACCTCGGAGTCCCGTCGACTTCTTGCGAAGAACAGCCTGAAATTCGCCAAGGACTTGTGCCGCTCGGGTTGGCGGCTCTGGTCCAGAAGGCGTCTCGGGCGGCGGAGGGTGGCGCGCTGGGAAAACCACTGCTCGTTCCGGTGTCGTTGCCGTGAGGCCAGCGGGCCGTGGCAGCCTTGCTGTCCAATCGCTGCCCAAACGCGCTCGCTGCTGTCAATTGGGTCTGCGTCTGCCGTGCGGCGGATCCTCCTGACCGGGCCTGCTTTGCGTGCGTATGGAGGGGTGGGCGTCGGGACATCGTCGCGGAGTAGGTAGTGGATCGTCTCGTGATGATCCCGTCGGCTTTTGCTGCCGGCGTGGTGTCTCTGACTGACGCCTTGACTACATTCGCTACAGTGTAGTGATGGCCGCGAGGCAGCCGAAGACTCAGCCGTTCTCGATCCGCTTGGGTGAGCGCGCGAACCTGCTCGTGTCCGAGGAGGCGCGCCGGTCGGGCCGGTCGCGCAGCGTAGTGGTCGAGGAGCTCGCGGAGGAGGCGGCGAAGTCCCGGTTACATCCCGGGATCGCGTTTCGGGGGCGTCCCCGCCGCGCGTGGGTGATCGGCAGCGGCCTTGATGTGTGGGAGATCGTCGAGCTGCTCGGCTCCTACGGCGATGACGTGGGGACGCTGAGCGCCGACCACCCGTTGCTGAGTGAGCGGCACCTGCGCACCGCGCGTGCGTACGCGAACCAGTTCCCGGACGAGATCGCGGCGCTCTTGGAGGAGAACCGCCCGCCGCTGTCTGATCTGACGAGCCTATACCCGTTTCTTCAAGGCCCCGGCCGCTGAGTCGCCACCATGCGGCTGCTGCTCGACGCGCACGTGTCAGGGCCGCGCGTCGGCCGGCGGCTCGAGGCCAAGGGCCACGCGGTCCGCGCGCTCGATCAGGAGCCGGAACTCGAGGGGCTGGACGACGATGAGGTGTTGTCGGTGGCGTGCGTCGACGAGCGCATCCTGGTGACTCACAACATTCGCGACTTTCCCGCCATCCTGCGGGAGTGGGCGGCGGCGGCGCGCTCACATACCGGGGCGATCCTCGTGTACGGGATCGACCACCGGGAGTTCGACGTGATCGTGCGCGGGATCGAGCGGTGCCTGGAGCTGTACCCGGACCCGGGCGGCTGGGCGGACCTTGTACTCGTGGTTGATCGTGAGTTCGCGCGGGGCTAAGTGGTGGTCTTCCCAAGTTCGTTGACGGATTTTTGGATCACGCGGCGAGTTGAAGTTGTGGGGTGGGCTGCTTGAGGCGGTCGAGTACTCGGTGGAGGTCCTTGCGTGTGAACTTCCACTCGAACGGCTGGGCGATCTGCTCGTCATGGCGTCCGAACGCGAGCAGCGTCTGCTCAAGCGCGTCGAGGTCCGGGAAGTTGTTGGGCTGCAGCACCTTGCGCTGCGTGACGGAGAAGTAGATCTCGGCCTGATTGACCCAGCTGGCATGGATGGGAGTGTGGACGAGCTTCAGGTTCGGCCAGGCGCCCTGGAGACGGTCGATCGACCGCTGGCCACGGTGCGCGGAGCCGTTGTCGACGATCACGAACACGCGCTGCGCCGTGCTGTATGGCTCCCGGGTCATGAACTGCTCGATGAGCTGATCAAACGGGACGATCCCGTCCTTCGGGGCGCAGCGATCGAACAGCTTCGCGCGACGCACGTCCCACGCAGCGAGGTAGCAGAGCGCGCCACGTCGCTCGTACTCGTGCTCGACCAACTGCCCGTCCCCGCCGGGCTTCGCCGCCTCGCTGGGATGGCAGCGGCTCGCGCGAGCTTGGATCGACGGCTTCTCATCCGCGCACACCGACGCAATCGCCGGGCTGCAGCAGCTCTCCGTTCCAGCGGCCCTCGTAGAGATCGAGGATCCGCCCGGCCTTCTGCGGCGAAGTCCGGATCGCGCGGGAAGATCCACGAGCGATAGTTCCACGGACGGATCGCGTCCTCGCTCAGCCACCGCCAGATCGTGATCGCCGAGATCGTCGCGACGATCCCGCGCTTGATCGCCTCGCGCGCGAGCTCAGCGCTCGACCAGCGCGAGAGCGGGACGCCCTTCTCGGAGGGCAGCTCGCACGCCAACGCCTTGACCTCGGCCACCTGCGCCGGGGGAAAAACGCCGCGGGCGACCCGACCGCGGTTTCTCTTCAAGACCCTGCAGGCCTTCCTGACAGAACCGTCTTCGCCAATCCGACACGGCTTGGCGGGAGACATCGAGCCGCTCGGCGATCTCCTGATTCGTGGCGCCATCAGCCGCGTACAGAATCGCCTTCGCGCGAACCACATCCCGGAACGGACCTGAGTAAGCCGCCGCACGCCGCTCCAACTCGGCGCGCTGCTCCCCGGTCAGAACCACCGCGTAAGGGCTCTTTCCCGCCATCGCCCACGGGATTCGCCATCCGCCAGCCGATCCCTTCAACCATCCGCCGAGTACTTACGGAGATGACCACTAAGTCCGGCTTGTTCCGCCGCTTCAAACCGATCGATGTTCACAGGATCCTGTGAGTTGTTGTCATTGCTAGTGCAGTGGGTCTGAAGTGTCTTGTCGTTTGATCGCCTTCGCGAGGACTTGCTCGGGGGTCTTGGTCCAGACGAATGGTTGGGCGCGGTCGTTGTAGCCGTCGATGAAGTGTTCGATCGCGGCGATCAGTTCGGGGACGTCGTGGTAGACGCCGCGGCGGACTTGCTGTTTGGTCAGGATCGAGAACCACATCTCGACCATGTTCATCCACGAGGCGCTGGTCGGGGTGAAGTGGAAATGCACGCGGGGGTGGCGTTCGAGCCAGCGCTCGACCTCGGGGGTTGAGTGTGTTGAGGAGTTGTCGAGCACGATGTGCAACGGCCGACGTGGGTACGCCTTCACGAGCCGGTTGAGGAACGCGAGGAACTCCTTGTGGGTGTGCTGGGGGTAGCAGGAGCCGGTGACCTCTCCGGTCGCGATCTCCAGGGCGGCGTAGAGGCTGGTGGTCCCGTTGCGCTTGTAGTCGTGGAATGCGCCCGCTCACGTTGGGATCATGTCCTATGGGCGCAGCGGCGAGCACCCGCTAGATGACCCCGTCTACGACGATCTGCTCGGGGCCGCCGCCAGCCTGCGCCGGCCGGTGTTCATCCATCCCCAAATCCCTCCGACGCGGGAGCTGGTGATCTCGGCGATGCTGGAGTGGCGCGAGCGCTACGGCCGGTTGCCGTCGTCCTACGACTGGTCGCGGACCCATGCCATTAGGCGCGGTGAGCGTGCGCTTCGTCGCTTGCACGAGGGGGAGTGGCCTGCAGCCAGCGTCATCAACGCTGTGTTTGGAACCTGGGCTGCAGCGCGTCGGGCGGCCGAGACGCGCGTCGTCGCCGACCGCTCGCCTGACCAATGCGATCAAGGTCGCGAGCTGCGTGACCGGTGTCCGAGCTAGGTCTGAGAACTCCGTCGGCCTCGTGTCAGCGGCTGATCGACTCGATCGGTCCGGACTGCCGCAGCCGGCTGTTGGCCGCGCGAGACGAAGCCTGGCGCGAACTCTGCCACCTCGACGAAGAGCAGCTCGAGACGGTGGCCTGGAAGGGCCGCAGGGTTGCGGGCTCGCTGGACGAGGAGGGGCGCGCCTGACCGTCCCTTGACGAAGGATCGGGAACCACACTCGCGGCCGACCTGCAACGCGAGGCCGAGCTGCTCGTTCGCCGCCGGCGACGGGTGCTGGCACCGCGCCGTCGGCGGCAGGCGCGGGCCGAATCGGCTGAAAGCCGCAGACGTCGCCGTCGACGCCGCGCTTAGCGCCGTCTACCACGTCCTTGGCGCGCTCGGCATCGCGTCGCTCACCGCCGCCTGCCTCACCACCGACCGGGCGACCGATCTCGGCCGACTCGAGCGGCAGCTCGTCAAGACCGGCTGCGAGGTCCGGCAGCGGCTGCTGTTCGAGGTGGCAGCCGAGCTTTACGGCACGGAGCAGGGGTCTCGCTCAGCGAGCTGCTCGCCGAGCTGGATGGCGACGAACTGGACCGCCGGTTTGACGCGATCGCCGTGGTCAAGCGGCGCCTGAGCACGATCCTGGTGTCGCCGGACGATCTCTGGATACGCGCCGCCGAGCCTGATCAGTAGGAAGCCGACGCCGGGAGTCGATCGGTCCCCGACGCGTCGGCAGTCGGCCGTGGCGGCCGTCCTCCGCTCGGGACGTGGCACGTGCGCCCAGGCCTGTAGATGGAGCGGGGGGTCGAGCCTCAACCGCTGTACCTGAAGCTCAGAGCGAGTCGTGGGGAGAGAGCGAGACAGATCCGGTACGGCGCGGGCGTCGTCCCGTCTCGCGCTGGTTATCGAGCGCGAGCTCGAACTGCTTGCGACCCGCCGGGCACGCCTCGTCGCGTTCGATGTCGAGGAGATCGAGGGGGTGGCCGAGCACCTCGCCGAGCTCGTCGCGTCTGCGCGGCCAAGGATCGGGTTGATCGACGCGGCCGACCTGGCCGAGCAACTCGTCGTTGCTCGCGATTGGGTCTGCGCAAACGCTGAACGGCTGGGAGGGGTGCGGCTGGGAAACGGTCCCCGCGCACGGCTTCGCTCGGATGCTGAGCGGGCCCGACTGGCACTGGCGGCGGGCAGGGACGGCGACCAGCCGAGGCGCGATAGAGGTCGCCGCGCCGCCGGGGCCGGCCTCCACGCGAAGCCACGACCCTCGTTCCCTTCGAACTCGTGATCGAGCGCCGCCGACTCGACCATCAATACCGCTCAGCCCGTTTGCGGTCATGACCGATCTGTTGAAGCCCAGCGAGGTCGCCCGCATGCTGCAGGTCTCGCGCACCTGGCTATACGACGCCGCCAAGGATGGCCGGATCCCGTCGGTTCGCCTCGGCGGTCCCGACGGGCCGGTCAGGTTCGTGGAGGAGGACATCGAGCAGTGGCTCGAGCGCGCACGTCGCGCGTGGCGTCCGGGGATGAGCAGCGCGCAGACGCTGCGGCGGGCCAGCCGCGCCGCGTAGTCCTTCAGGCTGCTGCTCCCCAGATCGCGCGCTCGGTGTCGTTGGCGGCCGCGTCGGCGAAGCTCTGCTCGAGGTGGCCGTAGTAGCGCTCGGTGATCGTGATCGAGCTGTGGCCGAGCTGGCGCTGGACGTAGATCAGCGGCTGGCCAGCGAGCAGCCAGGAGGCGGCGGCCGTGTGCCGCAGCGAGTGCAGCGGCATGTCCCGCATGCCCGCGTCCTCCAACGCCTGCTTGTGCCAGTCGCGGGAGACGGTCGTCCGGTCCATCGGCTCGCCCGGGGTGCTCGAGTGCCAGCGACCCTGATCGTGGCGGCGCACGCGGACTGGCATCGCGAACACGTGGTGGTGGGTCAGGTCGCAGGCGTACAGCTCGGACTGCCGGGCGTAGTGATCACGCAGGATCCGCAGCAGCCTCTCGCCGACGGACACCGACCGGAAGCGGCGGCTCTTGGTGTGGCCATCGCCGCCGGCGGTGCGCTGGCGGTAGACGCGGATCACACGCGTGTCGAAGTCGACGTCGTCCCAGCGCAACGCGAGCGCCTCGCTGATCCGCATACCCGTCGCGATCAGCAGCTCGGCGACGGGCCGGTAGAGATCGGAGCATGCGGCCAGGTACAGCGGGATCTCCCCGCGACGCAGCCAGTCGCGTTCGATGTGGCTTTCGGGCAGATGCGCGCTGTGCTCGCACGGGTTGGAGGGGATCTTGTGCAGCGCGACGGCGTCCTTGAGGCACGTGCTCAGACAGCTGAGCGTGTTGTTGACGGTCTTCGGGGCGAGCTCGCCGGCCTCGACCAGCTCCACCATCTCCGCGGCGAAGGTGCGGACGGTCTGGACGTCGATCGCCGACAGGCGCATGGGGCCGAAGAACGGCTTCAGCCGCCGCTCACCGGCCGCGCGGTACCCGTCGCGGGTGCCCTTGCTGGCGCGGTGATGTCCCTTCAGCCAGGCGTCGAAGTGCTCGGCGAAGGTCTCGCGCGTGATCCGCAGCTCGCCGCGCTCGGCGCGGACCTGCATCCGCGCGCGGAACTTCGCCGCCGCGCTCGGGCTGCTGAATCCGCGCTTCTGGCGCTGGCGCCCGTTGCTGTCGCTGTACAGCGTCCGGTAGAGGGTGCGGCCGCCGGCCGCGGGGTACGGGTAGACGCCGGGATATTCGCGTCGAGCCATGTGGTTCTCCTCGCTCTGGCGGCCGAGCCGGCTTGCCGACTCTTGCCAAAGTCTTGCCACACGGACTTGGCGTTTCTCTCGAGGTCCCCTCCGGAGGAGCCCCGGAAACGCTTGTTTTCCGGGGCTTTCCAAGTGCGCCCGAGAGGACTCGAACCTCCACGGACCATACAGTCCACAAGGCCCTCAACCTTGCGCGTCTACCAATTCCGCCACAGGCGCTGGGGGGCGCGAGTATAGCCCTGGGACGCTCGATGCTTGTCTTCCGTCAGGACCCCGCGCTATCTTCCCGAACACATGTTCGTGCTCCCCACGTCAGCGGGAGCCAACCGAGCAAGGAGCAGACGGATGGACTTGACCAAACGTCAGCAGGAAATCTTCGACTTCATCAAGAAATACTCGGCCAGCAACGGCTATCCGCCCACCGTCCGGGACATCGGCAAGGCCGTCGGACTCGCATCGTCCTCGACGGTCCACGCGCATCTCGCCAACCTCGAGAAGATCGGGCTCCTGCGCCGTGACCCGACCAAGCCGCGGGCGATTGAATTGCTCGACCGAGCCGCCGCCGGAGTCCGCAGCTTCGTCAAGCCGGGCCCCGGCCTCCCGCTCGTCGGGCAGGTTGCCGCCGGCCAGCCGGTCCTCGCCGAGGAGAACATCGAGGACTACGTCCCGACTCCGTCGTTCGCCGGCGGCGACGACGGCGAGTACCTCCTGCGCGTGCGCGGCGAGTCGATGAAGAACGTCGGCATCATCGAGGGCGACCTCGTCGTCGTGCGCCCGCAGGAGACCGCCAACGACGGTGACATAGTGGTGGCCCTCGTGGGCGATGAGGCGACCGTGAAGCGGTTCTTCCAGGAGGACGACCACGTCCGCCTGCAGCCGGAGAACGAGACGATGGAGCCGATCCGCACCCGCGACGTCCGTGTGCTCGGTCGGGTCATCGGCCTGATGCGGAGCCTGTCGTGAGGGGCGCCGGCCGATGACTCCAGCCGTAGCCGAGCGCATGCCTTCCTTGTTTGACGTCGCGGTCGGGCGGCCAGCGCCCCCCGAAGCGGAGGTCGAGTGCGTCCCCGCGGCCGTCGAGTGCGTCCCCGCGGCCGTCGAGCGCGTCCCCGCGGCCTTCGACGCCGTGGGTGGCGAGCCGACGCTGGACGAGGTTCTCTCCGGCGTATGGGAGGGTCTCGCCGCCCACCGCGTCGAGGAGTGCCCGGTGTGCGGCGGCGAGATGGCGCCGGTCGACGGCGTCCACCCGCGGCCGATCGCCGGCCGCTGCGGCCGCTGCCACTCGGTCCTCAGCTGATCCCGCGCACCCATCGGGGGTGCCGACGGGCTCTCGCCCACGGGCCCACCCGACGGGCCTTCGAGCCTTCAGCATGCGACCTCCCGGCGCTATCCTCGCCTGCGCAGGTCAAGCAGTCGCGGAGGTGACAGAACCTTCGAGGAAAGTCCGGACATCACAGGGTAAGGGTGGTCGGTAACGCCGACCCGGGGAAACCCGCGGGAAAGTGCCACAGAAAAGACACCGCCTAAGCCTGGGGCCGCTGCAGAGCTCCAGGCCGGTAAGGGTGAAATGGTGCGGTAAGAGCGCACCGGCGTCGCGGTGACGCGGCGGCCAGGTAAACCCCACTCGATGCTAGGCCAAGCAGGACCGTTCGTAGGCGACCCGCCGAGGTCCGGGTAGGCCGCAGAGATGGATGACTGCTCTCGACAAAATCCGGCTTATAGACCTGCTACGGAAAGGCCCCGCTTCACGGCGGGGCCTTTCTATTACCTCGCAACGCGCTCGACCTCGCGCACCGCGCGGTCGTAGTCGCGCTCGTCGAAGTACTCCGCGCCCTCGATGCTGATCCGGGGCAGGATCCGGTCGAGCCAGGCGGGCATGTACCAGTTGATCTTTCCCATCAGGACCATCAGGGCCGGGACGAGCAGGCAGCGCACCACGGTCGCGTCGAGGATGACCGCGACCGCGAGCCCGACGCCGAACTGCTTGATCGTCGGGTCGCCGTTGAGCACGAAGCTTCCGAACACGAAAACCATCACGAGCGCCGCGGCGGTGATCACCCGCGCGCTCGTCACCAGACCGGACACGACCGAGCTGCGGTTGTCCTCGCCGCGGTTGACGTGCTCCTTGATCTGGCTGACGAGGAAGACCTCGTAATCCATCGAGAGGCCGAAGAGGATCGCGAACATGAAGAGTGGGACGTAGGAGACGATCGGCACCGGGCCGTCGAGGCCGATCAAACCGCTCAACCAGCCGTATTGGAAGACCGCGGTGAGCACGCCGTACGACGCGGCGATCGACAGGAGATTCATCACCGCGGCCTGGGGCGGAACGACGAGCGTGCGGAACGCGAGCGTCAGCAGCACGAAGCTGAGGGCGATCACCACCGCGATCTGCAGCGGCAGCTTGGCCGAGATGCGCGTGGCCAGGTCGTCATATCCGGCCGTGCTGCCACCGACATAGGCTTGCATGTCGGTGCCCTTCTCGGCGGCGGGGATGGACGTCGATCGCAACTGGTCAACGACGTCGGTCGTCGCCTGGTCAGACGGTCCGTACTTGGAGATCGCGTTGAAGTAGGCGGTCGTGCCCGCCTTGTCGATCTGCATCGGGCTGATCGCGACGACGTTCTTGGTCGCTTTGACCTGCTGCTGGAGGCTCTGGAGCCGCGGGTCGGTCGTGCGCGGGTCGGTCGAGCTCGACCCCGAGGACCCCGAGGACCCAGAGGACCCTGACGACCCTGACGACCCCGACGACCCCGACGCCGCCTTGGCCGGCGACCCGAGCGTCACCGCAACGAGCAGCGGCCCGTTCACCCCCGGGCCGAAGTTCTCGGAGATGAGGTCGTACGCCCGCCGCGCCGTGGTCGACGTCGACAGCGCGCCGACGTCCTGCTGCCCGAGCGTGAGCGAGAACAGCGGGATCATCAGCGGGATGAGGATCGCCAGGGCGACGAGCAGGGCGACGACGGGCAGCTTGGCGATCTCGGCCGCCCACTTGGCCCACAGTCCCTGCCGGGCCTTCTCCTCGGAGTGCGGCGGGCGCACGCGCAGCGAGTTGATCCGCGGGCCGATCAGTGCGAGCACGGCAGGGAGCAGGGTGAGCGCGCCGGTCACCGCCACGAGGACCGCGATCGCGGCCATCAGTCCCATGGTCGTGACGAGCGGGATGCCGGCCACGGCGAGCGAGATGAGCGCGATCGCCACGGTCCCGCCGGCGAAGAAGACCGCGCCGCCCGAGGTCGCCGTCGCACGGGCGATCGACTCGTGCATGTCGAGGCCGTCGGTGAGGCCGCGGAAGTGGCGGGTGACGATGAACAGCGCGTAGTCGATTCCGACCCCGAGGCCGATCATCGTCGCCAGGGTCGGGGCGACGGTCGGCACGGTGATGACGTGCCCGAGGATCTGCACCACCGACAGCGTCGCGAGCAGCGCGATCACCGCGCTGACGATCGGCAGCAGCATCGAGACGACGGTGCCCAGGGTGAGCGTGAGGATGATCATCGCGGCGACGATGCCCACCAGCTCGCTCGATTCGGTCGACGGCTTGGAGACCTTCTGGCCGAGCTGGCCGCCCGTCTCCACCTCGAGGCCGGCCGCCGTGGCCGGCTTGCTCGCCGCATCGATGATGTTCTGGGCATCAGCCTTGGACAGCGATCCGGGCTTCACCGACAGCGTCACCGACAGGTAGCCGGTGGCGCCGTCTTTGGACAGCGCCGAGGCGCCTGCCGGGGTGAGCGGGTTGATGACCGAGGCGACGTCCTTCGTCTTGGCCACGTCGGCCGCCGCCGTGTTGACCGCGTTCGCGTACTTGCTGTCGCTCAGCTTGCCGCTCGGTGCGTGGAGGACGATCGGGCTTGTCCCGTTGGCCTGATCGGGAAACGACTTCTGCAGCGTGTCGGTCGCGTGCTGGCTGTCGGTGCCCGGCAGAGAGAGGTTGTCGTTGGTGTTCTCACCCAGGCCTTGCGAGACCGCGAGCAGCGCCACGGTCACGATCGCCCACAGCATCACGACCACCACGCGGCGGCGCACGCAGAACTGTGCGACCCGATAGAGAATCCCCGTCAACCTGCCCTCCAGGCCTTCTGAGTCCGAGCGGCCATCCTCACGCTCCACCAAGGCGCTGTCAAGGCAGCCGCTTTGGCCATCGGGCCATGAGGTCTGCGCTAACGTCGTACGCTTCGCAGCAATTTAAGGAGATATTGTTTTGCCTAAGAGAATCGCCGCGCTGGCCGGGGCATTGGCCATCGCAGCACTCGCCCCGGGGGTCGCCTCGGCGCACGAGTTTTCCATCATCGCCAAGGACATCGTGCCTTCTGGCGAATGGGGGAGCGCACCGGCGCCCCCGGGCGCCGACACCCAGGCGCGGATGTACGACGGCCTGACGCCGCTGTTCAACCACGTCAGCACGGCGCAGCTGTCCCAGTTCTTCAAGCCCGAGACGCTCGGCGTCCCGGCCAATCCGACGCGCATCGAGAGACCGCACTCCGGTGTGACCGTCTACCGCGACGCCTACGACGTGCCGCACGTCGTCGGCACGACCCGCGACGACGTCACCTGGGGTGCCGGATGGGTGATCGCCGAGGATCGTGGGCTACTGCTCGAGCAGGCCCGCTACGACTCGCTCGTCGCCGCGATCGACGCTCCCGGCCTCAGCGCGCTCAACCTCGTGTCCAACCTCGACAACTTCACGCCGAGTGCCCAGACCGAGGCGGAGGTGTCCAAGCAGACCGGGGCGCTCCAGGCCTCCGGGGCCCGGGGACGGGCCGTCTTGCACGACATCGACGTGTACCTGGCGGGCATCAATGCCTACCTCAAGGCGACCCATTCGACCGAGGCTCGCTTCACTCGCGTCGACATCTACGCGTTCAACGCGCTCAAGGACCAGTTCGTCGGCGAGGGCGGCGGAGACGAGGCCGTCCGCTCAGAGTTCCTCTCCGGACTCCAGCGCCGGCTCGGGGCCAAGCGCGGCCGTGCGGTGTGGAACGACCTGCGCGAGGCATATGACCCCGAGGCGCCCGCCAGCGTCCCGGGCCAGGTCCAGCTCCAGGCCAAGCCGAAGAGCAACACCGGCAACGTCATCCTCGACAACAACACCCTGTCGGCCTCGGCCGACAAGGCGATCGCCGTCGCGCACGACACGCGTGCCCACGCGTCCAACGCGCTGCTCGTCTCCGGCTGGCGCTCGGCGACCCACCACCCGATCATGGTGGCCGGGCCGCAGATCGGCTATTTCTACCCCGGCCTGACGATGGAGGAGGACCTCGAGGGTCCCGGCATCAGCCAGCGTGGCGTCAGCTCGGCGCCGTTCCCCGGCTACATCTTCATCGGCCGCAGCCAGGATTCCGGCTGGACGCTGACCTCCGCGGGTCTCGACCAGATCGACACCTACGTCGAGACGCTGTGCGGAAACAGCACCCACAAGTACGTCTTCGACGGCCAGTGCCGGTCGATGCAGTACTTCGACGCCGGCACCCTGAACGCCGGCACGAGCAAGGCGCGAGAGGTCACGTTCTGGCGCACCGTCCACGGTCCCGTCCTCGGCTACGCCCACGTGGACGGCCGACTGGTCGCGCTGTCGACGAAGCGGGCGAGCTACGGCAAAGACGCGCTCGATCTGCTCTTCTACCACGACCTCGCCCACGGACAGGTGCACAACATCCACCAGTTCTTCCGGGCCGCGTCGCTGACGCCGCAGACGTTCAACTCGTTCTACGTCGACGACAAGGACATCGGCGTCTACACGAGCGGGCTGATCCCGATCCGCCCGTCGAACGTCGATCCGGCGCTGCCGATCGACGGTCGCGGCAAGGAGGAGTGGCGCGGCTGGGTCTCGGCCAAGAACCATCCCCAGGGGATCAACCCGCCCAGTGGTGAGATCGTCAACTGGAACAACCGGCCGCAAGCCGGCTACGAGGCTCCGGACGACAACTGGTCGCTCGGCGCCCTGCAGCGCGTCGACCTGCTCCTCAACAATCTCGGCCACGGTCGCAACGTCACCCCGGCTCAGATGGTCTCGGCGATGAACGCGGCGGCGACCCAGGACGTCCGTGAGATGACGTTCGAGCCCGTGCTCTCGAAGCTCCTGCACGGTGGCCACGCCCCGAGCACGCGGGCGGCGACGATGCTGTCGCTGCTCGACGCCTGGTACCGCCACGGCGGCAGCCGGCTCGACCGCACCGACCCCAACGGCGTCGGAAAGATCACCGACCCGGGGGCGGCGATCATGGATGCCGCGTGGCCGCTGTTGGCGAGCGCGTGGTCGTCCAACGTCCTCGGCACGGCGCTCAGTCAGGAGCTCGCCTCGTTCGACAGCCAGTACGACAAGCCGCCCGCCGGTCAGTACACGGGCTGGCACATCTACATGGACAAGGACCTGCGGACGCTCCTCGGTGAGCACGTCCGCGGCAAGTACAACGTGCGCTACTGCGGCGGCGGCAACATGACGCGGTGCCGCGCAGAGCTGTGGACGGCGCTCAACCAGGCCGGCCAGGTGCTGGCCGCCCAGCAGGGCCCGACCCCCGCCGCCTGGCGCGCCGACGCCACCAAGGAGCGGATCACGTTCGTGCCCGGGCTGCTGCCGTACACGATGCGCTACACCAACCGGCCGAGCGGGATCCAGCAGATCCTCAGCTTCTTCGGCCACGCGCCGCAGGACACCGGGCGCTAAGGGCTGGTTGACGTCGTCGTACTCGCCGTCGAGCTCGAGCTCGAGCTCGGCGGCGAGGCGGCGGCGGACGTGCTCGTCGCCGTCTGAGATGAGCTCGTCGAGGTGGTCGTCGCGGCCGTCGTCGCCCCCGGCGAGGCGGTCCCCGGGCTCGCGGTGCTCCTGGCGCTTGTCACTCCGCCGCCCGTACCGGACGCCGAACTGGTCGAGGTCTGGCCGGACGTCGTCGATGATCCGGAATTCGCCGGCGAGCCCGCGACGCTGCCTGACGGTTCCGCTCAGGCTCTGGTCGACGCCGAGGTCGACGTTGGCATTGACGTCGAGGAGGGACAGAACCTCCTTGTTGGGACGCGATGCGGCGTCCTCGGCCTCGATCTCGTCCATCGATACTCGATCAGCGTCTTCCATGGCGTCCTCCTCCGGTCTCTCAGTTGCTCAATTCCTTCCCGACGGGCGCGCGGGGAAGACCTGAGCGGGGGAGGCCCCCCGGCCCGCTACGGGAGCGGGCCACCGGCCAGCGCGACGATCGCGCCGACCACGCCGGCCCCGACGAGCGTGAGCACCGGCCCGCGGCGCAGCGCCAGCAGGACGACTGCGGCCGCCGCGAGCACGGCGACCTGCCACCCCTCTCGCAGCGACCCCGCGAGCGGGATCGCCGAGCCGAGGATCGCGCCGATCGCGGCCGGCCCGGCGCCCCCGAGGAACGCCTGGAGGCGGGGGTCGCCGCTCAGGCGCTCGAAATGCGGGCCGCCGAGGAGGACGATGAGGAACGACGGCGCAAAGGCGACCCCGGCGGCGAGGGCGGCGCCACCGAACCCGTGCGCGGCGTAGCCGACCGCGGCCACCGTGGCGACGACGGGGCCCGGTGTCACCTGGCCGAGCGCGACCGCGTTGAGGAACTGCGTCGCGGTCATCCAGTGATAGGTGTTGACCGCGTCCCCGCGCATCAGCGGGATGATCACGAAGCCGCCGCCGTACGACAGGGCTCCGACCTTGAACGCCACCCAGGCCAGCGCACCGAGGCCGCCGACTGTGGCGAGCAGCACGACCGGCAGGACGACGCCGTGAGACTGGAGCGTGCGTTCGGGTCGCGAGAGGACGAGCAACTCGCAGGCTCCGCAGGCGAGCAGGAAGAGGACGAGGTAGCGGCCGAGGGTCGCGGCCGAGGCGGCGCCGAGCAGCGCATAGACGACCCAGCGCAGCCGTCGGCTCCGGGACGCACGGACGCGGGCGTAGCTCGGTCCGAGCAGCAGCAGGCCGGCCTGGACGGCGACCGCGGCGACCGCGGCGCCGGCGCCCGCGCCCGCGCCGCGAATGACCGTCGGCGGCGTGCGGCCGAGGAACAGCGCCGAGAGCACCGACACCATCACGACCGCCGGGACGATGAACGCGAGCCCGCCGATCCACGCCCCGCCGGCGCCGCCGAGGCGTCGGGCGCAGTAGATCGACAGCTGGGTGGAGGCCGGGCCGGGGAGGAGGTTGCATGCGGCGATCGCGCCCTCGAACTCCGCGTCGGGAATCCAGCCCCGCCCGACGACGAGCTTGCGCAGCAGCGCGATATGGGTGGGAGGACCGCCGAAGCCGGTAACCCCGATGCGCGTCCACTCCCGGGCGATCGTGCCGAGCGGCACGGTGACGCGATCGCCCATCGTCACCCAGGGATGCCGTCGCCCGCGAGTCCCCGCAGCGCCTCGCCGTCGAGCCGCAGGGTCTGCCATTCCTCGAGCGGCGCGGCGCCGAGTGCGGCGTAGAAGCGCAGCGCGGGCTCGTTCCAGCGCAGAACCGCCCACTCGAGGCGGGCGCCGCCCCGCTCGAGGGTGAGCGCGGCGAGCCGGGCCAGCAGCCGCCGGCCGACACCGGCCCGCCGCGCCTCCGGGCGCACATAGAGGTCCTCGAGCCAGACGCCCGGCCGGCATTCCCAGGTCGAGAAGGTGGGAAAGAACAGGGCGAAGCCGACCGGCGCCCCGTCGAGCTCGGCGACGAGCGCCTCGGCCACGGATCGCGTCCCGAACAGGCCCTCGGCGAGCAGCGTCTCGTCGCCGAGCACCTTCTCGGGGGCACGCTCGAACGTGGCCAGCTCGACGATCAGCGAGAACAGCAGCGGGACGTCCTCACGCTGCGCGGCCCGGATCGCGATCACGGTCGCTCAGTCGTCGGAAGGCAGCTCGATCTCGCGCTTGAGGATCTTCCCCGTGGGGCCTTTGGGGAGATCGTCGACGAGCCAGACCCTGCGCGGGTACTTGTACGCCGCGACCTGGTCCTTGACGAATGCGCGGAGCTCGTCGGGCGACGCGCTCTCGCCGTCCTTGAGCGTGACCGCTGCGCCGACCTCCTCACCCCACTCGTCGTTGGGGAGTCCGACGACGGCGGCCTCGCGCACCGCGGGGTGCTCGTAGAGGACCTCCTCGATCTCCCGCGGGTAGATGTTGTAGCCGCCGCGGATGATCATGTCCTTCTTGCGGTCGACGATGAAGAAGTAGCCATCCTCGTCGACCGTCGCCATGTCGCCAGAGTGGAACCAGCCGCCCTTCATCGCCTTCTCGGTCGCCTCGGGGTGCTTCCAGTAGCCCTTCATGATGTTGTGGCCGCGGATGACGATCTCGCCGACCTCGCCCTGGGGGACGTCGTTGTCGTCGTCGTCGACGACCTTCATCTCGACCCCCTCGATCGGCGTGCCGATCGACCCTGGCTTGCGCTCACGGTCAGGGTGGTTGAACGACGCGACGGGCGAGGTCTCGCTGAGGCCGTAGCCCTCGAGGATCTTCGCCTCGAACTCCCGCTCGAAGCCGCGCAACAGCTCGACGGGCAGGGCGGATCCCCCGGAGACGCAGGCGCGCAGCGTCGAGGTGTCGTATTCGCCGCGTCCGGGGAGATGAAGGATCGCGCCGTACATCGTCGGCACGCCCTGGAAGATGTTGACGCGGTCGCGCTGGATGATCTCGAGCGCCATCGCCGGGTCGAAGCGGGGGATGAGCGTCAGCGTTCCCCCGGAGAGCACGGACATGTTCATCGAGCACGTCTGACCGAACGAGTGGAACAGCGGCAGCGCACCGAGCGTGACGTCGTCCGGGCGGGCGTCGAACAGGCTCCGGCAGACCTCGGCGTTGCGGACGAGGTTGGAATGGGTGAGCTCGGCGCCCTTCGGCGTGCCGGTCGTGCCCGACGTGTAGAGGATGACGGCGGTGTCGTCGTCGGCGGTGTCGGCGAGCTCCGTCAGCGGCTCGGTCGCGGCGAGGGTCTGCTCGAACTCCCCGGGGGTGACGATCACGCACTCGGTCTGCGCATCCTCGGCCCCGGCCTGCGCGTCGTCGGCGAAGCCGTGCCAGGCGAACAGCAGCTTCGCCTCGGGGTCCTGGAGGTAGAACGCGACCTCGCGCCGCTTGAGGAGCACGTTCATCGGGACGACGATCGCCCCTGCCCTCAGCACGCCGTAGTAGCAGATCGGGAAATAGGGGACGTTGGGCAGCATGATCCCGACGCGGTCCCCGGGGCCGACGCCGTGCGCGCGCAGCACGCCCGCCAGGCGGGCCGTGGCATCGTCGAGCTGGCCGTAGGTGAGCTCGGCCTCGTCGAGGCGGACCGCGACATGGGCGGGGTCGGTGGCGGCCGAGTCGGTGAGCAGCGAGGCGAGATTCATGCTGCGCAGCCTACCCCTCCGCGAGCGAGCGCGAGTTGGCCCGCGGCGCTGGGTCGGACGGTCGCCTGCGCTTTCAGCGAACATGTGAACGCTCGCCATGGACCTGTTGCCCAAGAACCTCACCGCTCCCGTCGGGCGTCTCGGCGCGGCGGCGCAGAACGCACTCGAGGTGGCCCGGTTCGGCGGGCTGAGCACCGACGAGGAGCCGTCGCCGTACGACGTCGTCGCCGAGCAGCGCGTCTATCGGCTGCGCCACTACTTCGCCGACGCTCGCCGGCGCACGGCGCCGCCGATCCTCCTCGTCCCGCCGATGATGCTCGCGGCCGAGGTCTACGACGTTTCCGCGGCGACGAGCGCGGTACGGACGCTGCGGGAGAACGGCGCCGACCCGTGGGTCGTCGACTTCGGCGCGCCGGAGCGAGAGGAGGGAGGACTCGAGCGCACCCTGGCCGATCACGTGCTCGCCATCTCCGACGCCGTCGACCGCGTCCGCGAGCACACCGGCCACGACGTTCACCTCGCGGGCTATTCCCAGGGCGGCATGTTTTGTTATCAGGTCGCCGCCTATCGCCGCAACGACGGCCTCCGCTCGCTGATCACCTTCGGCAGCCCCGTCGACACGCGGCTGGCGATGCCGTTCGGGATCCCCGAGCAGCTCGCCACCGGGGCGGCCGGACTGCTCGCCGACCGCGTGTTCCGCGGCTGGGCCCTCCCGGCCTGGGCGAGCCGGACGGGCTTCCGCCTGCTCGACCCGGTCAAGTCGCTGCGCAACCGGGCCGACTTCATCATGCGCCTGCACGACCGCGAGGCGCTGCTCCCGCGCGAGCGGCAGCGCCGGTTCCTCGAGGCGGAGGGGTGGGTGGCGTGGCCGGGCCCGGCGATGGCCGACTTCCTGCGGCAGTTCATCGCTCACAACCGCATGCTCGAGGGCGGGTTCGTCATCGACGAGCGGCTCGTCACCCTCGCCGACATCGCGCTGCCGATCCTTTCGGTCGTGGGCACCGTCGACGAGATCGCCCCGGCTCCCGGTGTGCGGGCGATCCGGCTCGCTGCCCCGCAGGCCGAGGTCTACGAGCTCGCGCTGCACGCCGGACACTTCGGGCTCGTCGTCGGCTCGACGTCGAACACCGAGACGTGGCCGACGGTGGCGGGCTGGGTGCGGTGGCGGTCGGGCCGCGGCACGCAGCCCGAGTCGGTCACCGAGGTGCCCGAAGAGACCGGCCTCGAGCTCGCGCCGCACGTCCGCAACCGCGTCAGCTACGGGGTCGAGCTCGCCGGCGCAGTCAGCACCGGGATGGCCCGCTCGATGCTCGGGACGGCGACGCGGACAGCGCGGAGCGTGCGTGAGCTCACGCGTGAGGCCGCCGGGCAGCTGCCCCGGCTCGCCCGGCTCGAGCAGATCCAGCCCGGGACGCGGATCTCGCTCGGGCTGCTCGTCGACGAGCGACAGCGCCGCCGGCCCGAGGGCGTGTTCTTCCTGTTCGAGGATCGCGCCTACACCGCCCGGGACATCAACGAGCGGATCGACAACGTCGTCCGCGGTCTCATCGCCATCGGCGTGCGCCAAGGCGAGCACGTCGGCGTGCTGATGGGCACGCGGCCGACCGCGCTCGCGCTCGCGGTGGCCATCAACCGTCTCGGCGCCGTGTCGGTGCTGTTGCGGCCGGACGGCGAACTCGAACGCGAGGCCGAGCTCGGGCAGGTGCGCCGGATCATCGCCGATCCCGAGCGGGCGGCGCTCGCGGCCGGGCTCGGGTCGGTGCACACGTTCGTGCTCGGCGGCGGTGGTGGCCCGCGTGATCTCGGGGTCCCGGTGATCGAGGACATGGAGCAGATCGACCCCGCTGCGGTCGAGCTGCCGCGCTGGTACCGGCCCAACCCCGGGCGGGCGAGCGACGTCGCATTCATCCTCTTCACCGGCGAGGGCGAGCACACGCGGATGAGCCGGATCACCAACCGCCGCTGGGCCCAGTCGGCGCTCGGCACGGCGACCTCGGCGGCGCTCGGCGACGCGGACACCGTGTACAGCGTAACCCCGATCTACCACCCGTCCGGCCTGATGATGAGCATCGGCGGCGCGGTCGTCGGAGGCGCCCGCCTCGCGATGGCCAGCGAGTTCAAACCGGACACCTTCTGGGAGGAATCCCGGCGCTACGGCGTCACGGTCGCCTCCTACACCTGGACGCTGCTTCACGATCTCGTCGAGGCGCCGCCGCATCCCGGCGAGCGCCACCACGCGGTGCGGCTGTTCATCGGCTCGGGCATGCCGCGCGGGCTGTGGCGACGCGTGCAGCGACGCTTCGCGCCCGCGCGGGTGCTCGAGTTCTACGCCTCGACCGAGGCCGGCGCGATCCTCGTCAATCTCAGCGGCTCCAAGCCCGGCGCGATGGGCCGTCCGCTGCCGGGCAGCGCCGAGGTCCGGGTCGCCTCCTACGACATCGCCGAGCGCGAGCTCGTGCTCGGCGCGGACGGCCTCGGCCGGGAGTGTGCGGTCAACGAGATCGGGATGCTGCTCGTCCGCGTCGCACGCGCCGAGCAGGGCGAGTCGATTCCCCTGCGCGGCGTGTTCGCACGCGACGATGCCTGGCTCGTCACCGGCGATCTCTTCCGCCGCGACGGCGACGGCGATCTGTGGCGCGTGGACAACATCCGTGACGTCATCCACACGGCCGAGGGGCTCGCGTTCACGGCGCCGATCCGCGACGCGCTCACCGAGCTGCCCCCGGTCGACCTCGCCGTCGCCTACGGCGTGCGGCCCGAGGGCGCCGAACACGAGATCGCCGTCAGCGCGGTCACCCTGCGCAGCGGGTACGAGCTCAACGCGCGCGAGCTGGGGGAGACGCTGCGCCAGTTGCGGCCGCATCGGCGCCCGGCGATCGTCCACGTCGTCGACGAGATCCCGGTCACGACCTGGTTCCGGCCGGTGACCGGGCCGCTGCGCGATGCCGGGCTGCCCGAGCCGGGGGAGGGCGTACAGGCGTGGTACCTCGACGCCTCGCACGAGCACTACCGTCCGCTGACCAGCGCGGCGCGGGGGCGGGTGGCCAAGAGCGCGGTGTAGGGGCGCGGGGGGGCGTGCGCAGGGCGCGGCGGCGGGTCGCGGCGTAGGGGCGCGGGGGGTGGCACCCGGCGGGTCGCGGCGTAGGGGCGCCGGAGGGGCGACAAAATCGTCCCTTCGACCTGCTCAGCGCGACCCGGGGTCGATTCCGTCCAATGAGCGGACGGAATCGACCGACGAACGGCCCGGCGGGCTCGAGAGGAACGAAATGCGCAGGCAGAGCCGCTCGCCGCGGCCGGCCAGCGACGCCGCGAACTCAGGCCGGGAGCGTCTCGCCCGAGTACAGCTTGACGACGCGCACGGTCCCGGCCGGGACCGCGTTGATGCACAGCTGGCAGAGGACGCACTCGTCGAGGTTGTCCTCGACGATCCTCACCGTGCCGTCCTCGTTCTGGGCAAAGATGTCGACCGGGCAGACCTCGACGAGCTTGGCGGCGAGGCCGGCGTCGTGGGCGGTCGCGTCCTCGACCTCGACTCCGATGAAGACGGCGTTCGACGAGGTCGTCATACGGCTGCTCCGATCTTCTCCTTGACGATGCCGGGGATCTCCGAGATCTCCTCGGCGACGACGATCCCGGCCTCGGCAAGGCGGGCGATCTTCTCGCTCGCGGTGTCGGCCTTGCCCTCGACGATCGTGCCCGCATGCCCGAAGCTCATGCCCGGCATCTCGTCCATGAAGCGGCCGGCCATGAAGGCGACGATCGGCAGCCGCGAGTTCGTCTCGGTGACGTGGCGCGCGAGCTCGGCCTCCATGCGGCCGCCGGGCTCGGTGTAGATGACGATCGCCTGCGTCTGCTCGTCGGCTTCGAACAGCGGCATCAGCTCGGCATAGGAGGAGCCGATGATCGCGTCGCCGCCGATCGAGACGGCGGTTGACTGGCCGAGGCCGGCGGCGGTGAGGGTCGAGGACATCTCGGTGGTCATGCCGCCGCTACGGGAGATGACGCCGACCGGGCCGGGCGTGTAGGACTTGGCCGCGTCCTTCGCCGGGCCGCCGATGCCGCCCATCTTGATGACGTTGGGGACGATGATCCCCAGGCAGTTGGGCCCGATGATGCGTGCGCCATGCTCGCTCGCGAGCTCGACCATCTCGGCGACGTCGCCGCGCGGGATCCGCTCGGTGACGATCACGACGAGCTTGACGCCGTTCTCGATCGCCTCAAACACGGCGTCCTTCGTGAACGCGGGGGGGACGGTGACGACGGAGCCGTCGATCGGGCCGCCGTGGTGCTCGACGGCCTGGGCGACGGTGTCGAACACGGGAACGCCGTGGACGTCACGGCCGAGGCGGCCGGGGGTGACGCCACCGACGATCTTCGCGCCCTCGCCGTAGTCGAGGCACTCGCGGGTGAGGTTGACCGCCTCGCGACCGGTGATGCCCTGGACGATGAAGGTGGTGTGCTCGTCGATGAGGATGCTCATGCCGGGGCTCCGATCTTCTCCACGGCGCGCTTGGCCGCCTCGTGGAGCGAAACGCTGCGGTCGGCGTACTCGACTCCGTATTTCTCGAGGATCTTGAAGCCCTCTTCCTCCCACGCGCCGGGGATCCGGAAGATCGCGATCTTCTCCGCCGGGTCGTAGCCGAGCTCGAGGCAGGCCTTGATCACCCCGCGGGCGACGATGTCCACGCGCGTATTGGAGACGATCGACATCATCACCGCGATCTTGTCGACCCCGGGCTTCTGAAGCACGAGCTTGGCGAGGCCGGCGGCCTTGCGGACCGACGGGTTGCCCCCGATCTCGCAGTAGTTGGCCGGCTGTCCGCCGTGGGCGCGGACGGCGTCGAACAGGGTCAGCGAGCCGCCGCCGGCGCCGATCACGAGGCCGAGGTTGCCGTCGAATTCGGTGACGTTGCCGGCCACGCCGCGGTGGTCCTGGGCGTCGACCTCCTCACCGGCGAGCTCGAACGGGGTCGCCTCGCGGGCCTGACGGGTCTCCTCGTCGCCGACGCCGAGCTCCTTGAGCAGCGCCTTCTGGCGCGGGCGCGCCTCGTTCTCCATGTCCATGTGGGCGTCGAGGGCGACGAACTTGCCGTCGTCGAGCTGTCCGAGCGGGTTGATCTCGGCCAGCGTCATGTCGTAGTCGAGGAACAGCCGGGCGAGCCGGGCGAGGATGGGGGTGAGGCGGGTGAGCGCAGATCCGGTGATGCCGAGCGAGGCGATCACCTGCTTGGCCTCCCAGTCCGAGAACGGCCGGATGGTCGAGAAATGAGCCCGGGCGACATGGTCGGGGTGCTGCTCGGCGACCTCCTCGATGTCGATCCCGCCCATGTCGGAGAAAAGCATCACGGGCTGCTTGCGGACCCCGTCCCACACGACGCCGGCGTAGTACTCGTGCTTGACCGCGGCCTTGGAGTCGACGAGCACCCCGCGCGGCATGTGGCCGTTGATCTCGAGGGCGAGCACCGTCTCGGCGTGCGCGGCGGCCTCGTCAGGGGTGTCGGCGAACTGAACGCCGCCGGCCTTCATCCGGCCGCCGGTGAGGACCTGCGACTTGATCACGACCGGAGCGGCGATGTCCTGCGCGATCCGGCGGGCCTCGTCGGCCGTCGTGGCGAAACCGTGCTTGGTGACGGGGATCCCGGCCTTGGCCACGACCGCCCGGGATTCGTACTCGAAGAAGCGCATGGGAGGCGGCGGAGGCTAGCGAAGCCCGGCCGGCGACGGCCCGCTCCCCTTAGCACTAACTCAACCGACTTAGTGCCGAGGGTTCTGCTACAACCCATCTCGATAAATCGCACAAAGTCGATCCAGAAGACCGTTTTTATTGGATATTGAACCGAGGTGGGCGATGAACAGCCGATTGAGATTGAGACGTGGAACGGTGAGCAGCGGGTTGGCGGTGACCGCAGGCTGCCTGCTGCTGGCCGGTTGCGGCGGCTCGTCGGACGCGAGCACGAGCAGCAGTGGCTCGGCGGCCGACCCAGCCTCCGGTGGTGGCGCGCAGCTCGCGCTCGTCGCCTACTCGACCCCGAAGAAGGCCTACGACGCGCTGACCACGGCGTTCGGGCAGACGTCGGGCGGAAAGGGCGTGTCCTTCAGCCAGTCCTTCGGCGCCTCCGGCTCGCAGAGCCGGGCGGTCGCGTCCGGCCAGCCCGCCGACGTCGTCGCCTTCTCCACGAGCCCCGACATGACCCGTCTGGTCAAGGCCAAGCTCGTCTCCCCGACGTGGGAGGCCGGTCCGGAGAAGGGCATCTCGAGCGACTCGGTCGTCGTCTTCGTCGTGCGCAAGGGCAATCCCAAGCACATCACGGGCTGGGATGACCTCGTCAAGTCGGGCGTCGACGTGATCACGCCCAACCCGTCGACGTCGGGCAGCGCCCGCTGGAACATCCTCGCCGCCTATGGCGCCCAGCTCAAGGAGGGCAAGACCCCCGCGGAGGCGCTGCAGTACGTGCACACGCTCCTGACCAAGAACGTCAGCGTCCAGGACTCGAGCGCGAGCGCCGCCCTGCAGACGTTCACCAGCGGCAAGGGCGACGTCCTGCTCGACTACGAGAGCGACGCGATCGCCGCCGAGAAGGCCGGTGACGCCGTTCAGTACATCATCCCCAAGCAGACGATCCTGATCGAGACCCCGATCGCGATCACGGCGAAGAGCGGCCATTCCGCGCAGGCCCAGGCGTTCGTCAACTGGCAGTGGTCGCCTGCGGGCCAGACGATCTGGGCCCAGCAGGGCTACCGCCCGGTGCTCGCCTCGGTGGCCCAGCAGTACGCGGCCAAGTTCCCGACCCCGCCGCAGCTGTTCACGATCAAGTATCTGGGCGGCTGGACGAAGGCCAAGAAGGTGTTCTTCGACCCGGCGTCGGGGTCGATCACCAAGATCGAGCAGGCCGCGGGAGTTCCCACTGCCTCCAGCTGAGGCATATGCGGCGCCCCGGCCCCTGAGGACCCGGTCTCGCCGTGGCGCGCGGTCTGCGCGCCACGGCGGGCTGGGCCTCGGCATGTCGCTGCTCTACGTGAGCGCGATCGTGCTGATCCCGCTCGCGGCGGTGGCGGTCAAGGCGTTCTCCGGCGGGCTGGCCGGCTTCTGGGACGCGGTCACCGCGCCCGGGTCGCTCACCGCGATCGCCGTCACGCTCGTCATCGCGATCGTGGTCGCGGCCATCGGCGCCGTGATGGGCACGCTGATCGCCTGGGTGCTCGTCCGTGACTCCTTCCGCGGCCAGCGGTTTCTCGGCGCGCTCATCGATCTCCCGTTCGCCCTGCCGACGATCGTCGCCGGACTGACGCTGCTCGCCCTCTACGGCCCCGACAGCCCGTTCGGCATCCACCTCGCCTACACCCGCGCCGCGGTGTTCGTCGCGCTCATGTTCGTCACCCTGCCGTTCGTCGTGCGCTCGGTCGAGCCGGTGTTGATGGAGCTCGATCCCGAGGTCGAGGAGGCGGCGGCCTCGCTCGGCGCCTCCAACCTCACCACCTTCCGCCGGATCGTCCTGCCCGCTCTGCGCCCGGCGATCCTCTCGGGCGCGGCGCTCGCCTTCGCCCGCTCGGTCGGCGAGATCGGCGCGCTCGTGCTGATCGTCGGCAAGACGCAGATCGCGAGCATCGTCATCTTCGCCGACATCGAGAGCGACGCGCCCCAGGCCGCGGCCGCGCTGTCGGTCGTGCTGCTCGCCCTCTCGCTGCTCGTCATCATCGCCATCCGCCGCTTCGGAGGTCGCGTTGACCGTTAGCCGCCGATCGAGGCTGTCGCTGCGGACCGCGGCGCTGCTCTACCTCACCGTGCTCCTGCTGCTGCCGCTCGGTGTGGTCTTCTTCCGCACGTTCGAGCACGGCTTCGGCGCGGCCTGGGCCTGGATCACCACCCCGGCCGCGGTGAGCGCGTTCTGGCTCACCGTCGTCGTCGCTGTCATCGCCGTGCCGCTCAACACGATCTTCGGCGTCGTCGCCGCGCTCGTGCTCGTCCGCGGCAAGGGCCGCGGCCGCCGCGTGCTCGACGCGATCATCGACCTGCCGTTCGTCGTCTCGCCGGTCATCGTCGGCCTCGCGCTGATCCTCGTCTACGGTCAGGACGGCTGGTTCGGCAACTGGTTCATCGGCCACGGCATCCCCATCATCTACGCGGTGCCGGGGATGGTCCTGGCGACGATCTTCGTCTCGCTGCCGTTCGTCGTGCGTGAGGTGACGCCCGTGCTGATCGAGGTCGGCGACGAGCAGGAGCAGGCCGCGGCGACGCTCGGGGCCTCGGCCTGGCAGACGTTCTGGCGGGTCACCCTGCCATCGATCCGGCAGGGGGTGGCCTACGGCGTCGTGCTCAGCACCGCCCGCGCGCTCGGCGAGATCGGTGCCGTGCTCGTCGTCTCCTCGAATGTCGCCGGATCGACCCTCACCCTGCCCCTGCTCGTCTACCAGCGCGACTCGCAGATCGGCGCGC
Source organism: uncultured Solirubrobacterales bacterium (assembly GCA_963755955.1). Taxonomy (GTDB): domain Bacteria; phylum Actinomycetota; class Thermoleophilia; order Solirubrobacterales; family Solirubrobacteraceae; genus Palsa-465. Next base: position 47,299 of record CAVWLZ010000010.1, read on the forward strand.
AATCGGTCAGCGGAGCGTATGCGGCGGCCACCGAGCTCGCCGTCATGTCGCTCGTCGTGCTGCTGGCCATGACCCTGTTGGCCCCGCGAAGGAGCGACGCCTGATGGACATCGCGATCAACGACATCTCCAAGCAGTTCGGCGAATTCAACGCGCTCGACGGCGTCAGCCTCGAGGTGCCCGCCGGCTCCCTCACCGCGCTGCTCGGTCCGAGCGGATCCGGGAAATCGACGCTGCTGAGGATCGTCGCGGGCCTCGAGACGCCCGACGCCGGGCACATCGTCATCGACGGCCGCGACGTAACCGACATTCGGCCGCAGGACCGCGGCATCGGCTTCGTCTTCCAGCACTACGCCGCCTTCGCCCACATGAGCGTGCGGGAGAACGTCGCCTTCGGGCTGCGCATCCGCAAGCGCCCGCGGGACGAGGTCACGGCACGGGTCGACGAGCTGCTGTCCCTCGTCGGTCTGACGAAGTGGTCCGAGCAGCGCCCCCACCAGCTCTCGGGCGGCCAGCGCCAGCGCATGGCACTCGCCCGGGCGCTCGCCGTCGAACCGCGGGTGCTGCTGCTCGACGAGCCCTTCGGCGCGCTCGACGCGACGGTCCGGGCCGAGCTGCGCCAGTGGCTGCGCCGGCTGCACGACGAGCAGCACGTGACGACCGTGCTCGTCACCCACGATCAGGAGGAGGCGATGGAGGTTGCCGACCGGATCGCGGTGATGAACGCCGGCGAGATCGAGCAGGTCGGCTCCCCGCGTGAGGTCTACGATCGCCCGGCGAGCGCGTTCGTGATGAGCTTCGTCGGCCCGGTCAGCCGGCTCGAGGGCAAACTCGTCCGCCCCCACGACGTGTCCGTCTCGCTCGAGGCGAGCGACGAGACGATCGAGGCGATGGTCTCCCGGGTCGTCCACCTAGGTTTCGAGGTGCGGATCGAGCTCGAGCTGCCCGACGGCAGCCGCGCGCGAGCCCAGCTCACCCGGGCCGAGACCGAGCAGCTCGAGCTCTCCGCGGGGGACATCGTCTACGTTCGCCCTCCTACACAGGCGGCGGTGACGGCTAACGCCTGACCGCCGCTACCGCCCGACCGCCCGACCGCCCGACCGCCGCGACCGCCTGACCCGGCTAGCGCGTGACCCAGGCCTCCGGGTCCTCGGCGAGCTTGTCGACCGCCTTGGGCAGGTGGCCGGTGGCGATGTCGGCGACCGTCACCTGCTCGACGACGCGTCGCAGGTTGGCCCGGACGGCGATCCAGACCCGGGGCAGCGCCTCCGCCGCCCCGCCGTAGGACGCCTCCTCAGGCGGGCCGCCGCGGACGCTGGCCAGCGGCCCCTCGACGGCGCGGATGACGTCGGCGACGCTGATCTGCGCGGCCGGCTTGGCGAGGCGGAAGCCGCCCTCGGCCCCTCGGTGGCTGCGGACGATGCCGGAGTGCCGGAGCTCGCCGAGGATGTTCTCGAGGAAGTTGAGCGGGATCTCCTGCGCGGTGGCGATCCGCTCGGCCTTGACCGGCTTCTCGTCGGCCGCAGCCGCGAGCTCGACAGCTGCGCGCACGGCATAGTCGGCTTTGGCGGAGATCCGCATGCTCGGATTGTTACGCCGCGGTCGGCGTGAAGCCGTAGGCGTCCGCGAGCTCGGGGTCCTTCTGGGCCAGCATCTCGGCGAGCTCGACCATCACCTTGCATTGCTTCCAGGTCGCGTCGTCCTGCATCTTGCCGTCGATCATGTGCACGCCGCGGCCGTCGGGGATCGCCTCGAGCACCTTCTTGGCGAACAGCACCTCCTCGGGGTCGGGGCTGAACACCTTCTTGGCGATCGCGATCTGCACGGGGTGCAGCGACCAGGCGCCGACGCAGCCGAGCAGGAAGGCAGCCCGGAACTGGGCCTCGCAGCCCTCGACGTCGCGGATGTCGCCGTAGGGCCCGTAGAAGGGGAGGATTCCCGCCGATGTGCAGGCGTCGACCATGCGAGCGATCGAGTAGTGCCACGGATCCTGCTGCGCCGTCGGTCGGGGCGCATCGGGGTTGTCGGCATCGGGATCGTTGATCACCAGGTAGCCGGGATGGCCGCCGCCGACCCGCGTCGTCTTCATTCGCCGCGAGGCGGCGAGGTCGGCCGGACCGAAGCTCATGCCCTGCATCCGCGGGCTCGCGGTGGCGATCTCCTCGAGGTTGACGACGCCGAGGCCCGTCTCGAGGATCGCGTGGATGAGGATCGGCTTCTCGAGCCCGGCACGGGCCTCGAGCTGTGCGAGCAGCCGGTCGACGTAGTGGATGTCCCAGGCGCCCTCGACCTTCGGGACCATGATCACGTCGAGCTTGTGGCCGATCTCGGCGACGATCGTCGTGATGTCCTCGAGCACCCACGGCGACTCGAGGCTGTTGACGCGCGTCCACAGCTGCGTCTCGCCGAGCTCCATCTCCTTGCCCACGCGCACGAGACCGGCCCGCGCCGCCTCCTTGCGGTCGACCGGAACGGCGTCCTCGAGGTTGCCGAGCAGGATGTCGACGGTCGGCGCGATGTCCGGCACCTTGGCGACCATCTTCTCGTTGGAGAAGTCCAGGAAGTGGATCATCCTCGACGGGCGGAACGGGATCTCGAGCACCGGCGCCGGCGCGCCGATGGCCAGTGGCTTGAGGAAGTCGCGGGGGTTTCGCATCACCTGAACAGTAGTGGGGTTCGGCCGGGCGCATGCGCCCGGCCGCGGAGCGGCGCAGGCGCCGCTCCGGTGCAGGCCGCACGCGGCCTCCACTCCCTGGCATCCTGCCGGACATGAACCAACTCGACACAGACCAGGCCACCCGCGAGGCGAGCGGCGCGCACCCCTATGGCCGCTACCTCGAGGAATTCGAAGTCGGGGCCGTGTACAAGCATTGGCCGGCGAAAACGGTGACCGAGGCCGACGACCATCTGTTTTGCCTCATCACCATGAATCACCACCCGCTGCATATCAACGATGTGTATGCCAAGCAGTCACAGCAGGGGCGCAACGTCGTCGTCGGCCCGCTCGTGTATTCACTCGCGCTCGGCATGAGCGTTTCCGATGTAAGCGGTAAGGCGATCGCCAACCTTGCCACCGAGGAGTTGAGTCACCCCGCGCCGGTGTTCCACGGTGACACGCTGTTCTGCGAGTCCGAGGTGCTCGAGGTCAAGCCCTCGCGGTCCAAGCCGGACCGCGGCACAGTCCGCGTGCACACCCGCGTGCTCAACCAGGACGGGTACCTCGTCGCCGAGTTCAAGCGCCTCGTGCTCGTCCCTCGCAAGAGCCCGGAATCCGGTCCGCAGGCCGCCGAATCCAACGTCGAGTAGTTACCACTGAGAGGTTCTGGCGTATTCCCAGGTAGCCTTCTGATGGCCACCGAACTGCGTTAAGGAGTACCTGACAAGCCATGGCTCACACCGCACCCACGCCGCAAGCAACGACAAATCACGATCGCCTGCGGGCGTGGGTCGACGACGTCGCCGCGCTCACCCAGCCCGACGACGTCCATTGGTGTGACGGTTCGGCGGAGGAGTACGAGCACCTCGCCCAGCGGCTCGTGACAGCCGGCACCTTCGAGAAGCTCTCCGATGCCAAGCGGCCGAACTCCTACCTGGCGCTGTCCGACCCCGACGACGTGGCCCGGGTCGAGGACCGGACATTCATCTGCTCACGTGACGAGGCCGACGCCGGCCCCACGAACAACTGGCGCGAGCCCGGGGAGATGCGGCTCGCGCTCAACGAGCTGTTCGAGGGCTCGATGCGGGGCCGCACGATGTACGTCGTCCCCTTCTCGATGGGGCCGCTCGGCTCGCCGATCTCCTACATCGGCGTGCAGCTCACCGACTCGGCCTACGTCGCCTGCTCGATGCGGATCATGACCCGCATGGGCCAGCCCGCGCTCGACTGCCTCGGCGAGGACGGCGAGTTCGTCCCCTGCCTGCACTCGGTCGGCATGCCGCTCGTCGGCGGCGCGCAGGACGTGCCGTGGCCGTGCAACGCCGAGAACAAGTACATCGTCCACTTTCCCGAAACGCGCGAGATCTGGTCCTTCGGGTCCGGCTACGGTGGCAACGCGCTGCTCGGCAAGAAGTGCTTCGCCCTGCGGATCGCCTCGGTCATGGCCCGGGACGAGGGCTGGATGGCCGAGCACATGCTGATCCTCAAGCTCACCTCACCCGAGGGCGACGTCCGCTACATCGCCGCAGCCTTCCCGAGCGCGTGCGGCAAGACGAACCTGGCGATGCTGATCCCGACGTTGCCTGACTGGAAGGTCGAGACGATCGGCGACGACATCGCATGGATGAAGTTCGGCGGCGACGGCCGGCTCTACGCGGTCAACCCCGAGGCCGGCTTCTTCGGCGTCGCTCCGGGCACCGGCGCGATCACCAACCCGAACGCGATCGACACGATCGGCCGCAACTCGATCTTCACCAACTGCGCGAAGACCGACGACGGCGACGTGTGGTGGGAGGGGCTCACCGCCGAGCCGCCGGCCCATGCGATCGACTGGCATGGCAACGACTGGACGCCGGGCTCCGGGTCCCCCGCCGCGCATCCGAACGCCCGCTTCACCACTCCGGCCGACCAGTGCCCGTCGATCGCCCCGGAGTGGGAGGACCCCAAGGGCGTGCCGATCGACGCGATGCTGTTCGGCGGCCGCCGCTCGAGCGTCGTGCCGCTCGTCGCCGAGGCCCGCGACTGGACCCACGGCGTGTTCCTCGGCTCGACGATGTCCTCCGAGACGACCGCCGCGGCCTCCGGCAAGGTCGGTCGCCTGCGCTGGGATCCGATGGCGATGCTGCCGTTCTGCGGCTACCACATGGCCGACTACTTCCGCCACTGGCTGAAGGTCAGCGAGCGCGACGGGGCTCAGCTTCCGCGGGTGTTCTACGTCAACTGGTTCCGCAAGGACGCGGACGGGAAGTTCATGTGGCCCGGCTTCGGCGAGAACTCGCGCGTGCTGGCCTGGATCTTCCGTCGCTGTGAAGGCAAGGCCGACGCCGTCGAGACCGAGATCGGTCTGCTCCCGCCGGTCGGCGAGGGCGGCATCGACACCGACGGCCTCGAGATCTCGGCCGCGACCATGGCGAAGCTGCTCGAGGTCGACGTCGACGGCTGGAAGCAGCAGCTGCCCCAGATGCACGAGCACTACGCCGAGTTCGGGGCCAAGCTCCCGGCCGAGCTCCATGCCGAGCTCGACCAGCTCGACAAGCGGCTGCACGGCAAGTAGCGCCGTCGGCCCCGGGGGTCCCCGCCACGCTCGCCTTCGTCCCCTCTGACGCCGGTCTGCTCGCTCTGCAGGCCGGTGTCGTGGCGGCGCCGCGGGCGATCACTCGCCCGCGCGCGCTCGAGCGGCTCTCGGGGCCGGTCTGGGCGATCGTCCCGATCGCCTCGATCGTCGTCGTCATCTTCGCGATCCGCTACGGCTCGGACACCGCCACCGGCCTCACCTATCTCGCGCTGATTGCGATCCCGCCGCTGGCGGCGGCAGCGCTCGGCTGGTTCTCCCGCGGGTCGCGACCATGGTTCGCGCTCATCGCCGTGCCGCTCTTCGTCGTCGCCTGGGCGGCGAAGCAGTCGCTCGCCGGCGAGGCCGCGGCGGCGCTCCTCTCCGGGCTGAGCTGCGTGACCCTCGGGGTGCTGCTCGGGATCGTCACCCCGGCGGGCTGGCTGAAGCTGGGGATCGTCGCGATGGCCGCCGCCGACACCTGGCTCGTCGTCAGCGACCTGCTCCAGGCACCGAACGCGACGCTCGTCGCCGCGCACCCCGCCGGCGGGCTGCCGAAGCTCCAGTCCGAGGTGTTCGGCAGCGTGACAATGGGCTACGGCGACCTGTTCGTGGCCGCGCTGCTCGGCGCGGTGTTCACGACCGAACCCCGGCTCCAGAACGTCGCTGCCGTGCTCACCTTCGTCGTCGCAGGCCTGTTCGATCTGCTGTTCTTCGTCCTCAACGAGCTGCCGGCGACGGTGCCGGTCGCGCTCGTCCTGATCGGGATCGAGGGCTGGCGCCGCCGGGGCTGGCTCAGTGCTTGGCGTCGCCGGTCGACGCCGGCGGCCGCGACTCCTCCGCCAGAGACGTGATCGCCAGCGTGCCGCGAGCAGCCTCCTCGAGGACCTCGGTCGCCTCCTCGGCCGAGCGCGCGTAGAGCTCGACGAGCAGGTGCACGACGATTCGGTCCTCGTCGTGCTTGTGGAAGCGGACGTGGGTGAAGAACTCCCGCGTGCCGTGGTCGCCGAAGGCGGCGTAGGAGAGCGCGTCCCCGGCCTCGGGCCCGGAGCACGTCTCGACGTCGTCGGCATCGACCGTGACCGTGCAGGACGCCACCCAAGGCGTCCCCGCGATCATCCGCTCCCAGCGATCCTCGATCGGCTCCACGCGGCCGTTGTGGAAGCCGAGATGGGGCTGATCATGCATGCACTCGAGGCACTGGACGACCGCCTCCTGCATCTCGTCGACGACCTCACCGCGCTCCCCGCTCTCCGGGTCGATGCGGTGGATTCCCTCGTAATGGACCTGGACCTCCAGGTTCTGTGACCAGCAGCGGTAGCACCGCAGCCAGCTTCTGACCTCAGTTGAGCCCTCCATCCGTTTGATTCTACGATGGCGCTGACAGCAATCACGGCAAAGGGGGGTGATGGGCGCTCAAGGCGGTCCGGTGGGGGTGATCCTGGCCGGCGGCCGTGGCCGCCGGATGGGTGGGGCGAAGGCGCTCGTCGCCCTCCACGGCGTGCCGCTGATCGCCTATCCGCTCGCCGCGCTGCGGGCGGTGACCGCGGAGGTGGCGATCGTGGTCAAGCCGGATACGCGGCTGCCCGACCTGCCGGGCCTGACGGTCTGGATCGAGCCGAGCTCGCCCCAGCACCCGCTCGCGGGGATCGTGTATGCGCTCGAGATGGCCGGCGACCGCCCCGTGCTCGTGTGCGCGAGCGACCTGCCGTTCGTGACAGCGGAGCTGCTCGGCCGGGTGGCGGCGGCGCGCGCGACGGCCGGCCGGACGGACACGGCGGCGGCCGTGTGCGCCCACGCGGGCGCCATGCAGCCGCTGCTCGCCTGCTACTGGCCCGCGGCCGAGCCGAGGCTCCGGGCCGGGCTCGACGAGCTCCGCCCGCTCCGCGCCGTCGTCGCCGAGCTCCGGCCGGTGATCATCGAGGTCGACGCCGAGGCGCTGTTCAACGTCAACGCCCCTGAGGACGTGCTCACCGCGGCGGCGATCCTCGACCGCCGCCGAGCGGTCGACGGCGGCCGGCCGGCGCCGGCGCCGGACCGCTGATCAGCCGAAGGTGAAGTCGTAGGCGCTCACGCCGGCCGGCAGCTTGACCGTGAAGCGGAACTGCCGGTCGCCGGGGAAGGCGACGAGGGAGTACAGGCGCTGGCCGGAGACGGTCACGAACGCGTTGTGCACGTCGGCGCCCGCCGCCGCAGCCGGGATGGGGCGCCCGTCGAGGAGAACCTGCACGCGCCTGGGAGCGTTGCCGGCCGAGGTCATCACGAGGTACACCTTGGCCGCCTGCACAGCGCCCTCGATCGACGCACCGGGGGCGAGCGCGGTCGCGGCCTCGTTGCCGATCCGCCATGGCCCGGCCAGGGCGAACTGGTTGATCTGGAGCTGGTCGGCCCCGGGGTAGCGGTGCAGCCCGGCCTGGGGCGGGACGACGAAGCCCTGCGCCCGCTGGGGGTCGAGGTAGGTCTCGGGCGTGCCGAGCTGTCCCGAGGGCATGATCGCGCGGGCGGTCATCGGCGGCGGCAGGTCGTGGGCGCCGGCGGCGAGCAGCAGGGCACGCACGTCGGCCTCGTCCCGGCGGTAGTCGCCCTCGCCGAACTGGGTGTGGCGGACCTCGCCGTGGGCGTCGATCAGGTATTCGGCCGGCCAGTACTCGTTGTTGTAGGCGTTCCAGGTCCCGTAGTTGTTGTCCTGGACGACCGGATAGCGCAGGCCGTCGGCGCGGATCGCCTCAGCGACGTTGCCGGCCTCCTGCTCGAAGGTGAACTCAGGGGTCTCGACGCCGACGATCTCGAGTCCGTAGCGGTGGTAGGTGGCGTACAGCCCCTTGAGGAACGGCAGCGTCCGCAGGCAGTTGATGCAGGTGTAGGTCCAGAAGTCGACGAGCACGACGTGGCCGCGCTCCCCGGCGATCGTCAGCGGACGCCCGCCGCGGGTGTTGAACCAGCGCTCGGTCCCGGTGAACGCGGGCGCGCGTCCGAGGCTGGGAAGGGCGTTGCCCGGCATGTGGGCCGCGGCGAGGCGTTCGCGCACGGCGAAGCGCGAGGCCGGCCGCAGCGAGGCGAGCCGGTTCTGGACTGCGTTTGAGTTCTCGAGCGCCCGCGTCGGGTCGACGAGGAAGCCCGGCAGGCTCTTGCTCGAGGCGAGCGCTTCCTCGAAGCGGACATCGAGGTTCGTCGCCATCGCCAGCGCGGTGAGGATGAGCACCGCCCCGAGCGTCCGCTCGACGATGTGCCCGCGCGCCGAGCGGCGGATCCGGCTCACCACCGCCCGCCCGCCGAGGGCGTAGAGCAGCAGCACCGCCGAGAGCCCGGCCGTGTAGGCGATCGCCACCGCGACGACGCGGGCCGACGCCCCGCCTGACGCGCTCACCGAGGTGACGGCGGCGAGGATCGGCCCGGCGCACGGGGCACACACGAAGCCGAGCGCGGCGCCGACCCCGAGGCCCGACCAGAACCCGTCGCCCCCTGTGCGCGGCCCGTAACGGGCCAGCCGTGAGAGCGGTGCCTGGATGCGGGCGGCGACGGCGGGCAGGAACATGACGACGCCGAAGGCGAAGAGGACGATGATCGCCAGCGTGCGCGCGGCGCCGCTGGCCAGACCGACGCCCTTGACGAGCTGGGCGAGGGCGACGATGGCCACGGTGAAGGTGACGGCCAGCCCGAGGACGATCCCGAGCGGCCGCCGACGGCCCCCGACCGCGCCCGCGGAGAGCAGCGCCGGCAGCACCGGCAGGACGCACGGGGTGACGGCCGTCCCTGCGCCCGCGATCAGGGCGAACAGGAGCAGAAGCGGCACGACTACATCATCCTCAGCGGAAATTACGAAAGCGTTACGGTGCCGGCGAGGCCGGGGCGCCGCTCAGCCGCCGATCGCGGACATCGTCCGGCCGGGCTGGATGAACCCGCGCTCGCCGACGTGGTGCTTGAGCTCCTTGCGCCACACGGCGCCACGGATGATCTCCTCGAGATCGGCATCGCTCGCGCCCAAGCGCAGGGGCTCGCGCAGGTCGGTCTCGTTGAGCGAGAACAGGCAGGTGCGCAGCCGGCCGTCGGCGGTGAGCCGGATCCGGTTGCAGTCGCCGCAGAACGGCTCGGAGACCGGGTTGATGAAGCCGATTCGGCCGCGGCCGTCGGCGAACCGGTAGACCCGTGCGGTGGCGTGGGGCTCGCGCGGCTCGGGCTCGAGCGGGTAGACGGCACTGATCAGCTCCCGGATCTCGGCGCCGCCGAGCACCTGCTCCGGCGTCCAGGCGTGGTCGGCGTCGAGCGGCATGTACTCGATGAAGCGCATCTCGTACGGCGTGCGACGCGCGAACTCGGCGAACGGCAGCACTTCAGTCTCGGTGAAGCCGCGGATCGCGACCGCGTTGATCTTGATCGGGTGGGCCTCGGGGAAGCCGGCGAGGATCTCGAGCCCGCGGAGCACCTGCGGCAGTGCGTCACGGCGCGTGAGCTCGTAGAAGCGGTCGCGTTGGAGCGAGTCGACCGAGACGTTGAAGCGGTTGATGCCTGCCTCGACAAGTGCCTGGGCATCGCGCTCGAGCAGGAACCCGTTCGTCGTCACCGACAAGTCCTCGACGTCGTCGATGTCGCTCAACATGCGTGCGAGCGCCGGGAAGTTCCGGCGCACGAGCGGCTCGCCGCCGGTGAGGCGGACGTCGTGGACGCCCATCGCCGCGAGGAGCGTGACCAACCGGGCGATTTCCTCGAAGGTGAGGATGCCGCTGCGCTCGATCCATGGCAGACCCTCGGCGGGCATGCAGTACTGGCAGCGGAAGTTGCAGCGATCGGTGACCGACACGCGCAGGTCGCCGATCAGCCGGCCGTGACCGTCGAGGAGCGGTTCGAGTGCCATATGCACAGGCTACCCGTCCGTGGACGCGGGCCGGTGGGGGTCAGCCGCCCTCCGGGCAGGGCGCGGCCTCGGGATCGGTCGCGAGCAGGCTGAAGGCGACCATGTCCTGCCGGCGCCCCTGCATCTCCATCCACGACCGCAGCACCGCCTCGCGGGTGAAGCCGGCGCGCACGGCGACGTCCTGGGAGGGGACGTTGGCGACGTCGGCCAAAAGCTCGATCCGCGCGAGTCCGAGCGAATCCAGGCCCCAGGCGCAGATGAGACGGACCGCGCGCGTGGCGTGGCCCCGGCCGCGCGCCGGCACCGCGAGCCAGTACCCAACCTCGCCGCGCGCGTTGGCCCAGTCAAAGCGCATCAGCGAGATCGATCCGAGCAGGCGGCCGAGGTCATCGGCGGCGACGATCGCAAACGGAGCGTGGGTGCCGGCCCGGATGGCGTCGTGGCGCTCGAGCAGGTACCGCCGCGCATCGTGTTCGGTGTAGTTCGGCGGCACCCGCGTCCAGCGGACGATCTCCGGGTCCCGGCAGGCGATCGCGAGCGCCGCACGGTCCTCGTCGCGCCACGGGCGCAGCGCCGTCGGCCCGGCGACGAGCGGCTCGGCCGGAAGGACGATCCGGCGCGGCGGGGCCATGCGCCCGCGTTCGGCGCTCACGGTCGCCGGACGATCACCGCGACGACCGCAGCGGCGAAGGCGATCTGGCCGAAGGCGAGCGCGGTGCCGAGGTTGGCGGCGCCAAGCGCGCCGGCGACGGCGGTCCCGAGGAGGAACGCGCCGACGATGATCGACAGGTCCACGAGCATGGGCTGATTGTGACGAAGCCACACGCGCATCTCGGCGCTCACCCGGCCGCCCGCTGCTCGAGCGCCGCGCGCAGGGCCGGGACGGCAAGGCCGGGTTCCTGGGCGTCCAGCCAACGCTCGGCCTCACGACGGCCGCCTAGCGCTCGCAGCCCCCGATCACCGTGCTCGGCGGCGAAGTCGGCGAGGGCATGCATGCGGCGGCCGTGACGGCGCCGGGCCGCGAGATCGAGCCGGCCGCGATGCGCCTCGAGGGCGTCGACGAGCTCGGGAATGCCCGTGCCCGGTGCGAGCGAGGACACGGCGAGCACCGCGGTCTCGGTGACGCCGAGCGAGCGCAGCGCGGCGTGGAGATCGCCGAGCGCCCGCGTCGCCACCCGTCCGAGGTCGGCCTTGGTGACGACGAGCACGTCGGGGACCTCCATGATCCCCGCCTTGAGGAACTGAAGGACGTCGCCGGAGCCGGGCTGGACGACGACCGCGACCGTGTCGGCAACGTCGGCCACCTCGGTTTCGGACTGCCCGACGCCGACCGTCTCGATAACCACGATGTCGAAGGCGGCGGCGAGCGCGGTGGCGGCCGCCCGGGTGGCCGGCGCGAGCCCCCCGAGGCGCTCGCCGGCGGCGGTCGAGCGGATGAACACGGCGCGGTCGGCCGGGTCGAACTCGATCCGTGCCCGGTCGCCGAGCAGCGCGCCGCCGGACCGCCTCGAGCTCGGGTCGACCGCGAGCACCGCGACCGAGCGGCCCCGGGCGCGCCACTCCGCGACGAGCCGGGAGAGGAGTGTCGACTTGCCGACGCCGGGCGGCCCGGTGACGCCGACGACGTGCCCGGGCGCCTCGCCGCCGAGGGCGGCGGGGGCGACGGCGTCGAGCAGGCGCGCGGTCTGCTCGCGGTACGGCGCCGTGCGGTTCTCGACGAGGTTGAGCACGGCCGGGGCCGCGCTCAGGTCACGGGCCCGCAGCCGTTGCCCGAGCTCGCCGCCGTCGGGGGCAGCCGCCGCCGGGCTCAAGCGGGCGCGGCGGTGTCGAGATCCTGCCGCTGCGCGACGAGCGCAATGATGTCGCGCATCATCCGGTTGAGATCCCAGTCCTTGGGCGTGTAGACGGCGGCCACGCCCGCGTCACGCAGGGCGGCGGCGTCGCTGTCCGGGATGATCCCGCCGACGACGACCGGGATCTCGCCGACGCCGGCGTCGCGGAGCGCGGCGAGCACGGCGGGGATCAGCTCGCGGTGCGAGCCGGAGAGGATCGAGAGGCCGACCACGTGCACGCCCTCCTGGGCGGCCGAGTTGGCGATCTGCGCCGGCGTCAGCCGGATGCCCTCGTAGACGACGTCCATGCCGGCGTCGCGGGCACGCACGGCGATCTGCTCGGCTCCGTTGGAGTGGCCGTCGAGCCCGGGCTTGCCCACGAGGAACTTGAGCCGGCGGCCGAGCGCCTCGCTGACCCGCTCGACCTCGTCGCGCAGCTCGGCGACGTCCTCGCTGCTCACCGCGGCCGCCTCGCCGACGCCGGTCGGCGCGCGGTACTCGCCGAAGCCGGCTCGCAGCGTCTGCGACCACTCGCCGGTCGTCGCGCCCGCGCGGGCGGCGGCGATCGTGGCGGGCATGATGTTCTCGGCGTCGTCGGCGGCGACGCGGGCAAGCTCGGCGAGGGCGGCGTCGACGGCCGCCTGGTCCCGCTCGGCGCGCCAGCGCTCGACCGCGCGCTTCTGCTGGGCCTCGACCTCGGGGTCGACGACGAGGATCCCGCCATCCTGATCGGCGGTGAGGGGCGACGGCTCGGTCGAGGTGAAGCGGTTCATGCCGACGACGATGAGCTCGCCGGACTCGATCCGGCGCCAGCGCTCGCGGTGGGACTCGACGAGCGCGGCCTTCATGTAGTCGACGGCGTCGACGGCGCCGCCGAGCTCGGCCACGCGGGCCATCTCCTCGCGCGATCCCTCGACGAGGTCGGCCACGAGCCCCTCCATCACGACCGAGCCCTCGAAGATGTCCGGGTACTCGAGCAGATCGGTCTCGAAGGCGAGGATCTGCTGGAGGCGCAACGACCACTGCTGATCCCACGGGCGCGGCAGCCCGAGGGCCTCGTTCCAGGCCGGGAGCTGAAGCGCCCGAGCGCGGGCACTGCGGCCGAGGGTGACCGCGAGCGCCTCGAGCGCGATCCGGTAGACGTTGTTCTCCGGCTGAGCCTCGGTCAGTCCGAGCGAGTTGACCTGGACCCCGTAGCGGAAGCGCCGGAGCTTGTCGTCCTCCACACCGTAGCGGTCACGGCCGAGCTCCTCCCAGAGCTGGCTCATCGCCCGCAGCTTCGCGTGCTCCTCGATGAAGCGCACGCCGGCGTTGACGAAGAACGAGATCCGTCCGAAGACGTCGCCCATCCGCTCCTCGGGCACGCGCTCGCGGACGGCGTCGAGCACGGCGATCGCGTTGCTCATCGCGTAGGCGATCTCCTGGACCGGGGTCGCGCCCGCCTCCTGGAGGTGGTAGGAGCAGATGTTGATCGGGTTCCACTTGGGGACGTGCTCGACCGTGTAGGCGATCGTGTCGGCGATCAGCCGCATGCTCGGGCCGGGCGGGAAGGCGTACGTACCGCGGCTGAGGTACTCCTTGAGAATGTCGTTCTGGGTCGTGCCCTGAAGCTGCTCCTCGGCCACGCCCTGCTCCTCGGCGGCGACGATGTACAGCGCCAGCAGCCAGGCCGCCGTCGCATTGATCGTCATCGAGGTGTTCATCTGGTCGAGCGGGATGTCGTGCAGGAGCGCATGCATGTCGCCGAGATGCGCGATCGACACGCCGACCTTGCCGACCTCGCCGCGGGCGAGCTCGTGGTCGGGGTCGTAGCCGGTCTGGGTGGGGAGATCGAAGGCCACCGACAGGCCGGTCTGTCCCTTGGCCAGATTGCGGCGGTAGAGCTCGTTGGAGCGCTGGGCGTCGGAGTGCCCGGCGTAGGTGCGCATCATCCAGGGACGATCGCGGTCGGGCAGGCGAGAGGGCGTCGGCGACATGGGGCCATTGTATGGCTCGGCCTGCCGCGGATACGCTGTGAGGATGAGGTCGGTGGCGGTCGTCGGAGCGGGCTTTGCCGGTGTCGGCGCGGCGGCGATGCTGCGCCGTGCCGGGTATGCCGAGGTGACGGTGTTCGAGCGCAGCGATCGCATCGGCGGCGTCTGGGACGCGAACACCTATCCGGGGGCGGCCTGCGACATCCCCTCGCATCTCTACGAGTTCTCCTTCGCTCCCAACCCCCGCTGGTCGCGTCGCTATGCGCCCCAGCCGGAGATCCAGGCCTACCTCGAGGACGTCGCCCGCGGTCACGGCGTTCTCGACCGGATCCGGACCGGCGTCGAGGTGAAGTCGGCGCGATGGAGCGAGGAGCACGGCCAGTGGACGCTGCAGACGAGCGCCGGCGAGCAACGCGCCGATGTGCTGCTGACCGCCTGCGGCCAGCTCTCGGTGCCGAGTGTCCCGGCGATCCCCGGCCTCGACCGCTTCGACGGGCCCGCCTTCCACACCGCACGCTGGCGCCACGACGTCGAGGTCAAGGGCGCGCGCGTGGCGGTCATCGGCAGCGGCTGCAGCGCGATCCAGGTCGTTCCCGCGATCCAGCGCAGCGTCCGCCAGCTCGACGTCTACCAGCGCTCGCCGGGCTGGACCCTGCCGAAGATGGACTTCGCCTACGGCCCGCGGACGCTCCGGATGCTCGAGCGCTATCCGGCCCTCCAGCGCCTCGACCGCCAGTCGATCTTCGCCTTCCAGGAGCTCGCCGCCCTCGCGATGACCAGCCAACCCTGGCTGCTGGGGGCCTTCAAGGCGGTCGGCCGGCGGCAGATCAACCGCGCGATCAAGGATCCCGCCCTGCGGAAGAAGGTGACCCCGACCGACGAGCTCGGCTGCAAGCGGGTGATGCTCACCGACGAGTGGTATCCGACCCTCACCGAGCCCAACGTGGACGTCGTCACCGAGCGGATCGCCGAGGTGACGCCGGTCGGCGTGCGCACCGAGGACGGCGTCGAGCGCCGCGCCGACGTCATCGTCCTCGCCACCGGCTTCCAGACCCACGGCTTCGTGACGCCGATGGAGGTGACCGGGCGTGAGGAGCGGTCGCTCAGCGACGTGTGGGCGGGTGTGCCACGGGCCTACCTCGGGCTGAGCGTCCCGGGTTTTCCCAACCTCTTCCTCCTCTACGGGCCGAACACGAACGGCGGCAGCGGCTCGGTCGTGTTCACGATCGAGGCCGGGATCACGCACGTCATCGCCGCGCTGCGGGCGCTCGACCGCAGTCGCGAGCGGGAGATCGAGGTTCGGCCCGACGCCGCCGCGGGCTTCGACGCCGACCTCCGCGACGCTCTTCGCGGCACGGTCTGGCACAGCGGCTGCACGAACTGGTACGTCGACGAGCACGGCGAGGACCCCAACCAGTGGCCGTGGACCTGGAGCCGCTACCGCCGCCGCACGGCGGCGCTCGCGCCGGGCGCCTACCGGCTGAGCAGCCCTGACCGTTCGCCGGCGAGCGCGCTTGGGTAACGTCAGGGGCATGCCCGATCAGAGCTCAGCCGCCGACGAGCATGCCCTCATCCAGGAGATCACCCTTCCACTGGACCGGCTGCCGGACGACGCCATGCCCATAGCCTCCGAGACCGGTTTTCCCATCGTGCTCCGCGGCTACGACCGCCTCGCGGTCGACGCCTACGTCAAGCGAACCAGCCAGCTCGTGGCCGAGTTGCAGGCCACGCGGTCCCCGGAGGCGGCCGTCCGACGTGCGCTTGAGCGTGTCGGCGAGCAGATCTCCGGGATCCTTCAGCGGGCACACGACACCGCCGAGCAGATCACCGCGCAATCCCGGCGGGAGGCCGAGGAGCGGCTCGAGCTCGCCCGTCAGGAGGCGGCCGAGATCACCGCGGCCGGCGAGCGCCGGGCCAAGGAGCTCGACGCCGACGCCGACCGGATCTGGTCGGAGCGCATGCGGATCGTCGAGGACGCCCGGGCGCTGTCCCGCGAGCTGCTGGCGATCTCCGACGATGCCGCCGAGCGCTTCCCCGCTGCCGACACCACGATCGAGCCCGAGGCCGGCGTTGCCCCGGTCAACCTCGATCACGCCCCCGACCTCGACGAGGGGTTCGCCGGCCCGCTGCCGGTGGCCGCCGACGAGGAGCCCGAGGACGACGCGACGGCGGTCCTGCGCGATCCCGGCGTCGCGCGGCCGTTCGGCGACCCGCCGGAGTTCGAGGATCCCGGCGCGACGAGGGTGATGCCGCCGCATCCCGCGGGCGGCGGCGCCGGTGAGGGCGAGGGCGAGGGCGAGGGACTCGGGCCGGATGAGACGCTCGAGCACCCGCGCCAGCCGCCGGCGTCCGAGCCGCCTCCGGCATGAGCGAACCGCAGGTCATCGACCTGCACCATCTCGGTCGTCCACGCGTCATCGGCTGCTGGCGCGTGGGGGAGGCGTTGATCGATCCCGGCCCGTCCTCGTGCCTGCCGACGCTGCTCGCGGCGCTCGGCGACTGGCGACCGCGGGTGCTGTTGCTCACCCACATCCACCTCGACCACGCGGGGGCGAGCGGTTCGCTCGCGCGCCTGTGGCCGGAGGTCGACGTCTACGTCCACGAGCGCGGCGCGCCGCACATGGTCGACCCGGCCCGCCTGATCGCGAGCGCCACCCAGCTCTACGGCGCGGACATGGACCGGCTGTGGGGCGAGTTCCTGCCCGTCCCGGAGGATCGGCTGCGGATCCTCAGTGGCGGCGAATCGCTGCTCGACGGCGAGTTCGAGGTTGCCTACACACCCGGGCATGCCTCCCACCACGTGTCCTATCTGCGCGACGGTGTCGCCTTCGTCGGCGACACGGGCGGCGTGCAGATCATTCCCGGCGCCCCGGTGATTCCGCCGACGCCACCGCCGGACATCGACGTCGAGAAGTGGCACGCCTCGCTCGAGCTGATCCGCGCCTGGCGGCCGAGCCGGCTGGCGATGACGCACTTCGGCGACGAGACGAACGTCGAGGCTCACCTCGCCGAGCTCGGCAGCCGGCTCGACGAGTTCGCCGAGCGGGTTCGCGGCCAGGAGATCGACGAGTTCATCGCCGGCGTGGCGGCCGTCGTCACCGCCGGCCTCCCCGCCGATGACACCGAGGATCTCGCCGCCACCTACGTGCAGGCCGCACCCCCTGAACAGCTTTATGCAGGCTTGCAGAGGTACTGGCGCAAGCGCTCGGAGCGCGCCGGTACGGCGGTATCCTGAGCCGTGATGGCGCAGACGATTGAGCTGCCTCGCGTCGGCGGTCCAGGAAGCGGCGTCGGCGGTCTCTGGCGGGTTGTCGTTCTCAACGACGACTTCAATACCTTCGATCACGTCGCCGAGACGCTTGCGCGGTTCATCCCAGGAGTGACCCTCGCCGACGGATACCGCTTCGCCGACCGCATCCACAACAGCGGCTGCGCGATCGTCTGGAGCGGCCCGCGCGAGGACGCCGAGGTCCACTGGCAGGAGCTCGACGGCGCCGGGCTGACGATGGCGCCGCTCGAGTCGGGCTGAGGCGCCGCGAGCGTGGCGAAGCCGGGGGCGCCGGCGCTGGGCCCGGCGGCGCAGCTAGCTCGGGCGTGCGTCGGCGGGGGTGCGCGAGACGCGGGGCGGGCTTGGCGCGAGCTTGGCCGCCTGCCGCTCGGGCGGGACCCGCACGACGTTCCAGATCAGGCCGAGCCTCTCGAGCAGGGCGATGACGAGCCCGGTCGGGTCGGCGATCCGCTCCCAGAACCGCAGCCCGTGAAAGGCGGAGGTGGGGAAGGCGTGGTGATTGTGGTGCCAGGCCTCACCCATCGACAGCGGCGCGAGCCAGAAGACGTTGCGCGACTCATCCTCGATCGCGAAGCGCCGGCGGCCGAAGAAGTGGCAGACCGAGTTGATCGACCAGGTCACATGGTGCAGCAGGAACACGCGCACGAACCCGCCCCACAGCAGCGCGGTGAGCGCGGTGCCGAGGCCGCCGCCGATGATCCACCCCAGTGCGAACGGGATCGCGAAGCCGAGCACGACCCACAGCCAGAAGAGGCGATCGACGATCCGGATCACCCGGTCCTTGACGAGATCGGCGGCGAAGCGCTCGCGCTCGGCGGTGCCGACGGTCTCGAACAGCCAGCCGATGTGGGCGTGCCAGAGGCCCTTGACCCCGCCCCAGAAGCCCGGCCCGCTGAGATGGGGGGAGTGGGGGTCGCCGTCCTGGTCGGTGAAGGCGTGGTGCTTTCGGTGGTCGGCGACCCAGGTGATGACCGACCCCTCGACCGCCATCGAGCCGAACACAGCGATGATCGCCCGGAACGTGCGCGAGGACTCGAACGCGCGGTGGGTGAACATCCGGTGATAGCCGAGCGTGATCCCGAGCGCGGTGAGGACGTAGAGGCCGAGCAGGAGCCCGAGCTCGAGGCCGCCGATCGCCCGGTTCCACAGCAGCACGATCGCGACGATGAGACCGATCAGCGGCAGGGGGACGCCGATCAGGTTGACGATCTTGTGCAGGCGCGTCATCACCGAGCAGATTACCGCCGCTTGGTATGATTTTCTTGCCTGTCCGGGCGCTCCATGTCGGCGAAATTTGTAGGTTCATGATAAGAAATGCCTGATCAGCCCTGGCTTGAGCTGCCCCCGGAGATCGCTTCCGTGCTGCGCCCCGCGCTCGACGAGGTCGCCGACGAGATCATCGCCGCCGTCCGGACCGTGCCGGCCTACGCCCGGCCGATGGAGGGGCGGTTCGGGGAGGGCGTGCGCGCCGGCGTGTACGAGGCCCTGCACCACTTCCTTGCCGAGATCGAACGGGGAGGCTCAGTCGCCCGCGCCGACGTCTACCGGACGCTCGGGCGGGGGGAGATGCTGGCCGGGCGCAGCCTCGAGTCGCTGCTCGGCGCGTATCGTCTCGGCGCCCGCGCCGCCTGGCGGTGTTTCGCCGACACGGGGGTCAGCGCCGGCCTCGCGCCGGAGACGCTCTACCGGCTCGCGGAGTCGATCTTCGCCTACATCGACGCGCTCTCGGCGGAGTCGGCGGAGGGGTATGCCCTCGAGCAGTCGGCCGCGGTCAGCGAAGCCGAGCTGCGTCGACGGCGCCTCGTGCGCGCCCTGCTCCGCGAGCCGCCGGCCGACCCGGCCGCGGTTCAGGCCGCCGCGTCAGAGGCACTGTGGCTGCTGCCGCGCACGCTCGCGGTGATCGCGGTGGCCGCCGGTCCGAGCCGGGGACCGGTCCTGCGCCTCGTCCCCGAGGCGCTCGCGGAGACGATCGGCGAGCTCACCTGCGTCGTGCTGCCCGATCCCGACGGACCGGGGCGGCATGCGATGCTCGTGCGCGCCGTCGGGGACGCCGGGCTGGCCGCAGGGCTCGGCACGACGGTCTCGTGGCAGGACGCCGCCCTCAGCTTCTCGCGGGCGCGCGCCGCGCTCGGCCTGGCCACCGGACCCGGACTCGTCGTCGCCCGCGAGCGGGCCGGCGATCTGCTGCTGCGGAGTGATCGGCGTCTGGCCCGTGAGCTCGCGCTCGACCGGCTCGCTCCGCTCGATGCCGTCAAGCCCGGTCCGCGCCGGCGACTCACCGAGACGCTCACGGCATGGCTCGCCGAGCAGGGGCGGCTGGGAGCGGTCGCCGCCCGCCTCGGGGTCCATCCCCAGACTGCGCGTTACCGGCTCGCCCGGCTGCGCGAAGTGTTCGGCGCCGCGCTCGACGATCCCGACGAGCGGTTCTGGCTCGAGCTCGCCCTCAGGATCGACGCCGGCGAGGACGCCGAGGACAGCCTCTAGGTGGCCGAGGCCTGCGGCTCGGGCTCCGGCTCGGGCTCGGGCGCGGCCTCGAGGGCGACCTGCGGACCGAGGCCGCCCTCGGCGAGTTCGTCGTGCCAGGCGTACACGAGCGGGATCTGGTACCGGCTCGAGTTGCGGCGCCGGAACTCGTTCATCTCCGGGCCCTCCCAGTAGCTGTACCAGTCGTGCTTGTTATCGAACCAGATCATCAGCAGGATCTTGTAGCGGTCGTCCTGCGAGCGGTGGACCTGGTACTGGGTGGCCCCGTAGCGCAGCGCGATCGGGGCGGCGGCGGCGACCTCCTCGGCGAAGGAGTCCTTGCGGAAGACGGTCGCGTAGAAGGGGAGGTGGAGGACGCCGGCCATGGCTATGCCCCGACCTCGGCGTGAATCGCGCCGGGTCCCTCCGCGGTCTTGCCCTCGCCCTCCGCGCCCGCTCCGACGAGGATGGCGATCTTGCCGAGATGCTTGTTGTCCTTCATCAGCTGGTGAGCCTCCGGTACGCCGTCGAAGCCCATCGTGCGCCACAGTACGGGGCGGATCTTGTTCTGTTCGATCAGCTCGTTGGCCTTCATGCACTCGTAGGCATTGGCGAAATGCGAGCCGATGATCTGCTTCTGGCGCATCCACAGGTAGCGGACGTCGAAGTCGAGGTTGTAGCCCGTCGTGCCGGCGCAGATGACGACCTTGCCGAACGGCTTGACCGCGAGCACCGACGTGGGGAAGGTCGACTTCCCCACGTGCTCGAAGACGATGTCCGGCGGGCCGCTGAGCATCTCGCTGAGGGCCTTCGAGAAGCGCCGAGACTCCTTGAAGCGGGCCTTCTCCTCTTCGGGGGTCTCGCCGCCGCGCCGCATCATCCCGGCGAACTCACCGCGGTTGATGTGGCCGACGGCGCCGAGCTGCTCGACGAGCCGGCCCTTCTCGTCGCTGGAGACGACGCCCACGCAGTCGGCGCCGGTGAGCGCGCAGAGCTGGGTCGCGAACACGCCGAGGCCGCCGGCGGCGCCCCAGATCAGCACGCGATGGCCGGCCTGCATGTCGCACTGGGTGATGAGCATGCGGTAGGCGGTGAAGTAGGTCAGGCCGTAAGAGGCGGCCTCCTCCCAGGTGAGGTTCTGCGGTCGCGGCAGCAGCTGCTGGGCCTGGACCTTGGTGAACTGGGCGAAGGACCCCCAGGTCGTCTCGTAGCCCCAGATCCGCTGGCTCGGGGCGGCGAGCGGATCGAGGCCGTGGACCTCGGGGTCTTCATAGGAGGCCTGGTTGCAGTGGATCACGACCTCGTCGCCGGGCTTCCAGCGCGTCACGCCCTCGCCGACCTTCCACACGATCCCTGAGGCGTCGGACCCGCCGATGTGGTGGCCGTACTGGGGGTGGTCGCCGTACCCGAACACGGAGACCGGCTGGCCGAGCGCCGCCCAGACGTTGTTGAAATTCACGCCGGCGGCCATCACGCGGACCGTGACCTCGAACGCTCCGGGCTCGGGCACCTCGATCTCCTCGAGCTGGAAGGCGTCGGTCGGCTCGCCCTCGCGCTCAGGCCGGATTACCCATGCGGCCATCGTGCTCGGGAGCTCACCCGGCTCGGTTTCCACATTCGCCACTTGGGTCACGTCGACGGCCACTGACAACGCCTCGCTTGGTCGCTTCCAGGAGGCCCGGAACTGTAGAGAACTTCCGACGGATCCGGCGTGGCGTCGGCGTCAGCGATTGAGCGCCGACACGTCCGCACCGCTGGCAGTGGACGACCGCGCGAACCCACCGCGCACCCTGCAGGCCGTGAGACTGCCGGCCGACGCCACCGGGCTGCTACTCGCTGAGACGTTTGAGCTCGTCGCTCAGCTCCCGCCATGCCGTCGGGTTGATCGGCACCGGATGCTCACTCGTGACCATCACCGCCCGGATCAGGGCGGCATCTCGAATGAACTGCGCCGAGGAGACGCCGAGCGACTCCGACGCATCCCGGATCGCCGTGAGGACGCGGTCGTCGAAGCGAACTGTGACGGGCCGGAGCGGCACCGCGCGAGAGTACCGCAGCGCCTGGTCCGCCGACAGCAGCGTGTCCCATCGATTGTCGTCTAGAACCGGCCCGATGAGCGAGGCGAACGTGGCGATCGGCACGGCGACGGATGCGGTTGCGGATATGCCACCGGTCTGTTACTTTGCTGCCGGCGTCGGCCAGTCAAGGGGCTGTTCACTTGCCGGGAAGTACAAGACGAGGCCGGCGTAACCGAAGCGGCGGTTCCGTCGCTGCGAACGCATTCTTTCCGAGCGACCGAAGGCAGGACGCGGGTGAACGACTCGGGCCCCCAGCATGAGGAGTTCACAGGTGAATAACCGGCCAGCCAGACGGTCGTCCACGAAGCAGGGTCAGACCACCGCGCCGCTCGACCCCCGGGGCCCGACCCAGCGCGGAGCCGCGAGGGTACGCAGAGTGGCCGTGCTCGGCGGCCTCGCACCGAGAGCTATTGGCGGTGCGGGTCCGAGGGGAGCGAGTCGCTGGGCGGTGATCGCCGTTGGCCGTGGAGCCGAGGGGGACGGTGGGCACAAGCCAGGGGCGTGAACGGCGTCCGACTCCAAGGATTGATCCTCGTGCGGAGGCATGGGCCGCGCACGTCGAGTGCCGCCCCGGGCGGGGCGGCACTCGACCGCCGGCGGTGAGGGAGCTGGCTCGACCGCGGTGAACCCAGGCGGCAGCGGCAAGCACGCGATGAAGCGGCAGGCGCGCACACCGGCTTGGACCCACCCGCCGTCATAGCGCGAGCTAGGAGACGCCGGCGCGCGTCGTGTCCGGCGCTTCTTCGGCCTCGGCTTGAGCGCCGAGATCGGCATCTCCCACCTGCGGATCCCAAGCCGGGGACTCTGGCTGCTCGGGCGCCTCCGATGGCTGCGGCAGCCGCTTGGCGATCAGGATCCAGGCCAGTGCCGCGCCCGTGAGGGTGACGAACGAGCCGATCAGCAGGCCGGTGCTCAGCGCTGAGACGAAGGCATCGCGCACGACCGCGACGATCGCGGCCGGCGCGTGGTGGCCGGTCGCGCCGCCCCCTCCGAGCGAATTGGCGATCGTCGCGCGCGTCGCCGACGGGAGCTGGGGGAGGCGCTCGTCGATCTTCGAGCGGCCGATCGTCGTGATCAGGGCACCCATGATCGCCACGCCGAAGGTGCCGCCGACCATGCGGAACATCGACAGCACGCCGGACGCTGCGCCCGCCTTCGTCCGGTCGACGGAGTTCATCGCCGCCGTGCTCATCGGCGACATCGTCATCCCCATGCCCGCGCCCATCAGCACGAAGCCGGGGAGGAGCAGGAGATATCCGGTGTGAACGGTGATCTGGGACTGGATGAAGATCGACAACGACACGGTCAGCAGCCCGAGCGTCATCAGCGGACGCGGGCCGACCCGGTCGGTGAGTCGTCCGGCGAGCGGACCCATGACGATGATCAGCGCAGTGGCCGGCAGGAAGCGCACGCCGGTCTGGAGCGGCGAGTAATGCAGGATGTTCTGCATGTACAGCGCGAGGAAGAAGAACTGGGCGAGCATCGCGAAGGACACGAAGAACGCCACCAGGTTCGCCCCCAGGAACGTTCGCGAGCGGAAGAAGCTGAAGTCGATCATCGGCGCCTTGACGCGCCGCTCGATGATCACGAACGCGGTCAACGCAACGACTGCGACGGCGAACAGCGCAATGATCTGCGGCGAGCCCCAGTGCCAGCGGTTGCCTTCGACGAGCGCGAGCACGAGGCTCGTCAGGCCGACCGTGATCGCCGCAATCCCGAGGTAATCGACGTGCTTGTCGACGGTCTCGTCGCGCGACTCCCTGGCCGCGAACAGCGTCACTGCGACAGCGCCGATGGCAATCGGCGGGTTGATGAAGAAGATCGCTCGCCAGCTCACCGACTCGGTGAGGAAGCCCCCGAGGACGGGACCGATGGCCAGGGCGAGCGCGCTCACGCCCGCCCACGTCCCGATCGCCATCCCGCGCTGCTCGGGCGGGAAGGCCTGAGTGATGATCGACAGCGTCGCCGGCATCATGAAGGCCGCGCCGACCCCCTGGACCGCTCGGAAGGCGACGAGGGCGGTGTCGTTCGGTGCGAAGCCGATCGCTGCGCTCGCGATGCCGAACACGATCACGCCGAAGATGAAGCACCTGCGGCGCCCGAAGATGTCCCCGAGCCGCCCACCGGTGACGAGCAGCACCGCGAAGGTCAGGGTGTAGGCGTTGACCGTCCACTCGAGTGCCGACAGAGATGCATGGAGATCGCGCTGGATCGACGGCAGCGCGACGTTCACGACCGTGTTGTCAAGCATGATCATGAACAGGGCAAAGCACATCGCCCCGAGCGTCCACCAGCGGCTGTTCTCGTCGGTCACGAGGCGGTGTCGGTGGGCGTGGATTTGGGCTCTCACGCGTTCGGTCCCTCCGGTCGGCAGGCGGCGATGTCCTCGCGCACGAGCAGGGTGGAGACAGCGGCGCTGAGCGACTCGCGCTCAGTCAGGCTCAGGCTGTCGATGAACTCACGCAGCCCGCTGAGGCGCGCGTCGTTGAGGCGACGGCTGACCCGCCGGCCCTCATCGGTCAAGGTGATCCGCTTCATGCGGCGATCGGCGACGTCCTCCTGGCGGAGCACGAACCCGCGGCGCACGAGGTCGTCGACCATCCGGCTCGCGCCGGGCAACGAGACATGCACGAGCTCGGCTGCCTGCTTGAGGGTGATCTCCTCCTCGGTGTCCTCGAGGTGGGCGAGGAGCTTGATCTGGGTGAGCGTCAGCTCGAGCTCGCCGAGCGCCTCGAGCAGGTCGGCGTTGCACGTCCGGTGCATGAAACTGACGACGGCGTAGAGGTCGCCGGCCAGTTCCTCGCGCGACGGGCCGGCCGGCGGGGCGCCGACGATTGCTTGCGCGGGGGAAGCGCTTACTTGCATGCAAGCAAGTATTGCATCCGCGTCAACCGTCTGATCTGTGGGCTGACGACCCGCGCTTACGGCTGTAGCAGCTGGTTCGACGCGCTCGGCCGCGGGGCGCCGATGTGAATCGTCGCCGGCTGGATCGACGCCGGCGCCGTGGCCGCGGCCTCGGTCGTGCCGGCGTGTCCGGTGGCGACCGAGTACATCCCCGGGTTGCTGAAATCGACCGTGACCTGGGCGGTCGACTGGGGATTGATGGGGCCGGTCGTGGCCAGGTTCTGGTTGCCCGGTCCCTGCACGTTGATCGATTCGGTCTGGGACGCGGCATTGGTGACGACGAACACCACCGGCCCGGCGCCGACCGAGACCGGCGACACCGACACGCGCGCGTTATTCACGTACACGCTGAGGTTGATCGGTGACGGGGGCCGCGGCTTGTTGGCGAACGTCGTACCCCCGCTCCCGCAGCCCGCCAGGGCGAGCGTTCCTACGGTGAGAATCCCGAACGTGGTTCTGCGCATCCGCCTCTGGCTCTCCTCTCCGAGTTCCCTGCCGAACCGAACGGGATCGGTCGGTCGAAACCCTAACTCACCCGCGGTCGCGGTGCGAGGATGACCGCTCTTTCGGAGCGCGGCAGAAAGGCCCGCGTATGCTCCGAGATTGACGGCCGGCTTGTGGCCGCAACGGCGACTGCCTCTGGTTACCCACGTGCACAGGCGTCTACACCCGGCGGACCGGGTGCGAGCGGGCCGTCCGGGGGTTCAGGTCGAGTTCTGGCTCAGCGTCCGGCGACGGCGCTCGAGCCGCCGCAGCTCGCTCTGCAGCTCCGCCCAGGATTCGGTCTCGACACGCTCATACTCCTCGCCGGACAGCTCACGCAATCGCTCGCTGTATGCGGACCAGGCGCGCCGAGTGCGGGCATCCAGCTCGCGGAGCTTCTCGACATCGGGGGCAATCGCAGCCAATTCCAACTCCTCTCTTGCTGCTAATGACACGATGTTACCCCGGCGCGCGGTCGTCAAGTCACGGCTGTGGCGGGGGTTGACCGGCGCGGTCCTGCAACGCGCGCTGCGTGCCGTCCGGGGGCGGTCGTATCACCGACGGCTTGGAACTGCAGGAATCATCGATCGCGCGCGTCGAGTTCCTCGCCGTCGACACCGAGACCAACGGCCTCGGCGGTGAGAGCTGTGAGCTGACCGAGGTCGGCGCCGTGCTCGTCGGCGGCGGCGAACTTCACGACCGCTGGTCATCGCTCGTGCAGACCAACATCCCGCTGCGGCGCGGGATTCAGCGCTTC
The DNA here is from genome assembly GCA_963755955.1 of uncultured Solirubrobacterales bacterium. Taxonomy (GTDB): domain Bacteria; phylum Actinomycetota; class Thermoleophilia; order Solirubrobacterales; family Solirubrobacteraceae; genus Palsa-465. Next base: position 73,136 of record CAVWLZ010000010.1, read on the forward strand.
ACCGGGATCAGCCAGGCGATGGTCGACTCCGCACCCCCGCTCGACGTCGTCCTGCCGGAGCTCGAGCGCAGGCTCGCCGGTCGCGTCATGGTCGCCCACAACGCTCCCTTCGACCGCCGGGTCCTCCGTCAGGCCTTCGAGCGGATCGGGCTCGACTGGCCCGATCCGCCGGTGATCTGCACAGCGGCCCTCGCCCGCAAGCTGATGCCGCTCCAGCGGGAGCGGAGGCTCGGCGCGCTCGCCGACGCGCTCGGGATCGAGGTCACCGTCGCCCACCGTGCGCTCGCCGACGCCGAGACCTGCGCCCGCGTGCTGTGCGCGCTGTTCCCGCGCCTGTGCGCTCACGCCGGTACGGTGGCCGACGCCCTCGCGCTGCTCAAGCCCCACCGTCCTTCGAAGGCGCGCGCGCCGCGACGACGCCGCCTCCTGCACCCGGTTGACGAGCTGCCGGGCGCGGCGGCGAGTCCGCAGCTCGACTTCGGTGAGCTGCCCCGCGACCCCGGTGTCTACGTGTTCCGCGATCGCCAGGGAACCGCCCTCTACGTCGGCAAGTCGGTCTCGATCCGCACGCGGGCCCGAGCGCACTTCGCCCCCTCGACGCCGCGGGCGGCCTGGACACGCCACGCCGCGGTACTCGACTATCGCGCCACCCGCTCGGAGCTCGGGGCGCTCGTGCTCGAGAACCGGCTCATCAAGGAGTTGCGGCCTCCCGGCAACGTGCGGCTCACACGTCACGACGACCGCCTCGTCTACATCCGTTGCCGGCTCGACATCCCGTTCCCGATCCTGGAGGTGGCCGCCGAGCCCGCGGCCGGTCACGCTGTCAGCATCGGTCCCGTGCGCGGCCGGCGGCTGGCGGCCGAGCTCGTCGAGCAGCTCGACTCGCTGTTCGGCCTGCGCCACTGCGGCCGCCGTCTCGCCCTGCGTGAGCACCCGTCGGCCTACGGCCAGATGGGACGGTGCCTGTCGCCGTGCCTCGGTGACCTCGACCCCAACCTGTACCGGCGGCGGCTCGACGAGGCCCTGCGCATGTTCTTCGGCGGCGAGGACTCGGGCCGCGGGCTCGTCGAGCACGTCCGCGGGCAGATGCGCGCGGCGGCCGCGGAGCAGCGGTACGAGCGGGCGAGCGCACTGCGCCGACGCGCGCGGCGGCTCGAGGTGATCATCGGCCGCCTCGAGGGTGTGCTCGAGGCGACCCACGCGCGGCCGCGGCTGCTCGTCGCCCGTCATCCCACCGGGCCGTCGGCTGATGCGTTCTGGGTCGTCGGCGGTCGCCTCGTCGACTGGGGCGCGTTGCCCGAGGACGGCGGCGAGCTTGGCAACCGCACCGAGGCGGCACTGCGACGGGGCGGCCGGGCCGGTGAGCTCGGTGCCCACCTGCCGCCCGCGGAGATCGACGAGGTGCGGATCGTCGGCAGCTACCTCGCGTCGCATCCCGATGTGAGGCAGGTCACGCTCGCGCCGGCCCCCGGCGGCGACGCCCTCCTGACCGCGCTCGCGGCCTAGAAGGCCGCTGAAAAGGGTCGCGGTCTGTCCGGTGGGTTTATGAGCATTCCGGGCATGCTCGCGGCTCGGTCTGTTCAGGTGGGGATGTTCGATGCGGCTCAGGTGATGGGGCCGTTGCCGGAGGGTTCGTTTTGCGCGTTGTTGGCTGAGCACGGTGATCGGATCGTGCGCGATGCCGATTTCGCGGAGTGCTGCTCGTCGGGGGTGGGCCGTCCGTCGATCCCGCCGTTGTTGTTGGCGAAGGTGTTGTTGTTGCAGCACCGGACCGGCGTGTCGGATGAGCAGGCGATGGAGTGTGTCGCGTGGGATTTGCGGTGGAAGGTCGCGCTGGATCTGGCGGTCGATCATCAGGGGTGGCATCCGACGTCGTTGACCAAGTTCCGCGCTCGGCTGTTGTTGCACAAGAAGGAGGAGTTGGCGCTCCAGAACACGCTGCGGCTCGCTGGCGAGTTGGGGATGCTGGACGGGACCGCGGAGCAGATCATCGATTCCACGCCGATGCTTGGCGCGGCCGCGACGCAGGACACCGTGCGTCTGGTCCGCTACGGGGTTCGGAAGCTGATCGATGCGGTGACGGGGGTCGATCAGCAGGCTGGCCGGGGGCTGGTGGATGGCCTGGAGTTCGACTACGAGAGGCCCGGGGAGAAGCCGGACTGTCGCTGGCGTGAGAAGGCCGAGCGGGAACGGATGCTGACCCGGGTCGCGCAGGACGCGCAGCGTGCCCTCTCGGCCGTGGAACAGGCCGACGGGCTGCTCGAGGATGACGCGGTCAAGGCGGCGCATGACCTGTTGGGAGAACTGATCGGCCAGGACTTCGAGATCGACCAGGACGGTGTCCCTCACTTGCATCGCGGGACCGCGTCGGGGCGGATCATCTCGACGATCGACACCGAGATGCGCCATGGACGCAAGAGCCAGCACCAGCGGTTCGACGGCTACAAGCTCTCCGCGTCGGCGACGAACACTGCCGAGCCGTTGATCGTGGGGGTACACGTCGCGGCGGGGAGCGAGCAGGATGGGCCGCAGGCCAAGCACCTGATCGACTCCCAGTCTGAGGAGCATCGCCCCGAACGCGTACTCGGCGATACCGCCTACGGGACCGGGCCGATCCGCTCAGAACTTGCCGAGCGCGGTATCGATGTGCTCGCCCCGGTCCCGGAAGGACACGTTGCGGAGGGCCAGCTCGCCGAACGCGACTTCACGATTGACCTCGATGCTGGAACGATCACCTGCCCAGCCGGGCACACCACCCGGATCACGACCTCCAAGGCCGGCAACCGCTCCGCGAGGTTCCCGCGCGCGATGTGTTGCGGCTGCCCGTTGAAGGACCGGTGCTGCCCGACCCGAGCAGCCCGCAAGATCGATCTCGTCGAGCACGAAGAGCTCCTCACCGCGGGCCGCAACGCGCTCGCTGACCCTGTGATCGCGGAGCACCTCCGCCGCACCCGACCGCGGATCGAACGGCTCCTCGGCCTGCTCGCGCACCGCTACGGAGCGCGCAAGAGCCGGTACATCGGCACCAAGAAAGCTCGATTGCAAGCCGCCTGCGCTGCCGCGCTGGTCAACCTCAACCCGATCGCCCGGAAACTCGCCACCCACGCCGGATAACACCGCTGGAGCGCTGCGAACTCGCGATCCAGACGCCACCGCACCGCCGGATCGCCCGCGTCCGCTCACCGATCGGCACACACATCACACGATCACCGATCAACCGCACCAGTCGCCGAGCGCGGCGCGCCACCAGAACATCACTTCTTCAGGGCCCTTCTAGAAGGGCAGCTCGACGACGGTGGCGGACGTGCCGTCGTCGCCGACCCGCACGGTGGCTCCGGGCTGCGCCTCGCGCCGGATGAGGGCGAGGCCGATCGGACCGAGCCGCGGCGAGACGAGGGTGCTGGTGAGGCGGCCCACGGAGCGCTCCCCGAGCACGACCTCGGCGCCCGGTGCGGCGGGCGCGGTCAGCCGCAGCCCGCGAAGATGGCGGTTGGGCTTGCCGCGGTAGAACAGTCGCGCGACCGTCTCCTGCCCGACGTAGCAACCCTTGCTGAACGACACCGCCCGGTCGTTGAGCCCGGCCTCCTGAGGGATCACCGAGTCGTCGAGGTCGAGGCCGTAGCGGGGCCGGCCGCGCTCGATGCGCAGACACTCGGCGATCTCATCGGCGACCGGCTCGGCGCCACGCTCGGCGAGGACTCCGATCAGCGCCTCGGTGTCCTCCGAGCGGCACAGGAGGTCGATGCCCACGTCGGTGCGGATTGCTCGCGCGGCGATGCCGCCGAGCTCGAGCGGCTCGTGCGCATGCTCGGCCGCCGGCAGGTCGGGGACGCCGGCGATCTCCGTCGCGGCGGGGCCGATGAGCGACACGAGCCCGCGTTCGATCGTGCGCTTGTGCAGCTCGACGTCGTAGCCGATCCGGAAGCGCCGGATCATGTTGAACAGCTCCTGAAGGGCGCCGCGCTCGGTATCGAGCAGCAGCTCATCGCCGGCGTCGAGGACGCGAAGATCGCCGAGCATCTTGCCCTTCGGCGTGAGAAACGCGGCGTAGCAGCCCTCGCCCGAGGTCAGCGATTCGATGTCGTTGCTGACCTGCCCCTGCAGGAAGCTCTTGGTCTCCGAGCCGCTGAGCGCCAGCTTCCCGCGCTCGGAGCGATCGAGCAGCCCGCACGCTTCTGTGACGATCCGGTAGCCGGGGGCCGACGCGGCGGTCGAGTTCACGTCTCAGAGGATAGGCAGACCGAGATCTCTGGTCGCCTGACTTCGGAACAGGGGTTGCCAAAAGGCGAATTTAGGCCTACCATAATTCCTGTGATGGCAACTCAGGAACCAGTTGGGATCTCGTCGGCCGTCGAGGATTACGCCAAGGCCATCTACGCGCTCCAGCAACGGGAGGCTGGCGGCCCGGTCAGCACCAACGCGATCGCCCAGCGACTCGGGGTCACCCCGGCGTCGGCGTCGGGCATGGTCAAGCGGCTGTGCGAGCTCGGACTCGTTGAGCACAGGCCCTACCACGGTGTCTCCCTGACCGAGCACGGTCGCCGCGTGGCGCTCGAGGTCATTCGCCACCACCGGCTGCTCGAGCTCTACCTGGTCGAGAGCCTCGGGGTGCCGTGGGATCGCGTGCATGCCGAGGCCGAGGTGCTCGAGCACGTCCTCTCCGAGGACCTCGAGGAGCTGATCGCGGCCAAGCTCGGCAATCCGACTCACGATCCGCACGGCGACCCGATCCCGACTCGTGAGCTGACGATCGAGGAGGGACCGACGCTCAGCCTTCAGGCGCTCGAATGCGGAGACCGGGGCACCTTCGTGCGGGTGTCGGACTCCGACCCGGCGATGCTGCGTTTCCTCTCCGACCGCGGCATCGCCCCCGGCGACATCTTCGACGTGGTCGAGAAGCAGCCGTTCGACGGCCCCCTGTTCGTGCGCTTCGGGACCGAGACTCACGTGCTCGGGGGTGCGCTCGCCCGCGCGATGCGGGTCGATCGCACGTCATCGTCGGCGCCCGCGCGCCGACGCGACGTGCAGCATGAGGTGAGCCGGTGACGCCGCCGCCGCTGACTCGCGTTCCGGCCGCGATCAGCCCCGACGGCCAGACGGTCGCCCTTCCCGAGCTCAGCCTCTCGCCGGTCGAGCATCTCCTGTCGCGAGGCAGGGTCCGGGCGATGCTGGCGATGCTCGGGCCGGCCTTCGTGGCGGCGGTCGCCTACGTCGATCCCGGGAATTTCGCCACCAACGTCCAGGGCGGGGCGAGCTTCGGCTATCTCCTCCTGTGGGTCGTGCTGCTGGCCAATCTGATGGCGATGCTCATCCAGTACCTCTCGGCCAAGCTCGGCGTGGTCACCGGGCGCAACCTGCCCGAGCTGTGCCGCGAGCGCTTCCCGCGGTGGACGAGCGTCGGGCTATGGGTCCAGGCCGAGGTGATGGCGATGTCGACCGACATCGCGGAGTTCCTCGGCGCCGCCCTCGGGCTCAACCTGCTGTTCGGCGTGCCGCTGGTCGTCGCCGGCCTGCTCACCGGCGTGATCGCCTTCGGGATCCTCGGGCTGCAGCGGCGCGGGGTGCGCCGCTTCGAGCTCGCGATCACCGCGCTGCTCGGACTCGTCTTCCTCGGTTTCCTCTACGAGACGCTGAAGATCGGCCCCTCGGTGCACGGCTCGCTCAACGGGCTCGTACCCAGCGTCGGCGGCACGAGCTTCATCTACCTTGCGGTCGGGATCGTCGGCGCGACGGTGATGCCGCACGCGATCTATCTGCACTCGGCGCTCACCAACCGGCGGATGCCCGCCCGCAACGACCACGAGCGCCGGGTGGTGCTCGGGTTCGAGCGGGTCGACGTGCTCATCGCGCTGGGGCTCGCCGGGGTCGTCAACCTGGCCATGCTCGCCGTCGCGGCGAAGCTGTTCCATACGCCCGCGCTGCATGGGCTGAGCACGATCCCGCAGGCTCACGCGGAGATCGGTCGCCTCGTCGGCGGCGGCGCGGCCCTCGCCTTCGCGGTCGCACTGCTCGCCTCGGGGGCCTCGTCCTCGAGCGTCGGGACCTACGCCGGCCAGGTCGTGATGAGCGGTTTCGTGCGGATCCGGTTCCCGCTGTGGGCCCGCCGGCTCCTGACGATGATCCCGGCCCTCGTCGTTCTCGCCATCGGGGTCAGTCCGACGAGCGCGCTCGTGCTGAGCCAGGTCGTACTGTCGTTCGGGATCCCGTTCGCGCTCGTCCCGCTCGTCGTCTTCACCAGCCGGCGCGAGGTGATGGGCGCCCACGTCAACGGCCGGTTCACTACTGTGATGGCTTATACGGTCGCCGCGCTGATCACGGCGATGAACCTGTTCCTGATCCTCCAGCAGGTCTCCTGATGAACCTCGCCGACACCTTCAACGAGATCGTCGACTCCCTTCCCGACGACTGGACCGACCTCGAGCTCGATCTCCGGCTCGCCGACGAGCGTCGCTACATCGACGCGGCGCTCCTGCTCGTCACCTGCAACGCACAGCCGTACTCCAAGAGCGACTGGCACTGGCGGCTGCTCGTCGCTCACCGCTTCGGCCATGCCGCCGCGGCGCCGACCGTGCACACCGCCCTCAAGCTGCTCGACGACGCCGACATCGGCGGGGAGCTCGCGCTGCGCGAGGTTCGCACCGGCCGGGTCGAGGTCGTGCAGATGTGGGGCCGGCCGGAGTCGGCCCGCCGCGAGTTCCAGCGCCTCCGCGCCCAGTAGGCCGCCGCCGCCGGCGCGCATTGTCACGTTCGTTCCCGGCACCGCGACGAACTATGGCGATTCAGTCCCGACAGGTGGGAGTGAATCGACATTCATCGCGCCGGGGACTGCGTCCCGGCGAGAAACCGCGAATCGAACATCCGCCGCACGTCGGGTCGCCGGGACACAATCCCGAAGCGGAGCTCCCAGCCCGCCCAGGCCTGCAGTCGCGCCGCGTTGAGCTCGCCCAACGAGCCGCCCGGAGCGACGAAGGCCGGCTCCTCGGCCGCCAGTTGCGCGGCGACGAGCGCCGGGTCGAGGCCCGGGACCTCGGACTCGAGGCTCGCCGCGCTGCGCGCCGGGTCGCCGACCGCGACGGCGTAGCCGCGGGCGAGCGTGCGCACGACGGCGCGCACGAGACTCGGATCGGACGCGATCAGCGACCGCGTCGTGCAGAGCACGAGCTCCGGGTAGGCGGGTGCACCGTAATCGTCGACCCGGAAGACGTGGAACCCTCGTCCTCGACTCGTGAGCGTCACGCCCTCGTCGTTCCAGAAGCCGAGCGCGGCGGACACGCGATGCGCGAGCAGGGCGGGCACGGCGTTGAAGCCGATCGTCACCGTCCTGACCTTCGCCGGGTCGCCGCCGGCCCCGGAGACGACCGAGCGCAGGACGGCGGTGTCGCTCGGCACCCCGGTGACGCCGACGAGCCGGCCCTCGAGCTGCCGAGGCGAGCGGATTGAGGGTGCCGCGAACACCGCGGCGAGCGGCCTCTGGACGATCGCCATCACCCCGACGACGTCGGCGCCGCGCTCGCGGGCGAGGGCGAGGTCGTGGATGTCGAGGAGCGCGAGCTGCGCGCGCCCGCTCGTCAGCAGCTTGATCGAGTCGGTCGTCGCCGACGGGGCGACGACGTGCAGGCTGATCCCCTCCCGGCGGTCGAAGCCCCGGGCCAGAGCGGTGTAGATGCCCGCGTGGATCGCGTTCGGCGTGAAGTCGAGCACGAGCGTCGCGCTCCGGCGGTGCGCGGCGTCCGGCGACCCGGATCCCGCGCCGGAGCCGCACCCGGCGAGGGCGATCGCGAGCACGACGAGCAGGACCACGGCGAGCGGCCGGCAGGGGGAGGCGACGGTGCGCATCGCGGGGCGAGGATAGGACCGGGGAGCCGCCGCCGTAGAATCGCCATGGGAATGCGCCGCCGCGTCACGTTCAGCCGCAACCTCACGCTGTCGCTCTCGCGGACGTGCCGCTGCTACTGCAAGTACTGCGCGTTCGCGACGCACAAGGCGCATCTCCACGCGCCCGACGAGGTCGAGGAGATGATCGACCGCGCGGCGCGGCGGCACCACGTCAAGGAGCTGCTCGTCCTCACCGGCGAGCGGCCCGAGGTCAACCCCGAGGTCGCCGCACGGCTGCGCGAGTACGGGCACGAGGACTTCACCTCCTACGTCGTGTGGGCCTGCGAACGGGCGCTCGAGCGCGGAATCCTGCCGCACACGAACCTCGGGGTCCTCGAGGCCGACGACTTCGCCCGCCTGCGGCACGTGACCGCCTCCCAGGGCCTGATGCTCGAGTCGGTGTCCGAGCGGCTGATGGAGACGGTCCATGCGGGGTCGCCGACCAAGCATCCCCAGCAGCGGATCGCGGCCATCGCCACCGCCGGCGAGCTCAAGATCCCGTTCACCAGCGGCATCCTCGTCGGGATCGGGGAGACCGAGGAGGAGCGGTTCGCCTCGCTCGACACGCTCGCCGAGCTCCACGAGCGCTACGGCCACATCCAGGAGGTCATCCTCCAGAACTTCGTCCCGCACCAGAGCTACTACGGGCGCGAGCCGGCCGAGATCGCCGACCGGGCCGCTCGCGACTACTGGCAGACGGGCATCGCCGACGGACCCAAGCTCGACGCTCCCGCGTGGGCGTGCGAGGTGACGATCGAGGACATGACGCGGCTGATCGCCTACGCCCGTGAGCGGATGCCCGAACTCGGAATCCAGGTGCCGCCGAACCTCTCGGACTGGTGGCCGGAGCTCGTCCGAGCCGGGGCGACCGACCTCGGCGGGCTGAGCGCCAACGGCGACCACATCTCGCCCGAGCACCCGTTCCCGTCCCCGGCCCACGTGCGCAAGCGGCTCCAGGAGGACGGCTACGCGCTGTCCGAGCGGCTGTGCGTGTATCCCGACTACATCGATCCGGAGTGGGTCGAGTCGCCGGTGCTCGACGTCATCAAGCGCTGCTATTGGTCGTTCATCCCCCGGCGCGGCTCCGGACGGCAGGCCGACCTCTCGATCGATCCCGACACCGCCCCCGCGGCGATCGTGCACGCTCGCGCGGGCCACCCGCTCAGCGCCGAGCAGCTCACCGCGCTGTTCGCCGAGCGTCGCCCCGAGGTGATCGAGGACCTCCGCCGGGCCGCCGACGAGCTCCGCACCGAGCTCGCCGGTGAGACGGTGACCTTCGTCGTCAACCGCAACATCAACGTCTCGAACATCTGCACGGTGGGCTGCGCGTTCTGCGGCTTCGGCCAGTCGCGCCGCTCGCCCGACGCCTACGAGCACTCCGAGGCGGACTTCGTCTCCCGGGTCACCGAAGCCGTCGCCGCCGGGGCCACCGAGCTCTGCATCCAGTCGGGCATTCACCCGGCCTGGGGGCTCGAGGACTACGAGCACTGGCTGCGGGTGGCCAAGCAGGTCGCGCCGTCGATCCACCTCCATGCCTACTCGCCGATGGAGGTCGCGCACATGTGCGACGTCAGCGGCCTGTCGGCGCGAGCGGTGTTCGAGCGCCTGCGCGAGGCCGGCCTCGGCTCGACGCCCGGCACCGCCGCCGAGGTGCTCCACGACGGCGTGCGCGAGCGGATCTCGCCGAACAAGCTCCCGGTCGCCCGCTGGGTCGAGGTGATCGAGGCATCGCACGCCGAGGGGCTGCGCTCGACGGCGACGGTCATGTTCGGCCACATCGAGGAGCCGTGGGAGCTCGCCGAGCACATGCGCGTCGTCCGCGAGCTGCAGGAGCGCACCGGCGGGATCACCGAGTTCGTGCCGCTGTCGTTCATCCCTTTCCACACCCTCCTGGGGCGCACGCACGGGGTGCAGGAGATCTCCCGCGAGGAGAACCTCAAGCACACCGCGGTGTTCCGTCTCGCGCTAGGTCGCACGATCCCCAACCTCCAGGCGAGCTGGGTCAAGATGGGCCTCGACGCGGCCACCGAGGCGCTCCACTGGGGCGTCAACGACCTCGGCGGGACGCTGATGGAGGAGTCGATCTCGCGGATGGCCGGCAGCTATCACGGCGTGCGGCTCGAGCCTGGGGACCTCGTCGCGGCCGCCCACCGCGCCGGGCGCCCGGCGGCCGAGCGCTCGACTCTGTACGAGATCCGGCGGCGCTACGCACTGCCGCTCGCGGCGTGAACCTCGAACCGCATGGCGGCGGCCCGGCCGCCGGGGCGATCGAGCATCCGCCGTCGCTGTTCGCCGGCGTCGAGCCGCTCGAGGTGTTCGTCGACCTGCTCGCCGACCTCGAGGTCGAGGACTCCTCGACCGAGTTCTACGACCGCATCTGCGAGGCGATCTGCCGCCTGACGACGATGCGCCGCGCGGCGATCTTCATGGCCGACAGCGCGCGGCGGCGGGTCCGTGCCGTCGGTGCCCACGGCACGCCGTTCGAGCAGCTCGCGGCCCTGCGCCCGACGCTCGTCAACACCCCGATCGCCCAGCGCGCGCTGATCGAGGACGAGGTCGTGGTCGTGTCCGAGCGGATCGAGGAGGCGGTCCCGCCCGACTACGCCGAGGTGCTCGGCATCACCACCCTCGTCTGCACCCCGATGAGCGCCGCCGGCCGCGCCTACGGGGTGATCTGCGCCGATCGGGGCGGCGGTCGCTTCGAGCTGTCCGACGGCGAGCGCCACCTTCTGTGGACACTCGGCAAGACGGCGGCGCTCGTTGCCACCGCGCGCAACTCCACCCGCCAGCAGGATCGCGCCCGGCACCTCGCCGAGCGTCTCGAGCTCGCCCGCGAGATCCACGAGCGGGTCCTCCAGCGGCTGTTCGGGGTGTCGCTCGCGCTCAGCGCCGAGCAGCCCCTCGAGCGAACCGAGCGCAACCGCATCCGCACCGAGATGCAGGAGGCGATCGGCGAGCTGCGCCGTGCGCTCGAGCGGCCGCTCGCGCCGGTTCCACGCGACACCGGCACGACCCTCGCCGACGAGGTCGACCGCCTGCGCGCCTCGCCCGATCTCCCCGCCGAGGTGCACTGGCCCGACGGCGCGACCGTGCCCATCGCGCTCGAGCCGCTCGCCCAGTCGGTGCTCACCGAGGCGCTGCGCAACATCGCCAAGCACGCGGCGCCGACACGGGTCGAGGTCACCGTCGCGCGGGACGTCGACACGTTCAGCCTCGAGGTGCGCAACGACGGCGTCCGGCCGGGCGCCCGCGGGGCGGGAATGGGGCTGCGGCTCGCCGCCTTCGAGGCCCTTCAGCACGGCGGCGTGATGGAGTTCGGACCGTCCCCCGACGGCGGCTGGCGGCTGCGACTTGTCGTCCCGCTCGACCCGGAGGCGGAGTGATGGCCGCCGAGCGCCCCGGCCTTCCGTCCGCCGCACGCCTCGACGATCGCCGCCTACGCGTGCTCGTCGTCGACGATCACGACGTCGTCCACTGGGGCTTCCGCGTGCTGCTCGGCGAACAACCGTGGGTCGAGCGCTGCCTCGCGGCCAAGACCGGCGCCGAGGCGCTCGAGCTCACCCGCACCTTCGAGCCCCACGTCGCGCTCGTCGATCTGTTCCTCGCCGGCGAGTCCGGCGCCGACGTATGCGAGTCGATTCGAGCGGCCTCGCCTTCGACCCGGGTGCTGCTGATCTCCGGCGCCGGCCGGATGTCGCCGGCCGCGGCGCGCGCCGCCGGCGCCTCCGGCTTCGTGTCCAAGGACTGGGAGGCGAACGACGTCGCCATGGCCGTGCGGATGGTCGGCCTGGGCATGACGATGTTCCCGCCCAAGGCCGAGCAGCCCGAGCCGCTCCTCTCCGAGCGCGAGCGTGAGGTCCTCGACCTGATCGCGGCCGGCTCGACCAATCGCGAGATCGCCGAGCGCCTTTACCTCTCCCCGCACACCGTCAAGGAGCACACGAGCGCGCTGTACCGCAAGCTGCGCGCCCGCAACCGGGCCGAGGCCGTCCAGCGGGCCCAGCGCATCGGCCTGCTCGGCTGAGGCCGTCCGGCGTATCAGGCCGCGCGATCGCCGGCTCGGGACCAACAGGAGGTGTAGTCGGGGCCACCTGGGTAGGAATGGCAAGGATTTCCTTGCTATCGGCCGTAAACTGCAATGACAGGCCGCGGCCAGGGCCGGACGCCGGCTGAAAGGAGAGAGACGAGCGTGACGATCATGGACGTAGCGCGACAGGCAGCAGCGCAGCTGATGCTCGTCTCCGCGCCCCGGTGGCCGTCCGGCGGGGACTCCGGCTTCTACGAGCCTCCGACCCCGTTCCCCGCCGGCGAGCCCGGCGATCTCATCCGCTCCGAGCGGGTCGACGCCTACCTCGCTCCCGGCCTGCGCCTCCGCGCCCGGGCCTGGCGCGTGCTCTATCGCTCGACCTCGGCGACCGGCGAGCCGACGGCCGTCTCCGGCACGGTTCTCGTGCCGCGCGGGCGCAGCCGCGGACCGCGGCCGCTGCTCGGCTATGCGATCGGCACCCACGGCATCGGCGATGCCGCGGCGCCGTCGCGGCTCATCCCTCGCGGGCTCGAGTGGGAGGCCGGCCTGATGGCGATGTGCCTCGCCCGCGGCTGGGGGGTCGCGGTCACCGACTATCAGGGACTCGGCACGCCGGGCGACCACACCTACATGGTCGGGCGCGCGCTCGGGCCCAACGTGCTCGACGCGATGCGAGCCGCTCGTGCGCTCGCCCCCGAGGACCTGCCCGACGACGGTCCGGCGGCGATCCTCGGATACTCGGAGGGCGGGGCGGCGGCCGCCTGGGCCGCACAGCTCCAGCCGACCTACGCGCCCGACGTGCCGCTCGTGGCCGTCGTCGCCGGCGCGGCCGCGGCCGATGTCGAGACGGCGGGGCCGAGCCTCGACGGGACCTTCTTCTCGTTCTTCATGGCCTACGGGGGGATCGGCTACGCCGCCGCCTACCCGGAGCTCGACCTCGACTCGTACCTCACCCCGATGGCGCGCGCGCGGATCGGGGACCTGCGCGAGTCGTCGATCCTCCAGGCCGTGATGATGGGGCCGCGGTTCATGCACGCCGACGAGCTGACGCAGCCGAACGTGCTCGAGATGCCCGAGTGGCGCCGCCGCCTGCGGGAGAACCGGCTCGGGACGATGGCCCCGGCCGCGCCCGTGCTGCTGCACCACGCCCGCCGGGACCAGATCGTCTCCTTCCACCACAGCGAGGCGCTGTGCCGCGACTGGCAGGCGCTCGGTGCCGACGTGCGGCTGTACGTCACCCGCGGTGGGGTCGACCACATCAGCGGTGCCGTCGCCGGCACGCCGGTGGCGCTTGACTGGCTCGGCCGCCGACTCGGCCGGGGTGCGCAGGTGCAGCCCCCGGTGGCGAGCGTCGTCGAGGGCGTCACCCGGGTCGCCGCGGCCTGATCCGCCCCGCCCGGCGGTGGCCCGCTACGCCGCCGGTTCGGGAACTGCCGCCTCCCAGCCGTCGCGCAGGGCGGCGCGGGCGACATCGCTCCACGGCCCGGTCGCGCCGATCCGTGCGATTGTGCCGAACAGCGCCCCGAGTCCCCGGGCCGGCCAGAGATCCTCGGCCGGAAGCCGACCGCAGCGCACGAGCTCGATCAGCTCGGCCGGACGGTCGAGCAGTCGGTCACGGGCGGCGATGACCGCGTCGGCGTCGAGCCGGGCGGGGGCGGGGCCGGCGAGGTCGCCGAGGCCGTGTCGGACGACGGCATCAGCCGTCCCGGCGTGATCGGGGCTCACCCAGCCGAGCTCCTCGAGGGCGGCGGCAAGCGCGTCGAGGTCGGCGTCGAGGACGGCCTCGAAGGCGCGGGCCGACGCGGCGACGCGCTCGGGGTCGACGTCGCTGCTCACGCCGAAGTCGAGGATCACGAGGCGCCCGTCGTCGCGCACGAGCACGTCCTCGGGATGGAGGTCGGCGTGGACGAGCCCCCGCTGCGCGGCTCCGAGCCCGAACAGCACGAGCAGCGTGGCCGCCCGGTCGGGGTCGGGCGCATCGGCGAGCGGAACGCCGTCGACCCACTCGCTGACGAGCACGTTCTCTCCGGCGAGCCGGGTGATCGGCGCGGGCACGTACAGATGCGGGTGGTTGCGCAGCGCGCGATGAAAGCGGCGCTGGACGCCGGCCTCGTTCTCGAGGTCGAGCTCGTCGAGCGTGCGCTCCCGAACCTCGGCGAGCATGGCGCCGGCGTCGATGGCGGGGAACGCTGCGCCGAGCGCCGGGATGAGGCCCTCGAGCACCGCGAGGTCCCGCCGCACCGACGCGGCGAGGCCCGGCCGCAGCACCTTGACGGCGACGTCGTCACCCTCGAGGCGACCGCGGTGCACCTGGGCGATCGGAGTGACCGCGACGGGCTCGGGCTCGAGCGTGTCGAGCTCGTCGTTCGGACTCGCCCCCCACGCATCGGTGAGGATCCGCTCGACGCGGTCGAAGGGAATCGGCGTGCCGGCCTGCGCGCGAGCGCCGGCGAGCTCGTCGATCAGCGTGTCGCCCCACGGTCGCGGGATCCAGCGCGAGTCGAGCGCGTCATGGACGCGCGCGAGCGCGAGGCTGCCGGTCGGCGCCGAGCGGGCGAGGCGGAGCGCGACCTGGAGCAGGGTGTCAAGGCGGCGGGCGGTGTCGTCAGTCACGGGTGGCGTCGGTTCACGGGGTGACGATGGGTTTCCCGCTCCGGCGCGCTCTCAACCGAAGCGTTGCACGGCCGCCACGGATGCGCGTATCGTCGCGGCATGAACACCGACCTGCAGTCCCTGCGCGGCAAGCGCGTGCTCATCACCGGCGCGGCCCGTGGGATCGGCGCCGCCCTTGCTCAGCGTCTCGCCGCCCACGGCGCCCGCTTGGCGCTCGTCGGCCTCGAACCGGACACGCTCGCCACCGTCGCCGCTCGCTGCGGCACCGACACCTTCGTCGCCGAGTGCGACGTGTCGGATGCCGCCGAGGTCCGCCGAGCCGTCGATGCCGCCGCCGAAGCGCTCGGTGGGCTCGACGTCGTCGTCGCCAACGCCGGCATCGCTGCCGGGGGGCCGCTGCGCTCGCAGGACCCGCGGTCGTGGGAGCGGGTGATCGAGATCAACCTGCTCGGGGTGATGTACACCGACCGCGCCGCCCTGCCGCACCTCGAGCGCAGCCGCGGGTATCTGCTCAACATCGCCTCGACCGCGGCCGTCCTGCGCGCCCCGGGGATGAGCGCGTACTGCTCGGCCAAGGCCGGCGTCGAGGCGCTCAGCGACTGCCTGCGGATGGAGATGCTCCCGCTCGGAGTCGATGTCGGCGTCGCCTACTTCCTGTTTCTCGACACCGACATGGTCAACGATGCCGAGCGCGAGATGCCGCTGATGAAGACGGTCAAGGGCGACATGCCGAGGCTGTTCGCCCGCACGTACCCGCTCGAGCCCGCGATCGAAGAGGTCGTCGCCGCGATCGCCGAGCGCCGCCGCCGCGTGTCCTACCCGAGGTGGTTCCTGCGGATCATGCCGTTGCGCCAGGCGTTCGCCTCCAAGCCGTTCGAGCGCCAGGCCGCCAAGCAGGCGGCGGACGGGCTCGCCGAGTATGAACGGCTCGTTCAGGAGCGCGGCGCGAGCGCAGTGTCGACGACCGAGCGCACACGGCAGCTCAGCGGCCTGTAGCGGCGGGCGCGGGCGGCGCGCCGGCGCGGCCGGCTACAGGACTCGTCAGCGCCGGCGCATGATCCACTCGAGCGCCGGGAGCTTGACCGCGTGGGGGAGATAGCGCGCGGCCTGCATCGCCGTGCGCACCTGGAGTCCGGGTACGACGACCCGCTGACCATGTTCGAGGCCGAGGATCCCGGCCCGCGCGGCCTCCTCGGGCGAGACCCAGGCCGGCTTTGGCACCGCGCTCTCGAATGACTGCCCGCCGTGCAGCGACCAGCCGGAGATCTCCCAGAAATCGGTCGTCACCGGACCGGGGGCGAGTGCGGTCACGGTGACCCCGCGGCCGCGGAGCTCCTGGTGCAGCGCTTCGGAGAACGTGAGCACGTAGGCCTTCGCGGCCGAGTAACCCGCCGAGTAGGGGAGGGGCTGCATCCCCGCGGTCGAGGCGACGTTGAGGATCGCACCGCGCTTGGTCTTCGCCATCGCCGGAGCGAACGACGAGCACAGCCCGACGACGGCCTCCACGAGCAGGCGCACCTGCTCGAGCTCGCGGTCGGCATCGGCATCGACGAACGGGCCGTTGGTGGCGAAGCCCGCGTTGTTGATGAGCACATCGACATCGAGCCCGAGCTCGGCGATCTGGCCGGGCAGCCGGCCGCGCGGTGCCGCCTTGCCGAGGTCACAGGCGAGGGCCTCGGCCCGGACGCCATGCTCGGCGGTCAGCTGCCCGGCAAGTTCTTCGAGCTTCTCGCGCCGCCGCGCGACGAGCACGAGGTTGTGCCCGCGGGCGGCGAGCTCGTGCGCGATCGCGCTGCCGATGCCGGCCGAGGCACCGGTGACGAGCGCGGCGGTGTCAGCTGTGGGCTTGGGAAGACTCATAAGGGCAACGCTACCGGCGGCCGGTGCAGCGTGAGCCGATTGATTGCTCCCGCGATCGGCCCAGGCGGCTCCCCCCGAACGGGGGGAGATCGTCGTGCCGCGTGTATCCGTATCACCCCGCGTGCGTAGGGTGAAACGTATGGCGCCGACCGCGATTCTCTTTCCCGGACAGGGAAGCCAGACCAACGACATGCGTGACACGGTCGCGCAATGGCGGCCCGACCTGCTCGAGCTCGTCATCGAGGTCGTCGGCGAGGATCCGTTCCTCCGGGCCGCCGAGGGGACAAACTTCGCCCAGCCGGCGATCTTCTGCGCGAGCCTCGCCGGGTGGGCGAGCCTGTTCGAGCCTGACGCGGCGTTCATGGCCGGCCATTCGCTCGGCGAGCTGGCTGCCCTCGTCGCCGTCGGGTCGCTCGCCGAACGCGACGGGCTCGAGCTGGTCGCCCTCCGCGGACGGCTCATGCACGAAGCCGGCGAGGCGGCGGGCGACGGCGGCATGCTCGCGCTGCTCGGCGCCGGAGCCGCCGAGCATGCGGCCGAGCTCGCCGACGCCCACGGACTGTCCGTCGCCAACGACAACTCCCCGCAGCAGGTCGTGCTCTCCGGCGCCCGGCCCGCGCTCCCGGAGGCCGCCGCCGACGCGAAGGCGATCGGATTGCGGGCGATGGAGCTCCCGGTCACGGGCGCCTTCCACTCGCCGATGATGGCCTCGGCCGTGCCCGCGTTCACCGCCGCGCTCGAGGCCGTGGAGGTGCGGCCGATGCGGATCCCGGTGATCTCGGCGGTCACCGCCGAGCCGTTCGACGACGTCCGCCGGCGGCTTGCCGAGGCGCTGACGATGCCGGTGCGCTGGCGGGAGACGATGCTTGCGCTGCGCGCGCTCGGAGCCGAGCGGTTCGTCGAGGTCGGTCCCGGCCGGGTGCTCACCGGGCTGGCCAAGCGCACCCTGCGCGACGTGGAGCTCATCAGTGCTTGACCAGGCCTTCTCCGACACGCGCGTCCGCCGGGGCCCGGCGATGCGTCCGGCGCCGCGCATCCGTCCGGCGGGTACCCGCCCGGCGGCGATCATGTCGGTGGCCGCCGAGCTGCCCGAGGGACGGCTGACGAGTGCCGAGCTCGCCGCCACGCTCGGCACGAGCGAGGAATGGATCCTCTCGCGGACGGGAATCCGTGAGCGCCGGCGCGCCACCCCCGATGAGCGTCTCAGCGACTTCTGTGCTCGGGCGGGCCAGACCGCGCTGAAGCGCGCCGGCGTCGCGGCCGAGGACCTCGACCTCGTCATCGTCGCCACCATCACCGCCGACGAGGTAACGCCGAGTGCCGCGCCGCTCGTCGCCAACGCCATCGGGGCCCGCCGCGCCGGAGCATTCGACATCGGCGCCGCCTGCACCGGGTTCCTCTCCGGGATGTCGCTCGCCGCGGCCCAGATCGAGAGCGCCCGAGCGGAGCGCGTGCTGCTGATCGGCGCCGACTTCGTCACCCGCATCACCAACTACGACGACAAGCGCACCGCGCCGCTGTTCGCCGACGGGGCCGGCGCCGCAGTCCTGTGCGCGGCCGACCGGGACGACGGCGCGATCGGACCGATCGTGCTCGGGGCTGACGGCTCCCACGGCCCGACGCTCACCGCCTCGCACGCCGATCGGCGGCTGGTGATGGACGGGACGGAAGTGTTCCGCCATGCGGTCGCGCGGATGTCCGAGGCGACACTGGAGGTGGCGGAGCGTGCCGAGATCGAGCTCGACGAGGTCGACCTGTTCGTCTTCCACCAGGCCAACGCACGCATTACGCGCGCCGTCGGTGAGCGGCTCGGGCTCGATCTCGACCGCGTCGTCGACTGCATCGAGTGGCTCGGGAACACGTCGGCGGGGACGCTGCCGATCGCATTGGCGACGGCGGAGCGCGACGGTCGGCTGCACAAGGGCGCCCACGTGCTGCTGAGCGCGTTCGGGGCCGGCTTCACCTGGGGGGCCGGGGTCATCGAGTGGGGAGAGACCACCACCGATGGCTGAATCGCTCGCCGCCCAGGGGTCCGCGCTCGTCACCGGTGGCTCGAGGGGCATCGGGGCGGCGATCGCGCGTGGTCTGGCTCAGGACGGCTGGCCCGTCGGGGTCGGTTTCCGCACCGATCGCATCGCCGCCGAGGCGATCGTGGCTGAGATCGAGCAGGCGGGCGGACAGGCCGTCCCGCTCGAGGGCGACGTCGCCGATCCGGCCACCCCCGAGGTCCTGTTCACCGCGCTCGAGGCGCAGTACGAGCGACCCGTCCTCGCTCTCGTCAACAATGCCGGGATCAGCCGGGATGACCTCACGCCGTCGCTGGGGGACGAGGAGTGGGACGCCGTCGTGCAGACCGATCTGAGCGCGGCGTTCCGGATGATGCGCCGTGCGCTCAAGCCGATGCTGCGGGCGCGAGCCGGGCGGATCGTCAACATGTCCTCGGTCGTCGGCCTGCGCGCCAACCCCGGCCAGGCCAACTACGCCGCCGCCAAGGCGGGGCTGATCGCGCTGACCCGCACCGCGGCGGTCGAAGTCGCCCGCCGGAGAATCACCATCAACGCCGTCGCGCCCGGGTGGATCGACACGGAGATGACCGCCGGAGTATCGAAGGACCTGCTCGAGGCCGTGCCCGCCAAGCGGGCCGGGACCCCGGAGGAGGTCGCGGCATGCGTACGCTTTCTCATCTCACCTGAGGCGAGCTACGTCACGGGCGCCGTCCTTTCGGTGGACGGCGGCCTCGCAGCCTGAACAACCACTACACAGAGGAGCAACAGAAGATGGCCACAGTCACCACCGAGCAGGTCCAGACCCGCGTCGTCGAGGCGCTCGCCAGCTTCGGTCCCGACGAGGATCAGATCACGCCCGATGCGACGTTCGAGTCGCTCGACATCGATTCGCTCGATCTCGTCGAGCTCGCCCAGATCGTCGAGGACGAGTACGGCGTCGTGCTCAAGGGCGAGGACATGAAGGAGCTCAAGACCGTCGGCGACGTCATCGACCTGATCACGGCGCGCGCATCGGCGTGAGGAAGCGAGTCGTCATCACCGGCCTCGGGGCGGTCACTCCGCTCGGGGTCGGCGCTGCCAGGCTGCATGAGCGGTGGGCGGAAGGAGAGTGCGGCATCGTCGACGGCGCCGGAGCGTGCACCGACTTCGAGCCCAAGGAATTCCTCTCGGTCAAGGAGACCCGACGGCTCGATCGCTTTTCACAGCTGGCCGTGGTCGCTGCCGGCGAGGCATTGGAGCAGGCTGGATGGATTCCACAGCTGCCGTATGACGCGATGCGCATCGGGTGCATCGTCGCCACCGGTATCGGCGGCATTCAGACGGTCGAGGCTCAACACGACGTGATGCGCGATCGCGGCGCCAAGATGGTCTCGCCGCTCGGCATCCCGCAGTACATGCCCAATGCCGGCGCGGCCGCGGTCTCGATGAAGTACGGGCTGCGGGGACAGATGTACGGCATCGTCTCGGCCTGCTCGAGCGGCGGTCACGCGATCGGCTCGGGGCTGCGGATGATCCAGTACGGCGATGCCGACGCCGCCCTCGTCGGTGGCGCCGAGGCGACGCTCACCGCGTTCGGTTACGCCTGCTTCAACGCGATGCAGGCGCTGTCGCCGACCGGCATGTCCCGTCCGTTCGACGCGCGTCGCGACGGATTCGTGATGGGCGAAGGCGCGGGCATGCTCGTGCTCGAGGAGCTCGAGGCCGCGCAGGCGCGTGGCGCGACGATCCTCGGCGAGGTGATCGGCTACGGGTCGACCTCCGACGCCTATCACGTCACCGCGCCCGACCCGAGCGGCGAGCCCGCGGCCCGCGCGATCGAGCTCGCCCTCGCCGATGCCGCGGTGACGGCCGACGACATCGTCTACATCAACGCCCACGGCACCTCGACCCAGCTCAACGACGCCGCCGAGACGGTCGCGATCAAGCGCGCGCTCGGCGAGGACCGGGCGAAGCAGATCCCCATCTCCTCGACGAAGTCGGCGATCGGACACCTGCTCGGCGCCGCCGGTGCCGTCGAGGCCGTGGCCACAGCGCGCACGCTGACCACCGGCGTCATCGCGCCGACGCTCGGCTACGAGGAGCCGGACCCCGAGCTCGATCTCGACTACGTGCCCGGGGAAGCCCGATCGCTGTCGACCAACGGCTCCGCGCCGATGGCGATCTCCAACTCGTTCGCCTTCGGCGGCCACAATGTCACCCTCGTCCTGCGTGGCGCCCCATGACCGCCACCGCCGTCCGCCAGCCCGCCCGGCGGCTCCATCCGATGGAGCGGCTCGAGGCGCTGTGCGACCCCGGCACGGTCCAGGTGCTCCGGTCACGCGTGGTCTCGCCGCGAATGGGTGAGCGCGCGGTGCCCGGCGACGGCGTACTTGGCGCGACCGGGCTCGTCGATGGCCGTCCGGTGGCCTGCTACGCACAGGACGGCGGCTACCTCGGCGGATCGCTCGGCGAGCGACACGCCGACACGATCGTGAGGGTTCTGGGCATCGCCGCCAGGGCCCGGATCCCGGTCGTCGCCTTCGTCGAATCGGGCGGGGCCCGGATGCAGGAGGGCACCGCGGCGCTCGCCGGCTATGGCCGGATCTTCCGCCAGAGCGTCGCCCTCACCGGCGTGGTTCCGCAGATCTCGGTCGTCTCCGGAGCGTCGGCCGGCGGCGGCGCATACTCACCCGCCCTCACCGACCTCGTCCTGATGACCGAGGACGCCGCCATGTTCCTCACCGGGCCCGGCGTCGTGCGCGAGGCGCTCGGCGAAGAGATCGATGCGGCCGCGCTCGGCGGTCCTCGGGTCCATGACCGCAACGGCGTCTGCCATCTCGTCGAGGCCGACGAGTTGAGCGCCGCCCGTCGCGTCCGCGAGCTGCTCGGCTACCTGCCCTCGGCGGGCGGCCAGACGCCGCCCCGGGCGCTCCCCCGGGACCCGGAGCTGCCCGACCCGGGCGCGGTTGTCCCCGCCGAGTCGCGCCGCGCCTACGACGTTCGCGACGTCGCCCGAGCCGTCGTGGACCGGGGCTCGCTGCTCGAGATCTGGCCGCGCTGGAGCCGCAACGTCGTGACCGCGTTCGCGCGGCTCGACGGGCGCCCGGTGGCGATCGTCGCCAACCAGCCGAAGTACCTCGGCGGCGTGCTCGACGCTGAGGGCTCAGAGAAGGCAGCCCGCTTCGTCGGCCTGGCGACCGGCTTCGGCCTGCCGCTCATCGCGCTCGTCGACACGCCGGGCTTCATGCCCGGAAGCCGCCAGGAGCAGGCCGGGGTGATCCGCTACGGCGCCTCGCTCGTGCGGGCCTTCGCCGCCGCCCCGGTGCCGAAGTTCACCGTCGTCCTGCGCAAGTCGTACGGTGGCGCGTACATCACCATGAACTCCCGCGACCTCGGCTCCGATCTCGTGCTCGCCTGGCCCCAGGCCGAGCTCGGCATCATGAGCGCGCGCGCCGCGGTCGGCATCGTCAACCGGCGCGAGCTCCGACTGGCCGGCGACGAGGAGCAGGCCGACCTCCGCGACCGGCTCGCCGCCGCCTACGCCGAGGAGCATCTGCAGGCCGCGGCCGCCGCCGAGGGCGGCTTCGTCGACGAGATCATCGATCCGGCCCACACCCGCGCGCGGCTCGCCGCCGCGCTGACGACCCTGGCGGGCGCCGCGTGACGCTGGCCGGCAAGCGGCTGCTGATCACCGGCGTGATCACCAAAGACTCCATCGCCTTCCACGCAGCCGAGCAGGCCCAGCGTGAGGGCGCGAGTGTCGTGCTGACGAGCTTCGGGCGGGCCCGACGGCTCACCGAACGCGCCGCCGCGCGGCTGTCCGAGCCCGCCGACGTGCTCGAGCTCGACGTCAACCGCCCCGAGGACCTCGCCGCGCTGACCGAGACCCTGCGGGAGCGCTGGGGCGCGGTGGACGGGGCGCTGCACGCGATCGCCTTCGCTCCCGAGGACGCTCTCGGCGGTCATTTCATGACCGCGCCGGCGGAGAGCGCCGCCCTCGCCTTCCAGACGAGCGCGTTCTCGTTCAAGGCGCTCGCAGCCGCGCTGCAGCCGCTGATGGAAGAGGGCGGCAGCCTCGTCGGCCTCGACTTCGACGCCACCGTCGCCTGGCCGATCTACGACTGGATGGGGGTGGCCAAGGCGGCGCTGGAATCGGTCTCCCGCTACCTGGCCCGCGATCTCGGCGCGCAGGGCATCCGGGTCAATCTCGTCGCCGCCGGCCCCCTCGGCACGCTCGCCGCACGCTCGATCCCCGGCTTCGAGCGCCTCGCCGAGCTGTGGCGCCTCCAGGCTCCGCTGGGCTGGAACGTCGAGGACCCCGCGCCGGTCGCGGACGCGATCTGCTTCCTGCTCAGCGATCGCGCCCGGGCGATCAGCGGCGAGATCCTCCACGTCGACGGCGGCTTTCACGCGGTCGGCGCGCCGTCCGAGCTTCCCTGAGGGTGCTCGCGGGTCGGGGCCGCGGGCGTGGGGCGCGGCGGTGCTGTGACGCGGGGCGCGGCGGGTCGCGGCGCGCGGGTCCGGCGCGCGAACCGCCGTCAAAATGTTCCCTTCGACGTCCGCGCCGGGTTGAGGGGTCGATTCCGTCCAATAGGAGGACAGAATCGTCCTCATCACGCCGCGGTGGGGTCGAGGGGTCGATTTTGCGTCCCGCCCCCGGGGCGCTCGCGGGTCCGGGCCGCGGGCGCGGGCACGGCTCCCCGGCACGCCGGGGCCCGGGCGCGCGCAGCGCGGGCGCGGCGCGGGGCGGTACCGGTGCCTACCCCCGCAGCCCCTACGCTGAGCACCATGGAGCGCTGGCTCGAGCGTGAACGCAACGTGCGGATCTGTGCGCTGCTCGGCGCGGTCACGATCGCGTTCTCGAGCATCCTCGTCCGGCTCAGCCACGCCTCGCCGTCGACGGCGGCGATCTTCCGGTGCCTGTACGCGCTGCCGATCCTCGGCCTGCTCGCGTATCTCGAGGACCGCCGTCTGGGCCGGCGCCCCATCGCGCAGCGGGTCCCGGCCGTCATCGCCGGGTTGTTCTTCGCCACCGACCTGATCCTCTGGCACCACTCGATCGGCGACGTCGGCGCCGGCCTCGCGACGGTGCTCGCCAACATCCAGGTCGTGCTCGTGCCGCTCGTCGCCTGGGCGATCCTCGCCGAGCGGCCCGGCCGCCAGGTGCTCGCCGCGCTGCCGATCGCCCTGCTCGGCGTCGTCCTGATCTCCGGCGCGCTCGAGCACGGCGCCTACGGCCGCGACCCGACGCGCGGCACCCTGTTCGGCCTCGGCGCCGGGGTGGCCTACGTCGGCTTCCTCCTGCTGCTGCGCCGGGGTGGCGCCGACCTGCGCCGGCCGGCCGGCCCGCTGTTCGACGCCACCGCGGTCGCGACGGTGGCCTGCATCATCGCCGGCGAGGTGATCGGCGACGCCCACCTCGTGCCGACATGGCCGAGCGCGGGCTGGCTCGTCACCCTCGCGCTGACCTCGCAGGTCGTCGGCTGGCTGCTCATCACCGTCTCGCTGCCGCGGCTGCCCGCCGCGCTCACCTCGCTGCTGCTCACCGTCCAGCCGGTGGGCTCGGTCGTGCTCGGCGCGCTCATCTTCGCCGAGGCGCCGAGCGGCCTGCAGCTCGTCGGGGTGCTGCTCGTGATCGCCGGGCTCCTGTCCGCGACCCGCCCGCGGCGGCGCCCGGCCTACGCGATCGCCGGCGCCTCCGGCAAGCGCTCGAGTGCGGCCTCCATGTCGGCCTCGGAGAACTCGGGGTCCTCGAGCTTGCCGGCCAGGAAGGCGTCGTAGGCGGCCATGTCGAAATTGCCGTGCCCGCACAGGCCGAACAGGATCACGCGCTCCTCGCCGGCCTCACGCGCCGCCTCGGCCTCGACGATCGCCGCGCGGATCGCGTGCGCCGGCTCCGGCGCGGGGATGATCCCCTCGGCCCGTGCGAACCGCACCGCGGCCTCGAAGATCTCGTTCTGGCCGTAGGCGCGGGGCTCGATCAGCCCGGCCTTGACGAGCCCGCAGACCATCGGCGAGTCGCCGTGATACCGCAGGCCCCCGGCGTGGACCGGGGGCGGCACGAAGTCGTGTCCAAGGGTGTACATCGGCATCAGCGGGGTGAGCCCGGCGGTGTCGCCGAAGTCGTAGCGGTACACGCCGCGGGTCAGGGTCGGGCAGGCGGCCGGCTCGGCGGCGACAAAGCGGGTCTTGGCGTTGCCGCGCAGCACCTCGCGGATGTAGGGGAAGGTGAGCCCGGCGAAGTTCGATCCGCCGCCGACGCAGGCGACGACGACGTCGGGCTGCTCGCCGGCCATCGCCATCTGGGCGATCGCCTCCTGGCCGATCACCGTCTGGTGCAGGCACACGTGGTTGAGCACCGACCCGAGCGAGTAGTTCGTGTCCTCGCGCTGAGCGGCGACCTCGACCGCCTCGGAGATCGCGATGCCGAGCGAGCCGGTGGGATGGCTCGCGTTCGCGCGCCCCGCGGCGGTGAGCTCGCTCGGCGAGCGGTGGACGGTCGCGCCCCACGTCTGGATCATCGAGCGGCGGTAGGGCT
This sequence comes from uncultured Solirubrobacterales bacterium, assembly GCA_963755955.1. Lineage (GTDB taxonomy): Bacteria > Actinomycetota > Thermoleophilia > Solirubrobacterales > Solirubrobacteraceae > Palsa-465. The sequence continues at coordinate 98,034 of CAVWLZ010000010.1, forward strand.
TCTGGTCGTAGCTCGAGCCGACCATGAACACCTCGCACTCGAGGCCGAACAGCGAGCAGGCGAAGGCGAGCGCGGAGCCCCACTGGCCGGCGCCGGTCTCGGTGCTGAGCTTGGCGATCCCGGCCTGGGCGTTCTCGTAGGCCTGGGGGACGGCCGTGTTCGGCTTGTGCGAGCCGGCGGGCGAGGTGCCCTCGTACTTGAAGTAGATGCGCGCCGGAGTGTCGAGCTCACGCTCGAGCCGCCGCGCGCGGTACAGGGGGGTGGGGCGCCAGAGCTTGTAGGCCTCGCGCACCGCCTCGGGGATCTCGATCTCCGGCTCCGGCGAGACCTCCTGCATGATCAGCGCCATCGGGAACAGCGGGCTGAGGTCGTCGGGACCGGCGGGCTGCTTGGTGCCGGGGTGAAGCGGCGGCAGCGGCTCGCCGGGCAGGTCCGGGAGAAGGTTGATCCAGTGCGTCGGGATCTCGTTCTCGGGAAGCAGGAATTTCACCGACTGCTCGCTCATCGTTCACCTCGTACGTCGTCGTCCAGACTGGCTCGCCACCCTACCTGAACAGATCTTCCGATTCCGGACGGACGAGGGCCTGCGCCCCGGGCCCGTCCTCCGCGGTGACGTGCCGGCCCGCGCCCCGGATCACGACGACCGGCAGTCGGGCGTCCTTGCTGCGGGCGAGGTCGGCCGCCGAGGCGAGCTGATCGGCCACGGCGATCCAGGTCGCGCGGAGCTCGCGGCCGGCGTAGTCCGCGCGGCCGCGCCAGTCCTCGAGTGGGGCGATCCCCGCGCACCCGATCGCGACCTCGCACTGGCCGTGGCGCCACGCGCGCCCGAACGAGTCGGTGACGAGCACCGCTGGGGCGACCCCGGTCAGCTCGCGCAATCGCCGGCGCAGGGCTCGCGCGGAGCGGTCGGGGTCCCGGGGCAGCGTGAGGAGCTGGTCGTGGCCGGGGAGGTTGGAGGCGTCGACACCGGCGTTTGCGCACACGAAGCCGTGGTGGGTGACGCAGATGAGCACGCCGCGCTCGGCCCGCAGCACCTCCCGGGACTCGTCGAGCACGACCTGGACGTGACGGGGGTCCTTGTCGAGCCGGCCGGCGAGCTCGAGGGCGCGCGGGCCGGCCGTCACCTCGCCGAGCTCCCGCAGGCAGCCCTCGGCCTTGGAGATGATCTTGTGGGCGACGGCGACGACGTCGTCGCGGGCGAGCCGGGCGTCGCCGAGCGCCGGCGCGACGAGCGCCGCGATGTCGGCTCCCGCTTCGATCTCCGGGAGCCCCGGAACGGCGAGCGCGGTGAGCCGCTCCACGGTGAGTCCCTCCACGGCCGCCACTAACCGCGGCTGCGGCTCAGCTGCGAGAGCATCCCGCGAGTATGGGCCGAGCCGCCGTGCCGGGCCCCGAGCTGGCTCCCGAGCTCGGCGAGGTCCTCGGGGGTGTCGATGTCGAGGGCGAGCGAGGAGACCTCGACGACCTCGTGGTCGATACCGGCAGCGGCCGCCGCCTGAGCGTGGCGCTGGCAGCTGCCGGGTCCGAACGACGGCGTGAGCGTGTTCGGCGGGCTCAGCAGCAGTGCGTTGGTCCCGGTGCCGTGGCGGTCGGGCACGATCACGATCGAGGGCCGAGGGCCGATCCCGCGCGCGATCAGCCGGTCGAGCTCAGCCGGGTCGAGCATCGGGCAATCGCCGGGCACGAGCAGCACGTGGTTGTAGTCGTGCTCGAGCGCGTCGCGGATCCCGGTCTCGGCGGCGGCGTTGTGGCCACGACCGGTGTCGTCGAGCACGCGCGCGCCGTAGCCGCCGGCGATCTGCTGAGCGCCGTTGTCACGGGAGATCACGAGGACCTCGTCGACCGACTTGGCGCGGCGAAGAGCGACGAGGACGTCGGAGAACATCGCTTCGGCAAGCGCCCGGCGCGGGCCCGGGCTGAGCTCCTCGGCGAGCCGCTGCTTGGCGTCCGAGAAGCTCTTGATCGGCAGGACGGCGAGCGTGGTCACGGCGCTGACACGCTACCCGGTGGCCAGGGCCTCGGCGAAGGCGAGCGTCCGGGCGGCGACCTCGCGTCGCCGCTCGGCGGTGTCGAGCCGGACATCGCAGTGGAGCAGCGGGAGCGAGCCGCCTCGTTCGTCGGCGACGAGCCCGTCGATGAGCCCCTCGTAGCCGGCGGCGATTCCCTCGCTGGAAAGCGGCAGGCCACGCCACTGAAGGAAGGCGGCAGTCGGGCCCTTGAGCACCGCCCCCTCGACGAGCGGGCTCACGGCGACGATCGGTGCCGGGGTCGCCGAGAGCGCGTCGAGCATGCCGCGGACGGCGAGGATCGGGCCGATCGAGATGATCGGGTTCGAAGGCCCGATGACGATCGCACGGGCGCCGGCAAGTGCCTCGAGTACCTCGGGCGTCGGCCGGGCCGTGCTCGCGCCGCGGAACTCGACGTCACGTACCGGGCCCTCGCCACGGGCCCGGATCATGAATTCCTGGAGCGGCCACCAGCGGTCCTGGGCGAGCACCCGCGTGCGTACGGGGAGATCGCTCATGGGCAGCACCCGCGCGCCGACGCCGAGCGCGGTGCCGATCGCGACCTGGGCGTCGGTGAGGCGGCCGTCGGCCTGCAGGCGCCGAGCGCGGTCGATCGCGATGGCAAGGTCGCGGTCGCCGAGGTTGAACCACACGTCGGTGCCGAGCTCGCGCAGCTCGTCCATGACCGTGAACGTGTCGCCGTCGATTCCCCAGCCGCGCGCGTCGATCCGGTCGGCGAGCCAGAAGGTGATGAGGTCAGGGTCGGGCGAGACGTAGCCGCCGTAGATCTCGATGTCGTCGCCGGTGTTGCCGATCACGACGAGCTCGTCGGGGCCGGCGACGTCGAGCATGCCGCGAGCCAGCTTCGCACCGCCGGTCCCGCCGGCGAGGACGACGACCGAGCCGCTCAACCGCTCGTCAGCCCGGTGATCTTGATCCCAGCGCGGGTCTTGTTGCGCACGTTGATCGAGATGATCAGCGGCGTGAGCTGCTCGACGATGCGGGCGAGCTCAAGCGGTCCGCAGTCGACGGCGCGCAGGCCGGGGATCCGACCGACGAGCTCGGCGACGCGCTCCTTGTCGACCCGCTTGTCGCCGCACACGAGCACGTCCTCGTCGAGCTCGTGGTCGAGATCGGTGAGCAGCGCTGCGCTCACGGTGTGAAAGGCCGAGACGACGCGCACGCCGTCGGGGGCCATCTCCTGGGCCTGCTGGGCGGCGGAGCCCTGCCAGACGCCGAGCGTCCGCGTCGCCTTGCCGCTCACCGCGGCGGCGAGCGGGACGGTCGCATCGATCAGGAGCTGACCCTCGTGCAAGGCCCCCTTGAGGTTGGTGAGCGTCTCGGACTGGCTGCGGAAGGGGACGCTGAGAATGACCATCTCGGCCTGTTGGACGGCGTCCTCGTTCTGGAGTCCCGAGAACGTGCCGTCGGGGACCTGGGCGTTGGCGCGGCCGACCGCCTCCTGCGCGCGGTGGGCATCGCGGGAGCCGATGACGATCGGCACGCCCTCGCGGCCGAGGCGCAACGCGAGGCCGAATCCCAGCGCGCCGGTCGCGCCGACGATGCAGACCGGTTCAGTCATGGCGGGGGAGTGTAGGCGCCGGTCGGTCCGGTACGCTCCGCGGCGATGAGTTCCCTGGCTAGGCGGGCGATGGCCACGATCACGCTTGCCTCCGTCCTGATGCTGCTTCCCGCGGTGGCTCCTGCCTCCGCGCCGGTCGACCCTGCCCATCGTCCGCTCGCCGTCCGCTCGAGCTCGCTGGTGCAGAACGGTCAGCAGATCGTCTGGAGCGTGCGCCTCACGGGGCCCTTCTCGCCCGGTGGCCTGGCCAAGGACGGGCGCACGCTGTGCCTGCTCGTCGAGCGGGTCAACCGCAGCGTCTCCGGCGTCGCCTGCATTGCGCCGCCGCCGAAGGGGCGCCGCGCGCCGGTCGTCGTCTACCAGCACATCACCGCGCACGGCCGCGGGCCCGGACACGTGATCGACGCGACGGTGACGCGCAGCGCGTCCGACCAGCTGAGCGCGTCGTTCCTGCCTGGCCAGATCAGCGTCGGCTACGCGCCGATGCGCTGGCAGGTTCTGACCACGCTTGCGGCCGGCAAATGCCTGCCGGTGCCGGCATCGAGCACTGCGCAGTTCTGCGCGAGCTACTTCCCCGGCAGCCCAGCGCTCGTCAAGCTCCACGTCCCCGTCCCGGTCGGCTGCGTGGCGGCCGGCAGCTCGTTCGTCTTCCACGGTGCGACCAACCGGCGGGAGATCGCGCTCACCTTCGACGACGGCCCGTGGTACGACACGCCGCAGTTCCTCAGCATTCTCGAGCGCAAGCACGTGCCGGCGACGTTCTTCCAGATCGGCGAGCAGGTGGCCCAGTACGGCCCCGCGGTCGACCGCCGGATGCTCGCCGACGGCGACATCATCGGCGATCACACCTGGAACCACGTCGACGTGGCCGGCGACGGGGCGTTCGCGGCGAGCGAGATCAGCCGGACCGCGGCGGCGATCCGCAACCTCACCGGCTTCACGCCGTGCGTGTTCCGCGCGCCCGGCGGCGCAGTCAGCTCGGCGCTCATCGCCGATGCCCGCAGCCTCGGCTTCATCACCATCCAGTGGGACATCGATCCCCGTGACTGGGCGCTCCCGGGCACCGACGCGATCTACGGCAACGTCGTCGGCAACGCGCACAACGGGGCGATCGTCATCCAGCACGACGGGGGTGGCTACCGCGGCGAAACGCTCGCGGCGCTGCCGAAGGAGATCGACACGCTGCGCGCCCGGGGTTACACGTTCGTGACCATCCCGCAACTGCTCGGGCTTCGACTCATCTATAAGTAAGGGCCATGAGCCACATGCCCAGCCGCGTCCGGATCCGGGAGGTCGGGCCGCGTGACGGCTTCCAGAACGAGCCGGAGATCCTGCCTACCGCCCGCAAGGTGGCGCTCATCGAGATGCTCGGCCGCAGCGGCCTGGAGCGGATCGAGGTGACGAGCTTCGTGCGCCCGGACGTGATCCCACAGCTCGCCGATGCCGAGGCCGTGCTCGAGGCCGTCGAGCTTCCCGACACGGTCGCGGTCACCGTGCTCATCCCCAACGAGAGGGGACTCGAGCGTGCGCTGCACCATCGCGACCGCTTTCAGGAGATCAACGGCTTCCTGTCCGCCTCGGAGACCCACAACCTCAAGAACGTCGGTCGCTCGGTGGCAGAGTCGATCGAGGGGCTGCACCGGACGTTCGAGCGGGCGCTCGCCGAGGGCCTGCGCTGCGAGGGGGTCATCTCGACGTCGTTCGGCTGTCCCTACGAGGGGCATGTGCCGGTCGAGCGGGTGCTCGGCATCGCCCGCAGCCTCGCTGACGCCGGCGCGAGCGAGATCGGCTTCGGCGACACGACCGGGATGACGAACCCGCTCGCGGTCCGCGACTTCTTCACCGCCGCCGCCGTGGAGCTGCCGGATGTCGAGCTGACCGCTCACTTCCACAACACCCGCGGCCAGGGCCTGGCCAACGTGCTCGCGGCGCTCGAAGCCGGGGTGGAGAGCTTCGAGTCGAGCTTCGGCGAGCTCGGTGGATGTCCGGTCCCGGCCGGCGCGACCGGGAACATCGCGACCGAGGACCTCGTCTCGATGCTCCACGAGATGGGCATCGACACCGGGGTGGACCTGGCCGCGCTGCTCGACGCGTCGCGCGCGGCGCAGAAGGTCCTCGGCCGTCCGCTGGGCAGCCACGTGCTCACCGCGGGTCCGGTTCACTGGGAGGTGCCCGCGTCATGACCGAGGTCGATCACTCAGAGCTGCTCGACGACGCCGTCGCCCGCGCCCGGGCGGGCGGTCCCGAGCGCCATCGCGAGAAGGCCGCCGAGCAGGAGAAGCTGCCGGTCCGCGACCGCGTCGCCCGGCTGCTGGACCCGGATTCGTTCGTCGAGGACGGGCTGCTCGCGAGCTGGGAGCAGGACGGGCTCGGGGCCGAGGGCGTCGTCACCGGGATGGGGAGGATCGGCGGCCGGCCGGTCGCGGTCATGGCCAACGATCCGACGGTCAAGGCGGGCTCGTGGGCGCCCCGTACCGTCGAGAAGATCCTCCGCATCCAGGAGCGGGCACTCGCGCTGCGCGCTCCGCTCGTGTATCTCGTCGACTCGGCCGGGGCGCGGATCAACGAGCAGGTGCAGATGTTCCCCGGTCGGCGACACGCGGGGCGCATCTTCTTCAACCAGGTCCGGCTCTCCGGGGTCGTGCCGCAGGTCTGCGTGCTGTTCGGCCCGAGCGCCGCGGGCGGCGCCTACATCCCCGCGTTCTGCGACATCGTGATCATGCGGGACGGCAACGCCTCGATGTACCTCGGGTCGCCGCGCATGGCCGAGATGGTGATCGGCGAGAAGGTCTCGCTCGAGGAGATGGGTGGGGCGCGGATGCACACCTCCAAGAGCGGCTGCGGCCATGCGCTCGTGAGCAGCGACGAGGAGGGCATCGATTTCGCCAAGCGCTACCTCGGCTACTTCCCGAGCAACTTCACGCAGGCGCCCCCGACCGCGCCGCCGGCGCCCCCTGCCAGCGACCGGCCGATCCGCGAGCTGATCCCGCTCGACGAGAACAAGCCGTTCGACATGCGCGAATTGCTCGCGAGCCTCGTCGACGCCGACTCCCTGCTCGAGGTCCACGCGCGGTGGGCCAAGGAGGTGATCGTCGCCTACGCTCGCCTCGAGGGCCGGGTGATCGGCATCGTCGCCAACCAGCCGAAGTTCAAGGGGGGCGTGCTGTTCGTCGACTCCTCGGACAAGTGCGCGCGGTTCATCCAGACCTGCAACGCCTTCAACATCCCGCTGCTGTTCCTTGCCGACGTGCCCGGCTTCATGATCGGCACCCAGGTTGAGCGCGAGGGCATCATCCGCCATGGCGCGAAGATGATCAGCGCCGTGTCCGAGGCGAACGTCCCCAAGCTGTCGGTGGTCGTGCGCAAGGCCTATGGGGCCGGGCTGTACGCGATGGCCGGACCCGCGTTCGATCCGGATTGCTGCCTCGCGCTGCCGACGGCCTCGATCGCCGTGATGGGCCCGCAGGCGGCGATCAACGCCGTCTACTACAACCAGTTGCAGGCGATTGAGGATCCCGACGAACGGGCCGCGCGGACCGCGCAGCTGCGGCAGGAGTACGCCGAGGACATCGACATCCTCCATCTCGCGTCCGAGCTCGTCATCGATGCGGTGATCCAGCCCGAGGCGCTGCGGACCGAGCTCGTGCGGCGCTTCGCCCTCGCCGAGGGCAAGCTCCGCGAGTGGCCTGAGAAGCACAACCCGGTGACGCCGGCCTAACCGCGCGTCTCGCGCTCCGGTTGCGGGCCGACCGGGCCGGCACGCCGCCCCCCGGCGAGGTAGCCGTCGACGGCGTCGACGAGCAGCAGGGCGAACTGGATGGCCGCGTCGGTGCTCTCCGGGTCGAGGCGATCGGCGGTGTCGGCCGGCCGGTGTGAATCAGGGGCGAGGCCGCGGGCGTCGAGGCAGCCGATCGTGATCGCGGGCAGGCGCCGCTGGATCGCGGGATAGACGGGGGAGACGCTGCGCCCGCGGTGGGGACGGGCGCCGAGATGAGGCTCATCGGCGGCGACGGCTGCGCTGAGCTCCCGCAGGGGCGCGGCGGTGCGCAGCGGCAGGAAGGCGCCGTCGCTCTGCCACCACGCCGGCCGGCCGCGGCCGCAGGCGGCGACGCCGACGATCACCGTGTTGGCGCGCGTGCGCTCGCTGCGGTGGGCCCGCAGGTAGCGCTTGAAGCCGATCGCGCCGGGATCGCCCGCTCCCTGGAGCACGAGCTCGACGTTGGCGTGGGCGGGCGGCGCGACGGCGAGCGCGCACGCGAGCGCGACGGCGACGGCCGTGCCGCTGCCGTTGTCCCCGGCCCCGGGCGCCACCGAGCCGGTGGCGAGCTCGAGCAGCGCCGCGAGCGCGATCACGAGCACGATCGTCGGCGGCAGCTGCACGGCTCCGATGGCCGTGCCGTTACCGCCCGCGACGCGCAGCACGGAGGTGACGAGCAGCCACGCGAGCATCACGCCGAGCCAGCCGACCCAACCCGGCGAGAGGCCGCCGGTCAGGCGGGCCAGCCAGGCGGCCGCGGCGCGCGGCCGCGTGGCGTAGACGACTCCGACGCGGCCGGCGTCGTAGTTGGCGGTGATGATGAGCCGGACGGGCTTGGAGGGAGGAGGCGGGTCCGACGGCTCGCGGGCGCTCGTCCCGCCGGCGCGCGGGGTCGCGATCACGTTCTGGCTCGCCCGTTCGGGGGTGAGCCGCCGCCCGAGGGAGAATCCGAGCTGACCGTCGACGATGACCGAGAAGAGCGCGATCAGGACGAGCGCCGCCCCCACCGTCGGGGACCCGACCGCGATCAACCCCCCCGCGAGGCCGAGCAGCACGTGCCAGGCGTGAGCGAGCGCCGAGTTCGGCCGGCACCAGAAGGGCTCGACGCGGACGTCCTGACCGCTGCACGACAGCTCGTTGACGAGACGCCGGGCCGCGCGGCGCTCGGCATCGGAGCCGGCGACGCGAGCGTCGAAGCCGGACAGGGTGGCGGCGAGGTCAGGGCTGGCCATGGGGCGAGCATCATGGCAAGGGGCGGGGCGGCGGCGCGCCCTCTCTCGCGCCGGTCCGATAGAACCGGCGCATGACACCCGAGGACGAGCAGGAGCTCTTGGGCGTGGCGCGCGACGCGGCCGCCGCCGCCGCAGCAGTACTCGTCGAGCGCTTCGGACAGCGCGCCGGGGGCGTCCACGCCAAGTCGACCCCGACCGACCTCGTCTCCGACGCCGACCTCGCCGCCGAGTCGGCGATCCGCGCCGTGCTGGGCGAGCGCCGGCCGGACGACGGCATCCTCGCCGAGGAGGGCGGGAGCAGCGAGGGCGGGTCGGTGCGCTGGATCGTCGATCCCCTCGACGGGACGATCAACTTCCTCTTCGGGATCCCGGCGTTCGCGGTCAGCGTCGCGTGCGAGGACGCCGCCGGGGCGATCGCGGGGGTCGTCCTCGACCCGATGCGGGGGGAGTGCTTCACCGCCACCCGCTCGGGCGAGCCGGAATGCAACGGCGAGGCGATCGAGGCCTCGACACGTGACGAGCTCGCCACGGCGCTCGTCGCGACCGGGTTCTCCTACGACGCCGCGGTGCGCGCCCGCCAGGCCGAGGTCGTCGTGCGCGTGCTGCCGCGCGTGCGGGACCTTCGCCGGGTGGGCGCGGCCGCGCTCGATCTCGCCTGGTGCGGCTGCGGGCGCTTCGACGGCTACTTCGAGCGCGGTGTCAAGCCGTGGGACTGGTCGGCGGGCGCGCTCGTCGCGCGACGGGCGGGAATGGTTGTGCGCGAGCTTCCGGCCACCGACGCCGATCCGTCCGGGCTCGTGGCCGCGCCGCCGGCGCTGATCGACGAGCTGTACGGGCTCGTCGCTGGGTAGCGGGGCGGCCCGTCTGACCGTCCTGCCGCGCCGGGTGAGGAACTAGACTGCGCTGGCCCGCGGCGGTGGTGGAACGGTAGACACGATGCCCTCAAAAGGCATTGTCCTTCGGGACGTGGGGGTTCGAATCCCCCCCGCCGTATGACCGGTCCCTACGCGGGCGCGTCGGTTGGTGCTACGCCGCCGCCGGCTTGGGCGGGGGAGAGGCGGAGGAGCCGGACTTGCCGCGCCGTCCCACCTGGTCCTCGGGGACCTCGACCTCAACGTTCCATCCCTGAGCGAAGCCGATCATCGAGAACACGATGAGCAGGACCTGGATCGGCGCGAGCAGGAGCGTGAGCAGGCCGAGCGTGTCCGGGCCGAGCCCGTGACCGCCGAAGATCGAGTCGGGCGCGCTGAAGGCGGCGTTGTTGCGGTCAAACCAGCTCGTCCCCGCGATCCCGGTGCCGGCGATCACGGTGAGGATCAGCAGCAGAATGGCCAGGGCGGCGGCGAGCGGCAGCAGGCCCCGATTCCAGCGGGCGATGTACCAGGCCATGATCACGTAGAGGATCGCCCAGACGAAGTTGATCGGCTTCATCCCCTCGAGCTTGCTCCAGCCGCCGAGGGTGATGAGCAACATCAGGCCCGCCGAGACGAGAAGCAGCACGATCACGATCATCTTCGTCGCGTGGCTGCCGGCCTTGTGCCGGTTGGGGTAGTCGACCGTGTAGCCGGGACGTAGATTCCGGACCGGAGGCACGTGGCGGACCATACATTCTGCCGGCGCGCCGTGCTGCAGTTCTTCCGCCGCCGCCTGCGGGGTCGGGACCCGACCTACACCTGCGGGGTCGGGACCCGACCTACAATCGCCCTGCGCGGCCGTGACCGCGCTGACGCGCCCGCGGGCGTGGCGAAATTGGTAGACGCGCCGGCTTTAGGTGCCGGTGGGCTTTGCCCTTGGGGGTTCGATTCCCTCCGCCCGCACTGTTCTCCACCGGACAACTCCCGCCTGTCAGCGACGCGAAGCAGGGGAGACAGGACTCGAACCTGCAACCCCCGGTTTTGGAGACCGGTGCTCTACCAATTGAGCTACTCCCCTTCGCGCGCGAGTGGAGTCTAGACATCATCTCATCGCCCGCTCCTCCCGTCTCGGCACCCCGTAGGATCGGCACCCGATGATCTTCCACACCGTCTACCGCACCTTCCAGACCGAGCGGCGCCGCGAATTCGTCCGCATCACCGAGGACGTGGCCGAGGCGGTGCGCGACGCCGGGATCGCCGAGGGGATGGTGCTCGTCTCGGCGATGCACATCACCGCGGGGGTGTGGATCAATGATGACGAGCCCGGGCTCCAAGCCGACGTGCTCGAGTGGCTCGACAAGCTCGCGCCGCCGAGCTGGAGCGCACCGAACGGCGAGGTCGCGCAGGCGCTGGCGCCCGACCCCGGCGACTACCGCCACCACCGCGGGGGCGAGGACAACGGCGACGCCCATTTCAAGAACCTGCTCGTCCATCATCAGGTGATCGTGCCGGTGACCGACGGCCGGCTCGACCTCGGTCCCTGGCAGCAGGTCTTCTACTGCGAGTTCGACGGGGGCCGGCGCAAGCGACTTGTCATCAAGGTCATGGGGGAGTAGTGGACGACCCTGGGGAGGCTCCGCCCCGGGCGTCGGCGGGCGCGTCCCGGGTGTTCGCCCCGGGGGCGCTCGCCGGGCGAGCCGCGCTCGTCACCGGCGGTGGAACGAACCTCGGCAAGGCGGCCGCCGCGGAGCTCGCGCGGTGCGGTGCGCACGTGGTGATCGCGGGCCGGCGGGAGGATGTTCTCGCCGAGACGGCCGCCGAGATCGGCGAGCGCTGCTCGATCGCCGTCGGCGACATCCGGGATCCCGAGCAGGCGGCGACGATCGTCCGCGCCGTCCTCGCGGAGCACGGACAGCTTGACTTCCTGCTCAACAACGCGGGCGGCCAGTACTTCGTGCCCGCCGAGGGGATCGCCACCAAGGGCTGGCGGGCGGTGCAGCGGCTCAACGTCGAGGGCACGTTGTCCATGTGCGATGCGGCCTACGCGCTGGCGATGAAGCCCGCAGGCCGCGGGATGATCGCCAACGTGACCGTCTCGCCCCACCACGGCATGCCGGCGATGGCCCACACCGGCGCGGCCCGCGCCGCCGTCGATTCGCTCACGCGCACGCTCGCGGCGCAGTGGGGTGCGGATGGCGTGGGGATGGTCGCGATCGCGATCGGCCGCTTCGCCACCGAGTCGCTGCGCAAGTACCCGGCCGAGCTGTGGCGCAGCGCCGCCCGCACGGTCCCGCTCCAGCGTCTCGGCGAGGTCGAGGAGTACGGATGGCTCGTCGCGCTGCTCGCGTCCGAGCTCGGACCGGCACTGTCGGGATCCGTCGTCACCCTCGACGGCGGGCTCGACAACTGGACCGGTGCGTGGCCGCCCGAGGACCTCTCGCGCGGTGGCGAGGTGCCGACCGAGGAACGCACCCCGCGCCCGGCCTGAGCCGCGGGCGATTCTCACTCCGGCGATACCATCACCCCGAGCACGCGGGCGAAGTGTTGTGGTTGCACAGAAGCCTTCCAAGCTTCTAGGGCGGGTTCGATTCCCGTCGCCCGCTCTTCTCGAGCCGCCTCGTCGTCGTCGCTCTCCGCGCTACAGCAACTCGCCGAGCCAGTCCGCGACCGCGCCGCGAACGGCCTCGAGGTCGCCGCGCAGGCTGTGATCGGCGCGGACGCGCACGACCGTGCGCAGGCGACTGCCCGGCGGCATGCCGAAGGGATCGTTCTCGCCCTGCACGACGAGAACCGGGACCTCGACCGCGTCGAGCTCGGGCAGCCGGCTCGGTGTCGGCGGTCGTGCGGAGTCGGCCCGGCGAGGGGGCGCAAGAGGGAAGGCAAGGCACAGGACGCCGGTGGCGCCGACCGCGCCGGCCGCCCGGCACGCGACGCGAGCGCCCGACGAGCGTCCACCGACGATCAGCGGGAGCCGGGTCCCGGCGGACAGGGCGGCGACGATCGGCGTCCAGGCGGCGTCGAGCGTGCGCGCGGGCGGGGGTGAGCGGCGGCCGGCGACCCGGTAGGGCTGCTCGACGAGTGCGACCTCGACGGAGGCCGCCAGCGCGGCGGCGGTGGCCGCAAGCAGATCACGGGCCCCGATCCCGCCGCCGGCCCCGTGGCCGAGCACGAGCCGGGCGCGTGGCGTGGCGACCGCGTGGACATGGGCGCGGGCCGGCCCCGACGGCGTCTCGATCGTCTCGACCCCGACGCCGAGCGCCCTGCCCTCCGCTGTCCCCGGCGCCTCACTCACCGCTTCGCGGGCGCCGCACGCGACCACTCGGCCTTGTGCACGCGCTTGGCCGACTGATAATCCGCGAGGGCCTGAGCGGAGTCGACGTCGCCGAGCGTCGGGTGCCAGGGAACGAGCGGCTCGGCCGCCGCCACCCCGAAGCGCTTGGCGAGCACCGAGCCGAGCGCTTTGATCTTCATCTCGCCGAAGCCGGGCAGCGCGGCGAGGTTGGCGCGGAGCGCATCGCCGTCCGGAGCCTGCGTCCAGACGCGCTCGGCGTGTCCGTCGTAGTGGTCGCGGATGTGGACGGCGAGGTCGTGGACGCGCTGGGCCATCGCGCCCGGGAAGCGGTGGATCGCCGGTCGTTCCCGGAACAGCGGCTCGAGGTCGGCCTCGGCGAGCGCGGCGGGATCGAGCGTGCCGAGCCGCTCACGCAAGGCGAGCGGACCGGAGAAGGCCTTCTGGACGCTGACCTGCTGGTCGAGCGCGAAACCGATGAGCAGGGCCATCGGATCCTCGGCGATGAGGGCGTTTGCCTCGTCGGATTCGGTGAAGTGCAGTTGCGCGGGCATGGCGGGATTATCCCGCGGCAACTGCCTCCTGGTCACGGCGCTGCACCTCGGCGCGGACGACCGGCGCGACGCGGGTGCCGAACAGCTCGATCGAGCGCATCACGTCGGCGTGGGCGACGGCGCCGACGCTCATCTGGGCGACGTAGCGGTCGTTGCCGAACAGCTCGTGCTCGAAAAGGATCTTCTCGGCCACCGCCTCGGGATCGCCGACGGCGAGTGCGCCGCGCGGCGAACGAAGCGCCTCGTATTCCGGGCGTCCCGACGGCGGCCAGCCGCGCTCGCGCCCGATGCGGTTCATCATCGCCAGGTACGAGGCTGCGAACGCGCGGTCGGCCTCCGCGAGCGTCTGTGCGACGAACGCATGGGTGTTGATCGCCACGCGCGGCTGAGCGGATTCGTGACCGGCCGCGTCGAACGCGCGGCGGTAGAGATCGACCAGCGGGGCAAAGCGCTCAGGCTGACCGCCGATGATCGCCAGGGTGAGCGGGAGTCCGAGCGTGCCGGCGCGGACGACCGACTGGGGCGTGCCGCCGACCGCGATCCACACGGGCAGCCGATCCTGGACCGGGCGCGGCCACACCCCTGCGCCCTCGAGCGGGGCGCGCAGCCGACCCGACCAGGTCACCTGGGTCGACTCGCGGATCGCGAGCAGCAGCTCGAGCTTCTCGGCGAACAGCTCGTCGTAGTCGTCGAGGTCGTAGCCGAACAGCGGGAAGGATTCGATGAACGATCCGCGTCCGGCCATGATCTCCGCGCGCCCTCCCGAGAGGAGGTCGAGCTCGGAGAACGCCTCGAACACGCGGACCGGGTCGTCGGAGCTGAGCACCGTGACCGCGCTCGAGAGCCGGATGCGCTCGGTCTTGACGGCGATCGCGGCGAGCGCGACCGCGGGGGCGGAGATGAGGTAATCCGGGCGGTGGTGCTCGCCGACGGCGAACACGTCGAGGCCAAGCTCGTCGGCGAGTACGGCCTCCTCGAGCAGATCGCGCATCCGCTGCTCCGGCGTGACCCCGGTGCTGAGGTCGGCGAACGTGGCAAGTCCAAGTTCCATGCCGGCGAGCATAGCAGATAGTTGTCTACACAACTATCCGCTGGAAGCGCGCAGGACACAGCGGCCGGACGCCCACCGAGGAGCGTCCGCCCGACATTTCTCTCCGACCGGCTACGCGACGCCTGCGACGCCGCGCCGAGGGGCAGCGGCCCGGACGAGAAGCCGGGCGATGAAGTGACCCACGGCGTAGTAGACGATCGCAGCGAGGCCCCAGTTGACGGCGATGGAGACCTTGGGGTTCTTGATCGAGAAGAGGTTCTTGAACGGTCCGACGAGCCACGCAGCCGCGTCGTGGACGTCCCGCACGATCGTGCTCGACATGTTCGCGTCGAACACGCGCAGGAGAATGCCCGCGACGATGATCAGCGCGACCACGCCGGCGACGAGTCGTATGACTCGGGCGAGGGTGAGCATGGCGAGGTCAGCCTCCTATGCGACGCTGCGGCCGCGTCCGGTGAAGAACACGAGGACGGCGAGCAGGGCAATCAGGAACAGCAGCGGGTTGACGGCAATCCCGCCGACCAGGGCAAGCACCAGCAGAACAATGATCAGGGTTACCAGCATCTGTCTCTCCTTGCCTCCGTTAGGGTGTGTTGGGGGGCTACCCGCTGCGATCGCCCACGCAAACGGGGAGCGGAGCAATTGACTCGCCGCGACGGTTATCGGGCAGACGGATGGGCGCGATCCACTTCAGACGCGAGCGCCTGGCCCGCGGGCCGGCCGCGGCGATCGTGCTCGGCGAGGACGAGGCGGCCGAGGTGGGGGAGGGCGCCAAGCGCTTCCCGGTCAAGGCGTCCGTCAACGGCTACGCGTGGCGCACGAGCGTCGCGCGCGGCCTTCAAGAAGCTCGCGTACACCCACCGCAAGGAGTTCGTGCGGTCGATCGTCGAGGCCAAGCGCGAGGAGACGCGCGAGCGCCGGGTCGCGCAGGCCCTGGAGATGCTCAAAGCCGGCCGGACGCGCTCGTGAGCGCGCGCTTGGCGGCGTAGAGCGCCGCGTCGGCGCGGGCTTAGCCGTAGGACCCAGGGCGTACGCTCCCGATCATGGTGGACCGGCTGAGCTCCCGCGCGTTCGTGGCCGAGCGACCGTCGCTGTGGATCGGCGGCCCGGTCGCCGTGCTCGCGGTCGCGGTGGCGACAGCCGCGATCTATCCACTCAAATCGCTTGCCCCGGCGGTGTCGCTGAGCGTCGTCTACCTGCCCGCGGTTCTTCTCATCTCGGTCTACTGGGGGCTGTGGCTGGGGCTGCTCACGGCGCTGGCCAGCGCCGCGGCGTTCAACTTCTTCCACATCCCGCCCGTCGGCCGCTTCACGATCGCCGACTCGCGCAACTGGGTGGCGCTCGCCGCGTTCGTGCTCGTCGCCGTCGTGGTCAGCGCGGTCGCGGAGATCGCCCGCGCCCGGACGATCGAGGCCGAGCGCCGGCGCGCCGAAGCCGACCTCGCGGCGGCGCTCGCCCGCGAGCTGCTCGCGGGCACCGAGACCCAGGCCGCGCTCGCCACGAGCGCCCGCCGGATCGCCCAGGCCCTCGCGATCCACTCGGCGGCGATCGAGTTGCGGGCGGCGCCGGGGAGCGAGCGTCAGCTCGCCCTGCCGCTGCGCGGCTCCGACGGGCGGCAGATCGCCACCCTCTTCGTCCCGCAGGGGCTCCCGGAGCCGCTGCTCGAGCGTCTGCGGGCGCAGGTCGTCCCCTCGCTCGAGGCGCTCGTGGCGATCGCCCTGCATCGCGACGCCGTGCAGGCCGAGGCAGTCGAGAGCGCCGCCCTGCGGCGCAGCGACGAGCTCAAGACCGCGCTGCTGCGGTCGGTGTCGCATGACCTCCGTACCCCGCTCACCGCGATGGTCACCGCCGGGCATGCGCTCGGGTCCGCCTCGCTCAGCGCCGAAGAGCGGACCCAGCTCAGCGCGGCGGTCGTCGAGGAGGGGGAGCGGCTCTCGGCCCTGATCGACAAGCTGCTCGATTTCTCCCGGCTGAACGCCGGCCGCGCCGAGCCCCGCCGCGAGTCGATCTCGATCGAAGAGGTGCTGCTCGCCGTCCAGGATGCCCTGCCACGCGGCGCCGGCTCGGTGCGGATCACCGTCGACCCCGACGTCCCACCCGTGCTCGCCGACTCCGCCCAGCTCGAGCGTGTGTTCGCCAACCTGCTCGAGAACGCAGTGCGGTACTCAGGCGGGCTGCCGGTGTCGGTGACCGTGCGCCGGCTCGGTCCCCGGGTCGTCGTCCGCGTCGTCGATCAGGGTCCCGGTATCAGCCACGGCGAGCAGCAGCGGATCTTCGAGGCGTTCTACCGCAGCCCGGCCCGCGGCGATCGGTGGACGGGGTCGGGCCTCGGGCTTGCCATCGCCCGCGGCTTCGTCGAAGCCAACGGCGGCGCGATCTCCGTCGACTCGCTCCCCGGGCAGGGCACGAGCTTCGTCGTCTCCTTCCCGGTGCCCGAGCCGGCCGAGGTGAACGCATGACCGCCCCCAAACGGGCACGGGCATGACCGAGACACGGCCGCTCGTCCTCATCTGCGACGACGAGAACCAGATCCTCCGAGCGCTGCGGGTCATCCTCCGTGACGCCGGCTACGCCACCGCCCCCGCGGGCACCGGGGAGGAGGCGCTCGACGCCGCCGCCGTCCAGCATCCCGACGCGGCGATCGTCGACCTCGTCCTCCCGGACACCGACGGCGTCGAGGTGTGCCGGCGGCTGCGTGAATGGAGCCAGATGCCGATCATCGTCCTCTCCGCGGTTGGGGACGAGGAGGCCAAGGTGCGGGCGCTCGCGGCCGGCGCCGACGACTACGTCACCAAGCCGTTCGGGCCGCGTGAGCTGATCGCCCGGCTCGAGGCGGTGCTCCGGCGCTCGCAGGCCGAGCCCGAGGATGCGGTGATCAAGGCCGAAGGGCTCGAGGTCGACCTCGCGGCGCGGATTGTGCGCCGCGACGGCGAGGAGGTCCACCTCACACCGACCGAGTTCGACCTGCTGCGCATGCTCGCCCGCAACCGCGGCCGGCTCGTCACCTATCGCGAGCTGCTGATCGCCGTGTGGGGCACCGCGTACGCCGACGACACCCAGGTGCTGCGCGCGCACGTGGCCAACCTGCGGCGCAAGATCGAGCCGCCGGAGGGCCCGCGCTACGTGAAGACCGACCCCCGCGTCGGGTACCGGTTCGCCGCCTGAGTAGGTGATTCGCGGCCCCGGGGGCGCGGAACCGACCGTCCCCGTGGTCTTCACAGAACCTGTATGGACTGACGGAGTTTCTGCACGGGTCCTTCACGGACGGGGCTCCACCATGAGCGCATGGACATCGTCGCCATTGCCCTCGCCGTCGTGACCTTCGCGGTCCTTCTGGCCCTCATCAGCGGGATCGACCGGATATGAGCGTCCCGTTCGCCTTCTTCATCGGCCACATGAGCGGCGCCGACTTCTTCGGTCTCGTCGTCTCGGTGATCGTCTGCATCTACCTGCTGTATGCGCTGCTGCGCGGAGAGAAGTTCTAGCCATGACCTTCCTCGGCTGGCTCACCATCGTCGGGTTCGTCGTCATCCTCACCGCGCTCGCGATGCCGCTCGGTCGCTACATGGCGGCCGTCTATACGGGCGAGCGCACGTTCCTCGACCGCATCATGGGCGGGCCCGAGCGGCTGCTCTACCGGATCATGCGCGTCGATCCGGCCAAGGGCCAGGATTGGAAGGCCTACGCCAAGAGTCTGATCCTGTTCTCGCTCGCGGGCTGGCTGCTGTTGTACCTCATCCTGCGCACGCAGACGCTGTGGAACTGGACGGGACTCAACCCGATGCACTTCCACTCGGCGCCGTGGAACGTCACGTTCAGCACGACCTCGTCGTTCGTGACGAACACGAACTGGCAGTACTACGGCGGCGAGACGACGATGAGCTACTTCAGCCAGATGGCAGGGCTCACCGTCCAGAACGTCCTGTCCGCCGGGGTCGGGATCTCCGTCGCCGTCGCGCTGATCCGGGGCATCGTCGGACGCAGCGGCAACAGCCTGGGGAGCTTCTGGCAGGACATCGTGCGCACCGTCCTCTACGTGCTGCTGCCGATCTCCTTCGTGGTCGCGCTGATTCTCGTCCTCCAGGGCTCGATCCAGAACTTCTCGCCCTACCTCAACACCCACGGGCTCACGGGGCTCGGCCAGCAGATCGCGATGGGCCCGGTTGCCTCGCAGGAGGCAATCAAGGAGCTTGGTACGAACGGCGGCGGGTTCTTCAACGTCAACTCCTCGCATCCGTTCGAGAATCCGAGCGGGTTCACCAACCTCGTCGAGATGCTGGCCGTGCTCATCATTCCGGCCGCGCTTGTGTTCATGTACGGCCGCATGGCCGGCAATCGCCGCCAGGGCTACGCCATCTACTCGACGATGATGGTCATGTTCCTCGGCGCGTGCATCGTCGCCTACATCGCTGAGGCCCACGGCTCCCCCGCCCAGCACGCTGCCGGGCTGCACACCGGGGTGTTCGCCGGCTCCACCGGCGGGAACATGGAGGGCAAGGACCAGCGCTTTGGCATCGCGGGCTCGGCGCTGTTCGATGTGGTCACCACGGTCACCTCGTGTGGTGCCGTCAACAGCGCGATCGAATCCTTCACCGGCATCGGCGGCGCGGTGCCGATGGCCAACCTGTCGGCATCCGAAGTGATCTTCGGGGGCGTCGGCACCGGCCTCTACTCGATCCTCCTCTACGTCCTGCTCGCGGTGTTCATCGGCGGGCTCATGGTCGGGCGCACCCCCGAGTACCTCGGCAAGAAGATCGAGGCGCGTGAGATCAAGCTGGTGGCGATCGGGTTGTTGATTACGCCCTTGGCGGCCCTGTTCTGCACGGCGATGGCCACGGCAGCCCGCGCCGGGCGGGCGTCGATCTCGAGCGTCGCGATGTCCGCCAGCGGCGGTAAGACCCCGCAGGGCTTCTCCGAGAGCTTCTACGCCTACCTCTCGCAGGCCAACAACAACGGCTCGGCGTTCGCCGGCTACACCGGCTTCATCCAGCCCAACGCTGGCAACCTAGGCTCGCACGGGGTCACGTTCGCCAACCTGCTCGGCGGCTTCGACATGCTGTTCGCCCGCTTCGCGCCGATCCTGTTCGCGCTGGCCGTGGCCGGCGCGCTGGCGGGCAAGCGGGTCAGCCCACCCGGCCTCGGGACGATGCGCACCGACAACGCCACGTTCGTTGTGCTGCTGATTGGCGTGATCGTGCTCGTCGGCGCCCTGACCTTCTTCCCCGCCCTGCTGCTCGGTCCAGTCGTGCAGGGCCTGACCCCCCACCTTTACTAAGCCATGAAACGAGACATCATCAGCTCAGCGATCGGGATCGTCGTCCTCACGCTCGTCTGCGGGATTCTGTACCCGCTCCTCGTCACGGGCGTCAGCCAAGTCGCCTTTCCCGGCAATGCCAACGGCCAGAAGGTCTACGTGAGCGGACAGCTCGTCGGTTCCAAGATCATCGGCCAGTCGTTCGAGCGCCAGCTCGCCGGCAAGAACGGCAAGCCGGCCACGACGAAGACCGGCGGCCCCATGCTCGTCCCGGTCAAGAAGTACTTCCAGTCCCGCCCGTCGTCGACCGGTGAGCCGTACGTCAACGGCGGCACCCCGGACAACGCCGCCGGAACGGCGTTCTCGAACCTCGGCCCGAACAGCACGATCAGCGAGGGCATCTTTGCCGGCAACCTTCAGGCGTACCTTGCGCTGGAGAAGCCGTATGACCCGTCACTGACGAAGTCGCAGGTTCCGGTCGACGCAGTCAACAGCTCGGCCTCGTCCGTCGACCCAGACATCTCGGTCGCCAACGCCGACATCCAGGCCCACCGCGTCGCCGCGGTTCGCCATCTGTCGATGTCGCGGGTCGATCAACTGATCTCGCAATACACCCACGGGCGTGGGCTCGGGTTCTCCGGCGAGCCCGGAGTCAACGTGCTCGAGCTCAACCTCGCCCTCGATCGTCTCCAGGGAGGTCGCTGATGTCAGTGGATACCGCTCCCGGCAGCACGCCCTCCGAGCGCCGGGCCATTTCGCTCTTCCGGGGCGACATCGTCAAGCGCGCGATCGTCGAAAGCGTCGTGAAGCTCGATCCGCGTGTGCAGATCCGCAACCCGGTGATGTTTGTCGTCGAGATCAGTGCGGTGATCACCACGGTGACCTGGTTGATCCAGGTGTTCGGCGGCAAGCCGCTCGGCGGCGGTCACGAGCCGGCCTGGTACACGTTCACGATCTCGTTCTGGCTGTGGCTGACCGTCGTGTTCGCCAATATGGCCGAGGCCTTCGCCGAAGGCCGCGGCCGCGCCCAGGCCGACACGCTGCGCTCGATGCGCCAGGAAACCGTCGCCACGATGCGGGACGGGAGCACGAAGCAGGCGTCCGAGCTCGCCAAGGGCGACGTCGTCCTCGTCGACGCCGGCGAGCTGATCCCGGGCGACGGCACGGTGATCGAGGGCATCGCCTCGGTCGACGAGTCGGCGATCACCGGTGAGTCGGCTCCGGTCATCCGCGAGTCAGGTGGCGACCGCAGCGCGGTCACCGGCGGCACTCGCGTGCTCTCGGACCACATCGTCGTGGAGATCACCCAGGAGCCGGGGCAGTCGTTCCTCGACCGGATGATCAACCTCGTCGAGGGTGCCGAGCGGCGCAAGACGCCGAATGAGATCGCGCTCAACATCCTGCTCGCCGGGCTGACGCTCGTGTTCATGATCGTCGTGGTCACGCTGCGCCCGTTTGGTCTGTTCGCGGACACTCCGATCTCCGAGACGACGTTGATCTCGTTGCTCGTGGCGCTCATCCCGACGACGATCGGGGCGCTCCTCTCGGCGATCGGGATCGCGGGCATGGACCGCCTCGTGCGGCGCAACGTGCTCGCGTTGTCCGGCCGCGCGGTCGAGGCCTCGGGGGACGTCGACGTGCTGCTGCTCGACAAGACCGGCACGATCACCATCGGCAACCGCCTCGCCTCGGAGTTCATCCCGATGCCGGGCGTGTCCGAGGCCGAGCTGGCCGAGGTCGCCCAGATGTCCTCACTCGCCGACGAGACCCCGGAGGGCCGCTCGATCGTCGTGCTCGCCAAGCAGTACGGCATCCGTGAGCACGACATGACCAGCCTCCAGGCCCGGTTCGTCCCGTTCACCGCCCAGACCCGCATGAGCGGCGTCGATCTCGACGGCCGCCAGCTGCGCAAGGGGGCTGGGGACGCGATTATTGACTTCGTTGGGGCCGAGGGTGGTCGGCCACCCGCCGAGCTCCAGCCCGTGCTCGACCGCATCGGGCGTGAGGGTGGTACTCCGCTCGCCGTGGCCAGCGACTCGCAGGTGCTCGGCGTCATCTACCTCAAGGACACGATCAAGGAGGGCATGCGGGAGCGGTTCGATCACCTCCGCGCGATGGGCATCCGCACCGTCATGATCACGGGGGACAACCGCCTCACCGCGGCCAAGATCGCCGAGGAGTCCGGGGTCGACGACTTCCTCGCCGAGGCCACGCCGGAGGCGAAGCTCGCTCTGATCAAGGAGCAGCAGTCGTCCGGCCGCATGGTCGCGATGACCGGGGACGGCACCAACGACGCTCCAGCGCTCGCCCAGGCCGACGTTGGGGTGGCGATGAACACCGGCACCCAGGCCGCCCGCGAGGCCGGCAACATGGTCGACCTCGACTCCAATCCGACGAAGCTGATCGAGATCGTCGAGGTCGGCAAGCAGCTGCTCATCACCCGCGGCGCTCTGACCACGTTCTCGATCGCCAACGACGTGGCCAAGTACTTCGCGATCCTCCCGGCCATCTTCGTGACGACGTGGGCGACGACGAAGGGCGGGCAGGGCCCGCTCCACGTCCTCAACATCATGAATCTCGGGACCCCCGAGTCGGCGGTGATCTCCGCGATCATCTTCAACGCGATCGTGATCCCCCTGCTGATCCCCGTGGCGCTGCACGGGGTCCGGTACCGGCCGATCGGCGCGAGCGGCCTGCTGCGGCGGAACCTGCTCATCTACGGACTCGGCGGGCTCATCGCCCCGTTCATCGGGATTAAGCTGATCGACCTGATCATCCACAACCTGCTCGGGGCGTGAGCGCTGGTCTGTTCGCGCCGGGCGAGGCACTGCCCATGAACACCACCCGCCGCGGCCACCTGCGCGTGTTCCTCGGCATGGCCGCCGGTGTCGGCAAGACCTACCGGATGCTCATTGACGGGCACACCGAGCTCGAGGGGGGCCGCGACGTCGTCGTCGGCCTGCTCGAGACCCACGGCCGGGCGGACACCGCCCGGCGCGCCGAGGGGCTGCCGATGATTCCCCGCCGGCGGGTGGACTATCGCGGCACGGCGCTCGAGGAGATGGACCTGCCGGCGATCCTCATCCGCGCGCCGGAGCTGTGCCTGATCGACGAGCTCGCGCACACCAACGCCCCGGGCGTCGAGCACCACAAGCGCTACGAGGACGTCGAGGACGTACTCGACCACGGCATCGACGTCCTCTCGACGATCAACGTCCAGCACCTCGAGTCGCTCAACGACCAGATCGCCGAGCTGAGCGGGGTGCGCGTCCGGGAGACGATTCCCGACGCCGTCCTCGGCCGCGCCGACGAGATCGTGCTCGTCGACCTCACCCCGGAAGAGCTGCTCGAGCGCCTGACCGCGGGCAAGATCTACGGCAGCGGGCGCATCGACGCCGCGCTCAACAACTTCTTCCGCATCGAGAACCTCTCGACCCTGCGGGAGATCGCCCTCCGCCAGGTGGCGGAGGAGGTCGGCCAGAAGCGGCTGACCACGGTCGAACGAGTGGGGTCGCGCAACGAGATGGTCTCCGCGGGCCCGGCCCTGCTCGGCGAGCGGCTGCTCGCCCTCGTCGAGCCCTATCCCGGCGCTCAGCGGCTCGTCCGCCGCGCCTGGCGCTCGGCGCAGCGGCTCGGGGCTGACCTCGACCTGCTCTGGATCCGGCCGCCGGCCGGCAAGCTCTCCGACGAGCAGCAGAACTCGCTGGGGGCGCTTCGCCAGCTCGCGTCCGTCCTCGGGGCGAAGCTCATCGTCGAGGAGTCCGACAACGTGCCGGAAGCGATCGCCGAGGTGGCTCGCCGGCAGCGGAGTACCTATTTGTTGATGGGTCGCAGTCGACCGGCGCACGGGGTCGCCCGGCTGCGCACCCCGTTGCCCCAGCGGCTCATGGAGCTGCTGCCCGGAATCGACGTGCGGATCGTCGCCGACCGCACCGGACGTATGAATGGAGATCAGTCATGACCGTCGTCATTGTGTTTGTCGCCGCGCTCGTCGGGATCGCGCTCGGCGTGGGCGCGGGTTACTGGCTGCCACCCCACGGGCGCCGTCCGCGCGCCGAGCGTCCGGCGACGGTGCGACGCATCCTGCTGCCGTTCACCGGCCAGGCGATCTCCCGCCGCGCCTTCGAGGCCGCCGTGCGGCTGGCCAAGGCCGAGAACGCGACGATCATGCCGGCGTTCCTCGCCCGCGTCCCGCGGCAGCTGCCGATCGATTCGGCCGTGCCCGCCCAGTGCGCCGAGGCGATGACGCTGCTCGAGACGATCGAGCAGAAAGCCGCGAGCCAGGGCGTCGAGGTCGACGCCCGGGTCGGGCGGGGGCGCACCTACCGCGACGCGCTCCGCCGGCTGCTCGACGAGGAGCACTTCGACCGCGTGATCGTCTCGGCGACCGAGAGCTCGGAGGCCGGCCTCAGTAGCGATGACCTCGAGTGGCTGCTCGATCGCGTGCCCGCCGAGGTGATGATCCTGCGGCCGGCGCCGGACGACACTCGCCGGATCGCGGCGACCAACCTCCGCGGCCACTTCTGAGCGCCCGGCCGCCGAAGAGCCCCGGCTGGGGAGAGTGCCGCCCGTCAGCGGGCGCCGCGGGACCACGGCAAGCCCGTACTCTCGTCCGATGGGGTTCAGATCGGCGGCGGTGAGCGCCAGCTGCGCCTGTCTGGTGCTCGCCGCGGGGGCGCGTGGCGCGGGCACGTCCCCGTCGGACACCTCCGTGTGGATCCGCTCGACCGCGGTCAGCCGCCCGGTCGCCCCCGGATTCCTCGGCCTGTCATTGGAGTACGGGCATGTGTTCGAGTACACGGGCATGGCGACCCGTCCGGGTCAGATCGACCCGGTCTTCGTCCGGCTCCTCGACGCGCTCGCGCCCGCCGGGGGGGTTCAGCTGCGGATCGGCGGCGACAGCACCGACTGGACCTGGTGGCCGGTGCGCGGCGTCCGCCGCCCAGCCGGGGTCAGCTACGACCTCACCCCTCGTTGGGTCGGCGTCGTGCGCGCGCTCGCGCAGGCGACACGGGCACAGCTCGTGCTCGGCATCAACCTCGAGGCCGACTCGACCCGCATCGCCGGGGTCGAGGCCCGCGAGCTCGTCGACGGGATCGGAGCCCGGCGCATCGTCGCGCTCGAGCCCGGCAACGAGCCCGATCACTACTCGGCCCTCTGGTATCGCACCGCCGGCCACCTCGCGGTGCCGGGCCGCTCGCCCGGCTACGGATTCACCGCGTGGCTCGCCGACATCGTCCGCTTCCGTGCCGCGCTGCCGGCGCCGAGCTTCGCCGGGCCCGCCCTCGACCGTCTTGACTGGCTCGTCCGGCTCCCGCGCCTGTTCGCGACGATCCCGTCCCTGCGTGAGGTGACGGTCCACCGCTATCCGCTCAACCGCTGCGTCACCTCGGCGACCTCGCCGCACTTTCCCTCGGTCGCGCACCTCCTGGCGCCGCTGTCCTCCACCGGGCTCGCCGCCCCGCTTGCTGCGGGCGCGAGCGAGGCCCATCGCTACGGCCGCACGTTCCGGGTCGACGAGCTGAACTCGGTCACCTGTCAGGGCGAGGCCGGCGTGAGCAACACGTTCGCCTCCGCGCTGTGGATGCTCGACACGCTGTTCGCGATGGCGCGGGCCGGCGTGGACGGCGTCAACGTCCACACGTGGGCCGGAGCGCCGGCCAACGAGCCGTTCACCCTCACCGTCTCATCGCGGGGCTGGAGCGGCTCGGTGCGTCCCGAGTACTACGGCATGCTCCTCTTCCGCCGCGCTGCCCCGCCGGGGGCGCGCCTGCTGGGCACGGCGATCGCCGGCCCGCGTGAGGTGCGCGCGTGGGCGATCCGCGCGCCGGATGGCACGACCCGCATCGTTCTCATCAACGACAGCGCGATGCGGCGCCACGTCGTGCTGGTCCGTCTCGCGTCGCGCGCCGGGATGGCCACGCTCGAGCGGCTCACGGCGCCGAGTCTCGCCGCGACGGCGGGCGTCACGCTCGCCGGGCAGACCTTCGGCGCGCCGACGAGCACCGGCGCGCTCGGCGGCGGCCTGCAGAGCACACGCCTTGCGACCGCGCAGAGCTATCGCGTGAGCCTGCCAGCGGGCAGCGCCGCGCTGCTCACGATCGCGCCGCTTCGCTGAGCGTGGACGAGCCCTCGCGGCGGCTGAGCCCGCTCGTCACGGTGCTAGTCTGCGCCGACCGGAGGCCCCCCGTGCGCTCAAGGGGAGGAGCAGTTCGTCCGATGTATTCCAGGTGACGGGAGGTTGTCGATGGTGTGGCGCGGCAGGCTAGTTGCGCTGATCGCAGTGGTGGTGAGCGTTGCGGGTTGGGCCGCGGCGACGTCGTGGGGGAGACCGCACCGCGCGCGGGCCGCCGGCTACGCGACGCAGTGCAGCTCGCCGGATCACACGCCGCACAACCCGGTCAACCCGCTCGGCACCGCCGGCTTCAGCGGCACCGACCCGCTCACGAACGCCCGCATGTTCGTCGAGAGCCCGTGGTTCTACGGCGGCGACGCGGCCGACGCGATCGCCAACGAGGCCGGCCTCGGCTGGCTCAGCACGCAATGGGGTGGCATCCCGGTCCCGTGGAAGAGCTTCACGCGCCGAGTCAACGCGATGCACCTCGCCCGCTTCACCTCCTTCCGGGTGCACGAGCTCGAGAAGATCGGCCAGTATCCCCAGGCGCACCAGTTCAGCCTCTACACCGCGGGCGGCTCGGGCCAGGCGATCTTCACCCAGGTGCAGAACTACGTCTGCCGCATCCAGCGGACGACGCCCGGGGCGGCCGCCGAGATCACGACCTATTTCCTGCATCACTCGGGGTGCAACAGCGGCAATCATTCGCGCTTCAAGTCCGAGGTCGACGCGCTGCGCGCCGCGGTTGGCCGGTTCCCCGCCGTGATCTTCGTCGAGGAGGACGCGCTCGACACGATGTGCTGGACGAATCCGAGCGCGGTGCAGGGCCGGACGGCGCTGCTCAAGTACGAGATCGACCAGCTCTCGAAGCTGCCCCATGCCCTCCTCTACGTCGAGGGCGGGACGGTCGACGCCGATTCGCCGGGCAACGTCGCCCGCGTGCTCAACGCCAGCGACACACACAAGATCCGTGGCTTCTTCCTCGGCGATACGCATTTCAACTGGGCCTACCGGGAGATCCAGTTCGGCAATCGGGTCGCGCAGCTGACCGGCGGCCTGCACTTCGTCGTCGACACCCGCGGTGCCGGCCAGGGGCCGATCCTCAATCGCAACCCGGTCACCGAGGGCATCGAGCTGCTGTGCAACCCGCCGCACCGCGGCCTCGGACCCCGCCCGGGGGCGAGCAACGGCCGCTCCTACGGCATGTACTCGAGATTCCTCGACGGCTTCGTGTGGGTGACGACGCCCGGCGAGAGCGCCGCGCCGACGTGCCCAGGACGCTCCGGCCACTGGGCGCCCTCGGGGATCTGGGACGAGGGCATCGCGATCGACTACGCCTACCACGCCAACGACCGGATCGGACCCTCGCCGCGCTTCAAGAGCCGACCCTGGTAGGGCGCTTGGGCGAGCGGACGCCCCTGCGTTAGGGTGGGCGGGTCATGATCGCCGGGGGTGTGGTGGTGGCCATCGCGCCGGGGACGTTTCTGGCCATCGTTGGCGCGTCGGCCGTGGCCGGCACGATCGCGGCGACAGTCAGGTTCGGCCCCGTCGTGATCCCCGCCGTTGTGCTCGAGCTCGTGCTCGGCGTGCTCATCGGGCCGGCAGGTTGCCGGCCTGCACGTCGCCCCCCCGATTTCGTTCTTCGCCGATCTCAGCCTTGGCCTGCTCTTCTTCTTCGCCGGCTACGAGCTCGATCTCCTGCGATCCGGGGTATGCCGATGCGCCTCGCGCTGTTCGGCTGGGCGATGTCACTCGCGATCGCCTATTCGATCGGCGGCCTGCCCGCCGCCGCCGGCATCGTGCTCTCGCTGCTCTACACCGGTTCGGCGCTCGCCACCACCGCGATCGGCACGCTGCTGCCGATCGTCTCCGATGCGGGCGAGCTGCGCACCCGTCTCGGCACGTATCTGCTCGCGGCCGGAGCGGTCGGCGAGGTCGGACCGGTGCTGCTGCTCACCCCTCCTGCTCTCGGCTCAGGACACGCTGCACAACGCGCTCATCCTGCTCGCCTTCGTCGCGGCGCCGAGGTGTGAGCAGCGGGCTGCGGCCCGTTCGTCATGATTGCTGGAGAGCGCCGTAGTATCCGAGGCGGTGGGCTCCACACCTCGGCCTCAGAGTGCCCCGGACCGGCCTCGCGGCAGCGCCGTACGCGCGACGATCACCGATGTCGCCAGGCTGGCCGGCGCCCAAGGTCGACGGGCTGCTGCTCGTCTCGCTCGTCCCGAGCGACGAGGAGGTCGAGGCGATCCGTGACTCCGGGGTCGCCACCGTCCTCCTCGACGCCCGTCACCGCGAGCTGCCGTGCGTCTTCACCGACGACGTCGCCGGGGGCGAGCTCGCCACACGCCACCTGATCGAGCTCGGCCACGAGCAGATCGCCTTCATCGGCGACGCGCCGGAGCCCGGCTTCGGCTTCTCGTCCACCGATCGCCGCGCCGAGGGCTATCGCACCGCGCTGCGCGAGGCGGGCATCCCACCGCGCCGCACCCTGCGCGGCGTCGCCCCGCACGGTCGCGCCGCCGCACACCGGCTCGCCCGGGAGCTGTTTCACCTCCGCCGGCCGCCGACCGCGGTGTTCGCCGCCTCCGACATCCAAGCGCTCGGCGTGCTCGAGGCGGCCACCGCCGAGGGGCTGGCCGTGCCCGATGACCTCTCGGTGATCGGCTACGACGACATCGACGTGGCCCGGTATGTCGGGCTCACGACAGTGGATCAGTCGCTGCGCGAGAGCGGCCGCCGGGGGGTCGAGCGACTCCTCGGTGCGCTCGACGGGTGTGGCTGGGGGCCGCTGCACGAGCAGCTTCCGCTCGAGCTGAAGGTCCGCCGGACGACCGGTGCGCCGCGCTGAGGATCTCTCGGACGATCCGCTCGCCGCGCTGAGGATTCCGGGCGCGGGTTACGTATGCTGCGAGCATCGGCGATCTCGACGGCAGAACGTTTCTCGTCACCGGAGCGAACTCGGGGATCGGCCGGGAGGCCGCCCTCGCGCTCGCCGGCCGCGGCGCCCGAGTCGTGCTCGCCTGCCGGTCCGAGCAGGCAACCCGGGCGGCCATCGACGCGATCGGGGCGCAGACCGGCAATCGCGCACTCGAGTTCCTCGCACTCGATCTCGGCGATCTCGACTCGGTGCGCGCCTGCGCGAGCGAGTTCCTGCGCAGCGGGGAGCCACTGCACGGGCTGATCAACAACGCCGGGCTCGCCGGACAGCGTGGGATGACGCCGAGCGGGTTCGAGCTCGCGTTCGGGACGAACTACGTCGGACCGTTCCTGCTCACCGGTCTGCTGCTCGACCGGCTGCGGGAGAGCGCCCCCGCTCGGATCGTCAACGTCTCGAGCATCGGCCACTACCGGGCGACGGGGATCGACTACGCAGCGGTGCGTCAGCCGACGAAGAGCTTCACCGGGATGCCGGAATACGGGGTCTCGAAGCTCGGCAACGTGCTGCACGCCCAGGAGCTCGCCCGGCGACTCGCCGGCGACCGGGTGACAACGTATGCGCTGCATCCCGGGGCGGTCGCCACCGATGTCTGGCGGCGGGTCCCCTGGCCGGTGCGACCGTTGCTCAAGCGCCGCATGCTCTCGGCGGCGGACGGCGCGAAGACGACGCTGTACTGCGCGGCCTCGCCTGAGGTCGCCGACGAGAGTGGCCTGTACTACGACGACTGCCGTCGCAAGGACCCGAGCGCGGTCGCGACGCCCGAACTCGCGGCAGCGCTGTGGAATCGCAGCCTCGCCTGGGTCGATCTGCCCGGGTAGGGAGGTCGGCCTCCGTCTCGCCCGGCGCGGGCCGGTTAGGGTTGGCAGGTGACCGACGCCGCCATGTCCCGCGCCGATGGGTGGCACGCCCGCGGCGCGTACTTCACCTGGCGTCCGAGCGTTGAGGACGCGCCACCCGTCCAGGTTTTCCACGTCGAGCTCGGCGATCCGCACGCGCCCGTCGTCTCGCTCGTCCATGGCTTTCCCACCTGCAGCATCGACTGGTTGGCCGTGGCCGAGCGCCTCGCCATGCGCTACCGCGTGTGCCTGGTCGACTTCCCCGGGTACGGCTTCTCCGACAAGCCGCGGGGGTGGGGCTACAGCCTCCGGCGTGACGCCGAGCTGCTCGACTACTACATCGCGGAGGTCGTCGGTGCGCGATCCGTCGTCATGGTCGCCCATGACCGCGGGGACAGCGTCGCCCTGATCCATGCCGCGGGCGCCGCGGACGGGCGGGCGCGGGTCGCGGTCGAGCACCTGGTGCTCTCGAACGCCAACGTCTTCTTGCCGCTGTCCAATCTCACCGACGCGCAGCGGATCATGCTTCACAACCCGGAGCTGCTCGTGCGGATCACGCCCGATCAGCTGGCCGCGGGCATGGGCGCCACGACGTTCACGCCGCCCCGTGCACCCGACGACCCCGACGTGCAGGCCCTCGCCGCCACGTTCGCTCACGAGGACGGGATCGCCGTCCTCCACGAGACGATTCAGTACCTTCACGAGCGCTCCGTCGACGAAGGCGCCTGGCTGCGCGCATTGGCCGCCACGGGCCTTCCGACGACGGTGATCTGGGGCGTGTACGACCGGATCGCGCCGATCCGCGTCGCGACCCACGTGTGGCACGAGCACCTGATGTTCAAACCCGGACGCAACGCGCTCTACCTGATCCCCGGCGCCAACCACTACGTGCAGACCGACCGGCCCGACGCGTTCGTGCAGAGCCTCCAGCACGCGCTCGACTCGCCCGACGACGCAGCTCCGGGGGCGCTCGGACCCGCGCTCGATTCGCCGATCCTCGTCGACCGCTCGCGCACGGCGCTGCCCGACGCGGCGGAGTTGATCGCGCGGCGGGCGCCGCTTCCGGCCCCCGGCTCCTAGACCTCCCGGCGCGTCGGCCGGCGGCAGCACAGGCGGAGCGATGTCGAGATCTGCGGGGCCGCTCCGACACCTGGGTACACGCGCCTGTACGGCGACGCGACCATCGCGGCCTACGCTGCGACCGAATAGGAAAGAGGGAGAAAGCAGATGAAGTTCATGTTGCTGCAGGACTACGCACCGACGGAGAACGCGACCGAGTTCATCGGCGCGTGGGCGCCGGAGGATGCGGCGGCGCACATCGAGTTTCAGCGTGAGCTGAACCGGCGGCTGGGGGAGAGCGGCGAGTTGGTCGACGCGCAGGCGCTGACCGCGCCAGAGCAGGCGAAGTTCGTCGTCAGCGATGGGGGTGGCTCGCCGGTGGTCACCGATGGACCGTTCCCGGAGGGCAAGGAGCTGCTCGCGGGCTACCGGATGATCGACGTCGAGTCGCTCGAGCGGGCGATCAAGATCGCGGCCGAGGCGTCGGCGGCGCCCGGACCGGGAGGCAAGCCGATCAAGACGGTGATCGAGGTGCGCGAAGTGATGGGCGCCCCGATGCCCGAGCAGTGAGCCGAACGCGAGAGATCGAGGACCTGCTGCGCGACGCTGCGCCGCGGGTCCTCGCCGCGGTCGCACGGCGATTCGGCGACTTTGCCGACGCCGAGGACGCGACCCAGGAGGCGATGCTCGCGGCGACGCAGCAGTGGCCACGCCAGGGCACGCCCGAGAATCCCGTCGGCTGGTTGATCCACGTCGCGACGTTGCGGGTCATCGACCGAGTCCGCAGCGAGTCCTCGCGGCGTGACCGTGAGGCGGCCGCCGCCGTGCGAGAGTCCCGCGACCCGCCCCCGTCGCCGGAACACGACGACACACTCGCGCTGATGTTCATGTCGTGCCACCCCGAGCTCACGCCGGCGTCGGCGATCGCGCTCACCCTGCGGGCGGTCGCAGGCCTGACCACAGCGGAGATTGCTGCCGCGTTTCTCGTTCCCCAGGCAACGATGGCTCAGCGGATCAGTCGCGCCAAGCGAACGATCAAGGCGTCCGGGATCGCGTTCCCGATGCCGACCGGCGAGGAATGGTCGGAGCGACTGGCGTCGGTCCTGCACATCCTCTACCTGATCTTCAACGAGGGCTACCTGACTTCCGGCGGGCCGCAGCTGGCGCGAGCCGACGTCTCCCGGGAGGCGATCCGGCTCGCTCGAATCGTCCACCGGGCACTTCCTGAGGACCAGGAGGTGGCGGGGCTGCTCGCGCTGATGCTGCTCACCGAGGCACGCCGCTCGGCCCGTACGACTGCCGACGGCGAGCTCGTCCCGCTCGATGAGCAGGATCGATCGCTCTGGGACCGCGAACTGATCGCGGAGGGGGTCGAGCTGGCGCGGGCGCCGTCGAGCACAGGGGCCGCCGGCGAGTATCTGATCCAGGCCCAGATCGCCGCACTCCATGACACCGCCGCACGCCCGCAGGACACCGACTGGCGCCGTATCGCCGCCCTCTACGCCGTGCTTGAGCAGATGACCTCAAACCCGATGATCTCGCTCAACGGGGCCATCGCTGTTGCGATGTTCGAGGGTCCGGAGACCGGACTCGCGCTCCTTGCGCCACTTGAGCAGCCACTGGCCGGCCACCATCGTCTCCACGCGACTCGCGCCCATCTGCTCGAGATGAGCGGCGAGCTCGATGCCGCGTTCGCCGAGTACAGGACGGCTGCGAACCGAACGACCAACCTGCCCGAGCGGGACTACCTGACGATGAAGGCCGCCCGGGTGAACGCCCGCCGCCGGGAGACTCCCGCTTGATTGCTGAGGGAGGGATCCCGTCAGCACCGGCAGCTCTACGTAATCGGGAGACAGGATTTGAACCTGCGACCGCCCGGCCCCCAGCCGGATTTACCTGTATCAGACTGGGTGCCAAAGCCCGTAATTCTTGGCCTTTGACGTCCGTACGGTCAGGTACGATCGGGTCAAAATGGTACATGAACAGTACATGGGGGAACCGCACCGGCCTCCCGGCGCCGTATCCGGGCGGTCGCTCCGGGGGCCAAGATGAGCACATCGAGCGATAAGAAGCGGCGTGGGTATGGCACCGGCACACTGCAGGTGGTTGGGCGGTCCTGGATCGCGTCGTGGTACGGGCCGGATGGCCGGCGCATCCGGCGCAAGGTCGGGCCGGCCCGCACCGAGTCCCACGCCGACGGCCTGACCAAGACCCAGGCGGAGCGTGCGCTCCGACGCATGCGCGAACTGGCCGCGCCGCGCGTCGCCGACGATCGGCGGGTAACGATGGAGGAGGCCGGCGCCGAGTTTTGCCGTCGGCTCGAGCTACGCGGTCGCAAGAAGTCCCACCGGCTTACCGTCGCCGCGGATCTCCGCAACCACATCGTGCCGTTCTTCGCCGGACAGACGCTCGATCGGATTCGCCCTGAGGACATCGAGCGCTACGCCACCGCCAAGGGCACAACGCTGGCTCCGAAGACGATCCGGAACCACGTCAACACGATCCACTCGGTGTTCGAGCTGGGGCTGCGCAGGCACTGGTGCAACTCCAACCCGGTGAAGTTGGCGGAGCGTCCACGGCCCCGGAAGACCGAGACCCGGATCCAGTTCTTGAGCCAGGACGAGCTGGAGCTGCTCATCACCGCCGACTACCCCGACGACGCGTTCGGCCGGATCGAGCCGACGCTCTACCTGACCGCCGCTATGACCGGGCTGCGCCAGGGCGAGCTCCTCGGGCTGCGCTGGCGCGACGTCGACTTCGATGCGCGGAAGATTCGGGTCGTCTCGCCCTACGTCCGCGGTGAGTTCGGCGATCCGAAGTCGGCTGGCTCCGGTCGGTCGGTGCCAATGGCCGAACGCGTCTCCATCGCGCTCGCTGGCCTGTGTGAGCGATCGGTCTACTCGCGCGACCGCGATCTCGTCTTCTGCCATCCGGAGACGGGCAAGCCGCTCGACCGCTCGAAGCTCGTCCGTCGCTTCAAGCAGGCGATCGACCGCGCTGAGGTCCACCGGATCACGTTTCACGAGCTCCGCCACACGTTTGGCACGCGGATGGCAGCCGCCGGCACTCCGATGCGCACGCTGCAGCACTGGATGGGCCATGCCGACTCGAAGACCACGCAGATCTACGCGCACTACCAGCCGAGCGACCAGGAGGCCGACGCCGTCGATCGCGCATTCGCGTGACGCCAAGCTCGGCGCCCTCCGGTCAGGACTCTGGTTTTGTGAGGTACGGCTCGATCCAGTCCCGGTATGAGCCTATGAAGTCGCGCGCTGTATCGCGTACGAGGATCGCGGCGCGATGCACGTCGCCAGCGGGCGTCTGGACATAGCTGTGCTCAATTCGTGTCCGCGCGTTCTGCGCCTGGACCAGCCGGCTGCAGAGCCTCGCGGTGATGATCTTTGCGTCGCGCATGGCTTCGAAAGCGATCTGCGTCGCCGAACCGGGAGCGTCCGCAGGTCTCCGCAAAGCCGCGAGCTTGACGCCGGCTTCGGCGAGCTCGCCCACGTAGTTCTGCACGCGCCCGAGAGCTCGCTCGACCGCCTGCACGCGGTTGTACGCGTCCATGTCGTCCGAGGTGTTGTAGGCCGCCTTGAACTCCTGGAGGTCGAAGTCCTCGCCGAAGCTCGCCATGGCGTGCTCGAGCGCCGCGTACTGGCGCGGGAGATCCTCGAGGTGGCGGACGATCGCGAGATGCCAGCGCTTCTTGTCTGCCGGCCTGAGATGGGGATCGGGCATCATCACCGCTTCAAGATGCGGTCAAGGCCGGCGAGGGCGGCGTCGGCTCGCTCTGCCTGACTCCGGCGCGCCACTCGTCGCAGGCTGGACCCTCGGTCCCGGAGCCGTGGCCACAGCCCTTCGCGGTCGATGAGCACTCGCCCGTCGTCGATCACGTCGGCGAGGAATGCTGGTTCGTTCTCGGCATCTTCAAGGCGGACCACGTCAACGCGGCGCCCGATCGCCGCCGTGAGCTTCGTAGACAGCTCGACGACCCGCTCCAGATCCTGATCACGAAGAGCCACGAGCACGTCGACGTCGCTTCCAGGAGCCGCAGTGCCTCTGGCCACCGAGCCGAACAGCAGAGCGAAGCGGACGTTGTGCTCGGTGCGTAGAGCTCCCCTCAGAGTCGAGAGCAGCTTCCACGAGCGTCGCACGTACTCCCGCTCGGACAACGACATCGCCAAAGTCCTCGGGGACGGCCGAGCGGCGCGAAGGCTCCCCTCCGCGACCGCGCGGCGGAGCGTGCGTTCATGCACGGCTACCTCACGGGCCAAGATCGCCAGCTCGGTCATGAGTCCATTATAGACCAGCCATGTGTCCAATCGACCGCAACCATGTGTCCAATCGTGCGCCGCCTGGACGCGAGCGGCTATTCGTCGTCTAGCGGCGGGTACTGGGGCGGTGCGGTTCCTCGTCGCTCGCTCACGCGGGGCAACGGGCCGCCACCGTCAACTCGCTCGCGCAACGTGAGCATCACGCGCCAATCATCGCCGTAGTCGAAGACGTACGCGATCGGTGCCCCGATCCTGAGGCGGAGGTCGTCGACGGGCACCTCCGCGGTCTTGCTGTCCGTGTCCGGGGCGCCCGGGATGACGCGCTCAGCGGCAGCGTCGCCCCAGAACTGGCCATCGAGCCAGAACGAGTAGAGATGATCGTTCTCCCAGTTGAACGCCTGCTGGATCGCGTCGTGCAGCACGGTGAGGTGTTCATGTCCGGCGACCGCGACGGTCGCGCTGACGCCGCTGAGGTTGAGCAGCTGCGCGTCGAACACGTACAGCATTCGGCCCGCCACTTCGGTTCGGCGCCGCCCGAGCACGGACCTGGCGGCTGGGCTGAGTGAGATCAGCGACTTCCAACTGTGTGGCGCCGCAGGATCGGGTCTGCGGTCGATCAGCCCGTACGCCTCGCCGCGGCAGAGGACGTCGCCGACGACGCAGGAGACACCTTGTTCGCTGGGCGGATGTCCTGTCGCCTGGTCGCGCCAGCCCCACTGTGCCGCCTCGTGCGCTTGCGCGACGATTTGCTCGCGGGCACACGCGGTGCTCTCCTCGAGCGCCTCGACGACCCGTTCGGCGACCATTTCCGCGAACGCGTCACCGCCGCCGAGATCCAACCCGAACTCGTAGAGCAGCGCGATCGGGTCCGCCGCGAGCTTCCGGCCTCGGGGCGTGATGATGAGCTTGCGTCCGCGCCGGCGGACGAGCCGGCGGCGCCGCAGCCCTTGGCGCAGCTCTTCCAGCAAGGGCATGTCCATCTCGCGGTGCGGCGGTCCGAACAGCTCGGCGTTCCACCAGTCGGGCCAGCGCTCGGCGATCTCGCGCACGACCGCTCTGGCGACCGTATTCGTCTGGG
Source organism: uncultured Solirubrobacterales bacterium (assembly GCA_963755955.1). GTDB lineage: Bacteria > Actinomycetota > Thermoleophilia > Solirubrobacterales > Solirubrobacteraceae > Palsa-465. The sequence continues at coordinate 133,913 of CAVWLZ010000010.1, forward strand.
TGAGCGGGACACCTTCGGTGCTCGCCAACTCCAGCAGCCAGCGGGCGGGAGCCGTGGCGGCGGCCGCCCGCTGCTCCGGCGCTCCCGTGCGCTGCTCGTGGACATCGACGACGGTCATCGTCGCCAGAGTCGCACAACAGTCGGCGGCACGGCGTATCCGCGCGCGCAAATTGCGATAACGCGCCGACGTTCCGCCTTTCTGTGCGGTATTTCATTCGGCGTGACCTTCGAGCAGGCTCTGAAGAATGGCGACCTCGACGTGGCGCGGGCGATCCTCGACGAGCTGGTCGAGCTCCGAGACACGGGCGGGCTCTGGATGCCCGAGTGCTACGCCGATCTCGCCCGCGAGTACGACCGCCAGAGTCGCCACGACGACGCCATCGCGTCGCTCGAGCGCGCGATCGAGCTCGGTTGGGGCGGGAAGCCGCACCCCCGGTCCGACATCGCCGAGTTCCACCTCCGAGCGGGGCGACACGAGGACGCGGCCGCGATCTGGTCCGAGCTGAAGGGCACGGATCCCGACGACGTATGGCTCTACAACGCGGCCGGCCTTTCGTACAGCGAGATCGGACAGCACGAGCTTGCCATCGCCTGGCTCGGCGAGGGGATCGAACTCGCCATGCGCACCGAGGACCCCGAGGGGATCATCAATCAGCTCTCAGACGTTCGCCGACGCAGTCTCAGCGCGCTCGGTCGAGAACTCGACGAGCTCGAAGAACGAGTGGATCCGTTCATGGCGGAGTGGAGCTCGGACGAGCGTTCACACGAGCGCCGGCTCGCGCGACTGTACGAAGCTGGGAACTTCAGCCTCCCGACGCGCCCCCGCGACCGCGAGAACGAAGAAGTCGCTGTGTCGATCGCCTGGTTCCCGGCGGATGAGTACGAGATGGCGATCGAGCGCTGGCCGAGCCTCGCCGAGGACTGGGCCGGCGTGCCCCACAGCGACTACTGCGGGCGAATGGACGGCAACATCAAATGGATGCGTAGCCAGGGCGTACCCATCCGCGCGATCGTCCCGATCGTCGTCGACGAATACGCGGCGTGGTGCACTGAGCAAGACGAGGATCCCGAGGAAGCGCGGGCCGCGTACGCGGCGCACCGCATGCGCGAGGGTGCCGCGATCCCGTGGCCGCCCGGACGTAACGAGGCTTGCTGGTGCGGATCCGGCCGGAAGTACAAGAAGTGCTGCGGACCAGCGCTCGCTCGGCCGATGCACGATGCGCAGCGTTAGCAGCTCGAGAAGAGAATTCGATGGTCCGCCCCCGGGCGGACCGATCATTGCCAATTAGCCGGCGCGGGTCGGCAGTCAAGGGCGGCCCGTCAGGGCCGAGCGAAGCGAGCCGCGAAGCGGCGCCCTTGACGGCCGGGCTGCGGAGGCTACCCGCGGCCTCAGGCCCGAGCCGCGATGTGAGCACGACAGCGCTCGGCCAGGTGCGCTTCGAGATCGCTCCGACTGAAGCGCAGCGCACGGCCAATCTTGAGATGCGGCAATCGTCCGGTCCGGGCCAGGTCGTAGATCGTCGAAACCGGCAAGCGCAGGAGCTTGGCAACCTCATCAGCGGTGAGCAGCTCGCGGTCGAGCGGCACGATCGCGTCGCTCATGACCCGCTCCTGCTCGTCGCGACGCGGTCCGGCGGGAGCGGCGCCAGCTCGAGGATGCCCTCAGCGCCGACAGCTCGTGCGACTCGCTCTACCGCTTCAGCGATCTCGTGTCGCGCGTGATAGCGGACGACCGACACGTTCTGATTCCGGAGATAGCCGCGGAGGATCCGCTCGAGTCGGGTGCGGTTCTTCAGGGTCAGCTCGATCTCGACGGCGACGACATCACCGCGGTCTCGCTTGACGAGCGCGAAGTCCGGCCTGTGGAGTCCTTCGTGTCCGCTCCGCGGCGCACCGATGATCGCGGACGCGATCGGCTCTCCGGCCGCGATCTCCGCTGCGCGATGTTCGCGGTCGCTGAGCAGCTGCTCGTGGATGAGCCGCGGTTCGAGATCGGCCGCGAACGCGGCCGAAGCGATCATGTGCGGGACGAGCGCGAGACTGATCCGCGCCGGCGCGAGTCGACCGAGTCCGGCGCATCGTAGGCCCTCCGCAGTCGCCGTCAGCAGTCCTCCGTCGTTGTACAGCAGGCGGTGGCGTCGCACGAGCCCGAACTCCACGAGCTCGTGCAGGCGCCTGTACGTCGCCGTCCTGCCGATCGAGAACCGGGTCATCACGTGCTCGGCACGAACCGCGCCTTGACGCCCGATCCATTCAGCGATTGTCATGTCGCGCTCGGTCAGCATTCGACACCACGACGCCGCAGCTGATCGGGATGAAAAACGCGGACGACGGCGGCCCGGCGCAGGCGAGGCTCGATGACGGCGACCTCGCCGACGTCGAGGCCCTTGATCGTGTCCGGATGGATCACGTACTCCCGCCCTCTCGAGCGAGAGCCCAATCCCGTAAGGAGTCCGGCCGCCGGAGTGTGCGTTTGCTGAGTGGTGATCCATGCTCCGCGCGTGCCGGCGATGGCGGCGATCATCTCAGCGGAGTCCGGCAAGTTCTGGCGTCCCGCTATGAGGACCTCGAGGTTCCCTGCGGTCTGGTTGAGCACGCTTCCGCCCCCACCTACCGCGTTTGCGTCGATCGATTCGAGTTCGCCAAGCTCCTGGGTGCCGAGGACCTGGCTGAGGCGGGCGCCACGGCTCCGGCCGAAGAGGCGCCCGACCTGTCGAGCTCCGACTGCGGAGTACTCGTCGATGATGATGAGCCCGGGTCGCGGCTCGCCGTGCTGCCGCTCGTCGTCGATCGCGACGAGGTCCTGGATGATCGCCGCACCTACCATCGGCGCCACCAGCGGTCGTCGATCAGCCTCGAGCCTGAAGAGCACGACATCGGCTCGGTCAAGCGAGCCGCGCAGATCGATCTGAACTCCGCCCGTTGCCGGATCGAGCGCGGGTCCGGCGTCTGACTCGGCGGAGATCGCGAGCCGATCGCGTGCACCAGCAAGATCGCGCTCCTGCTGTGGCGTGAGCGTCTCGAGGTATTCGAGCAGCGGCCGGGCATCGGACGGAGCCATGCGACGCGTCAGGGTCGCCAGCCGTCCAGGGTGCATGTATTCGACGACGGTGGCAAGGCTGACATCCACGTCGGCCAGCCTCAGGGCGCGAATCACGTGCCCGAGATAACGCTGAGCAAGCCGCTGGTAGTGCGGCTCGGTGAAGACCTCCGCCGCCAGTAGCTTGTCAGCGATCTCTGTGTTCGATCCCCGTTCGAATGGGTTGTACACGACATTGCCGAGCGCTTCCCACGGCAGGAACTGCACCCCAGCTCGCGCGGCGGCCTCGCGCAGCTGCTCGAGCACGTAGTCGTCCCCCTTTGGATCGATGAAGATCACGCCCGACCCGCGCTTGATCGCGGCCAGTGCGAGCAGCAGCATCAAGATCGTCTTGCCAGACCCAGTCGCTCCGACGACCAGCGCCATGACGGATCGCGAGCTCACGATCGGCACTCGGACGAGGTGGGCCTTCCGAGAGAAGCCGATAGCGACGCCGTCGTCCGTGACCCAGTGGCCGGCCCGAAGTCTGCGCCAGCCGCACCACCGTCGGATCGGTGTCATCAGACCTACGCGATCCCGTGCTAGCTCCGCCAGGTCGCCTCCGGCTCGCATGTCGACCAAATGTCGCCAGATGCCACCTCCGACCGTCGCGACCGCGCACGCGTCGTAAGTCACCTCGCCATGCCATCCAAGCAGCGATGCGAACGGCGCGGCGAGAAGCAACGGCATCCCGCACGTCCACGCCCATCCGCGCAGGCGGATGAGGAGCATCACTATCGCACCGGCGGCTATCCCGATCACCGCGAACATCGCCGCCGTCCCGACTACCTGCGCCAGATGCACCACCGGGAGCACCGGCACCTCCGAATTCGCTACGCCCTTCACTGTCGACCTCCAGGTTGGATAACTCGCCGTTCCTTAGGTATGGCCTCCGCGAGCACCCGCCCCGTCGCATTCGCTACGCCCTGTCCTGATGACCTGCGGGTTGGGTTACTCGCCGTTTCTTAGGTATGGCCTCCGCACCTCAGAGTCCCGTCGCTTGTCCTGATCGGGTCCACGAACCCCGTCCGCCCGGCCCCGCCTTGGAACCCAACGCGCCCGGCCGCTGACCCCGGTGACACACGATGTGGGGGCGGGGTCAGCGGCCGGGCGCGGTGTTAAACCCAGACGGGGCGGGCGGGCGGGGTGGACTGGCGGTCCACGCCGGAATCCACAGCCCACGACTTCGCTGTTTCAAACGAAGCCGCTTTCACTACCGCCAATGGTCCCTGACGTACTCCTCGACCTCGATCTCCGGAAGCGCGCGAGTGGTGTTGTTCATCCGCACCCAGAACGCGTCACTCTTGTCGCTCATGCGTGCCATGACCGGCGTCGAGGACCGCGCGACGTCGATGCGGCAGACGGCAGTCGCATCGATTGCCTCGATCCTGATTCGGGCACGAGAAGCCGCGGTGTGCCGAAGCGCAGTGATCAGATGCGTTGTCAGCCAGTTCACGAATCCGTCGGGGCTTGGAGGCTTCACAAGCGGGAGATCTGAGGCCAGACCGATCGCCTGACGCTCGTCGTCTACGCCGATGAACAGGGTGCCGCCGTCGGCATTCAAGAAGCCGGCGATCGTCTTGACGACGGCGTCCTCCATCCGCTTGTCCTTGCGCTGCTCCCTGAGGTTCCATCGGGCGGTGGATTTGAACTCGACCTCGAACGTCTCATCGCCAGCTATCAGCTCAGCGCTGGGAACTGCGAAGAATCCGCCCTTCCCGCGCAGCTGCTCGGCGACCGCCTCGGCAAACGACGGGTCGGCCGTGATCTGCTCGATCACGCTCGTGGTAATCGTGTCGACATCGACGCTCACCGGCGGCGACGCCACCGCGACCGCATGGGCCGCGGAGACACCAACCTCTAGATCGGTGGGCGGGGTTGGCTCGACGTACACGCTGCCGCCGTCGTCGTAGTAGCTGGCGAAGATGTGGTTAAAGACGATCTCGGTCTTGCGCTCCCAGATCTCTGGGTCGTACACGTCGGGGAGCTCGTCGAGGATCTCCTTCACCACCCCGCGCGCGGCCTCGCGCGTCTCTGCCTTCTTGCGCCAGTCGAGCACGAGCCGGTCCTCGATGTGCACCATCAGCTTCTTCGCGACTGCCTTGACCTGTTCGCGCTCCTCGTCGGTGAGGACGGGATCGGGCTTCGTCAACAGGTCGAATACCGCGAGCTCGGGCTCGGACAGCCCCTCGCGGACCGTTCGCTGCTCGTCCTGCGAGAGCTCGCGCGAGAGCGACTGCAGCCGGCGCAGCATCTCGTCGACGTTGAAGCTGCCGGCGTTGTACGCGTCGATCAGCTCACGCAGGCGCTCGACGAGACCGACGCGAGTCGGGTTGCGTCGCCCCGCCGCATCAACCCGTTCGGTGAGATCTCCGATGAGTCGGCGGGTCGACGACCGCGTCTTGCCCGCCAGACGGGCGGCGAGCGTCTCGAAGTCGATCGCGCCGAGGTCGATCAGCGAGTCCGCGTCGGACCCGTCGGCGGCCGCCCGGATCACGTACTCCTCGGCCCCAACCGAGCGGTCGAGCAGCTCCGTCACCGCCCCCGCGACGAGCGACAGGTCAGACGACGGCGCATCGAGCGAGCGGATCTTCTCTGCCAGGTTTCGCGCCACGCCGACCAGCCGCGCTTGCGCGCTCGCGGCCGGATCGGGCAGGATCGCTGCGAACAGTCGGCGCACCTGGTCTGAGCGCTCGAGATACGCGCGCCGCGTTACGTCCTCGATCAGCAGCGCTTCGACCGACGCATCGCGGAGCGCGATGAACTCGAACCCGTCGGCACGCGCGAGCGCGTCGAGGTCGACGTCCCAACGGCGCGAGTAATCGACTAGTTCGCCGATCGCCTCCTCGAGCTCCTCCACGAGCGCGGACTTGTCGCGGATGATCTCGCGGCCGTCGACGCCGGCTGGGCCCGCGGCGTAGATCGCGAGCGCCGCCTCGAGCCGGCGAAAGACGCCGACGTAATCCACGATCAGGCCATTCTCCTTATCCGGGAACACGCGGTTGGCGCGCGCGATCGTCTGCATCAGCGTGTGCCCGCGCATGGGGCGGTCGAGGTAGATCGTCGAGCACGACGGCACGTCGAACCCGGTCATCCACATCGCGCAGACGAACACGAGCCGGAAGCGGTCGTCGGGATCCTTGAAGCGCTCATCGAGGTCCTCGTCGAGCATCCGTCGGCGGTGGGGCGCGATGTCGAGACCCACCTCGCGCAGATCGGCGATCTCGTTCTGCGACTGGGAGACGACGACGGCCATGTCGGTCTCTTCCATGAACGCGATCTGTGCCTGAAGCCCGGCACGCTCCAGCACCGGCACCCGGGCAACGCGGCCGCGTAGCTCGGCCAGGTGCCGCTGCCACTCTACGGTCACGAGGTCGTACATCCGAACCGCGGTCGCCTTGTCGATCCCGACGTACATCGCCTTGCCGAGGAACCCACGGCCGACGAAGTGCCGGACGAGATCGGCAGCCAGCCGCCGTAGCCGCTCCGGACGGGTGATCAGCTGGTACTCGGTCGCAAACCGGCGCGCGAGCGCGTGCTCCTGCGAGTCGTCGAGCTCGGCCTGCTCGAGGATCTCCGTCAGCTCCTCGTCGAAGCGCTCGTTGACGATCTGCAGCTCGGGGATCCGGTTCTCGTAGTAGAGCGGAACGGTCGCGCCGTCCTCGATCGAGTCGCGGAAGTTGTAGGTCGAGACGTAGTCACCGAACACCTCGCGCGTGCGCTCGAGCTCGTCGGTGATCAGCGGCGTGCCTGTGAAGCCGAGGAAGCCGGCGTTCGGGAGCGCCTTGCGCATGTTCAGGGCAAGCGTCGAGTACTGACTGCGGTGCGCCTCATCGGTGATCACGATCACGTCCTCGCGCTCCGAGCAGACCGGCATCTCCTGCCCGGTCTCGGGCCGGAACTTGTGGATCAACGTGAACACGTAGCGGTGGTCCTCGCCCAGCAGCTGGCGAAGATGAGCCGAGGACGTCGCCTGCACGTGGCCCTCGACCACGCCGGCATCCTTGAACTCGCCGTACAGCTGGTCGTCGAGCTCGGCTCTGTCGGTCACCATCACGAACGTCCAGTTGCCCGGCTCGCGCCGGAGCACCTTCTGCGTGAAGAAGACCATCGACAGGCTCTTCCCCGAGCCCTGCGTGTGCCAGAACACCCCGAGCCGGCCGTCGCGCGTGCGCTCATCGCGCAGCGCCTGGAGCGCGGCGTTCACGCCGAGCACCTGATGGTTCTGCGCTAGCACCTTCGTCAGTCCGCCGGGCCGCTCGAAGTAGGCGACGAAGTTCTCGACCATGTCGAGCAGGTGGCCCGGCTCGCACACGCCCTGGATTGCGGTCTCCAGCGAGACGACGCCGGGCTCGGACTCGTCGTCGACCCGCTTCCACTCGCCGAACCGTTCCCATGGCGCGAGCGTCGCACCGACCTTCGTCTCCGACCCGTTCGAGAGGACGACCAATGCGTTGGGCGTGAACAGCTGCGGGATCGCGTCTCGGTAGTCGCGAAGGTTCTTCGAGTACGCCTGCTCGACCGATTTGTGTGAGGCCTTCAACTCGAGGAGCACCAGCGGGATGCCGTTGACAAAGCAAACGATGTCGCAGCGACGGGTGTGTAGCGGACCGACGACCCAAAGCTGACGCACCGCAAAGAACTCGTTGTTCGCGGGTGTCCGCCAGTCGACGAATCGAACGGTCTTCGTCTCGCGATTGCCCCGTTCATCGGCGACGGTGACCTTCGCCCCGTCACGCAGGAACCTCCACACCGCCTGGTTGGCTCGGGTCGGGTCCATCGCCGAGCGATCGAGCTTGAGCTCGTCGATGGCTGCCTCGATCCCCGCGCCGGCACGTCTGGATTCAGCGACGCCAGTTTCGGTCGGAGCCGGAGGTGGAGCACCACCTGCGACTGGTCGTCGCGCCCCAAGCCGCCCACGAAGGCGTGGTCGGCGCCGAAAAGCTCGGTGTAGCCGCTCGCTGTCTCGTAGCCGAGCTGTCCGAGCAGATCAAGAGTTGGCTCTTCGACCAGTCCGCGCTCGGAGAAGTCGCGTGGGGTCATGGGGCCTCGGGTAAGAGTGCGCCGAGCTCGAGGTCGGAGATGTCGAGGCGGCCGGTGACGAGGCGTGGAAGAAGCACGTCGCGACTCGTACTCAGGTTGCGGATCTGAGCACCCAGAGATGCTGTGAGTAAGCGCATCGGTCCGACAATCTCGCCGAACGCAGACTGGATCGTCTGGGGCGGCAGTATCACCCCAAAGCTTTCGAGCAATTGCGAAAACCGAAGATTGGTGATGCCGGTGGACTGGACTTGATACGTCTCGATCTCGCGGTTGAAGTAGGCGTCGGTTAGGCGGTAAGCAAGGATCTCGGGGGCCAGTTTGGTGGGTTCACATCGCAGAAGCTTGCAAAAGCTCGCGCATATTGCACCCATGCCCAGCTCGGCGAGAAGTTCGTTCGAGACGAAAACGGATCGGCCGACAGGCTGCCCCTTGCTTCCGCCCGAAACCTCAAGAACGATGTCTCCGTGTTGGAGCCAGCGGGCTTTTACATTCGCGGAGGTGTGGTACCGCGTTGGACATGTCGCCACATCGAGGACTCGAGCTCTGGGTATGTCTGTTCCCCGCACCACGCGGGCGACCCGATCGTGTTTGTCAGTCGGTGTACTTGCTCCCCAGCCCCCGCCAATATGGCGGACGAGCACCTCTCGCAGTGGAGCGACAGCCCACCCCTGTGGAATGCGACCGAAGTCCGAGTTGACGAGTGGAACCTTCTCGCATCCGGGAAACCTGAAGCGCACGAACCACTCCCGATACAGCCACTGGGCGAGGTCCTCCAACAGCTCGATCCGCCGCATGTTGATCTCGATCAGCTCGTCGAAGGCCGACAGGAGCGCAGCGATACGGCGTTGAGTGGCAACGAGCGGTACGGAGAGCGGGAGTCGCGAAACAATTTCGGCGTTGAGGTTCGGCATCGTGGCACCGACCGCCTGGCCAGCCAGCCACTCGCCAACGTCCGGGTGCGACATTGCGTGCCGAAGAAATCCCGAACACAGGACTTCGTGGTCCGGCGCGTGCACGCGCATGGACCCCGTTCCGCATAGCCAGCCTGCTTCGTCGTCTGCCACGGCGGCTAAACGGCCAACGTCGCCTCGGCGTGCGAGCACCACGTCGCCCGCCGCAAGGCGATGCACCCTCAGCCGCTCGGCCGTCTGATGATCCACTCGGCGGACCGATCTACGATCAACGCGACCGTGCACCATGTCTTTCGGCATCACAACCGGGATCCCGAACGGGTCATCCGTGTACTCGTGGGCATGGAGCTGCGCGCCGAAGGGACCGGTCCTCACGTAGCCGCCGGCAGCCGCCACGAGCTCACCAAGCTCGCGCTTGCGCCACTCGTTCATCGCTCGCGTAACCCATCGTCCGTAACCGCCGCCATCAGCTCGCGCGCAAGATAGCGATGCTGTCCGCGGACGCCGGCTTCGGCCTCACTGAGCACTCCTCGCTGCTTCAACGCCCGGAGCAACCGAAGCGCGGTCGGCCTGCTGACCCGCAGTCGCTCCTCGACGAGTCTCGTCGTCACAAGCGGGTTCTCGCAGATCAAGTCAACCAACGCTAAGCCGTTCGCGGTTCCCATCCCAGCAGTAGCCTGTCGATACCGCTGCTGGAGCTCGATGATCCGTTGCGCCCGCGCGACCGCGTCGCGTGCCTCGATTTCGACCGCGGTTAGGAACAGATCGAACCACGGGACCGGATTCCCGGTCTCTTGAATTGTCTGCAGCGCCCGGTAGTAGGCGCGGCGGTCGCGCTCGAGGTAGGAGCTGAGATAAAGCAGCGGCGCGCTCAGGCGCCCGTGGACGATCAGGAAGAACACGAGCAGCAACCGCCCAAGCCGTCCGTTGCCGTCGAGGAACGGATGGATCGTCTCGAACTGGGAGTGCAGCAACGCGCTCTGGATCAGCACCGGGGTCTCCACCTCTTCGTTGGCGAACCGTTCCCAGTCGGTCATCAACGCCGCAAGCTCGCCCGGTGGCGGCGGGACGAAATCGGCGGTGGGGATCGTCGAGCTCGCCGCGCCGATCCAGTTCTGGCTCGTGCGCAGCTCACCTGGAGCGCGCTCGCGTCCGCGTACCCCAGCCATTAGCCGGCGGTGGATCTCTCGAAGCAGGCGCGTGCTGAGCGGCATACGCTCGAGCTGCGATAGCCCCCATTCCATCGCGTCGACGTAGTTGAGCACCTCTTCGACGTCGGGATTTGGCGCCTCGCCGGCGGCGTCGACTTCGAACATCTCGGCCATCGTCGCCTGGGTTCCCTCGATCCGCGTCGAGGCCAGCGCCTCGCGGAGCAGGTAGGGACGGATCAGCAGCTTCGGGTTGGGCAGTAGCTGCCCGACGCCGGCGAGACGGCCGAGCGAAGCCTCCGCGTCGGCAAGCAGCGTCACCGTTGAGGCGGGCAAGTCGAGCTGCCGCGGGATCGGCGCCGGGAAGTACGCCACATAGCCGTGGCGGCCGATGGTCTGCCGGGCCTCACCAAACAGAGTTGACGGGTAGCGCTCCAGATCCACGTCAGACAAGCTATCGTCTCTAACGTGAATCGCCAATCCGTTAGAGTGCTTGCCGGACCCGAACGTCCGCGTAACGGTCAGCGCGACAGCAGCTGCGTCAGCACAGCATCCACGCCCTGCTCGAGGGTCGCGGCGCGGGCCGCCAGTTCGCGCAGCTCTAGGTGTGCGCCGGCGAGCTTCTCCTCGAAGACCTCGTCGTCGAGGTCCTCAACCTCAGTGCCCACGTACCTGCCCGGATTTACGCTCCATCCCTGCGCCACGATTTCGTCGATCGTCGCGACCTTGCATAGCCCCGGGACGTCCATGTACGTCGCGTCTGGGAACCGCTGCGCGAATAGTCCTTCCTTAACGTGGTCGAGTTCGGGTGCCTCGCCGCGGTACAAGCGCACGATGTTCGCGAGCAGCTCGAGCTGCTCATCGGTGAAGTCGCGGTGCGCGCGATCAATCTGGCGGAACAGCTGGCGAGCGTCGACGAACAACACGCGATCCGCCCGATCGGTCTTGCGTTTGCCACGGTCAAGGAACCACAACGTGACCGGCAGCGTGACCGTGTAGAAGAAATTCGGGCCGATCGCGACCATCACGTCGACGAGCCGATCTTCGATGAGCTTGCGGCGGATCTCGCCCTCGCTGTGGCGGGCGTCCGAGGACGAGTTAGCCATCACGAAGCCGGCTCGGCCGGTGTCGTTGAGCGCCGTCGCGAACAGCTGGATCCACAGGTAGTTGGCGTTGTCGGCGCGAGGAAGGTCGGGAAAGCGCCGATCGTCCTCGAGCTTGGCCTTGTCGACCCGATCGACGTTGAACGGCGGATTCGCCATCACGAAGTCGAACCGGCCAACGCTCTTGTGCAGGTCCTCGTAGTAGCTGTTGCCTTCGCGGATCTCCCCAGACAGGCCGTGGATCGCGAGATTCATCTTCGCCAGCCGCACGGTCTCGCCAGTCTTCTCCTGCCCGTAGATCGACAGCTCGTCGCCCGGAGAGCGGCGGTGACGCTCGACGAAGTGCGCGGACTGCACGAACATCCCGCCCGACCCGCACGCCGGGTCGAAGATCCGCCCGTGGAACGGCTCGATGATCTCTACGATCAGCCGCACGATCGACATCGGCGTGAAGAACTCGCCCGCGCCCTGCCCCTCGGCAAGCGCGAACTTGCCCAGGAAGTACTCGTAGATCAGCCCGAAGGCGTCGCCTTGCAGATCCTTGGTGTAGCTGTTGATGTGCCGCAATAGAGAGGCGATCGTGCTCGACTCGAGCGCCGTGTACGTGCGTGGCATCACCCCCGCGAGTTCAGCGTTGTTCTCCTCTATGAGGCGCATCGCCTCGTTGGCGGCCTTGCCGAGATCAGACCCCTCGGGCAGGCTCAGCAGGTAGCTGAACCGAGCCGCCTCCGTCAGATAGACGATCCGCTGGGCGTGGTAGTCCGATGGGCCGATCCTGCGCCGGGCTGAAGCCTTCGCCTCGATCCCCGCCCGCGCCGCTTCGAACTTCGTCTCCGCGAACCGCAGGAAGATCAACCCGAGCACGGGCGTGCCGTACTCCGACGCCTTGAGACCCGAGTTCGCCCGCAGCTCGTCGGCTGCATCCCAAAGACGGCTTTCGAGCTCCGAGAGATCAGGCTGCATTACACGAGGGCTCGGCTCGACTCACAGCGCGCGAGCTTACTCCGACGGCCGGAACCGTCCGACCCCGCTCGTGGCGGTTTGGTTCATGTCTAGTGCAGATAGATCGTTGACTGTCGGATGTCAGGAATTGAATCGCCGCCTTGGCTCCCATCGGTCCTCGCGGTTGATGTTCCGGTCTCGATCCGCCGTTCGTCAGACGCTCCGCGCAGCCGCCCACGCACCCGTCAAGCCACGCGGTCCGTCCGCCCGGGCGGACCGCGCGGATCCGTCACACGCACAGCAATCCAAACTCGCCGCGGCGGACTGTCGGACCTGACCGTCGCGCAGTCGCGCCAGGAGGCCGCTAAACAACCTCGGGGCGTTCCCCGGAGCGAGGAGACGACCGACCGGCGCGCAATACTGGGGCGTTCGTGACGATCGACCCCACCAACCTGGAAGCAGACACGTTCGCCTTCTTCGGCTACCCGTCGCGGCCGGAGATGTCCCGTGAGACGTTGGCCAACGCCGCCGCGACGATCAAGCAGTCTGCCGCGATCGAGACGCTCACGTGGGAAGAGCTGGATGTGTCCGGGCGGCTAATCATCGATCGGATAACGACGGCGATCGATCGCGCCGCCGTGTCGGTATTCGACGTAACCGCCTTGAATCTAAACGTGATGTTCGAAGTCGGCTACGCGATCGGTGCCGATCGCCAGGTGTGGCTCGTCAGAGATCCCAGCGATGAGAGCGCCGACCGGCTGTGGCGCGAAGTCGCCGTTCTTCGCAACATCGGCCATGTGCAATATGAAAACTCGCACGACCTCGCCGCGAACTTCCTCGAGGCACGGCCGGATCAGCGGCCAGCGACCTTTTTTCAGGAGTCGATTGAGCCCACGCTGGACCCGATCGGCGATCCGCGCGTCTTCTATATGAAGGGGCCGGTCTACACCGAAGCGGAGCGCGAAGTCGGACGACGCATTGAGCGTGTGCGCCGTGCCGGGATCGCACGAACGGTCGCCGACCCACGGGAGTCATCCGTCGAGTCACTCAGTTGGTACGCCTATCACTGTTACGGGGCATCGGCTGTCGTTGTTCATCTGTTGCGACCAGGTCGACGCGGCTCTGACGCCCACAACGCGCGATGCGCGCTGGTCGCAGGCATCGCACACGGGATGAAACGCTCCGTATTGATGCTCGTCGAGCGTCCGTACGACCCCCCGATCGACTATCAGGACCTCCTTTACACGTACCAGAGCGCTCGCGACTGCAAGGAGCGCACGGGCTGGTGGCTCAACCGCCAGCTGGAGAGCGCATACGCGCAGGCCGAAGTGCGCGCGATCGAGGCAGAAAAGCGCAGTCTAAGCACAGAACTCGCTGGCCTTCGTCTCGGCGAGCCGATCGCTGAGAACGAGGCGGACCGACTCGCGACATACTTCGTGTCGACGACGCACTACCGTGAGGTGCTCGAGCCGCGCACAGCCGTCTTTGTCGGGCGCAAAGGGGCCGGGAAGACCGCAAATCTCATCCAGGCCGCCGACACGCTTGAGAGCGATCGTCGCAATCTGGTGTGCGTCGTCCAGCCGGCGGATTACGACCTCGAAGGTCTCGTACGGCTGCTGCGCGGCCTGACCGAGAAGGACGCCCAGAGTTATGTGGTCGAGTCTCTTTGGAAGTATCTCCTGATTTCGGAGATCGCTCTCGCGGCCGTGCGGGACGCTGAGGAGCGCCCTGCGCCACTGTCGCCATCGGATCCGGCGTGGGACCTCGCGAACTATGTGAAAGGCGCCGGCGACTCGATGCACCGCGACTTCACGGTTCGCCTCGAACGAGCGGTCGCCGCCGTGCAGGGAGCAGCCCGTGGCTCGGACGTAACGACAGAACGCGCGCAGATCTCTGAGGCCCTGCACGCCACGCGGATCAGCGAGCTCTTGCGGCTGCTGGCCCCCGTTCTGCGGCCGCGAAGGCGCGTAGCCGTGCTGATCGACAATCTCGATCAGGCGTGGGAGAGCGACGCCGACGTCGAGACTCTGTCCCACTTACTTCTTGGGCTGTTGACGACGGCGCGACGCGTCGGCGACGACGTGGCGAAACGCGTGGATAGCGACTTGCGCGTCACTCTGGGTGTGTTCATCCGCAGCGACATCTTCTTCCGGGTCGCGGTCGCTGCCCGCGAGCCGGACAAGATCCCGGCCCGGTTCCTGACGTGGACCGACACCGAACTGCTGCTGCAGGTGATCGAGGAGCGCTTCGTCGCCGCGCGAGGCGACAAGCGCAGCGGCGATCAACTGTGGACGCTCTACTTCGACTCCAAGACCAGAGGTGTGCCGACTCGCGAATACATGGCCTCACGTGTTCTCCCACGACCACGGGACATTCTTTACCTCACAAATTCGGCGATCGAGGCCGCAGTCCAGCATCGGCACACGCGAGTTGCCGAAGCCGATGTACTGGATGCTGAGAGCCAGTACTCCCAATTCGCATTTGGCGTCCTCGTCGTGGAGGGCGCCGGTGAGATCTCAGGCCTTGAGGACATACTGTTCGAATTTGCGGGGATGGGCGACGTCATTCCTCTCCCAGACGTCTACGCCGCCATTCGCCGCTCAGGCGTGACAGATGAGGCCCTAGTGGTCGAAATCACAGACCAGCTTGTGGCCCTGTCCTTTCTCGGCCGCGAAACGCACGACGGCCATTTCGAGTACGTCGAGAATCCCCAGGACCGCAAGCGCATCGAGGCCGTCGCTCGGAAGTTTGCATCGAGTCGAGGGCGCGAACCCCACTTTCGAGTGCATCCTGCCTTCCAGGCGTATCTCGACATCTCGACTGTGAACGGTCAGCAGAGCCTTAGGCTCTAGTTGTCACGTGCGGCCGGCCCAAACGGGCACCGCGCGGATCCGCGGACGTCGTACTGACTCAGCCCTTCGGCACGATCACCGGCGGACATTCGTGTCCGACGGGAACGAGCAGGACATCGGTCCCGAAGCCGCGTGGGAGCAACGTACCCCCAAGCTGGATCTTGCAGCCCCGCGCTGTCAGTGTGCGTACGGCATGACGCTCTTGAGAGCTGATCAAATGCGCGGACCGACGGCCTGACTCCGCGTCGAATTCGGAGCGGGCGGGGCTGGAGCTGTCTTCGGCGGATTAGCGAGGTACGCGAACGCGATCGCGGCGGCGGCTGCCGCCACGACGCCGATGTACACAGCCCAAATGGCCTGGCCGAACAGGCGCTTGGTGCGCAGGAGCAGGCCGAGCGCAGTGACAGCCCGTACGACCGCAAAGAGGCTGCTGCGTGCCGCGCGGGCGTCGTTGTACGCCCGCTCTTACGTCTCGTCGTCCGGTTTGTGCTGGATGGCCGTCCAAGCCTCGTCCTCCGCCTTAATGGCGGATGGCCCGGAAGAACAGTACATAGATGGAACACCGATGGCGGCCCAGCTGGAGTTTGGCCAAACAAAAAACCCCGCGTGAGCGGGGCTTTCCTCCAATCGGGGAGACAGGATTTGAACCTGCGACCGCCCGGCCCCCAGCCGGGTGCGCTACCAGACTGCGCCACTCCCCGTGGTCTGTCGATGATATCCCTGGACCGGCGCGGTCCGCGTTCACGCATCGAGGCGGATCGGGCGGGCGCGGTCCGCCGAGGGCGAGGGTGGCGGCGCCACGCGTCGCTCAACTGCCCAGGCTGGGGGTCGGACCGCCCGCGCGGGCGAGATCACGCCCGGGTGATCCGATCACGGCCGGCCCGCGTATCTACGGCCAGGCAGGTCTTCACCCTGTCTCCTGCCCGTTGCCGTAGCGTCCCATGCCCGTGTTCCGAACCTCAGCCAAGAGCCAGCCCGATGTGCGGACGCTCGCCGACGAGGACCTGATGGCGCTCGTCCAGGCGGGGGAGCCGCGGGCGTTCGAGGTCATCTTCGATCGGCACAGCGCGGCGGCGTTCTCGCTCGCCTACCGGATGTGCGGCCGGCGGGCGATGGCCGAGGACGTCGTCCAGGAGGCGTTCCTCTCCCTGTGGCGCAGTGGGGCGCGGTACGACCGGCGGCGGGGCAGCGTGCGCAACTGGGTGCTCGGGGTCGTTCACAACCGGGCGATCGACGCCTTCCGGCGTGGCGTCGTGCGGGAGAGCAGGAACGTTCCCGACGACGGCGTGGCCGAGCGGTTGGCCGCTCCCGAGCGGACCGAGGATGAAGTCGCGCGCCGGGATGAGGCCGAGCATGTCCGGGATGCGCTCGGCGAGCTTCCAGCCGAGCAGCGACAGGTGATCGAGCTGGCTTACTTCGGCGGGTTCACCCACACGGAGATCTCAGAGATGCTGACGCTGCCGGCCGGTACGGTGAAAGGGCGGATGCGCCTCGGGTTGAC
Organism: uncultured Solirubrobacterales bacterium; assembly: GCA_963755955.1. Classification (GTDB taxonomy): domain Bacteria; phylum Actinomycetota; class Thermoleophilia; order Solirubrobacterales; family Solirubrobacteraceae; genus Palsa-465. The sequence goes on from CAVWLZ010000010.1 coordinate 150,492, forward strand.
GAAGTTGCGGATGGCGCTCGGCGATCCAGCGGAGTACGTGACATGAGCGAGCGCGACGTGCAGAGCGAGCACCGCGAGTGCGGCGGCGACGCCGCTGCCTACGCCCTCGGTGCGCTCGAACCGCACGAGGTCGAGATCTTCCGCAAGCACCTCGCGGCCTGCGTCGTCTGCCGCGACGAGGTGAGCGCGTTCCAGTCGGTGGTCGACGTCGTGCCGCTCTCGGCGCCGCCGCAGCGGGTGCCGCGGTCGCTCAAGCGCCGGGTGATGGCCGAGGTGCGCACGGGCAGCCCCGCGTCTCGGCGGCCGCCCCGACGTCGCCCCGCGCCCCGGTCATGGCTGCCGCGCCCCGCGCTGGCTGCGATGTCGGCGGTGCTCGCGGTCATCGTCGCGCTCGCCGCCGTCCAGGCCCTCTCCACCAGCAGCTCGACGCGCGTGGTCCACGCCTCGGTCACCTGGCCCGGCAGCGCGCTCATCCGCCTCAACGGCAGCCGGGGCGAGCTCGTCGTGCGCGGCATGCCCGCGCCGCCGAGCGGCAAGATCTACGAGGTCTGGGTGCAGCGAGGGCGCAGCGCCCCGGCGCCGACCAGCGCGCTGTTCACGGTCACCGCGTCGGGGGCCGGAAACGTCGATGTCCCGGGCAACCTCAACGGGGTCAGCCGGGTGATGGTGACCCCGGAGCCGATGGGGGGCAGCACCGTGCCCACCCACGCCCCGGTGCTGCTCGCCAACCTCTAAGTGTCCTGATTCGGAATTCGGTGGCAGTCTCGCGGCGTCTGGACGCGCCGTCGGAACCGGGCGGCGCTCCTGCGCGCCTACGGGACCGGGATCCGTGCCGCCTCGGCCGACTCGCCGGGGTCGGCGGCCTGCTCGGCGAGCACCTCGGGCGCCGTCCTCCACGGGCGGGCCCACGCGAGCCAGTAGACGCCGGCGGCCAGCAGCACCGCGCACAGCACCCAGCCGAGCGCGGTCGTCTGCAGGCCGATGTACTTCAGGCCGGAGGCGAAGATGACGAACGCGATCACCGGGCGGATGTAGCGGTCGGGAACGCTCGAGGAGAGCAGCGAGCCGACGAACACCGCGGGGACGCTGCCGAGGATCAGCGATCCGGTGAGGCCGAACTCGACGTGGCCGAAGGCCAGCGCGCCGAGGGCGGCGGCGGCGGTGAGCGGCACGGCCTGGGTGAGGTCGGTGCCGACGAGCTGCTTGGCGCCGATCATCGGGTACACGAACAGCAGCAGCACGATCATCAGCGAGCCCGACCCCACCGAGGTCATGCCGACGATCACGCCGCCGAGCACGCCGATGGCGAGGGTCGGCAGACGACGGGGGGAGACGTCGCCGATTCGTGCCGTCCGGCGGTTCCCGCCGTAGCGATCCATCAGGAACCTGATGGCCATCGCCGCAGCGCCGGCGAGCAGGGCGGCGCCGAGGGCGAGCTCGATGTTGTGCTGGGCCGGCTTGGCGTGGCCCATCGTGTGGAGCAGATAGGCACCGAGAAACGCCGCCGGCACCGAGCCGACGACCATCCAGCGGACGATCCGCAGGTTGACGGTCCCGGCGCGGAGGTGCACCGCAGCGCCGATCGGGCGCATGACGACGGCGGCGACGAGATCGCTCGAGATCGCCGTCGACGGGGTGACGCCGAAGAGGAGGATGAGCATCGGGGTCATCAACGCCCCGCCGCCGGCACCGGTCATGCCGACGAGCAGCCCGACGATGGCGCTGCCCAGGACGATGTATGGGTCGATGTGCATCGAGGCCCGCGAGGCTAGCGACCGGGGAAGGCCCGTCCCGATCAGGGGCGAGCGCCCGGACCCGCCGTTCAGCGCCTCACGGGTGAGCGGCCACCGTCTGCTCGGCCTCGTGGGCGACCTGTCGTAGCTGGGACGGGGGATCGCCGAGCAGCAGCCAGCCCTCGTCGACGCTGCGCAGCACGCCGCGGCGCGTGAGCTCGGAAAGAGCGCTCGTCACGGTCGGGCGGCGCGCCGCGACGAGGTCCGCGAGCACGCTGTGGGTGAGCCGCAGGGGAAGGACGACGCCGTCCCCCCGCACGCGGCCCCAACGTCCGGCGAGGTGCCAGAGCAGCATGTGCAGCCGATCGTCGACGCGGGCGTAATGGATGATCGCCATGTTGATCGAGAGCCGCCGGGAACGCCGGACCGCGCGCTCGAACAGGCGGCCCGCCAGCTCGGGATAGCGCCCGAGCATGCGGGTGAAGCGCCCGTCGAGAACGGCGAGACGGACGGGATCGATCACGTGCCACTCGGTCTCGAGTGCGATCGTCTGGGCGTCGTCGCGCTGCCAGGGGCGCACGATGTCGCATTCGCCGAGGAGCTCGACCCCGTAGCGGCCGTCGATCGACACGCGGCGCATGAGCTTGCCCTGGAGGATGACGAGGCCGATGGCGTCCGGCGGCAGGGCGGACGGGGCGCGCCACTGACCGGTCGGCAGGCTGAGCTCAGCCGCGGTCACCTCCTCGATCGCCTGTCCTCGCCGCTCGGGCGGAATGACCTCGGCGAGGTCGGCGTCTTCAATCAGGAGGCGGCAGAGCCTGGATGTACCTGGACGGTGTCCCACGCTGAGAACATGCCCGCACGTCGCCCGGCTCATTCGCCGGTTCTTGGTTTATCGGAGATTTATCCGCCGGCCCGGCGAGGTCGAGGAGGGCCTCGGCGATGTCGTCGGGGCGCTCGAGCGGGCCCATGTGGCCGGTGCGGGGGAGGATCACGAGCCCGTGCAGTGCGGGGAGCTGCTCGGCGATTCTCTGCGCGTGCGAAGGCGGTGTCAGCCGGTCGTTCTCCCCCGCGATGACGAGCGTCGGCACAGTGAGCATGGGGAGCGCGTGGTACAGGTCCATCTCCGAGATGGCCAGTCCGACATCGGCCCGGACGTCGGGCGGGCAGGCGACGAGCATCCGCTCGTAGAAGGCGATCTCCGCCGGCGAGGCGCTCGGACCGAACGCCGTGTAGCGGATCATCGCCGAGCTGAGCGGGGTCGAGAAGCGGGGTACCGGAGCCCGCGCCCGCAGGACGGCGTCGGGGGCGAGCACGCGGTTGACCGCCTTGGCGACGGCCGGCACCGGCATCAGCAGGTGCTCGGCCATGAGATCCCCCACCCCGGTGTTGAGGAGCGCTGCGGCGGCGACCCGGTCCCGGACGTCGTGCTGCTCGGCCCACGCGACGATCGACATCGCCCCAAGCGAGTGTCCGACCGCCACGGTGCGCTGCGCCGGGGCACCGGCCTGGTCGAGGACGGCGTCGAGGTCCTCGCCGAATCGAGGCAGCGAGTAGTCGCCGCCCGTCGCCGGGGCGCTCTCGCCGTGACCGCGAAGGTCGTAGGCGACCGCGCCCGCGCCGGCCGCGGTGAGCCGCGCGATGACCGGCGTCCAGTACGTCGCCGACTCGGTCCAACCGTGAGCGAGGACGAAGGTGAGGCCGCCGACCGGGCCGAAGCGCTCGGCGTGAATCGCAGTGCCGTCGGCGGAGACGACCGGCACCGGCTCTCCGTGCGGCGGATCCCGGAGCAGGCGGTTCTGCGGGTCGGCGGCGATTCGCTTCAGATGGCGGCGCTCGGCGAGCGCGCCCGCCACCATCACCGCGGCGGGCACCGCGGCCCGGCGAACCCACGGGTTACGCCCCGAGCGAGCCATTCTCGGCACGTTACAACCCGGTCGCATGCTCCCGGCGACCGGTTGCATAGGATGTGAGGCGTGCGCATCGGTCTGCTCACCGGAGGAGGCGACTGTCCGGGACTCAACGCGGTCATCCGTGCCGCTGTCCGCAAGGGCATCGACGCCTACGGCGACGAGCTCCTCGGCTTCCAGGACGGCTGGCGCGGCGTGCTCGAGGACCGCAAGGTCGCGCTGACGATCGAGGCGACCCGGGGCATCCTGCCGCGGGGCGGGACGATTCTCGGCAGCTCGCGGACCAACCCGTACAAGCGCGAGGGCGGGGTCGAGGAGGTGCGCGAGACGATGGCGCGCAACCGCCTCGACGGGCTGATCGCGATCGGCGGGGAGGACACCCTCGGCGTCGCCCACAAGCTCAACGGGGACGGCGTCCCCGTGATCGGCGTGCCCAAGACGATCGACAACGACCTGGGGGCGACCGACGTCACCTTCGGCTTCGACACCGCGCTGCAGATCGCCACGGAGGCGATAGACCGCCTGCACACGACGGCCGAGAGCCACAACCGGATCCTCGTCGTCGAGGTGATGGGGCGCAGCGCAGGGTGGATCGCGCTGCACTCCGGGATCGCGGGCGGGGCCGACGTGATCCTCATTCCCGAGCTGCCATTCGATATCGACGAGGCGTGCGCGATGATTCGCCGCCGTCACGAGCGCGGGCGCTACTTCTCGATCGTCGTCGCCGCCGAGGGCGCCACGCCCAAGGAGGGGACGATCGTCCTCGAGGCCGGCGGCCTCGACGAGTTCGGCCATCCGCGGCTCGGCGGGATCGGCCACGTGCTCGAGCGGGAGATCGAGTCCCGTACCGGCTTCGAGACACGCGCGACGGTGCTCGGCCACGTCCAGCGCGGTGGCACCCCGACCGCGTTCGACCGGGTGCTCGCCACCCGGCTCGGCCTCGCCGCGATCGACGCCGCTCACAACGACGGCTGGGGGATGATGACCGCCCTGCAGTCGACCGAGATCAAGCTCGTGGCCCTCGCCGACGCGGTCGCCGAGGTCCGGCGGGTGCCGCTCGAGGAATACGAGCGCTATGGAGTCCTTTTCGGGTAGCCAGGGGTTTGCCCTGACCCCGTTTAGAGAAGAGAGGATCTGTCTATGCTGCCTGTAGTGGCCCCGCTCGCTCGCTCACTTCCCGTCTCGTGACCGCGACCGATACCGCCACCACCAAGCTCGACGAGCTGTGCATCGACACGATCCGTACGCTCTCGATGGACGCCGTGCAGAAGGCGAACTCCGGCCACCCGGGGACGCCGATGGCGCTTGCGCCGCTCGCCTACACGCTCTACACGCGGGTCATGCGCCACAACCCCGGCAACGCGGACTGGATCGACCGCGATCGCTTCATCCTCTCGGCCGGGCATGCCTCGATGCTGCTGTATTCGACGCTGTACCTCACCGGTTATCCGCTCACCCTCGATGACATCAAGAACTTCCGCCAGGTCGGCTCGCCGACGGCCGGGCACCCGGAACGGAAGTACAGTCCGGGGATCGAGGCGACGACCGGCCCGCTCGGCCAGGGCATTTCGATGTCGGTCGGCATTGCGCTCGCCGAGCGGATGCTCGCCGCCCGGTACAACCGCGACGGTCACGACGTCGTCGACCACTACACCTTCACGATCGCCTCCGACGGCGACCTCCAGGAGGGCGTCGCCTCCGAGACGGCATCGCTCGCCGGTCATCTCGGCCTCGGCCGGCTGATCGCCTACTTCGACAACAACCACATCCAGCTCGCCAGCCCGACCTCGGCCACCACCTCCGAGGATGTCGCCGAGCGCTACGACGCCTACGGCTGGCATGTCATCGATGTCGGCGAGGACCTCTCTCCCGACCGGCTCGAGGAGGCGACCCGGGCGGCGATGGCCGTCGAGGACCGCCCGTCGCTGATCATCGTCCGCTCGCACATCGGCTTCGGCTCTCCCCACAAGCAGGACACCTCGGGCGCGCACGGCTCGCCGCTCGGCGAGGACGAGGTCCGGCTCACCAAGGAGGCCTACGGCTGGGATCCGGACAAGCACTTCTACGTCCCCGAGGAAGCGCTCGCGCATTTCCGCACGTGCTGTGAGCGCGGGCGCGAGTTCGAGGCCGAGTGGGACGGCCGCTTCGCGCGCTACCGCGAGGCCTTCCCCGAGCCGGCCACCGAGCTCGAGACGCTCAGTCGCGGCGACATGCCCGCGGGGTGGGACGAGGACCTGCCCCGGTTCAGCCCCGACGACGACCCGATCGCCACCCGCAAGGCGTCGGAGAAGGCGATTCAGTGGGCGGCGGCACGCATTCCGTACCTGATCGGCGGGTCGGCCGACCTTGCGACCTCGAACAACACCGACATCGCCGACGGTGGCGACGTCCAGAAGGGCGCCTACGACGGTCGCAACATCCGCTTCGGCGTCCGCGAGCACGGAATGGGCGCGGTCGTCAACGGGCTCACGCTCCACGGCTTCCGGGCCTTCGGCGGCACCTTCCTGACCTTCTCGGACTACATGCGCGGCGCGCTGCGGCTCTCCGCACTGATGAAGCTGCCGTCGATCTGGATCTACACCCACGATTCGATCGGCCTCGGCGAAGACGGGCCAACCCATCAGCCGATCGAGCAGCTCGCCGGCCTGCGGGCGATGCCTCGCCTCAACGTGATCCGCCCGGCCGACGCCAACGAGACCGCGCTCGGCTGGCAGTTCGCGCTGCGCAACACGGAGGCGCCGACGGCGTTCGCGCTCTCACGTCAGAACCTGCCGATCCTCGACCCCGAGGTGATTCCCGCCGACGCGATCGAGAGGGGGGCCTACGTCCTGCGGGACGCCGAGGGCGGGGACCCGGAGCTCATCCTCATCGGCACCGGCTCCGAGGTGTCGCTGTGCCTCGAGGCCGCCGACGCGCTCGACGGCGTGCGCGTGCGTGTCGTCAGCATGCCGTGCATGGACACCTTCACCAAGGCCGATGCGGCCTATCGCGAGCAGGTGCTGCCGTCCGCCTGCCGGGCCCGGATCGCGGTCGAGGCCGCGAGCCCGCTCGGCTGGGACAAGTGGATCGGCGAGACGGGCGCGTTCGTCGGCATGGAGACGTTCGGCGAGTCCGGCCCCGCCAAGGACGTCTACGAGCACTTCGGCATCACCGCGGAGCGGATCGCCGAACTTGGCCGCGAGCTCACCGGTTAGCGGCACCTCTCGCGCGATGAATGCCGCCGTCGCCGAAGAGACCGCTGAAAACCCCTTGATCAAGGGTCTCGAGCGACTGCCCGTTCACTCGACGGCGCTCGTCATCTTCGGCGGCACGGGTGACCTCGCCCACCGCAAGCTGCTGCCGGCCCTCTACAACCTCGCGCACGAGGGTGCCCTGCCCGAGCGCTTCGAGCTGATCGGCATCGCACGGCGCGATCAGCCCGACGAGGACTTCGCCGCGGTGGCGAAGGAGTCGATCGAGCGCTACTCGCGCCGGACCCCCGACCCTGATGTGCTCTCGGGGCTGCTCGGCAACATCCGCTACATCCCCGGGGCGTTCAACGAGGACTCGGTCTATGCCCGGATCGACCAGACGCTGCGCGAGTTCGACGAGGCCGCCGGCCAGCCGCTCAATCGCGTCTTCTACCTCTCGACGGCGCCGCAGTTCTTTCCCGTGATCTGCGGGAAGCTCGGCGACGCGGGGCTCAACAAGTGCCAGGACGCCGAGACGCGGGTGGTGATCGAGAAGCCCTTCGGGTATGACCTCGCGTCGGCCCGAAAGCTCAACGACCAGGTCCTGTCGGAGTTCGACGAGTCGCAGGTCTTCCGGATCGATCACTACCTCGGCAAGGAGACGGTCCAGAACCTGATGGCGCTGCGCTTCGCCAACGCGCTGTTCGAGCCGGTGTGGAACCGCAACTTCATCGACAACGTCCAGATCACCGCCGCCGAGGACATCGGCATCGGCGGGCGCGCCGGCTACTACGAGGGCGCGGGAGCGCTGCGGGATCTCGTCCAGAACCACATGCTCCAGCTGCTCGCGCTGCTGACGATGGAGCCGCCCGCGGCGTTCGAAGCGAACCGCCTGCGTGACGAAAAGCTCAAGGTGCTCGAGGCGATCGTCCCGCCCTCGACGTCGCAGGTCGCTTCGATGTCGGTCCGCGCCCAGTACGGGCCCGGGACGGTCGGCGGGAGGGACGTGCGCGGGTACCGCCAGGAGGAGGGTGTCGCCCCCGATTCACGGACCGAGACCTATGCCGCCCTGCGCCTGCACGTGTCCAACTGGCGGTGGGCCGGGGTCCCGTTCTACCTGCGCACCGGCAAGCAGCTGGCGCGCAAGGTGACCGAGATCGCGGTCACGCTCAAGCCGGTGCCGCACCTCGCGTTCACGAGCGAGGGCTCGGTCGGCGTGCAGGCCAACCAGATCATCCTCACCGTCCAGCCCGACGAGGGTGTGTCGGTCTCGCTCGGTGCGAAGATCCCCGGCGCAAGCATGCGGATCCGCCCGGTCAACATGGAGTTTCGCTACGGCACGTCGTTCGTGTCCGAGTCGCCGGAAGCCTACGAGCGGCTGATTCTCGACGCGATGCGCGGCGATGCGACGCTGTTCACCCGCAACGACGAGATCGAGGCGCTGTGGGGGATCATCGACCCGATCCTCACCGCCTGGGCGCAGGACACCACCTCGGAGATCCCCCAGTACACGGCGGGGTCGGCCGGGCCTCAGGAGGCCGACGAGCTGCTCGAAGGACGGAAGTGGCGGCGCCTGTGAGCGCCGAGACGGAGAGCTCCGCACCGGACACCGATGGGGCGGAGGACTTCTGGTCGGAGTCCGACACCAGTCCGGACAACATCGACGCCGCCCTGCGCCGGCTGCTCCGCGAGCGGCACGCCGCCAACGAGTCGCTCGCCCCGGCGCGGGTGCTCAACCTCGTGGTCATCGTCGACAACGACTGGAAGGGCGAGATCGCCAACCGCCTCGCACGCGTCGGCCGCTACCACGCTTCCCGCACCGTGCTCTGCGCGGTCGAGGATCACCGGGACAAGCTCGACGCCTGGGTGTCGATGACCTTCGAGGGTCGTCGCGACGGGCTCGGGGTGATGGTCGAGCAGGTCGAGATCGACCTCGGACCTGAGCACCTGCGCCGGCTCGACACGATCGTCGATCCCGTGCTCGTGTCCGAGCTGCCGACGATGGTGTGGTCCCCGCACGGGCACGAGGACGCGATCGATGCTCTCGTCGGCGTCACCGACGTGATGCTGCTCGACTCCGACGACCTCGACGTCGCCTCCGAGGGCCTCAGCCGCACGCTCGAGCGCCTCGAGTCCGCCTACGTTGTCGACCTGGCATGGCTGCGCACCACGCCGTGGCGCGAGCGCCTCGCGGCGAGCTTCGACCCGTCCCGCCGGCGCGCGCGCCTGGCCCAGCTCGACGCGGTCAGCATCCGCCACCAGCCGGCCTCGACGGTGAGCGCGCTGCTGCTGATCGGCTGGTTGTGCTCCCGCCTGGGCTGGGAGGTCGACGCCCTCGACGCCGCGGAGGGGGGCGGCCTGCGTGGGCGGGCACGTCACGCCGAGGGTGAGATCACCATCTCGCTCGAGCCGACCGACCAGGATGTGCCCGGGCTGGGCGGGGTCACCGTCGCGTCCGACGATCATTTCAGCCTGTCGCTCGACCGGGCCAAGGGCGGCCTGTGCGCCAGGCTGCGCCGCGAGGGCGAGGACGAGCGCATCTGGCAGGTGCTCGGCGCGTCACGTGGAGAGGGCGGCATCCTCGGCGAAGGCGTTCGGCAGGCGCTCCTGCGCGATCCGACGTATGGGCCAGCGCTCGCCGTCGCTCGCGAGCTGTGCCCGGCATGAGCGTCGAGCTCGAGATCGTCGAAGACCCCGCGCGCGCGTGCGCGGCGATGATGGTCGGGGCGGCGGCCGGCGCCGGTCAGGTCGTCCTCGCCGGGGGCTCGACGCCTCGCGCCGCCTACGAGGAGTTCGTCCGCGCGGTCGGCGCGGTCGGCGTCGATCTCTCACAGAGCACCCTGTGGTTCGGCGATGATCGCTGCGTGCCGCCCGACGACGAGCGCTCCAACTACCTGATGGTCAAGCGAAGCCTGCTCGACCCACTCGGCGACAACGCGCCCCTCGCCGTCCACCGGATCGAGGGCGAGCTCGGGCCAGACGCGGCCGCCGATGCGTACGAGCGCGAGCTGCGCGCCCACGCTCCGGAGCGGTTCGACCTCGTCATCCTCGGTATCGGCCCCGATGGTCACACCGCGTCTCTGTTCCCTGACCAGCCGACCCTGCGGGAGCGCGAGCGGCTTGCCGTCGCCGTCCCCGAAGCCGGGCTCGAGCCGTTCGTCCCCCGCGTGACGCTGACCTTCACCGGGCTCGCCCGCGCCCGCCAGATCGTCTTCCTCATCTCCGGGGACTCGAAGGCGCAGGCGGTCGCCCGGGCATTCGGGCCGCAGGCGGCGCCCGACCCGCACACACCGAGCTCGATGCTCGCGCCCCTGGCCGAGGAGATCGTCGTGCTGCTCGACCCCCCGGCCGCGAGCGCGCTGTGAGCGTCTCGGTCATCGGCGTCGACCTCGGCGGGACGAAAGTCGCGCTCGCCCGCAAGCGCGACGCGACGCTCGGCGACTCGCATCTCGAGCCGACCGACCTCTCGAGCAGCGACGCCCTCATCGACCAGCTCGTCGAGATGGTGCAGGCGGCTCGCGACGACCAGCTCGACGCGGTCGGCATCGGCGTGCCGTCGGTCGTCGAGTGGGAAACCGGGCGCGTCGTCTCGTCGGTCAACGTGCCGCTGGCCGAGATCCCGTTGCGTGAGGTGCTCGGCGAGCGTCTCGGCGTCCCGGTGTTCGTCGAGAACGACGCCACCGTCGCCGCCCTCGCCGAGGCCCACGACGAGGGCATGCACCTCGTGGCCCGCAACCTCGTGATGCTGACGGTCGGGACCGGGGTCGGCGGCGGCATCATCCTCGGCGGGCGCGTCTACCGGGGAGCGACGGGGGGTGCGGGCGAGTTCGGTCACACGATCATCGGCGTTGATCCCGACCGTCCCGGTCCGGGCCCGGAGGACTTTCCCCAGCCCGGCTCGCTGGAGACGCTCGCCTCGGGCCTCGCGCTCGACCGGCTCGCCAAGCACGCCGCCGAGGAGCATCCCGATTCCGGCCTGGCCAAAGCCGGGCAGAACGGTGAGCCACCGCGTGGCGCCGAGGCCGTGCAGGCCGCGCAGGATGGTGACCCGGTCGCCCAGCGGATCGTCGAGATCTGGGCCGGACGGGTCGGCGTCGGCGTGGCCAACGCGATCAACACCTTCGATCCCGATGAGGTCGTGATCGGGGGCGGCGCGGCGCAGGCCGGCGAGCTGCTGCTCGAGCCGGCGCGACGGATCGCGCTCAGCCACGTCCTGCCCGGACTCGGACGGAGCACGATTATTCGCCTCGCCCGCCACGGGGTGCGCGCCGGGGTGCTCGGGGCCGCGCTGCTCGCCGAGCACGAGCTCCAGTCACCGTCGTCCGGTGGCCTGGGGGCCCCGGTCTCTGAACCGACCACGGAGGTCAGCTGATGATCGTCGCCTGCGGCTTTGACCATGCCGGCGTCCCGTTGCGCGCCCGGCTCCTGCCGCTGATCGAGAGCCTCGGCCACGAGGTGCTCGATCTCGGCACCGACTCGACCACGCCGATCGACTACCCCGAGAAGGCGCTGGCCGTCGGCCGCGCCGTGGTCTCCGGCGCGGCCCCGCGAGGGATCCTCGTGTGCGGGTCGGGCGCCGGGGTGTCGGTCGCGGCCTGCAAGATCCGGGGCATCCGCGCGGCGACCGTTCACGACACCTACACCGCGCATCAGTGCGTCGAACACGACGACGTCAATGTCATCTGCCTCGGTGGACGGGTGATCGGCGCCGAGGTGGCGGCGGAGATTGTCGCCGCGTTCCTCGGCGCCGAGTTCAGCGGTGAGGAACGACACGTGCGTCGTCTCGCCGAGGTCGCGGAGATCGAGCGCACCGGCGGGGTGCCCCACGGTGAGCGCTAGCCCGCCCGGGGCGGACCTCGTCATCGTCCGCCACGGGCAGACCGAGTGGAGCGCGGCCGGCCGGCACACGGGGCGCACCGACATCCCGCTCACCCGTAAGGGTCGCGAGCAGGCGTCGGGACTCGCGGACGAGTTCGCCGGGGACCGTTTCGCGCTTGTCCTCTGCAGCCCGCTGCGCCGCGCGCGGGAGACGTGCGAGCTCGCCGGGCAGGCTGAGCATGCGGTGATCGACGACGATCTGCGCGAGTGGGACTACGGCGACTACGAGGGGCTGACGACGCCGGAGATCCGCGAGCGCAACCCGACGTGGGACCTGTGGACCGAGGGCTGCCCCGGGGGTGAGCGACCGCAGGACGTCGCCGCCCGGGCCGACCGGGCGCTCGCGCGGCTGCGCGCCGCCGACGGCGAGGCGATCGCCTTCGCCCACGGTCACATTCTGCGCGTGCTCACGGCTCGCTGGCTCGGCATGGACGCATCGGCGGGGGCGCGGTTCGCGCTCGCCGCGGCCGGCGTCGGCGTGCTGGGCTACGAGCGCGACACCGAGGTCATCGCGCGCTGGAACATCGTCTGACGGCGACCGGCGGGCATGACGTTTGTCACGGGCGAATTCGGCCGTGCGACACTTTCGGGGGAGCGAAGGGAGTCCTAGGCTGACGGCATGACATCAGCACTGGCAGGGAGTGAGGGTCTCGCGATCGAGGTACGGGACCTGAGGAAGTCCTACGAGACGGTCGAGGCGGTCCGCGGGGTCAGCTTCGAGGTCGAGCGGGGCGAGGTGTTCTGTCTGCTCGGACCCAACGGCGCGGGCAAGACGACCACGGTGGAAATCCTCGAGGGGTACCGGATGCGAACCGGGGGAGAGGCGCGGGTCCTCGGCATGGACCCGGCCCTCAGCGAGCGCGAGTTGCGCGACCGCATGGGGATCGTGCTCCAGGCGTGCGGCGTCCAGGGCGATCTGACCGTCGCCGAGCTCGTCGAGATGTACGGCCGGTATTACAACCGCCGGCGGGGAGTCGACGAGGTGATCGAGCTCGTCGAGCTCACCGACAAGCGGGACGCGCGGGCGCGGAGCCTCTCCGGCGGCCAGCGCCGCCGGCTTGACCTCGGCCTCGCGCTCGTCGGCGATCCGGATCTCATCTTCCTCGACGAGCCGACGACCGGCTTTGACCCGGCCGCCCGGCGGCAGGCGTGGTCGACGATCAAGTCGCTGTGCGAGCTCGGGAAGACGATCTTCCTCACCACCCACTTCATGGACGAGGCGCAGCATCTCGCCGACCGCGTCGCGATCATGCGCGCCGGCGAGATCATCGCCATCGGCAGGCCCGAGGAGCTCGGGGGCAGGAACCTCCGCCCGGCCGAGATCCGCTTCTCGCTCCCGCCCGGATGGTCGCTCGGCGACGTTCCCGACGTCCCGTCCGACAGCCGCAAGATGGACGGCAACCGCGTGCTCGTCGTGAGCACCGAGCCGGTCCCGGCCACGCAGCGGATCACCACCTGGGCGCTTGAGAACGGCCTCGAGCTCGAGCAGTTCTCGGTCAGTCAGCCCACGCTCGAGGACATCTACCTCGAGCTGACCGCCGACAGCCAATCCCCGACCCTGCCGCAGGAGGCCGTGCGATGAGTTCCGCGATGAGCATCGACCGGCGCCGTGATCTCGGCCTCGTCGGCTGGCAGATCCGCTACGAACAGCGCGCGTACTGGCGCAACCGTGGACGAGGGGTCTTCACCTTCCTCTTCCCGATCATGTTCCTCGTCATCTTCGGGAGCCTCAACAGCGGCACGACGCTGCATCAGGAGGGCGGCATCTCCTACGACACCTTCTTCGTGCCCGGGATCCTCGCCTACGGGATCATCGCGACGACGTTCGTGAACATGGCGATCTCGACCTCGGTGCTCCGCGACGAGGGAATCCTCAAGCGCATGCAGGGGTCGCCGTTGCCGCGATGGGCGTACGTCGCGGCGCGGATCGGCTCGACGGTCCTGATCGTCCTCGCCATGACCGCGCTCACCTTGGCGGTTGGGGCGATCGCCTATGGCGTGACCATCCGGGTCTCGACATTGCCCGGCCTGGTGGCCACGCTCGTGCTCGGCACGGCGGCGTTCACGACGCTCGGCATCGGCGTGACGCGGTTCATCCCGACGGCCGAGTCCGCACCAGTGTTCGTCAACCTGACGATCCTGCCCCTCACCTTCATCTCCAACATCTGGTTCCCGACCGACATGATGCCGACGTGGCTGCAGGACATCGCCAAGGTGTTCCCGATCCGGGCCCTGGCCGACGGATTGCAGTATGCATTCAACCCGCACACGACGGGCGCCGGCTTCAAGGGCAACGCGCTGCTCGTGCTCGCGATCTGGACGGCGATCGGCATCCGGCTGATGATCCGGTTCCTGCGCGCGCCCGAGGGTGACCGCGCATGAGACTGAGCGACCGCTGGGGTGGCGGCGTGTGGATGGGCCGCGGCCTCATCTGGCTGGGGTTCATCTTCATCCCTCTCATCACCGCGTTGGCTTCGCACGGCTCGCCGGCACAGCATGTGCTCACGGCCGCTGCCGCGCTTGTCTTCATCGCCGCGTACATGATCCTGATCCTCACCTGGCGACGCGGGCGGCCGTTGTGGGCAACGATCGCTCTGTTCTCGACGCTCGTCGCGATCTCGGTCGCGCTCACGCTCGGCGACCGGCCCGGGTGGGGCTTCCTGTTCACGTACTGCGCCGCGTGCACGGCGATGCTGCCGTCGTCGCGGATCGGCTTCATCGCCGTGCTCGGCTGTGCCGGGCTCGCGGCCGGAACGACGCTCGTCGCCGGCGGGGGCGGCGGCGCTGCCGTCGGGTGGGCGACAAGCTCACTCGGGATCGGGTTGCTCATGCTCGTCATGCGCGACCTCCGGGTCCGCAACGAGGAGCTGTGCGCGGCCCGGGCCGAGCTCGCCGAGCTCGCCGTCGCACAGGAGCGCGAGCGTTTCGCCCGGGACCTCCACGATCTGCTCGGCCACTCGCTGTCGGTGATCGCGCTCAAGGCCGAGCTCGCCGGACGGCTCGTGCGCGACCGGCCCGCGGACGCCGGGCGGGAGATCGCCGAGCTCGAGCAGGTCGCTCGCACGGCGTTGACGGAGGTTCGTGACGCGGTGAGCGGGTATCGCCGGCCGACCCTCGACGACGAGCTTGCGGGCGCCCGGATGGCACTGTCCGCCGCCGGCATCGAGCCCGACGTCCGCCGCGCGTCGCTGACGCTCGCGCCGGAGACCGAGGCCGTGCTCGCGTGGGCGGTGCGCGAGGGCGCGACCAACGTCATCCGCCACAGCCGGGCGCGGCGGTGCACGATCACCGTGAGCGGCCGCCAGGAGCAGGCCACGGTCGAGATCGTCGACGACGGGTCGGCGGGGGCGGTCGTCGCGACGGGCGGCGTTGGCTCGACGCGGGGCGCGGCGGGCGGGGGCGGGGGGCATGGAATCGCCGGCCTCGCCGAGCGGGCGCGGGCAGTCGGCGGCGAGCTCGAGGCGGCGGCCGAGACGGGAGCCGGCTTCCGGCTCGCGGTCGCGGTGCCGGCGGGATGATCCGCGTCCTCATCGCCGAGGACCAGGCGATGGTCCGGGGAGCGCTCGCCAGCCTGCTCTCGCTCGAGCCCGACATCGAGGTCGTCGCCCAGGCGGCGCGCGGCGACGAGGTCGTCCCGGCGGCCGTCGAGGCGCAGCCGGATGTCGCCCTGCTCGACATCGAGATGCCCGGGGCGACGGGCCTCGAGGCGTCGGTCGCGCTCGGGCGACAACTGCCCGACTGCCGGATTCTCATCCTCACCACCTTCGGCCGCCCGGGGTACCTGCGCCGCGCGATGGAGAACGGCGTGTCCGGATTCCTGCTGAAGGACGCGCCGGCTGCGGACCTCGCCCGCGCAATCCGCCGCGCCGTGGCCGGCGAGCGAATCGTCGACCCGGGGCTGGCGGCCGCGGCCCTCAGCGCCGGGGATAGCCCGCTGACCCCGCGCGAGCAGGAGGTCCTGGGTGCCTCGCGTCGCTACCCGACCGTGGTCGAGCTGGCAGCAGCGCTGCACCTCTCGCCCGGCACCGTCCGCAACCACCTCTCGGCGGCGATGCAGAAGCTCGACGCCCGCAACCGGGGGGAGGCCCTGCGGCTCGCCGAGGAGCAGGGCTGGTTGTGAGCGGTCCGAGCGCGCTCGCCTGGGGGGCGCAGCGGCCCGGGTTGCCCGCGCGGCGCGTGCCTGCAGAACCTCTCGCTATTCGGGAGGAACTGCAGGTCGCACCCGGAGATCGAGCGCACCGCCCCGAGCGCTCGCCAGACATGCGGCTGAGAGGACTTGAACCTCCACGTCCCGAAGGACACAGGCACCTGAAGCCTGCGCGTCTACCAATTCCGCCACAGCCGCGGGGCGCATCAAGTTAGCAACCGGCCCGCTGCCGCGGCTGCCGGCTTCTGGCGGCGCAATCCGCGAGCCCCCGCTACCCTACCTAGCGGGCCGACCCCGCGCCGCTATCGTCTAGGGGACTAGGACGCCGCCCTCTCACGGCGGAAACCCGGGTTCGAATCCCGGTAGCGGTACTCACTCAGTAAATCCCCGCTCTCGTGGGGTTTTTTGTGTCTGAAACCAGCCCTGGGTAGGAGGGTCGACAGCGCCTCGGCCACCGTTGTCCGAACCAGATCCGACCCGACGTGCCCGCGGGCCTTTCGGATCTCGGCTTCGGCGTCGATCCGCTCCGCGTCCTCGTACTCGGCGATCAGGTGGGCGTAGGTCGAGAGCCGCACCGCCAGCGAGTGGCCGAGCTGCCTTGGCCACGTACGCCAGCTGGCGCCCTGGGCGGCAGCAGCTTCGCGTCGCGGAGGGAATCCGCTCGCAGCAGGTGGTTCCACCTACCGGGCACCGGCCTGAGCCGCGTCCTCCCAGCCGACCATGTAGCCATGGAGGTGGTCAGACAGCTTCTCCAGGCGGTGCTCGGCGGGCTCACCGCTCTCGATCAGCCGGGCGGCACCGAACAGCAGTGCCTCGATCGACGGGTGTGCCGCTGAACTCGCCGAGAGTTCGTCCAGCCCGCGAATCACGCTCGGCGCGTCGTGGTGGGCTTCCCAGTCGTTCCGCAGCTCGTCGATACGGCGTCGAATTCCGGCGAGCCGGTCGAGGATTTCCTGTGTCTGCTCTGGTGTCATCGTGTTCCACTCTCATGCGCGGATGTTCGTTCTTCCGCCCCTGTCAGCGACGCCTGATTGGGCCGAGGAACTCACATCGTGCACGATCCGGACCAGACAGCCAGCTGAAGCTGCGCACGATCCCAGCGGATCCCCGTCGACAGATGTTCCGGAGAGACCTGAGTGGTGAGCGCGACCGAGTGAACGAAGTCGTCCTGTGCGTGAGGCCGGGCAGCGGGATACTGGCGAAGGTGCGGGGCGAGCTTGACGGGTCGCTGCGGGCGGCGGTCCCCCGGGACCGGGTTCACGTTCACGATGGGCCTGTTGCTGCGGTGTTTGTCGGGGGTTTCTCATCGTGGGCTCATGGGTGGCTGATGTAATCGCCGGATGTCGGCGGTGTGGAGGGGTGGGCGGGATGGTTTTGGTCGTGTCCCGGTTCGGCTGCGGTTGACGTTGGCGTTCGCGGTCACGATGGCGGTGGTGTTGGCGGTCACGGGCGGGTTTGTCTACGTGCGGTTTCGCTCGGAGCTGGATCGGACGATCGATCTCAATCTTGGTACCCAGGCGGCTGCTGTGGCGCCGTCGATCGCCGGCTCGGAGGCTGAGCTCGCCTCGGCGGTCAGCACGCCGTTGTTCCGTGGCCACGAGAGTTTCGTTCAGGTCCTCGACGCGAGCGGGCACGTGCTCGCCGCGACGCTTGATCTGCGTGGCGCTGCGCTTTTGAGCGGACGGCAGCTTGTCGTGGCGCTGCGGCGGACGCAGTTGTTCACGCGCGGTCCGACCCCGCCGCTCGCCGAAGGGTCGCGCCTGCTGACCACGCCGGTCGTCACGAGCTCTCACGGCCGTGTGGTTCTGATCGTGGGTGCGACGCTTGATGAACGCTCGGCTGCCCTGTCGAATCTGGCGGTGCTGTTGGCGGTTGTCGGCCCGCTCGCGTTGATCGTTGCCTCGGCTGCCGGGTACGCGCTCGCGTCGGCGGCGTTGCGGCCGGTCGAGTTGATGCGCCGGCGGGCGGCTGCCGTGTCGGCGTCTGAGCCGGGGCGCCGGCTGCCGCTGCCGCCGGCTGATGACGAGCTGCGGCGGCTTGGGACGACGCTCAACGAGATGCTCGACCGGTTGGAGGGGTCGTTTGCGCGCGAGAAGACGTTCGTCGCGAACGCGAGCCATGAGCTCCGTACGCCACTGGCCACGCTGAAGGCGGAACTCGAGCTCGCCCTCCGCCGCGAGCGTTCGCTGGAGGAGCTGCGCGAGGCTTTGGTCTCGGCCGACGCTGAGGTCGACCGGCTCTCGGTGCTCGCGGAGGATCTGCTCGTGCTCGCGCGGGCTGACGAGGCCGGACTCCCGGTCCGCCACGCCCAGGTCAGCGTCGCGGACCTATTGAACCGGCTGCGCGACCGCTTCGATCCGCGGCACACGATGATCACGGTGATGGTGCCTGATCGCCTTTCGGTGCTCGGTGATCCCGAGCGGCTCGAGCAGGCGCTCGGCAACCTGATCGATAACGCGATCCGCTACGGCGGTTCAAAGGTGACTCTGCGGGGACGTGCCGGCGGCCAGGGAGTTGAGCTCCATGTGCAGGACACGGGTCCGGGTTTCCCGGACGGGTTCGAGGCCCAAGCGTTTGAACGCTTTACCCGCGCGGACCCGGGGCGGGCGGGCCGCGGAGCGGGACTTGGCCTCTCGATCGTCCGCACCATCGCGCAGGCTCACGGGGGGGATGCGTATGCGGCGAACCGGGCTGAGGGTGGAGCCGACGTCTGGATCGTCATCCCAGATCGTCCGCCGGAGCCGCGTTAGCGTCCTCGTCGCTTTCGGTCACCAGCCGGTATCCCACCCCCCGGACGGTCTCGATGTTCCGCCGTCGGTACGGTCGATCGACCTTCTCGCGCAGGTAGCCGACGTACACGTCGACGACGTTCGAGTGCGCCTCGTACTCGCTGTCCCAGGCGTGATCGATCAGCTGCTGGCGCGACATCGCCCGGCCCGGGTGACGCATCAGCGTCGCCAGCAGCAGGAACTCCTTCGCCGACAGCTCGATCTCGTGCCCGCTGCGCCACACCCGGTGGGTGATCGGGTCCAGACGCAGGTCGTCGACTTCCAGCACCGGTGGTCGCTCGATCTCGCCGCGGCGGGACAGCGCGTGCAGCCGGGCGATCAGCTCACCGAACGCGAATGGCTTGACCAGGTAGTCATCGGCGCCGACATTCAGTCCCTCGATCCGGTCGCCGAGCTCGCCCCGGGCGGTGAGCATCAGGATCGGTGTCCTGACGCCGTCGGCCCGCAGGCGCCGGCACGTCTCCAGCCCATCGATGCCGGGCAACATCACATCGAGCACGATCACGTCGTACTCCGAGGAACCGGCCATCCACAACGCGTCCTCACCCTTGATCGCCACATCGGCGAGCAGACCCTCCTCGCGCAGACCCCGCCGGATCAGCGCCGCGAGCTTCACCTCGTCCTCGACAATCAAGATCCTCATACGCGGCGTCTATCAGGTCCGGCTCAGGCGCAGATCAACGACGCGCAGCGGGGCGGCTCGTGAAAGCCGCCCCGCCGTGATCCCGCCGGTGAGGATCGCGCGTGGCTACCGGTCCGTCTTGGGATCGACGCTAGTGCTCTTGTCGACGCTGGGGCTGCGGTCGACACTCGAGCTCCTGTCGAGCTTGGGGTCACGACTCGGGCCATCCTTCGTGCCCGGCTTGTCCGGACTCGCGGGATCCCGCGTGGTGACCTTCGCGTGGGCCGGGTGCGACGCGGCCACGGACACCGCCGGGACGGCGATCGCGCCGATCCCGAGTCCCGCGATCGCGGTCATCGCGGCAAGCTGCTTATTCCTGAGGTTGATCATCGTCGTCTCCTTGGGTTGCACGGTTGGCGTGATCGACTGCCAGCCACGGTAACCCCGGCAGATGAGACAACCATGAGACCGCACCCCGCGCATGAGAACACGATGAGACACCGGCATCAACGCGCTCCGCGCCGGAGAGAAAGCCGGCGTGCACCAACGCCCACGCCCCCACGCCCGGGACACCGGACATGCGGCGTGTCGCCACCGTCCCCGCCCCGGCCCGGCCCGGCCCGCACGCGACCCGCGTGCGGCCGCTTGTGGCACTCGGGGCACCGATGACTCCGCACTCCTGCCAGGACCGCGAGCCGCTCGGCCTGGATCCGCGGACAGTAGAAACCCCGCAGCCGCGTCCGGGGAGGGGCGGGATGGCGTGCTCGGTGGAGCTGGCAGCGAGATGAACGTCAGGATGATCGGCAGCTTCAGCAAGTCAACGTCCATCAGAGCTCGCCACGCGTGCTCGCGATCGGCGTCAGCGACGGTCGCAACCGAGTCCGAGACGTCGTACACGGGCAGGAACTCGTCGGCGAACCCAAAGTCGGCCATCTTGCCGGACACAACGTACGCTGCCGAGCGAGGATCTCGCCGTAGTCGCCGGGACGGCGGGAGAACGGGGGCGCACCGGGCGCCCAAATCAGCTTTCCGGCTCGCTACTCCGAGGGATCTGGTTCTCCGATTCTGACCTGGCTAGTCTCGCGCGAAGCTCGGCTACTTCGTCCGCGAGCTCCGCTTGAGCCTCCTGCTCGTCCTCCAGCGCACCGCGTAGATCATCGCTAGCGGATGTGATGGTGAACGCGCGGCGCCCCACGACGAGCGTCCCGACCAGGGCGACCGCCGCGACCACGACAACGACCGGGACCGACGAGCTGGCGCCTCCCGGGGTTCCGCTGACGATGTTCCCGCCAAACACCCCGACGAACAAGACCGCAAGCCACATCACAATGATCGCGAGACCAGCCCACAACGGCCGAGACTCCAGCCACGAAGGCGAGGAACGGCGGCCGCCAGTCGAATGAACAGCAGAGAGCGAGTGGGTGGACATCGTGACCTTCCTCTCTGACCGGAAAGTGGGGACTATAGTTTCCGCCGCGCCGGGGCGCACCGCATCCGTAGAAAGCGCGCAAGGGGGTTGCGCTCCGCGGTTAGGTGGCATCTCCTTTGTGACATCCGGGGCTTGCTGAGGGCCTCCTATGGCGGACGGTCGGCTGAGCCGGGTCACAATCCGTAGTTGGCCTCGAACGGCCTGGTGGCGACGCCGGATGCGTCGACGTCGATTGCGCTTCACGCTGTGGTCGAAAGAAGCGCCCATGGAACCTCGGACGACCCACGGGCGGGCGAGCGACCTGATGGCCTCGCCAGGTCGGAGCTGGAAGGCGCGCTTCCCGGGCAAGTACCTCAGCTTGCCCAGCTTCACGCGCGGCGGGACTGGTGTGGCGACGCCCGGGTGGTTCGTGATCGAGAACGGCAGGCTGCTGGTTCACGCCGATCCGGAGTCGCTTTTGTCGTTCTTGACCGGCGCCTACGAGGTGTAGGGGCAGCCGTTCTGCGGACCGGTGTTCGTCGACAGCGCGTTGGCGTTCATGTCGAGTCCGAAGTCCTCGGCCCAGGTCGCCGGGCCGGAGGCGTAGTCGGCGACCGGGCTCGCGTTGACGCCGACGCCGAGGTCACGGAACCCGGGGTCGAGGATGTTGCGGCAATGGTCGGTGGAGGCCATCCAGCCGGCGAGGACCTGAGCGGGTGTGTCGTAACCGGTGGCGATGTTCTCGCCGGCCATCTGCCACTCGTAGCCGGTGTCGCTGATGCGTCCGGCGAAATCGTCCCCGTGGGTGAACGGGTTGTTGGAGACCATCCAGTTCGTCCACAGCTGGGCGGAGAAGTCGAGCCGAGCGTTTTCGGTCAGGGCCGGCAGGCCGCGGGAGACGCGCTCGCGGTTGACGAGGCAGACGACGGCGGTGCGCAGCTGGGAGGCGGGGGTCGTGGCCGCGTCGAGGCTCGCTCCGGTGCAGACGCCGGGCGCCTGCGGCGCCGGAGGTGGTGCGGGCGCACGCTTTGGAGCGGGCTTCGGGACCGGCTTCGTGGGCTTGGCGACCAGCTTGTGGACGCGCCTGGCGACCGGCTTGTGGACGGGCGCGCGCCGTCGGTGCTTGGGGGGCACCTGACGAACGATGCGACGGTGGAGGACCGCAACGTGACCCCGGGGCGAGCGAGGGCTGGTCCTCGCCAGGGAGGCCGGAACGGTCAGCAGGAGGAACGCGCACACTGCAAGCGCGAGGACCGAGAGGCGACCTCGGTGCACATAGCGATCGTCGGCCGAGTGCCCGGCCAACTCGATTCCTCGCCCGGTTGCTCAACGACTGTCCATCTCTTCTCCGAGGCGCGCGGGTGGGAGCGCTCACCGGCCCGACGGTGGATGCACCTCCACAAAGAAACGGCCGCCCCGAGTGACTGGGACGGCCGCACAAACCAGTGCCCACGCGACGTCTTTGGCGAGAAGGCGCAGGTACCGGCCTCCAGGACGGTACCTGATACACGCTCGGGCAACAGGGATCCTGTTCGCGCCGCTCGCCGTTGACCGTCGCGTAGCTGCGGCTGGCGCCCCGCAGGCTCCTGTGGGCTCAGCTGGTCGCCACGATCGCGCACGGACGAGCCACGGAGCGCCCGCTCCTGTTGCAGTCCTGAGCACGCAGCATCAGCTGGGTGACTGGGTGCGACCGCCGCGCGTCGCCACGTACCGCCGGGTCGCCGCACGCGACTCCGCATCCTGCGCGGCGGCGAGGGTGATCTCGGCGTCGCGGAAGCTCTGCCGCGTCGAGTACGCGTCCTCGACGAGCGCGTCGACCAGTTGCTTGGTGTGCCTGATCAGGAACCCGGCTCTGCTCGCGAGCGAGCCGGCGAGCGCCTCGACCTCGGCCTCGAGGTCGCCGTCGACGACGACGCGATTGAGGAAGCGCAGCGAATGAGCCTCGTCGGCGCTGAAGGGGCGGCACGTGAGAACGAGCTCCTTGGTCACCGCCGGACCGAGCTCGCGCACGAGTCGCGGGATCCCGCCCCACGCGAGCGGGATGCCGAGGTCCACCTCCGGGATCGCGAAGCGGGTTCCCTGCGCCGCGATCCGGATGTCGCACGCGCTCGCGAGAACGAGGCCGCCGCCGACGCAATGGCCTCGGATCGCGGCGATCGTGAGGGCTGGGATGTTGCTGATGGCCTCGGCCATGCGCCGCCCGAGATCGATCTCAGCCAGGGGCACCTCGCCGCCGATCGCATCGAGGTCGAATCCAGCGCAGAACGCGCGGCCCTCAGCTTGGACGACGACCACCTTGAGCTGTTCGACCGCGGCGAGGACGCCCGCGGCCGAGATGAGCTCGCCGAGCATCTGCGGGCTGAGTGCGTTCAGCCGCTCGGGCCGGGCGAGGATGATCCTGGCGATCGGCGCGGTGGATTCGAGCTTCAACGTGGTGAACTCGCTCATGCCGCGAACCTACATGGTCGCGTCCCGGACTTCGAACGCCCCGGCGTCCATTCGTCCGGGGCTAACTACGGACAAGGTCCGTCACTTCGCCCCGTTGCGCACTTGCAACCTGAGCCTAGATTCGAGGCGTGGTCCTGAGAATGCCGAGCGCGAGCCAGAGCCGTCGCACTTTCGCCTGGCGAAAGATGGTGATCATCTGCGTCGCCGTGGCCGGGATGTTGATGCTCGCGGGGTGTGGGAGCAGCAAGCCCGGCTACTGCTCGGCCCGGACCAACCTCGAGACCTCGATCAAGGGACTGTCGAGCCTGAACGTGAGCAGCGGGATCAGCGGCTTGGAGGCGCAGCTCGAGAAGATCAAGAGCAACGCCCAGGCGCTGGTCAACGCGGCCAAGAGCGACTTCCCCAACCAGACGAGCGCGATCAAGACCTCGGTGGATTCGCTGGCCAGCGCGGTCAAGGCGTTGGCCAAGAACCCGTCACCAGGCCAGATTGCCGGCCTCGCAAACGACGCCACGAGCCTCGAAAACTCGGTCAAGAGCTTCATGAGCGCCACGAGCTCGAAGTGCAGCTGACCCAAGTGCGGGCCGGCGTCCGCGCTGGGCGCGGCTAGTCGGTCGCGATCATCACGTCTGACGCCTTGATGACCGCCGTTGCGGGCTGGCCGTCCTTGAGACCGAGTTCGTCCACGGCCTCGACGGTGATCGAGGCGCCGAGGCGGTGGCCGCCGATGTCGAGCACGACGTTGGCGATCGCCTCACCCCGGTGGACGCTGACGATCGTGCCTTCGAACCTGTTGCGGGCGCGGAGCTTCATGGCGTTCTCCTGTCGTTTGGCGGAGTCCTCCACGCTACACACGCGCGCGCACTCCGCCGCCGGCGGCACAAGGCCGGCAGCCGTGTCCGACAACCGACGTCAGGCGGAGCCGACGGGCCGCGACGGGTTGCCATCGCCGTCGTTCCCCGCGCGCGCCGCAGCCTGGCGGACGGCCGCCTCGTGCTCGGCAAGCACGGTCTCGCTCGCGATCTGCACTTGTGCGTCGGGCCGCGGACCGTCCCAGTCGAGGTACCAGTGGCGGCTCATGCTCGTAAACCAATGCTCGTCGCCGGCCGGGAGCAGAGCGAAGCGGGTGATCGTGCGCTGGCGGCCGACCTGGTCGGAATAGAGCAGCTCGACGGTGATCGGCTCCCGTCGGTCGATGCACTCGACGACGGCCGCCCGGTTCGGGTCCTCTGGGCCGCGCAACGCGCCCTGCCACATGCCGATGTCTCCGGCCGGGATGTACAGGTCGCGGGTCTGTAGGCGGAAGTCCTCGAGCGGGGCGTGCGTGGCTCGGCTGCCGCTGTTGGTGGCGAGCCCCGGGCTCACCGTCCACCCCTGACAGACGCCGATTCCGCTGCCGACGTTGCGCAGGCTGATGGCGAGGTAGACGTTCCCGTCCTGCTCCTCGGCGGCGGCGTGGGCGCCGGTGACCCTGAGCCAGTGACCGTCGACGAACATCAGCTTCTGTGGCGGGTCCTCGAGCCGCGACGGCGCGAGGACCGGGCGGCGCTGCTCCTGGAGGGCGATCTCGGCGATCCGCGCCGAGCGGTTCGCCGAGCGGACCGAGGCGAACGTCGCCACCGCGAGCACGAGCGTGCCGATGCCGGTGGCCAGTGCGGAGATCGTCCCCCAATCGACGGCGAGCGGCAGCATCAGAGTTCAGTTTCGCACGCCTCCGGAGCGCGCGGCGCCGGCCACACACACACACACACGCCCGTCCGGCGCGGCTACCACGCGGCGCGGCGCCGGCTACGCCACGGTGCGGTCGCGGGCCGCCGGGTGCGACCCGTTGCCGCGATCGAGCTCGCGCCAGAGGGCGCGCATCGTCGGCGCGAGGTGCGAGAGCTCCTCGAGGTGCGCGTCGGCGAGAGCGTCGAGCTTCGCCTCGCCCTGCTTGGTGAGGGTCACGCGGACGACGCTTCGGTTGCCGGGATCGGCGGTGCGCTTCACGAGCCCGTCGCTGACGGTGCGGTCGACGAGGCCGACGGCGCTGTGGTGGCGCAGGACGAGCGAGTCGGCGATGTCCCCGATGGTCGGGCCGGCCGGGTCCGGATGCCCTTTGACGGCAAGCAACACCTGATGTTTGGCCGGTGTCAGGCCCGCCGCCCTCGCCTGCTGCTCGCTCCAGTGCAGGAACCGGCGCAGGCCGGTGCGCAGCTCGAGGAGGTGCTCGAAGTCCGTCTGGTCAAGAGCCATGGGGGCCAAGGGTATCGTGGTACGATAGACCCATGGACTCGCGGGAGTCGCGTCGATGACCTGGAAGCAGCAGGTCATCGTCGTGGCCAGGGTGACCGCGCTCTCGGACGAGCTGTTGACGGAGCTGCGATCACGGGCCGCACGCGCCCCGACCGCTTTCACCCTCGTGATGCCGGCGACCCCGGTCGGGGACGAGCCGGAGGCCGGGCGCGTCGGCATCGAGACGGCGCTCGTGCGGTTGCGAGGCGAGGGCCTCGAGGTCGACGGCTTCGTCGCCGACAGCGACCCGATCGTGGCGGTCAGCGAGGCGTGGGATCCGAACCGTTATGACGAGATCATCGTGTCGACCCTGCCGATGCGGATGTCGAAGTGGTTGCGCTCGAGCCTGCCGGAGCGCATTCGCCAGATCACCGGCGCGCCCGTGACCCACGTCGTCGCCGAGCCCCATCACTCCGTGCCGGCCGTCCACGCCGAGCCCCCCGAGCGCAATCCGCTGGGCCCCCTGTCGGTGCTGGGGTGGGGGGCGCGCAAGCCCCCGCCCGGGCGCGAGCAATCCGGGGCCGAAACGCGCCGGTCAGCGCGCGGCTGACCCCGCCACCTTTGCGCGGGCCCTGATCGCCTCCGCCTGCTCGGCACTGAACACGGTGGTGATGAACGCGCCGCAGCCGTCGCAGAACGTGCGCAGCCGAGTGTCGATCACCCAGTGCTCGACTTCGCCGGGCTCACGTCGCCCGCAGGCCGGGCAGGCGAGATCGTCGAGGATCGCCGGCAGGGAATCGTCGGGCGCGAACGTCGCGTGGCGTGAGATGCGGGTCATCTGACCGCCTCCCCGGGGTGGGCGCCGACCCGCCGCGCGCGCTCGCCCGCAGGCGGATTCAGGGTGGGTGATCTCATGAAGAGCCTCCCGCGTGAGTCGGAAACTCATATCGTACCGCGATACTAGCTTTGATGCAGAAGCCTTCCCCTCTGCTCGCGTAGCCACGGCGACGATTTCCCCGCTTGACCTCGCTACGGCGTCACACTATCGTCAGCTTTGGCGAAGAAAGGGGCTATTTGATGCATGGGATCAAGCGTCGTCGCGTGTGGCTTGTCGCAGGCACTCTCATCGCTGCAGCGGTCGTGGGGTCGACGTCGCAGGCGATCGCCACGTCAGTGAGTTCGATCAGGCTCACCGGCCCGTCCTCGAACAAGATCGGCCAGTCGTTCTCGATCAAGATGTCGGGCTACACCGCCGCTCCCGCCAACCGCATTGTGGCCGGCGAGCAGACCTCGACAGCGAAGACCTGCGCCGGCAAATACACGACGGAATATCCGCGCAGCGACTACTACCCGGCGTTCGGGGACACGGTCGGCAAGAACAAGCGCTTCAAGGGGCTGACCGCGGCGTTCTCCGCGCAGGTCCCCGGCAAGCATGCACTGTGCGCATACGTCATCAACAGCAGCACACACAAGACCTACGCGCATGCCGAGATCACGTGGACCAACCATCCGGTTACCGGCGGCCACCTGCAGCCCTCCCCGGTGGGGTCCGGTCAGTGCCAGGCGCAGTCCTGGACCGACGGCTCGGTCACCGCACAGATCGCCATCGAGAACACCAACTGCACCGTGGCGAAGTCCGTCGAGGCCGGTGCGCATATCGCAAAGGGAGCTCCGTTCTCGCAGGCTGGGTTCACCTGCAAGGCGACCGCCGAGGGGCCAGGTTCGCCCTGGTCTTCGGCATGGGCGGGCACGTACTACGCGTACTCATGCTCAATGGGTGCCGCACAGGTCGCATTCACCTGGGGGACGCACTACACCTACTAGTACATCACCTTGGGCCAGGCTCCGCGAGTTGGAACGTGCCATGTCTGAGATCAGCCGCCTCACCGGCCTGAGAGCGAGCGTCGGGGCCGGAGCGTGGCTGACGCCACGCCTCGCCTGCCGATGCGGCGAGCTGTCGCCGATGTCGACCGTGCTTGTCACCGCCCGGTCCAGATGGGCCCGGCGCTCGGGCTCAGCGCCCTGCGGAAGGCACAGGACGAGCCGGCGAGCTCGACGATGTAGCGTCCTGGGCGCGGGTCGGGACGTCAGCGAAAGAGGAGAACCGCAATGCCGAAGACGATCGTCGTGCTGGGCGCCCGCAATCTTGGCGGGGCGATCATCGAGCACTTCCTCGAGCACGGCTGGCGCGCGGCGGGCGTAGCGCGGAGCGACGACACGCTCACCCGCGTGCGCGAGCGCGGAGGCCTCGCGCTGCAAGCCGACGCTGCCGACCCCGACGCACTCCGCGGCGCACTCGACGCCGCCCGTCGCGAGTACGGATCGGTCGACGCCGTCGTCAATGCCGTCACCGCGAGCCGGCCGCCCGGCGGCGGTCCGTTCGGCGGCGGCCCGCTCGACCAGGCCGACCTCGAGGCTTTCCGCGGCTGGACGGTGGCGGTCGCCGAGCAGGCCTTCGTATTCCTCGCGACGGCGATGGCGGCGCTGCGCGAGAACGGGGGAGGGGCGATGGTCCAGATCACCGGCGGCTCCTCGCGCCGCGCGATGCCCGGTCGTGGCCTGTGGGCCGCCGGCGCGTTCGCGACGCGCGCCCTCGTGCAGGCGGCTGCGCAGGAGCTGCGGGACGAGGGCATCCACGCCGCGCTGCTCGCCGTCGACGCGACGATCGCCTCGCCGAAGACCGAGGCCTTCACCCGCGACACGCCCGACGCGGCGCTCGCCGACATGCGCGAGGTCGCCGCCGCCGTGCGATTCCTCGTCGAGCAGGGAGCGCGCGGGCTCACCCACGAGCTCGTCGTCACGCCGTCGGGCGATCGCTGGGTTCCGTAGTGCCTCGGGCCGCACCACCGTAGGCGCGCACCGACAAAGTGTCCGCTATGCGGACGGAACCGTGGGTGGCCGACGCGGGATGCCGGCCCGCGGCCTCATATCGAATTCTTCGCCGGTCGCTAAGCGTTTCTTCACGTTTTCCCAAGCGACTCTTACCGCCGAGATCCACAGTGGTTGTGCGGCCAAATCACCGCGTCCTCAGCGAGAGGCGAAGACATGAAGAAACGCACAATCACGCACATCACCAAAACCAAACGCTCGGCATGCGTCGCCGCGATCGGCGGCGCGCTGGCGCTGGGCCTGGCACCGTCGGCGTTCGCCGCGAGTACCGACGTCTCGGCCGCGACGAGCGCCAACTGGTCGGGATACGTGGCCGGCGGCTCGCAGCAGTTCTCGAGTGTCTCGGGAAGCTGGGTCGAGCCGACCGCGAACTGCAGCTCGGGCAGCGGCGTCGCGTCGTTCTGGGTGGGCCTCGGTGGCTCATCCGGCACGTCGGGCGCGCTCGAGCAGATCGGCACCCAGGCCGAATGCAACTCGAGCGGGTCAAGCGACCACTTCGCGTGGTACGAGCTTGTCCCTGCCGCGCCGGTCCGGCTCGGCGTCACCATCAACCCCGGCGATCACGTCTCCGCGCGCGTAGCGGTCAGCGGTAGCTCGGTGACCGTCTCGCTCACCGATCAGACGACCGGTGGCTCGGCGACGAAGACGCTGCAGATGAACAACCCCGACACCACGAGCGCCGAATGGATCGCCGAGGCGCCGTCGGAGTGCAGCGGCAACGACGCCAGTGACACATCATCGTGCACGCCACTGCCCCTGGCCAACTTCGGCACGGTCAACTTCAGCAACGCGACCGCGACGACGAGCGACGGGACGACGAGCACGATCGGGAATGGCAACTGGACCGCGCAGCCGGTGGCCCTCAGCGGCGGCAGCGACGCGAGCAGCGTCGGCTACCCCGGTGAGACGGTCGACACGTCGTCGGCCAACGCCACCGCAGACGCCACGCCGTCGTCGCTCTCGAGCGACGGGTCATCGTTCGCGGTGACCTGGCAGGCGGCCGGCGCGCAGGCGACGAGCACATCCGATCCCTACGGCGATCCCAGCGGCAGCGGCTACGGCGATCCCAGCGGCAGCGGCTACGGCAATTCCAGCGGTGGCGGCTACGGCTACGGCGGCGGCTACGGCTACGGCGGCTACCCCGGCATCGTCGGGTACAGCGGCTACGGCGGAGGCATCGGCGTCGGCTACTAGCCGGCGCCGGGCCTCCGGGCCGCCCTCAGAGCAGGACCTTCAGTCCGGCGAACGCCAGCAGGGCGGCGAAGCCGAAGCAGATAACGGCGCTGATCGTGCGCCGGTGGTCGACGAAGAACCGGTTGAGGTTGTCGAGCGCCTGCTTTGCCGACGGCCCCATCAGGCTCACGACGAGCGGTGGTCCGTAGGCGGGCGCGAGGGTGATCGCGTAGAGCAGGACGAAGGCGATCAACTGGTCGGCGAGCCCGACCTTGGCGATGCCGATCGCGTGCATGGCGGGCAGAAACAGCACGATGCTCGAGAAGTTGGTGAGCATCAGCCCGGCGCCGATCGCGAACGCTCGGCCCTCGGGGTGGGGCGCTGCGTGCTCGGGCTTGGCCGGCTTCGGCGTCGCGCGCAGGGCCCGGATCCCGAGCACGAGCAGCAGCACGGCGGCCACGAGCTTGACGATCGCCCCGGCCTCCGACGGGCTGTGCGGGCCGCCGGTGCTGCGCGCGAGCAGCACCGCGACGGCGGCATAGCCGGCGAGCACGACGGCGGCGCCGACGGCGACCGCCCACGCCCGCTTGAGCGGCTCCACTCGGCGCGAGAGCACCACGAGCTGCATCCCGAGGAGCGTCGGTGACACGGCGGCGCCGAGGGCCAGGGGGAGGACGACGGCGAGCAGGCGTCCCATCACCGCGTCGCGGTCGGGAATGGGCGGAGCGAGGACGGTGTCACATCCATCGCCCAAGCATCGGCAGTCAGGGCAGGTCGCCACTCAGTGGCAAGTACGGAACACGCCTGCTCTCACGGGCCGCCTGCCGTCGAATGGGCTCAGATCGACCGGCATGGGATCCGGCTTAGACCGGTCCGGCCCGAAGAGATTGGCAAGACGGTGGGTTCCCCCCATCCGGTCCAACGCACCGTGTTCCGGCGCATGGACGACTGGATAGAAGGCGGAAGCTCAGACTTTGTACGTGTTGATTGAGAAGGTAGGGATCATTCCGGAATCGCACCGGAATACAGATAATCGACGCTTGCAGGGGAAAGTGTAGGTACATCACCCGTGTGATCAGCCCCCGAATCACGGGTCCTGTCAACAACTCATCGGAGGTATCGTGATGCGATTCCGCATTACCCTCGCCGCTGCGCTTGCGACACTTGCGCTCGGTGCAATTGCGGTTCCCGCCGCCAGCGCTTCGTCGTCGGGCAACGGGAGCCAGAACGTCGTCAACATTCCGGCGCTCAAGACGGCGTCAATCTCGGCGGTGGAACCATCACTCCAGGACAGCCCGCGCAGTCCCCGATCACGCTGAACCTCACCGGGACGCAAGGCGGAGGCCTGCTCGGTGACCTGCTGTGCGGCGTGGACAACGCTCTGGGCGGAAGCACCGGCCTGCTCGGACAGCTCAGCAGCCAACTGTCGAGTCTCGCCGCGACGCTGAACGGCCTCGTCGGACTTCTCGGCTAGCCGTCGGACACCGCTCCGAAGGATTCGCATCGAGGGCCGGGCCAGCCGTCCGGCCCTCGATGCCGTTCACTCCGGGCCAGCGCGGCCGCTGATCAGCGCAGCGGGCCGGAGGCGACCTCGCCGGCGGCGGCGACGACGTCGCCGCGGAGCCGGCGGGCGCCGAGGCGCGAGCAGAGGGCGTCCGGAACGCCCGGCCCGCTCAGCATCAGCGGGGCGATGACACCGAGGGCGGCGAGTCCATCGGACTGGGCCTCGAGCCGGGCGGCATCGAAGCTCGCGAACACCGCCGCCGCCGGCCGGGTGTCCCGAGCCGTGCCGATCACCGTATCGATCGGGGTGTCGGCGCCAAGGAACAGGACCCGCCAGCCGTGGGACCGAAGGACCAGCCCGAACGCGAGCAGGCTGATGTCGTGCGCCTCGCCGGGAACGCAGGCGAGCAGCGCCAGCGGTCCAACTCCCCGGCCCCACAGCCGGGCGAGCGACAGCAGACGCCCGCGGATGAGATGGCTGGCGAAATGCTCATGGCTGACCTCGAGTCTGCCGGCGGCCCACTCTTCGCCGACGCGGCGGAGGGTGGGGAGGATCAGGTCCCGGAGCACGGCCTCGATCCCGAACGCCTCGAGCGTCGCGTCGAGGATCTCGTTGATCCCGGCCTCGTCGTACTCCCGAATCGCCGCAAACAACCGGGCGGCGCTGTCATCGCCGAGGGTATGGCCATCGGGCCGTGAGGGCTCGTGGAGGGCAACGTTCGCGGCCTCGGCGGCCGACAGCCCGCGCTCGAGTGCTTGTCGCATGACGGTCACTCGCGCGGCGTCGGCGTCGCTGTAGAGGCGGAAGCCGCCCTCCGAGCGACGGGGGTTCAGCACGCCGTACCGGCGCTCCCAGGACCGGAGCACGTCCGCGCTGACGCCGACCCGGCGGGCGAACTCGCCGATCCGCAGAGAACCTCGTTCCTCCGGCACGAGATGGATTGTACAGAGATTGGGCAAACCCTTGACAGAAGCCGGGCGGGGTCGTACTGTCGCCGGCAGGTGCCGTCACCGACGAGGAAGGCCGCCGCCGAGGTGAGCAGGACGCTGAAGAACATCGTCGACACCGCCCGCGAGACGGGGCGCTTCACGACGCTGCTCACAGCGCTCGACCGCGCCGGCCTGCGCTCGTCACTCGCCGACCCTGGCCCGCTCACGCTGTTCGCGCCCAGCGACGACGCTTTCGCCCGGCTGCCGGCGGGCGCGGTACAGTCGCTGCTCGGCGCGCCCGACCAGCTCGGCCGGGTGCTCCGCTACCACGTGATCCGCGGGCGCGTGACCGCGGAGGACGTCTCCGCCCTGCGGGCCGCGCGGACTCTCCAGGGCGAGGACCTCCCGTTCTGGCTCGACGGGGACATACGGGTCGAGAACGCACGTGTGGTCGCGGCCGACATCGAGGCGTCCAACGGGCTCATCCATGTGATCGACCGGGTGCTGCTCCCGGCCGCCGTGTGAGCCCGACGGCGATGGCGCGCCGGCGCAAGACCGTGCCGCGCGGGCGCATCACTCGGGCCGAGGGCCGCGGCGGAGGTCAGCTACCTTTCGCGCCACGGCCGTGAGAGTTCTCGAGCGTCTCTTTGCCTCGCGCGCAGCCCGGATCGGGATCATCCTCGTGTGGGTGGTCCTCGGCGGGCTGGGCGGGTCCTACGCGCAGCGCTTCCAGAACATCCAGAAGAACGAGGAGTCCTCGTTCCTGCCCGGCTCCTCGGAGTCGGTGCGCGAGCTGACCCTGGCCAAGAAGTTCCCCTCCGGCGAGCGATTCGTCGCCGTCGCCGTCGTCCATCGCGCCGACGGCCTGCAGGCGTCCGACCTGACCGCGATCGCCCGGGTGCGCGCCTCGCTGGCCGCCGATCCCCCGGTCACCGGCTCACGCGCGGTGCTCGTCGAGCTCTCGAGCGACCGCACGACCGCGCTGATCATCGACAACCTCAACCCGCGCGGCGACGAGACCCTGCTCAAGAACTCGGTGGGGCAGGTCGAAAGCCGTGTGGCTCCCCTGCGCGGCCTGGGGTTGACGGTCAAGGTCTCCGGCCCGGCCGGCTTCTCCCGGGACGCGGTCAACGTCTTCTCCTCGATCAACGGCACGCTGCTGCTTGCCACCGCGACGCTCGTGTTCGTGCTGCTGGTCATCATCTACCGCTCGCCGATCTTCTGGCTGATCCCGCTGCTCAGCGTGCTCATGGCCGAGGCCTTCTCGCGCTTCTGCGGTTGGGCGATCGCCGAGGCGGGGGTGACGGTGAACGGCCAGAGCGCCGGGGTGCTGCCGGTGCTCGTGTTCGGTGCCGGCACCGACTACGCGCTGCTGCTCGTCGCCCGCTACCGCGAGGAGCTGCGCCGCCACGAGCGGCCGGTGGAGGCGATGCGGCTCGCCCTGCGCCGCGCGGGACCGGCGGTGTTCGCCTCCGGCACGACGGTCATTCTCGCCCTGCTCTGCCTGTCCCTCGCCGAGGTCAACGGCACGAGCGGGCTCGGACCGATCGGCGCGATGGGCGTGGCGCTCGCCATGCTGGCGATGCTCACGCTGCTGCCCGCGGCGCTCGTCGTCGGGGGGCGGAAGGCGTTCTGGCCGTTCGTGCCCCGCTACGGCACGGAGGGCGCCGACGAGACCCACGGCACCTGGCGGCGAATCGGCGAGCGGGTGGCCGCGAGACCGCGGCGGGTGTGGATCGCGACCGTCGTCCTGCTCCTGCTCGGCTGCGTCGGCCTGAGCAGCTTCCAGAGCGGCCTCACCAACACGCAGGACTTCCGCGGGAAGGTCGAGTCGGTCGAGGGAGCGGCCCTGATCGCGAGGGCATTCCCGGCCGGGGCCAATGCCCCAACCGACGTCGTCGTCCGTGACGTTGCCGCCGTTCCCGCGGTCAAACGGGCGCTCGCCGCCGTCCCCGGGGTCTCGGCCGTGGGTCCCACCGAGCTCGGTCGTCCCGGCGCGCGCTTCGGCGTCACGCTCAGTGCGGATCCGTACTCGACCCTGGCTGAGAATCTCATCCCGCGACTGCGCGTCGCGGCGCGGGCCGCGAGCCCGACCGCGCTCGTCGGCGGCCCGACGGCGCAGCAGAAGGACTTCGACGTCGCCGCCGCCAGGGACAACCGGCTGATCGTGCCGATCGTGCTGCTCGTCGTGTTCGTCATCCTGGCGCTGTTGCTGCGCGCGGTCACGTTGCCGCTGCTGCTCATCGGCACCGTGATCCTCTCGTTCGCCGCCGCGCTCGGGGTCTCCTCGGCGGTGTTCAGCCACATCTTCGGCTATCCGGGCGAGTACTCGACGCTGCCCCTGCTCGCGTTCATCTTCCTCGTCGCGCTCGGGGTCGACTACAACATCTTCTTGATGGCGCGCGTGCGCGAGGAGGCGTTGCGGCACGGCACCCGCCAGGGCATGCTCCGCGGGCTCGCGGTCACCGGCGGCGTGATCACCTCGGCCGGGATCGTGCTCGCCGGGACGTTCACGATGCTGGCGACGCTGCCACTCAAGACGCTCACCGAGCTCGGTTTCACGATCGCCTTCGGCGTCCTGCTCGACACCTTCATCGTCCGCTCGGTGCTCGTGCCCGCACTCGTGTTCGACATCGGCCGCCCGGTGTGGTGGCCGAGCGCCCTCGCCCATGTCGACGGATCCGAGCCATCGCCTCCGCGCGACCCCGGACCAGGACCGGACGGGACCCGGGTGAGCCCCGACCCGGCGCCCCTCGCGCCACGCGTCTGAGCGCCTTGACCGCAGGCGTAACCTAACCAGCAAACAACAGGTCGCTGGTGAGGGAGAGACGACGGCCGCGGGCGAGAGAGCGATGACGGTGCGGGAGCAGCCCGGGGGACGGGATCCGGCCCCGGGGGAGCTCGCGCTCGTGCAGGCGTTCATCAACTCGCATTTCTCGCTCGGGGACGACTGGGGGCGGGACCGGCTCTCGACGCCGGACGGCGCGCGGGCATGGCTCGTCGATCAGGGCCTGGGGGCGACGACGCCCACCCGACACGAGCGCGAGCGCCTGATCGCGGTGCGTGAGGGGCTGAGGACGCTGGCTGCGGCCAACGGGGAGCACGCCCACCCGGCGCCGGCCGACGTGCTTGCGCTGAACCGGGCGGCGACGGGGGCAGCCATCGAGGTCCGTTTCGACGGCAACGGCCCGCGCTTCGTGTCCGCGGGCGGACGCGAACTCGATCGCGCCCTCGGCCGGATCCTCGCGCTCGCGGCGACCGCGATGATCGACGGCACCTGGGCCCGGCTGAAGGTCTGTCCCGGCGAGCACTGCGGCTGGGCGTTCTACGACCACTCGCGCAACGGCTCGGGGCGCTGGTGCTCGATGTCGGTGTGCGGCGGCCGGGCCAAGGCGCGGGCGCACTATCGCCGACGGCAGGTGGGACAGAGGTAACCGTGCGCTGGCTCGCCGGTCCGCTGATCGTCGTCGTCGCCCGCGCGCGGCGGCGGCCCGGCCGGTGGCTTCTCGCGGCCCTGGGCATCGCCTGCGCCGCCGCGTTCGCCGGGAGCATCGCCACCGCCGCGATCGTGACGGCCGACCACAGTGCGCGGCGGGCGCTCGCCGGAGCCTCGCCACTCGCCCGCTCCGTGCGGGTGACGTGGTCCGGGGTCGTCACCCCGACGATCGAGCGGCAGGCGCGGGGCCTGCTCACTGCCCCTGGGCTCGGGCCGACGAGCGAAGTCGTGCTCATGCAGCCGGTCCGGCTCGGCGGGGTTGTCGTCCGGCCCGCGGCGGTCTCGCCGCTCGGTCGCTGGCTGGGGATGCCCGCGGCGCGCGCGGTCGCTCGCTGCCGTCCGGCCGACTGCCCGATGCTGCTGGCCGGCGGGGCCAGGGTTCCCGCCACGCTCACGACCGAGGGCGCGCGCATCGATGTCGTGGGCACGGTGCCGCTGCGCTCCGCCGTGCCACTTGGGTTCGCGCCCGCCATCACGGGCGGGATGCCGGTCCTGATCAGCGGCGACCCCGCCGGGCTCGATTCCCTCGCCGGCCTCGGCGGGATCTACCGCTCGCGCACCTGGGTTGCCGAGGTGACCAGCGGCGCCCTCCACAGCTGGGACGTCGGGGCGCTCGAGACGCGGCTCCTCCACGCCCAGGCGAACCTGCTCGCCGCGAACCTTCAGTACGACCTCAGCGCGCCGTTCACGGCCCTCGACTCCGCTCGTGCCCAGGCCCGGGCCGCGCCGCGGAGGCTGCTGCTCGCGGGCGGCGGAGCGCTCGTTGCGCTCGTGCTGTTCGTGATTCTCGCCGCCGCCGGGCTGCGCGCCGATCAGCGGGACGAGCTGAGGCGGCTCGGCGTGGCCGGCGCGCGCACCGGCCAGTGCGTGGCGTTCGTGGTCGCGGAGGCGGTGTGGCTGGCGGCCGTCGCGCTGCTCGCGGGGGCGCTGGCGGCACTCGTCGTCGCGTTCGCGCTCACGTCGGCGACGGGTGAGCCGGCCGGCGCGGTGCTCGCCCACAGCCTGCTCACCCCGGCCGGCGCGGTCGCGCTCGCCGGCGGATGGGTCCTCGCGACGGCGCTGCTCGCCGTCTCGCCGTTTATCCGGGGCCACCGCCTGACCGACGCGCTCGCCCTGGCGGCGGCCGCGGTGCTGGTCGCCGCCCTCGCGCTCGGCGACAGCGCGTCGTCCACCGTCGCGGTGCTGCTTGCGCCGCTCGGCTGCTTCGCGGCCGGCGTCCTCATCTACCGCCTGGTCGAGCCCGTGCTGCGACTCGCCGAGCGGGGTGCCCGCCGCGGTCCCGTGCTCGTCCGCCTCGCCCTCGTCGGCCTCGCCCGGACGCCTGCACTGCCGGCGCTCGCCATCGCCTTCCTCGCCGTGAGCGTCGGGCTCGGTGGATTCGCCCTCGCCTACCGGGCGACGCTCCTGCGCGGGGCGGCGGACCAGGCCGCCGATCGCGTGCCGCTCGCGGCGGTCCTCGCCCCCGGTCCGAGCTTCGCCACCCCGCTGGAGCTCGCGCCGGCGGGCCAGTGGCGCGCGGTCGCGGGCGGAGCCGTGCTCCCGGTGCGGCGCACCGAGGCGACGTACGCGAGCACGGGGGCAACAGTCACGGTTCCCGCCCTCGGCGTGCCCACCTCCGGGCTCGCGGGGCTGCACGGCTGGCGTCAGAGCGACGGGTCGGCGCCGCTGGCGACGCTGGCGCGGCGTCTCGCCGACCCCGCGCTGCTCCCGCGCCCCGGGCCGGCGCTGCCCGCCGGGGCGACTTCGCTCGCGCTCCGGGCCCGCTCCCCGGCGCTGCGCCTCACCGTCACCGCGGACATGCGCGACCCCGCGGGGGTCCTCAGTCGGGTCGTGCTCGGCGTGACCCCGGCGAGGGCCGGTGAGCTGCGGGCCCGGCTGCCGCCCGGCCGCTGGCGGCTCGAGGCACTCGAGCTCGCCGAGTCCTCCGGCCTCGCCATCACGAGCGGCCATCAGAACGGTGAGAACCCGGCAGCCGCCACCCAGGCGACCGCTCGGCTCGTGCTCGGGCCCATAGTGGCGACCGGGCCCGGCGACCACACGCTGAGCACGGTCGGCATTGGGGCCTGGCGCGG
Source organism: uncultured Solirubrobacterales bacterium (assembly GCA_963755955.1). Taxonomy (GTDB): domain Bacteria; phylum Actinomycetota; class Thermoleophilia; order Solirubrobacterales; family Solirubrobacteraceae; genus Palsa-465. The sequence goes on from CAVWLZ010000010.1 coordinate 187,874, forward strand.
CGCCGGCGCCGCGACGACTCCGGCCGGCGGATCGTCGCTCCCGGTCAGCTTCCAGACCGGGGGGACGGTCGGCGTGCTGCGGCCCGCGCAGCCGACCGACAGCGCGCCCGTACCCGTGCTCGTCGACCCGCAGACCGCGGCCACGGCGAGCGGTGGCGGCCGCCTCGCGCTCACCGTCGACGGTCTGCCGGTGCAGGCGCGCGTCGTCGGGGTCGTGCGCCGCTTCCCGAGCCTGCCCCCGGGCAGCGCGGGCGTCGTCGTGGCCGACGAGGCGATTCTCGCGGGCGCCCTCGACGCGCAGCTCCCCGGGCAGGGGCGTGCCGACGAGCTGTGGCTCACGCGCGCTGGCGCGGGTCTGCGCGCTGCCCTGCGCGAGGCGCCGCTCAACCAGCTGACCGCATCCTTCCGCTCCGACCTCGAACGGTCGCTGCGGACGGCGCCGCTCGCTCGGGGCGTGCTCGGCGTGCTGCTCGCCGCCGCCGCGCTCTGCGCCGTACTCGCGGTGATTGGGTTGCTGCTCGCCCTGCTCGCCGGCTTCCGGGATCGCGCCGCCGAACGCGATCTCGCGTCGCAGGGCGTCGGTCCCCAGGGCCTGCGCCTCGAGCTTCGGTTGCGCCTCGCGATCGCCGCCGTGGCGGGTGTGCTGCTCGGAGTCGTGCTCGCGCTCGTGCTCACGCGCTTCGCGGTCGTGGCCGTGCGGGCGGCGGCGACCGTCGCCGTGCCCGAGCCGCCGCTCGTCACCGTCGTCCCGCTCGCCGCGCTGGCCGCATGGTCGCTCGCCGTGCTCGCCGTGCTGCTCGCAGCGGCGTCGCTGGCCACCCGCCGGGTCGGGTCGTCGCGGCGGCGTCGGTCGGCTCCGGACGGGCACGGCCGCCCGACGGCGAGAACGGCGGTGCCGTGAGCGGCCCCGCCCCGATCGTCGCGCTGCGCGACGTGTTCTGCGTCCATCGCAGCCAGGAGGGCGACGCGGCCGCGCTCCAGGGACTCGGTCTCGAGCTCCAGCGCGGGGAGGTGCTCTGCGTCCTCGGCCCGAGCGGGGCGGGCAAGAGCACGCTGCTGGCGGTCATCGCCGGGGTCCAGCCGCCCTCGGCCGGAACGGTCGAGGTCCTCGGCGAGGACATGGGCTGGCTGCGGGGCCGGGCACGCGCTCGCCTCCGCCACGCGCGGCTCGGCTTCCTCGGCCAGTCGGCCTCGCTCCCCCCCGATCTCACCGCCCGCGCCGCGATCGAGCTGCCGCTCGCCCTGAGAGGCGTCGGCCGGGCGCCGCGGCGCGCGCGCGCCGACGAGCTACTCGCCGCGGTCGGCCTCGGCGATCGGGGAGGGGCGCAGCCGGATGAGCTCTCCGGGGGCGAGCGCCAGCGGCTCGCCCTGTGCGCCGCGCTCGCTCACCGCCCCGCGCTGCTGCTCGCCGACGAGCCCACCGGTGAGCTCGACGCCACCACCGCGGAGGCGATCCGTGGCCTGATCGCCGATATCGCCCGCCGCGACGGGGCGAGTGTGATCGTCGCGTCCCACGATCCGGCGACCGCGGCGATGGCCGACCGGACCGTGCGGATCCGCGACGGGCGCATCGTCGAGGAGCGGCGCGGTGACGAGCACCTGCTCGTCATCGCCCACGGCGGCTGGGTGCGGCTGCCCGAGGAGCTGCTCGCCGACGCCGGCATCGGCGACCGCGCCCGCGTGCGCCGGGGTCCCGACGGCGTCGTCGTGGAGCCGACGGGGGTGCGCCCACCGGTGGCCGCGTCATCAGACCCGCCGGCGGGGCCAACGCCGGGCGGTTGGGCACCGGCCGCGGTCGAGCTCGTCACCGTGACCCGGCGCTTCCACCAGGGGCCGAGCGAGACGACGGTGATCGACGAACTGACCCACGAGTTCGGGCCCGGGGCGCTCACCGCGGTCACCGGTCGCTCGGGCACCGGCAAGACGACGCTGCTGCGGATCCTCGCCGGGCTCGACGTGCCCGATCACGGCGAGGTGCGGGTCGACCGGATCCCGCTCGGCGGCGACGCCGAGGAGCTGGCCGCGCTCCGTCGCCGGCGCATCGGCTACATGGCCCAGGAAGGCGCGCCGATCGGCTTTCTCAGCGCGCTGGAGAACGTGCTGCTCGCGCTCCGCGTGCGGGGCTGGTCGGCCGAGGCGGCGGCGAGCCGCGCCCACGCGGTGCTCGCGGCGATCGGGCTCGGGTCACGGGCCGAGCAACGCGTCGCGCGGCTGTCGAGTGGGGAAGCCCAGCGGGTCGCGCTCGCCCGCGCCGTGGCCTGCGCCCGCGGACTGCTCATCGTCGACGAGCCGAGCTCGCGCCTGGACGAGACCGGGGCTCGGCAGGTCGCCGAGCGGCTCGCTCGCGCCGCCGCCGAGGACGGCCAGACGGTGATCTGCGCGACGCACGACCCGGAGCTCATCCGCCGGGCCGATCAGGTCCTGAGCCTCGACATCGAGCGTTACCGCCACTACGCGCCGGACTCGGCACCGCTGCCCCGTGGGTGACGGGGCAGCCCGTCGTCGTCGATCGCGTAATACGGCCCCGCCTGTGTCGCGTACCAGTGGGCGACGACCTTCAGGCCCTCGTCGGCGTCGAGCGTGCCGGCGGCAATGCTCACCGTCGAGCGCTGGGGCGGGTCCCAGAACAGGCTCGAGCCGCAGTCCCCGCAGAAGCCGCGCCGAGCGTGCGCGTCGCTGTCGGGGCTCTCGATCCAGCGCAGAGCGCCGGACTCGTGGATGACGAGATCCGCGCGGCGCGCGGCCGTGCTCGCCGAGACATGACCGTGCCAGCGCCGGCATTCCCGGCAGTGACACACGAGCACGTCGCGCAGAGGGCCGTGCACCTCGTAGCGCACCGCTCCGCACAGGCAGCCACCGGTGGCCGGTCGCGTACCGGAACCCATCGGTGGAGTGTGACCTACTCGGGCGCGGCGACCCGATCGCGACGGTCGCTCTGCTCCTGATCCGCGGCGCGGGCGGCCCGGGTGAGCACGAGCAGCGGACAGCGGGCGGACCGGGCGAGCTGTGACGACGTGCTGCCGTGGACGACGCGCCCGACGGGCCCGTAGTCACGAGAGCCGACGATCAGGAGGTCGACCGACGCGCTGAACAGGGCGAGCTCCTCGGCGGGTTGGCCGTAGACGGCGTGCGCCTCGACGCCACCGAGCTCCTCGATCCGGGCGCGGGCATCGTCGACGAGCTCTTCGAGGGCATGATCGACCGGGGCCGGGCCACCCAGGAAGGCATAGGTCGGCAGCGAGACGGCCTCGAACGCCGACAGGCGCGCTCGGTGCTCGGCGGCGACCTTGCGTCCGATCAGGATCGCGTGCTCGCTCTCGGCGGAACCGTTGTAGCCGACGCCGACCTCACGGACGAGCGCCGGCTGCGCGGCGTAGCCGGCGGGGGCGATCGCGATCGCGCACGGGGCGCCGTTGAGCGCCGCCCGCGTGTGGTCGCCGATCAGCACTCGGCCGATGAGCCCACGGTGCGAGGAGCCGACGACGAGCAGGTCGGCCTCGACGAGCTCGCAGAGCTCGTGCAGGCCGCGACCGACCGAGCCGGAGTCGCGCCAGCGCAGGTTGGCCTCGACGCCGGTGTCCTTGGCGACGCCGGTGAGGAACTCCTCGATCTCCTCGTGCTCCTCCCGTTCCCAGTCGTTCGATCGCGTGCCCGCCGCGTGGCGGTTGCCGGAGTAGACGTGGGCGAGGATGAGCTCGCCACCGGGAGCGAGCAGCTTCTTGGCCAGGGCAACCGCGTCCGTCCCGCCGTTCTCGCGATCGACGCCGACCAGTACGTTCGTGAACACTTGTGCTCCCTTCTCGAGGCAGTGGACCTCACGGCCTGACTCAATCGTGCTCCCAGGAGTCGCCGTTGCCATCCGTGGAGTCCCCGCGCCCGGCTGCGTAGAAGCCCGGCCGGCGTGCAACCTCAGGCGGCTCGTGTCACCAGCCGAGCGTCCCGGGCGGCCCCTTGAAAGGACCGACGAGCTCGGAGGTGATCCAGCCCCCGTAGAAGTCGCCGGCCTGGGCCCGGACGCGCTCGTCGTCAAGCCACGCGGCGTCGACACGGCCGGGGTAGAAGGCGATGTGGTCGCGCAGCGCCTCGTACCCGGGCGAGGGGTCGAGGTAGCTCCAGCCGACCGCGCTCACCCGGCGGCCGCCGACGAACGCGTCGAGGTATTGCGCCGTGCCCTTGAACTCGCACCACGTCGACGGCAGGCGGCTGACCGCGAGCAGGTCGGTGCGCACGTCGGTGACCGGAACGTAGATCGTCGGTGGGTGACTCGTCTCGAGGACGCGCAGCGCGGTCCGGCTGTCGGCGAGATCGGTCTCCCCGAGGACGACGCGCACCCGCCCCGGGCAGGGGCGCACAGCGGGCGGCCGCGGGTAGTCCCACACGCGTTCCATCGTTTTCCCTACGCAGCGTAGGGCCGCGTGGATCACCGCGGCGCGGCGATCCCCCACGTGCTCGCGCGGCGTTCGCCGGGCTCGAGCACGGCGAGCGCCTCGCCGCTCTGCAGCGCGTTGGGCGGGCAGGTCATCGGCTCGACGGCGAGCCCGCGCCGCCGGATCGGCGCTCGAAAGGGTGTCACCGGTGAACAGCATCAGATAGCCGAAGCTCTCGTCCATCCACAGCTCGATCTCGTGATCGGAACCAGGATCGCGCAGCCGCACGCGCGCGCGGCCGTCTGCGTCGCGCGCGAGGTCGGTGTAGGCGGTGTCGAGGATGGTGTCGCCGATCGCTCGCCCGGCGCGGAAGTCGTGGTCGGTCCCCGCGACCGGCGCGCTCCCGGTCGGGATCTGGCGCGCGTCGGTCTCCAGGCGCCGGGCGGCCGGGCTGGTGAGGACGGCGTCGTCGATCGTGGCGGTGCCCACCGTCAGGTAGGGGTGCATGCCCGCCCCATACGGGCAGCGGCGCGTCCCGACGTTCGTCGCCGCGATTGTCACCGACAGCCCGTCGCCATCGAGGCGGTAGCCGAGCTCGAGATCGAGAGCGAACGGATAGCCGGGCTGGGGGTGAAGCCGCAGGCGCATGAGCAGAAGGTCGGCCTCGCGCTCGACGGCCTCCCAGTTGGCGAACCGTGCCAAGCCGTGAATGGCGTTGTGCTGCTCGGCCTCGGTCAGGGCGAGCTGGTACTCGGTGCCGCCGAAGCCGTAGCGCCCGTCACGGACCCGGTTGGGCCAGGGGACGAGGACCTGGCCGCGGCCGCCGCTGCAGATCTCGTCCTCGCCGTAGCCGTCGAGGACGTCGCGCTCTTCGACCCGGTACCGGCGCAGGCCGCCGCCGACCTCGACGACCGTCGCCTCCTGGCCGTCGGCTCGGAGCGTGTACTGGCGCCCGGACGGCGCGATCGGAGATTGTTCGTCGGCGGCGCTCATCAGTTGCTCGTAAACCCGAGGATGAGCTGCGAGGTCTCGAGCGGCACGTCGAGCTGGGGGGAGTGGCCGACGCCGTCGAGCTCGACCCAGTCGGCGCCGGGGAGCCAATCCGTGCGGTAGCGGCTCGCGGCCTGCGGCCACAGCAGCAGCCGATCCTCGGACCCCCACAGGAAGCGCACCGGGCAGGTGATGCGTTCGGGGTCAAGGTGCCAGCCGTGCTCGCGCGCGTGGGCGACGAGCGGCATCACGGCCGGGCAGGCCGCTGCGCCGCGCATCTGGTGGGCGAGCAGGTCGACGGGGATGTGCTCGTAGTTGACGGTCGTGAACTGCGTCGCCTGTCGCCGGCCCTCCGGGGTGGCGAGGATCTCCTCCGCGCGGGGGGCGGCGACGCGCAGCAGCTGCTGCATCTCGACGAAATAGTCGAGCACCTCGAGGAACGACGTGTCGCGCCTGCGCCCAGCCGCCGGCTGGGGCGAGCGCGACGACGCTCCGGGCCCGGTCGCGCATCGCGAGGTGCAGCGCGAGATAGCCCCCGAGCGAGTTTCCGACGACGTCGGCGGTGGCGAATCCAGCCAGGTCCATCGCCCGTTCGAGCTCGTCGACGAGCACCGTGTCGTCGATCGGCCCGGCCAGGGGCGGACCGCCGGCGTGCCCGGCGAGCGTCACGGCGAGGACATCGTGATCGCGCTCGAGCTGGGGGAGGATCAGCTCCCAGGTGCGCCAGGTGTCGGTGAAGCCGTGGATGAGGAGGAGCGGCGGACCCGAGCCGCCGCGGTGCAGGGGAGTGAAGCTGCCCATCGGTCGCCCACCCTACCGACGGTGGCCATAATGGCCTATGGCCTATGACGAAGATCTCGCCAACCGCCTGCGGGATCTCGTTCTCGGCGAGCCTGGCGTCAGCGAGAAGAAGATGTTCGGCGGCCTCGCGTTTCTCATCAACGGCAACATGTCGGTGAGCGCGAGCAGCCAGGGTGGATTGCTTGTGCGCGTCGATCCCGCTGAGACCGAGACGCTCGTGGCCGAGCCCCACGCCGAGCCGTTCGTGATGCGAAACCGCCCGATGGACGGGTGGCTGCGGGTGGCGCCGGAGGGCATTCGCACCAAGCGTGAGCTCGAGCGGTGGGCGAGACGGGGCGTCCGTTATGCGCGCTCGCTGCCGCCGAAGGCGGCGAACACATAGCTGGGCGGACGACCCGCCGGCCGGCGAAACGGAGCCACCGGAATAAACAGGTCTGATCCGGGTTTAGCTTCGTCGCTTTGCGGAAATACTGCACTCCGCCGACCGAGGGCGATCCAACCTCCGGCCGGTACGGGGACGGCCCCGGTCATGCCAAGGCCGCCGGACGGACCTTCATGTCTGCAAATAAAGGCAGGAGGTCCATCTATGCTGTCCGCGCTCCCGATGCGCGCCGTTACGCCGAACGCAAGCGATGCCGAGTTGTTCGCCGCCTACCACGAGCGGCGTGACCCGCGGATCCGGGATCTCATCACCACGCGTTACCTGCCCTTCGCGCGCAAGCTCGCGCTTCGCTATCGCCACACGCACGAGTCGATCGACGATCTGACCCAGGTCGCCTCGCTCGGGCTGCTCAAGGCGATCGAGCGCTACGACCCCGAGCGCGGGATCAAGTTCAGCAGCTTCGCCGCGCCCACCATCCTCGGGGAGCTCAAGCGGCACTTCCGCGACCGCGGCTGGGCGCTCCACGTCCCGCGCGAGATCCAGGAGCGCGCGCTCAAGCTGACCGCCGAGACCGAGCGCCTGTCCGGGCGGCTCGGGCGCTCGCCGACGATCCCCGAGCTCGCCCAGGGGCTCGAGTGCTCGATCGAGGAGGTGCTCGAGGCCCACCAGGCCGCCCGCAGCTACGAGACGGCCTCCCTCGATGCCCCGACCTCGACCGAGGACGAGGGCTCGGTGCCGCTCGGCCAGCTGATCGCCTCCGAGGACAGCGGCTTCGACCTGGTCGAGGCCCGCGAGGAGATGGCCGAGCGGTGGCGTTCGCTCACCGACATCGAGCGCAAGGTCGTCACGCTGCGGTTCGTCGAGGACATGACGCAGAGCGAGATCGGCCAGCGGGTCGGCTTCTCGCAGATGCACGTCTCCCGGCTGCTGCGGCGCTCGATGAAGAGCCTCGCGCTGGCGAGCTGAGCCTGCGGCCGGGGCGTCCGGCTAACCCGTCGACGGCGCGAGCGCGCCGCGAGCGGGCTCGGCAAGCCCATCGGCCAGCAGCAGCTCGGGGCCGGTGTCGACGACGAGCTCGACGAGCGCGGGCTGGTGCCCGGCCTCGGCGAGGACACGGGCCGCCGGGGTGAGCAACGGCGGCCGCGCGGGCGAGTGCGCGTCGGAGGCGACCACGAACGGCAGGCCGGAGCCGGCGAGGGCCAATGCCCGCGTGCGCACCCGTGCGCCGTGCAGGCCGGTGAGCGACGACGCGTTGATCTGGAGCACCGAGCCGCGGGCGACCTGCGCCTGCGCATCCTCGAGCGTCAAACCAGAGGACCGCTCGGGATGGCCGACGAGGACCGCGTAGCCGCGCCGTCGCAGCTCCTCGGCCGCCTCGGCGTAATCGCGGCGAACCGGGACGAGAGGCGCCTCGAGGAGCAGCCAGCGGTCCTCGGGTGGGCCCTGGGCGAGGATCTCGAGCTCGGTGTCGCTGACGCCGCCGACGTCGTCGGCGCCGAGCTCTCCTCCGGCGAGCACCTCGAGCGGGACGCCGACGCGCTCGAGCAGCGCCTGGAGGGCTCGCACCCGCTCGGGGAGCTCCTCGACGGTCACCTCGCAGACGTGGGGCGTGGCCACGATGCGGCCGGTCCCGTCGGCGAGCGCGCCTCGGGCGAGCGCGAGGGCCTCGGCGTCGTCACGGGGCCCGTCGTCGACCGCCGGCAGGAGATGGAAGTGGAGCTCGGTTCGCATCGTCCCCTCCTACCTTAGTGCGCCGTATTCGCACCTCCCCGACGTGGGTAGCTTTCGCCCCATGGCGGGGAACGGCGAAGCCCAGGACCCAGTCCGTGAGCTCCTGGAACGGGTCGTCACGCGCAGCGAGGCGCGCGGGCAACGCTGTGTCGAGCTGTCCGCGCTGAGCGAGCTCGCCGACCAGGCGGGCCTCGGCGAGGAGGACGAGGAGCTCCTGCACGACCTGGTGCAGGAGCGGGGCCTGATGGTGTCCGACGACTGCGGCCGCGGCGGGATCGAGCCGACCGCCTACCGCAACGACGATCTCGCCCGGAGTACGACCGACGCGATGTCGCTGTTCATGCGCGAGGTCGGGCGCTATCCGCTGCTCAGCCGTGACGAGGAGGTCGCGCTCGCCCAGGGCATCGAGCGGGGGGACCTCGAGGCCAAGGCGCGGCTGGTCAACTCGAACCTTCGGCTCGTCATCACCAATGCCCGTAAGTACCAGGGACACGGCCTGCCGCTGCTCGACCTCATCCAGGAGGGCATCCTCGGGCTCATCCGCGCGGCGGAGAAATTCGACTACCGCCGGGGCTTCAAGTTCTCAACCTACGCCACCTTCTGGATCCGGCAGGCCGTGCAGCGGGCGGTCGACAACCGCGCCCGCCCGATCCGCGTGCCGGTCCATATGAGCCAACGGGAGCGCAAGATCGTGCGCTCCGAGCGCGAGTTGGCTGCCGATCTCGGCCGGGAGCCGACGGTGGCCGAGATCGCCGCCGCCGCCGAGCTCAGCGAGGCCGATGTGGCGGAGACCCTCGCGGTCGCGCGCGTCATCACCAGCCTCGATCGCCCGGTCGGGGAGGAGCAGGACACGGCGCTCGGTGCGCTGCTGCCCAGCGGCGACCTCGGCCCGGACGAGGAGGTCGAGATCTCCCTGCGCGAGGATGCGCTCCGCCGCGCGGTCGAGAGCCTGCCCGAGCGCCAGCGCGACGTGGTCAAGCTTCGGTACGGAGTCGGCGGGGGCGAGCCCAAGCCGCTGACCGAGACCGGACGGCGGCTCGGCATCTCCCAGGACGCGGTGCGCCGGCTCGAGCGCAAGGCGCTCGCCGAGCTCGCTCGCAGCCGCGAGCTCGAGGCGCTGCGCCCGGCGGCGTAGTCTCACGCCACTAGCATCGGCACGGTGAAGACCGTGATGGGCATGATCGCCGCGGTCGTGGTCCTGCTCGGAGCCGCGAGCGGCGCGGGCACGGCCCATGCCGGTGTCGTGCGCGCCGCGGCCGACCCGCTGTGCACCGGTGCGTACGGTGGCGGCGCGGCCCGGGGCGGCCGCCTGCGGATGGGTGTCGACCCCGGCCTCGCCGGAAGCGCCGGGTACGTGCAGCTGCCAACGGTGTCCGACGATCCGGTCCGGGACGTCGCCGCCGTCCGAGCGCTGCGGCCCGCGCACCGCACCCTCGTCGTCCGTCTCAACCGGCTGTTCTGGTCCGACGGGGAGGCCGGGATCACGCGCTTCCGCCGCCTCGCCGCGGCCTATACGCGGACCGGGGAGGAGGTCGAGGTGCAGGTTCGCTACCACCCCGCCCCGGGCGAGGCAGGCCACCTCGCCGCTTGGCGGGCTTACGTCCGCCGCGTCGTCGACGTGCTCGGCGCCAATCCGCGCGTGATCGCCATGACGATCACCAACGAGGTCAACATCCCCGTCTCGCCGAACACGTCGGACGGGGGCTACCCGGGTGCGCTCGCCGCCCTCGTCCAGGGCGTCGAGGCTGCCCACCGCGAGGCCGTCCGCCGCCACCGCCCGGGGCTGCGCTTCGGCTTCACCTACGCCTACCGGTTCTCGCCCACAGGCGACGCGTCGATGTTTCACTACCTGCGCACCCACGGCGGCAGCGCCTTCCGCCGGGCGCTCGGATTTGTCGGCCTCGACTTCTATCCCGGCAGCTTCTACCCGCCGGTGCTCGCGCCCGGCGACGGCTATCGCGCCGAGCTCGCCCAGGCGGCCGGGACGGTGCGCCGCTGCCTGGGCCCGCTGGCCGGGATCGGCGCCGGCGTGCCGATCTGGATCACCGAGAACGGGGTGCCATCCGGCGCGCGTTCCGATGCCGCCCAAGCCGCGGCGTTGCGACAGCTCGTCACCGCCGCGAGCGACTATGCGCGCACCTTCGACATCACCGACTACCGCTGGTTCAACCTGCGGGACGCGACGACCAGCGTCTCCGGGTCCCGTGGCGGCCTGGCGTTCGCCACCGACGGCCTGCTCCGCGCCGACTACACGCGCAAGCCCTCGTTCGCCGCCTACCGGCGATTGATCCTCACCCGCGGCTGAGCACGAGCGAGGCGTGGACCTCGTCCTCGTCGCCGACGATCCAGCGGGCCTCCTCGCCACGGAGGATCCGGCGCTCCCCCGGCTGCATCGGAGTCCGGAACTCCATCTCGGCGTCGAGCGTCGCCGGCTCGAGGCCGCCGCCGTCCCCGAGCAGCTCCTCCTCGAAGGGCGTCCAGTAGGCGGCATTGTTGACGTGGTCGGCGATGTCGCACTCGGCGGCCCGGAAGTGCCAGGTGCCGTTGGCCCGCGCGCCCTCCGCGGGCAGCGGATGGCGCAGCCGGGCGCTGATCCTGCGCGTCGAGTCCGCGCCACCGTAGCGCCGGAACTCCTCCTCGCCGAAGGGCATCGGCCGCCAGGTCCTTGGATCGAGGTGCACCCACAGGGCGACCGACTCGACGTCGGCCTCGCTGGACCCCTCGCGGGCGATCGTCGTGCGGCGCTCGGCCCACATGCGGCCGAGGCCGCTGCAGAAGGTGAGGACCGAGCAGTGTTCGGCGAACCGTGGGAAGCGCCGCACCTGGATCCGGTTGCGGCGCACGACCCACACCGCCGTCTCGGCCAGCCCGGCGTCCTCGACGTCGGCGTAGGCGACGTCCTGCAGCCAGCGGGCGATCGCGTCGAGCCGCATGCGCCCGGACGGCGCGCAGTCGCCGAGCCCGGGGCGCATCGGCAGCACGTACCGCCGGCCACCGGGGGACGGGTCGAGGAACTCCGCGGTTGTCGGCTCGAGGTCGCCGCTCACGAGTCAGTCGAGCGCCTTGGCGAAATGAAACGAGACGATCGGCAGCCCCTCGCGGATGTAGAAGCGGTGGGCGTCCTGGCGGTGCAGGGCCGAGTCGAGGTCGATCGCGCGGCAGCCGGCGCGACGCGCGCGCTCGGTCAGCTCGCGCAGCAGCGCCGCGCCGACGCCGAGACTGCGCTGTGCGCTGTCGGTGACGAGGTCGTCGACGTAGAGCTTGCGGGTCAGCACCGTCGTGGCGAGGATCCGCCAGCCGGCGACGCCGATGCAGCGCCCGCGATCGTCGTAGGCGGCGGTGAAGCGCAGCCCCTGCGGGTGGCCCTCGGCATAGATCTCGACCAGGCTCGCCGCGGTGAGGTGCGGGCGAAGCTGGGCGAGCACCGGCAGCACAGCGTCGACGAGCCGCGGGTCCCCGGGATCGAGATCGACGAAGCGCACGGGGGGCACGCTAATCGACGCGCCTAACCGGCCGCCGTCTGGCCGGCGGTGATCGGTCGCGGTCGGGGCTCGCGGAAGCGCTCTGCGGTGGCCCGCGCCGTGCCCCGGGCCCAGCCCGTCGTTGTGAGCAGGCCGAGCGCGAGCACGATCAACCCGAGCCCGACGAGGATCCACCAGCCGGCGTGGGTCGCAATCGCAAACGACGGCCCGATCGCGGCGCCGAGGGCGCCGCCGGCCACAGCGCCGATGACCGCGACGCCGAGCGTCTGGCCGACCTGCCGGCTCGTCGAGGCGACGGCCGCAGCGACGCCGGCCTGGGCGGCGGGCATGCCGGACACGGCGGTGTTCGTGATCGGCGGGTTGACGAGTCCGAAGCCGATCCCGAACAGGACGTAGGCGACGATCAGGTAGCTGAACGAGGTCCTCGCCGTCAGCTGGGTGAGCATCAGCGCGGCGGCGATCATCGCGCAGCCGGCGACGAACAGCGAGGGCCGCGCACCGTGGCGGCCCACCAGGCGCCCGGACAGGGGCCCGAACACGAGCGTCATCAGTGCCATCGGGACGATGTAGAGGCCGGCGTGGAACGGGGAGAGGCCGCGGACGTCCTGGAGATAGAGAGTGTTGAGGAAGAGGAATCCGCCGAGCGAGGCGAACGTGCACACGGCGATTGCGCTCGCGCCGGAGAACGGGGCGCTCGCGAAGAACCGGGGGTCGATGAGCGGCTCCTCGCGCCGCAGCTCGTAGGGGACGAGCGCGACCAGGCAGACGGCGGCCACCGCGAACAGGGCGAGCGTCGAACTCGACGTCCATCCCTGCTTGGGCGCCTCGATGATCGCGTAGGTGAGCGTGGCGAGACCGGCCATCACGAGGACCTGGCCGACGGGATCGATCCGCCGCGGACGCGGGGCCCGGGACTCGGGGACGAACAGCGCGGTGAGCACGACGGCGAGGATCCCGACGGGGACGTTGACCAGGAACACCGACGGCCATCCGGCCGTGTCGACCAGGGCACCGCCGACGACCGGTCCGAGGGCCATGCTGATCCCGACGACGCCGCCCCACAGGCCGATCGCCTGGGCCCGCTCACGCGGGTCCTCGAACACGTTGCGGATGATCGACATCGCGACCGGGTTGAGCATCGAGCCGCCGACCGCCTGGAGCATCCGCGCGGCGATCAGCCAGTCGAGCGTCGGCGCGAGCGCGCACAACAGCGAGCCGAGCGAGAACACGACCAGCCCGGTCTGGAAGATCCGCCGCCGGCCGAGCCGGTCCGCGATCGAGCCCGAGAGCATCAGCAGGCTGGCCAAAACGAGCGTGTACGCGTCGATCGTCCATTGCAGCCCGGAGAACGAGGCGTGCAGCGACTGCTTGATCGAGGGCAGCGCGACGTTGACGATCGTGTTGTCGAGGCCCACGATCAGCAGGCTCAGGCAGCAGATACCGAGGATCAGCAGGCGGCGGCCGCGAGAGATCTGTTCCTGCTCCGACGTCGCTTCAGGCATGCGATATCGATGCTAGTGCGCGTCGGTCGGACCGCTCAACCTGCGAGAGTCCCGGCCGTGCTGGGCGGCGGGAACCTGCTTCGCCATGCCCGCCGCTCGCGGACCGTGCCCGAGGGGCCGTTCCGGCCTGTGAGGATCCGCACCGGCAAGCACGCCGAGCAGGGCCACGAGCTCAACGTCGGGGGTGGCATCTCGGCGCTCAGCCTCGACGCGCTGTCGAGCGTCGCCTACGGCCCCGAGGCGATGGTCGTCGTGCTCGCCGCGGCAGGGGTCGGCGCACTGCGCTTCACGCTGCCGATCACCGCGGTGATCACCGCGATGCTCGCATTGCTCGTCCTCTCCTACTCGCAGGTGATCGCGGCGCATCCGGACGGCGGTGGCTCCTACGCCGTGGCGAAGCACAACCTCGGCCGCATCCCGGCGCTGCTAGCGGCGGCATCGCTCGTCGTCGACTACGTGCTCACCGTCGCCGTCAGCCTCGCCGCCGGCGCGGCGAGCCTCGGCAGCGTGTTCCCCGCCCTCGGCCACCACCTGCTCGCGGTGTCGCTCATCGGTCTCGTGCTGCTCACCGCGATCAACATGTTCGGCATCGCCGAGTCGGCCAAGGTGCTGATCCTGCCGGCAGGGGTGTTCCTCGTCAGCATCTTCGCCGTCATCATCGTCGGGCCATTTCACCCCCACCCGGTGGCGCGGATCGGCACCTACGAGCCGATCCGGGCGACCGAGGCGCTCAGCCTCGTTCTCCTGCTCAAAGCGTTCGCCGCCGGCTGCTCAGCGGTGACCGGGGTCGAGGCGATCGCGAACGGGGTCCCCGCCTTCCGGGAGCCGCGAGTCCGTACCGCCCAGCGCACCGAGCTGCTGCTCGGCGTACTGCTCGGGGTGATGCTGCTCGGTTTGGCGACGCTCGTGCGCATCCACCACGTCGAACCCCGCGGGGGCGTGACGATCCTCGCCCAGCTCACCGCCGGGGCGTTCGGCACCGGCTGGCCGTTCTACGTGTCGAACCTCGCCGTCACCCTCGTGCTCGGACTGGCGGCGAACACGAGCTTCGGCGGTCTGCCCGTCCTGCTCAGCCTGCTCGCGCGCGACCACCGCCTGCCACATGCCTTCTATCTGCGCGCCGAGCGCCCGGTGTACCGCACGGGCATCATCGTCCTTGCGCTCGCCGCGATGGTGCTGCTGATCGCGGTCCAGGCCAAGACGGCCAAGCTGATCCCGCTTTACGCGATCGGGGTGTTCATCGGCTTCACCATCAGCCAGATCGGCCTCGTGCGCCACTGGCGCAAGGATCGCCCCGCCCACTGGCGCGCGCGGACCGCACTCAACGCGACCGGCGCCGTGATGACCGCGGTCGCCGTGGTCGTCTTCCTGCTCAGCAAATTCCTCGAGGGGGCGTGGTTGGTGACGATCGCGATCCCACTGATGATGGTTCTCTTCGCCCGAACCGAGCGCTACTACGAGAACGCTGCGATGGACCTGCGGCTCGGGCGCACGCCGCCGCATCCGCATCGCAGGGAGAGCATCGTCGTGATCCCTGCCTCGACGGTCAGCCTGCTGACCGAGCGCGCGGTGAGCGCGGGACTTTCGATGGGGGAGACCGTGGTCGCCGTCGCGGTCGCCGGCGACGACGACGAGCGCCGGCGCATCAAGCGGGCCTGGGACGAGTGGTCGCCGGGGATCCCGATCGAGGTGATCATCGACAAACACCGCTCGCTCGTGCGCAGCGTGCTGCGCTATGTCAAGTCGATCGAGGACGAGGACGCTACGGTCATCGTCCTGATCCCCCAGATCGTCCCGCGCAAGCGCCGTCACGAGATCCTCCACAACCAGCGCGGACGTCTCCTCGAGACGGTGCTGAAGGTCCGCTGCTCGGTCGTCGTGGCCATGCTGCCGTTCCGGATTCACGATTAGACGCGCGCCCTGGCCGGTCGAGTTGAGCGAGCCAGGGGGGGTGCGGGATCCCTTCTGGATACCGCACCCCCAGATGCCTACAGCAGCCCGTTGGCGTTGAGGAACGCATGAGCGACGCTCGTCGGTGACTGCTTGTCCAGGGCGACGGCGGCGTTCATGGCGATGATCGCCTTGGTCGTCAGCTTCGCGTCCACGGCGTTGAGCGTTTGCGCAAAGGCCGGTCCCTCGGTCGTGAGAACACTTTGCTTGACCACCGGGGCGACGTTCTGGAAGCCGAACTCGTGCTTCGGGTCGGCGAGGACGACGTACTTGCCGGTCGAGAGCTGAGGGTCGGTGGTGAACACGTCGGAAACCTGCACCTGGCCGTTGTCGAGCGCGTTGTAGAACAGCCCGCTAGCGAGCGGCACGAAGGTGGGGTTGATTCCGTAGTCCTTGCGCAGTCCAACCAGTCCCTGAGCGCGAGTCTGAAACTCGGGCAGGCCGCCGAGCTTGACGGCGGTGCCGAGCGCCTTGAGGTCCGCGATGCTCGCCAGGTGATGAGTCGTCGCGTAGCTCTTGGTCGTCCCGATGGCGTCGGAGTCGGCAAACGGGGTCTGGTCCAGCAGGGTGTAGCCGTGCGTGAGGAGGAAGGCCTTTGCCTCGTTGTACGCCTGGATCGCGCTCCGCGGCGGCGCGGTCACGTTGGCGATCGCCGTGAGCAGCGTTCCGGTGTATTCCGGGTAGAGGTCGATCTGGCCCGAGGTGAGCGACTTATAGATCAGCTCGGAGGATCCGATGTTTCCCTTCAGCGTGACCTTGAAGCCCTTGGCTGCAAGCGCCTGCTGGTACAGGGCGCCAAGGATGTACTCCTCGGTGAAGTTCTTATCGCCGATCGTGATCGCCGGCTTACCGGCGCCGGGACCGGAGCCCGCTGAGGTCGCTGAGCTCGCGGTGGACGCGGTTGATGCCGAGCCAGCCGTCGTGGTGCTCGAAGATGAGGACGAGCTTCCGCACGCCGCGAGCAGGCTCGCGAGCATCAGCGCCGCCGCAACTCCAGAAATGAGCTTCAATCGCTGCCGTTTCATCGCTTCTCCTGTTGTCTTGGTGAGATTGGTGGTGGCTGCGCCGATGCGTCAGCTGGCGTCGGTCACAAGGGGGGCGAACGACGCCCCTGGGTCCTCTGACCCCCGGACCTTCAGGCCTTGTGGTGTGAGTGCGCGCTGCACTCCGGCGAGCGCGAACTCGACAGCGAGTGCGAGCGCCGCGATGCAGATCGCGGCGCCGAGCACGCCGGGCAGGTGATAGCTCGTCTCGTTGTTGATCACGTCCCCGAGGCTTCCGCTGTAGCCGGTCAGCGCGCTGATCGTCGTGGTTGAGACCACGAACAGGGCGGAGGTTCTGACTCCGGCCATGATCAGCGGTACGCCGAGCGGCAACTCGACCCTGGTGAGGATCTGCAGACCCGTCATCCCCATGCCGCGGGCGGCGTCGACAATGTCGTGGTCGACCTCATCAATCGCGACGTAGGCGTTGGTGGTCATCGGCGGCACGGCCAGCACGACGAGTGCGAGCAGTACGTTGCCGAGCCCGATCCCGAGGAACGCCACGCCGATCGCCAGGACGGCCAGGCTCGGCAGCGCCCGCCAGATGTTTCCGACGTTGATGGCGACGAACGAGCCGCGATGGATATGGCCGAGCCACATGCCGAGCGGTATCGCGATCAACATCGCGATCCCCATCGCGATGCCCGAGATCTTCAGCGTCTCCAACGTCAGATGCACGAGCGTCGGCAGCGGCGGCTGGCCGGGGATCTGCCCGTTCCGGCCGATGAACTTCAGCGCTTGCACGAAGTTGTTCACTGGCTGGCTACCCCCGCCGGGCGCGTGTCCATGGGGTGAGGGCGCGTTGGACCACGACGAGCAACGCGTCGGCGCCGATCGCCAGCGCCACGGCCATGGCCCCGGCAGCGATCAGCTCGGTCTTGAAGACGTCGTTGGAGATCGCGGTGAGGATCGGAACGCCGAGGCCCTCGTTGTCAACCAGCGCGGCGATCGTCGCGAGTGCGATGACGGTGATCGTCGCGATGCGAAGGCCGGCGATGATCGCCGGGAGCGCGAGCGGCAGCTCGACTCGCACAAGCGACTGTCGCGGACTCATCCCCATCCCGACCGCGGAGTCGCGCACTTCGCTCGGGACGCTGCGGAGTCCGGTCAGCGTGTTTCGGAACATGATCAGGAGCGTGTAGGAGACGAGCGCGACCTCAGCCGTCGTGCGGCTCAATCCGAGCCCCGGCAGCGGCTCGAGCAGCTCGAACATCGCCAGCGATGGAATCGTGTACAGAACCGCGGTGAGAACGATCACGGGCCGCTCGATCCAGTTGTGGCGATATGCGAGCAATGCCAGCGTCACCGAGATCACAAAGCCGATCGAGATCGCGATCAGGGTGAGCACGACATGCTGGCGCAGCGCCGGCCAGAGGACCGTGCTCCAATTTCGCGACACCCACTGCCAACAGAACAGATGGTTGGCACGCTCGCACGCGAATGACTTCGGGCTCCCCCCGAAGGTTGGGATCACGGGACCGGCCGCGGCGAGAGCTCGGATCACTGGATCGGCTCCTGGCCCGTGCCGGCGCTCGCATGCAGCGCTGCTGCCGAGCTGTCCGTGTCCGCCGCACTGGGGTCGGCGAGCGCGCCGTTGCCCAGCAGCCCCCCAAGCAGCTCGAGCGTGGCAAGCCCGACGACCTCGTCCTGGTCATCGACGACCGTGAGGGGCGCGCCGCCGCCGGCGAGCAGGGCCGACAGGGCGTCCCGGAGCGTGGCCCTCAGCGAGATCCGCGCTCCGGTCTGCTGCTCTCCCTCCGGCGCAAGCAGCCTGACGTCCGACAGGGTTGAGAGCCCGAGTCGCTTGAGCGCGCGATCGGCGCCGACGAACTCCGCGACGAACTCGTCGGCCGGCTGGGTGAGGATCTCTGCCGGGCTTGCGTATTGAGCGAGCCGTCCGCCATCGCGCAGGATCGCGATCCTGTCGCCCATTTTGATCGCCTCGTCGATGTCGTGGGTGACGAAGACGATCGTCTTCCGGACACGCTCCTGGAGTCGCAGGAACTCGTCCTGGAGCCTGGCGCGGCTGATCGGATCGATGGCTCCGAACGGCTCGTCCATCAACATCAGCGGTGGGTCGGCCGCGAGCGCCCGAGCGACTCCGACCCGCTGTCGCTGGCCGCCGGACAGTTGCGCTGGGTAGCGGGGCCCGATCTCGTCTGCGTCCATCCCGATCAGGTCGAGCAGCTCGGCAACGCGCGTGGATATCGACGACTTCGACCATCCGAGCAGCTTCGGAACGGTCGCGATGTTCTCGGTGATCGTCAGGTGGGGGAACAGGCCAATCTGCTGAATGACGTACCCAATCTCACGACGGAGCTCCGTCGGATCGCGCTCGAGGACGCTGCGACCGCCCAGCAGGATGTCTCCGTCGGTGAGGGAGATCATTCGGTTGATGAGCCTCATCGCGGTCGTCTTGCCGCACCCCGACGGGCCAACGAGCACGCATACCTCGCCGGCCCCGACCCGCAGGCTCAGGTCCGCGATCGCAGGCTCACGCTGGCCGGCGTAGCGCTTCTGAACGTTGCGCAGAATGAGCTCAGCCGCCTGGCTCGGTGCATCTGAGCGCGGAGAAGCGAGCGACCCGGGCGATGTCCGCGGCGCCGAAATCCGGTGGTCGTCGTTAGACATGACACTCGGTAATTGCATCGATTCTGCCAAATCTGGCCTCTCGCCGTGCCCGGAAATCGGTGCGGTGCTGGACATGTTGCTCGGGAGGTCGCGGGGGTAAACCGGGGTCCGAGCTCGGTGGCGCGCTCCGACGGCTCCCGTCGGCAAGACCATAAGGTAGATTGAGATTATCGACATGGCGCGGACCGCGTCGCGGACCGCGTCTCGGACCGCGTCTCGGACCGCGCCAACCCTCGCCCGGGTCGGGTGTGGGCGAACGGCGAGCCGGCACGTCGCAGTTGGCGCCACCAGCCGGGCAGGGAGAGATTCGGAAGGAGTCCGGGGCCGGGAGGCGAATCGCAGATCCATGCTGCTGAGACACCGTCCGCCCGGCATTGAGCCCGGCCCGCCCAACACCAAGCAGGGATTCGAGCATCTCGACGAGAAGTGGATCGCCGTGATGCGGTGGCTTCAGGCCAACCGCCTCGACTATGTGCTCGTCGGATCCGCCGCCCGCGCGATCCGGGGCGACTCCGCCGCGAAGGGGCCGGTGTCGGTCGTGCCCGCTCCCTACGGCCGCAACCTCGATCGTCTGGCCAAGGCCCTCTGGTCGGCCCACGCGCGCCTGCGGATCGACGCCGGCGATGCGCCGGCCCCGGCTCCCGGCGCCGAGGCCGGCGCCGAGACGGTGCCGGTGAAGATGACGGCCGAGAAGCTCGTCCGCGGCCAACGCTGGACGTTGCGCTGCGGAGCTCACGACCTCGACATCGAGGGCCGCCCGCCGGGCGTCCCGGGTTATCAGGAGCTTCTCTACGAGGCCGCCCGCTTCGAGGTCGCCGGCGACCTCAGAGTCGAGGTCGCCTCACCCGAGTACATCGAGCATTACGACCACGTGCGCCGGACCGGGGTCGCGCCGGAGATCCGCATCTCCCGCAAACCGGCCCAGGACGCGACCGAAGCCTGAGTCTCAGCTTATCCGCGGCCGTTAAGCTCGGCCGCATGCCTCGGCGTGCCGTGCCCTGTCTCGTCGGTGCGGCCGTCGGTGTCGCGCTGCTGGCGCTCATGTGGATCGGCGTGTTCCACGTGGCCATCATTCAGCGTGCCGACCAGGCGATCCTCACCGGCTTCGCCGGTCTCGCTCACCACTCGGAGCCGCGCTCGGTGGCGAACTTCATCGCCCATCTGTGCGACCCGAGTCCATACGTCTACTTCGCGGGGGCGGTGATCGGGCTGGCGCTCGTCCGGCGGCGCTTCTGGGTCGCCGCGGCGATCGCGGCGATCGTGCTCGGGGCCAACGAGACGACGCAGCTGCTCAAGCCGCTGCTCGCCGAACCGCGTGCGGCGTGGCTGCTTGGCGGCAAGGCCCCGGTCAACCCCGTGTCGTGGCCGAGCGGCCACGCGACCGCGGCGATGTCGCTCGCGTTGTGCCTCGTCCTCGCCAGTCCCGCCCGGCTGCGGCCGCTCGTCGCCGCCCTGGGGGCCGTGTTCGCTGTCGCGGTCAGCTACTCGTTCCTCGCGCTCGAGTGGCATTACCCGAGCGACGTGCTCGGAGGCTTCCTCGTCGCGGCGGTCTGGACGCTCGTCGGTGTCGCCGCCGTGTTTGCCCTCGATGCGCGCGGCGCCACCGGCGCGTCCGCCTCAGGCACGGAGCGCTCAGCGCGGATCCCCATCCAGCGGGCACTCGCCCCGCCCGCGGCCGCGCTGCTCGCCGCCGTCGCACTGGCCGGCCTCGTCGTTGTCGCACGCCCGCGCGAGGTCGTCGCCTACGCCCAGTTGCACCACGCGTTCGTGCTCGGGGCGGTCGCGATCGGGGTGCTCGGGCTGCTCCTGGCCACCGGACTGATGCTCGCGCTGCGGCCGGCGCGGGCGCCCGCCGGCTCGCCGCTGCCTAGCGGTAGCGGCCCGGCTGCCACAGCGGCTCCTCGCCGCCGTTGGCGCCCCGGCTGAGGATGAACAGCAGGTCAGAAAGCCGGTTGAGGTAGCGCACCACCTCGGCGCTGACCTCGCCACCGCAGGCGATCGCGAGACGCTCGGCGCGCCGGCAGACAGTGCGGCAGACGTGGAGATGAGCGGCCGCCCGTGTGCCGCCGGGGAGCACGAAGGACTTGAGCGGCTGGAGCGTGGCGTTGACCTCGTCGCAGCGTTCTTCAAGCCAGACGGTCTGCTCGGGCTGCACGCGCAACCGCTCCCGCCCGGGATCCTCGGGGGCCGAGATGTCCGCCCCCACGTCGAACAGGTCGTTCTGGATCCGGCGCAGCCACTCGGCATAGTTCGCCGGCAGCGCCTCGACGGTGAGCGTCAGCCCGATCTGGGCGTTGAGCTCGTCGACGGTCCCGTAGGCCTCGATGCGCGGGTGGGTCTTCGACACCCGGCTCATGTCGCCGAGGTGCGTCTCTCCCGAGTCACCGAGGCGGGTGTAGATGCGGGTGAGGTTGACGGTCACTGGACAAATATCCCACACGTTCCGGGAGGGCCTGACCTGCGCTTGGGCCTCGACCCCCTTGCCGGGGCCGGCTCCTCGTGGCCGCCGCTCGCTCGGTCCCCGGGCGCGGTACGATCGCGACATTCAAGGTCGATGGTGATGGGAAGCCGGTGCGAATCCGGCGCGGACCCGCCACTGTGATCGGGGACGCCGGCTGCACATAGGGCCACTGGTGGCGACGAGCCACCGGGAAGGCGCGGTCGGTAGGCCCGTAAGCCAGGAGACCAGCCTCCGACCACCAAGCCCATACGCCCTCGTGGAAAGGGGTGGCCCTCATGACACGCACACGCACACTGGCCCTGCTGGGTGTGACCGCGACGACCGCGCTCGCCGGCGCGGCGCCGGCCCTGGCCGGGACGACCGTCACCGTACGGATCGAAGGAAAGAACAAGACCCTGCTCGCGACCAGGAAGGTCACGACGAGCTCCGGCTGGCTGACCCGCTTCGGCGCGCCGAAGGGCGCGTGCTCGGCCGGGAGCGCGGCCGGTGCGCTGAACACCGCCACGCATGGCGCGTGGTCGGGGAGGTACGGGGTCGGCGGCTACGCCGACTACTTCATCACCCGGATCCTCGGCGACGTCGAGAGCGGCTCTCGGTCGTTCTGGGACATCTTCGTGAACGACGTCTCGGCGGCGAGCGGCGCCTGCGGCATCACGCTCCATCGCGGTGAGCAGCTCCTGTTCGCCGCCGTGTCGGCGTCGGTCCACACGTACCCGCTCGGCCTCCAGGGCCCGTCACACGCCCTCGTCGGCGCCACCGTCAGCGTCAAGACGCTGTGGTTCGACGCCCGCGGCAAGGCCAAGCCGCTTGCCGGCGCGCTCGTCACCGGCTCGGGCGTGAATGCGAAGAGCAGCGCCCAGGGGATCGTCCACATCCACATCAGCCACCCCGGGACGCTGTCGATCCGTGCCTCCAAGCGCGGCTACGTGCGCTCGGACTCGCTGCGGATCGTCGAGCAGCCCTAGGCCCATGTCCGGCCCTGCCCGCATTACGGCGACGATCGTGACCGCGGCGGCGCTCGCCGTCCTCGCCGGGTGCGGGCTCGGGCCCGGCAAGGGGACCTCGGATGTCAACCTCACCGTCACCCGCGACTTCGGCACCCAGTCGGTCGGCTCGTTCACGGAGAAGACCGTTCCGGGCTCGGAGACGGTGATGCGGATACTCGAGCGGGGGTTCACCGTCAGCACCCGCTACGGCGGCGGCTTCGTCGAATCGATCAATGGCCACGCCGGGGACAGCTCGCGTCACGACTGGTTCTACTACGTCAACGGCGTGCAGGCGCCCCAAGGCGCCGCCGCGACCGCGGTCAATCAGGGCGATCGCATCTGGTGGGACCTCCACGACTGGACTGCGACCTACACCGTTCCCGCCGTCGTCGGGTCGTTCCCGGAGCCCTTCGTCCATGGCATCGGCGGCAAGCGCCTGCCGACCACGCTCGAGTGCGCGCCGGACGAGCAGGCCGTCTGCACCAAGCTCGGCGGCGTGCTGCGGGCGTTCGGCGTGCCGACGGCGAGCGCGCTGCTCGGCAGCGGCTCGGGCACCGATTCGCTCGCCGTGCTCGTCGGTACCGCCGCCGAGCTGCGGCCGACGACCGCGGCCATCCTGCTCGGCCGCGGCCCGGGCTCGAGCGGCGTGTACGCCCGCTTCACCGCGGGCGGCAACCAGTTGCAGCTGCTCGACCCCGCCGGCCGGGTGAGGCAGACGCTCGGCGCCGGGGCCGGGCTCGTCGCCGCCACCCGTGACACCGTCTCCGAGCCCGCCTGGTTCATCACCGGAACGAACCCCGCCGGCGTCGCGGCCGCCGCGTCCGCCTTCACGTCCGCCGCACTGCACGACCACTTCGCACTCGCCGTCGACGGCGGTCGGCGGGTGCCGGTTCCGGTGGTGGGCGGCGCATGAGCTACCGCCGTCGGCCGAGCCCGCTGCATGCCGCCGGCGCGGCGGCCGGGATCGCCTACTGCCTCGCGCTCGTCGGAGCCGCCCTGCTGCTCGACAACCCGATTCTCATCGCCGCCGTCGTGCTCGCCACCGCCGGCGCCTTCCTCGCCGCCGGGCTCGGTCGCGAGCTCCGGCGCTGCGCGCTGCTCGTCATCCCGCTCGCGTTGACGATCGCGATCATCAACGCACTCGTCAGCCGCGACGGACTGACCGTGATCGTGCGGCTCGGCGATGTTCCGCTGCTCGGGCACACCGACATCACCCTCGAGGCGACGGTCTACGGCGGCGTCCTCGCGCTCCGTGCCGCGGCGCTGATCCTCGCCGGCGGCCTCTACACCGCGGCGGTCGATCCCGACGCCGTGCTTCGCCTGTTCCGCCGGCTGTCATTGCGCTCCGCGCTGACCGCGACGCTGGCCACCCGGATGGTGCCGGTGCTGCTGCGGGACTCCCGTCGGTTGGCCGACGCCCAGCGCTGCCGGCCAGGGCCGCCGCCGTCGCGCTTCGCGCTCCTGCGGGCGACGAGCGCCGGCGTATTCGACCGGGCACTCGACGTCGCCGCCGCGCTCGAGGTCCGTGGCTACGGGGGCGCCCGGCGCCCGCCACGGGTGCGGCGACCGCTCGGGCGCCACGACCTCGAGTTCGGCGCCGCGGCCACCGGCCTGCTGCTCGGGGCGCTCGCGCTGCGGATCTCCGGGCGCGCCGACTTCCATGCCTATCCGTCGCTCGCGCTGCACTCCGGTGGGGCGGCCTGGGCGGGCGCGGGCCTGATCGTCGCGGTCGCCCTCGCGCCGTTCGCCGACCGGTTGGGGATCGGACGATGAGCGCGCTGCGCCTGAGCGGCGTCAGCTATCGCTACCCGGGGTCGGCGGCGCCCGCGCTCGCCGAGGTCAGCCTCGAGATCTCGGCCGGAGAGTTCGTCGTGCTCGCCGGGGCGTCGGGCTCGGGCAAGTCGACGCTGCTGCGGGCCGCCTCGGGTCTCGTCCCGCGCTTCCACGGCGGCGTGTTCACCGGGCGGGTCGTCGCCGCCGGGCTCGACACCCGCGAGCACGGCCCCGGCGAGCTCGCGGCCGGCGTCGGCACGCTGTTCCAGGACCCTGAGACCCAGATCGTCATGGGGACCCCGCGGGCCGAGCTCGCCTTCCCGCTCGAGAACCACGGTTGGTCGGCTGCCGAGGTCGCGCGTGGGGTGGAGGAGACCGCGCTCGCGCTCGCCATCAGTCACCTCCTCGACCGGTCGACCGCGGACCTCTCCGGTGGCGAGCTCCAGCGCGTGGCGCTCGGCGCGGCGCTCGCCGGGCGTCCCCAGCTCGTCTGCCTCGACGAGCCGACCTCGCAGCTCGATCCGGTCGCCGGCGACGAGCTCATCGGCCTGCTGCGCCGGCTCAACGAGGACTCCGACTGTGCGCTGCTGCTCGCTGAGCACCGGCTCGAGCGCTGCCTGCCCGCCGCCGACCGGGTGATCGCCATGGCCGATGGCCGGATCGCCTTCGACGGCGCCCCCGAGGCCTTCCTGCACTGGGCCGCCCGCGCGGCCCCTGCGCTCCAGACGCCGGGGTCACGGCTGCTCGAGGACCTCGGGCTGCCCGCGGCGGCGGGCGTGCGCCGCGCGCGGGCGCGTTTGCGGAGCGCCGGATTCCTGCCCGAGCGCCGGGAATCGCTGCCCGTGGCGGGGGACCCGACCCCCGTGGGGAATCTGGCCGCGCATGGTGACGGGCAGAATTCCCCACGTTCCACCGGTGGCGCCGAGGCCCTGCGCCTCAAGGGCATCTGGCACGAGCTCCGCGACGGCCCGGCGATCCTCCGCGACGTGACGCTTGCGATCGCCCCCGGCGAGCTCGTCGCCCTGATGGGCCGCAACGGCGCGGGCAAGTCGACGCTTCTGCGGCACGCGGCCGGCCTCATGCGGCCCACCCGCGGCCGCATACAGGCGGGCGGGCGGGTCGGCCTGCTGTTGCAGAATCCGGGCGACTACCTCGTGCACGAGACGGTGGCCGAGGAGGCGCTGCCCGGCGCGCTCGCCGCGGTCGGCCTCGACCCCGTGCGCTTCGGTCCCCGCCACCCGCGCGACCTCTCGGGGGGCGAGCGCCAGCGCCTCGCCCTCGCCGTCGTGCTCGGCGACCTGGAGGCGCCACCCGAGCTGCTCTGCCTCGACGAACCGACCCGCGGCATGGACCGCGGGGCCAAGGAGGAGCTCGCCGGGCTGCTGCGCGACCTCCGCGTCGCCGTGCTCGTCGCCACCCACGACCCGGAGTTCGCCGCCGCGTTCGCCGAGCGGGTCGTGCTGCTCGCCGACGGCGGCCCGATCGCCGACGGCCCCGCTGCTGAGGTCCTCTCCGGCGGCACGTACTTCGCGACCGAGACGGCGCGAATCCTCGGTGGGGCGGGCGGGGTGCTGCGCCCGGCCGAGGCCGCCGCCCGGCTTCGCCGCCGCGGGCAGGGCGCGCCGGCGTCGCCCTCGGCGGATCGTCCCGCCACCGACCGGCCGGCGGGGCCCCGCGCGAGCGAGGTGCCGGCATGAACTGGCAGCTCGGCGCGTTCCTCGTGCTCGGCGTCACGCTCGCCGCCGGGTTCGCGTGGTATGAGCGTCGCCGGCCCGACGCGCGGATCGTCGCCATGGTGGCCACCCTCGCGGCGCTCGCGGCGCTCGGCCGGATCGCCTTCGCGCCGCTCCCGAACGTCAAGCCGAGCACCGACATCGTGCTCATCGCCGGCTACGCGCTCGGTGGCGCACCCGGATTCGTCGTCGGCGCGCTCACCGCGCTGACGTCGAACTTCTTCTTCGGGCAGGGGCCGTGGACGCCGTGGCAGATGGCCGGCTGGGGTGCGGTCGGCATCCTCGGGGCGGGCCTCGCGGTGCTCACCCGGCGGCGGATCGGCCGCTGGCCGCTCGCCCTCGTCTGCGCAGCGGCCGGCTTTGCCTTCACCGCGCTCCAGGACGTTGGCGACTGGGTCAACTTCAGTGATCACAGCGCGGCCTCGCTTCGCCTCTACGTCGCCAAGGGGCTCGCCTTCGATGCCATCCATGCCGTCGGCTGTCTCGTCTTCGCCCTCGCCTTCGGGCCGGCGCTCGTCCACTCGCTCCAGCGCTACGGGCGCCGGCTGCACGTCACCTGGCGACCGGTGGGCACGCTCGGGGCGTTCGTCCTCGCGCTTGTCCTCGCGGGCGGCATCGGCGCGGCGCTGAGCGCCCTGCCCGCGAGCGTCTCGGGTCCCGCCAGCGCGGACGCCGCCGCGAGCCCGCTCGCCTATCTCCAGGGTGCGGAGAATCGCGACGGCGGCTTCGGCGCGGGGGCCGGTGCGTCGTCGTCGTCGCTGTTCAGCGGTTGGGCGGCGCTCGGGCTCGCCGCCGCCGGCGTGTCGCCGGCCATGTCCAGCCACGGCGGCCCGACGCTGATCGACTACCTCCGCGCTAGCCCCGGATCGTGGGGCGACGTCGGCTCGGTCGAGCGGACGATCCTCGCCGCTCGGGCGGCCGGGGTCTCGGCCCGCCATTTCGCCGGTCACGACCTCGTCGCCGCGCTCGAGCGCTCGATCGGGCGCGACGGATCGGTCTCCGACCAGGTCAACCTCACCGCGTTTGCCGTGCTCGCGCTCCGCTCCGACGGAGTGCCACCGCCGGCCGGCAGCCTTGGCTGGATCGCGCGCCAGCAGGACTCCGACGGCGGCTTCAACTTCGGCGCCGCCGGGGGCGCGAGCGATGTCGACGACACGGGCGCGGCGCTCGAGGCACTCGGTGGCGGCACCCGCGTCGCCGGCCGCGCGGTCCGCTTCATCCGCGCCGAGCAGAATTCCGACGGTGGCTTTCCCTCGCAGCCGGGCGCGGAGTCGAATGCCCAGTCGACGGCCTGGGCGGTCCAGGGCCTGCTCGCCGCCGGGGTCGATCCGGCCGGGCTGCGGCACGGCGGTCACTCGCCGCTGGACTACCTGACCTCACTTATCCGCCCCGACGGCCACATCGCATACGCGACCGGTTCGGATCAGACCCCCGTGTGGGTGACCGCGCAGGCCCTCATGGCCCTCGAGCGCAAGACGCTGCCGCTCGTCCCGATCGCCGTCGCACAGGCGGTGGTGGCGGCACCGGCAAAGGCGGCGCCCCGACCGCGGACGCGCGTCGTGATCCACCACGCCCGCGCCGTCGTCCCGCGCGCTCGCCGCCACCGCCGAGCGGCGACCGTGGCGGTCGTCTCCGCTCCGATGGTCAGGCTCGCCGGCGACGCCGGGCTGATCGCCGCCCTCGCCCTCGCGCCCGTCGGAGCAGGCTGAGTCCGGTGCCGTCGCCGCGTCGCCACCCGGGCGCATTCGACGAGACGTCTAATTTCTCCCCTACTCGATAGCCTCCGGCGCCGCATGCAGATCGGAGTCCCGAAAGAGATCGCCGAGGGCGAGCACCGCGTCGCGCTCGTGCCCGAGGTCGTGAAGAAGCTCACCGGCCAGGGACTCGAAGTCGTCGTTCAGCGGGGTGCTGGAGCCGGCGCACTGATTCCCGACGAGCAGTACGAGGAGGCCGGCGCGAGGCTGACCGACAGCGCGGCCGAGGCGCTCGGCGCCGACGTCGTCGTCAAGGTCGCCGCGCCAGATGCGCGTGAGGTCACCCAGCTCAAGCCCGACGCCGTGCTCATCGGCTTCCTCGGGCCGCTGACCAACGGCGAGGGGATCCGCGCGATCGCCCAGAGCGGCGTGACGAGCTTCGCGATGGAGGCGATCCCCCGGATCAGCCGTGCGCAGTCGATGGACGCTCTGTCGAGCCAGGCGAACATCGCCGGCTACCGCGCCACGCTTATGGGCGCGCAGGAGATCGGCCGCTACTACCCGATGCTGATGACCGCGGCGGGGACGATCCGTCCCGCGACCGTGCTCGTTCTCGGAGCGGGCGTGGCCGGCCTGCAGGCGATCGCCACCGCGCGCCGGCTCGGCGCCGTCGTCCAGGGCTTCGACGTCCGGGCCGCGGTCAAGGAGCAGGTCGAGTCACTCGGCGCCAAGTTCCTCGAGTTCGACCTCGGCGGCGACCTCGAAGGCGAGGGCGGATACGCCAAGGAGCTGACCGCCGAGCAGCAGGCCCGCCAGCAGGAGCTGATGGCCGAGGCGATCGGCAAGGTCGACGTCGTCATCACCACCGCCGCCGTGCCCGGCCGCCGGGCGCCGATCCTCGTCACCGAGGAGGCGGTCAAGAAGATGAAGCCCGGCTCGGTGATCATCGACCTCGCCGGCGAAACCGGCGGCAACTGCGAGCTCTCCGAGCCCGGCGAGTCGATCCTTCGTTACAACGTGAAGATCCTCGCTCCGCTCAACGTGCCGAGCACGATGGCCGAGCACGCCTCGCAGCTCTACGCCCGCAACGTGCAGGCGTTGCTCGAGCTGATGCTCGACGAGGGCGCGCTCAAGCTCGACTTCGACGACGAGGTCATCGCCGGCGCATGCATCACGCGGGAGAAGGAAATCGTTCACGCCGCGGCGCGTCAGGTCGCGGAAAGCGCCGCCCAAGCGAACTAGGAGACACCGATGAGCACCGTCACCGAGATCGCGATCCTCGTGCTCGCCGCCTTCGTCGGCTTCGAGGTGATCTCCAAGGTCCCCAACACGCTGCACACCCCGCTGATGTCGGGCACGAACGCGATCCACGGCATCGTGCTGCTCGGTGGCCTGCTGCTGATGCACGAAGCCACGGGAGCGCTCGAGAAGGGGCTGCTCGTGATCGCCATCGCCTTCGGCACGATCAACGTCATCGGCGGCTTCCTCGTCACCGATCGGATGCTCGGGATGTTCAAGCGCAAGCCCGATCTCCCGGCCGGCGATGAGGCGCCGAAGGAGATCGAGGACAAGTGATCCTCGCCGTCAGCTTCATCCAGCGCGCGAACTTCATCGACGCGCTGTACATCGTCGCCTTCTCGCTGTTCATCTACGGGATGAGCGGCCTCACCGGCCCGCGGACCGCCGTGCGAGGCAACCTGATCGCCGCGACCGGCATGGCGATCGCCGTCGTGGCGACGCTGCTCACCCCGCACGTCTTCTCAGGCTCCGGCACGCCGTTCCTGATCGCGCTGGGCCTGCTCATCGGCCTCGCGGTCGGCATCCCGGCCGCGCTCAAGGTGCGGATGACGGCGATGCCGCAGATGGTCGCCCTGTTCAACGGCGTCGGCGGTGGCGCGGTGGCGATCATCGCCTGGATCGAGTACCGCCATCACTTCTACAGCGGCGGCAGCCCGTGGGCGCTGAAGGTCGAGATCCCGACGCTGTTTGCGGCGATCGTCGGCTCGATCTCCTTCTGGGGCTCGAACATCGCCTTCGGCAAGCTCCAGGAGATCCTCCCCGGCCGGCCGATCAAGCTGCCGGGCCAGAGCATCATCAACCTCGTCCTGTTCTCGATCACGGTGATCAGCGCGATCATCCTCGCCGCGGGCACCCACTCGCAGGCGCTGTTCATCCTCGGGATACTCGTCACCGCGGGGGTGCTCGGCAACATGGTCGTGCTGCCGATCGGCGGCGCCGACATGCCCGTCGTCATCTCGCTGCTCAACGCCTTCACCGGCCTGTCCGCGGCCGCGACCGGCATCGCGCTCAACAACACCGCGATGATCGTCGCCGGCATGATCGTCGGCGCCTCGGGCACGATCCTCACCAACCTGATGGCCAAGGCGATGAATCGCTCGGTCCCGGCGATCGTCGCCGGCGGGTTCGGGGGCGCCGTCGCCGCACCCACAGGGGGCGCCGACCACGGTGGCACCGTCCGCTCGACCTCGGCCCAGGACGTCGCCATCCAGCTCTCCTACGCGCGCCAGGTCGTGATCGCGCCGGGCTACGGTATGGCCGTCGCCCAGGCCCAGCATGCCGTCCGCGAGCTCGAGCGGGCGCTCGAGAAGAAGGGCGTCACCGTCAAGTACGCGATCCATCCGGTGGCCGGCCGCATGCCTGGGCACATGAACGTGCTGCTCGCCGAGGCCGACGTGCCCTATGACCTCCTCAAGGAGATGGACGAGATCAACCCCGAGTTCCCGCGCACCGACGTGACGCTCGTGATCGGGGCCAACGACGTCACCAACCCCGCGGCGGAGAAGGAGCCGGGCTCCCCGATCTACGGCATGCCGATCCTCGAGGTCGACCGCTCGGGCGCCGTCGTCGTCCTCAAGCGCTCGATGGCCTCAGGCTTTGCCGGCATCGACAACCCGCTGTTCTACGAGGAGAAGACCTCGATGCTGTTCGGCGACGCGAAGCAGTCGGTGAGCGATATCGCCTCCGAGGTCGAGGCGCTCTAGGTACATTTCGCGGGGCCGATGTCCCCACGATCCCGCTAAGCGAGGAGCGACCATGGATCCGAACCGCCTCAAGGCGATTCCGCTGTTCTCCCACCTCTCCGACGAAGAGGCGAAGAGGCTGGCCGCCTTTGCCACCGAGACGAGCGTCGCCGAGGGGCAGATCCTGATGAAGGAGGGCGACTACTCGACCGAGCTGATCGCGATCGAAGAGGGCACCGCCGACGTCATCCAGAAGGGCGAGAAGATCGCCGCGCTCGACCAGGGGGACCTGATCGGGGAGATGGGCCTGCTCTCCCGCGAGCCGCGCAACGCCGACGTGATCGCCACCTCGCCGATGCGCATCATCAAGCTCACGCACTGGGAGATCCGGCGCATGTCCGACGATACCGTCGACCGGATCAAGCAGATCATCGAGGAACGCCGCCAGCAGGGCGTCGCCGACCCGGCACACTGACCGCGCCGGGCCCCCGTCGCCTCGGGGGCGGCCGCCCCGGTTCCGGGGAGCAGCACGGTTGCCGAGTCCGTAGTTGACACTGCGGCACGCCACCGCGAGGTCTGATAGCGTGCCGCTCGCCGAGTCCCCGGCAATGCCGCCCCGGGGAGCGGGGAACCCAAGAAAATTGGGGCGAGTCTCGCGGTGATCCGTGAGATGCGCTCGAAAAAAGAGCGCTAGCCCGACAGCTAACTCCGCAGGCATCAGGCGCGAAGTGCAAGACCGCACCCGCGGAAGGTACCTGCGTGTTCATTTTCAGCAGCTTTCGGACGATGAGGATGTGCAACCCCGCCGGGGAGCGAGGCGATTCGCCACGCCTCTCCGAACGTCATCAGAGGATGAACCTCCGGCGACTCATCGCGTCCCTCGTGCTCTGTCTGGCTCTGCCGGTGTCGACCGCCGCGGCCAGCTCCGGCGGCGCCGCGATCGCGCCGCCCCAAAGCCCCCGGGGCTACGACACCGCCGCCGTCGTCTACTCGACCTTCTCCCGCACCCTGCGCAAGGGCGAGACCGGCCAGGACGTCAAGACGCTGCAGACGTGGCTGAGCGACGTCGGCTACCACGTGCCGAGCACCGGCTACTTCGGGTCGATGACCCAGGCGGCCGTCGTTCGCTTCCAGCGCGCGCACCGCCTGGCCCCGGCGAGCGGAACCGTCGGCCGTAAGACGGCCGCGGCGCTGCTCGCGGCGGTCAAGAAGTCCTCGCGCAACTCGAGCGCGGTCACGACGCCGTCCACGAGCGCGAGCTCCTCCGCCTGGGTCTTCCCGCTGCGGCCGATCAGCCGGGTGATGGGACCGAGCAACTGGTCGCTCGACCAGGGCGTCGACATTTCGACCTGGGGGGGCGCGTGCGGCGCGCAGGTCACCGAGGTCGCGGTCACCTCCGGCACGATCGTCCAGGAGGGCATCAGCGGCTTCGGGCCCTACGCCCCGATCCTCAAGGTCGACAGCGGCCAGTACGCCGGCCGTTACATCTACTACGGCCACGCCGCTCCAGCGCTCGTCAAGGTCGGCACCCACGTCGTCACCGGACAGCCGATCGCCGAGGTCGGCTGCGGCGACGTCGGCATCTCCTCCGGTCCGCACATCGAGATCGGGATCAGCGATCCGGGTGGCCCGCCGTGCTGCCCTGGCGGCGAGACCTCGCAGCAGGTAGACCAGATCATGCTCGGCCTGTACCGCAAGGCCGGCGGCACCGGCAACTGAGCGCCGGTCGCTATCTCCCTGCGCGGGCAACCGCACGCCCGCGCGGATAACCTGCCGTCAGCATGCTGACCCGGGCGAGAGCCATCGAGACCCTCGCGGAGGAGCGCTTCGACGTCCTGGTCATCGGAGGGGGGATCACCGGCGCGGGCGTCGCGCTCGACGCCGCCTCGCGCGGCTTCAGCGTCGCCCTCGTCGAGAAGGCCGACTTCGCCTCGGGCACGAGCAGCCGCTCCTCGAAGCTCGTCCACGGCGGATTGCGCTACCTGCAGAACTTCGACCTCGGGCTCGTGCGTGAGGCCCTGCTCGAGCGCCAGCTGATGGTGCGGCTCGCCCCGCACCTCGTCAAGCCGCTGCCCTTCGTCGTGCCCGCCTTCGATGGTGCGCGTCCGGACCGCTTGGTCGGGATCGGGCTCAACATGTACGACGTGATGGCCACGCCGTTGCGCGGTCGGCGCGGCGGCCGTCGGGGGACCGGGCGGCCGAACCGGGCCGGGGAGGAGGAGCGCGAGTCCGACTGGAGCCCGGCCCGTCACCGGGTCATCTCCGGGGGCGAGGTCGAGGAGCTGCTGCCCGCGCTCGCCGCCCGCCACCCGACGGGCGGCTACCTCTTCTACGACTGCCAGACCGACGACTCGCGCCTCGTGCTCACCGTGCTCGGCGAGGCCGAGCGCTTCGGCGCGATCTGCGCCAACCGGCTCGAGGTGCGCGAGCTCGCGCGCGACGATGGTCGTGGCACCGAGGTCCGGGTGCTCGATCATGTGGCCGGCGAGCAGTTCGCCGTATACGCCGACCACGTCGTCAACGCCACCGGGGTGTGGGCGGACCAGATCCGGCCCGAGGAGCTTCACTCCGAGGCCGAGGTGCCGCGGATCGTGCCAAGCCGGGGCACCCACGTCACGCTCAGCCAGAGCGACCTCCCACTCGGCGCCGGCGCGATCGTCCCGGCCGGCGAGGGGCGCTCCATCTTCGCCCTGCCGTGGCTCGGGCGCAGCCTGATCGGCACCACCGACAACAACTACGAGGGGGAGATCGAGCACGTGCGGCCCTCGAGCGAGGACATCGACTACCTGCTCGACGCGGTCAACACGTTCTTCGGCACGAGCCTCGTCCCCGCCCAGCTGACCGGCGCGTTCGCCGGCGTCCGGCCGCTCATCTCCAGCGGCGACACGCGCAAGTCGGTCGACATCTCACGCAAGGCCGAGCTGTATGAGACGTCGAGTGGGCTGATCACCATCACCGGCGGAAAGCTGACGACCTGGCGGCGGATGGCGAAGATCGCCGTCGACCGCGTCGTCGAGCGCGACGGCCGCGATGCCCCCTGCCGGACCGAGGAGATCCCGCTCGGGCAGACCGTCGACCCCGGCGCGCTCCCGGTCGTCGAGGGCGTTCGGCCCGAGGCCTACGAGGCGCTTGCCGGCCGCTACGGCCATGCCGCCGAGGGGGTGCTGAAGCTCGCGGCCTCACGCGGGGAGCTCGCGCAGCCGATCGTGGCCGGGCTGCCCGACCTGCTCGCCGAGGCGCCGTTCGCCGCTCGCCACGAGCAGGCGCGGACGGTCGGCGACGTGCTTCTGCGGCGGACTCGGCTCGGACTCCTCGCCGCCCGGACGCTCACCGCCCCGGACTGCCCGGTCCCACTCCGGGTCGCCCGCGCCCTCGCCGACGAGCTCGGCTGGGACGAGACGCGGACCATGACCGAGGTCGAGCGCTTCCGCGAGGAGGCGCTCGCCGAGGGGATCGCGGCCGGGCTCGACTAGACGTGGCTCCCACGGGGTCAACCATCTAGTCTCGGACGCGTGGACGAGGTCCTCGATTTCTGCCTGCGGGTGCTCGGCGCCGGCCCCGCTGCACCGGACGTGGCGGAGGCGGCTCGTGCCGAGGGTGGGGAGGACCGTCTTGCCGCGCTCGCCGCCGCGGTGAGCGCCTGCCGCGCACGGGCCTCGCAGGCGCGGGACGTCGGGGCCGTTGGGGCCGTTGTCGGGGCCGAGTCCGAGCCGTCCGGCGGTGAGCTCCGCGTCGCCGTCGCCCGCGAGCTTGCCGATGCCTCGGCGGCGCTGCCCGAGCCCGAGCGCGAGGTGCTCGCGCTGCGCGAGCCCCTCGAGCTGCCCTACGGGGAGATCGCCGCGGTCATGGGGCTCGACGCCGATGCGGTCGGCCCCCTGCTCGCCGCTGCCCGCCTGCACCTCCGCGACGCGCGCCGCGGGCCGCTCCCGGCCGCGGGCGACGCGTGCCCGGACCGTGAGCGCGCGCTTGCCCTGCTCGCCCGCCGCCAGGACGGCGAGGCGATGTCCCAGGCCGAGGAGGAGTGGCTCCACGCCCACCTGATGCGCTGTGAGTCCTGCGAGATGGCCCACGCGGCGATGCTCGAGGCATCGCTCTGCTACCGCGGCTGGCGCATCGCATGATCGCCCCCGAGCGGGTGCTGGCCACGGCCCACGGGCCGCTCGCCCTCGGGGGTACGCCCCGGTTGATGGGAATCGTCAATGCGACGCCGGACTCGTTCTCCGACGCCGGCCTCGGGCAGACCGTCGGTGAGCGGGTGCAGCGCGCGCTCGCCCTGCTGCAGGCCGGGGCGGCGATCATCGACATCGGCGGAGAGTCGGGCGTGACCAACCGCCCTGCCGTCGCCCCCGAGGAGGAGATCGAGCGCGTCGTGCCGGTGATCGAGCGGGTCGTCGGCGAACTCGGCGCCGTCGTCTCGGTCGACACCTACAAGCCGGCTGTGGCCCGGGCGGCGATCGCGGCGGGCGCGGCGATCGTCAACGATGTCAGCGGCCTGCGCGACTCCGAGCTCGCCGTCGTGTGCGCGGAGACCGGCGCCGGGCTCGTGATCATGCATACCCGCGCGGCGCCGAAGCAGAAGCTGCTCGACCCCGGCTTCGACGGACGGATGGTCACCGACGTCGAGGAGTTCCTCGCCGAGCGGATCGAGCTCGCGCTCAGCCACGGCGTGGCCTTCGAGCAGCTGATGCTCGACCCGGGCCCGGACTTCGGCAAGACCCCGAGCCAGACCGTCGAGGTCCTGCGCGGGCTCGAGCGGCTGCACCGGTTCGGCCGGCCGCTCTTGCTTGCCCTCTCACGCAAGGATTTCATCGGCGCGATCACCGGTCGCCCGCCCCGCGAGCGCCTCGCGGGCACCCTGGCCGCCGTCGGCCACGGGGCCGCGGCCGGCGGTCACCTGTTCCGGGTCCACGACGTCGGCGCCGTGCGCGAGTACCTCGCCGTGCGCGCCGCGCTCGACGGGGAAACCGAGATCGATGCCCAGGCGAGGCTCTCCGATGAGCTCCGCTGGCAGCAGGGCGGGGCGGCCGACGCCCGGTAGTCACGCTAGGCTCTGTGTGCATTCGCCGATCGCTGCCTCGACGCGATCGGAGCCCACCGAACACTTCCCCAAGGAGGGACCCCATGTCCGTAATCGATCGCACCGCGCTCGAAGACAGTCCGCTCGCCGACCTGCACGCCATCGCGTCCGAGCTCTCGATTGATTCCTACCGCCGCCTGCGTCGGCCCGAGCTGATCGATGCGATCCTCGAGCGCCAGAGCGGCGAGGGCGGCACGTCCGCCGCCGCCGAGGACGAGACCGAGACCGAGGCGTCCGAAGCTGAGGCGTCCGAGGCTGAGGAGGCCGAGGCTGAGGACGCGAGCACCAAGCGCCGGCGTGGCCGTCGCGGTGGCCGAAGCCGGGCCACCGCCAAGGACGACGAGCCCCGTGAGGAGAAGTCCGAGGCCGAGCCTGAGGCCGAGGCCGAGCCGGAAGCCGCGGAGGAGATCGAGGCCCCGCTTGCCCGTAGTCGTGGCGGCCGCGGCCGCGGCGAGCGCGGCCGTGGGCGTGCCACCGAGGAGCGCGAGAGCGAGGAGCCGGCCGAGGAGCCCGAGCTGCCGGCCGAGGGCGTCGTCGAGCTGCTGCCCAATGGCTCCGGTTTCCTGCGCGTGTCCCCGCCCGAGCCCTCCGACGACGACGTCTACATCTCCGCCGCCCAGGTCAAGCGCTGCGAGCTCGTGTCCGGCGACCAGGTCGCCGGCCCCCGCCGCGCCCCGCGCCGCTCCGAGCGCTTCGCCTCGCTCGTCCGCGTCGACACGATCAACGGGCAGCCCGCGACCGAGCTGGCCACCGGCGCCCGGTTCGACGATCTCCCGGCCGCCTTCCCGGCCGAGCGCTTCAAGCTCGGCTCGGCCGACCCGACGATCAAGGCGATCGAGTGGTTGACCCCGTTCGGCCAGGGCTCGCGAGTGACGATCGTCGGCGGCTCGCGGTCGGGCAAGACCGAGGCGCTGCGCCGGCTCGCCGCCGTGCTCGCCGGCCAGGAAGAGCTTCAGCTGACGATCGCGCTTGCCGGGATCCGCCCGGAGGAGATCGGCGACTGGGCGGGGATCGCCGGTGACCCTGCGGTCGCCCTCAGCTTCGCCTCCTCGGCCGACGCCCAGGACCACGCCGTCGAGCTCGTCATCGACCAGGCCCGGCGGATCGCCGCCCGGGGCGCCAACGCCGTCGTGCTGATCGACACCCTCGACGGCCTGCATCCCCACGCCGCGCGCAAGGTACTCGCCGCCGCTCGCAACATCGTCGATGGCGGCTCGCTCACCGTGATCGCCACGGCGACCGCGCCGATCGGCGGCGAGACGACCGTGATCGCCCTCGACGCCGCGTTGGCGGGCGCCGGTCGCTTCCCGGCTCTCGACCTCGCCTCGAGCGGCACGATCCGGGCCGAGCTGCTCGTCGGCGATGCCGGGGCGGAGGCGATCGCTCGGGCACGGGCCGAGGTCCTCGAGGGCTGAGCGTCGGACGCGGCTTCGAGCGGCGTGGTCGCCAACCGGTGCTCCTGCGCAAAATGTTCCCCTCGAGGCCGGCTCTCGATCGCGAGGTCGATTTCATCCAATCAGCGGACGCGATCGACCCCTCGAGGAGCCGGGTGCCGTGAGGGGTCGATTTTGCGCACGCGGGCCAGAGCGTCAGTAGGCCGTGCAACGCGACCGGTGGCGGGGCGACGCCTTGTAGCGCGGCTGCCGGCCGCGCAGCCACAGCAGCTGGTCGACGTCGGCCGCGCACGTGCCGGGCCGGCCGGCGACGATCAGCTCGACGGCGTGCAGTGCGCACGCCCGGATCTCGATCTCCTCGGGGGAGTCGTGCTCGATCAGCTCCTCGCGGTCGATCCGGGCGACGAGCGCCGGGTGCAAGCCCAGGATGCCGTCGAGGCGCAGGACGTGGGGGACGAGGTTGTCGGCGAACATCGTCAGCCCTCGCAGGTCAGGCGCCGCGATCACCCCGGCGCGGGCGAGGTCGGCGGCAGCGATCTGCGCACGCTTGAGGAACGGGACCCGGATCTCCTCGTAGACGGAGCAGTCGGCGAAGCAGTCCCAGTCGCCGAGCATCCGGGCCAGACCGACCGCGGACCCGCCGGCCTGCGACGCCACCGCGGCGTAGCTGCCGCCGAACTCCTCCGCGACGTGCCGGCCGAGGTCGCGCAGCGAGGCGGCGAGCAGGCCGATCAGCTCGTGCTCGGGATCCTGGCCGACGACGGTGGCGAGCTCGGCGGCTTCGATCTCGGCCAGCGCCGCCGCCGGCCATGGTCCGGCGCGGTCGAAGCGCTCCTGGACGCCGAGCGCGATCGTCCAGAAGCCTGAGCGCCCCGGCCGCTTGCGCAGCGTCGGGAACCAGCCCGAGCCGAAGTTGACGGCGTTCAGGGTGAGCCAGAAGGCGGCCGGGTCAGAGGAGGAGCCGGGGAGGAGCGGATCGCCGTCCGCCGGCCCGGGGGCGAACGCCGAGAGCGGCAACGCCGCCGCGTAGCCGGCGATCGCACCCTCGTCGACCCCCACGTGACGCGCCCGCGCCGCGACGTGAGCGCAGGCCTCGCGTAGCTCGTCCATGGCGGACAGGATGACGGGACGCCCGCCGCACCGGACGCTACCGTTGATCCTCGCGCATGACCGAGACCTCGACCGAGCTCGACGCCCTCCTCTCCGGCCTCAACGGGCCCCAGCGTGACGCCGTCACCCACGGCGAGGGGCCGCTGCTGATCCTGGCCGGCGCGGGCTCCGGCAAGACCCGGGTGCTCACCCATCGGATCGCCTATCTCGTCGGGAGCGACCTGGCGAAGCCGAACGAGATTCTCGCCATCACGTTCACCAACAAGGCCGCCCAGGAGATGCGCGAGCGAGCCGAGCTGCTCGTCGGTCGCCGTGTCCGGGCGATGTGGGTGATGACGTTCCACTCGGCGTGCGCCCGCATGCTTCGCGCCCACGCCGAGCGGCTCGGCTACACCCGCCAGTTCACGATCTACGACCAGGCCGACTCGCGGCGCCTGGTCAAGCGCTGCCTCGACGAGCACGGCGTCGATCCCAAGCGCTTCACGCCGGGGTCGATCCAGTCCCAGATCTCCGACGCCAAGAACAAGCTCCGCGACGCCGAGGCCTACGGGCAGATGGTCGGCTCGTACTTCGAGCAGACGGTTGCCGACGTGTACCGCAGCTACGAGCGCGAGCTCCATCGGATGAACGCGATGGACTTCGACGATCTGCTCGTCCGGGCGGTCAACGTCCTCGAGCTGTTTCCCGAGGTGCGCGAACGCTACGTCGAGGGCTTCCGGCACGTCCTCGTCGACGAGTACCAGGACACCAACCACGCCCAGTACCGGTGGCTCCAGCTCCTCACCGGCGAGCACCGCAACCTCGCCGTCGTCGGCGACCCCGACCAGTCGATCTACCAGTTCCGCGGTGCGGACATCAGCAACATCCTCGAGTTCGAGGAGACGTTCCCCGACGCCTACGTGGTCAAGCTCGAGCAGAACTACCGCTCGACCCAGACGATCCTCGACGCCGCCAACGCTGTCATCACCAACAATCGCGGCCGGCGCTCCAAGCGGCTGTGGTCGGACCTCGGGCAGGGCGACCCGATCAAGGTCCGCGAGCTCGAGGACGAGCACGCAGAGGCCCGGTTCGTCACCGGCGAGATCCAGCGGATCGTCGACGAGGGCACCTCGCGCGCGGAGATCGCCGTCTTCTACCGCACCAACGCGCAGTCACGCGTGCTCGAGGACACGCTCGTGCGGGCAGAGATCGCCTACCAGGTCATCGGCGGCACGAAGTTCTACGACCGGGCCGAGATCAAGGATGCGATCGCCTACCTCACCGTCCTCGTCAACCCTCAGGACGTCGGCGCATTCACGCGGATCGTCAACTCGCCGCGCCGGGGGATCGGGTCGACGTCGGTCTCCCGGGTGCTCGCCTTCGCCAACACGATGGGGGTCTCGGTGTGGGACGCCGCGGCCGACCCGGAGCAGGTGCCTGGCCTCGGCGCCGCCGCGATCAAGGCACTGCGGCGGTTCATGGGCACGATGCAGGTGCTGCGCGAACGGGCCGAGGGGGCAGCGCCGCTCGCCGAGCTGCTCAAGGAGGTCCTCCAGGAGACCGGCTACCTCGAGACGCTCGAGGCCGAGCGCACGATCGAGGCGCAAGGGCGCATCGAGAACCTCGAGGAGCTCGTCAACGTCGCGGTCGAGTACGACGCCGGCGGCACGGAGGAACCGTCGCTGGCCGAGTTCCTCCAGCAGGTCGCCCTCGTCGCCGATGCCGACTCCCGTACCGACGACCAGGGCCTCGTCACCCTGATGACGCTGCACAACGCCAAGGGCCTCGAATATCCGATCGTCTTCATGATCGGATGCGAGGAGGGGGTGTTCCCGCACGCGCGGGCGCTCGACGAGGGCGGCCTCGAGGAGGAGCGGCGGCTGTGCTACGTCGGCATCACCCGGGCCGAGCGCGACCTGTACCTCAGCTACGCCCGGACCCGCAACGTGTTCGGCGCCCGCACCTACGGGGCGCCGAGCCGGTTCATCGGCGAGATCCCGGCCGACCTCACCGACCGCGAGGAGCAGCGCAGTCGCGGCCGGGTCGGCGCCGGCAGCCTCGGCGGCTTCCGCGCCCGCGCAACGTCGTGGGGCTCCTTCGACGGCGACGCCCCCGCCCCGGCCGCGTACCGGCTCGGCGACGATGTCGTGCATCCGACGTTCGGCGAGGGCGTCGTCACCGGCGTCGAGCCGGGCGGCATCGTCGTCATCCGCTTCAGCAAGGACCGGTCCGAGCGCAAGCTCGTGGCCGACCTTGCGCCGATCTCCAAGCGCTAGGGCCGTGGTGTGCCGCACCGGATCCACACCGGAGAGGTGATCAGCGCGGTCAGCGCGCTCGTGCTCCTGCCGCTGATGTTCGGGGTCGAGTGGTTCGGGGCGGTCGGGTTGCCGCGGGCGACGCGCTCGGGCCTGACCACCGCCGAGAACGCGTGGACGGTGCTCACGGTTCTCCGCTGGCTGATGCTGCTGACGATCATCGTCGCCGTCGGCGCGGTCATCCTCCAGGCCACCCAGGCCGATCACGGCACCAAGACCGAGACTGGCTGGCTGGTCACGCTCCTCGGCGTCCTCACCCTGCTGCTGCTCGGGTACCGGGTTCTGATCAACCCGCCCAACCCGAGCGCCATCGTCGACGTCAAGATCGGGGCTTACCTGGGGCTTCTGGCCGCGCTCGGGATCGCGGTCGGCGGCCTCGAGGCATGGCGCGAGGAGCGGCTCGGGCGCGGACGCTCGAACTCTCGTCGACGATCGCGAAATCGCGTGGCGGCCGGGAGTTCCGGGGGCTAGAGTTCGCGGCCGGTCGATCCCGGCCGGGAGGAGCGCGGACACGGGCGCCGAACCTCGCTCCAAGGACCACTCACAGGAGGGCTGCAAGTGAATACGGACAACGTCACCACCGAGGACTGGATCGTCGCGGGATTAGCGCTGCTGCTCGCCATCGCGTTGCTGTTCTTTCCCTGGTTCGATATCAGTGCCGGGCCATTCTCCGTCACGTTCACGGCGACCGGCTCGCCGGATGGCTGGCTCGGGGTACTCGCGCTGATCGCGACCGTCCTCGTGCTCGCCGACATCGCCGTCGAGCGGCTCTCGCCTGACACCGAGATCCCGAGCATCCGGGGGAGCCGGACCGAGACGCGATTCATCCTCGCCGCCGTCGCGGCCGGGTTCGTCGCGCTGAAGTTCCTCTTCCACATCCACTTCAGCCTGTTCGGCTGGGGTTTCTACGTCACGGTGATCCTCACCGCGGCGCTCGTGTACTTCACCCTGCAGCAGCGCGGCGCGGCCGCGTCGCTCGCCACGGGGACCTCGCGACCGGGAGGCGCGGCCGCGGCGGCGCCCCGGGACGAGAGGCCGGCCGAGACGGGCGGGCCGGCCGAGCCGGGCGAAGCGGCGGCGACAGGTGGTGCGACCGAGACCGGTGGCGCCGGGGAGGCAGGCGGCTCTCCAGGTCCGGGGGGGTCGGTGCCGCCGCCGGGCTCGTAGCGCGTGAGCTTCTCCCCCCACCGGCTGAGGCGCGGCGAGTGGCTCGCCGGGACCGGCGCCGTCGTGCTGCTGGTCTCGATGTTCCTGCTCAGCTGGTACGGGCCAACGAGCACCCTCTCGCGGGCGGCGGGTGGCTCCGGGCTCAGTTCGTCGGCGAACGCGTGGCACACGCTGACCACGGCGCGCTGGGTGATGCTGATCACGATCGTGCTGGCGCTCGCGCTCGCGTACTTCCAGGGCGCGCGGCGCTCGCCGGCCGTGCCGGTGAGCCTCAGCGTGTTCGTGACGGTGTTCGCGCTCATCACGGTGGTGATCCTCATCGACCGCGTGCTGATCGACCCGCCCGGCGGTGACCTCGCCGAGGCCAAGGCCGGGGCCTACATCGGCCTGCTGAGCGCGATCGTGATGCTGCTCGGGGGCTTCTTCTCGATGCGGGACGAGGGCATCCACCATCACGACGGCCCGCAGGAGATCGAGAGGCTCCGGGTCTGAGGGCGGCGGCGCGCGTTCCGGCGCTCCGTCGCGGAGTTCCGTGCCGGAGATGCGCCGCGGAGCGCTGGGAGCGGGGCCGGAACCCGGCCCGGCCGGGCGGATCCTAGAATCAGCCCGATGCTCGACCGAGATCAGGTTCTCCACGTCGCCCGCCTCGCTCGCCTCGAGCTGACCGAAGCCGAGGTCGAGCGGATGGCCTCGGAGCTCTCCCACGTGCTCGATCACATCGAGAAGATCGGCGAGCTCGACCTCGACGGTGTCCCCCCGACGTCGCACGTCGTCGACGTCGTCAACGTCCTGCGCGAAGACGAGCCCGAGCCTTCCTTGCCGGTCGAGGTCGCGCTGCGGAGCGCCCCCGAGCCGATCGAGGGCGGGTTCGGCGTCCCCAGCCCCGGGGCCCAGTGACTGAGCTCATCGACCTCTCCGCCGCCGCGGCGGCCGGCGGCGTGCGCGCCGGCGAGATCGACCCGGCCGAGCTGTTCGAGCTCTACCGCGACCGCGCGGCGAGCGAGGAGCTCAACGCCTTCACCTGGGTGGCCGACGCCGCGCCCAACGCCGCGGCCGGACGTGAGCGCCCGCTCGGCGGCGTGCCGCTCGCCGTCAAGGACCTGTTCTGCACTGAAGGGGTTCCCAGCCAGGCCGGATCGCGGATCCTCGAGGGCTACCGGCCGCCGTACACGGCGACCGTCGTCCGCCAGCTCCAGGAGGCCGGCGCCCCGCTGCTCGGCAAGACCAACCAGGACGAGTTCGCGATGGGCTCCTCGAACGAGAACTCCGCCTACGGACCGGTGCTCAACCCCTGGGACCGCGGCCGTGTGCCGGGTGGATCCTCGGGCGGCAGCGCGGCCGCCGTCGCGGCCGGCCTCGCGCCGTGGGCGATCGGCACCGACACCGGCGGGTCGATCCGCCAGCCCGCGGCGCTGTGCGGGATCGTCGGCCTCAAGCCGACCTACGGCGCCTGCTCGCGCTACGGGATGATCGCCTTCGCCTCCTCGCTCGACCAGGCGGGACCCCTCACCCGTGACGTCACCGACGCCGCGCTGCTCCTGCGCCACATGGTCGGTCGCGATCGCCACGACTCGACATCGCTCGCCTTCCCGGAGCCAATCGAGCTTCCGCGCGCCGACGGCCTCAAGGGGCTGCGGCTCGGCGTGCCCGAGGAGCTGACCGGGGAGGGGGGAGGCGTGCAGCCGGGCGTCAGGCGGAGCTTCGAGTCCACGCTCGCGCTCGCCGAATCGCTCGGCGCGAGCATCGAGAGCTGCCGGCTGCCGCACGCGCCCCACGCCCTCTCCGCCTATTACCTGATCGCTCCCGCCGAGGCGTCGGCCAATCTCGCCCGCTTCGACGGGGTCCGCTATGGGCTCCGGGTCGGCGGTGACGCAGATCTCGTCGAGATGTACAGCCGGACCCGGGCCCAGGGCTTCGGCGCCGAGGTCAAGCGCCGGATCATGCTCGGCACCTACGCGCTCTCGAGCGGCTACTACGACGCCTACTACGGCCGGGCCCAGATGGTGCGTACGAAGATCGCCGACGACTTCCGGGCGGCGTTCGAGCGCTTCGACTTCATCGTCACGCCGACGAGCCCGTGGACGGCGTTCCCGCTCGGTGCCAAGACCGACGATCCGCTCGCCATGTACCTCAACGACTTCTGCACCGTGCCGATGCCACTGGCCGGGATCCCGGCGATCTCGATCCCGGGCGGCCTCAGCGATGGCCTGCCGGTCGGCTTCCAGCTCGCCGGCCCGGCGTTCAGCGAGAACCGGCTGCTCGACGCCGCCTACGCGCTCGAACAGGCGATCGGCTTCGACGGCAGCGAGGCACGCGGATGAGCCCGGCCGAGGTTACCTACGAGCCCGTGATTGGCCTGGAGATCCACGTCCAGCTCAAGACCCGCACGAAGATGTTCTGCGGCTGCGAGCTGTCCTTCAACGAGGAACCGAACTCGCACACATGTCCGCGCTGTCTCGGTCTGCCGGGGACGCTGCCGGTGGTCAACGCCCGCGCCGTCCACTACGGCCTGGTGATCGGACTCGCGCTCGGGTGTGAGATCGCCGAGCGCTCGTTGTTCCACCGCAAGAATTACTTCTATCCCGACCTGCCGAAGGGCTACCAGATCTCCCAGTACGACATTCCGCTGTGTCGAGGTGGCCGGCTCGGCGATGTCCGCATCCACCGTGTGCATCTCGAGGAGGATGCGGCCAAGCTCAACCACCTCGGGGCGAGCGGCCGGATCCACAGCGCCGATCGCAGCTGGGTCGACTTCAACCGTGGCGGCACGCCGCTGGTCGAGATCGTCACCGAGCCGGACGTCCACTCGCCAGAGCAGGCTCGCGAGTGGCTGACGCTCCTGCGGGCGACGCTCAAGCGTCTCGGGGTATCCGACGTCAACATGGAGGAGGGATCGCTGCGCTGTGACGCGAACGTCTCCGTGCGGCCGGCCGGCAGC
The DNA here is from genome assembly GCA_963755955.1 of uncultured Solirubrobacterales bacterium. Taxonomy (GTDB): domain Bacteria; phylum Actinomycetota; class Thermoleophilia; order Solirubrobacterales; family Solirubrobacteraceae; genus Palsa-465. Next base: position 232,361 of record CAVWLZ010000010.1, read on the forward strand.
GACACGCTCGGGACGAAGACCGAGCTGAAGAACATGAACTCCTTCCGCTACCTCGAGCGCGGGGTACGGGCCGAGATCGACCGGCAGATCGCCCTGCTGTCCGCCGGCCAGCCGGTCGTGCAGGAAACGTTGCACTTCGATCCGACCTCCGGACGACTCACGCCGCTGCGTTCCAAGGAGGAGGCGCACGACTACCGCTATTTCCCGGAGCCCGACCTCGTCCCGCTGCTGGCCACCGAGGAGATGGTGCAGGCGGCGCGAGCGGCGATTCCGGAGCTGCCGGCGGAGCGAGCGATCCGCTTCGAGCGCGACCTCGCGCTGCACCCCGAGCGGGCCCGCGAGCTCGCCTTCCGCACCGAGCAGGCCGACTTCTTCGAGCACGCGCTCGCGGCGGCGGACGGACGGGCCGACGCGGGGGCGATCGCCAACTGGATGCAGCAGCTCGTCGAGCGCGTCGGCTCGGATGCCGACCCGGCCGAGTCGAAGGTGACCCCGGAGGCGTTCGCGACGCTCGTCGCGATGGTCGGCGCCGGTGCGGTGAGCCGCGACGCCGGCCGCGAGGTGCTCACCCGGCTCGTGTCCGAGGGCGGCGACCCGGCGGCGATCGTCGAGCGGGAGAACCTCGGGGCGATCTCCGGCGAGGACGACGGTCTGGGCGAGATCGTCGCCCGCGCGCTCGCGTCCGACCCCGCGGCGGCCGAGAAGGTCCGCGCCGGGAACATGAAGGCGATCGGCCCGCTCGTCGGGTTCGTGATGCGTGAGACCAAGGGCCGTGCGGACGGGGGAGAGGTCACGCGGTTGATCCGCGAGGCCCTTCGGGGCTGAGCGGCCGGGTTCGGCGCCCTGACGCGAGCGCTATCGCACCGGAATGCGCTGATATAAAGCGCCGAAATACAGTAAACGTCACAGCGTGCGTCGAGGTTTACCTTCCCGTGGGCTTGGGAAAATGTCGGTCCGCACACATCTGGCGGGTCGGCTAACCTGCCGCTCGCGAACATAACCCAGCCGAATCCCCGGGCGACACTCGCTCCGGGGAGCGGGGGAACCACCGGGTGTCACCACCCAGGGGTTAATCACCAAATTTTGGTGTAGCGCCACTCTTTCGGCGCGAGCCCGTCAGCTAACCCCGTAGGCGGACGAGAGAGAAGGGTTGTTTCTTGGTCTGCGAGAAGTCGTTGCGGTACATGCAACTTTCCTGTGCATTTTCGACGTCCCGCCATCAGCCGACGGCGCAGTGCTGGTAATCCTATGCCGGATTGTCTGGCGCGCCCTGGATCTAGCCCGCGGCCATAGAGGAAGCAGGGACCGAGTCACATGAAACCAATGACGGGAACGTCTGCGCGTGGTCGTGGTGGGGTGTTGGTTGGTGTGGTGGGGGTTGTGGTGTGGGGGTTGGTGGTGGTGGGGGGTGCGAGTGCGTTGGCGTCGTGTTCGTTGAGTGTGTTCTCGGCGAGTAGTCAGCCGGCGTGTTGGACGCCGTTCAATGGGCGTTCGCCGTTCAATCGTCGGTTGCCGGCGGATCCGGTGTTGGCGAGGAATGATGGGGCTGTGCGGGCGCATGTGGCTCGGTATGGGTGGGTGTTCATGGGTGGTCGGCGGGGGTTCCTGCTTCAGGATCAGGGTTCGCGTCCGGTGTATTTCGCGCGGGCGGTGGATCCGGTGATGCGGGTGGATTGCTTGAGTGCGGAGGGACCGAAGACGTGTCAGGGGGCGAATGGTCTGAGTGTGAATGGGGCGCGGATTCATGTTCCGGGGGGCGCGCGGTCTGGGTCGAATTGGGATGCGCATCTGACGGTGGTGGAGACGGCGACGGGGCAGGAGTACGACTTTTGGCATGCGCGGGTGGCGGGGCGCACGGTGATCGCGGGGACGGGCGCGGTGCAGAACGTGTATCGGAACGCCGGGACGCGCAATGGTGCTGCGGATGCGGCGAGCTTTGCGCTGACGGCTGGGTTGCTCCGCCCATCGGAGCTGGCCTCGGGTCATATTGATCATGCGTTGGCGCTGAATGTCCCGTGCACGTCGGCGCATGGGGCGAATGTCGGTTATGTGTGGCCGGCGGCGGGTGGTTGGGGTCAGGCGTGTGGCGAGTTCTGGAATGAGAGCCGGGTCGGTGCGCCGAACATCGGGCAGTTGTTCCGCTTGAACATGACCGATGCGCAGATCGCGGCGTCGGGTGCGCCGCGGTGGGAGCGGACGATCATGACGGCGCTGGCGCACTATGGCGCCTACGCGGAGGACACCAGCGGCTATTACCACGAGAGCACGATGTCGATCCTGCAGCAGGACCCGTCCTCGTGGACCAATCTCGGGGAGCCTGATCAGTGGGCGCGGGTGATCCGCCAGTTTGGCGGCCGCAACGGCCAGCTCAGCTCTCGGGTCCCGATCCCCGTCAACCGGCTGCAAGTCGTCAATCCCTGCGTCCCACGCGGGACCTGCTGAGATCGGCCACCACCCGGCCGCGCCCCCGCGACAGTCAGCCGAACCGCACCGACCCACCAGGCTCACTGGATGCATTCGCCGAGCTCGAGGTGAGCCTCTCCCGTAGACGTTCGTTGGAGTTCGGCCTGCAGCGCTGCGGGGCCTGCGTCAGGAGTCGATACCACAACTATGAACGTGCGGCGACGGCACGGACGCCCAGAACAGCGGTCCGGGCACCTCGGTGTTGCCGGTTGGCTCGTGCGTTGTCGTGGTGGGGTGTTGGTTGGTGTGGTGGGGGTTGTGGTGTGGGGGTTGGTGGTGGTGGGGGGTGCGAGTGCGTTGGCGTCGTGTTCGTTGAGTGTGTTCTCGGCGAGTAGTCAGCCGGCGTGTTGGACGCCGTTCAATGGGCGTTCGCCGTTCAATCGTCGGTTGCCGGCGGATCCGGTGTTGGCGAGGAATGATGGGGCTGTGCGGGCGCATGTGGCTCGGTATGGGTGGGTGTTCATGGGTGGTCGGCGGGGGTTCCTGCTTCAGGATCAGGGTTCGCGTCCGGTGTATTTCGCGCGGGCGGTGGATCCGGTGATGCGGGTGGATTGCTTGAGTGCGGAGGGACCGAAGACGTGTCAGGGGGCGAATGGTCTGAGTGTGAATGGGGCGCGGATTCATGTTCCGGGGGGCGCGCGGTCTGGGTCGAATTGGGATGCGCATCTGACGGTGGTGGAGACGGCGACGGGGCAGGAGTACGACTTTTGGCATGCGCGGGTGGCGGGGCGCACGGTGATCGCGGGGACGGGCGCGGTGCAGAACGTGTATCGGAACGCCGGGACGCGCAATGGTGCTGCGGATGCGGCGAGCTTTGCGCTGACGGCTGGGTTGCTCCGCCCATCGGAGCTGGCCTCGGGTCATATTGATCATGCGTTGGCGCTGAATGTCCCGTGCACGTCGGCGCATGGGGCGAATGTCGGTTATGTGTGGCCGGCGGCGGGTGGTTGGGGTCAGGCGTGTGGCGAGTTCTGGAATGAGAGCCGGGTCGGTGCGCCGAACATCGGGCAGTTGTTCCGCTTGAACATGACCGATGCGCAGATCGCGGCGTCGGGTGCGCCGCGGTGGGAGCGGACGATCATGACGGCGCTGGCGCACTATGGCGCCTACGCGGAGGACACCAGCGGCTATTACCACGAGAGCACGATGTCGATCCTGCAGCAGGACCCGTCCTCGTGGACCAATCTCGGGGAGCCTGATCAGTGGGCGCGGGTGATCCGCCAGTTTGGCGGCCGCAACGGCCAGCTCAGCTCTCGGGTCCCGATCCCCGTCAACCGGCTGCAAGTCGTCAATCCCTGCGTCCCACGCGGGACCTGCTGAGATCGGCCACCACCCGGCCGCGCCCCCGCGACAGTCAGCCGAACCGCACCGACCCACCAGGCTCAGCGCTCTGCGGCAGCGGGGGGCTGGTCGAACCCGACGCGACTTCGAGCAGCACATCGCCCTGAGGGGTGAGGCTCCCGTCCGGATATTCCATCGACCAGCCGTCGCCGGCCCGGTCCCAGATGAGCAGCGCCTTCAGCCACCCGGCGGCACGCATACGCATAGCGGTGTGCAACGTGTCCCGGAGCCAGACGGCCGTGGAAAGGTTGCTGCCGGCGATGTCGGGCTGGTTCTGATCGCAGCCCTTGCCGCCCTGGACGTCACGGGAGCAGAAGCCGATCTCGGAGACGACGATGTTGTCTTCTCCGGAACGCATTCCCTGGCGGATGCCGGGCACGGAGTCGATCCCCTCAGTGTTTGAGCCCGGTAGGCCGTAGGGGTGCAGGTTCCATCCTCCTACCGGGCCGCAGCTCGAGGCTCCCGGCACGAGACACGGCTGGGCCATGTAGAGATCGTGCACCCACGAGGTTCCGTCCATGAGCACACCGGTGGCGGGAACGTAGACGTCGCCAAGGGGAATCCCGGCCACGCGAATGGCAGGGAGCAGGTGGGCGAGGATACGTGCGTACTCGGTGGCCGCCTTCCGCCCCGAGAGCGTGCCCGCAGGGGAAGCCCAGTTCCAGGGCTCGTTCATGGGCTCGAAGAGAATGCGTCTGCCGGGATACGCGCGGAGGACGGAGCCGGCGGTCGCCGTGAAGCCCGCGACGTAATCCTGAATGTCCGCCGGGGACTGAGGCAGACACCGTGTGGTGGCGTTGGGGTCCGCCACACAGCCCATCGGACCCGTCGCCGGGTCGATCTCGACGTCCGGAACCATTCCCGCCCGGAAAGACCGATCGACGCCGTCCGCCAATCGAGCCGAATTCTCGAGCGTGTGGCCGGCGCTGGCCTCGAGGCCGCCACTGCGATCGAAGACGACCCCGTGCGCGGCGAACTGGCGGATGCCTCCGGCGCCGCTGCTGCTGTTATACGCGAGGCCCAGCCACGCGTCGGCGGGCGGTGGCGGGATGAACTGCGGCACGGTGGATGATCGCTGTGACGAGGCCACCTGCGGCGACGAGGGTCGTGAACGCTCGGCGTGACGAGGTGAGGACCCGCACCCGGTCACGGGGATCGACAGAACGGCCGCCGCGGTCACGGCGGCGGCCGTGTGTCGCAGCGGGACGGTCCAAGTTACGAGCAAGCTGAGGCGGCGGCCCGGTCGTCCGCGCTCACGTGCCCGTCCGAGCGCGCATCGCATGAGGCTGCGCATCACCGCTGTCGTCGCCTGCCGCACTCGATCCGATGCCTAAAGCCTGCTCGTAGAGATCGATCAGGCGCCGTGCCCATGAGTCGAGGGCGTATGTGGCCTCGACCCGTTCACGCGCCATCGAGGCATGGGCGGCCCGCTCCGACTCGTTCAACGACAGCAGTGAGGCGATCGCGCCGGCGATCGCAGCCGGTTGGAGGGGCACGGTCCGACCGGCAGGAAGGCCGGTCAGGAGGGTCCGGTGAACAGGCAGGTCGCTGGCGATGACAGGAAGCCCGGAGGCGAGCGCCTCGAGTACGGCGTACGGCATGCCTTCGCCGCGGCTGGGGCTGAGGAAGACGTCGGCCGCAGCGTAGAAAGCTTGAACGTCGGTTCTCGACTTGACCGCGCGTATGACCGGATGTCCGCCGAGCCCGAGCTCCACCGCGGTTGGCTGGTCCCCGAGCACGGTTAGAACGACAACCGCGGGTTCGGAACCGAGGAGATCCGCAGCGGCGAGCAGCAGGTCACCGCCCTTCCGATGCCAATCCCAACCGAAATGCAGCGCGACGCGGGCCGACTCCGGGATACCGAGCAATCGGCGGGCGGCCGACCGCATCGGCGGAGTCAAGGTGGGAAAGCGCCGAAGGTCGATGGCGTTGGGGAAGTCCCGGAGCTTGCCCGCCGGGGCCTTCCGGACAAGGAGTCCCTCGCGGATCGTCGGGTTCACACATAGGATCGCGTAGACAAGCGGCGCAAAGACTCGGTAACGCATAAGGTTTCGCCACTTGGCCGCCGGCGTGTCCGTCAGACGGGAGTGCTCGTGCCAGAACACTGCCGGCCGGCGCCGGTCCAGTCGCATCAGCGCAGCTGGAATGTCGAATTTGGAGAAATGCGTGTGGAGGATCAGCGGGCCTCGATCGTCGGCCAGATCTCTTCGCAAAGCGTGTAGCGTTGGCCCCGTACTCGCGACCGGCCCACGCGAATCATCGAGCCAACGGATCTCGGTCAGCCCGTGGAGGTCCGATAGCCAAGGGCGTCCCCGCGCCACCCCCGAGAACCAGATCGTCATCTTATGTCCGCGTGCCGCCGCCTCGCGTGCGGTCGCCGCCAACATCGGGATGAAGGAACCAGCGTACGGGCCGCCGTAATCGGCAAGGTGCACGATGCGTAGGCTCTCACCCGGCGTGATGGGGGTGCCACCGGGCTGGGGCGGCAACGATGGCTTGGTGTCGACTGTCATGCGGTTTCAAGCCTAACGGTTGATCTGACCGCCGGAGCGTGCGCGCTGCTGACGTCCCAGGCGGCCCCGGACCCACCGTCGCACCTGCACCATCTCGTGCTGGCTCACCTCTCGCAAGACACGAAGGGCGACGATGTAGAGGAGCGTCCCGGCGATCAAGCCGAACACCAGCACGGGAAGACTCGGGTTGGTGCCGAGGGCGAGAAGCAGCAACGCCATGCACGCGGCGGCGGCGAGTGCCCGGGCCGCGCTCAGCGCCAGCGGACGCAGCGGGACGGCGACGTGTCGCCGGCAGATGACCACGTGGCCTGCGACCATGAGCGCATATGCGGCACCGGTCGCGATGGCACCGGACACGATCCCGATCCGCGGAATGAGGACGAGATCGATGCCGGTGTCGAGCAGCGCCGCGCCGATCATCAGTGGAACTCTGCTGCGAGCGTCGCCGAGGTAATTGGCAGACAGCGAGACGAGCGGAGCGAAAGCTCCCAGATACACAGAAATCGAAAGCACCTGCAGGGTTTCGACCGAGCCGGCGTATCGAGGCCCGAGGAACAGCCGCACGAGCGGTTCGGCCCAAAAGACAAGGGGCGCGAGCATGACCGACTGCAAGAGAACCAATGCGCGCAAGCTGGCATTGAAAGCCGGTCCGTTGGGGGTGTGATCCGCACCCCGCGCCATCCGAGGCGCGACCCCGGTCGCGAGCGCTGCCGCTGGATATCCGAGCAGCGGGAGAAGCCGCATCGGCGCGCTGAACAGTCCGACCTGTCGCGGTCCAAGAAACGCCCCGATGAGCAGGATGTCGATCATTGCGAACAGCGCGTTTGCACCATCGACGAGCATGAGCGGCACGGCATACCGCGCGATCCGGCCGGCCGAGGAAGGGCGGTTGCGACGGGAAAGGAACATCGGCCAACGGAACAGGCGCGCGCCGAGAAGCAGGGCAATGACTCCGCCTGCGCAGTAGCCGATGGCGCGGCCCGCAGCGGCGCCCGTCGCGCCCGCGCCGAGCAGCACGATGACGATCGAGGTCCCACACTCGATGGCGCTCTCACTGAACATCAGCCGCACATTCATCCGAACCCGCGCGGTGGCCACGAACGCGCCCTCGAACAAGAACATGAAGTTCTGACCGAAGACCGCAACGGCGACCAGGCGCAGGGGCCAGGTCAGGGGTGCGTCGTAGGCGGCAGCGATCGGCCCGGCGAGCGCGACAAGCGCTCCGCAGGCGGCGCCTGATGCGATCAGCTTGAGCCGGACCGCATCCGCGAGCATCGCTGCGATGTGGGAGTCCTCGCCTCGATGCTCGGCAATGAACCGGGCTGTTGAGGACGAGATGCCGAAATCGGCCGGGAGTGCAATCAGCGCGCCGATGCTCACAGCGAGGGCAAACAAGCCGTACCTCGACGGACCGAGGGCGCGGACGAGGAACAGCGTGAGGATCGCGGTGAACGACGCCGTGGCCAGCTGTGCGATGAGGGCGTGCGTCGAGCTAGCCGCGATGCTTTCCTCGCCTCGGGCCCCGACTCCGGCGCTGCGGCGTGAGCGATTCGGGTTCCGCGTAGCCATGTGCGATCAGTCTCCATTACCTATCGGGTGGAAGCCGATCTGGCATGATTGCGTCCGGTGGATCCGGCTCGATCGACGGAGCGAATCGAACCGCTCATCGGCGCGTGGCTTCTCGGGTTGATTCCCGTGGCCCTGATGCTCGTCTGGGCCGCGCACGACGGCGGGTACGACAGCGACACATGGTACTGGGGCGCTCTCGTGCTGCTCTCGCTGCTCGCCGTCCTCATCGTGTTGGGCCGTACACGCCGAGAGCTGTCGAACGCGAGTGTCCTCGCGCTGACGGCCTTCGGCCTGTACGTCGCGTGGTCATACCTGTCGATCATCTGGGCTGGGTCGCCCGGCTCGGCGCTCGACGGCAGCAATCGCGCGCTGCTCTACCTGCTGGTGTTCGCCGTGATGCTCCTGCTGCCGTGGGGATCGGGGGACGCGGCGTCGGCACTGATGAGCTTCGTGCTCGGGGTCGGTGTCATTGCCGCCGTGCTGCTGGTCCGGCTCGCCTCGAATGACAATATCTCCGACCTGCTCGTCCAGGGCCGCTTGGCGGCTCCCACCGGATACATCAATGCCACGGCGGCGTTGTTCACCGCTAACGCGCTGACGGGGACGGTCCTGGCGGCCCGACGTGGATGGCCAGCAGCGCTGCGCGCGCTGCTCCTGACAGCCGCGTGCGCGAGCTGGCAGCTCGCGGTGATCGTCCAGAGCCGAGGATGGCTGTTCACACTTCCGGCCGTCGCGGTCATCGTCATCATCGTGGCGTCGGAGCGCTTGCGCGTTGTCGCGGCCGCGGTCATACCTCTCGGCGCGACGTTGCTGATGCTTCATCGGCTGCTCGACGTCTACCGCAACTCGTCCGGAAGCCGACTCGAGCACTTCGCGATGTTGGCAGGGCAGGGCGCGCTGATCGTCTGCGGCGCGACGTTCGTCATCGCCGCCCTGATCGCGTGGGCTGATAACCGGTTCCAGCTCCCGACCCTGTCTCCGGGCCACCGTCGGCTGCTCGGTGTCGTCGTAGCCGTGTTCGCGCTGGGCGGCGCCGCTGCGGGGGGAGTGGCAGCGACGCACGGCCACCCCGTGCGGTTCATCGTCCGCCAATGGCACGGGTTCAGCCATCCGGAGACAGGGTCATCGTCGGGCTCGCACTTCGCCGTCGTGGGCACCTCGCGCTCCGACTTCTGGCGCGTCTCGCTGGATGCGGTTCTGGCTCATCCCGTACTCGGCCTGGGTCAGGATAACTTCGCCGACTATTACGTCGTGTACCGCCACACGAGCGAGGAGCCGAGCTGGACGCACAGCCTCGAGCTGCGCTTACTCGCCCAAACCGGCGTCGTTGGGTTCGTTCTGTTCGCACTGTTCCTCGGCGGCGCGATCACCGCTGCGGTGCGTGCGCGGCGCGGTGCGGATCCGACGCTTCGCTGGATTGCCGGCGCGGCGCTGGTGCCGCTCATCGTGTGGCTGGTGCACGGCTCGGTCGACTGGTTCTGGGAGATGCCTGCGCTCAGCGGGCCTGCGCTGGGGTTTCTGGCGGTGGCGGGATCGCTCGGCGAAGGCGAGATGTCTCGTGCCGCCCGGGAGGTGAGAACCCCCGCGAGCGGACCGTCGCTCGGCCTCCGTCGGCGTCTGGGCAGGATCGGGCTCGCCATCGGGCTTGCAGTCGCGTTCGCCGCTGCCGCGATCGTGCTCGGTTTCTCTTACCTTTCGGTCCGCGAGGTGTCAACGGCGAGCAACGTGGGCGGCGCAAACCCGCTCCAGGCGCTGCACGACTTGGCGACAGCGGCAGATCTCAACCCGCTCAGCCCGATTCCCGCCCGGCTGGCGGGGACGATCGCCCTGCAATCAGATCAATTCACCGCGGCCGAGGACCGATTCCGCCAGGCAACAATCCGGGAGCCGGGGGGGTGGTTTGCCTGGTTCGGTGCCGGGCTGGCCGCCTCGGCACTCGGCAATCGTGGCGCGGCGCGGACCGATTTCGAGCACGCGCGGGCGATCAATTCCCGTCAGCCGGCAATAGCAACCGCGCTCGCGCGTGTCGCCGGTTCTCATCCGTTGAGTCCCGAAGCCGGTCTGCGAAGCATCGTCGTCGTCGGACGATAAGGGCGCGACCCGCCGCCCACCGGCTAAAGCTCTCCGTGCGAAATGTGGTAACTGCGCAACCACCACAACCGGGAGCTTCGTGTAGACTTTTGGTGAGGGAACGTGACGTAGGGCCGCATTCCGGGGCAATCTGGGCGCGGCGCAATTCGGATCATCGGAGGATCCATTGAAACGGATGGCTTTGTTGTTGGTCGTCCTGGCGCTCATGGTTGTGCCGACTGCGGCGTCTGCCGCCAGCAGCTCTACCTGCCAGGCTTATAACCCGCAGACGTGCTCGACCACCGTTACGACGAGCTCCAGTTCTGGCACCCTGCCGTTCACGGGGCTCGACGTCGCCCTGCTCGCGGCTGGCGGCGGTGCGCTGCTCGCCGTCGGTCTCGTCGTGCGCGGTATGTCTCGTCGCCTGAACTAGGACGAGAGTGAAAGCTGCGGGGTGGGGGCGAGCTCCTACCCCGCATACCGCAGTACGGCTACACGCCCGGCACGACGTATGCTCCGTCGAAGCCGCTGAGCGTCTTGTGCGGGCACTCGACTACACCGGCGGGCGATGGTGGAGTTCCAGGGGCTCTTGTCGCCGGTGGGGATGGATCTTGATCGAGAGCGACGGGGGGTTTGGGCTTCGCCGCCCCTCGCTTGCCGCCGGAATCGGCTTTCCGCTCGGGCCATGGCAGGCCCCGGGGTCTCGGGTCGTTGCGGCGTCGTCAGCGACTATTGAAGCCGCGCCTATGCCGCAATCTGAAGCGAGCCCTCAGCGGTGCTGGAGCACCGGCTGCATGTTCGTCCCCCGCGCCGGTATCTGCGGCGGTCCATTCGCGGCTGAGGCCGCACCGCGCGTGGCCTGAGGAGGTCGGTCGAGGTGCGCTCGGCGGGATTGCGTCCGGACCCCAACCGGATGACGCCGCAGCTCGGATGTGGAGTCGCCAGCGAGTTCGTCGTCGCGACGAGGTGCACCCTGATTGGGAGCTGACCGATCGAGAGACGCCGGACGACGTCTCGGCTCAGCGGCCTCGCCGGATGACCCGATGCCGGACGACACGATGATGCCGGGCGTTCTTCACGTGCCGACGAACGTGCCGACGAGAAGCGGGGTGGACCATCGTCCGCCGGACCACCGCGGCGGTAGCGATCGCGGAACGGTGGTGATGATGTCCCGACGGAGTGGCGGTCGATGTGCTCGACGTCGAAGTGCTGGTGGCGGTCGTGGTGGTCACCGGCGTGGAAGTGCTTGTCGTCGTGGTGGTCACCGGCGTGGAAGTGCTTGTCGTCGTGGTGGTCGTGGTCGATGTCGAGCTCGATGGGCACGTCCCCTGGGGGACGCACGGATCAACGACCTCCAGCTGGTTGGCCGGGATCGGCACCGAGGAGGAAAGGGTCCCGTTGGTGCCGCCAAGCTGCCTGATCACGCTGGCCCACTGGTCGGACTGGCCGAGGCTGGTCCACGAGATCGGGTCCTGCATGAAGATGTAGATCCCCTCGTCCTGGTAGGAACCGTTGGTGTCCTCGGCATACGCGCCGTAATGGGCGAGCGCGGTCATGATTGTCTGCTCCCAGGCCGGCGCGCCGGAGGCCGCGATCTGGGCGTCGCTCATGTTGAGCTTGAAGAGCTGACCGACGCCGGGGGCGCCGGTCGTGCTCTCGTTCCAGTACTGGCCGCAGTATTCGCCCCAGCCGCCGGTCGCCGGCCAGACGAAGCCGGCCGTCGAGCCGTGTCCGTTGGTGCAGGGGACGTCGATGACAAGAGCGTGGTTGATTTGGCCGGAGGCGAGCTCAGAGGGTCGCAAGAGGCCGGCGGCGAGGGCGAAGCTCGCGGCATTGACCGCGCCGCCCCGGGTGCCGGTATCGGAGTTGACGTTGGCGACGGCGCCGGTGTCCGCGGTGATCGTCGAGCCGGAGATCGACGCGTGCCAGAGGTCGTATTCCTGTCCCGTGGCCGTCTCGACGATCGTCATGTGGGCATCCCAGTTCTTCCCGGGCTGTGCCCCGGCCGGAACGTGAACCTGGGCGCCATTGATGTTGACGCCGTTTGCCCCTTGGCAGGTGCCGGGGCCCTCTGCACTCGTGCAGTTGATCGTCATGACGGGGTCGCTCGTGCTGGCGAAGTACAACGGCCGCGTGCCGCCGTCACCGATCTGGAACCCGCTGGGGCTCTGAACGTGCCAGCCGTACTGGGCCATGTGCTGTTGGACCGCGCCGTTGTTGGACGCGAGCTGCGGATTTCCCGGAAGTTGAAAGTTGAACGGCGCAGTGGAGGAGAAGGGCTGCCAGCACGCGGGCTGGTTGCTGCCGGACATGGTCGCGAGGGCGCTCGTGCACGTGGTTGTGCCCGCGGCACTGCTCGTAGTCAGCCCCAGACAGAGAGCAGCCACAACGAATGTGCCGCCCAAGCGACGTGCGAGCCGAGAGGTTGGGAGGTGAGACTCGGTTGGGGGCATGTGCCCGGTATCGACCCCCACATGGCCAAACGCACATAAAGCTCACAGGATCAACGGATGTCGACCGCGTCGAGAAATGCGTCGGCGAACGTATGAACGGCGCCAAGCAAGCCTCAAGGTTTTCAACTTTCCGAGAGGCCGGCGCGCCTACCGGCCTTCAGCCGTCGACGGCCTGGAGATCGAGCGATGGATCGAACACGCGGTACGGCTTGCCCGGCCGCTGACGATCGATGCCGAGAACGTGAGCAAGGGCGCTCGTGGGCGGTCCGAACCGGATCAATCCGATCCAGGCCCCGAGCCCCCAGGACATGTGCATCGTCGCGAGCGCGACGGGTACAAGGGCCGCGTCACTGGCCACCTCGGCGTGTGGGCGAGCCCGCACCCCCTCGCGCACGATCAAACCCACGTACGCTGCGAGGGCGCCGCGGGCGAGTCCCCGAGCTCCGCGTGGACCTGAGGCCGCAACCACAGCGTTGAGAACGAGCGCTGGAGCGCCGAGCTGAATAGCCCGCATCGTTCGCGGGTGACGGCCCGCGGTACGCACGCGGTACTCGCCGTAGCCGCGATATTGCCGCCACAAACCGCGGAAGGTATCTCGGGGCATGTACCTCGCGGCCATCGCAGGAAGGCAGATCAGCCGCTCGCCGCGAGCCAGGAACCGGCCGGCCATCTCTGCGTCCTCGTTGGAGAGCCAGCCCTCATCCCAGCCGCCGAAGGCGAGCAGGGTCCGGCGCTCCCACACCCCCGCGAACACACCGGAGTCGAGCTCGAATTCGTGCGGGGCATCGTCGCCCGCACGCCGCCATTTCCGAGAGCCTCCCTGGCCGACGGCTGACCCGAGCGCAAGGGCGACTGCACGCGACACGGGCCCATGCCCGACCGGGATCGGAGGCCCGCTGACCCAGCTTGTGCCTCCCTGCTGGAGGCGCTCCACGCCGACGGCCAGATAGTCGTCGCGATACTCCGTGTGAGCGTCCATCCGTGCGATCCAGCGACCGGAGGAGTGACTCAAGGCGACGTTCAGCCCACTCGCCACCGCCCGTCGCGGGTTCGCGTAGACCCGGATGCGTGGGTCTCGCTCAGCGTGTTCGCGCAGGATCTGGACGGTCCGGTCGCTCGAACCGCCGTCGGCGAAGATGAATTCCAAGCGACCGGCGAACCGCTGCGCGCGTATCGTCCGCAACGTCTGCTCGATGTAGCGTTCCTCATTGAGAATTGGGACGAGCACGGAGCAATCCGCCGCTAAGCCGACGGATCGCTGCTCAACCGGCATGCGTGCTCTCCGGAACGGGATCGACCGCGCCGGACAAGAAACTGACGAGTCGCCGTGACTCCGCTTCTCGCGAATGCGTGCGGGCAAGCTCAACGCCACGCGTAACGTGCGCGGCGCGACGATCCTCGTCAGCCAGCAGACAGTGCAGTGCGCTAATTGTGGCTTGCTCATCGCCGGGCGGGATGAGTACACCGCAGTCCGCGAGGAGGTCGGGCACGCCGCCGACCGCGGTGGCGATGACCGGCAGCCGCGAGGCAAGCGCCTCGAGCAGGACTTGCGGCAGCCCTTCACTGAACGACACGTGTAGGAGGAAATGGCTGGTGCGGTAGAGCTCGAGCAGACCCGCGTCCATCGCCAGGTGGCCGTGCAGCCGCGCGCGGTCGGACACCCCCAGCGTGCTCAGCCGCCCGGCGAGCGCTTCGCGCAGTGGCCCGGCGCCGCACACATGAAGTCGCCACCGCGGATCCTCGGCCAGCAGCGCAGCGAGAACATCGGCGAGGAGCAGCGGATTCTTCTCGGGATCGATCCGGCCGACGCTGAGCAGTCGTAGCTCGGGACCCGCGTAGTCGCGCCGATCGTCCTCGGCGCTGAGAATGTCGTCCTCACGCAGCAGCGACACGAACAGCGTGTGCACGGAGCGCGCGTGACCGTAGTGCCGCGCAAGTTCGGGGCCGACGACCACGACCGGGGCTCTTCGCGCGATTGTCCGGTTCACCGCCTCCAGCAACCGGGCGCCATAGCGAAGCAGGGGCCGGTCGGGATAGCGATGCGCGAACAACCGGGGGAGGTCCTGACGGATGCCGAGGATCAGCTTCCGTCGTCGGAGCAGCGTCAGACCGGCAAACATGAGCGACAGCGGAGTCGGCCCGAGGACCCACGCGCCATCGACTTCTCCGAGGAGCCTCCAGAAGCGTCGGGCCGAGGCCGGCATGACGCGCAGCAGCGCGACGGAGCTGGCTCCGCTTGTGTAATGCGGCAACTCGGCAAAGTCCACGCCCTCGAGGGAATGCGGGAATGAGCCGGGCTGCTCGTCGAGTCGGCCCACCAGCGTGTACTGCTCGAAATAGGGGGCGAGCCCGGCGAGGAACACGGCGATCGGCTGCTCGGCGGTGAGCCGGCCGCGATCGAGCCGGTAAGCGTAGTCGCAGTAGACGGCGAGACGCATGTAGCGAGGTCAGCGACGCTCAGCGGCTGGGCCAAAGTCGCGATGAGCGCACGGCGCGCACCGGACGTGCGACCTTGATCCGGAAGCGGGACAGAGAGTCTGAGTGGTAGACCCCGATCGTCGGCTGGCGCAACGGCCCCAGCCGCTCCATGCGGGTGCTCAGCTTGGCCCCCGCCACGAAGCCCACCTCGCCGGTCAGTGCGGCGATCCGATCGTCGACGTCGCCGTATGGGTAGGAAATCGTTCGCATGCGTCGACCCAGGCGCTGAACGCAGTCCGCCTGGGAGCCCTCGAGCTGCTCGCGCACCTCAGCGTCGGCCAACTGCGTGAGCCGAGGATGCGTGCGAGTGTGAGAACCGATCTCCCAGCCGACCTCAGCGAGCTCCCCCAGGTCGTCCCAGGTCATGGCCCGCATCTCCGTGGAGCTGGTCGTCGACAGCCAGTGGTCGACTCCGGGCCAGCCGAGCTCACCGCAATCCATGAAGGCGGTCGGGACGAAGACCGTCGCCGGGGCGTTATACCGCTCCAGGATCGGGAGCGCGTAGCGCTTGACGGACAGGAACCCGTCATCGAAGGTGACGGCCATCGTCTTGCGGCTCGGGGGAGCCAGCATCGCATCGGCGAACGTCGCGGGCTGCCAGCCGCGACGGATGCAGAAATCGAGCTGACGTTCGAGTTCGTCAGGCGTGACCGACAACTCAGCGGTCCAGGTCGGGCTCACGGCGTGATAGCAGAGTGCGATGACGTCGCTCATGCCCGGACGGATCCGTTCCGTGCCTCGGCGATGAGCTGCTCGTAGAGGGCAGCAAACCGGCGGGTGACGGTCTCTATGCTGAAATCCTCGGCGTTCTGAGCCGCCTCCCGGGCGAGGTGCTCGCGGAGCGCCGGCGACCGGAGCAGCTCGACGGTCGCCTGCGCGAGGGCGCCCGCGTCCCGTCGGGGGACGAGGCGGGCCGAGCGGCCGTCCTCAACGATGTCCGCAAGGCCTCCGACGTTGGTGGAGACCAAGGGCGTTCCGTTGGCGATGCACTCGTAGGCCACCAGCGGGGTGCCCTCGTAGTCGGAGGACAGCAGCGCCACATCGGCGCTGCGGAGGATCCCGTCGATGTCGTCGCGGAAGCCAAGGAAGTGCACCCGTTCGGTCAGCTCGAGGCGACCGGTCTGCGCCTCGAGCTCAGCCCGGAGCACGCCGTCGCCGGCGAGAACCAGGTGGGCGTCGGGAACCGCCCTTACGATCTCGGCGAATGCATCGAGCAGCACCGAGAGGGCCTTCTGCGGCCTGAACACGGCAATCGTGGCCAGGAGCGGCGTGCCCGGGTCGAGCCCGAGCTCCGAGCGGAGGTCGCTTTCGACCGATCCGGGCCGCGGGACGTATGCGGTGGGAATCATGACGACCTTTTCAGGGGGTACGTGCTCCAGGGCCACCATCCGCTCCGCATCACGCGAAGAGACTGCGACAAAGCGCGTGGCTAGGCGCCCGATCACCAAGCCGTCCATTAAGCGGCGCATCGGTTGGCCTTCATACGACCATGTGTGCTCGTGGGCGATGATCACTGGCACTCGCAAGGCGCTTCCGATAACGCTTCCCCAGACATTTGATCCGAACATATGAGTGTGCAACACGTCGAAGTGCTGCGCCCGCATCAGTGAAGCGAGCCTGACGAAGGGCACAACATCAGTTTTCCTCGCGCGGGCTAGGTTGAGCTGACCAACGCCCGATTCGGCTAGCACAGCACTCAGAGTTGGATCCATCCGTCGCGTCGAGCAAATCCATACGTCGAATCGGTCGCGGGGCAAATGCGTGACGAGGCCCAGCGCGAAGCGCTCGGCGCCTCCCCTGTCGACGAGTGAATCGATCAAGTGGAGAACTTTGAGGCGCCGCGTCCGCTCACGCATGGGCGGACGTCGACCCGGTGGGCGGCGGTTCGACCTGGTGAAGCTCAATGTCCGCGAGCTTCAGCAGCGCGGGCGCCAGCGCGAATACGATCCACAGCTGCTTCGAAAGCAGGTCTGAGACGAAGAAATCAGCGGTCAGAAACGCGAACAGTGCCAGGATCACGCAACGCGACATGATCTCCAGCTCGCGGTCGCCAAGGCGCTCGAAGATGTGAGCCGCCTTGAGGGCGGCGCTCACCCCCGAGACGAAGATCGCGAGCATGGCGATGAGACCCGGGATGCCCAGCGTGGCGAGCTGCTCGAGATAGATGTTGTGGGCGACCTTGGGGATGTCGATGATGTAGACGGCCGCTGTGACCAAGCCGGGTTGCTGGAGGTAATGCACCGAGGAAACCTGGAAGTTCCCCGCGCCCACGCCGACGACAGGGTTGGCCTTGAACATCCTCCAGCCGACGGTCCACAGGGTGCTGCGACCGCTGGTGTCGGAACTGGTCACGCGCTGGACGGCGGTGCTCGGCGCGAGGGCGGTGAAGTACACACCGAGCGCCACAAGTCCAACCACAAGCAAGACGGCCGAGGAACGACGCCACCGCCCTCCAAATAGAACACCGGCAACCAGGACGACCCCAAACGCGACCAGACCGCCCCGAGAAAGCGTGTTGAGGAGCCCTACAAACGACAACCCGATGGCTGCGAAGGCAAGCAGCTTTAGACTAGGGGCGCGTCTCGCCGTCGCAGCAAGACCAATCGCGAGGGCGATTGCGGCGACGAGGACTGTGGCCTGCTGGTTGGCGTCTCCTATTGAGCCGGTGAGCCGTCCAGCAGCGAGCGACATCGGAGAAGGTGGAAAGAGCAAACCATAGGCCGCCGAGAAGATGGCTCCGCACAGATAACCGATGATGATCACTTGGAGATCATTGCGGTCCTTGACCGCCGTGTAGACGATGGGGATGAGGAGGAGGTCGAGCGTATCCCGGTAGGTGGTCACCGCCGCGGTCCCCGCAGAGGCAGCCCAAGCGGCGCTGAGCAGCGACCAGCCGACGAAGAACACGATGGCGACGATCATTCCGGGGTGGCGGGAGGTGATGGCGCGGACGTTGGCCCGTGGCCTGGTGGATCGGTGAGCGATCCACGAGGCGAAGATCAGCAGGCCGACGACCTTCTCGAAACTGACCGCCGAGCCCCCGACATTGATGATGTCGAGGAAGGATAGGAAGGCGAACAGCGCAACTCCGATCAGGAGATCGGCGAAAACGATGACGACGAAGGCGAGGCCGAGCGCGGCTGCGATCCCGTACCTCGGACTGACGCCCCCGGCGACGCCGATCCCCGCGCAGATGAGAACGAGGGCGGCGACCCAGCCCGCGTTGGGCAGGCCCCGGCGCTCGAGGAGCGCGGTCACGCCTTTCGGGCTCGGCGGCGGCTGCGGCCCTGCAGCGGTTCCGTCTCGAGATGCTCCGCGTTCGAACCGGCGGCGGAACCGACGACGGGGGTGCTCTCCATCGACGCTCGGGAGTCGGTCTCTGCGCCGTAATACTCGTATCCGTACGCCCGCCCCGGTTCGACCCCAATGAGCACGATGCCCTGGGGCCGCGTGCCCTGGTGCTCGAGGAGATCGAACACCTCGCCGAGCTTGTTGAGCCGCGTGTGGCTAAGCCGGGCCACGACGACGACGCGGTCCACCGCCTGCGCGACCGGCAGGGCGTCGACGACGGCGGCCAGCGGCGCCGAATCGATGACGACGAAGTCAGCCTGCGCTTTGGCCTCAGCGACGAGACTGGCCGCGGATGCAGGGGAAAGCCGGTCGGCGTGACGGGCGCCCTGGGGGTGGGCGGCGAGCACATCGACCGAGCTGGCGCCGAACGGCACTTTCAGGAGCGCCTCTGACAACTCGAGCTCGCCCGACAGCACCTGCTCCGTCCCATAGAAATGCTCGAGCCGGAGCGCCTGGGCGATCGTCGGGCGCCGCAGGTCCGCCTCGATCAGGATCACGTTCTTGCCGGTCTGGGCGAGCACGGCCGCGAGACAGATGGCGCTCGTGGTCTTGCCCTCCGAGGGCACACTACTCGTGAGCAGGAACGCCTGGGGCCGGCCGTTGCCGCGGGAAACCAGCGCCGCCCGCAGGGAGCGGTATTGCTCGACCGCCGCCGGTGGGAGCTCGACGGGAGTGAGCGGTCCTGCTCCCCGCCGGCCGATTTTGGGAACGCGAGCAAGCACCGGCGCCTCGGCGAACTCCACGCGCAGCTGGTCCTCGCGCCGGACGCGGGGGTCGAGCGCGTCGAACAGGAAGGCAGCGCCGAGGCCGATGAGCAGGCCACCGAACACGCCCGCCGCCAAGGAGAGCGCCTTACGGGGGGAGGAGGGAGCGGTCGGCAGTGTGGCCGGAGTGGCGATCGAGATCGTCGGATCGGGCGCGCTCTGTAGCTGCTCGATCTGGCTCAGCTCGTCGCCCAGCGTACCCGGCCCGTAGCGCTGGGCCGGAGGCAGGGCTGCGACGCTAGCCCGGAGTCCCGGCAGCTGCAGCGCCACGGCGCGGTGCAGCGCGGCGCTCCGCACGGCGATTGCCTGGGCGGCAAAAGCATTGGCCAACTGTTGCGCGCGGGCCGCCGTTGGCGCCGTGGCCTGCACTGCGATGATGTTGCTCTGGGCCAGCGGATTCGCCTGGATCTTCCCCAGCAACGCGCTCGGAGTCGTGTGGAGGTTGAGACTTGAAATGACGGAGCTGGCGACCTGCGACGTGGTGACGAGTGCGGAGGCCGTGAGCACGTCTTGAGTGGGGTCGCCGCTGGCGTGGAGGACGGGCAGCGAGAACAGAACCGTGTCGTTCTGTGACGCCGGATTGATCAGCAGCTGAGCCTCGGCGGTGTACGACTTTGGCGCGAGGGCGACGTAGGCTCCCGCTGCCAGCGTCGTGATGACGACGCAGGCCACGATTAGCCGCACCTGCTCCCTCACGACCCGGTAGTAGCGTTTGAAGCCCGAGCGTTCCATATCGCGTGATCCCCTGGCTCGACCCGCCGGGGGCCCCACTCGGCGGATTATGTCAGCCTGCTCGGGCGTCG
The DNA here is from genome assembly GCA_963755955.1 of uncultured Solirubrobacterales bacterium. Lineage (GTDB taxonomy): Bacteria > Actinomycetota > Thermoleophilia > Solirubrobacterales > Solirubrobacteraceae > Palsa-465. The sequence goes on from CAVWLZ010000010.1 coordinate 252,166, forward strand.
CAGGTTCAAAGGGCATGGTGAACTTCCCGCTGGTCGGGGAGACACGAGCCCGACCGGGCCGAGTCGACGGTTGTAATCATCCGATGACTCCTTATTGACCGCTGCGGAAGCGCAGAACCTCGGCCACGGTGAGAGCCAAGATCTTGAAGTCGAGGGTGAGAGACCAGTTGCGGATGTAGTAGTTGTCCCACTCGATCCGGTCCTCGAGTGAGGTCTGGCCGCGCAGGCCGTTGACCTGGGCCCATCCGGTCAACCCCGACTTGACCCGATGCCGATCGGTGTATCGCGAAATGTGCTGCTCGAAGTTCCGGACGTAGGCGACGCGCTCAGGCCGAGGCCCGACCAGGGACATATCGCCGCGCAGCACGTTGATCAGCTGCGGGAGCTCATCGAGCGACGACGCTCGCAGGAGCCGGCCGATTGCCGTCGTCCTGCTCTCGGACGGATGCGCATGCGTCGAATCGGTCGCCGAGGAGCCGTTGACAATCGTCGCCGCCCACGGCGCGTCCGCCTCACCCTGGGCGGACGGTGACCCACGCATGCTGCGGAACTTGAACATCGTGAACACGCGGCCGTCACGTCCCACCCGTTGCTGACGGAAGAGGATCGGGCCCGGAGAGGAGAGGCGGACGGCGACGGCGATGGCCAGCATCAGCGGCGAGAGCACGATCACCGAAATGAAGGCGACGACTGCGTCGATCATGTGCTTGACCGCGAACTGCCAGCCGCGCGGGTCGGTGGGCCGCACGTAGAGCAGGGGCAGCCCGCCAACGTGATCGAGCTCGGAGCGATCGCTGATCGTTTCGTAGAGCCGGGGAACGAGCGCAACCTCGACCCCGAGCTGTTGACATGCGTTCACCTGGTCGACCAGCACGCTGTCCGGCTCGGTCGAGAAGGCGAGGATAACCTGGCGAGCGTGAGTCTCTTTGATCGCACGCGCCAGGTCCTTGGCGCCGCCGAGCACCGGTACGCCGAGGCTTTCCACGCCATCGGGACGGGGCAGCGGGTTGTCGTCCAGGAAGCCAACGGGACGCAGTCCGTAGCGCCGGTCGCCCTGCAGGCGCTCGACGAGGCGTTCGCCGACAGCGCCAGCGCCGACGATCAATGTGGGAATGGCGCAGGCGTCGCTACGAACCGCCTGACGCCGTACGGCGAGGAGGACGAGGCGGCCCATTCCCAAGTAGACGACCGAGTACAGCCAGAGCCTCAGCGCCAGACCGAGCGGGTGTGCCGTCCCCAGCACCGCATCGACGACGATGAGGAGCATGACGCTGAGCGAGACGACGCCGAGGACATTAGACGCGGTGTCGAGCATCGAGCCGGAGAGGCGATCATCGGGGGCCCGGCGCGCATGGAGGATAGCCAGCACGAGGATTGGAAATGCGGCCGCCACGAAGTGATTGCTCGTGGCGGTGCGAACCGCGCTGTCGGGAAACAGCGCGGCGCAGGCAGCGATGTACAGCACCAGCGCATCGATCAGGATCCGCATCCGGGACCAGTTCGACGCGTCGAGCAGCAGCGAGAGCCTTTGAGCGGGGTGCGCTGGGGGAAGCGCACGCAGCGAGACAGGGCTCGGCGTGGCAATCTGGCTGGCGACGGGTGGCGGTGTCATGGATCTGTCTGCGGCTAAAGCCGCATGGGTTTTGGCTGGGGCAGTACTCACCCGCCTGTGCGCCCGATCCTTCTCCTGCTCAGAGATCGGCACGCGATGAGCCAAACGCCCCTGTTGCCAACTATATCGCAATATTCCTATGAAAGTTGAATGAAAAGAGACACTGAAATCCGGCCTAATGGGCGGCCGTGGACCTGCGTATCGGTATTCGAGTCGCCGCCCACTTCATTAGTCGGCAGTCCACGCGTTTTGGTTGACTCCCTCTTTCGCGCGGCCGGACGGGCCGGTCCGCGCGGGGCGGCGCCTTGACCGACAATGAGAATCTCGACGCCCGTGGAAACTGCGTGACCAGTTCCGATGCCACTGCTCATGTCGGAGCCGCGCGTGGCCGATGACAGCGGGGTGCGCGACGGCGTCCTGATCACTGATTCGGCGCAGCGGGCGGCGCTCGTCTCGATTCGCGAACTCGGCCGCAGTGGTGTCCGGGTCTGCGCCGTCGATTCGGATCCGTACGCGCCCGGCCGATACTCGCGCTGGGCTGACTCTGCCGAGGTGGTGACGGGCGTCGCCGATGGCGCGTGCACGTACGTCGACGAACTGCTCGGCGTCTGCGCGGAGTATCGGCCGCGGGCACTGATCACCTGCCACGATGGGACGATCGATGCTCTCCGACAACGCCGGGACGAGGTCGAGCAAGTGGTCGCGCTTGCTCTCGCGCGCGAAGAGGGTTTGGCGGTGGCGCTCGACAAGCGGCGAACACTCGAGGTCGCTGAACAACTCGGGATTCGTATTCCTCGAGGGGCCGTGGTCGAGACTCGCGATCAGGTGGACAAGGCGCTCCTGAAGATCGAGGTCCCCGCGGTGATCAAGCCCGCTCGGTCCTGGAGCCAGGGGGACAGCGCTGGCCGCAGACTTGTGCCGACCGTTGCCGTCGAGCGCGCGGACGCTCGGCACAAGATCGATCGCCTGCTCGAGACGGGGGCGTCGGTGATCGTGCAGGAGTGGCTACCGGGCGCCCGAGAGGCGGTGAGCCTGTTCCGGGCCCACGGGCGGGTGTGGGCCCGGTTCGCGCAGGTCGCGCGGCGAACGACGCCGCCGCTCGGCGGGAACTCGGTCGTACGCGAGAGCATCCCGCTGCCGGCGGACATCGCCGGAGATGCCGAGGCCCTCGTGGACCGGCTCGACCTCGATGGCTACGCCGAGGTGGAGTTTCGCCGCGACGCGGACGGCCGCCCGGCGCTGATGGAGATCAACCCGCGGCTCTCGGCATCGGTCGAGGTCGCCGTACAAAGCGGGGTTTCCTTCCCGCGTCTTCTGTATAGGTGGGCTGCGGGTGGCGAACTCGAGCCGGTGGACGACTACCGCGTCGGTGTCCGCGCACGATGGCTGGGCGGGGACCTCTCGTGGCTGCGGCATTGCCTGGCCTGGCCTGACGATCCCGACGCTCCCTCGCGTCCCAAGGCGATCGCTCAGTTCGCCGCCGGGTTCCTGCGCCCCGCGACATACGACTACCTGACGCGCGGCGACCTGCGCCCTGCGGCCGCCGCGGCGGTCGGCAAGCTACGGGGCGCGCGTCGCGCGCCGCACGTGGCGCGGCCCACCGATGGTGATACCGACGCGGAGGTCGCGGTGATCGGCGCCGGCCCCTACGGGCTGTCGATCGCGGCCCATCTCGCCCACCTAGGGGTCAGCCACGAGGTGTTCGGCGAGCCGATGAGCACATGGCGCCACCACATGCCCGACGGCATGTACCTCAAGTCCGAGGGGTTCGCGTCAAACCTGTCAGACCCCCGTGGCGGGCACACGCTGGCGCGATACTGCGCTGAGCACGGCATCGAGTACGGGGACGTCGGGATACCGATCAGGCTCGACACCTTCTCCAGCTACGGTCTCTGGTTTCAAGAGCGGCTCGTGCCGGCGGTGCGCCGCAACCTGGTGAGCCGGGTGCAGTCCGACGCGGGTGGCTTCACGGTGACGCTCGACACGGGTGAGTCGCTGCGCACGCGTGACGTCATCGTCGCCTCGGGCCTCGGTCCGTTTGCGTTCACTCCCCCAGAACTCGCCGGCCTCCCAGACGGCGCTGTCAGCCATACCTTCGACAACGTCCCCCTCTATGACCCTTCCCGCGAACTCGCCATTGTCGGCGCCGGGCAGTCGGGAATCGAGGCCGCAACGCTCGCTCACGAGCATGGGGTGCAGACGCATCTCATCGTTCGGGCCGACGCGCTTGAATGGAACTCTCGGCCGGACGGCTCTGAGCGCAGGCTCAGGGCGCAGCTGAAGTACCCACGATCGGGTCTCGGTGAGGGGCGGTCTCAATACCTCTACGCCACGTTCCCGCTTGGCTTCCACGAGGCACCGCTCAGCATGCGCCGGCGCCATGCCTACACCGCCCTCGGTCCCGCCGGATCCTGGTGGTTGCGGAGCCGGTTCGACTTCGGCACCGCGCTGCTCTGCCGGTCGGTCCGGTCGGCCGCGATCGACGGGGACCGGGTGCGTCTTCGACTCGATAGTCCGCTCGGCGAGGAGGATCTCCTCATCGACCACGTCATCGCTGCGACCGGGTACCGGCCCGGTATGAGCCGGCTTCGATTCCTCGACGCCGACCTGCTGGGGAGGATCGACGAGACCGACGGCACGCCGATCCTCGATCGCACCTTCCAGAGCAGCGTGCCGGGGTTGTACTTCGTGGGCTTCCCCGCGGGACTGAGCTTTGGCCCGGTAATGCGGTTCGTCTACGGCACAGCCTTCGCCGCTCGGCAGGTGGGCCGCGCGTTGCGGGCGCGCTGACGCAGTCCGGGTCGTCGACGTGAGGACCAAGATGATGGTTGCGAGCGGCCTCGGGGAGCGCGCCGGGGAGTGGAACGCGCTCGCGGGCCGCGCGGGCAATCCGTTCCTCACCGTGGAGTGGTTGACGTGCTGGTGGGAGGCCTTTGGACGCGGAGACCCGCTCTGGGTGCTCTCGGTCAATGAGGACGGGACCCTTGATGGGGGTGCCATGGTCTATCGGGACGCGCCGCGCGCCCTGAGCTCCGCTGCCAATGTGCACAGCCCTGCGTGGGACGTGCTCGGTGTCGATGACGCGGCGAGGGCGCGCGTGTGCCAGGCCATCGGGGGCCTCGGAGCCGGCCGGATCCGCCTCCACGCGCTGCCCGACCCCTCCGGAACGGGGATGCGCACCGGGCTCGAGCAGGCGGGCTATCGCGTCGCATCGGTCGCATCCGAGAGCCCGTGGCTCGCCCTCCCTGGTGACTGGGACGACCTGCTGGCCGGCGTTAGCCGCGGGCTGCGCAGCCAGGTCGGGCGCCGGCGTCGGACGCTCGAGCGGATGGGCATCCTCGAGCTCCGCATCACCTCGGGCGGCCCAGAGCTCGACCGGGACCTCGAGCGCTTTCTCGCGCTCGAGGCCGCCGGCTGGAAGGGCGAACAAGGCACCGCGATCCTCTGCCGAGCCGATACTCGCCGCTTCTATTCGTTGTTTGCGCGGGCGGCGGCGGCGCGCGGGTGGTTGCGGCTGTACTCGCTCGAACTCGACGGACGGCTCATCGCTGCTGACTATGGCCTGGCGTTCGGAGACGAGGCGTTTCTCGTCAAGACGGCCTTCAGCGAGCCGGACGGACGGCTCTCGCCCGGTTTGGTCCTCCGCGCCGCAGTGCTGCGGTCATCGATCGAGGCCGGCCTGCGGGGCTACAACTTCTTGGGTGGCGCCGATACGTACAAGGCGAGATGGTCGTCGGAGATGCACCGACTCACAAGTCTGTGGGCGTATCGTGGGCCCTATGCGCCGGGGTACGTCTATCGGCGGCAGCTTCGGCCCATGCTGAAACGGGTCCGGTACCGCGCGAGCGCGATGCAGGGGTGAATGACAGGGTGGCACGGCCCCAGGCCGCCGGGACGGCATTGTCCAAGTTGGTCATCGAGCCCGTCGCTGATCTCGACGCGGTGCGGGCCGATTGGTCGCGGCTGGCCGAAGCCAGCGGAAACGTGTTCAGCACGTGGGAGTGGATCGACTGCTGGCGGCGCCACCTGGGCCGCGGCACCGAACCCGCTGTGGCCATCGGTCGTCGCAGCGATGGCCAGGCGGCCGCGATTCTGCCGCTGTGCATCGCCCGCCGCGTGCCGCTGCGGCTGGTCCGGCTCATGGGCACCGGGCCCAGCGACGAGCTTGGACCGATCTGCGCGCCGGACGATCGGGCCACGACCGTTGAGGCGCTCCGAGCCCATGTCGAGCAGACGCTGGGCCGCTCTGGCTTGTTCATCGGCGAACGGCTCTGGTGTGAGGGCTGGCCCTGGGACGCGCTCGCCGGCGAGGTGGTGCACCATGCCTCAAGTCCGATGCTGACTCTATCCGGCCGGACATTCGACGAATTCCTTGCCGGGCGCAGCCGGAATTTCCGCGAGCAGGCGAGACGGCGCGAGCGCGTCTTACGGCGCAGCTTTCAACTCACGTTTCGGCTCACGGAGACGCCCGAGGAACTCGACCGCGACCTGGAAACGCTCATCCGCCTGCACAACGCCCGCTGGGCTGGGGGACGGTCCGACACCTTCGCCGGGGAGCGGCGCGCGTTCCATCGTGATTTCGCTGGCCGTGCGCTCAGCCGCGGGTGGCTGCGCCTGTGGACGATGGAACTGGACGGACGGCCGGTGGCGGCGTGGTACGGGCTCCGGTTTGCCGGTATCGACTCCTACTACCAGTCCGGGCGCGACCCGGCCTTCGACCGCCTGAGCGCAGGATTCGTCCTGCTGTGCCACACGCTGCGGGATGCATTCGTCGAGGGCACACGCGAATACCGCTTCGGGCTCGGGGACGAGTCGTACAAATGGCGGTTCGCCGAGCATGATCCGGGGCTTGAGGCGATAGCCGTCACCGCCGGGATAAGCGGTGCCGCCGCCCTGGCGGGTCTACGGCAGGCATTGCGGATGCCCCCCGGCATCCGACGGCGGCTGCGGACGTTGAGCTAATCGCGGGATCTCGCGGCCGTCAGCGGGGCTCTGATCGGCGGGCGGCGGTCCGCAGCGCGAGGCCGGCTGCGATCAGCGCCCCGGCGGCGACGAGTGCGCCGAGGAGGTCGAGGCCGGTGTGTGGGAGCGATGCCCCGGTCGCGACCGCGGCGGTCGTGTCGGTTCCGGTCGCCGTCGTCGTCGTGCCGCCGGACGAGCCGGCTGCGGTCGAGGCGCCACTGCCCGAGGACCCGCCGGTCGAGCTGCCGGAGGCGCCGCTGCCCGAGGAGCCGCTGCTGCTCGATGCGGCGAGCACGACGACCGTGCCGTGCATGAACGGATGGATCGTGCAGATGTAGGCGAACGTTCCGGCCTGGGTGAAGGTGTGCGAGGCGCTCTGGCCCTTCTGCAGGGTGCCCGTGTTGAAGCTGCCGTTGTTCGCGGTCGCCGTGTGCGGGGCCGGGCCGTTGTTCGTCCATGTGACGGTGTCGCCGACGTGGACGGTGAGGGTGGCGGGCGTGAACGAGTAGTCGGCGATCGTGTCCGACGGGTCGCCGGCCCCGTGGGCCCGGGCGGGCGTCTGCGAGCTCGAGACCGACGTGGTCAGGGTGGAGGCCGAGCTGCTCGAGCTCGTCGTCGCCGCCCGCGTGGCCGAGCTCGTCTTGAGCGTCGTCGCGGTCGCACTCGTCGACGCCGGAGTCGACGTGGTCGTGCTCGTGCTCGACGTCGTGCTCGTCGTCGACGTATCGCTCACCGTCCCGTTGGGGCCGGCCTTGGCCGGCGAGGTGGCGGCGGCCGTGGTCGGACCCCCGAGCAGGACGATGGCGAGCGCGCCCAGCGCGAGGCCGGCGATCAGGAACAGGGGGCGCAGGCGCGCGGGCATTCGGGTCTCCAGACGTCGGAACATAGGCGAACCTTCCCTGATCGAGGCGTACGATGAGAGCGTCGTCCAGGTCAGGAGGAGGTCAGGAGGCCGAAATGTCGCGACTCATCCGGATGGATCAGAGCGGGCACACGACGCTCGCGCAGTGGACGCAGGACGATCCGGCAGCCGTCGAGCAGGCTCTTGTCGCCTTCCGGAGCGAGCTCGATCGCGGCTACTTCGCGGTCGTCTCGGCCGGCGAGGGCGACGCCCGGCAGGTCAGGGAGCTCCCGCTCGAGGCGTCGCTGGTGATCCTCCGCCGCCCGATCGCCGGGGGCTAGCCACGCCGCAGGGAGAGCACAGTATCTCCAGCCTGCCGGAGCTCGCCACGGTGCCGTGGCGGCCGCGATGCACGCCCGAGCGACTGCGCCGCTCCGGCCGGCTGTGGACGCTGACGACGCTCGCCCACTCGGTCCCGTTCTTGCTCACCGGGCTGTTCGTCGCGCTGCTCAGCCCGGTGACGGCCGTGATCGGGCTGGTTCTCATCGCCCACGCCTGGATCATTCCGGAGCTCTACGCGGCGCGGGGCGCCAACGTCGTGCGCGCGCGCCGGCGCAAGGAGACCGACGTGGGCGCCGAGGCCCGCGCCGTCGGCCTGCTCGGCGACCTCGTCGACCACGGCGCCCGCGCGCTCCACGCGCGGACAGGGCTCGTGCCCGAGCGGGGGACGCTCGGCGTCTGGCTTGTCGGCGAAGCCGGCGCGTTGCTCGTGCTTCCCGGGGGCCGGCGCGTCGTGTGTCACTGCGTGCGGACAACCGACCCGACGCTCCCCGGCGGCGATCGCGTCGCCCATCTCCTGCTTGCCCTGCGCAGCGACGAGGCGGGCTTTGCGACGATCGCCAACGTCGCGTTCTCGGGCGCGCCGTGGCGGCTGCGCCGGCGGCTCGATCCGGCTGGGCGCGAGGCGCTCGACGCCGCCGGTGTGCTCGCGCGGGCGGTTTCCCGCCCCGAGCAGGGGGATCCGCGCGGCCGAGCTGAGGTTCAGGAACTTTGTACCTAGGGCCAATGCCCGCTTTAGCCCGGGGGTCGATCATTCCGGCCATGAGCACACCGATCACCTCCAAGTTCATGCTGGTCGCCAACCGGCAGACGGCGACGCGAGAGCCGTCGAACGTTCCCGTGCGCCGTTACCGGCTGGCTCGGCTGCGCCTCGAGGGGCGGCCCGCTGACCCGGCCAGTCGCTTCGAGCACATCAAGCGCGTCTTCGACTAAAGGGCCCGTCCCGCGCGGCGCTGTCGCGATGCACGCCGCGTGGCGGGCAGGCGCGGCACGCGACGGTGAGGCTCCCGCGGCGCTCTTAGGAGCCCAGCTCTCGCTCGCGGTACGCTTGAGTCATGGATACAGAGTTCGAGGATCGGCCCGCGCGGCCTTCGATTCTCAAGCGGGTGCTCGCGGGGCTCGTCTTGGTCCTCGCCGTTGTCGTGGCCTTCAAGCTGCTCATCGGCATGGTCATGGCGGTGTTCTGGCTGATCCTCACCGTCGCGGTGGTGGTCGCCATCCTGTGGGCACTCAAGACCATCTTCTGGTAGTTCAGCGCTGATGGCGGGCGGCGGCCTGGTTTTCATCATGCTGTGCTTTGGCCTGGCCGGTGGGATCATCGGCCGGATCAAGGGCAGCTCGTTCTTCATCTGGTTCCTCGTCTCCGGCCTGGTCCCGTTCCTCGGGCTGCTCGCCGCGATCTGCTACCGCAACGACAATCAGGAGCTGCGGCGTCAGTGCCCGGGCTGCGGCCGCGTCCTCAAGCTCCACGATGCCGTGTGCACGAACTGCGGCACCGAGCTCGAGTTCCCCGATGTCGCCATCGCCCCCGAGGCGCAGGTCCGCAGGCGGCCCGCGTCGGTAAACTGAGCGTCCCGCGCGCGCGGAGCGGCCGCGCGTGTCCACGGACTCACATCGCTGAAAGGAGGCGAGCGCCATGCGTGCAGTCGACGCTTTGATGGAATGCCTGAAGGCCGAGGGTGTCGACGTCGTATTCGGTCTCCCCGGCGGTGCCAACCTTCCCACCTACGACGCGTTCTACGACGCCGGCATCCGGCACATCCTTGTCCGCCACGAGGCCGGCGGCGGTCATGCGGCCGAGGGCTACGCCAAGGCGACGGGACGAGTCGGCGTGTCGCTCGGGACGAGCGGTCCGGGCGCGACGAATCTCGTCACCCCGATCACCGACGCGATGATGGACTCGGTGCCGGTGGTCTTCCTCACCGGCCAAGTCCGCACCGAGCTGCTCGGGACCGACGGCTTCCAGGAGGCCGACACGATCGGTATCACGATGCCGGTTGTCAAGCACAGCTTCATGATCCAGCACCCGCTCGAGTTGCCGCGCTCGATCCACGAGGCGTTCCACATCGCCCGGACCGGGCGTCCGGGTCCCGTCGTCGTCGACATCCCGCAGGACCTCAGCCGGGCCGATATCCCCTACGAGCCGGTGACCGACGTCCATCTCCCCGGCTACCAGCCGACCACCGAGGGCAACCAGAAGCAGATCCGGCTCGCCGCCAAGGCACTGGCCAACGCGCGCCGGCCGGTGATCTACGCCGGTGGCGGGGTGATCGGCGCGAACGCGGCGGCCGAGCTCACCGAGCTCGCGACCGCCGACCGCTTTCCGGTCACCTGCACGGTGATGGGGCTCGGGGGCTTCCCCGCGCCGCATCCGCAGTGGCTCGGGATGCTCGGCATGCACGGCACGCGGGCGGCCAACTACGCGATGGACGAGGCCGACCTGATCATCGCCATCGGGGCCCGCTTCGACGACCGCATCACTGGCAAGCTGTCGGAGTTCGCGCCGCGGGCCAAGTTCATCCACATCGACGTCGACCCGGCCGAGATCTCCAAGAACGTCCCCGCGCACATCCCGATCGTCGGTGACGCCAAGAACATCCTGCCGCGGCTCACGGCCGAGTACCGGGCGCTCGCCGCTGAGCCGAACCGGCTCGAGGAGTGGTGGGTGCGGATCCATGCCTGGCAGGAGCGCCACCCGCTCCGCTACGAGGACTCGACCGACGCCGAGATCAAGCCCCAGTACATGGTTCAGGCGCTGTACGAGGCGACCGGCGGCGACGCGATCGTCACCAGCGACGTCGGCCAGCACCAGATGTGGACCGCGCAGTACTTCAACTTCGCCCAGCCGCGCCGGTGGATCAACTCCGGCGGCCTCGGCACGATGGGCTTCGGCCTGCCGGCGGCGATGGGCGCGAAGGTCGGCTGTCCCGACGAGACGGTCGTCTGCATCGCCGGCGACGGCTCGGTGCAGATGAACATGCAGGAGCTCGCGACCTGCACCCAGGAGGACATCCCGATCAAGGTGTTCATCATGAACAACGGCTATCTGGGCATGGTCCGCCAGTGGCAGGAGCTGTTCTGGGACAAGCGCTACAGCCAGGTCGAGATGGGTCGATGGCCCGATTTCGTCAAGCTTGCCGAGGCCTACGGCGCGACCGGCATCCGGCTCGAGGACAAGCGCACGCTCGTCTCCGACATGAAGGAGGCGCTCGCCACCGAGGGGCCGGTGCTCGTCGACGTGAGGGTCACCCGGGAGGAGAACACCTACCCGATGATCCCGGCGGGGCAAGCCGCTCGGGACATGGTGGGATGAGCGTCATGGGCGAGCCGGGCACCAAGGAAGTCCTCTCCCTCGACGAGCTCGAGGCGGCCGGCGGCCTGCGCACGGGCCGCAAGCACATCCTGATGATCCTCGTCGAGAACAAGCCGGGCGTCCTGACCCGGATCTCCGGGTTGTTCGCCCGGCGCGGGTTCAACATCGACACCCTCGCCGTCGGCCCGACCGACGACGATTCGGTCTCCCGCATCACCCTCACCCTCGACGGCGCCGTGCACCCGATCGACCAGGTGACCAAGCAGCTGCACAAGCTGGTCAACGTTCTCAAGATCCGGGACCTCGAGCCCGAGGAGACGCTGTCCCGCGAGCTCGCCCTGTTCAAGATCGCCGTCGACGGCTCCGCCCGGGCGGAGGTCATGCAGATCTGCGAGATCTTCCGGGCCAAGGTCGTCGACGTCACCAAGCGCTCGGTCGTCGCCGAGGTGACGGGGACCAACGAGAAGGTCGACGCCTTCGAGCGGCTCGTCCGGCCGTTCGGCCTGATCGAGATGGCCCGCACCGGCGAGATCGCGATCGCCCGCGGCCGCGGCGAGACGTAGCCACCAGGCGGCTTTGGCGGTCGGCGCGCATCGACCCTGTCTCGTCCTCGACGGACAAGAGCGCCAATCGCTGCTGAGCGTGCGGCGGCTCGGGCCGCGCGGCGTCACCGTGTTCGTCGCCGAGGGCGGCGAGGGAGTGCCGGCCTCCGTCTCTCGCTGGTGCGCGGGACGCGCGGTGCTGCCCGACGTCGGGCAAGGCGCGGACGCGTACATCGACGCGTTGATCGAGCTGTGCCGCACGATCGGCACGCCGGTGATCGTCCCCAGTCACGATGGAGTGATCGAGGCGCTGCGGGCACGGCGGCCGGATGTCGACGCGGTCGGCCGGCTGGCTCTGGGCAGCAACCGGGCGCTGGCCACCGTGGTCGAGAAGGAGGCGAGTCTCGAGATGGCCCGTGAGCTCGGATTTCACGTGCCCGTCGGGCGGACGGTGATCAGCGCCGACGATGCGCCTCAAGCCGTGGTCGAGATCGGCCTCCCGATGGTCATCAAGCCCGCGTTCTCGTGGGTGGCCACGGGCGCCGGTGGGTGGCGGAGCGGCCCGGTCGTGGTGCGCGACATGCCGTCGGCGATCGCTCACATCCGGCGGTTCACCGATGCCGGCACGGCGGCGTTGGTCCAACAGTGGCTGCCGGGCCACCGTGACGCGATCGGCATCGTCGTCGTCGGCGACGAGGTGATCGCCAAGTTCGCCGTGAGGACCCATCGCATGGCGCCGATGATCGGCGGCTGCTCGGTTCTGCGCGAGACGATCCCACTCGCGTCCGATATCAGCGGCATCGCCGAAGCCCTCGTGCGGCGCGCCGGGCTCGAGGGCTATGCGGAGGTCGAGTTCCGGCGAGACGCCGCCGGTCGCCCTTTTCTCATGGAGGTGACCCCGCGTCTCAACGCCGGCATCGAGGTGGCGGTACGGGCGGGAGTGGACGTGCCGTGGATGCTGTACCGCTGGGCGAGCGGCGAGCTGGTCGAGCCGGTGACTTACTACCGATGCGGGGTGCGTATGCGTTGGCTTCAGGGTGATGTGCGCTGGCTACTCGAGGCGCTGCAGGATCCAGGCCAGCCGGACTCGCCCGGGCGACGGGGCGCGCTGCGAGGGTTCTTCGGAGCGTTCGGCACACGAACCGGATATGACTACTGGGACCGTCATGACCTCCGTCCGGTCGCGCGGGAGGCTCGGCGACTGGCCGGTCGTATGGCGGGCATGGTACGTCGCTGACGCCGCAGCACCTAGGGTAGGCTCGGACCATGCTCGACGTCGCCTCCGCACCGGTCGACTGGCTTAACGGTGCTGCGCGGGCGCGGCTCGAGAAACGGCTCGGCGAGGCGCTGCGCCGCGCCCGCTCCGGTGGGGGCACGGTGCTGCTCAGCCTCGCCGCGCCCTGCCCACGCGCGAGCGACCCGACGGCGATCGCGCTCGCGTCACGCCGGCCCGGCGAGGCGTGGTTCTGCTTCGAGCAACCCGACCGCGACGGCTCGGCCCTCGCCGCGCTCGGCTGCGTCACCGCACTGAGCGCCGAGGGACCGAATCGCTTCGCCGAGCTCGAGCGCCGCTGGCGGGCGCTCAGCGCCCACGCCGTCGCCGACGATCCCGCCGGGCCGCCGGGGTCGGGGCTCGCCGCCGTCGGGGGCTTCGCCTTCGCCGCCGCGGGCGGCAGCTCACCGCGCTGGGCGGGGTTCGCCGCGGCGTCCCTGCACGTCCCCGAGGTCTCGTTCGCCCGGCGCGCCGGCGCGGTGTGGCTGACCGTCAACCTGCTCGTGGCCGGCGATGACACCCCCGAGGACCTCCGCGCGCGGGTCGATCGCCGCCTCGGCGAGCTGCGCGAGGCGGCGCTGCCGCTGCTCGACCCCGCGCCCACCGGCGCATTCCGGGTCCTCAGCCCGATGCCGCCGTCTCACTACGAGGAGGCGGTCGCCCGGGCCGTGCAGCGGATCCGCGACGGCGAGCTCGAGAAGATCGTGCTCGCCCGCGAGGTCGAGGTCCACGCTCCGGCCGACCAGGACCCGGCGGCGATCCTCGGGATCCTGCGTGCGGGGTTCCCGTCCTGCTACGTCTACGCCGTCGGGCGCGGCGACGCGACCTTCCTCGGGGCGAGCCCCGAGCTGCTCGTCCGCCGCGACGGGCAGCGGGCGAGCACCGTCGCGCTGGCGGGCTCGGCCCGCCGCAGCGCCGACCCGGCCGTCGACGACCACCTCGGCGAGCAGCTTCTGCACAGCGACAAGGACCGCGAGGAGAACGCGATCGTCGCGCGGCGGATCGCCCGCGCGCTCGCCCCGCACGCGGTGTGGGTGACCGCGGCGCCCGAGCCGGTGCTCGTCCGGGTGGCGAACATCCAGCATCTCGCCGCCCCGATCCGGGCACAGCTCGCGGCGCCGATGGGCGCGCTCGCGCTCGCCGGTGTGCTCCATCCCACCCCGGCGGTCGGCTCGGAGCCCGGCCGGCTCGCCGAGCGCATGATCCCCGCGCTCGAAGGGCTCGATCGGGGCTGGTACGCGGGTCCGGTCGGCTGGACCGACGCGATCGGGGACGGTGAGTTCTGCGTCGCGCTGCGCTGTGCGCTGCTGCGCGGTTCCGTCGCTCACCTCTACGCGGGGTGCGGCATCGTCCGCGACTCCGACCCCGCGGCGGAGCTCGCCGAGACCGAAGTCAAGCTCGGCGCGCTGCTGCCAGTGCTGGCGGGATAGCGGCCGCCACCCGGCGGTGCAGCTCGAGGTTCGCCTCGCGGTCGGTCTGCACCTCGATGATCATCGTGCCGGCGTTCTCCGCCACGGCGAGCTCGACTGCCTTACGGAGGGCGGAGGGCGTGCGCGGCCGCTCATAGCCGCATCCATAGAGGGTGGCCGCATGGGCGAAGTCGAGCTCGTGCGGCGTCGCGATGTGGGTTTCGAAGGCGTCGCGCTGGCTCGCCACCGGCAGGAAATGGAAGATCCCGCCGCCGTCGTTGTTGAGCAGCACGATCGTGAGCGGGACGGCGAGCCGGCGCCCGGCGAGGAGCCCGCCGATGTCGTGGGCGAGCGCGACGTCGCCGATCAGCAGGACGACCGGACCGTCCCCGGCCGCGGCCGCGCCGAAGGCGGCGGAGACGGTGCCGTCGATGCCGTTCGCGCCGCGGTTGGACAGTGTCCGCGGGGGCGCATCACGCGTGGGGGTGAACTCCTCGACGTCGCGGATCGGCATCGAGGAGGCGACGAACAGGGTCGCCTCAGGCGGCAGCCAGCGCCCGAGGCCGCGGGCGACGGCGGGCTCGGAGAGCTCGTCGCCGAGGGTGGCGTCGATCGCGGCCCCGGCGGCGGCGTCGGCCGCTCGCCAGTCCTCGAGCCAGCCCGGCGCGCCGTCGAGGCGGGCGGGGGCGGCGAGACCGCCGAGCAGCGCGGAGACCGGTGCCGAGATGCGCATGCCGACCGTCGCGTCGGGGTCGTGCCAGACGTCGTGGGGGTCGATCGCAATCTGGGCGATGTCGTCGAGGCCGGCGAGCCAGGCCCGCAGCGGCTTGGAGGTGGGGAGATCCCCGAGCCGCAGCACGAACTGCGGCCGGTGGGCAGCGGCGAACTCCGGGTCGCGCAGCAGCAGGTCGTAGTGGGCGATCGCCGCCGCGCCCCGCCGCGCTCCCGACGTCGGGTCAGCGAGCAGTGGCACGCCCGAGCGCCCGGCGAGCTCGGCGAGCCGGGCCGGCGTCGTGCCCTCGGCGGCCCCGGTGCCGGCGACGATCACGATGCGGCCATCCGGGTGGCCGCCGCCGCTCGACGGCGCGCCCAGGCGCGGTGGCTCGAACATGACGAAAGGCTGGGTCCCCACGCGCCCGGTGGCGTCCTCGGGGAGCGGCTCCTCGAGTACGAGCGGCTCGCGGAGGGGGAGATTGAGATGGACGGGGCCGGGCCGGCCGGACGCGGCGGTCCAGTACACGCGGCAGGCGAGCGTACGCATCCAGCGCAGCCGCGCCGCGGTGGCCTCCTGCACCCCGACCTCGAAGAACCACTTGACCGCACCGCCGTAGAGCTTGAGCTGGTCGATCGTCTGTCCGGCGCCGACGTCGCGCAGCTCGGGCGGCCGGTCGGCAGTGAGCACGATCAGCGGCACGCGGGCCTCGTGGGCCTCGATCACCGCGGGCACGAGGTTGGCCGCCGCCGTGCCCGAGGTGCAGGTGACCGCGACCGGCCGGCCCGAGGCCTTGGCGGCGCCGAGGGCGAAGAACCCGGCGCAGCGCTCGTCGATGTGCGAGAAGCAGCGCAGGCGCGGCTCGCGGGCGAGCGAGAGAAGGATCGGCGTGTTGCGCGACCCTGGGGCGGTGACCGCCTCGCGCATCCCGCAGCGGGCGAGCTCGTCGCAGAAGGCGCGGAGCAGCAGATAGGTGTCGGTGGCGGTCATGATCTGTCGTCGCTGTGTCCCGCGCGCTCGTCCTTCTCCACGGCTTCACCCACACCGGGGCGAGCTGGGATCGCGTGCGGTCCGCGCTGGGGGCGTCGGCGGAGCCGACGGAACGCTACCGGCCGCTCGCCCCTGACATCCGCGGCCACGGTGAGGCCGGCGCCCGGCGGCCGGTGACGCTCGCCGCGGTCACCGGCGACGTGCTCGACACGGTCCCGGGCCCGTTCGCGCTTGCGGGCTACTCGATGGGCGGCCGCATCGCCCTCCACGTCGCGCTCGCGGCGCCCGAGCGCGTGCAGCGGCTCGTCCTGATCGGGGCGAGTCCCGGACTCGCCGATCCCGCCGAGCGCGCGGCGCGCCGACGGGCCGACGAGGAGCTTGCGGCAGACATCGAGCGCGCCCGGATCGAGGAGTTCGCCCGGCGCTGGGCGCAGACCCCCGTCCTCGCCGGACTGCCGCCGGACGTGGCCGCCGCCGTGCACGCCGACCGCCTGCGCTGCACCCCGGAAGGTCTCGCTGCGGCCCTGCGCGGGCTCGGCACCGGTGCGCTGCCCTCGTTGTGGGACCGACTCGGGGAGCTGCGCGCGCCGGTCACGCTGATCGTCGGTGAGCGCGACGAGCAGTTCCAGGCGATCGCCGCCGAGATGGCCGCGCGCCTGTCCGACGCCCGCGTCGAGGTCGTCGCCGCCGCCGGTCACGCCGTGCACCTCGAGGCCCCGGGCGTCGTCGCGGCGCTCATCGGTACCAGTCGATGAGGCCCCCGCCGAGTCCCGGCCCCGAGGGGACGGCGATGCGGCCGCCCGCGGCGGGGAGCGGATCCGGCCGGTCCGCGAACAGGCCGAGCGTGGCCAGTCCCGACGGGCGGTCCGGAGCGATGATCGCCGCGGCGTGGAGCGCGGCGGCGATGCCGAGCGGCCCGTCGAACGTCGAGGCGAGGTACACCTCGTAACCGGCGTCGCGGGCCCGGTGCGCGGCGTGGAGCAGGCCGCTGATGCCGCCCGCCGAGGAGACCTTCAGGCAGACGGCGGCCGCCACCCGGTGGTCGAGCGCCCCGGGGGACCGGGCCGTCTCGTCGAGAGCGATCGGGACCTCGACGGCAGCCGCGACCTCGGCGAGGTCGTCGAGCCCATGGACGGGCTCTTCGCACAGCTCGACCCCGGCCGCAGCGAGCGCCCCGAGCACGACGATCGCCTCGGGCACGGACCACGCGCCGTTGGCGTCGAGGCGGATCGCGAGCTCGGGGCCGCCGGCCGCCCGGACGGCGGCGACCCGGCCGGCGTCGTCGCCGGTGCCGACCTTGACCTTGACCGTGCGAAACCCCTCGGCCCGGGCGGAGGCGGCGGCGCTGGCGGCGCCGGCGCGGTCGAGGGCGGAGATCGTCGCGTTGACCGCGATCGACGGCGCGGCGGCAGCAATGTCGCCGTCGCCGAGCAGTCGCCACGCCGGCCGCCCGCATCGGCGCCCGGCGAGATCCCACAGGGCGAGATCGACGGCAGCGATCGCCTGAGGAAGGATGGCGGCGCGGACGCACGACGCGAGCAGGGTCGGCAGGGGGACGTCGTCGCCGTCGGCGAGCAGCGGCCGGCAGTCCTCGAGCGCGGCGCGGACGTCGTCGATCCCCACGCCGTCGTAGCCAGGGAGCGGCGCCGCCTCGCCGAATCCGCACGTCCCGTCGGCCGCGGTCAACGAGAGCAGCAGCAGCTCACGGTCGTGGATCGAGCCCCAGGCCGAACCCACCGGCGCGCGCAAGCGCGCCCTGATCAGATCCAGCTCGACCCTCAACGGCTGAGGAGCAGCCCGGCCGAGAGCAGCACGCAGAACACGAGCTGGAGCATGCCGGTCTGCGCGAGCGCCTGGTTGAGCGTCGGGCCGTCGACGTGGTTGCGGACGATGCGCACGACGCGGGCGGCGAGCGGAAGGGTCAGCCAGGGCAGCAGCACCCACGGCCGCAGCGGCCCGAAGATCCAGGTCACGGGGGTGAGCAGGTAGGCGCCGTAGACCATCACCGCGTACATCGTCCGCGTCCGCGGGCGCCCGAGCCGCACCGCGAGCGTCTTCTTGCCGGCGCGGCGGTCGGTGTCGATGTCCCGGAAGTTGTTGACGACGATGATCGCCGAGGCGACCAGGCCGACCGGCACGGCGAGCGCGAACGCCTCCCAGATGAGGCGCTCGGCCTGCACGAAGAACGACCCGGCGACGGCGACGATCCCGAAGAACAGGAACACGAACAGCTCGCCGAGGCCCTCGTAGCCGTAGGGACGCGGGCCACCGGTGTAGAGCACGCCGGCGAGGATCGAGGCCGCCCCGACGAGCAGCAGCTGCCAGCCGGCGACGACGATCAGATAGATGCCGGCGAGCACGGCGATCCCGAACGAGATGTAGGTGGCGACGAGCACCTGGCGGGGTGGGACGAGGCCGCCCGCGGTCACCCGCACCGGCCCGAGCCGGTCCTCGGCGTCGGCGCCGCGCCGGGCATCGGAGTAGTCGTTCGACAGGTTCGTGCCGACCTGGATGAACACCGCCCCGACGAGCGCGGCGAGGAACCGCAGGGGATGGAAGATGTGCAGGTAGCCGGCCAGCGCGGTGCCGACGAGCACGGGCGCGATCGACGCGGGCAGCGTCCGCACCCGGGCCGCCATCAGCCAGATCCGGATCGGGCTCGGGCCTGCCACCGCGCGTTCAGTAGTCATGGTCTCAGTGTCGCTTCCGACTCACGACATTACGCGCGCCGGGGAAACTTCGAGTAGTCGGGCTTGCGCTTCTCCAGGTAGGCCGAGCGTCCCTCGGCGGCCTCCTCGCTCATGTAGAAGAGGAGGTTGGCGTCGTGGGCGAGCTGCTGGATCCCGGCCAGCCCGTCCTCGTCGGCGTTGAAGCTCGCTTTCAGCAGCCGCAGAGCGAAGGGGGAGAGGGCGAGCATCTCCCGGCACCATTGCACGGTCTCCTCCTCGAGTCGCTCGAGGGGGACGACGTGGTTGACGAGCCCCATGTCGAGCGCCTGCCCGGCGTCGTACTGACGGCAGAGAAACCAGATCTCCTTGGCCTTCTTCGGCCCGACGAGCCGTGCGAGGACGCTCGCGCCGAACCCGCCGTCGAACGAGCCGACCTTCGGTCCGGTCTGGCCGAAGCGGGCGTTGTCGGCGGCGATCGTCAGGTCGCAGACGACGTGCAGCACGTGGCCGCCGCCGACGGCATAGCCGGCGACCATCGCGACGACGGGCTTGGGCATCCGTCGGATCTGGACGTGCAGGTCGGTGACGTGGAACCGTCCGACGGCCTGATGGTGGCCGGCCTCGGCGGGATCGGCGCCGGAGACGTAGCCCCCGCGCGAGCCGCGGACGCGCTGATCGCCCCCTGAGCAGAACGCCTTATCGCCCTCGCCGGTGAGGATGATGACGCCGACGTCGGGATCCTCGCGGGCCCGCTCGAAGGCGTCGGAGAGCTCGACGACGGTCTCCGGCCGGAAGGCGTTACGCACCTCCGGACGGTCGATGGTGATCTTGGCGATGCCGGCGTCCTCGCCGGTCGCGAGCTCATAACGGATGTCTTCGTACTCCCCGGCGGGCTGCCACGTGGTCGACAACTGCGGCCTCCTTTCTCGGCGGCGGAGACTACCGTGTGGGCCGTGGAGCCCTGGCTTCTGCGCGCCGTCCGGCGCCGTCCCGATCACCCAGCGCTCGTCACCGCGACGGGCACGCTCAGCTACGGCGAGCTGTATGCGCGCGCTGCGGCGGTCGCGGGGGGGCTCCGGGCCCGGGGTGTGGCGGTGGGGGACCGGGTCGCCGTCGCGCTGCCGCCCGGGGAGGCGTTCGCGCTCGCCTTCCACGGCGCTCTGCTCGCCGGGGCGGTCGTCGTGCCGATCGACCTGCGGCTGACCGCGGAGGAACGCGCGCAGCGAGTGGGGGAGGGGCTCGTGCTCGCGGCCCCGCTGTCGGGGGCCGCGGCACCCACGACGCCCGCCGAGCTCGGCGCGACGGCCCGCGAGCTCGACGATCTCGCCGCGGTCATGTTCACCTCGGGCACGACCTCGGCGCCGCGGCCGGTCGCGCTCACCTACGGCAACTGGCAAGCCAGCGCGCTCGGCTCCGCCGCCGTGCTCGGCCTCGACCTCGACGAACGGTGGCTGTGCCCGATGCCGCCCGTCCACGTCGGTGGCCTCTCCGTCCTCCTGCGCTCGGCGATCTACGCGACAACGGCGGTGTTGCACGAGCGCTTCGACACCGACGCGGTGCTCGATGAGCTGATGGATCCCGGACGGGCGACGACACTCGTCTCACTCGTGCCGACAATGCTCGCCCGCCTGCTCGACGCCGGCCTGCGCGCGCCGCCGACATTGCGCTGGGCGCTCCTCGGCGGCGGTCCGATCGCCCCGGCGCTGCTCACACGGGCTGCGGCGGCGGAGGTGCCCGTCGCGCCGACGTACGGCATGACCGAGGCGTGCTCGCAGATCGCCACCCACGGCTGGCCGCTGCCCGGGGTCGAGCTCACGTTCGACGCCGACGGGGAGATCCTCGTCCGCGGCGCGACCGTGTCGCCGGGTGCGCTCGCGGCCGACGGCTGGCTGCACACCGGCGATCTCGGCACGCTCGACGCGCGCGGACGACTGTCGATCACCGGCCGCAAGGCGGACACGATCGTCACCGGCGGTGAGAACGTCGCCCCGACCGAGGTCGAGGAGGTGCTGCTCGAGCATCCCGCCGTCGCCGACGCCGGCGTGTTCGCCCGGCCCGACGCCGAATGGGGCGAGGCGATCGTCGCTGTCGTGGTCCTGCGCCCCGGCGCCGATGCCGACGCCGACGCTCTCCGCGCCCACTGCGCGACGCGGCTCGCCCGCTTCAAGGTGCCCAAGGTGCTCGAGTTCACCGATGCGCTGCCGCGTACCGCCTCGGGGAAGCTGCTGCGCCGCGTGCTCGTATGATCGCGGCATGTCATCGGTCCGCCGGCTTGCCGAGGTCGAGTCGCCCAACCAGCTGACGATCGAGCAGCTCGCCGCCCAGTCCGGCATGTCGGTGCGGAACATCCGCGCCCACCAGGCCCGCGGCCTGCTCGCCCCGCCCGAGGTGCGGATGCGGGTCGGCTACTACGGCCCCGAGCACCTCGCCCAGCTGCGCCTCATCCGCGAGCTCCAGGACGACGGCTTCAACCTCGGCGGCATCAAGCGGCTGCTCGAGGACACGCACGGGACCGCGGAGCGGCTGCTCCAGTTCCGGGCCGCCCTCAGCACCCCGCTCGGTGGGGAGCACGCGGAGACGCTGTCGCTCGGCGAGCTCGGGCGCCGTTTCCAGGTCAGCATCGAGGACGCGCCGGAGATCCTGGCCAAGGCCCAGCGGCTCGGAGTGCTCGTGCCGCTCGGCAACGATCAGTACGAGGTCCCAAGCCCGTCGCTTCTCGCCGTCGCCGAGGAGGTCGCGCGCCGCGGCATCTCGCTCCCGTCGGCGCTGTCGATCCTCGAGGAGATCGAGCGCCACTGCGATTCCGTGTCCCGCTCGTTCGTCAAGCTGTTCCTCGCCGAGGTGTGGAAGCCGTTCCAGCAGGCCGACATGCCCCCCGAGCGCTGGCCGGAGATCGAGGAGGCCGTCGAGCGGCTGCGCCCGATCGCCTCCGAAGCGCTGCTCACCATCTTCCAGCAGCGGCTCTCGACCCAGGTCGAGGGCGCGTTCGTCGAGATCACCCGCCGGCTGTCGGAGCGTGGGGCGTGAGCGTCGAGGACGCCGATGAGCAGCGCGCGCAGATGCGCGATGCGTGGGAGCAGGTGGCACCCGGTTGGGGCCGGCGGGCGGACGAGACGCGCGCGTTCGGGATGCCGGTCTCGAGCGCGATGGTCGAGAGCCTGCGCCTGCAGCCCGGCGAGCGGGTGCTCGAGCTCGCCGCGGGACCGGGGGACACAGGCTTCCTCGCCGCCGAGCTCGTGCAGCCCGGCGGCACGCTCATCTGCAGCGACGCCGCCGAGGGGATGCTCGACGTCGCGCGTGAGCGCGCCGAGCGCTTCGGTGTCACCGGCGTCGAGTTCAAGCGTCTCGAGCTCGAGTGGATCGATCTCGAGACCGCGAGCGTCGACGCCGCGCTGTGCCGGTGGGGCGTGATGCTCAGCCTCGACCCCGAGGCGGCGATGCGCGAGATCCGCCGCGTCGTGCGACCCCGCGGCCGCGTGTCGATCGCGGTGTGGGACCGGGCCGAGGTCAACCCGTGGGCGACGCTCATCACCGACGCGCTCGTCAAGCTGGGCGCACTCGAGCCGCCCGACCGCAGCGCCCCCGCGTCGATGTTCTCGCTCGCCGACCCCGAGCGGCTCGTCGAGCTGCTCGAGGCGGCGGGGTTCCTCGAGGCCAGCGTCGAGCCGGTCGACGTCGTCCGGGTACTCCCGAGCGTCGACGCCTTCCTCGAGCAGACGCGCGATATCCAGATCAGCGTGATCCGCGTGCTCGACGGTCTGTCCGCAGAAGAGCAGTCAGATTTCAAACAGGCGTTCGCCGCGGCCGCGTCGCAGTTCGTCGATGATTCCGGGGCGTTGACGCTTCCTGGTTGCTCGCTGGTCGCCGCCGCCGAGGCGTGACAGCGTTCTTGCACGATGGGCGGCCTCTTGCAGGGGTTTTCCCCTCCATGCCGACGGGGACACACTGCCCCCCATGCGTGGAACTCATTTTCTCCCTCTCGCCGCGGCGGTGACGTTGCTCGGTGCGCCGAGCGCCGCCTCGGCGGACTTCCAACACACGGTCGCCGCGGGTGAGTCTCTGTACTCGGTCGCCGCGGCCGACGGGCTGAGCGTCGCTCAGCTCGCCGCGGCCAACGGGGTCTCGCCCAACAGCCAGCTCGTGGCCGGCACGTCGCTCGCCATCCCGCCCCAGTCGGGATACGCCAGCGCCGTCAGCAGCACCCCGGTCTCGTCGGTGAGCAGCACGGTCACCGGCGCGAGCTCGTCGGTCGGCGATGGCGATGGCGAT
The DNA here is from genome assembly GCA_963755955.1 of uncultured Solirubrobacterales bacterium. GTDB lineage: Bacteria > Actinomycetota > Thermoleophilia > Solirubrobacterales > Solirubrobacteraceae > Palsa-465. The sequence continues at coordinate 275,097 of CAVWLZ010000010.1, forward strand.
GCCGACGACGTGGGCGGCGCCGGGACCGCCGGGGTGGCCACCTCGAGCGCGTCGAGCGGCACCGGCGGTTATGTCGTGCAGCCCGGGGACACGTTGTCCTCGATCGCGGCGCGCCAGGGCATCTCGGTTGCCCAGCTCGCGGCGGCGAACGGGCTTGACCCCAACGGTGTGCTCGTAGCCGGAACCGTGCTCGGCGGCTCCGGGTCTTCGGGGACGGCCGTCCCGGTGTCGACCTCGTCCGCGGGCAGCGCGGCCACGAGCCAGCCGGTCGGGACCGCCGCCGAGGGTTATGCCGGTGGGCCCCCGTATCCGACCCCGCAGACGGTCACCGCCTCGCAGGTCGGTTCGATCGCGTCGGCCAACGGCGTCTCGCCGTCCCTCGCCGCCGCGATCGGCTGGCAGGAAAGCGGCTTCAACAACGACCTCGTCTCGAGCGCCGGCGCCCGCGGCGTGATGCAGATCCTTCCGGGCACCTGGGACTGGATCAACCGGACGCTGACCGCGGGAGTGCCGCTCGCGCCCGCCTCGGCGTCGGAGAACGTGCGCGGCGGCGTTCTGCTGCTCCACTCGTTGCTGAACGCCACCGGCGGTGACCCGGCGATGGCCGCGGCCGGCTACTACCAGGGCCTGCCATCGGTCCAGGCGCACGGCCTGTACAGCGACACGCAGTCCTATGTCAACAGCGTGATGGCGCTGCGCTCGCGGTTCGGCGGGCCGTAGACCGCTTCCGATCCGGATGACGTGATCGTGCGGGCGGCGTCTCTCGGACGTCGCCCGCGCGGCGTTTGGGGTTCGTGGGCGCGGGCTGGGCGCACCCGAACCGTCGCCGCCGCGGGGAGCGCACGACCGTCCGTGCACGTTCACGGATACGCTCCGAGCATGTTCTACGACGACGACGCTGACCTTTCGCTTCTCGACGGCAAGACTGTCGCCATCATCGGCTACGGCTCCCAAGGCCACGCCCACGCTCTCAACCTCAAGGACTCCGGCGTGAACGTCGTCGTCGGCCTGCGGTCGTCGTCGGCCAGCGTGCCCAAGGCCCAGGACCACGGCCTGCGCGTGCTCGACCCCGCCGACGCCGCCAGCGAGGGCGACGTCGTGATGATGCTCACCCCCGACGAGCTCCACGCCCAGGTGTGGGAGGACGGGGTCAAGGACGGCATCGCCGCGGGCAACATGCTCATGTTCGGCCACGGCTTCTCGATCCACTACGAGCAGATCGTGCCGCCGCCGGACGTCGACGTCGCGCTCGTCGCCCCCAAGGGCCCGGGCCACCTCGTCCGCCGCCAGTACCTCGAGGGCTCGGGCGTGCCCGGCCTGGTCGCCGTCCACCAGGACGCGAGCGGCAACGCCCTCGGCGTCGCGCTTGCCTACGCCAAGGGGATCGGCTGCACCCGGGGCGGCGTGATCGAGACGACGTTCAAGGACGAGACCGAGACCGACCTGTTCGGCGAGCAGGCGGTCCTCTGCGGCGGCGTCACCGAGCTCGTCCGCGCCGGCTACGAGACCCTCGTCGACGCCGGCTACGACCCGCGGCTCGCCTACTTCGAGTGTCTGCACGAGCTCAAGCTGATCGTCGACCTCATGTACGAGAAGGGGATCGCGGGGATGCGCTACTCGATCTCGAACACGGCCGAGTACGGCGACCTCACCCGCGGCAAGCGGATCATCGGCCAGGCCACGCGCGACGCGATGAAGGAGATCCTCGGCGAGATCCAGTCCGGCGCCTTCGCCCGCGAATGGATCGCCGAGAACCGCGCCGGCCAGGAGAACTTCAAGCGCATGCGCGAGGAGCAGGCCGGGCACCAGGTCGAGGTCGTCGGCCAAGAGCTGCGCTCCCAGATGGACTGGATCGATACCGAATTCCACGAGTAGCTGCGTGGGCGAGCACCTCGGACGTGACGGCGCGTCGCCCGAGTCACGTCGAGGCGCTCGCACACTCCGCCTCGCGGGCGTCCGGGTCGCTCTTAAGGCGCGTTCAAGCCGCGCGGATCCAGGCCGCCACGTCACGTGGTTCCCAGTTGGGCGGTCCGGGGGGTGTGGCGGGCTGTGGTGCGCATGGTGGTGGGTCAGACGCGCAGGCGTGGTCAGGCCGTGGCCCGGAGGGGCGGTGAGGCGGCCGGTGCCCCTGACGTGACTCGCGCGAAGCGCACGTCACGTCAGGGTGCCGCCGCATTACCGCTAACCTTCTTCGCAGCCGCCGTGACTGGCGCTTGCAGGTGGACTGACCACCGGGAAGCGGCGGCTCCGCACGCCGCGCGCCTGGGCATGTCCAACCCGCAAATTCTGGAGCGTGCATGACCCAGACCTCGACTGAGTTGAAGATCCCCGCCGAGCTCAAGCCCGCTGACGGCCGCTTCGGGTCGGGCCCCTCGCGGGTGCGCGCTGCGCAGCTCGACCATCTTGTCGGCAGCGGCCGGGCGGTGATGGGCACCTCGCACCGCCAGAAGCCGGTGCGCGAGCTCGTCGGCCGGGTCCGCGCCGGTCTGCGCGATCTGTTCGATCTCCCCGAGGGCTACGAGGTCGCGCTCGGCAACGGCGGCACGACGGCGTTCTGGGACGCGGCGACCGCCGGCCTCGTGCGCAGCACGCCGCTCCATCTCACCTACGGCGAGTTCTCGGCCAAGTTCGCCACCGCCACCCGCACCGCGCCGTTCCTCGCCGACCCGATCGTCGTCGAGGCCCCGCCCGGCGATGCCCCCGCGCCTCAGGGCAGCCCGTCCGCCGACGTCCTCGCCTGGGCCCACAACGAGACATCGACCGGGGTGATGGTCCCGGTGACGCGGCCGGCGCAGGCCACCGACGACCAGCTCGTGCTGATCGACGCAACCTCCGGCGCCGGCGGCCTGCCGGTCGACGTGAGCCAGGCCGACGTCTACTACTTCGCGCCGCAGAAGGGCTTCGCCTCGGACGGCGGGCTGTGGCTCGCGCTGTTCAGCCCGACCGCCCTGCACCGCATCGAGGAGATCGACCGCGACCGCCCGACCACGGGACCCGGGCGCTGGATCCCCGAGTTCCTCTCGCTGACGACCGCGCTCGAGAACTCGCGCAAGGACCAGACGTACAACACGCCGGCGATCGCCACGCTGTTCCTGCTCGGCGACCAGCTCGACTGGATGCTCGAGCAGGGCGGCCTCGACGCGATGGTCGCCCGCACGAGCGCCTCGAGCGGCCACCTCTACGGCTGGGCCGAGGCGCATCCGCATGCGACGCCGTTCGTGTCCGATCCGGCCAAGCGCTCGCTCGTCGTCGGCACGATCGACTTCGACGACGAGGTCGACGCCGCCGAGCTCGCCGCGACGCTGCGAGCCAACGGCATCGTCGACGTCGAGCCCTACCGCAAGCTCGGTCGCAACCAGCTGCGCGTCGCGATGTTCCCGGCCACCGACCCAGCCGACGTCCGGGCGCTGACCGCGAGCATCGACTGGGTCCTGGAGCAGAGCCGATGAGCATGACTACCGCCGCCTCCACCAACGGTGCACCGCGCGCCCGCGTCCTCGTGGCCGAGAAGATCGGCCGCTCCGGCGTCGATCTGCTCGAGGAGCATTTCGATGTCGAGCTCGGCCTCGGCTGGAGCCGCGAGGAGCTCGCCGAGCGGATCGGCGAGTTCGACGGCATCCTCATCCGCTCGGCGACCAAGCTCGACGCCGAGCTGATCGACCGGGCCAACCGGCTGCGCGCCGTCGGCCGCGCCGGCGTCGGGGTCGACAACGTCGACGTCCCGGCCGCCACCAAGCGCGGCATCGTCGTCGCCAACGCGCCCCAGTCGAACGTGATCACCGCGGCCGAGCACACGATGGCGCTGCTGCTCGCGCTCGCCCGCAACGTCCCTCAGGCCCACGCCTCGCTCAAGAGCGGCGCATGGGAGCGCTCGAAGTTCTCCGGGATCGAGCTTTACGAGAAGACGCTCGGGATCCTTGGCTTCGGCCGCATCGGACAGCTCGTCGCCCACCGCGCGCTCGGATTCGGGATGCGGGTCGTCGCCTACGACCCGTACGTGAGCGCCGAGCGCTACCGGAGCCTCGGGGTGGAGAAGGCCGAGACCTCGGACGAGGTGTACGCGGCGGCCGACTTCCTCACCCTGCATCTGCCCAACACGCCGGACACCGAGGGCTGGCTCGACGCCACCGCGCTCGCCAAGTGCCGCGACGGTGTCCGGGTGCTCAACGTCGCCCGCGGGCCGCTGATCGTCGAGGCCGATCTCCAGGCCGCGCTCGACTCCGGCAAGGTCGGCGGCGCCGCGCTCGACGTGTTCCGCAGCGAGCCGGTCACCGAGCACCCGCTGTTCGCCTATCCCAACGTGATCGTCACCCCGCATCTCGGCGCGTCCACCGCCGAGGCGACCGACCGCGCGGGCTATCAGGCGGCCGAGCAGGTGATCGCAGCGCTGACCGGCGGCGTCGTGACCAGCGCGGTCAACGTGCCGGCGATCCCCTCGGAGGACATGGAGGTGCTCGGGCCGTTCGTGCCGCTGTGCCAGTCGCTCGGGCGGATCGCGGTCGAGCTCGCGCAGGGGTCCTCGATCGACCGCGTGCAGACGGAGTTCCTCGGGCGGATCGCCGAGCGCGACACCCGCCTGCTGTCGATCTCGGCGCTGCTCGGGGTGCTCCGCGGGCACACCGAGGAGGACGTCAACGAGGTCAATGCTCCGGCGATGGCGCAGGAGCGCGGGATCCAGATCGAGGAGACAAAGCGCACCGGCCTGCGCGACTACTCCGACATGGTCCGGGTCACGCTGCGCTGCGGGTCCTCGAGCGTGCGGGTCGCGGGGACGCTCCTTGGCCGTCGCAACCGCGCGCATCTGCTCGAGGTCTGGGGCCAGCGCTTCGACGTCCAGCTCGAGGATCACATCACCCTCTTCCGCTACCGCGACGTGCCGGGGATGATCGGCCGCGTCGGGGCCACGTTCGGCGCCCACGGGGTCAACATCGTCTCCGCAGCGGTCGGCCGCGAGCCCGAGGACGAGTCCCGCGCCGAAGGGCGACTCGCCGCGATGACGATCACCACCGACCTCCCGGTCCCGCGCGAGGTCGTCGACGAGATCGTCGCCACCGACGGATTCGTCGCGGGCCGCACCGTCGACCTGTAGGTTGCCGCCCATGCGCGCGGTCGTCATCACCGAGCACGGCCCACCCGAGGTGCTCCGGGTCCAGGAGCGCCCGGACCCGCGTCCGGGCAGTGGCGAGGTGCTGATCGACGTCGCGGCCGCGGGGGTCAACTTCGCCGACATCATGGCTCGGATCGGCCTCTATCCCGACGCGCCGAAGCCACCGTGCGTGGTCGGCTACGAGGTCGCCGGCACGGTCGCGGCGGTCGGGCCCGACGTGGAGAACGCACCAGAGCTCGGCACCCGAGTCGTGTCGCCGGTGCGCTTCAACGGTTACGCCGAGCGGGCCGTGGTGCGTGCCGACGGCGTCGTGCCGTTGCCGCAGGAGCTCAGCTTCGAGGCCGGGGCGGCGATCCCGATCAACTACGCCACCGCCTGGGAGGCGCTCATCCACCAGGCGCACCTCGAGCCCGGCGAGCGCGTGCTGATTCACGCGGCGGCCGGCGGCGTCGGCACCGCCGCCACCCAGATCGCCAAGCGGGCCGGCGCCGAGGTGTGGGGCACCGCGTCGCCGGGCAAGCACGCGGCGATCCGCGAGTTCGGCGTCGACCACCCGATCGACTACACGCGCTCGGGTTGGGAGCGGGGGGTGCCGAAGCTCGACGTCGTCATCGACGCGATCGGCGGGGCGAGCTTCCGCCGCAGCTACAAGCTGCTGCGGGGAGGCGGCCGGCTCGTGTGCTTCGGGGCGTCGGGCGTCGTCTCCGGCGAGACCCGCAACCTGGTGACCGCGGCGCGGACAGCTCTGCTGATGCCGCGCTTCAACCTGCTCAAGCAGATGTCGGAATCGAAGTCGGTGATCGGGCTCAATCTGCTGACGCTGTGGGACGAGGCTGGAAGCGCGGCGCGGTGGTCGGGGCCGCTCACCGAGATGCTCGCCGACGGGACGATCAGCCCCGTCGTCGCCGAGGTGTTCAGCTTCGACCGCGCGCCCGACGCGCACCGATTCATCACCGAGCGCCGCAACATCGGCAAGGTCGTCCTCACTCCGTAGCACTTGCCACGAGCGCGCCGGAGGTGATAGGTGTTACGCCGAGCATGGAGGGCGCGGTCCGGACCGAGAGAGAACGCGGCGGGTCACCGGCGGCAGGGGCGCGGTCGATGTGCGAATGCTTTCAGCGGACAGCGGCGGCGCGCGCCGAGCAGGTCGCCCTGCGGACGCTGAACGACGCCCAGACGATCACCTTCGGTGATTACGCCGCCCGCGTGCAGCGGCTGGCCGGCGCGCTGCACCGGCTCGGGGTCCGCCGTGGCGACACGGTCGCGTTCATGCTCACCAACCGGCCCGAGTTCCACCTGCTCGACAGCGCGGCGATGCACCTCGGGGCGACGCCATTCTCGATCTACAACACGTCCTCGCCCGAGCAGATCGCCTTCCTGCTCGGCGATGCCGGCAACCGCGTGATGGTCGTCGAGGGGGCCTTCCTGGGCCGCGCGCAACCGGTGCTCGCGGCGAGCGCCACCGTTCAGCACGTCATCCTCCTCGACGATGTCGCCGCCGGGGCGATGTCACTCGCCGAGCTCGAGGCCCTCGAGCCTGAGCCGGACTTCGACTTCGAGGCCTCCTGGCGGGCGGTGCAGCCCGAGGACGTGCTGACCCTGATCTACACCTCGGGGACGACCGGACCACCGAAGGGCGTGCAGCTGACGCACGCCAACGAGCTCGCTGAGATCCGTGGGCTGGACGACGCGATGCCGTGGCGCTCGCACGGCGGCTCGGCGGTCTCGTTCCTGCCCAGCGCGCACATCGCCGACCGGGGACTACTGCACTACGGGCAGATGGCCTGGGGATTCACGATCACCACCTGCCCGGACCCGGCGCAGGTGTTCACCCATGTTGCCGACGCCCGCCCGACCTGGTTCGGCAGCGTGCCGCGGATGTGGGAGAAGCTGAAGGCCGCCCTCGAGGCCGGCTTCGCCGCCGAGCCCGACGCCGCCCGCGGCGAGGCGATCCGCTCGGCGCTCGAGCTCGGGCTGGCGAAGGTCCGGGCCGAGCAGGCGGGGGAGACAATCTCCGCGGAGATGCAGGCGGCCTACGAGCGCGCCGACGTCGCCCTGTTCTCAAAGCTCCGCGAGCGCCTCGGTTTCGAGCGCTGCGAATCGTTCGTGATCGGCGCGGCACCCGCCCCGCTCGAGGTGTTTGAGTTCTTCGCCGCGCTCGGGATCCCGATCTGCGAGGTGTGGGGGATGTCCGAGCTCTCGTGTGTGGCCACGATCGTCCCCCGTGAGCGGGTCCGCTTCGGGACGGTCGGGCCGGCCCTGCCCGGGGTCGAGCTGCGCCTCGCGCCGGACGGCGAGGTGCTCGTCCGCGGTGAGATCGTCATGGCCGGCTATCGCAACCAGCCGGAGAAGACGGCGGAGACGGTCGATGCCGAGGGCTGGTTGCACACCGGTGACATCGGCACGCTCGACGACGACGGCTACCTGCGGATCGTCGACCGCAAGAAGGAGCTGATCATCAACGCCGCCGGCAAGAACATGTCGCCGGCCAACATCGAGGCGCAGCTCAAGCAGGGCAGTCCGCTCATCGGCCAGTCCATCGCGATCGGCGACCGCCGCCCCTACAACGTGGCGCTGATCGTGCTCGACCCGGATGCAAGCGCGGCCTTTGCGGCGGCGCACGGCCTGCCCAACCCTGGCCCCGAGGTGATGTCCCGGGAGCCGTCGGTGCTCGACGCCGTCGCAGCGGGCGTCCGGCGGGCCAACGGGCACCTCGCCCGCGTCGAGCAGATCAAGCGCTTCCACGTGCTCGGCTGCGATTGGGCGCCGGGTGGTGATGAGCTGACGCCGACGATGAAGCTCAAACGGCGGCCGATCGCCGAAAAGTACGGGGCCGAGATCGACGCGCTCTACGCGAGCTAGCGCTAGCGCGTGTCACGTCAGGCGGACAAGGCGACACGGTTCCGGGCACTGCACGCCGGGGATCCGTTCGTCATCCCCAATCCGTGGGACGCCGGGTCTGCCGTGGTGCTCGAGCGCCTCGGGTTCGCCGCCCTCGCCACGACGAGCTCAGGATTCGCGTTCACCCACGGGCGGGCAGACGGCGAGGTCGAACTCGACGAGCTGCTCGCGCATGTCCGGGCGGTCGACGCGGCGACGAGCCTGCCGATGTCGGTCGACCTCGAGAACGGCCACGGACCGCGGCCGGACGATGCCGCGCACGCGATCGCGGCGGCCGCCGCCGCGGGGGCGGTTGGCGGGTCGATCGAGGACTGGGATCCGCAGCGCGGGATCTACCCGCTCGCGACGGCGCTCGAGCGACTGGCGGCAGCGCGGGCGGCCGCGGATGCCCTCGCCTTTCCGTTCACCCTCACCGCCCGGGCCGAGAATCACATCCGTGGCAACCCCAACCTCGCGGACACGATCACCCGGCTCCAGGCCTACGAGCAGGCCGGGGCCGACGTCCTCTACGCGCCAGGACTGCGCACGCTCGAGGAGATCCGCGCCGTCTGCGCCGCCGTCGTCGCGCCGGTCAACGTGCTCGCCCATCGCGGGCTGACCGCACCGGAGGTGTTCGCGGCCGGCGCCCAGCGGATCAGCGTCGGCGGCGCGCTCACCTGGGTGGCGGTCGAGGCGATGATCGATGCCGCCGAGCGGATCCACGACGCCGGGGACTTCTCCGGGCTGACGACCGCGGCCCGGATCGCCCCCCTGATGGGCGGTCACGGGAGTGGGTAAAAGTCTGGGAACGCCGCCTTGACCGACGTCGGCCGGCTGCTAGTCTGCGCCGGGATGTCACTCGGCCTCGAGCTCCGACTTCTTCTCCTCCCCCGCAAGGGGGAATAGCGCGCCGGCGGCCGCACGTAGCCGCAAACCAGCACCGAGAAGAAGCAAGTTCGAGAGACACACAGGAGTGACATGACCAAGCCAGACGATCCCAACCGAGTACTGATCTTCGACACGACGCTGCGCGACGGCGAGCAGTCGCCGGGCATCTCGCTCAACACGTCCGAGAAGCTCGAGATCGCGCAGCAGCTCGCGCGCCTCGGCGTCGACGTCATCGAGGCGGGCTTCCCGATCACCTCCCCGGGCGACTTCGAGGCCGTTCAGGGCATCGCGAGGCGAGTCGAGGGGCCCGTCATCGCGGGGCTCGCACGCACGCACGTGGCCGACATCGACGCCGCGTGGAACGCGGTCAAGGATGCGCGCCGCCCCCGGATCCACACCTTCATCTCGACGTCGGACATCCACATCCGCCACCAGCTCCAGACGACCCGTGAGGACGTCAAGGGGCAGGCGCGCGCGGCCGTCGCCCACGCCCGCGGCTACGTCGAGGACGTCGAGTTCTCGCCGATGGACGCGACGCGGGCCGACGTCGAGTTCACCGCCGAGGTGTGCCAGATCGCGATCGACGAGGGCGCCACGACGATCAACATCCCCGACACCGTCGGCTACACGATGCCGCACGAGTTCACCGCCTATCTCGAGCGGCTCTACGCGCTCGTGCCCGACCTGCGCAAGGTGGTGCTCTCGGTCCACTGCCACGACGACCTTGGACTCGCGGTGGCCAACTCGTTCGCCGGCCTGCTGGCCGGTGCACGCCAGGTCGAGTGCGCGATCAACGGCATCGGCGAGCGGGCGGGGAACGCGTCGCTCGAGGAGATCGTGATGCTCCTGCACACCCGTCGGCAGGACGTCGGGCTCTACACCGAGGCGAACACCCGGGAGATCGCCCGCACGTCGCGGCTCGTCTCACGGCTCACCGGCTACGCCGTGCAGCCGAACAAGGCGATCATCGGCCGCAACGCCTTCGCCCACGAGTCGGGGATCCACCAGGATGGCGTCCTCAAGGAGCGCACGACCTACGAGATCATGGACGCGACGACGGTCGGCCTCGAGGCCAACTCGATCGTGCTCGGCAAGCACTCCGGCCGCCATGCGCTTCAGCAGGCGCTGTCCGAGCTCGGCTTCGACGTCAGCGGCCAGACGCTCAACACCGCGTTCAAGCGCTTCAAGGCGATCGCGGACAAGAAGAAGCAGGTGACGGCGATGGACCTCGAGGCGCTGCTCACCGACGAGCTGCGCGAGGAGCTCGCCGCCTACCAGCTCGAGTGGTTCGACGTCGAGGCCTCGAGCCGCCGGCCGCCGCATGCGACCGTCGGGCTGCGTAACCCCGAGGGCGAGGAGATCACCGGCTCGTTCACCGGCGACGGCCCGGTCGACGCGATCTTCCACGCGATCAACGCCGCCACCGGCGTCGACGCCCGGCTGCGCGAGTTCCGCGTCGATGCGGTCACCGCCGGCCAGGATGCTCTCGGCGAGACCTCGGTCGTGCTCGATCTCCACGGCATCACCGGCGCGGGCCAGGGCGTTTCGACCGACATCCTCGAAGCCGCGGCGCGGGCCTACGTCCGCGCGTTGTCGAACGCCGTGCGGCGTCTGGGCGTGATGGCCGAGGCCGAGGCGGCTACCGCGCAGGCGGCCGCTCGGGCCCCGCTGTCGACGCCGTAGCGACGGCGACACCTTGGTGATAGCCGGCCGCGAGCACGCGGGCGCGTGGCTCGGCGTCCATGTAGTTGGTTCCCATCGCCGTCGCGCACTCGGCGTTGGGGGCCACCGTGCGGACGTCGGCACCCCGTCGGCGCAGCGCGAGGGCCTCGACCGACACCGCCGAGCGGGCGACGCCGCGCAGCATCGCGAGCATGCTGTGGGTTCCGGCGAGGTTCGCGGTCGGATTGAGGCACAGGACGTGGGTGCCGCGCCCGGCGGGGGCGGCGTCGAGGTTGGTCCCGCTCCACACGCCGCCGTCGACGTATTCCCGCCCGCCGATCACGACCGGGGCGAACAGCCACGGGACGCTGCACGAGGCGGCGACGGCGTCGGCGACGGTGGCCCGCGGGGCCCCGGGCGTGCCGAACATCACCCGGCGACCGTTGCGGCGGTCGACGGCGGCGACGCGCAGCCGGCCGTCGAACGGGGCGCCGCTGCTCGCGACCTGCCGGCGGAGATCGGAGAGGTTGGCCCGCGGCCGGGGCAGCCGGCGCAGGAGCGCAGCCCGCATCAGCGCGCCGCCGGGCGCGGCGGCCCCGATGGCGAGCGGCGCCAGCGCGCTGCCCGCGGCCGTCGCCCAGGCGCCGGCCCGCCGCGCGGCGTCGGCCGCCACCGCGGCGAGACTGCTCACCGGCTGCGGGCGCGCCGCGGGCTCGAGCTCGGTGCCGACCTCCGGCGGGCGCCGCGGCGAGCGCCCGGCCACGAGATGCGAGGCGACGATCGACCCGGCCGACGTGCCGACGAAGTACTCGCAGCGGCGCAGGTCGAAGCCGCTGGCGTCCTCGATACCGGCCAGGACGCCCATCATCCAGGCCTCTCCGAGCACGCCGCCGCCGCCGAGAACGAGGACATCGGGTCGGGAGAGCATTGCGGCAGGAGGCTAGCGGGGCGTCGGCCGGGGACGGGGCGGGCGTGGCCGTCCACATCAGGTCTGTACGTGATAACGTACGCATGTATGTTACAAGCGACGGAATCGGTGACCGGCAGCAACGGCGCTGCCGGGCTCGGCGTCCGCATCCGGGCGCTGCGCGAGGCGAGCAACCTGTCGCTGCGCGATCTCGCCGAGCGCTCGGGGGTGAGCGCGCCGATGCTCTCCCAGGTCGAGCGCGGGGAGACGAGCCCGACGCTCCAGGTCGCCGAGCGCATCGCCGCCGGCCTCGAGCTCCGGCTCTCGCAGCTGCTGCGCCTCGACGAGGACGGCGCGGTGAGCATCGTCCGCCGCGCCGAGCGGCGCAAGGGCCCCGGACGCGTCCGCGGGCACCGCTACGAGATCCTCACCCCGCCGCTGCCCGGTCAGCGGGCCGAGCTCTCCCGCCACACGCTCGCCGCGGGCGCGGTGACCGGCGGTCCCGGCGACCCGCCGATGCACGAGCCCGGCAGCCGCGAGACCGCCCTCGTGCAGGCCGGCACGGTCGTACTCGTCTGCGACGGGCAGCGCTTTGCCTGCGCGGCCGGCGACTGCGTGACGTTCGACGCCGACCTACCCCACCACTTCGAGAACCCCGGACCCGACGAGGCCGTGCTGCTGGCCGTGGTCAGCGCAGGGCTACGGAGAAGCTGAGAGAGCCATGCCACAGTCACTGTTCGACAAGATCTGGGAGGCCCACGAGGTCGCTCCCGGCCTGCTGTACATCGACCTGCACCTCGTGCATGAAGTCACGAGCCCCCAGGCCTTCGACGGGCTACGGCTCGCCGGGCGCCCCGTACGGCGGCCGGATCGCACCCTCGCCACCGCCGATCACAACGTCCCGACCGACGGCACCCCGGTAGCGGCGCGGATCCGCGACGAGCTCTCACGTGTGCAGGTGCAGACGCTCGAGACGAACTGTGCCGAGTTCGGCATCCCCGTGTACTCGCTCGGTTCCGAGCACCAGGGAATCGTCCACGTCATCGGGCCCGAGCTCGGTATCACCCAGCCGGGCATGACAATCGTCTGCGGCGACTCCCACACGGCAACCCACGGCGCCTTCGGCGCGCTCGCCTTCGGCATCGGGACGAGCGAGGTCGAGCATGTGCTCGCGACGCAGTGCCTCGTGCAGTCCAAGCCGCGCTCGATGCGGATCCGCTACGACGGCGCGCTCGGCTACGGCGTCACCGCCAAGGACCTGATCCTCGCCACGATCGGCCAGATCGGCGTCGACGGGGCGGTCGGCCACGTCGTCGAGTTCGCCGGCCCGGCGATCGAGGCGCTCGGCATGGAGGGTCGCATGACGGTGTGCAACATGACGATCGAGGGTGGCGGCCGCGCGGGCATGATCGCCCCCGACGAGACGACCTTCGAGTGGGTGACATCTCGGCCCGGAGGGCCCGACGACGTCCCCGAGGCGTGGCGGTCGCTGAGCACCGAGGCGGGGGCGACGTTCGACCGCGAGGTCGTCGTCGACGCCGGCGCGCTCAGCCCGATGGTCACCTGGGGCACGAACCCGGGGATGGTCGTCCCGGTCACCGAGGCGGTGCCCGAGCCGGCCACCGAGCAGGACGAGCGGGCGCTCGAGTACATGGCGCTCGAGCCCGGCGTGCCGATCGAGGAGATCAAGCTCGACCGCGTCTTCATCGGGTCGTGCACGAATTCGCGGATCGGGGACCTGCGCGCCGCCGCCGAGGTCGTCGACGGTCATCGCGTGGCGAGCGACGTCTACGCGATGGTCGTGCCCGGCTCCCAGCAGGTGAAGCTCGAGGCTGAGCGCGAGGGGCTCGACGAGATCTTCCGCACGGCGGGCTTCGATTGGCGTGGAGCGGGCTGTTCGATGTGCCTCGGCATGAACCCGGACATCGCCGCGCCCGGCGAGCGCGTGGCCTCGACCTCCAACCGCAACTTCGAGGGACGGCAGGGTCGCGGCGCGCGCTCGCACCTCGTCTCGCCCCAGATGGCGGCGGCTGCCGCCGTCGCCGGTCACTTCGTCGATATCAGGAGCTGGAAGTCATGAGAGCGATCGAGACGATCACCGGCCGCGTGTCGGTGCTGAACCGCGACGACGTCGATACCGACCAGATCATCCCCAAGCAGTTCCTCAAGCGGGTGGAGCGCACCGGCTTCGGCGAGTTCCTGTTCTACGACTGGGCCAAGCAACCCGGCTGGGAGCTGCCGGCCAATCCGATCCTCGTCGCGGGCCGGAACTTCGGCTGCGGCTCGAGCCGCGAGCACGCGCCCTGGGCGCTCGAGGACTACGGCTTCCAGGCGATCGTCGCGCCGAGCTTCGCCGACATCTTCCGCTCGAACTGCACGAAGATCGGTCTGCTGCCCGTCGAGCTGAGCGCCGCCGACTGCCAGGCGGTCGCCGAGGCGGGCGAGGCGCAGGTCGACCTCGCCGGTCAGGCGGTCCGCTGGCCGGGCGGGAGCGCCCACTTCGAGATCGACCCGGAGATCAAGCACCGGCTGCTGAACGGGCTCGACGACATCGCGCTCACGCTCGAGCAGGACGACGTGATCACGGTCTACGAGCGCGACCGCGAGCGCTCGGGCCCGGTCACCACGGCGCTGTGAGCGCCGGGGGCGCGGACAACCGCGATTGGGACGCCGCCACGTACGACCGCGTCTCGGACCCGCAGCTCCGCTGGGCCCGCGAGCAGCTCGCGCGGCTGGCGCTGCGCGGCGACGAGACCGTGCTCGACGCCGGCTGTGGCTCGGGCCGGGTGACCGAGGAGCTCGCTGCGCTCGTGCCGCGCGGCACGGTGTACGCCGTCGACGTGGCGCCGTCGATGGCCGCGCACGCGCAGGAGCGACTCGGCGCGCGGGCGACGGTGCTCTGTCAGGACCTCGCCGAGCTGTCGCTGCCCGAGCAGGTCGACGCGATCTTCTCGAACGCTACCTTTCACTGGATCCCCGACCATCCGCGGTTGTTCGCCCGCTTGTTCGCGACGCTGAAGCCGGGCGGCCGGCTCGTCGCCCAGTGCGGCGGCCTGGGCAACATCGACGCGTTCCGCGTGCTCGCCGAGGAGGTCGCTCACGCCGAGCCGTACGCGCGGTACTTCGCGACCTGGTCCAAGCCGTGGAACTACGCCGGGCCCGGGGAGACGAGCGTGAGGCTCGCCGCGGCCGGCTTCACCGACGTCGACTGCTGGCTCGAGCCCAAGACCGTGACCCTCGAGGAGCCGCGCGCGTTCGTGCAGACGGTGTGCCTCGTCCGCCACCTCGATGCCCTGCCCGAGGGCGAGCTGCGCGAGTCGTTCATCGACCGGGTGCTGGCCGAGTCCGGGCACCCACTCGTGCTCGAGTATGTGCGGCTGAATATGGCCGGGCGCCGCCCCGCGTAGCCGACGCAGGGCCGAGCGTGTACGGTGCCGGTCGCCATGGCTCCCCGCATCGTCCTCCTGCCCGGCGACGGCATCGGCCCCGAGATCATCGGGCCGGCCGTCGAGGTCCTGCACGCGGCCGGGGTCGAGTTCGACGCCGAGGAGCATCTCTTCGGTGGGGCCTCGATCGACGCCCACGGCACCGCGCTGACCGACGAGACGCTCGAGACCTGCCGGGGCGCAGACGCCGTGCTGCTCGCCGCCGTCGGTGGTCCGAAATGGGACACGACCGACCCGGCCAAGCCCCGGCCCGAGCAGGGGCTCCTCGGGCTGCGCAAGGGCCTCGGGCTGTTCGCCAACCTCCGCCCGGTCCGTCCGGTGCCCGCGCTCTACGACGCGAGCCCGCTCAAGCGCGAGCTGATCGAGGGCACCGACCTGCTCGTCGTCCGCGAGCTGACCGGCGGGATCTACTTCGGCGAGAAGACCCGGACCGCGGATTTCGCCTCCGATGCGTGCGTCTACACCCGCGCGGAGATCGAGCGCATCGCCCGCGTCGCCTTTGGGGCGGCCCGGTCGCGCGTGACGAGCGTCGATAAGGCCAACGTGCTCGAGACGAGCCGGCTGTGGCGGGAGGTCGTGCGCACCGTCCACGCCGCCGAGTTCCCGAACATCGAGCTCGAGCATCTCCTGGTCGATAACACCGCGATGCAGTTGATCGCGGCGCCACGGCACTTCGACGTGATCCTCACCGAGAACATGTTCGGCGACATCCTCAGCGACGAGGCGGCGATGCTCACCGGGTCGATCGGGATGCTGCCGAGCGCCTCGCTCGGCGAATCGGACCCACCCACCCCCGGCGTGTTCGAGCCCGTGCACGGTTCGGCGCCGGATATCGCCGGCACCGGGGCGGCCAACCCGCTCGCCATGTTCCTGTCCGCCGCGCTCATGCTCCGCCACGGCCTCGGTTTGGAACCGCAGGCCGCGGCGATAGAATCGGCCGTCGACCGGGCCCTTGCCGACGGGCTGCGTACCCGGGATCTCGGGGGGGACGCGACGACCGAGCAGGCGACCCGGGCAGTCCTCGCACACCTATAAGGAGTCGTAGTGGAACAAGCGGACCTCATCTGGCAGAACGGAGAGCTCGTCGCCTGGGAGGACGCCAAGGTCCACGTACTCACGCACGGCCTGCATTACGGCACCGGCGTGTTCGAGGGCGTGCGCGCCTACGAGACGCCGCGCGGACCGGGGATCTTCCGCCATCACGACCATCTCGATCGGCTGTTCAAGTCGGCCGAGCTCTACTACATGCCGATCCCCTACACGCTCGAAGAGCTGCGCACCGCGACCCATGAGCTGATCGCCGCCAACGAGCTGCGCGAGTGCTACATCCGCCCGCTCGTCTTCCGCGGCTACGGCCAGATGGGTCTCTACCCGCTCGATGCGCCCGTCGAGGTGACGATCGCCGCCTGGCCGTGGGGGGCGTATCTCGGCGAGGAGGGCAAGCGGGACGGAATCCGGGCCAAGGTCGCGAGCTGGCGCCGGATCTCCCACGACTCACTGATCCCGCACGCCAAGGCCACGGGGCAGTACCTCAACAGCGTCCTGGCCAAGATCGAGGCGTCGAAGGCCGGCTACCAGGAGGCGATCCTGCTCGACCATCACGGGTTCGTCTGCGAGGGCTCGGGCGAGAACGTCTATGCCGTCCGCGACGGGCAGATCGTCACCCCGCCGCACACCGCGGGCATCCTCGACGGCATCAGCCGCAAGTCGATCATCCAGATCGCCCGCGATCTCGGGATCGAGGTCGTCGAGCGTGACGTCGCCCGCGCCGAGCTCTACCTCGCCGACGAGGTCTTCCTGTCGGGCACCGCGGCCGAGCTCGTCCCGGTCCGCGAAATCGACGATCACACGATCGGCGAGGGCACGATGGGTCCGGTCACCCGCGAGGTCCAGCGGGTGTTCGAGGACGCGCTGCACGGGCGCGATCCGCGCTACGCCGACTGGCTGGACATCGTCAAGGTCCCGAGCACGGCGGTCTGATGGTCGGGGTCCGGGGCAGCGCGCGAATTACGGAGGCGGTCGGCTCCTAGCGCCGGCCGCTGCCGTGATCCGCCCGCGCCACCGACCCCAGGAGCTCTGACCCCACCGATGACTCGCATCCAGCTCTACGACACGACCCTCCGCGACGGCATGCAGGGCGAGGGCATGTCCCTGTCCGCGCAGGAGAAGCTCCGCGTCGCCCATGCGCTCGACGAGCTCGGGATCGACCTCATCGAGGCCGGCTTCCCGAGCTCCAACCCCAAGGAGCTCGAGCTGTTCGAGCTGCTCGGCCGCGAGTCGTTCGGCCATGCCGAGGTCGCCGCCTTCGGCATGACCCGCCGGCGCGGGGTGAGCGAGCCGGCCGATGACCCGGGGCTGCGGGTGCTCGCCGAGTGCTTCGCTCCGGTGTGCACGCTCGTCGGCAAGTCGTGGGGGCTGCATCTGGAGAAGGTCGTCCGCGTCGACCGCGAGGAGAACCTCGCGATGATCGCCGACTCGGTCAGCTTCCTCGTCGCCGCCGGCAAGCGGGTGATCTACGACGCCGAGCACTTCTTCGACGGCTTCGCCGACGACCGCGACTATGCCCTCCGGTGCCTGCTCACCGCCGCGCACGCCGGAGCGGAGACCGTCACCTGCTGCGACACGAACGGCGGGACGCTCCCGGACCGCGTGGCCGCGACGATGATCGACGTCGTCGCCGCACTCGCCGGGCGGGGCGCCGCGGTCGGGATCCACTGCCACGACGACGCCGGCTGTGGGGTAGCCAACTCGCTTGCCGCGGTCGCCGCTGGTGCGACGCAGGTCCAGGGCACGATGAACGGCTACGGGGAGCGCTGCGGCAACGCCAACCTCGTCACGATCATCCCCAACCTCCAGCTCAAGCTCGGTTACGAGTGCCTCACCGTGGAGCAGCTGCACGCGCTCGCGCCCACCGCGCATTTCCTCGACGAGCTGCTCAACTTCACCCCCGACCCCGATCAGCCGTACGTCGGGCGCAACGCGTTCGCCCACAAGGGCGGCATGCACGTCGCCGGGGTGAGCGCCGATCCCTCGACCTTCGAGCACATCGACCCCGACGTGGTCGGCAACCACCGTGACGTCCTCATCTCCGAGCTGTCGGGGAAGGGAACGGTCCACACCCGAGCACGCGAGGCGGGAATCGCGCTTGACGACGCCGGCGCCTCCCGGGTGCTCGAACGGGTCAAGGCGCTCGAGCACCGCGGCTACCACTACGAGGCGGCCGCGGGCTCGTTCGAGCTGCTGCTGCGCAAGGAGACCGGCGGCTACGAGCCGCTGTTCCGGCTCGAGTCATGGCGGGCGATCGTCGAGAAGCGAGCCGATGGCCGGGTCGAGACCGAGGCGACGATCAAGATCTGGGTCGACGGTGAGCGCTACGTGCGCACCGCCGAGGGCAACGGCCCGGTCAACGCGCTCGACCGCGCGCTGCGTGACGCCCTCGTCGAGATCCATCCCCACCTCGCCGACATCGACCTCGTCAACTTCAAGGTCCGCATCCTCGACGAGACGAAGGGCACCGGTGCCGTCACCCGGGTGCTGCTCGACGCCTCCGATGGCGAGGAGCTGTGGGGCTCGATCGGCGTCTCGGAGAACATCATCGAGGCCTCGTGGGAGGCGCTCGTCGATTCGCTCGAGTTCGGGATGCAGGTCGTCGGCCGCCAGCCGCGGGGCGAGGCGGCACCGGCGTCGGGCTCGTGAGGCACGAGCCGATCCCGCTCGCCCGTCCCGTGCTCGGGGAGGCCGAGGAGGCCGGCGTACTCGAGGTCCTGCGCTCCGGGCAGCTGTCGCTTGGGCCGCGCGGCCCCGAGTTCGAGCGGCACTTCGCGGCGCACGTCGGCGCCACGCACGCGAGCGCGGTGTCGAGTGGGACGGCGGGATTGCACCTCGCGCTGCGCGCGGTCGGCGTGAGCGACGGCGACGAGGTCATCACCAGCCCGTTCTCGTTCGTGGCCAGCGCGAACGTCGCCCTCTACGAGCGCGCGCGTCCGGTGTTCGCCGACATCGACCCGGTGACGCTCAACCTCGATCCGGGCGCCGCGGCTGCCGCGGTGACCCCGCGCACGGCCGCGCTCCTGCCGGTCCACATCTTCGGCTATCCCGTCGACATCCCGGCCTTCGAGCGCCTCGGGCTGCCGATCGTCGAGGACGCCTGCGAGGCGCTCGGCGCCGTCCACCACGACGGGATCGCGGTCGGCGGTCGCGGCCATCCGGCCGCCTTCGGCTTCTACGCCAACAAGCAGCTGACAACGGGGGAGGGTGGGATGGTCACCGCCGGCGACCCGGCGGTGAAGGTGCGCATCGACTCAGAGCGCAACCAGGGCCGGGCGCCGAACATGGACTGGCTCGACCACGACCGCCTCGGGTTCAACTACCGGTTGTCCGACGTCGCCTGCGCAATCGGCCTCGCGCAGCTCGACCGGCTCGAGGCGATGCTCGCCGGCCGGGCTCGGGTCGCGGCGCTGTATCGATCGGCACTCGGCGGGATCGAGGGTCTCCAGCTGCCCTGCCCGGACGCGGACGGCAATCGCCGGGGCTGGTTCGTGTTCGTCGTCCAGCTTCCCCGCGGCGTCGACCGCGACGGGATCGTCCGCTCACTCGCGGCCCATGCCGTGCCGAGCAAGCCGTACTTCCCGGCCGTGCATCTGATGAGCTTCTACCGTGAGCGCTTCGGCCACCGCGAGGGCGAGTTCCCGGTGTGCGAGGACGTGGCCGCCCGTTCGATCGCGCTGCCGTTCTTCCCAGAGATGTCCGAATCCCAGGTGACCCGCGTCGCCGAGGCGCTGACCACGGTCCTCGGGTCCCCCCGGCCCTAACATCGCCGGCGATGTCGCGTTTCTCCGAGCCCCAGCACGAGGCCTTCCGGCGGCTGAACGACTCGCTCGCGTTCGACTGGCGGCTTGCGCCCTATGACGTGCGCCAGTCGCGCGCCCATGCGGGCATGCTCGCGGCGCAGGGAATCATCGCCGACGCCGAGCGCGACGCCCTCCAGGCCGCGCTCGACCAGGTCGAGCACGAGCTCGAGACCGGCGCCTTCCCGTTCGCCGACGGGGACGAGGACATCCACATGGCCGTCGAGCGGCGGGTCACCGAGCTCGCCGGGCCGGTCGGCGGCAAGCTGCACACCGCCCGGTCTCGCAACGACCAGGTCGCCACCGACGTCGCGATGTTCGTGCGCGCGCACGCCGAGGAGGCCGGACGCGGGATCGAGGCGCTCGCCCAGACGCTGATCGAGCTCGCAGAGCGCCATCTCGACTGGCCGATGCCGGGCTACACCCATCTTCAGCGCGCCCAGCCGGTGTACCTGAGCCACCACCTGCTCGCCTACGTGTGGATGCTCGTCCGCGACCGCCGGCGCTTTGCCGCCGTGACCGCGGAGACATCCGCGTTGCCGCTCGGTGCGGGTGCGCTCGCCGGCGTCAACTTCGACACCGACCGCGAGCTCGTCGCCCGCGAGCTCGGCTTCGGTGGGGTGGTCGAGAACTCGATCGACGCCGTCTCCAACCGCGATTTCGTCCTCGACTACCTCGCCGCCGCCGCCACCTGCGCCACCCATCTCTCGCGGCTCGGGGCCGAGATCGTCCTGTGGTCGAGCCAGGAGTTCGGGTTCTGCGAGGTGTCGGACGCGTGGGCGTCGGGCTCTTCGATCATGCCGCAGAAGAAGAACCCGGATGCCGCCGAGCTGCTGCGGGCCAAGGCGCCGCGGCTCGCCGCGCACCTCGTCGGCCTCCACGGCGTGCTGCACGCCCTCCCGCTCACGTACAACAAGGACATGCAGGAGGACAAGGAGCATCTGTTCGACGCCGCCGAGACACTTGAGCTCTGCCTCGCCGCGGCCGCGGGCATGATGAGCGGGGTCAGCTTTCGCCGTGAGCGCCTGGCCGAGGCCGCGAGCGACGAGTTCCTGGCCGCGACCGACATCGCCGACCTGCTCGTGCGCCGCGGGATGCCCTTCCGCGAGGCTCACGGCGTCGTCGCCGGGCTCGTCCGCGAGGCCATCTCCGAGGGCAAGGTGCTCTCCGAGCTGACCTCCGAGCAGATCGCCGCGCAGTCACCGCTGCTCGACGAGGAGTTCTACGCCGTGCTGCGCGGGGACGCCTGGTTGGAGTCGAAGGTCTCCCAGGGCGGCACGAGCCTGGCCAGGGTGCGCGAGCAGCTCGAGCACGCCCGCGCCGCGCTGCGGTGAGACCGAGCTTCTACAGCCGCCCGGTGCTCGAGGTCGCCCGCGAGCTGATCGGATGCGTCGTGCGGCGGGGCGAGTGCTCGGGGGTGATCGTCGAGACCGAGGCCTACCACGACAGCGAGCCCGCCTGTCACGCCCACATCGGCCTCACGCCGCGGACGAGGACCCTGCTCGGCCCGCCGGGCCGGGCCTACGTCTATCGCTCCTACGGCATCCACGCGATGCTCAACGCGGTCTGCGAGCCCGAGGGGGTCGGGGCGGCGGTGCTCATCCGGGCCCTCGAGCCGCTCGACGGGATCGAGCAGATGCGCGAGCGTCGTGGCGTCGAGCCGCTGCGGGCACTGTGCTCGGGTCCGGGGAAGCTGACCCAGGCGCTCGGGGTCGAGCTCGCGGACAACGACGGCGATCTCTTTCGCGGACCGGTGCGGATCACCGGCCGGCCGACGCGCTGGCGTGAGCCGGAGATCGACGTCGACGCCCGGATCGGGATCACCAAGGCAGCCGAGCTGCCGTGGCGGTTCTGCGCCGCCGGCAGCCGGTTTCTGTCCCGTGGGGTGCGTCCGCCGGCGTCCGTCGCCTGAGTGCGTGGGGGCTAGCCGCCGCCGATCCCGGCGCCGCCGGTGCCCGAGCCACCGCTCCCGCCGCCGCCACCGCCCGTCGTGCCACCACCGCCACCGCCGGTCGTGCCACCGCCGCCGCCGCCCGTCGTGCCACCGCCGCCACCGCCGGTCGTGCCACCACCGCCACCGGCCGTGCCACCACCGCCACCGGCCGTGCCACCGCCGGCCGTGCCACCGCCGCCACCGCCGGTCGCACCGCCACCGCCACCGGTCGCACCGCCACCGCCACCGGTGGCCCCGGTGTTCCCGGTCGCGCCGGTGTTC
Organism: uncultured Solirubrobacterales bacterium; assembly: GCA_963755955.1. Taxonomy (GTDB): domain Bacteria; phylum Actinomycetota; class Thermoleophilia; order Solirubrobacterales; family Solirubrobacteraceae; genus Palsa-465. The sequence goes on from CAVWLZ010000010.1 coordinate 297,049, forward strand.
CCCGTGGCCGAGCTCGTCGGCGGCGTCGAGCTCACGCCGGCCGAGCCGGTATTTCCGGTCCCGCCGGTGCTGCTCGCGCTCGTCGAGGTTGAACCGCTCTGGTGCTCGCTGGCCAGGATCTGCAGGGCCTGGGTCATGAAGTTCTGCCAGATGATCGCCGGGTACGTCCCTCCCTCGACCGGCCCGCCGTTGTACGCGGTGGACATCGGGACGAGCTTGTCAGGCACGCCGACCCAGACGGCGACCGTCATCTGTGGTGTCCAGCCGACGAACCAGGCGTCGCCGTAGTTCGTCGTCGTGCCCGTCTTGCCGGCCACGTCGACCCCGGAGATCGCGGCCTGCGTGCCGGTGCCTGAGGTCACGACCCCGGTGAGGATGTCGTGGACCGTCTGGGCGATCGGCGCCGGCAGGACCCGGTCGTAGCTCGGCTTGTCCTTGACATCGGTGCTCTTGCACACCGGGCACTGGATCTCGGCGATGCCGGTCGGCCCCTGGTTCGGGGCGCCGAGGACCGGGTTGAAGACGCGCCGCCCGTCCGTGGCGAAGGTCTCGTACGCGTGGGCCATGTCGAGCGGGCTGACGCCGATCTTGAGGCCGCCGAGGATCATCGCGTAGTTGGTCGAGATCGGTGAGCGAATCCCCATCCGCTTGGCCATCCGGGCGATCCTCTGGGTGCCGACGCTGATGCCGACCTGGGAGTAGACCGAGTTGTCGGAGATCGCCGTGGCATTCGCGAGCGAGATCGGGCCCGAGTACGTGTTGCCGAAGTTGTGGACGATGAAGTGCTCCTTGCCACCGCTGTTCGGCACGATGAAGTCCTGGGGTGCGGAGTCGATGATCGAGTCCGGGCCGTATTTGCCGGACTCGAGCGCGACCGCGAGGGTGAAGGGCTTGAACGACGAGCCGGGTTGCCGATGGCCCTCGGTGGCCAGGTTGAACGGGTACTGGTTGTAGTCCTCCTCGCCGTTCACGATCGGGCCCCCGACCATCGCCCGCACCTCACCGGTGCGATTGTCGATCGCGACGAGTGACGCCGTCGGGCCTCCGGCCGTATACGGGAGGTTCGCGCTGATCGCCTGCTCGGCGGCCCGCTGCATGTCGAGGTCGAGCGTCGTACGGATCTTCAGGCCGCCGAAGTACGCCCGGTATTCGGCGACGCTCGGCGCCACGCCGCGCCCGACCGCCGCGAGGATCTGCGGCCGCAGCCAGCTCGTGAAGTAGGGGGCTGCGGTCGGCTCGCTCGGCAGCTGGATATCGGCCGCGGTCGGCAGCGGTGTCGCCATCGCGGCCGCGTACTCGGTGCGGGTGATGTAGCGCTGCGCGAGCATGTCCTGAAGCACGAGGTCTCGCCGCTCGCGTGCGGCCTGCGGGTGCTCGGTCGGATCGAAGGCCGTCGGCGAGGCGACCATGCCGGCGAGCAGCGCGCCGTCGGCCGGGGTGAGCTTCGACGCGCACTTGACCGTGGCGGGCCCGTCGCCGCAGCCGCCGGGCGGCGCGGTCTGGCTCGCGGACGTCGAGGTCGTCGACGACGTGGAGGCGGGCACGAAGCCGTACTTCTTGCCGAAGTACACGCGCGCAGCGGACTCGACGCCGTAGGCGCCGTTGCCGAAGTAGATCGAGTTCAGGTACTCGGTGAGGATCTTCTGCTTGCTCCACCGGCGGGTGAGATGGTAGGCAAGCGCGGCCTCGCGGAGCTTCTCGAGGACGGTCCGGTTGTCCTGCTGGGAGAGGGCGTTCTTGACGAACTGCTGGGCGATCGTCGAGGCGCCCTGGCGCGAGCCGCCGGTGACGTCGGCGACGAGGGCACGGGCGATGCCGCGGAGGTCGACGCCGGGGTCGGTCCAGAAGCGCTTGTCCTCGACCGACACGATCGCGTCCTGCATCGCCGGCGAGATGTCGCTGTAGCGGTCGATGACGACGTTGTTCGGCGGGGCGAACAGGCCGATCGGCCGCCAGTGGTCGTCGTAGAGGAACGAGTTCGCCTCGTGCTTGTACTGCTGCTTGTTCTCGAGCTGCGGCAGGTCGGAGGCGACCGCCATCATCATCCCGAAGACGGTGGAGATGAGGGCGAGCGCGCCGACGCCGGAGAGGATCAGCAGGAAGCGGAGCTTGCGAACACGCGGCTTCGGCGGCCGGTCGCCGCGCCGCCAGAGCCGCCATCCGCGCCGCCGGTAGGACGCCATCTCAGCGGGCGCGTGTGGGTCGGCGCCCCGGCTCGGGTATTGAACATCGTCGCTCATGCGGTCGAAGATTGCTTCTCGGCCGCATCGCGCAGCCAACGGCCGAGGATCAGCCGAGACGAGGAGGACCACGAGCCCAGGCGGCAGCGGGCGGAGGTCCCCGTCGGGACTGAAAGTCTAGCATTGGCCCAGATGGATTCAGAGGCGGTTCCGACGGCCTCAGGGCCCGCGAACACCGGTCCCGGCGCCGCCGGAAGCCCGGCGCAGCTGGCCGCATGGCTGACCCGCAACGCGGTCGATTGCCTGCCCGAGGGCGGGCTCGCACGCAAGCTCGCGCTCGGCCGGCCGTTGCGGGTGAAGCTCGGCATCGACCCGACTGCTCCGGATATCCACCTCGGTTTCACGGTCGTGCTCCAGAAGCTCCGGGAGTTCCAGGACCTCGGTCACACCGTCGTCCTCATCGTCGGGGACTACACCGCGCGGGTCGGGGACCCGAGCGGGCGCTCGAGCACACGGCCGGTGCTCGACCCCGCCGAGATCGACGCCAATGCCCATACCTTCCAGCAGCAGGCGTTGAAAGTGCTGTCGCCTGACCAGCTCGAGGTCGTGCGCAACAGCGAGTGGCTCGACATGTCGATGGAGGGCCTGTTCGCGCTCGTGCGCACGACGACCGTCGCCCAGCTCCTCGAGCGCGACGACTTCGCCAAGCGCTTCAAGGCTCAGGAGCCGATCTCGGTGCTCGAGCTGCTCTATCCGCTGCTCCAGGGCTACGACTCGGTCGCCGTCCGGGCCGACGTCGAGCTCGGCGGCACCGACCAGAAGTTCAACCTCCTGCTCGGCCGTGACATCCAGCGCGCCTACGGGCAGGAGGGCCAGGTGATCCTCACCATGCCGCTCCTCACCGGCACCGACGGCGAGCGCAAGATGTCGAAGTCGTACGGCAACTACGTTGGGGTCACGGAGCCGCCCGAGGAGATGTACGGCAAGACGCTCTCGATCCCCGACGCCTCGTTGCCTCTGTGGTACCGAATGCTGCTCGGGAGCGAGCCGCCGGCGGGCGTTGGCCCCAGAGATGCCAAGCGGGCGCTCGCGCGCGCGATCGTCGAGCGGTTCCACTCGGCGGCCGCCGCCGCGGCGGCCGAGCGGGAGTTCGACCGTGTCCACATCGAGCACGCCGCCCCGGAGGAGGTGCCGGAGCTCGAGTGGGCCGCGAGCGACGGGACGGTGCATCTGCCCGCCGTGCTCGCGCAGGCGTTCGGGGTCTCCAGCTCGGAGGCTCGCCGCAGCCTCGCCCAGGGTGGCGTGCGGATCGACGGCGAGCCCGTCGCCGCGGGCGCCCTCGAGGTCGAGCTTGGCGCGATCGACGGGCGGGTGCTCCAGCTCGGCAAGCGCCGGTTCGTTCGCATTCGGATCCGGGGCGACTGATGGCCGCCCGGGGGTCGTGATGGCGGTTCAGGGCGGGATGCTCCGGCTCGACACGCCGGGCAACGGCCACATCGTCGACATCACGGCCGGGGTGGAGAGCGTCGCCCGCACGACCGGTGTGCAGCGCGGCCTCGTGACCGTGTTCGCCACCGGCTCGACGGTGGCGATCACCACGATGGAGTACGAGCCGGGCGGCGTTAACGACCTCAAGGCGCTGCTCGACCGGCTCATCCCCCCGGCCGGGGACTACGACCACAACCGCCTCAACCACGACACCAACGCCCACGCCCACCTGCGGGCGGCGGTGATCGGGCCCTCGGAGTCCGTGCCCATCGTCGACGGCCGGCTGATGCTCGGGACGTGGCAGCAGCTCGTGCTGATCGACTTCGATGATCGCCCGCGCCAGCGGCAGGTCACCGTGCAGGTGCTCTCGTAAGGGAGGGCGCCCGCGGTCGCGGGGCCGCGTGCCGGGGCGACGTGGGGGCGGGCGCGCTCTGTCCGCATGCGGTGGCCCCCCGGGGAGCCGGCCTCCGGGAGGCAGCCCCCCGGGCAGGCGCACTCCGCGCGCGGGGCGGACCTGCAATACTCCCGCGCCGCGATCGGATCCGTCTGGATCTCGGTTGGGCAGTGAGGACGTGCCGGCGCCTGGGAGGTCTTCCCAACTGGGCGGCACCGGCGCTATACTCCTCTGTCCGCCCCGGAGCTTGTCGTTTCCGGGTGTACCCCTCCCGAAGGAAACCCCTTCCGAAGCGGTGCGACGGTCTTTGAAAACTCAACAGCATGCGCACCCTTCGATCGAACCCCGATCGAAGAGTGTGTCCAGGTTCGACGCCGTCGAACGAACGACCCCTCGCCGGGTTGCTCGGACGGCGGTGCCAAGATTGACCCCGTCTTGCGTCGGGGGCCCACGTGTACATCGGGCCCCCAGCTAGTGGCGCAAGGGCCAGATCCCACCAGGGATCGGCCCAGGTTTTTTCCCGCGCATCTCGGTGTGGCTTCGGTCGCGCCTCGATCGCGGGTTGTAATCCCGACGACTCTTTGTGAGGTGGGCGGTTCCGATCGCCCGCCGGCAGTTCTTCACGGAGAGTTTGATCCTGGCTCAGGACGAACGCTGGCGGCGTGCCTAACACATGCAAGTGGAGCGACGAACCAGGCTTCGGCCTGGGGCAAAGCCGCGAACGGGTGAGTAACACGTGGGTAACCTGCCTCGATGACCGGGACAACCCGAGGAAACTCGGGCTAATACCGGATGTGTCCTCCGGCCGCAAGGCCGTTGGGGAAAGGAAGCTTCGGCCTCCGCATCGAGATGGGCCCGCGGCCCATTAGCTTGTTGGTGAGGTAATGGCTCACCAAGGCAACGATGGGTAGCTGGTCTGAGAGGACGATCAGCCACACTGGGACTGAGACACGGCCCAGACTCCTACGGGAGGCAGCAGTGGGGAATCTTGCGCAATGCGCGAAAGCGTGACGCAGCAACGCCGCGTGGGGGAAGACGGCCTTCGGGTTGTAAACCCCTTTCAGTTGGGACGAAGCTTCGCTGGTGAATAGCCAGTTGGAGTGACGGTACCTTCAGAAGAAGCCCCGGCTAACTACGTGCCAGCAGCCGCGGTAATACGTAGGGGGCAAGCGTTGTCCGGAATCATTGGGCGTAAAGAGCGTGTAGGCGGCTCGATAAGTCTGCTCTGAAAGCCCGGGGCTCAACCCCGGGAGGCGGGCGGATACTGTCGAGCTAGAGTCCGGAAGAGGCGAGTGGAATTCCTGGTGTAGCGGTGAAATGCGCAGATATCAGGAGGAACACCAATGGCGAAGGCAGCTCGCTGGGACGGTACTGACGCTGAGACGCGAAAGCGTGGGGAGCAAACAGGATTAGATACCCTGGTAGTCCACGCCGTAAACGATGGGCACTAGGTGTGGGGGGTGTCGACTCCCTCCGTGCCGACGCTAACGCATTAAGTGCCCCGCCTGGGGAGTACGGCCGCAAGGCTAAAACTCAAAGGAATTGACGGGGGCCCGCACAAGCAGCGGAGCATGTGGTTTAATTCGACGCAACGCGAAGAACCTTACCTGGGCTTGACATGTTCCTGACCGCCTTGGAAACAAGGCTTCCCTTCGGGGCAGGATCACAGGTGGTGCATGGCTGTCGTCAGCTCGTGTCGTGAGATGTTGGGTTAAGTCCCGCAACGAGCGCAACCCCCGTCGCATGTTGCCAGCATTTAGTTGGGGACTCATGCGAGACTGCCGGTGACAAACCGGAGGAAGGTGGGGATGACGTCAAGTCATCATGCCCCTTATGTCCAGGGCTACACACGTGCTACATTGGCGCGTACAGAGGGCTGCAAGACCGCGAGGTGGAGCGAATCCCTTAAAGCGCGTCTCGGTTCGGATTGCAGGCTGAAACTCGCCTGCATGAAGGCGGAGTTGCTAGTAATCGCGGATCAGCATTGCCGCGGTGAATACGTTCCCGGGCCTTGTACACACCGCCCGTCACACCACGGGAGTGAGCAACACCCGAAGCCGGTGGCCTAACCTTTATTGGAGGGAGCCGTCGAAGGTGGGGCTCGTGACTGGGGTGAAGTCGTAACAAGGTAGCCGTAGCGGAAGCTGCGGCTGGATCACCTCCTTTCTAGGGAGCCTCCTTCAAACGGGAGGCACCGATGCCGGAAGGATCGTCGTCTCGAGCTCTCGAGCTCCGCGACGCTCTCCTCAAGCGCATCGGCCTTTAGAGATGTCGACCGGACCTGGAAGGTGTTCAGGCGGCCGCATGGCCGGCTGGGCGCCTCGCATGCTGTTGAGTTTTGAGAGACCGGCTGCTGCCGGTGGCTCGCTGGACTGCGTCCCGGGCCACGCGCGTGGCAGTTGAGTGCCTCTTCGCGGACCTTGAAAACTGCACAGTAGCCAATGTAACGGGTATCAGGTGATCGCTTTACCGCGGTCACCTGGAAGAATTAGTTTCTTCCGACGGGATCGCCTCGTGCGATCCCGGATCACCGTCAAGATAGTAAGGGCACATGGTGGATGCCTTGGCACTAAGAGTCGATGAAGGGCGTGAACGGCTGCGATAAGCCCCGGTGAGGCGCTGAATAGCCAGTGACCCGGGGATGCCCGAATGGGGAAACCCAGCGCCGGTAATGCGGCGTTATCCCGTGCTGAACACATAGGCACGGAGAAGACAAGCGGGGGAAGTGAAACATCTCAGTACCCCGAGGAAAGGAAATCAACCGAGACTCCCTGAGTAGTGGCGAGCGAAAAGGGAAGAGCCTAAACCCGGCGTGTGTAAGTGGTCACACGTTGCGCGTCGGGGGTCGTAGGACATCTGTTCCGGACTGTGACCGGTCCGGCAAGAGTTACAAAGTTGTGTGATAGTCGAAGCGTGTGGAACCACGCACCGTAGAGGGCAATCGTCCCGTAGACGAAATCCCACAGCCTCTTGTCAGATGTTCCTGAGTAGGTCCGCACCCGTGAAACGCGGACTGAACCTGGGGGGACCACCCTCCAAGGCTAAGTACTCCTTAGTGACCGATAGCGGACTAGTACCGTGAGGGAAAGGTGAAAAGTACCCCGGAAGGGGAGTGAAATAGTACCTGAAACCACGTGCCTACAAGCGGTGGGAGCGGCTTCGTGCCGTGACCGCGTGCTTTTTGCATAACGAGCCGGCGAGTTACTCGTCTGCGGCAAGGTTAAGCGATGAGCGGAGCCGTAGCGAAAGCGAGTCCGAATAGGGCGACAAAGTCGTAGGCGGTAGACCCGAAGCTGAGCGAGCTACCCATGGGCAGGTTGAAGCGGGGGTAAGACCTCGTGGAGGACCGAACCGACCTAGGTTGAAAACTGGGCGGATGACCTGTGGGTCGGAGTGAAAGGCTAATCAAGCTCAGTGATATCTGGTTCTCTCCGAAATATATTTAGGTATAGCCTCGGATAAATTCCGTGGCGGCCGTAGAGCACTGTTTGGACTAGGGGCCCTACCAGGTTACCGAATTCAGGCAAACTCCGAAGACCGTCACGGTTACTCCGGGAGTCAGTTGCTGGGGGATAAACTTCAGCGTCAAGAGGGAAACAGCCCAGACCGCCAGCTAAGGTCCCTAAGTACTAGCTAAGTGGTAAACGATGTTCGAATGCACAGACAACCAGGAGGTTGGCTTAGAGGCAGCCACCCTTGAAAGAGTGCGTAACAGCTCACTGGTCAAGTGTTCGAGCGCGGACAATGTAACGGGGCTCAAGCTAGTCACCGAAGCTGCGGGTGCGTGAGATCTTCGGATCGATCGCGCGGTAGGAGAGCGTTCCGGCGCCAGTGAAGCGGCGGCGTAAGCCAGCCGTGGAGGCACCGGAAGTGAGAATGCCGGCATGAGTAACGAAAGAGGGGTGAGAATCCCCTCCACCGATTGCCCAAGGTTTCCTGAGTAAAGTTCGTCTGCTCAGGGTTAGTCAGGACCTAAGGCGAGGCCGAAAGGCGTAGTCGATGGCCAACGGGTTGATATTCCCGTACCACGTTGCTTCCGTTTGACCGATGGGGGGACGAGGAAGGCTATGGGATCCCAGGCGATGGTTGCCCTGGGGCAAGCATGTAGGGGCGGCTCTAGGCAAATCCGGAGCTGCTTAACCCGAGGTGCGATGCCAGCTGGCTCTAAGCCGGCGAGTCCCGGATGCCAAGCCTCCGAGAAAAGCCTCTAGGGAGGAAGCGCGTGCCTGTACCAAAACCGACACAGGTGGGCAAGTGGAGTACACTAAGGTGATCGAGATAACCCTCGTTAAGGAACTCGGCAAAATCGCCCCGTAACTTCGGGATAAGGGGCGCCCCAGTAGGGTGAAACTCCTCGCGAGTGGAGCCCGAGAGGGCCGCAGTGAATAGGTTCAAGCGACTGTTTACCAAAAACACAGGTCTCTGCTAAGTCGTAAGACGACGTATAGGGGCTGACGCCTGCCCGGTGCCGGAAGGTTACGTGGAGGTGTTAGGGGCAACCCGAAGCACCGAAACTAAGCCCCGGTAAACGGCGGCCGTAACTATAACGGTCCTAAGGTAGCGAAATTCCTTGTCGGGTAAGTTCCGACCTGCACGAATGGCGTAACGACTTGAACGCTGTCTCAACGAGGGGCTCGGTGAAATTGCAGTCTCGGTGAAGATGCCGAGTACCCGCGGCTAGACGGAAAGACCCCGTGAACCTTTACTACAACCTGGTATTGGGGTTCGATGCATTTCGCTCAGGATAGGTGGGAGGCTTGGAAGCGCCGGCTGCGGCTGGCGTGGAGCCAACCTTGAGATACCACCCTTGATGTATTGGATCTCTAACAGTGCGCCGTGAATCCGGGCGCTGGACAGTGACAGGCGGGTAGTTTGACTGGGGCGGTCGCCTCCCAAAATGTAACGGAGGCGCGCAAAGGTTCCCTCAGCACGGTCGGAAATCGTGCGTAGAGTGTAAAGGCAGTAAGGGAGCTTGACTGCGAGACCGACAGGTCGAGCAGGAACGAAAGTTGGCCTTAGTGATCCGGCGGTAGCAAGTGGAAGCGCCGTCGCTCAACGGACAAAAGGTACTCCGGGGATAACAGGCTTATCGGGCCCAAGAGTCCACATCGACGGCCCGGTTTGGCACCTCGATGTCGGCTCGTCGCATCCTGGGGCTGAAGTAGGTCCCAAGGGTTGGGCTGTTCGCCCATTAAAGCGGTACGCGAGCTGGGTTCAGAACGTCGTGAGACAGTTCGGTCCCTATCTGCCGTGGGCGTTGGAGAGTTGAGAGGATTCGTCCCTAGTACGAGAGGACCGGGATGAACGCACCTCTGGTGTATCTGTTGTCCTGCCAAGGGCACCGCAGGTTAGCTACGTGCGGATCGGATAACCGCTGAAAGCATCTAAGCGGGAAGCCGGCCTCGAGATGAGCTCTCCCATCCCCATTGAGGGAGTAAGACCCCTGGTAGACCACCAGGTTGATAGGCCGGATCTGGAAGAGTGGTAACACTCGTAGGAGACCGGTACTAATGGGTCGAGGGCTTGACGGATATTTGATATCCGTGCATTGGCACTGTGTAGTTTTGAAGGCCCGCGAGGGGGCCGTCTCGACCGGTTTCCGGTGGCTATAGCGAGGGGGAAACACCTCTTCCCTTTCCGAACAGAGCCGTTAAGCCCCTCAGCGCCGATGGTACTTGGCCCGCAAGGGCCTGGGAGAGTAGGTCGCCGCCGGTTCTTTCTTCGACCCCGTGTGTGTCTCGAGTTCGAGATCCGCGGGGTCGAGTGCGTTAAGCGGCCCCGCCGCCGTCCGCATTGTGTTGCCGCCCCTCCTGTTGCCGCCCCCTGTGGTTGCCGCCCCCTGTGTTGCCGCCCACGCGCGCGAGGCGCCTGCGACCCTCCCGCTGCCGGCCGCGTTCCGTCGCCGTCCGTGCCCGCGTGGCGCCTGCGACCATCTAGTGTCCTGATTGATGAATTCGGTGGCCGTCTCGCGGCGTCTGGACGCGCCTTGCGGATGGCGACGATCCCGCCGGACCACCAGTACGACTTGGATCGTCGCCATCCGCCATCCACGCCCAGCCGCTCCCGAGCCTGCTCACGAATTTCCGACTCACGACACTAGACCGCGTGCACGACCTCCGCCGTTTCTTCCGCCAGAACCCGCAGGTGCTCGTCCTCCTGGTGATCTGCGTCGTCCTCGGCCTCGGCACGTTCCTGATCGTCGTCTTCGGCCTGGCCACCGCCGGCAAGAACGCGCAGCCGAACGGCGAACCGTCCGGCGCGATCACCCGCCCGCAGCGGCTCGTCGTGGCCGCGGACGCGGGGGAGGGTGTCAGGCCGGAGAGGTGGGCCGGTGGCGCCGCGAACCGTGCCGGGAGCACGCTCCCGGCCGGCGGCCTCGTCGTGCGCCCGCACGTCCCGATCGGTTAGCGGGTGGCGCGGTCGCGGCTCGGCCGGTCGCGGGCCGCGCGCACGGGCGTGATGCAGTGCGCGGGCCGCTGTGCAACCGAGCCGAGACGGCGCTCGCGCTGCCAGCGCAGCGGGGTGCGGTGAGGGTGGTGGAGGTAGCCCGCATCGTCGGCGCGGAGCTCATCGGGATGGTCGGCGAGGATGTCGTCGAGTCGTGCCATCCAGGTGCGCAGGCGGGTTTTCGAAGACTGGAACATATGTTCGTAACCGTACGCCTGCCTTCGGACGGAACCGCCTAAATCCTGCAACTTTTCGTGCACGGGTCGACGGGCCCGGTCGCCGAGCCTCACGCAGCCGTTCCGAGCGTCGACCACACCTCGATCTTCGTCCGCACACGCCCGAGGACCGCGTCCGTGAACTCGGCCGTACCGGCATGGCCGCCGAGGTCCGGCGTCCGCGTCCCGGCGGCGACGGTCTCGAGCGCGGCCTCGTAGATCGCGCGGGACGCGCGCTCGGCCGAGGGCCCGTGCCGGGGTGCGGCGTGGTGGAGGATCGCGCCGCAGGCGAGGATCATGGCCAATGGGTTGGCGAGATCCTTGCCGAGCAGCGCGGGAGCCGTTCCGTGGGGCGCCTCGGCCATCGCCACGGTCGTGTCATAGCTCTCGTCGAAGGCGAGGAGGACGGACTCGGCGCCGGCGATCGAGCCGAACATCGGCAGGACAAGGTCGGACAGGCAATCCCCGTCGCGGTTGAGCGCCGGGATGACAAGCGGGGCGTCGGTCGCCCCGGACAGCAGCCCGGCGTACGTCGCGTCGATCAACACCGGCTGGTAGGCGACCTGCGGGTGGCGAGCGGCGGCCGCGTCCATCTCCTCCTTGAGCATGCCCTCGTAGACCGGCGAGACGGTCCACTTCGGCCCTCCGTAGACCCTGGCCCCCATGCTCTCGGCCGTCCGGAAGGCGAACTCGGACACCGCGCGGCAGGTCGAGCGCGTCACCCGCTCGGTGCGCAGCGCGACCTCGCTCTCCGCGCCCTCGTCGCCCTCGCGCCACTCCTGCGCGCCGTAAGCGTCCTCGACCGCCATGCGGACGACGGAGATCGGGTAGTGGACTCCGGCGATCGGCGCCACCCCGGGCAGTCGTCGACCGGTGCGGACGATCACCTTGCCGTCGACCTCCTCGCGCAGGATCCGGTTCGGCGAGCCGACGTCGCCCGCGCCCTCGGGGGTGATCGTCGCCGCCTTGAGGCCGAAACCGCTCTCGCGCATCGCCGCGGCGGCCTCGGTGACGACGCCGTTGGCCGTGTCCCGGCGGTGGCCGAGGGAGAGGTCGAACCGCCTCAGCTCGAGCTCGAGCTCGAGCAGCGCGGGGTCAAGCACGCGGACGGCCTGCTCGAGCAGCTCCTGGCCGGTCTCGTCGCCCTCGAGGACGACGATTGTCAGCGGCACCTCAGGCCGCCTCGCCGGCCGGCAGCAATTCCTCACGCCGCTCGGTGAGCGCCGCGATGACGATCGTCAGGTGTTCGTCGAAGTCGACCCCGAGGTCGGCGGCGCCCTCGCGCAGCTCCTCGCGGTTGACGGCGGCGGCGAAGCTCGGCTGCTTGAGCTTCTTCTTGACCGACTTCGGGGTCATGCCCACCAGTCCCTCGGGCCTGACGTAGGCGACGGCGAGGATGAAGCCGGAGAGCTCATCGACGGCGTAGAGGGCCTTCTCCATCGGCGTATCCCGCGAGACGCCCAGGAAGTCTGCGTGGGAGGCGACGGCGCGGACGAGCTCGGGTGGGTAGCCCCGGGCCTCGAGCTCGCGCATCGCGTAGCGGGGATGGCCGTCCTCGAGGTCGGGATAGCGCTCGTAGTCGAGGTCGTGCAGCAGGCCGGTCAGCCCCCAGAGCTCGACGTCCCCGCCGAACCGCGGGGCGTAGGCCCGCATCGCCGCCTCGACCGCGAGCATGTGGCGACGCAGCGATTCGGACTGGGTCCATTCACAAAGCAGGGTCCAGGCGTCGTCGCGCGAAAGTGTCTGCGGCATGGCTGTTACCCTAGCTCAGGGCTCGGGGCCGGACCACGCGCCGGAAGTAGTTGACCGCGAGGTCCGCGCACCGGGCAATCAGACCGCCCTGACTCCCGTGGCTAACCCGCGGGACTCCCTGCGTGCCACCCCGTTGCCCACGACACAGACCATGGACAAGTTCGTAATCGAAGGCGGCGTGCCCCTCTCGGGCACGATCGTGCCCGCCGGCAACAAGAACGGGGCCCTCCCGATCCTCGCGGCCTGCCTGCTCACCGACGACGAGGTGATCCTGCGCAACGTCCCACGCATCTCCGACGTCGTCACGATGACCCTGCTGCTCGAGTCGCTCGGGGCGAGCGTCGAATGGCTCGGCGACGGGGAGGTCGCGATCGACGCCTCGACCGTCGACAGCCAGACCGTCGACCGCGGCCTCGGCGAGCGGATCCGGGCCTCGTTCCTGCTCGCCGGCCCGCTGCTGGCCCGGTTCGGGCGGGCCGAGATGCCGCCCCCCGGCGGCGACGTCATCGGCCGCCGCCGCCTCGACCCGCATCTCGACGCCTTCCGCGCTCTCGGGGCGAGCGTCGACCACGGCCGCAACATCACGATCGAGGCGCCGGTCGCCGGCCTTCGCCCCTGCGACTTCCTCATGGACGAGCCCTCGGTGATGGCGACCGAGAACGCGCTCATGGCCGCGGCGCTGACCCGCGGCCCGACGGTGATCCGCAATGCCGCCTCGGAGCCCCACGTCCAGGACCTCGCCCGCATGCTCGTGGCGATGGGCGCCCAGATCGACGGGATCGGCTCGAACGTCATGACCGTGCACGGCACCACGAGCCTCAGCGGGTGCAGGCACAGCATCGCGCCGGACCACATCGAGATCGGCTCCTTCATGGCCCTGGCCGGGGTGACCGGTGGCGAGTTGATCGTCAAGGACACCAAGCCCCAGGACCTGCGCATGATCCGCATGGTGTTCGAGCGCCTCGGCCTGCGCAGCGAGCTGCGCGGCGCCGACGTGATCGTCCCCGGCGACCAGGAGCTCGTCATCCGCAACGACGCCGGCGACTACACGCCGAAGGTCGAGGACGGGCCGTGGCCGGCCTTCCCGGCCGACCTCACGAGCATCGCGCTCGCGCTCGCCACGCAGGCGTCGGGCTCGGTCATCATCCACGAGAAGATGTTCGAGAACCGGCTGTTCTTCACCGACAAGCTGCAGCTGATGGGCGCCGCGATCACGATCTGCGACCCCCACCGGGCGATCGTCGTCGGGCCCCGGCGACTGCGGGGGGAGCGCGTCGAATCGCCCGACATCCGCGCCGGGATGGCGATGCTGATCGCCGCGCTGTGCGCCGATGGCGTGACGGAGATCGGCAACATCCGGCAGATCGACCGCGGCTACGAGCGGATCGACGAGCGTCTGCGCCAGCTCGGCGCGCGGATCGAGCGGGTCGACGACGTGCCCGTGCACGTGTGAGCGGCCCCGCCGCCCCGCGCCCTGACAGCGCCATGATCCATCGAATCCCGAGCGGCACTCGTGACGTCCTGCCCGACGAGATGCGGGAGCTGCGGGCGATGACCGACCGCGTCCGCGGCGTGTTCGACACCGCGGACTACGGCGAGGTCTACACGCCGGCACTCGAGTACGAGGGCACGTTCGAGCGCGCCGGGATGACCTCGGCGCGGCCCGCCTACCGGCTGTTCGACGAGCACGGCAACGTGCTGGCGCTGCGCTCGGACATGACGGTCCCGATCGCGCGGCTCACCGCGACCCGCTACGCCCACTCCGAGCCGCCGTTCCGCTTCTCCTACATCGCGCACGCCTATCGCGGGGTCCGGCCCCAGCGCGGCCAGGCGCGCGAGTTCCTCCAGGCCGGCATCGAGCTGATCGGCGCTCCCGCGCCCGGCGGCACCGCCGAGGTGCTCACCGTCCTCTGCGACACGCTCGAAGCCGCCGGCTTGCAGAACTTCCGCATCGGTGTCGGCGATGCGTCGCTCTACCCGTCGCTGCTCGAGGCGGTCGGGGTCGACGCCGAGAGCCGAGAGCGGATCCTCGCCGAGCTCGTCAACGGCGACTACGTCGGGGTCGAGCGGGAGCTGCGGGGGCTCGGGCTCGGCGACGAGGCATTCGAGCTGCTGCTCGCCGTCCGCCAGATGCGGGGCGGCGCGGAGATCCTCGACGACCTCTCGGGGGCGCTCGAGGCCGCGGGCACCGGCATGCGCGAGGTGCTCGCGCTGCTCGCGCCGCGCGTCGCCGACCGGCTGATCTTCGACTTCGGGCTCGTGCGCAGCCTCGGCTACTACACGGGCGCGATCTTCCAGGTCTACGACCCCGCGTACGGCGAACCGATTGGCGCCGGCGGCCGCTACGACGAGCTGCTCGGGCGCTTCGGCCGGCCCCTCCCGGCGGTCGGGTTCGCGCTCAATGTCGAGCGCGTGCACATCGCGCTCACGGGCGAGGAACGAGGGGTGAAGTGAGCGACCTGCGGATCGCCGTCCCGCGCGGCGCGTTGTTCACCGAGACCCTCGACCTGCTCGACCGTCTCGGTCTCGACACCCGCGAGGTCCGTGAGAACGACCGCAAGCTCCTGTTCGAGGCCGCGGGCATCGTCACCATGCGGCCGTCGGACGTGCCGACGTACGTCGAGGCCGGCGCGGCCGACATCGGCATCACCGGCAAGGACGTCCTGATGGAGCAGTCCGAGCGCGAGGTGCTCGAGCTCGTCGACCTCGGCTACGGCCGCTGCACCATGGTCCTCGCGGGTGTCGCCGGCGAGGACCGGGCGCAGGAGGCGCTGCGGAGGCTCGGCGTCGTCCGGATCGCCACCAAGTACCCGCGGATCGCCGCCCAGCACTTCCTCCAGACCGGGCGGCAGGCGGAGATCGTCGAGGTGAAGGGGTCGGTCGAGCTCGCGCCGCTCACCGGACTTGTCGAGGGGATCGTCGACCTCACCGCGACCGGGACGACGCTGCGCGAGAACGGCCTCGTCATCCGCGAGGAGATCGCCGTGTGCACCGCCCGGCTGATCGTCAATCCGGTCGCCCACCGCCTCAAGGCGAGGGCGATCGACGCGCTCCTGGAGCGGCTCGGTGCGATCTGAGCGGATCGCCGTCGCCGCCCCGGGTGGGCCCGCCGACCCGACGGAGGCCGCCGAGCGGCTGCGGGCGCTCGTGCCCGCCGGCCACTCGGTCGAGAACGCGGTGGGGGAGATCATCCGGGAGGTTCGCAACGCCGGGGACGAGGCCCTGGACGCCTACACCCGGCGGTTCGACACCCGTGGCGCCGAGCCGCCACCGCTGCGAGTCGGGGCCGCGGACATCGAGCACGCGCTCGCCGAACTCGATCCCGAGGTCGAGCGCGGGCTGCGCACGGCGATCGACAACGTCCGCCGTGTCGCCGCCGGCCGGCTGTCGGCCGCCGAGCAGGTCGTCGAGTTTCCCGGCCACGAGGTGCGGCTGCGGTCCGCTCCGGTGAGCCGTGGCGCCGTGTACGTCCCCGGAGGCCGCGCCCCCTACCCGAGCACCGTCGTCATGGGCGTCGTCACCGCGCAGGTGGCCGGCGTCGGCGAGGTCGCTGTGTGCGCACCGCCCGGCGAGGACGGTGACGTGCACCCGGTCGTGCTCGCCGCCTGCGGGCTGGCCGGCGCGAGTGTCGTCTACCGCATGGGAGGCGCGCAGGCCGTCGCCGCGCTCGCCTACGGCACCGAGTCGGTCGACGCGGTCGACGTCATCGTCGGACCAGGGAACCTGTTCGTCCAGGAGGCCAAGCGGCAGGTGTTCGGCCAGGTCGGGATCGACGGCTTCGCCGGCCCGAGCGATCTGCTGCTGCTCGCCGACGAGGGGGTCGACCCCGATCCGCTCGCACTCGATCTGCTCGCGCAGGCCGAGCACGGGCCGGGAACACTCGTCGTCGCCGTCTCGACCTCGGGCGCGCTGCTCGACGCACTTGCCGCGAGGCTGGAAGCCGGTCCGGAGACCGGCGCCGTCGCGCGCTCGGTCAAGGTTCCCGACTTCGCGGCGGCGCTCAGCCTCGCCGAGGCGTTCGCCCCCGAGCACCTCGAGCTGGCCGG
Source organism: uncultured Solirubrobacterales bacterium (assembly GCA_963755955.1). GTDB lineage: Bacteria > Actinomycetota > Thermoleophilia > Solirubrobacterales > Solirubrobacteraceae > Palsa-465. The sequence goes on from CAVWLZ010000010.1 coordinate 313,571, forward strand.
GCCGCGAGCCGAGGCGCTCGCCCCGCAGATCACCCGCGCCGGCTGCCTGTTCGTCGGCGCCGGATCGGGCACGGCGTTCGGCGACTATGTCGCGGGCTCCAATCACGTGCTGCCGACCGGCGGCGCGGCGCGCTTCGCCTCCGGCCTCTCCCCGGCGCATTTCCGGCGCACGTTCTCCGAGGTGCGGATCGGCGAGGCGGGGCCGCTCGCGCGCGCCGGCGCACCGGTCGCCCGCGCCGAGGGGTTCGAGTTCCACGCGAGGTCGATGGAGGCCCGCATCGGGGAGAATGGGCAGCCATGAGCCGCGATGCAGTGATCGACCGCCGCACCGGCGAGACCGACGTCCACCTCACCCTGGACCTCGAGGGCAGCGGCTCGGGGGTGCGGGAGACCGGGGTCGGCTTCCTCGACCACATGCTCGAGCTCGTCGCGCGTCACGGCAGCCTCGACCTCACCGTACGGGCCACCGGCGATCTGCAGACCGGGGCCCACCACACCGTCGAGGACGTGGGCATCTGCCTCGGCCAGGCCCTCGACCGCGCACTCGAGGACCGGCGCGGGATCGTCCGTTACGGCTACGCGGTCGTGCCGATGGACGAGGCGCGCGCCGCCTGTGCGATCGACATCTCCGGCCGCGGCCTGTGCGTCTTCAGCCCCCCGCTCGCCCCGGGGGCGATCGGGAACTTCGACCACGAGCTCGCCGAGGAGTTCTTCCGTGCCGTGGCCGGGAATGCCCGGCTCACGCTGCACCTCACCGTCCAGACGGGAACGAACGCCCATCACATCATCGAGGCGCTGTACAAGTCCTTCGCCCGGGCGCTTCGGATGGCGGTCGCCGTCGATCCCCGGGAGACCGGGGTTCCGAGCACCAAGGGCACACTCGTATGAGCGAGGCCGGCGGGCCGCGGATCGCGATCGTCGACTACGGCATGGGCAACCGCCGGTCGGTGCAGAAGGCGTTCGCCCACGTCGGCGCCGAACCCGCGATCACCCGTGATCTGGCCGAGCTCGAGCGGGCCGACGCGCTCGTCGTGCCCGGCGTCGGGGCCTTCCCGGCGGGCATGCGCCGGCTGACCGAGCTCGGCCTCGCGGACCTCATCCGGCGGCGCGCCGACGCGGGCACGCCCGTGCTCGGCATCTGCCTGGGGATGCAGTTGCTGTTCGACGGCTCGAGCGAGCTCGAGCCGGCCGATGGCCTCGGTCTGATCGCCGGCGAGGTGCGGCCGCTGCGGGCCGGCTCGCTGCGCGTGCCCCACATCGGCTGGAACGAGGTGCGCTTCCAGCGCAGCTCGCCGCTGCTGGCGCGGCTGCCGCCCGACGGATGCCCGTTCTACCACGTGCACTCCTATGTCGCCGAGCCCCGTGACCCCGGCGCGGTCGTCGGCACGACCGAGTACGGGGAGCGCTTCCCGACGATCGTCGCCACCGGCTCGGTCCTCGGTGTGCAGTTCCACCCTGAGAAGTCCTCGCGTCACGGTCTGGCGATGCTCGCCGCGTTTGTCGCCGTGGTGGGTCGCAGCCGCACGGCCGCGCCGACGGGAGCCCGCTCGTGATCCTCTATCCGGCGATCGACATCCTCGAGGGCACGGCGGTCCGTCTCGCCCGGGGTGAGTTCAGCGAGAGGACGGTCTACGACGCCGACCCGCTCGACGCCGCGCGGCGCTGGGTGGCCGCGGGCGCGCGCTCACTGCACATCGTCGACCTCGACGGGGCGCGCGACGGAGCCCCGGCCAACCTCGAGCACGTGCGGCGCATCACCGGCGAGCTCGACGTGCCGGTGCAGCTCGGCGGCGGCCTGCGCGACGCCGGCGCGGTGCACGCGGCACTGAGCGCAGGCGCGACGCGGGTGATCCTCGGCACGGCCGCTTACCACGACATCGACTTTCTCGACACGGTGGTGGCCGAGCACGGTGACCGGGTGATCGTCTCGGTCGACGTGCGCGGCGGGAAGCTCGCCGCTGCCGGGTGGACCGAGCAGACGGACATCCCGGCCGAGTCGGTCTTCGAGCGTCTCGGCGCCCGCGGCGTGCGCCGCTTCGTCTATTCGAGCATCGAGCGCGACGGGATGCTCGAGGGCCCGGACCTCGTCGCGGTCCAGGAGATTGCCGCCGCGGTCCGTGGCACGTTCGTCTACTCGGGCGGGGTGTCCTCGCTCGAGGACCTCCAGGCCCTGTACGCGCTGCGCCAGGTCAACCTCGCCGGCGTGATCGTCGGCAAGGCGCTGTACGAGCAGCGATTCGAGGTGGGGGAGGCGCAGGCGATGCTCGACGGCGGGCGCGTGCGCCGTCGGCGCCGCCGTCGGGCATGATGCATTACAAGCGGATCATCCCGTGCCTCGACGTCGACGCCGGCCGGGTCGTCAAGGGGGTCGGCTTCGTCGACCTGCGCGACGCGGGCGACCCCGTCGAGCTCGCCGCGCGCTACGACACGGGTGGGGCCGACGAGCTCGTGTTCCTCGACATCACCGCCACCTCGGACAAGCGCGAGACGGTCGTCGAGCTCGCGCGGCGGACCGCGGACGATGTCTTCATCCCCTTCACGATCGGCGGCGGCATCCGCTCGGTCGCCGACGCCCAGGCGGTGCTCGACGCCGGGGCGGACAAGATCTCTGTCAACTCGGCGGCGCTCGCGCGGCCCGAGCTGATCGACGAGCTCGCGGCGACGTTCGGCGCCCAGTGCGTCGTGCTGGCGATCGACGCCAAGTCACGCCCGGCGGACGGCTGGGAGGCCTACCTCGCCGGAGGCCGGACGCCCACCGGCCGCGACGCCGTCGCCTGGGCCCGCGAGGGCGTCGCCCGCGGGGCGGGGGAGATCCTGCTCACGAGCATGGACCGCGACGGGACGAATGCCGGCTACGACCTCGCGCTCACCGGCGCGGTCACCGCCGCCGTTGGGGTTCCGGTCATCGCCAGCGGCGGCGCGGGCGAGCTCGGGCACCTCGTCGACGCGGTGCAGGCCGGCGCGGACGCCGTGCTGTGCGCATCGATCTTCCACTACGGCCATCACACGGTGGCCGAGGCCAAGGAGATGATGGCCAGGGCCGGTGTGCCGGTCCGGCCGGCCTAGCCAGGCCGGTTCGGGCAGGGCTCACCCGGGCCGGTTTTCATGTCCACGGACGGCTGCGCGAGCGCAGGCCGCCGTAAGCCGCAAAAACCCGGCCAATCCGGCAAGAAGATCCAATTATGTGTGCTGGCTGTGAGTGAGCCGCGGTTAGGCGGCTTCCTCCACGTAACCCGCGGCCGAGCACGTATCGCAATACGCGGCGGGCGGGACGCGAGGCTCATAACAGCCAGGACGGCAGCACGTAGACGACCGCTTGGGCCGGCCCCGACCGATGCGGGCAGCGGCGGCATCCTTGAGCTCTTCGCGCATGCGATCGAGCTCAGCCGCGTGATCCGCGCAGAACCGACGACCCTTGAGGGCCGGCTGCTGACAGTGACTTCCACTACGACAACGCATGGCGACGCATTCTAGCAAACAAGGCCCGAGGATCCGTTCCACGGGCAGCGCTCCGCGGGCGGGAAAACCGCCGAGTTAGCGGGCGGTACGGCCATTGCGGGCCTTCCTGTTAGCGCCCGATGAAGATGCGCGGTCGTCGCTAGCTAGCTAGCAGCGGCTCCCACCAGCATACGCGGTCAGCCCTTGCGCCGGGTGCCGTGGGTGCGGTGCCGTGCCGGCCCGGGGAGCATCTGGTAGAGATGCGAGTACCCGGCCATGTAGATCGTGGTGGGATCGGCGATGACCGGGTTGAACGCACCGTCGGGGAAGCGGAACACAGTGCGGCCTGTCTTGACGTCGAGTCCGAGCGTCGTGCGCGAGCCGAGGTCCGAGAAGTACACGACGTTGTCGACGATCGTCGCGGACCCGGAGATCTTGCCGCCGGCGCTGTGGGTCCAGCGAACCGTTCCCGACTGGGCGTTGAAGGCGTAGAAGTTGCCGTCGTAGGAGCCGACGTAGACCGTTGGTCCGAGTCCGGGTACGTCCGCGACCGCGGACGAGGCGTAGACGTACGCGCTCGTCCCCGTGGCCCAGGCGAGCTGGCCGGTGCGGGCGGCGAACGAGTAGACGCGGCCGTCGGTATTGCCCAGATAGACCCGGCCGAACGCGACCGCCGGCGTCGCGTAGAAATTGCCGCTTCCGAAGCCGAAGCGGGCGCCATTGGTCGCCACCGCCCATGCCTGGTGGCCGGTGGCGGCGTTCAGGGCGTAGGCGCGGCCGGCGTAGTCGCCGAAGTAGAGGAGCCCACCGACGAGCGCCGGGCCGCCCTTGACCGCGCCGCTGGCGTGGTAGGTCCAATTGACATGGCCGTCGGTCGCGCGCAACGAGTAGACCGCGCCGCTCTGGTCACCGAAGTAGACGCTGTTGCCGTCGACGGTCGGCGAGGATTCGCTACCGGCCGGCACGACGTGGCTCCACACGGTCTCGCCGGTCTTCATCGACAGAGCCACGAAGCGGCCGTTGCCTGGGTTCTGGCCGGCATGGGCATTGACCGAGAGCAGCGGCAGGAAGATCAGGCCCTGGCGGACCCCGAGCGCCGGGGAGGCGGCGGCGAGGCTGCCGACCTTGTGCTGCCAGATGACGTGGCCGTTGCCGGCGTTCAGCGCCTTGGCCGAGCCGTCGTCGTCGACGAAGAACAGCGTGTGCCCGTACACGACCGGGGGGAACTCGAGCAGGGCGTAGTCCTGGAAGACCCAGCCGACGTGCAACGGCGGATGCAGGTTGCCGGCGCCGGTGAAGAAGCGGGTTCGCCCTGAGTCGAAGCCGTAGCGTGGCCACTCAAAGGTGTCGACGACCGGCTTGGGCTTGGGCGCGGGCTTGGTCGCCGTCGTCGTCGGCGCCGTGAAAGACAGATTCGGATGGGAGACATTGCCGGGCGAGTGCAGCAGGACGACGGCCACCGCGACGCCGACCAGAACGATCAGGACGGCGCCGGCGACGAGCGCCCACCGCAGCGTACGCCGCGAACGTGGGCTCGGCATGGCGGCCATGCTAGAGATCCGCGCGTGGAGGTTGCGCCACCGCAGCGACGACTCGCGCAGATCCGGGCGCTCCCCGGTGGTGACGCTCTGCTCGAGCGCATGCCCGCGAGCCCGCCGGCGCATCTCGTGGGCGGGGCGGTGCGGGATCTGCTGCTGCACCGCCCCCCGCGGGAGCTCGATGTCGTCGTCGAGGGCGACCCGGCGCCCGTCGCCCGGGCGCTCGGGCCGATCGTGCGCGCCCATGAGCGGTTCGGGACGCTCACCGTCGAGCAGGGCGACCATCGCTACGACATCGCCCGCGCACGGCGCGAGCGCTACGCCCATCCCGGCGCGCTGCCCGAGGTCGAGCCCGCCGGACTCGCCGAGGACCTCCGGCGGCGCGATTTCACCGTCAACGCGCTCGCCGTCGCCCTCAACGGACCCGAGGCCGGGCAACTGACCGCCGTCACCGGCGGCGATCCGTCGTTCGATGCCCTCGCCGACCTCGCGGACGGCGTGCTGCGTGTGCTCCACGCCGCGAGCTTCCTCGACGATCCCACGCGGCTGTTGCGCTTCGCTCGGTATGCCGGCCGGCTCGGTTTCACCGCCGATCCCGTCACCGCGGCGCTCGCGCGCGAAGCGGTGCGCTCGGGGGCGCTGGCCACGGTGAGCGGACCCCGGGTCGGCGCCGAGCTCCGGCTCCTCTCCCGTGAGGCCGACGCTCCGAGCGAGCTTGCGGTGCTCGAGCGGGTCGGGATCGCCGCGGCGATCGGGCTGCCCGCCGGGCATGACGCCCCGGGGCTGGCCCGCCGGGCGCTCGCCGTGCTGCCCGACGACGTGCGCGCCGACCGGACCGTGATGGCCGCAGCCGGCCTCGGGCAGCCGGCCGACCGGCTCGAGACGCTGCTCGACCGCCTCGCGTATCCGGCGGGCGACCGGACCGTGATCGCGCGAGCCGCGAGCGGCGCGCGTGAGACCGCGCGTCGGCTCGCCGCCGCCGCGCGCCCGTCGGAGATCGACGCGGCCATTGGCCAGGCCCCGCCCGAGCAGGTCGCGCTCGCCGGCGCGCTCGGCCCTGCGCGGGCCGCCCGGCGGTGGCTCGAGGACCTGCGTCATGTCGGGCTCGAGATCACCGGCGACGACCTGGAGGCGGCCGGCATCCCCCGCGGACGCGCGATCGGCACCGGGCTGGCGGCGGCGCGGGCGGCGGCACTCGACGGCCGCGCCGACGGGCGCGAAGAGCAGCTCGGGGAGGCCCTGCGGGCCGCCCAGTCCAGCGGATAGCCTGCGGGGCGTGCTGGCGGCACCCAACGCACTGCAGTGGGACGGCGGGCCCGGCCACTACGAGGTCTATTACCTCACCCTCACCGATCCGGCGACCGGCGTCGGCGTGTGGATCCGCTACACGATGCTTGCCCCGCTCGCCGGCACGCAGGCGCCGGCGACGGCCGCCCTCTGGCTGCTGGCGATGGACCCACGGAACGGCGGCGCGACGTTCGCGCGCAAGACCACGCTCCCGCTCGCCGAGCTCCGGGCGCAGGCCGATCCCTTCCGTCTGTCGATCGGCGACGCGACGCTGTCCGCGCACGGCATGGTCGGCGTGATCGACGATGTCGCCTGGGATCTTCGCTGGGAGCCGTGCCCACGCGCCTACGAGCATGTCGACGGGCTCTTCCGCCGCAGCGGGCTGGCCAAGACGGTGCTCGTGCTGCCCCATGCCGACCTGCGCATCGAGGGGAGCGTCCGCCTGCCGCAGGGCGAGCTCGCGCTCGACGGCGCCCGTGGCGCCCAGGCGCACCTGTGGGGCTCCAAGCACGCGAGCTCGTGGGCCTGGGTGCACTGCAACGACTTCACCACGCCGGATGGCGAGGCCGTGACCGATGCCTTCGTCGACGCGGTATCGGTGCTCGTCCCCCGCCTCGGCCGCGAGGTCGGGCCGTCCACCCCGGTGCTCGGCCGCGTCGAGGGACGCGACTTTCAGTCGACCTCACCGCTGCGTGTGCTCGGCAACGAGAGCACCTTCACACTCACCGGTTGGCGCTTCGAGGCCGTCGACGGTGGCCGGCGCCTCGTCGGGGAGGTCGACGCGACCCGCGAGCAGATGGTCGGGGTCACCTACCACGACCCCGACGGCGCGCTCGCCTATTGCTACAACAGCGAGACCGCCTCGATGCGGCTGCACCTGTTCGAGCGCGCGCGCCAGGTGGGCGGCTGGGCCCATCGCCGGACCCTCGTCGCCCGTGGGCGGGCGCACTTCGAGTTCGGGACCCGCGTGCCCGTGCCGGGCATCGAACTGCTCACGCGATGACCTCCGCCGCCCCGCCAACCCTCCCCGAGCCCTTCATCCGTCGCGGCGCGCACTGTGCGATCGCCCTGACGCACGCCGAAGTCCTGTTCACCACCCGGCGAGGCGGTGTATCGGCCGGCCCGTACGCGAGCCTCAATCTCGGCCGCTTCACCGACGACGATCCGCGCGCCGTCGAGCACAACCGCCGGGGGCTGGAGGACAGCGTCGGCCGGGTCCTCGCGTATGGCCGTCAGGTCCACGGCACCCACGTCCGCGCGATTCCCCCCGGCGCCACGCTGGCCGCGGAGCTTGAGCTGCCCGACCCGCCGGAGGCCGACGGCCAGGCGACGGGACGGCGAGACCTCGCGCCGATGGTGCTCACCGCCGACTGTCTGCCGATCGCCATCGCCGGCGAGGGCGCGGTGACGATGCTCCACGCCGGCTGGCGCGGGCTGGCCGGAGGCGTGATCGGCGAGGGGGTGCGGGCGCTGCGCGAGCTCGGGGCCAGCGGCCCCCTCGAGGCGGCGATCGGGCCGGGGGCCGGACCCTGCTGCTACGAGGTCAGCGAGGACGTCCACGCCGAGTTCGCCGCCCATGACGCCCGCCACGGGGACAACCTCGACCTCAAGACGATCGCCCGGGCGGAGCTCGAGCTGGCGGGCGTGGGCACGGTCCACGACATCGGCCTGTGCACGATCTGCGCGGACGCCAGCGTGTTCTACTCCCACCGCCGCGACCACGGGCTCACCGGTCGGCAGGCCGGCATCGCATGGTTGAGCTGATCCACGGGCTGAACGCGCAGGGCGTCCGCGCCAACCTCGAGCGGATCCGGAGCGAGATCGCGGCTCACGCCCCGGACGGGCGCGAGGTCGAGATCCTCGCCGCCGTCAAGTACGTCCCCGTGGAGGAGATCGGCACCCTCGGCGAGGCGGGCCTCACGCTGCTCGGCGAGAACCGCGCCCAGGAGCTCGTGATCAAGGCGCAGAGCGCTCCCGGCGAGTTCACCTGGGACTTCATCGGCCATCTCCAGAGCCGCAAGGTGCGCCAGATCCTGCCTTACGTGCGATACATCCATTCCGTGTCGAGCGACTCGGTGCTCGCCCAGCTCGGACGCCACGGCACGCCGGAGACCGAGGTGCTCGTCGAGGTCAACATCGCCGGAGAGAGCGAGAAGAGCGGCATCACGCCCAACGCACTGCCGGCCTTCCTCGCGCGCTGTCCGGTGCGGGTCGTCGGTCTGATGACGATGCCGCCGCTCGCCCACGACCCGGAGGAGAGCCGTCCATTCTTCCGCCGCCTGCGCGAACTCGCGGGCGAACACGGGCTCCCGCAGCTGTCGATGGGGACGAGCCAGGACTACCGGGTCGCGGTGCAGGAGGGCGCGACGATTGTGCGGTTGGGCACAATTCTCTATGCATCCCTTCCGCCTCGAGCCGCCGGCGCGTCATAATCGGGGCAGGGAAACCCTCCCTCCTACCGAACCACTCCCACGATCATGGCCTTTCGCGACACCTGGCACCGCACGCTCGTCTACTTCGGCCTCGCCGAGGATCACGAGTACGAAGAGGAGCTCGAGTCCTATCCCGAGCCCGAGGACGAGATGCAGGACACCTACCGCGAGCGCCCCAACGTTCGGCGGCTGAGCTCGTCGCGTCGCCGGCGGGACGAGATCGACGACATCTTCGCCGACGACGCCGGCAGCGAGCGGCGCACGACCGCGCTGCGCCCGGTTGGCGGTCGCGGCAACGGCCGCAACGGCGGCGACGTCCGCGTCCACTTCGTCGCACCCAAGAACTTCAACGACGTGCAGGACGTCGCCGACAAGTTCAAGGACGCGATCCCGGTGATCCTCAATCTCCAGAGCACCGACACCGATCTCTCCAAGCGCCTGATCGACTTCTCCAGCGGGCTCACCTACGCCCTCGACGGGGGCATGCAGCGCATCGCCGACAAGGTGTTCCTGCTCACCCCCCAGAACGTCGAGGTCTCGGCCGAAGAGCGAGCGCGCCTGGTCGAGAAGGGCTTCTTCAACCAGAGCTAGCGGACGGCTCGGGCAGGCTCGCCCCGCCCGCCCCGGTAACGTTCAGCCCCATGCGAGTTGGCCTGATCGGTGCCGGGAACATGGCCCGCGCGTTGGCGCGTGGTTGGGGCGATCCGGTCTCGTGCTGCGACAGCGGGTCAGGCCGGGCCCAGGAGCTGTGCCGTGAGCTGGGCGGTGAGGCCCTCACCACGCCGCGCGCGGTGGCTGAACGGGCCGACCTCGTCGTGCTCTGCCACAAGCCCGCGCAGCTGCGGGCCGTGGCCGCCGAGGTCGGGGGCGCCACGCGAGCGGTTGCCTCGGTGCTCGGCGGCGTGCCGGTGGCCGAGCTCCGGGAGGCCTACCCCGGGATCCCGGTGTTCCGCCTGCTCCCGAACACCGCCGTCGAGGTGCGGCGCGGCGTCACCATCTTCGCTCCGTCGGGCGAGCCGCCCGAGGATCTCGAGAGGACGGTCGTGGAGCTGTTCGAGCGGATCGGCTCTGTCGTGCGCGTCAGCGAGGAGCTGATGCCGACCGCCAACTCGATCTCCGGCGTCGGACCCGCCTACCAGGCGCTGCTCGCCGAGGCCCAGGTCGACGCCGCGGTGCGGCGCGGCCTGAAGCCGGCGCTGGCCGGTCGGCTCGTCGCCGAGACGATGGCCGGGTCCGCGGCGCTGCTCGAGGCCCGCAACTACGACTCGCTCGCCATGCGGCGCGAGGTCACCTCGCCCGGTGGCGTGACCGCCCGGGGCCTCGCCGCGCTCGAGCGGGCCGGAGTCCGCGCCGCGTTCCTCGCCGCGAGCGACGCGGTCATCGATGGCGGGTCGCGCTGATGATCCTCGCCGCCGTCACCCGCTCGGACATCGCCAACTATGTGAGCGCGCTGTTCGAGGTCTACATCCTCATCATCTTCATCTACATCCTCCTCAACCTGCTGTTCTCGTTCGGCTTGCGGCTGCCGTACTCGCGCTGGTCGGACGCGCTGATGAACTTCCTCCGGGACGTATGCGATCCCTACCTCGGCCTGTTTCGTCGCTTCATCCCGCCGGTCGGGATGTTCGACCTCTCGCCGATCATCGCCATCTTCCTGCTCTATATCGTGCGGACGATCGTCGTCAACCTGATCGCCGGTTGAGCTCCGAACCGCAGGTGATGGCTGCTCAGGCGCCCGCCAGCCCCCGGGTGAGGAGCGTCGCCCTCATGCGAGCGGCGGCGGTCATCGTCGGCGTGCTCGTCCTCGACTACGTGACCAAGCACACGGTCGCCCAGAGCACGGCCGCCGACGAGGGACGCAGCGTGTTCCTCGGCATCCATCTCGTCCACGTGCGCAACCGCGGCGTCGCCTTCGGCTTCTTCTCCGGGGGCGGGGCGATCGTGCTCGTCATCACCTTCGTCGCGCTCGCGCTGCTCGTCACATACCTGATCCGCCGCCCCGATCGTCAGGGACTCTGGCTGGCCACCGGGCTGCTCGTCGGCGGGGCGCTCGGGAACCTCATCGATCGTCTTGCGCACGGCGCGGTGACGGACTTCATCAAGCTGCCGCTGTGGCCGGCCTTCAACGTCGCCGACATGTCGATCACCGTCGGCGTGTTCGTGCTTCTGTGGGTGCTGGAGGGGCCGCGTGCCCGCTCCGGATGAGGGCGACCCCGCGAGCGGAGCGCTGCGGCTGCAGGCCGGCGAGGCTGACGCCGGAGTACGGCTCGACCGCTTCCTCGCCGGGCCCGTCGGCTCGCGGTCGCGCGCCCAGACGCTGATCGAAGCCGACCGAGTGCGGGTCGACGGCGTCCGGGCGCCGAAGCGACACACCCTGCGCCCCGGCGAGGTGGTCGTCGTCGACCTCGCCGAGGAGGTGCCCGACGCTCCCGCCGACGACGCGCCGTACGAGGTCGCCTACGAAGACGCGCACCTGATCGTCGTCGACAAGCCGGCCGGAGTCGTCGTGCATCCCGCCCGCGGACATCGCAGCGGGACGCTCGCGCAGGCGCTCGCGGCGCGCGGCGCCTCAGGCGGGGATCCGTGGCGGGCGGGGATCGTCCACCGCCTCGACCGCGACACCTCGGGACTGCTCGTCGTGGCCAAGACCGACGCCGTGCATCGCCGCCTCAAGGAGATGCTCGCCGAGCGGCGCATCCGGCGCGAGTACCTCGCGCTCGTCGAGGGCCGCCCCTCGGCGCGGACGGGGACGATCGACGCGCCGATCGGCCGCCATCGCCAGGAGCGCACGCTCATGTCGGTGCAGACCGACGACCCGCGTGACGCGCGGACCCACTTCGAGATCGTCAGTGCGCTCCCGCGCACGACGCTGCTGCGCGTCGTCCTCGACACCGGGCGCACCCACCAGATCCGCGTGCACATGGCGGCGATCGGCCATCCGATCTGCGGCGATGACCAATACGGCGGCCGGCTCCGCTACGGCCTCACCCGCCAGTTCCTGCACGCCGCCCGGCTCGCCTTCGAGCACCCGATCACCGGCGAGCCGATCGAGGTCAGCTCGCCGCTGCCCGCTGACCTCGCGGATGCGCTCGAGCGGGCGCACGAGGCGGGCGGCGGGGATGCGATCGCGCCGGCGCCAACCGGGCCTTAATGATGCCGGCGGGGCGGCCCGTCCAAAGCCGCCCCGCCGATCGGATGCGAACCGAGCCACCGGAGGTAGGGGAAGGGAGGTTCGGCCCGCGAAGCGAGTCTCCACCGAAGGTAGGGGAAGGGTGAAGGCCCGCTGCACTTGAAACGTACCGATTTCGGCAAACTTGCGTAAACTTTTTTCCGTACGTCCAATTCGATCCCACCCGTGAGGATCGCGCCCTGCCTCGGTAATCCCATCGAGGTTCGCGAGCACCGGCGGGTGGTTGCCTTGCCAAACCACACAAGGAAGCAGGAACCGTGGCTCAAATCGGAATTCAGGAGCTGCTGGAGGCCGGCGTTCATTTCGGTCACCAGACGCGCCGTTGGAACCCCAAGATGCGACGCTTCATCTTCGGGGAGCGCGACGGCAACTACATCATCGACCTGCTGCAGACGCAGGCGCTGCTCGACGAGGCACAGCGGTTCGCCGCCGAGGTCTCGCGCCGCGGCGGCACCGTCCTGTTCGTCGGGACCAAGAAGCAGGCCCGTGACGCGATCCGCGACATCGCGACGGCGTCGGATATGCCGTTCGTCAACCATCGCTGGCTCGGCGGGCTGCTGACCAACTTCCAGACGATCTCGCAGCGGATCCGCCGCCTGCATGACCTCGAGCGCTATGAGACGGAAGGCCAGCTTCAGTTGCTGCCCACGCGCGAGCGCATGGCCGCGCAGGCCGACCTCGCGAAGCTGCGCGCCAACCTCGGTGGGGTCAAGAACATGCAGCGCACGCCCGACGCCGTGTTCGTGATCGATCTCAAGACCGAGGCGATCGCCGTGCGCGAGGCCCAGCGACTGCGGATCCCCATCATCGGGCTCGTCGACACCAACTGCGACCCCGACGGAATCGACTACGTGATCCCCGGCAACGACGACGCGATTCGCTCGTGCCTGACGATCACCCGGGCGATCGGCGACGTCGTCGCCCAGGGACACAACGCATTCCGGGCCGAGGAGGAGCGCGCCCGGCTCGAGCGTGAGCGCCAGGAGGCCGAGGAGCGCGCTCGCCGCGAGGCCGAGGAGCAGGCTCGCCGCGAGGCCGAGGAGCAGGCCCGTCAGGAGGCCGAGGAGAAGGCTCGCGCCGAGGCCGAGGAGAAGGCCCGCGTCGAGGCTGAGGAGAAGGCCCGTCAGGAGGCCGAGGCCGCGGCTGCTGCCGCCGCCGAGGCTCCCGCGGCTGCCCCGGAGGCTCCGGCGGCTGCTGCGCCGGCCCCCACGGCGGCGGCTGGCACCGAGCCCGAGCCGGCGGCGCCTGCCGCCGCCGAGACCGGCGCCGCCCCGCAGCCGACGCCGGCCGAGACGGCCCCGGCACCCGAGGTCGCGGCCACGCCCGAGCCCGAGGCGGCCGCCGCCGAGCCGCAGGCCCCGGCAGCGGCTGCGCAGGCCCCGGCAGCGGCTGCGCAGGCCCCCGCTGAGGCCCCCGCCGCCGAGGGAGAGGCCCCCGCCGCCGACGGCGAGGCTCCCACTCAACCCACTGAAGACGAGAAGGCGTAGGAGCGATGGCTGACATCACTGCAACGGAAGTGAAGGCGCTACGTGACCGCACCGGCGCCGGCGTGCTCGCCTGCCGCGAGGCGCTCACCGAATCCGACGGCGACATCGAGCGTGCTGTCGAGATCCTCCGCACCAAGGGCGCGGCCCAGGCCGCCAAGCGGGCCGATGCCGAGGTTCGCGAGGGCGTCGTGCAGAGCTACATCCACGCCGGCAACAAGATCGGCGTGATCGTCGAGGTCGACTGCCAGACCGACTTCGTGGCTCGCAACGAGCAGTTCGTCGAGTTCGCCCGCGACCTCGCCCTGCACATCGCCGCCGCGGCGCCGCTCGCCGTGAACGAAGCGGACGTGCCGACCGAGGACCGCGAGCGCGAGGAGCGCATCGCCACCGAGCAGGCGGCCGACCGCCCGGAGAACGTGCGCGAGCGGATCGTCACCGGGAAGGTCGACAAGTGGCTCGACGACGTCGTGCTGCTACGCCAGACGCACGTCAACGAGGACAAGCACGGCGGCAAGACGATCGAGGAGCTCCGTGCCGCGCTGTCGGCCGAGACCCGCGAGAACGTCGTCATCCGCCGGTTCGCCCGCTTCTCCGTCGGCGGCTGAGCCCGTGAGCTCGACCGCCGAGACGCCGGCACCCATCTACCGGCGGGTGCTGCTCAAGCTCTCAGGCGAGGCGCTCATGGGCGAGCTCGAGTACGGCACCGACCCCCGGTGCGTCGAGGCGATCGCCCAACAGGTCGCCGACACGCACAGCCGCGGGGTCGAGGTGGCAATCGTCGTCGGCGGTGGCAACATCTATCGGGGCCTCGCGGCCGCGGCGCGCGGCATGGACCGGGCGACCGGCGACTACATGGGGATGCTCGCCACGGTGCTCAACGCCCTCGCGCTCCAGGACGCCCTGGAGAAGCTCGACGTCGCCACCCGCGTCCAATCGGCGATCACCATCTCCGAGGTGGCCGAGCCGTACATCCGCCGCCGGGCGATGCGCCATCTCGAGAAGGGCCGCGTGGTGATCTTCGCCGCCGGTACCGGCAACCCGTTCTTCACCACCGACACGGCCGCCGCGCTGCGCGCCGCCGAGCTCCATGCCGAAGTCGTGCTGATGGCCAAGAACAAGGTCAAGGGCGTCTACACCGCCGACCCCGATACCGATCCCGACGCGGAGTTCATCCCCGAGATCACCCACAAGGACGCGCTCACGCAAGGCCTACGGGTCATGGACTCGACCGCCTTCGCACTGTGCATGGACAACAACCTGCCGATCGTCGTCTTCAACATGAGCGACGGTGGCAACATCGACAAGATAGTGTCCGGCGAACGCGTGGGAACCCTGGTGCGGACATGAGCGAGCTGACCGAGGAGCTGATCTCCGACGGCCGGGAACGAATGGCCAAATCGATCGAGTCGATCCGCCACGAGTTCGGCACGGTCCGCACTGGACGCGCGAGCCCGGCCCTGCTCGACCGCATCTCCGTCGACTATTACGGGACGATCACGCCGCTCAAGCAGCTGGCCACGATCAGCGCCCCGGAGCCGCGGCTGCTGACCATTCAGCCGTACGACAAGAGCTCGATCAAGGCGATCGAACGGGCGATTCTCGAGTCCGACGTCGGCCTGACCCCGAACAACGACGGGAACGTCATCCGCCTGGGCGTGCCCGAGCTCACCGAGGAACGCCGACGCCAGCTCGTGAAGGTCGTCCGGCACATCGCCGAGGAGGGCCGGGTGGCGATCCGCAACGTCCGCCGCGACGTCATGCACGACCTGCGCGAGCTCAAGGATGCCGGCGAGGCGGGCTCTGACGACGAACACCGCGCCGAGGTCGAGCTCCAGAAGGTGACCGACGCGAGGATCGGCGAGCTCGACGAGCTGCTGGTCCAGAAGGAAGCTGAGATCCTCGAGGTCTGAGATGGCCCCGGCTCAGGAGGGCGAGCGGGTGGCGGGGCCGCGCTACGTCGCGATCATCACGGACGGCAACGGTCGCTGGGCAACGCGGCGCGGGCTGCCGGTCATCGCCGGCCACGAGGCCGGTGCCGACGTCGTCAAGGCGCGACTGCGCGACGCGGTCGAGCTCGGGGTCGAGGAGCTCACCGTCTACTCGTTCTCGACGGAGAACTGGAACCGCTCGCCGGAGGAGGTCGCGGGCCTGATGGACATGTTCGAGCGCCGGCTGGCCGTCGAGACCCCCGAGCTGCATGCCGAGGGCGTGCGCATGCGGTTCCTCGGGCGCCGCTCGGATCCCGTCCCGCCGCATCTCGTGGAGCGCATGGCCTGGGCGGAGGAGGTGACGGGCGGCAATCGCCGCATCACCCTGTTCGTCGCCTTCAACTACGGCGGCAGGGCGGAGATCGTCGACGCAGCGCGAACCTTTACCGGTGGGGGGGAGGATGAGTTCCGCGCCCACCTCTACGCCCCGGACATGCACGACCCCGATCTCATCATTCGCACGAGCGGCGAACAGCGCATCTCCAACTACCTCCTGTGGCAGGGGGCCTACTCGGAGCTCGTGTTCCGGGACGAGCTCTGGCCGGATTTCTCACGCGCGGCGTTCGAAGCCAGCCTTGACGAGTTCACGATTCGCCAGCGGCGATTCGGGGGGCGCTGATGCCGCAGACGCGGCGCCCGACCGCGCAGCCCCGGTCCCGGTCTCGACGTCCGGCGCCGGCCAAGGAGCCCGCACCCAGACGCCGCGGCGGGTCGGACCGCGGCGGGTCGGATCTTCTCGCCCGGATCGTCGTCGCGATCCCGGCGGCTGTGCTCGCGATCGTATTCGTCGACATCGGCGGCCTCGCCTTTGCGCTGTTCATCGCGGCGATCGGCTGTGTGTGCCTGCACGAGCTCTACCGCATGCTCGGGCGTTGGCGGCCGATCCCGCTCGTCGGCTTCGCGGCGCTCGTCGGCATGGTCCTCGTTGCGCGCTTCGGCGGCCAACGCCAGGTGCTCGAGGTCGCGATGGCGACGATCCCGGTGCTGTTCGTCGCCATGCTCATGCGCGGCATCCACGACCACGCCACCGTCACCGTCGCCGGGACCCTCCTCGGCGTGTACTGGATCGGATTCGCCTTCGCCCATGCGGTGCTGCTGCGGCAGGTCCATCACGGCAACGCGATCATCATCGATGTCCTCGTGGCGACGTTCCTCGGCGATACCGCGGCCTACCTCGGTGGCCGGCTGTTCGGCCGCCGGCCGCTCGCGCCGTCGATCTCGCCGAACAAGACGGTCGAGGGCCTGTTCTGCGGCATGTTGATCGCCATCCTGGCGATGTTCTTCGCCGGCCTCTACCAGGATTGGCTCACCCAGGGCCAGGCGCTGCTCCTCGGGCTCGCGGTCGCAGTCCTCGGGCCGCTGGGTGACCTGTTCGAGTCGATGATCAAGCGGGATGTCGGCACGAAGGACGCCGGGAGCCTGTTCGGTCCGCACGGCGGTGCGCTCGACCGACTCGATGCTGTCATCTTCACCGTCGTGGCCGCGTACTACATCTGGATCGCGGTGATGTAGAGGACGATGCGACAGCTCGTCGTGCGGATCCCCCGGATCGCGGTCGAGGACGTGCTCGACCGCCTGTTGCCGATGCTGCCCGGAGGCGTGCGCGAGCACCACGCCGGCCATTACGTCGAGCTGACGATCCGCGGCGAGGGGCTTCCGGAGCGTGACGAGGTGGAGCGGGCGCTCGGACGCTGGCCGCACCTGATCACCGAGCAGGACGTGCCCGACGACTGGCGCGAGCGCCAGCGCGCGGACTACCGCGAGGACGTCATCGCCGAGCGGCTTGTCGTACGACCGGCGTGGGCGCCCGCCCCCGGCCGCGGCCTGATCGACATCGCGCTCGGCGAGAGTCCGGCGTTCGGCCTCGGCGGTCACCCGACCACGAAGACGTGCCTCGAGTTGCTGCTCGACATCGAGCCGGCGGGTGCGTTCGCCGACCTCGGCTGCGGCACCGGGGTGCTGGCGATCCTCGCCGCCCGCCTGGGCTGGAAGCCTGTGACCGCGGTCGACCTACAGCCCGCGAGCGTCGAGGCGACCGAGGCCAACGCGCAGCGCAACGGCGTCGAGCTCTCCGCGATCGTCGTCGACCTGTCCGCGCAACCGCCGCCCGCGGCCGACGGCTTCGCCGCCAACGTCCCCGCGCCGCTCCATGCGCGCCTGGCCGCAAGCTGGACGGGCCACGCGCCCCAGAGCGGGCTGCTGAGCGGCTTCTCGCCGCTCGAGGCCGATGCCGTGATCGAGGCCTATGCCCGCGCGGGGCTGCGCGAGTGGCGCCGGCTCGAGCGCTCGGGCTGGACGATCGCCGAGGTGCGCCGGTAGCCACGAGTGCGCCGGGCGGCAGAGTACCCGGCTCGACGTTCGTCCTGCGGCGCTTGCGTTTCACCCGTTCAGGCGGGAGACTCCCGGGACTCGCGGCGGAGGGGTTCCGCCGCACGGAACCGGGGACCACCGGGGGAGACATGGCTGAATACATCAAGTTCCGCCTGAACGCGGCGAAGGTGGGCGTGTCGATGGCACTGCTCGCGCTGATCGGAGGGCTCGCGGAGCGGGCCCAGGCGAGTGGGACGCCGCCGCAGGCGTCGAAGTCGTCCGTCGGCGGCTTTCTCAAGCTGACCGGCCTCAGCAGGACGATCAGCTCGGATTTCCTCAAGCTCGAGGATAAGTACCTCAAGCTCAATACCGCGATCGGGGCGTTTGAGACGAAGCTGCTCAAGTACGAGCGCTCGGTGGCCAGCCAGTACTACAAGTCGAAGGTCATCGATGCGACGTTCCTGAAGATCGACGCGGCGAACGCCGAGTTCCTGAAGATCGACAGCGCGAACGCCGAGTTCCTGAAGATCACCGACGCGAACTCGCAGTTCCTCAAGATCACCGATGCCCAGAACAAGTTCGTCGCCGGGCGCGGTGGGGTTCTGACCGGGGCGGCGTCGATCACCGACGGCACCTCGCAGGTGTTGATGGGCGACGGCTCGGTGCGGGTGCTGGTCGGCCTCTATCAGCCTCCGGCCGGGGGTCCGCCTCAGAAGCAGGTGACGCTCGAGAACGACACGAATGCCTCGCTCAACTTCACCGTCAACGGCGGCACGTCCTCAGGCGGCGCGACCACGATCAAGCCCGGATCCACGCAGCTCCTCCTTCCCGCCGTGCAATCGGTCGATACCGGCCAAGGCGGGCAGCTCGACATCCAGTTGTTCGGGAGTGGCGGCGGCGCCGGCAAGGTGTGGACGATCACTGTGAGCGCACTCGGCGGAGCCGGAGGCAACACGTTCGTCGGGCAGATGCTGATCGGGCTCCTCTGACGCCGTCCGCGCATCGACAGCTCGCCTCGGCCATCCCCGACTCACCGGGAGGACCCGGCCTGGCGCTGTCGGCCTCCAAGGAGGTCGAGCCGGGCGCCCGGGCGATGCTGCTCGTCGCCGACGGGCTGTTCCGGCTCGACGTGACGATCGAGGGTGACACGCTGCGCACGACGGTCCGCAACTTGTCGGTGGGAACGCTGACGATGATCGGGGAAACCGACCAGCGGATCAGCGTGTCGAGCGGCGACGTCGAGACGTACGAGCCGTCGCACTCCGGGCTGCGGTTCACGCTCGGCGTCGAGGCGGACAGGGTCGAGGTGGAGATCCAGCTCGCCACCCTGCGCTTCGCGGAGCGGGGGACGGTCCGCGTCACGGCGCAGGCGATCATGCGGGGGCCGTATCTCGGTGGCCCCGACGGACCGCACGAGCAGACCTAGAATCCCCGGAGTGCCCCGCCGCATCGCGATTCTCGGCTCGACGGGCTCGATCGGCGTGCAGGCTCTCGATGTCGTCTCGCGAGCTGCCGACGGCGAGCTCGAGGTCGTCGCCCTCAGCGCCTCCCACGCCTGGGAACCGCTCATGGAGCAGGCGCGCGCCCACGGCGTGCGCCGCATCGCCCTCGCCGACCCCGACGCCGCCGCCCTGGCCGCCGAGGTGTGGACCGACGGCGAGGTGCTCTCGGGGCCCGACGGGCTGCTGCGGCTCGTCACCGAGAGCGGATGCGACATGGTCCTCAACGCGATCGTCGGCTCCGCCGGCCTCGTACCGACGGTGGCCACCCTCGGCGAGGGCATCGACCTCGCGCTCGCCAACAAGGAATCGCTCGTCGTCGGGGGCGAGCTCGTCACCGAGCTCGCACAGGCCACCGGGGCGGCGATCATCCCCGTCGACTCGGAGCACTCGGCGCTCCACCAGCTGCTCGGCTCCGAACCTCCCGGCACGGTCGACCGACTCATCCTCACCGCCTCGGGCGGCCCGTTCCGCGGCCGCAGCGCCCCCGAGCTCGAGGACGTCACCATCGAGCAGGCGCTCGCCCACCCGACGTGGGCGATGGGCGGCAAGATCACGATCGACTCGGCCACGCTGATGAACAAGGGCCTCGAGCTGATCGAGGCGCATCATCTGTTCGGCACGCCGTATGACCGGATCGACGTCGTCGTCCACCCGCAGTCGATCATTCACAGCCTCATCGCCCTGTGCGACGGGGCGACGCTCGCCCACCTCGGTTACCCCGACATGCGGGTGCCGATCTCCTACGCGCTGCACTACCCCGAGCGGGTCGACGTCCCCGTTGCGCCGCTCGACCTCGCCGCGGTGGGCGCGCTCACCTTCGAGCCCGCCGACACCGAGACCTTCGCCTGCCTGCGTCTCGCCCGCGACGCGGGGCTGGCAGGGGGCACGGCGCCGTGCACGCTCAACGCCGCCAACGAGGTCGCCGTCCACGCCTTCCTCGGCGGGCGGCTGCGGTTCGCCGACATCGCGGTCGTGATCGAGGCGGCGCTCGAGCGCCTGCCCGGTGGGCGCGTGCACTCGTTCGAGTCGCTCGGGGAGGCCGACGGCCGCGCACGTGACGTCGCGGCCGAGCTCGTGGCCGAGCGGTCCGCGCGCGCCTGAGGCCAAGAACCCCCGCTCAGCGGGCTCTTATCGGCCTCTCATGACCACGTGCCACACTCAGCGGGCCGTGTCCTACCTGCTCGCCTTCCTGGGCTTCGCCGCCCTGATCATCCTGCACGAGTTCGGGCACTTCGCCGCCGCCAAGGCGGTCGGCATGCGCGTCGAGCGATTCTCGCTGTTCTTCGGGCCGATGTTCTTCAAAGTGCGACGCGGCGAGACCGAGTACGGCGTCGGGCCGATCCCGCTCGGGGGCTACGTGAAGATCACCGGCATGAATCCCAACGAGGAGATTCCGCCCGAGGCGGTCCCGCGGGCCTATTACAACCAGCCGGTGTGGAAGCGGATCGTCGTGATCCTCGCCGGACCCGGGGTCAACCTGCTCATCGCCTTCGTGATCCTCTGGGGCCTGTATCTGGCCAACGGCCAGCAGGTGATCAGCAAGCGGGTCGGTGTCGTGGAGACGGGGACGGCGGCGGCCAGCGCGCTGCGTCCCGGTGATCGGCTCGTCTCGGTCGACGGCATCACCGGCACGCCGGACCAGCTTCGCAACCAGCTTGCCACCCATCGCTGCGCCGGAACGCAGGTCAACGGCTGTCTCGCCGCCACGCCGGCCAAGCTCACCGTGAACCGCAACGGGCAGGTGCTGACCTTCTCTCTACGGCCGCGCTACAGCGCCGCCGACCGCCGGCCACTCGTCGGATTCGCGTTCGACTCCACCGCGCAGCCGGTCGGGCCGGTGACGGCGGCGTCGCTGACCGTCACCGGGATGTGGAACGTCACCACCCAGACGGTGTCGACGATCTCGCGCATCTTCGAGCCGCAGGCCCGCAAGCAGCTCAACGGGGTGGTCGGCGCCTACACCGTGACGAGCCAGTCGTTCGCCACCTCGACGACGCTCGCGCTCACGGTGCTCGCGCTCATCTCGCTCTCGCTCGCGGTGATCAACCTGTTCCCGTTCCTGCCGCTCGACGGGGGCCACGTGTTCTGGGCCCTGGCCGAGAAGATCCGCGGCAAGCGGATCCCGTTCGAGGTGATGGAGCGGGCCGGAATCGTCGGCTTCGCCCTGATCCTGCTGCTGTTCGTGATCGGGCTGAGCAACGACATCTCGACGCTGAGCGGCAAGGGCTTCAACCTCCCGCACTGATCGGTCCGCAGGGACGGTTGATCCCTCGGCCGGCCGGCATCGGCGCACACCGCTGCGATAGCGTATGTGTGCAGCCGAATTCCCGGGTCAGACAGCGGAGGAGAGCATGGAGAGCAGCACGATGACGCAGGCGGCCGGACGCTCGGTCGATGCCCCGACGGTGACCGAGGCGCTGCGGCGCACGGCCGCCAACAACGGGGACATCGTCGCCGTCCGCACGGCCGACGACAGCGTCACGTTGACCTGGGCGCAGCTGCTGGGGCGGGTCGACGCGCTGGCCGGCGGGTTGGCCAAGCTCGGCGTCGGCCGAGGTGACACCGTCGCCCTGATGCTCGGCAATCGGCCCGAGTTCCATCTCGCCGACCTCGCCGCGGCGATGCTCGGCGCGACGCCGTTCTCGATCTACACGACCTATCCGGCGGAGGAGATCGTCTACCTGTGCACCGACGCCGACACGAAGGTGGCGATCGTCGAGCAGACCTTCCTTCCCGTGATCGAAGCGGCCCGCAAGGAGCTGCCGCAGCTCGAGCACGTGATCGTCGTCGACGGCGACGCCCCGGAGGGGACGGTGGCGCTGAGGGACGTCGAGGGCTCCAACCCGGACTTCGACGTGGCCGCAGCGGCCGACGAAATCGATAAGGACGACATCCTCACCCTGATCTACACGTCTGGTACGACGGGCAAGCCGAAGGGCGTGCAGCTGTCCCACCACAACGTGATGACAGCGGCGGCGGCGATCGAGGAGATCATCCCGCTCGAGCCCGGCGGCCGGCTCATCTCGTGGCTGCCGGCCGCGCACATCGCCGAGCGGATGGCCCACCACTACGTCCCGATCATCTATGCCGGCACGGTCACCACGTGTCCCAACCCGCGCGAGGTCGTCTCCTTCCTGCCGCAGGTGCGACCGACGTGGTTCTTCGCGGTGCCGAGGATCTGGGAGAAGCTCAAGGCCGGCCTCGAGGCGATGCAGGCCAACGCCCCCGAGGAGCAGCGGGCTCAGATCCAGGGCGCCGTCGAGGCCTCGATCGAGCGGGTGCGGCTCAAGCAACGCGGTGAGCCGGTGCCCGAGGAGCTCGAGGCCAAGTGGGCGGCCGCCGAGGAGCAGCTGTTCTCGAACCTGCGCAAGATGCTCGGCCTCGACGAGGCGATCGCGGTCAATGCCGGCGCCGCCCCGACCCCGGTCGAGGTGATCGAGTTCTTCCACGCGCTCGGGATCGAGCTCGCCGAGCTGTGGGGCATGTCCGAGACGTGCGGGTTCGGCACCTGCAACCGCCCCGGCGCGGTGAAGATCGGCACGGTCGGCCCGGCGTCGCCGGGCACCGAGATGAGACTCGCCGACGATGGTGAGTTGCTCGTCCGCGGCGAGTTCGTGATGCTCGGCTACCGCAACCAACCCGAGCGGACCGCCGAGGCGCTCGACCGCGATGGCTGGCTGCACACCGGCGACATCGGCGAGATCGACGACGACGGCTTCCTGAAGATCGTCGACCGCAAGAAGGAGCTGATCATCAACGCGGCCGGCAAGAACATGTCCCCGGCGAACATCGAGGGGGCGATCAAGGTCGCGAGCCCGATGATCGGCCAGGCGTGCGCGATCGGCGACCGCCGGCCATACAACACCGCGCTGATCGTCCTCGACGCCGACTACGCCCCGCCATGGGCGGCGGCCCACGGGCTCGAGGGCAAGAGCCTCGAAGAGCTCGCGGAGGAGCCGGCGGTGATCGAGGCGATCCAGGCCGGGATCGACGAGGCCAACAGCCACCTCGCGCGGGTCGAGCAGATCAAGAAGTTCACGATCGTCCCCGGGGACTGGATCCCCGGCGGCGAGGAGCTCACGCCGACGATGAAGCTCAAGCGCAAGCCGATCGCCGCCAAGTACGAGGCCGCGATCGACGCGATGTACAGCTAAGCCCCGGCCTGGATCGAGCGCCAGACGAGCTCGACCGGGTGGTGGACCGGAAGCGGGCGGCCGAGCTGACGGAGGTGGAGCTCAAGCTGGGCCGCGCAGCCTGGGTTGGCCGCGGCGATCGCCTCGGCGCCGGTGTCGAGCAGGTTGGCCGCCTTGCGAGCGCCGAGCGCCGCGGCGGCCTGGGGCTGGACGAGGTTGTAGATCCCGGCCGAGCCGCAGCACACCGCAGCCTCCCGCTCGACCTCGAGCAGCTCGAGCCCGGGTATCGCGGCGAGCATGGCCCGCGGCTCGGACCGAATGCCCTGGGCGTGGGCGAGGTGGCAGGCGTCGTGGTAGACGACACGCAACGGGACCGGCCCCCGCGGGGCCCGCGCGTCGCCGGAGCCGAGCAGCTCCGAGACGTCCCGCACACGCTCGGAGAACGCCTCCGCCTCCGGGGTTCCGAGGAGATCGCCGTAGTCGCGCATCGCCGCCCCGCAGCCGGCCGCGTTGACGACGATGTGGTCGAGCGGACCGAGCGCGGCGAAGGCGGTGACGGTCGCCCGCGCGCGGGCGATGGCGGACTGTTCCTCGCCGGCGTGCAGTTCGAGGGCCCCGCAGCAGTCCGGGGCCACGGGCGCGAGCACCTCGTACCCCTCGGCGGCGAGCGCGCCGACCGTCGCCCGGTGGACATCGGCGAAGTACACGCGCTGCACGCAGCCGAGCAGCAGGCCGACGCGCCCGCGCTGGGGCCCCCCCGCCGCGGTGCGAACCGGAATTCCGGTGCGCCGGGTCGCCCGGAGCGGTGTCCGCGGCGCGATGCGCAGCGGCGCCGAGAGGCGCTCGGGCAAACGCTCGGCGCCGAGGCGGCGCGAGGCGGCGATCACCGGCGCGAGCGCCCGCAGGCGGCGCGGGTGGGGGAGCGTCTCGAACAGCACCCGCCGCAGCGCGCGTTCGACCCGCGGTCGGCGGTGGTGACGCTCGACCTGAGGCCGGACGCGCTCGATCAGGCGGTCGTAGCGCACCCCCGACGGGCACGCGGTGACGCAGGCCATGCAGCCGAGGCAGCGGTCGAAGTGGGTGACCATCTCCGGCGAGAGGGTCGCGGTGCTCTCCAGGCCCTCGCCGATGAGCACGATTCGTCCCCGCGGCGAGTCGGCCTCCTGGGCCCACAGCACGTACGTGGGGCAGGAGTCCAGGCAGAAGCCGCAGTGGACGCAGTCGGCGACGACCGACTGCTCGGGGGGGCGGTGAGCGTCGAATGCCGAGACGAGCAATCCTCCGAGCGGGGACTCTATCGGAGGGTCAGCGCCACCATGCGGCTGTAGAACCACGGGCCGCCGGGCTGGGGCCAGGCGAGCCGCAGCGAACCGCTTGCGGGCGGCTTGAGGCGTTCGTCGAAGTAGCCGCGTGAGCTGCGGATGAGGACGGTCGCGAGCGTCCGCCAGGCTCCGGTGTGCGCGTGGCGGAACTGGACCTTCACGCGCTGCGGTCCGGGCGCGGTATGCGCCGGGCGCACGCAGCCCCACACCTCGACCGGCTGTCCCCGGGCGACGGTCGTGCGGGGCAGGAAGATCGGCATCCGGTAGGCGTTGTAGACCGGGAGCTTCCGGCCGCTGTACAGGACCAGACCGGTGGCGAAGCCGCCGTACTCGGGGACATTGACCGTCGGGTTGGGGTCGGTGAGCAGGAACTGCATCGTCGTCGCCACGCGGGGATTGCGCCAGCTGAGGTACTCGCTCCAGTTGAGGTAGTACGCGGCCGTCGACGGGGAGACGAAATGGCCCTCGTGGTTCGGCGGGTCGGTGATGTACCCGTACTCGGTGTTGTAGATCGGGAAGCGGGTGCGCGAGCCATAGACCTGCTGGAGGCGATCGAGCGTGCTCGCGAGGGACGGAATCTCGCTGAACTCGACGTACCCGCGGTCGCGCGAGTCCGCCTCGGTGGGCGGGAGATTGAGCGGGTAGGGATGAATCGCGAAGCCGGTGGCCTTGAACAGCCCCGGGTGCTCGGACCGGAATTGCCCGGCCGCCTTCGGTCCCGTCGGGCAACCGTCGCTGCGGGCGGCGGCACCGCGGAGAGGGCGGTAGGCGTTGTCGACGCAGTACAGGGAGCGGGTGAACGGAAGCGGTTTCGTGGTCGAGTAGTTGCCGGGAAACCCCTCGGGCCACCGAGCGGTGGCGGGCCCGCTCAGGCCGCGCGGCGAGAGGCTGCCGATGAGGACCGTGTCGCGACGGTGACCGGTGCCCCGGAGCGCTCCCCAGGCCGCGTCGAGCAGACTGCGGTACATCCGCGGCGCCGTCGGCACCCGCGAGCCATCGGTCGCCTGCGGGGCGAGCTCCTCGCCGAAGTTCGGCTCGTTCCAGAGCTCCCACATCCGAACTGGTGGCAGCGCGGTGCAGGACGCGCACGGCCGGTAGTGCCCCCCATAGCGCACGCCGACCGCCCGCGCGAACGCTCCGAACGCGCGCGCCGACGGCATCCACGCCTCGGGATAGGCCGCGCCCTTCGGGACGTGCGGCCCTGTGGCCCACAGCGGCGCGCCGCCGCCGAGGACGAAGTCGACGGCGATCCCGTCCTGCCGTGCGTCCTGCACGATCTGGTCGTAGGGGAGCCAGTTGCCCGGCGGGTACGCCGCGGGATCGATCGCGTTGAAGCGCGGCGGCTCCCGATGCGATTGCGCGTCGGGCGCGACGCTCTTCCAGAACACCGCGACCCGGACGACGCCGACGCCGAGCGTGTGCAGCGTCGCGAGCGTGCCGGCGGGATCGGTCATCACGCTCGGACCCGCCTGGAACATGGCGATCTGGCCGGTGGAAGCACCGGCCGGCGGTGCGGCCCCGAGCGAGGACACGGCCAGCGCGGCCAGCACGGTCGCCGTCCTGGCCACAACAGATGCCGGCGTCCTCACGCGCATCCCGCTAGCGGAGCCTGATGCCGGCCGCCCGGCTGTCGATCGTCACACCCTTCGGGTGTGCCGCATCCTGCGGGTACTGCCACTCGACACGGACCGAACCGCTCGACGGGAACGGCACGTGCGCGTCGAAGTAGCCCTTCGCGCTGTTGATCGCGACCGTGGAGAGCGTCCGCCAGCTGCCCTTCGAGTTCGCTTGGAACTGTATCTGCGCGTACTGCAGGCCGGGCACCGTGTGAGCCGGGCGCACGCACCCCCAGACCTCGAGCGACCGGCCGCGGCGGCCTGTCGTCAGCGGCAGGAACAGCGGCATGCGATACGCCGCATAGCTGGGCTTCTGCTTGCCGTTGTAGAACACCAGACCGGTGGCGAAGCCGCCCTTTCCGTACTGGGTCTTGGACGACGGGTTCGGATCGTAGAGCAGGTACTGGTCCATGCTGGCCAGCTGCGGGTCGCGCCAGCTGAGGTATTCGGCCCAGTTGAGGTAGGCGGCGGCGGTTCCTGGGGAGACGAAGTGCTGGTGGCCGAAGAACGTGCTCGGATTCGGCGGATTGGTCTCGTAGCCGTATTCGGTGTTGTAGACCGCCAGTCGCTTGTGGGAGCCGTACGCGCCGGTGAGCCGGTTGAGCGCGCTGACGAGTTGCGGGATCTCGTTGAACTCGACGAAGTTGGGGTCCTTGGAGTCGGCCTGCGTGGGAGGCAGGTTGTACGGATACGGGTGGATGCCGAACCCGCTCGCGTTGAACAGCGCCGGGTTGGCGGCGCGGAACGCGCTCGTGCTGCCGGTCGGGCAGCCGGCCGCCCTCGCGGTCTTGCCGGTCAGCGGCCGATAGGTGGAGCTCACGCAGAACAACCCGCGTAGGAAGTCGAGCGGTCTCGACGTGCGCTGAGCACCCGGATTCACCTCGCCGCGCGGGGAGAGGCTTCCGTCCACGATCGTGTCGTGGCCGTGACCGCTCGCTTGCAGCGACGTCCAGGCGGCGGACAGCATCCCCCGGTACATACCCGCGGAGACGAGGGTGTGACCCACCTGCTGGGGCGCGAGCGAGGGTCCCCAGTTCTCCTCGTTCCAGATCTCCCAGAAATGGACGGTCGGGTAGCGCAGCGCGACGGCCTTGACGAATTGGCCATACGCGGACGCAGAAGGGGACCACGATGCCTCGTAGCGCTCCTTGGCGGGCACGCCGGAGCGCCTGGCCCACAGCGGCGCGTCGCCGCTGATCAGCATGTCGACGGCGATCCCGTCGGCGCTGGCGTCGCGGACGACCGCGTCGTAGGGCGCCCACGACGTGTCCCCGTACGCCGTCGGCTTGCCGGCGACGCCGGCGAACCCGTCCGGCGCGGTGAGCGACCTGGGCGTTGGGGCGACCGCGTTCCAGTGAACGGTCAGTCGCAGGACGCCGACGCCGAGGCTCTTCAGGGTCGCGAGCGTGCCCGCCGGGTCGGTCAGGACGTGTCCGTCGTCGCCGAGGATGGCGACCTGGTTGGTCGAGGCCGACGCTCGACTCGGCGCGAGGGCGAGGGCGCCGAACATGACGGCAGCGGCGGCGATCGCGGCAGCGAGCAACCGGACAGGCGAGCGGGAGAGGATCAGGGGCATAGCTTGAGCAACAGGTGGGGGCAGGAGGAAGTTGCGGAGCGCAGCTGTCAGATCCCGGACACGAACAATCCCGGGTTGCACGCGCCGGCAGGGTCGAACCGGGCCTTGACCTGCTCCATCAAGCGTAGCGACGGACCCTCGGCCGCCCCCCACGGCGACAGCGCCGCGCGCGTGTCCTCCGGGGCATCGAGGATCACCGACACGGCGCCGGAGGGCAGCGCGCCCCGCAGCCCGGCGATCGCGCCGGGATCGACAGCGATGTAGCTGGTGCCGAGTCCCGCTCGGCCGACGAGCGTCCCGCCGCAGGCGCGGACGGCGCCGACGATCGCCGGCAGCGCGCTCGGCGCGGCCCCGACGCGCACGATCGCGCCCTCCCCGGCGCGCTGGGCGGCGCGCTGCCCTGCCCACAGTGCCTCGTCGTTGGCGACCGTCTCGATACCCCCGAGCCCTGCGGCCGCGATGAGCTCGGCGACCCGCCGGATGCGTCGAGGGGCCGCGGCCCCGGCACACCGCGCGAGGAGTGTTCCGCGCTCGCCCCGCCACGCGACATCGAGGCACTCGAGCTCGAGCGGAGCGCCGGCGAGCACGCGGGCGCCCTCGCTGAGCGTCGCCGGGTCGCCGGTCGTGCCGAGCGCCGTCGCCGTGGCCACCGGCAGCGGGTGCAGCCGCACGGTGGCGGCGAGGATCAGGCCGAGCGTGCCGAACGAGCCTGAGAACAGCTTGCCGAGGTCATAGCCCGCGACGTTCTTGATCACCTTGCCCCCCGAGCGCGCGATCGTGCCGTCGCTGAGCGCGACGGTGAGGCCGAGCACGAGGTCGCGCGGGCCGCCATAGCGGTGACGCCGCGGCCCGCTGTCGGCGGTGGCGATCACGCCGCCGATCGTGGCCGCGGGGGCGTCGAGCCCGAGTGGGGGGTCGAGCGAGAGCATCTGTCCGGCGGCGGCGAACCGCTCCTGCGCCGCCGCGAGCGGGACGCCGGCCTGAAGCACGGCGGTGAAGTCGCCGGCGTTGTGCTCGACGATCTCGTCCAGGGCGGAGGTGGTCAGCTCGAGGTCGGGCGGGGGGATGGGGTTGCCCCACTGCAGCTTGGTGCCGCCGCCACGGCAGCGCACCGCGCGACCCTCGGCGGCGGCCGCGGCCAGCGCCGATGCCGCCGTCTCGAAGCTCTCGGGGCTGACGGTTCGCATCGCCACTAGAACCGCTCTGCGAGGCCGGCCTGCTCGAGCGGATGGCGGCGGTACGGGCCGGGCACCTCCCCGCACAGGCGTGGCGTCGGCATCACCTTGCCGGGGTTGGCGAGACCGGCGGGGTCGAACGCGCAGCGCAGGCGCTGGAACGCCTCGAGGTCGGGCTCGGAGAACATTGCGGGCATGTACGCCTTCTTGTCGACGCCGACGCCGTGCTCTCCGGTGATCGAACCCTCGGCGTCGACGCAGGCCTTGACGATCAGCCCGGCGAGCTTTTCGGCCCGCTCGGGCTCGCCCGGCCGGGCGGCGTCGTAGCAGACGAGCGGGTGGAGGTTGCCGTCACCGGCGTGGAAGACGTTGGCCACCCGGAGGCCGTACTCGGCGGCGAGCGCGTCGATCTGACGCAGGACCTCGGGCAGCCGCGTGCGTGGAATGACGCCGTCCTGGACGTAGTACGCAGGTGCGATCCGGCCCATCGCGGCGAACGCGGCCTTGCGGGCGCGCCAGATCTGCGTGCGCTCGTGCTCGCTGACCGCGACCCGGGCGTCGAGGGCCCCGGCGGCGCTGCACAGCGCCATCACCTGCTCGAAGCTCGTGTCGCACTCCTCGCGGGGCCCGTCGAGCTCGACGATGAGGGCGGCGCCGGCGTCGAGCCGGTATCCGGCGTGGGTCGCGCCCTCGGCCGCCTGGATCGAGAGCCGGTCCATCATCTCGATCGCCCCAGGGACGATCCCGGCGCGAACGATCGCGCTCACCGCCTCGCCCGCGTCGCCCGTGTCCTCGAAGAAGGCGACGAGCGTGCGGACGGTCTCGGGCACCGGCACGACCCGCAGGACGATCCGGGTGGCGACGCCGAGCGTGCCCTCGGACCCGACGAACGCCCCGAGCAGGTCGTAGCCGGGCGCGTCGCGGTCGAGCTCGACGACGCTGCCGTCGGTGAGCACGACCTCGAGGCCGGTCACGTAGTTGGTGGTGAAGCCGTACTTGAAGCAGTGCGCGCCGCCGGAGTTCTCGGCCACGTTGCCGCCGATCGAGCAGACGATCTGGCTCGAGGGATCGGGCGGGTAGAAGTGGGTGGGGGCGACGGCGTGGGAGACGGCGAGGTTCGTCACCCCGGGCTCGACGACGACCCGCGAGTTGGCCAGGTCGATCGAGACGATCCGTCGCAGCCGGGCGAGGACGATCAGCACCCCCTCGGCGACCGGCAGGGCGCCGCCGGACAGACCGGTGCCCGCCCCGCGCGCGACCCACGGAAGGCCCGCCTCGGCGAGCGTCGCGACGACGGCGCGGACCTCGGCCGCGCTCCCGGGCAGCACGGCGGCGAGGGGCGTCTCACGGAGGTGCGAGAGGCCGTCGGAGCGGTAGGTGGCGAGGGCGTGCGGGTGGGTGAGGACGTAGTCCTCTCCGCAGATCCCCTCCAGGCGGGAGATCACATCCGCGCCGCTACGCATACGAGCAGTATCGCCCAATCCCGGCGCACCGCTCGTCGTCCTCAGTGAATCGTCACCTGCACGGTTCGGCTGCTGACCGTCGCCCCGGAGGGGTAGGTCCAGGAGATGCGCAGCGAGCCGGTGGCTGGGAACACGACGCGGGTGTCGAAGTAGCCGCGGGGATCGGTGATGGTGAGCGTCGTCAGCGTCGTCCACGCCCCGTGCGCGCCGCGGGCGAACAGGACCTTCGCCTGCTGGACCTTCGCCTGCTCTGGGCCGGCGAACGTGTGGGCCGGGCGCACGGCTCCCCAGACCTCGAGCCGCTGTCCGCGGTGGGTCTTGGTCACCGGGAGGTAGAGCGGCAGCCGGTAGGCGTTGTAGGTCGCCTTGGGGACGCCCTTGTACGTCGCGAGCCCGCTGTCGAACTGGCTCGGGCCGGGCCGGGGGTCGTAGAGCAGGTACTGCATCGTGGTGACGATCCGCGGGCTGCGCCACGACAGATACTCGGCCCAGTTGAGGTAGTCGGCGGCGGTCGCGGGCGAGACGAAGCTGCCCTTCGAGGGCGGCCGGGTCACATACCCGTACTCGTTGTCGTAGATCGGCAGTGCCCGATAGCGGCCGTACACCCGCTGGGCGCGGTCGAGCGTCCGCTCGAGGTTGGGGATCTCCGAGAAGGCCGCGAAGTCAGGGTCCTTGGAGGCCTCCTGCGTCGGCGGGAGATTCTGCGGATAGGGATGCACGCCGAAGCCGCCGGCCGAGAACAGGGCCGGGTTCTGGGCGGCGAACCGGCGCGAGGCGGCGCCCGAGGTCGGGCAGCCGGTGCCGCGGGCGGCGCTGCCGCGCAGGGGGTTGAAGTGCGGGTCCACGCAGTAGAGCGTGCGGATGAACTGCAGCGGCTTGGTCTGGCCGAAGTCCCCGGGCAGTCCCTGCGGGACCCGGCGGAACCCCGTCAGCTGCATGCCGCGCGCGGCGAGCTGGCCGATGACCATCGTGTCGCGGGCGTGGCCGGTCGCACGAAGACTGCTCCAGGCGGCGTTCAGCAGACCGCGGTACATGTTCGGTGCGACTGAGACCGTCGAGCCGTTGGTGGCCTGGGGGCCGAGGTCCTCGCCGAAGTTGACCTCGTTCCACAGCTCCCAGTTGCGTACGGCCGGGAGGCCGTCGTAGCTGCCGCTGTAGCGCTCGCCGATGGCGTGGACGAAGGAGCGGAACTCGCGCGCCGAGGGCTTCCACGCGAAGTGCGGGTTGTTGCGGGCGTTGCGCGGGATGCCCGCGCCGTCGGCCCAGACCGGCGAGCCGCCGGTGAGCACCATGTCGACGGTGATCCCGTAGCTCGCGGCGTCGCGGACGATCGCGTCGTAGCGAGCCCAGCTCGCGCTCGGATACGCCGCCGGGTTGCTGGCGTTGAAGTTCTTCGGCCGAGTGGCGGACAGCGGCTTGGGGGCGATCGCCGACCACTCGATGTAGACCCGGGCCTCGCCGACGCCGAGGATGTGCATCTGATTGAACACCGCGGTCGGATCGCTGAGCAGCCCGTCGTCCTCGAACATCGCCACCTGCGAATGCGAGGCGGAGGCCGGAGCGGCGGCGAGGACGAGCATGGCCAGCAGCCCGGTGAGCGCGAGCACGATGGTGCGTGGGACGGCACGCGTGAGCGTCCTGGGGATGGGCACGGTGCGATAACCCGTCGCCCGCGGCGAAGTTGCGTCCCGCTGCCGTCCGAACTGCATGCTTGGTGAAGTCCTCTTGGTTAGCGCGTGATCGTGACCGTGCGGCTGAAGATCGTCGGGCCGCCGGGGTAGCTCCAGGCGAGCCTCACCGCGCCGCCGCCACTGAACGAGTGATGGACGTCGAAGTAGCCGGCACGGTTGTGCAGCGGCACCCGCTGCACCGTCACGAACTGTCCCTGACCGTCCGGACGGAACTCGATCCGAACCGGGCCCGGGACCCTGCCGCTGACGGCAGCATAACGAGCCGGCCGCACGTCGCCCCAGACCTCGAGCGGGCCACCCGCGGCGTGGCTGGTCACCGGCATGAACAGCGGCAGCCGGTAGGCGGGGTAGGTCGCCTTCTGGGTCCCGTTGGTGAACTCGATCCCGGTTGCGAAGTTGCCCGCGGGGGGATCGGTGAGCAGATACTGGTCGTAGGAGCGAATCCGGGGATCGCGCCACGTGAGGTACTCCGACCAGTTGAGGTAGAGCGCGGCGACGGTCGGCGAGACGGTCCCGAAGACCGTCTCCGGCGGGTTCGTCTCGTAGCCGAACTCGGTCGAGTAGATCGGCATCCGCGCGCTCGAGCCGTAGGCCGAGGCGGCCTTGTCGAGCGCGGCCTCGAGCCGGGGCAGGGCCGGCAGGTCCGCGTAGTCGGGCTCGTCCGGGGTCGGAGTGTTCGGCGGGCCGATCGGATACGGGTGCACGGCGAATCCCGAAGCCCGGAACAGCGCCGGATGCGCGGCGGTGAACGTCGTCGTGGTCCCTGAGGCCGGGCAGCCGATCGTCGTCGCCGCCGCGCCGTGGAGGATCTGGTAGTTGCCGTCGACGCAGTAGAGGTCGCGCACGAAGCGCAGCGGGACCATGTAGCGGAACATCCCCGGGCCCTCGCCGATGCTCAGCCCACGCGGGGCGAGCTCGCCGATGAGCACGGTGTCGCCGGCGTGCCCGGTTTGCGCGAGCGCCGCCCACGCCGCGTCGAGCAGACCCCGGTAGAGCGAGGGGGAGACGTCGATCCGCGACTGGTCGACGGTCTGCGGCGCGAGCATCGGTCCGAAGTTGGGCTCGTTCCAGATCGCCCACATGCGGACGGCGGGCAGCGGCGCGGATGCGCCGGGCGGGGTGTAGTGGCCGCTGTAACGCGTTCCGAGCGCGTGGACGAAGGCGCCGAAGTCGCTGTCGGAGGGATGCCACTGAGGGTGCGCTGGCCGGCCGGGATCGCCCGCACCCCGTGCCCAGAGCGGCGGCGGGGGCCCGAGCGTGAGATCGACCTGCATGCCCCGCGCCTCAGCGGCGCGGATGATCGCGTCGTAGGCGCTGAAGCTGCTCGCCGGATACGCGGCCGGGTCGGCAGCGTTGAACCCGGCGGGCGGCGTGGCCGAGGTCGGGTCCGGCGCCACCGCGCCGAGCGAGCCGAGATCGCCCCAGGGCATGAACACGCGCACCGTCTGCACGCCGAGCCGCCGGAGCAGATCGAGCGTTCCGGCCGGATCCTGGTGGAGCTGGCTGTCGGCCTCGAAGATCGACATCAGCGGCGTCGTGCGCGGGGTCGAGCCCGTCGGACCCGTGCCCGTCGACGTGCTGGCGCCGCAGCCGGCGAGGACCAGCGCCGCGAGCAGCGTCGCGGCTCCGGCAGCGCGCGCCGACCCTCGGCGCGCCACAGGGGGAGATGGTGAGCGCACGCGGCTGACGGTAACGAGTGATGGCTGCGAACGACGTGGTCACCGGCGCGGCTGGGGTGGGTGCGCGGCCTACAATCCGGCCGGATGCTCGCCCCCGCGCGTCCGCGCCCCCCGGGCCCGTCGCCATCCTCCGCCGCCGTCGGGCCGCTCTCCATCGACCTCGCCGTCGTCCTCGCGCTCACGGCGCTCGGAGCCGTGCTGCGCTTCGCCACGCTCGGATCCCAGAGCTTCTGGTTCGACGAGGCGCAGCTCGCCCACGAGGTCGGGCTTTCGTTCGGCGGCCTGCTGCACACGCTCGGGAAGCAGGAGACGAGCCCACCCCTGTACTTCGTGCTCGTGTGGGGGTGGAGCAAGCTGTTCGGCCACGGCGAGGTGGCCCTGCGCTCGTTCTCGGCGCTGGCCGGCACCGCGACGATCCCCGTCGCGTACCTGGCCGGCCGCGAGCTCGTCTCCCGCCGGGCGGGCGTCGTCGCCGCCGCGCTCGTGGCCCTCAGCCCGTTCATGATCTGGTACTCCCAGGAGGCCCGCGAGTACATGCTCCTCGCCCTCACCTCGGCGGGCTCGGTGCTGTTCTTCGCCCGGGCCTGGAACCGTCGCGAGAGCCGCGACCTCCTGTGGTGGGGCGCGCTGTCGGCGCTTGCCCTGCTCACGCACTTCTACGCCGGCTTCCTCGTCGCACCGGAGGCGGTGTTGCTCCTGTGGCGCCGGCGCACACGGGCGTGCCTGTTCGCGGTCGGCGGGCTCGCGGTCGTCCAGCTCGCCCTGATGCCGCTCGCCATCTCCGACACCTCGCATCCGATCGGCTGGATCAAGGCCGTGCCGCTGTCGACCCGGATCGACCAGGTGCCGGTCGCCTTCGCGCTCAACACGCTCTACCAGAGCTCGGTGGTCAACGACGGCATCCTCGCCGCGGCGATCGTTCTCGCGGCGGTGATCCTGCTGCTCGTCGGCGGCGCCGGGTCGCGGGAGCTGCGCGGCGCGGCGCTGGCCGGGGTCCTCGCCGGCGCGGTCATCCTGCTGCCGCTGCTCGCGGTGGCCACCGGCCACGACTACTACATCGCACGGGCGCTGATCCCGGCCTGGGTGCCGCTCGCGATCGTCATCGGCGCGGCCTGCACGGCGGTGCGGCTGCGGTGGGCGGGGGCGGCGCTCGCCGTGGTGACGCTCGGCGCCTTCGTCTTCGCCGGGGTCAAGATCGCCGGCGACTGGCGCTACCAGCGGAGCGACTGGCGGGGCGCGGCGCGCCTGATCGGCACGAGTAGCCCCTCAGCGCGGGCGATCGTCGCCGTCGACGGCTCGCTCGCCACCGATCCGCTCGCGCTCTACCTGCCGAGGGTGCCGTGGTCGCAACCGCACGGTCCGGTGTCGGTCTCCGAGGTCGACGTCGTCGCCGGCACCTACGAGACCCCCGCGGCGCGGCTGCCCGCCGGAGCGCGTCTGATCGGCCACGGCAGCGTGCACGGGCTGACCGTCGCGCGGTTCGCCCTGAGCCCGCAGTGGCAGGGGACCCCGGAGCAGATCGCCGCCCGGGCGGGGACGCTGCTCAGCGCCCCCTCGGCTGCACCTGCGGTGCTGATCGAACAGGGCATCGCCTAACCTGTGCGCCCCATGCGCCGGCTGCGCCCCATCGTGCTCGTGCTGCTGTGCGCGGTCTTCGCCGGGGCACTGAACGCGCCCGTCGCCGCAGCTGCGGCGAACCCGGTCGTCGTCGACTGCACCGCGCACAACCAGCTCACGCACACCTACACGGTTGCCCAGCTGCGTAACGCCCTGGCCACGATGTCGGCCGACGTCAAGGAGTACACCGCCTGCCCGGACATCATCCAGCGGGCGCTCAACGCCCAGCTGGGCGGCCTGCACGCCTCAGGCGGGGGCTCGGGCGGTGGTGGATCGTTTCTGCCCACGCCGGTGATCGTCGTGCTCGTCGTATTGATCCTCGGCGGGGCGACGTTCGCCGCGCTGGCCCTGCGGCGCCGCCGCGACGCTGATCAGGGCTGACGAGCGCTCGCAGCGGCCGCTCTACACTGAGCGACATGGCTTCGCAGCGTCAGATCCAGGTCGGCGGCGTCCCGATCGGCGGGGGTGCCCCGGTCGCCGTCCAGACGATGACCAAGACCGAGACCGCGGACCTGACCGCGACGATGGACCAGATCCGGCGGGTGGCCGAGGCGGGCGCGGACATCGTCCGCGTCGCCGTCCCGCGTGAGAAGGACGCCGAGGCGCTGAGGACGATCGTCCGCGACTCGCCGATCCCGGTCATCGCCGACATCCACTTCAACCACACGCTCGCGCTCAAGGCGCTCGACGCCGGAGCGCACTGCGTGCGTCTCAACCCCGGCAACATCGGCGGTCCGGACAAGGTGGCGGAGGTCGCCGCCCGGGCGACCGAGCTCGGGACGCCGCTGCGGATCGGCGTCAACTCCGGCTCGCTCCCACGGCACCTCCACGAGCTCGAGAACGAGAACCCGGTCGAGGCGCTCGTCGCCGCAGCGGTCGAGTTCGTCGAGTTGATGGAGCGACTGGACTTCGAGAACTTCAAGGTGTCGATCAAGTCGACGAGCGTGCCGAACACGATCGCGTCCAACCGCCTGCTCTCTGAGCGGATCCCGTATCCGCTGCACCTCGGGGTGACCGAGGCGGGCACGAAGTGGTCCGGCTCGCTGAAGTCCGCCGTCGGACTCGGCACGCTGCTCGCAGACGGGATCGGCGACACGATTCGCATCTCGCTCTCGACCTTCCACGCCGAGGAGGAGGTCAAGGTCGCCTGGGAGATCCTCAAGGCGCTGAAGCTGCGCGAGCGCGGCCCGGTGCTGATCGCCTGCCCGACCTGTGGCCGGCTCCAGTTCGACATGGACACGGTCGTCGCCGAGGTCGAGCGCCGGCTCGAGGCGTACGACGACCCGATCGAGGTGTCCGTCCTCGGCTGCGCCGTCAACGGCATCGGCGAGGCGCGCCACGCCGACTTCGGCATCACCGGGGCGAAGGACATGGGCATGATCTACTCGCGCGGCGAGCCGCTCAAGAAGGTGCGCACCGAGGATCTCGTCGACGAGCTGTTCGCCGAGATCGACCGCTACTACGCCGCCGGCAAGCGGGTCGTGCGTGACGAGGCGAGCGCCGCCGAGGCCGCCGCGTGGCTCGAGGAGAACGAGGACGCGACCGCGATGACGCCCGAGCGGCTCGCGGCGATGGAGGCGGCGGCCGCCGCCGCCGAGGACGAGCAGGATGTCCCGGCGGCCGTACGGCTCGACGAGAGCATCTCGCCGGTTGCCGGCCGCCGGTTCACCCGCACGTAGAAAAGCCGTCCGAGGCCGCTACCTGGCCTTCTCGTAGCCGGCGACGACCTTCGCCCAGTCGACCGTGTTCCACCACGCGTCGATGTAGTCCGGGCGCTTGTTCTGATACTTGAGGTAGTAGGCGTGCTCCCACACGTCGACGCCGAGCAGCGGCGTGTGGCCGTCGGTCACCGGGTTGTCCTGATTGGCGGTCGAGACGATCGCCAGGCCAGAGCCGTCGTGCACGAGCCAGGCCCAGCCCGAGCCGAAGCGGTTGACACCGGCGTCCTTGAGCTTGGCCTTGAAGTCGTCGAACGAGCCGAACGCCGAATCGATCGCGGCCCGCAGGTCGCCCTGGGGCTCGCCGCCGCCGCTCGGCGACATCCACTCCCAGAACAGCGAGTGGTTGAGGTGGCCGCCGCCGTTGTTGCGCACGGCGCCGCGCTTGTCCTCCGGGATCGAGGAGAGGTTCTTGACGACGTCCTCGATCGGCTTGTCCTCCCATTCCGTGCCCTGCAGTGCCGCGTTCACCTTGTCGACATACGCCTGATGGTGCTTGTCGTGGTGCAGGCGCATCGTCGCTTCGTCGATGTGAGGCTCGAGCGCGCTGTAGTCATAGGAGAGAGGCGGTACTGAGTAGGCCATATCGGGCTCCTTGGGGACTTGGCTAGGGGTTGTTCCACTTCTATCAGATGCCCTGCGGCGTCAGTGAGTACTCGTCGCTGGGTAGGCTTGGCGCCCGATGACCCGTTTGTCCGGCTATTTCCTGCCCACCGAACGCGAGCCGCCGGCCGACGCCGAGGCGCTGTCGCACAAGCTGATGGTCCGCGCGGGACTGATCCGCCAGGTCGGCTCCGGGCTGTGGTCCTGGCTCCCGGCCGGCTGGCGCGTTCACCAGGCGATCGTCGAGATCGTCCGCCAGGAGATGAACGCGATCGGTGGCCAGGAGATGCTCATGCCCGTGCTCCATCCGGCCGAGCCGTGGCGGCGGACCGGCCGCTACGACATCGACGAGATCTTCAAGCTCCAGGACCGCCGCGGCGCCGACATGGTGCTCGCGATGACCCACGAGGAGATCGTCACCGGGCACGTCGCCGCCGCCGTGCGCTCCTACCGCGACCTGCCGCTGATCCTCTACCACTTCCAGATCAAGGAGCGCGACGAGCCGCGCCCCCGCGCCGGCGTGCTGCGCACGCGCGAGTTCATCATGAAGGACGCCTACACCTTCGACCGCGACGCCGAGGGCCTCGACGTCGCCTATCGCAAGCACATCGAGGCCTACGACCGGATGCTCGACCGCTGCGGGCTCGAGTGGTACCGGGTGGAGGCCGACGTCGGCATGATGGGCGGCCACGGCGCCGACGAGTACATGGCGCCCTGCGCGGCGGGCGAGAACGACGTCGCGCTCGCCGCCGGCTACGCGGCCAACGTCGAGGTGGCGAGCGCCGACGCCCAGCCGGTGGCCCTGCCCGCGCCGCTCGCCGCGCCCGAGGAGGTGCACACCCCGGGGATGACGACGATCGATGCCGTGGCCCGCGCGCTCGATCTCCCCGACGGGGCCCTGCTCAAGGCCTTCCCGGTGATCGTCGGCGAGGACGAGATGAAGCTGATCGTCGTCCGCGGCGACCACCGGGTCAACGAGATCAAGCTGCAGAGCGCGCTGCGGGCGGCGTTCCGCCCGGCGCGGGCGGAGGAGATCGAGGCGCGCCTCGGGCCGCCCGGGTTCATCGGCCCCGTCGGAGCCCAGATGCCGATCCTGCTCGACGAGGCCGTCGCGCCCGGGCCCTACGTCGTCGGCGCGAACCGCCCCGACCTCCATCTCCTCGGCGTCGAGCCGGGCCGCGACTTTCCCTTCGAGACCGTCGACGTGCGAACCGTCGCGGCCGGGGACACCGTCGCCGGCGCGCCGCTCCGAATCGAGCGGGCGATCGAGGTCGGGAACATCTTCAAGCTCGGCACGCGCTACTCCGAGCCCCTCGGAGCGAGCTACCTCGACGAGTCCGGGAAGGCTCAGCTCGTGTGGATGGGCTCGTACGGCTTCGGCCCCGCTCGAGCGGCGGCGGCTGCGGTCGAGCAGTACGCCGACGAGCAGGGGATATCCTGGCCGCGCGCGGTGGCGCCATTCGACGTCGAGCTCGTCGTCGTCGGCAAGCCCGGCAGCGACGAGCGGGCCCTCGCCGACCGTCTCTACGAGGAGCTCCAGTCCCAGGGCCTGCGCACCCTGTATGACGACCGCGACGCCGGTCCGGGCGAGAAGTTCACCGACGCCGAGCTGCTCGGCTGCCCGGCCCGGGTGACGGTCGGGCGGCGGACGCTCGCCGCCGGGGAGGTCGAGGTGCAGGTCCGGCGGGGCCGCGAGGCGCGGACGGTGCCGCTCGAAGGCGCCGCGGCGGCGGTGCGCGAGCTCTGGCAGGGTCTGCCGTAAGCCGCTGCGAGGCGCCGTGAGCCCGATCACCAAGCGCCGTCTGTTCGGCATCGACCGCTCGGGGCCCCCGCCACCGCAGGTGGGGTCCGACCAGCCGCTGCGCCCGTGGACGATCCCCAACCTGATCGGCTACCTGCGCCTGGCCGGCATCCCGGTGTTCCTCGCCGTCGCCCTGTCGAGCGACGACGGCCAGGACGCGGCTGCCGTGGTGCTGTTCGCGGTGATCGGCTGGGCCGACTACCTCGACGGATTCGCCGCCCGGCTCACCGGCCAGTACAGCCGGCTGGGCGCGCTGCTCGACCCGATCGTCGACCGGCTGCTCGTCATCTCGGGGATGATCGTCTGCTGGCACTTCCGCCTGCTGCCGCACTGGGCGATCGCGCTCGTCGTCGCCCGCGAGCTGTTCATGCTCGTCGTCAGCCGCTATGCGCTCTCCCGCGGCCTCCAGATCCGCATCAACTGGCCGGGGCGGATCGGCGTGGCCCCGACGATGGGGGCCCCGTTCTTCGCCATGTGCGGCCTGCACACGATCGCCCTGATCATGCTGTACTGCGGCCTCGCGCTCGCGCTGACCGCGACCGTGCTCTATGTGCGCGACGGCCTCCGGCAGGCCCGCGCGCTCGACGCGAGCCGCTCGGGCGCGGGCGACGCGTCGCCCGCGGGCAAAGGCTCAAGCTCAGATTGACCCTGCGGGACGGCCGGGGGTATACTCGTCTTTCGGCTATCACCACCACCGCAGGACGGGGGTTTTCCTTCCGATGGACACGTTTCCTGACCTCGGCTCGCTCACGGACCAGGAGCTCAAGGACCTGATCAAGCAGCTCACCGAGGAAGAGCTCGAGATCTCCTACAAGCGTCGCATCCTCCACGGAAAGATCGACATCCTCCGTGCCGAGCTCGTCAACCGCCTGCGCAAGAAGGACGAGAGCGGCGAGCTGATCATCACCGGCGCCGACGTCCAACAGCTCACCGACATCCTGTCCGGCCGCGTTCCGGCCGCGGACTCCGAATAGCGACCCAACGTCGTGGCCCAGCACTGTCCCGAGTGCGGCTTCACCAACGCTGAGGGGGCGAACTACTGTGCGCGATGCGGGGCGTTTCTCGCCGCGACCGAGGCACCGCCCGGTGCCAACACCGCGACGTACCGCGTGGGGGAGACCGGAGAGATCGAGGAAGTGCAACTCGAGGACGTCGTGGCCCGCGGCGCCGCGCTCGTGATCCGCGCCGGCGGCGGCCGGGCCGGTGAGAGCTTCCCGGTCGAAGGCGACCGCATGACCGTCGGGCGTCGCCCGGACAGCGACATCTTCCTCGACGACGTGACCGTGTCCCGGGACCACGCGATCCTCGTCCGCCGCGGCAGCGACTACTACCTCGACGACTGCGGCTCGCTCAACGGCAGCTACGTCAACCGCAGCCGGATCGAGTCCCATCGCCTGTCCGACGGCGACGAGCTCCAGATCGGCAAGTACAAGCTCGCGTTCCTGAGCCGCTGATGGCGACCTCCGACACCACCAATCCCGAGCTCGAGCTCCCCGAGGCCCCACCGCCGGAGGCGGGGGGACCGCGGAACAAGGCCGTCACGATCGGCGCCGTGTGCAAGGCGCTGCACCAGGAATTCCCGGACATCTCGATCTCCAAGATCCGCTATCTCGAGGACCAGAAGCTGCTGTCGCCGCGGCGCACCCCGGGCGGCTACCGGCTCTACACCCAGAGCGACATCCAGCGTCTGCGGACGATCCTCCGCCTCCAGCGCGACGAGTTCCTCCCGTTGCGGGTCATCCGCCAGGAGCTCGCCGGCGGCCGCTCGGACCGCGACGTCGCGCCGAGCGGGGACTCACGATCGCTGCGCCGCACGAGCGTCACCGTCCACGACCCCGGCTCGCTGTACTCGCTCGACGACGTCGTCGACGAGACCGGTGCCGATCCCAAGCTCGTGCGCGAGCTCGTCGATTTCGGGGTGATCAAGGGTGAGAACCGCGGCGGCACGCGCTACTACGACGAGACCGAGCGGGAGATCATCCGGGCGGTGTCAGAGCTCGCCCGCTACGGCGTGGGGGGTCGCAACCTCCGGGTGTTCCGCTCCTCGGCCGACCGCGAGGCTCAGCTGTTGCAGAGCATCCTCGCGCCGGCGCTGCGCTCGCGCAATCCCGAGCGGCGCAAGGAGGCGATCGAGGCGCTCGAGAACCTCGCCTCGGTCACCACCCATCTCAAGCACCTCCTGCTGATCCGCGATCTGCGCCGGATCGCCACCTGACGGTGGACCCCGACCGCCGCAGCGGCGTCGACCTGCGCGCCTACGTGCGCGACATCCCCGACTTCCCGACGCCGGGGATCGTCTTCCGGGACATCACGCCGCTGCTGCTCGACCCGCGCGCGCTCGGCGCGGCGGTCACCCGCCTGCACCAGTTCGCCAAGCCGCTCGAGATCGAGCTCGTCGTCGCCGCCGAGGCGCGCGGGTTCATCCTCGGGGGCGCGCTCGCCCACCAGCTCGGCACCGGCTTCGTGCCCGCCCGCAAGCGCGGCAAGCTGCCGCATGAGACGATCAGCGCCGAGTACGGCCTCGAATACGGCATCGACGCGCTCGAGGTGCACGCCGACGCCCTCGCCGGCGGGGCCCGGGTGCTGATCCACGACGACCTGCTCGCCACCGGCGGCACGGCGGGGGCGTTGTGCGAGCTCGTCGAGGCCCTCGGCGGTCAGATCGTCGCCTGTGCCTTCCTGATCGAGCTGAGCTTCCTCGGCGGCCGCGAGCGGCTCGCCCCGCACCACGTGCACGCGCTCGTCGACTACGACTCCTAGGAGTGGTCCCGTAGCCACCGCCCGCCGTACGCGCACGATCTCGGCCCCGATCCAGCGGGTCTGGGAGCTGATCGCCGACCCTGACCACATGCCCCGCTGGTGGCCGGGGGTCGTGCGCATGGAGAGCGTGTCGGCGAACCATTTCACCCAGGTCTTCCAGACCAAGAAGGGCCGCCCGGTGCGGATGGACTTCCAAGTCCTCGTCTCCGACGCGCCCTACCACCTGGCGTGGTCCCAGGAGATCCCCGGCACCCCGTTCGAGCGCGTGCTCGGCGAGTCGGTGACCGAGGTCGTGCTCAAGCCCGAGGGCCAGGACACCGAGGTGACGATCGCCTGGCGGCAGAGAATGCGCGGCTACTCGCGGACGGGCGGGCTGCTGCTGCGCCGCGCGAGCGGGAATAAGCTCGCCGAGGCGCTCGACGGCCTCGAGCGCGCGCTCGTCGACCCGCGCTAGGCGCTCCGCGCTAGGAGATGTTGAACGCGCCCTGGAGGACGATCTTGCCCGGCTGGGTGGGCTTCGATTGCGTCTCGCGCGTGACGAGCAACTGGTGGTAGCGGGACGCGTTGCTCGGTAGCGCGCCCGCGGTCTGGAGCTTGCCGTTGGACTTCACGCCCGGGCTGACGAAGCCGAGCAGGTG
This sequence comes from uncultured Solirubrobacterales bacterium, assembly GCA_963755955.1. Taxonomy (GTDB): domain Bacteria; phylum Actinomycetota; class Thermoleophilia; order Solirubrobacterales; family Solirubrobacteraceae; genus Palsa-465. The sequence continues at coordinate 356,535 of CAVWLZ010000010.1, forward strand.
GCTGTCGGAAGCCGAGTTGTACAGCCACACCGCGTAGGCGTCGTGGCTCGTGTTGGCGGGCAGGCCCTGCCCGACGATGACCAGGCCGGTGTTCGTGCCCTGGCGGATGACCTCGGCGATGCCGGCCGTGCTCTTGCCGCCGCTCGGGGAGACGAGATTGACCTGCGCGATGGGCTTTGCGGCCGTCGACGAGCTCCCCGTCGTCGCGGTGCTCGCGGCGGCGGTTGAGCTCGTCGCCGGCGTCGAGGCGACGGTGCTGCTCGTGCTGCTCTTGTTCGAGCTGCCACCGGCGAGGACGACGACGAGGACGATGATGACCACGACGACGACGGCGCCGGCCACGCCGAGCACGATCGCGCCGCCGCGGCGGTCGCTCGGCGCTCGGCGCTCGGAGGTGGCGCGTGACGACTCGCCACGGCGGGGCTCGTCACGGGCAGCCTCGGGCGCCCGAGCGGCGCGAGCGGGCGCATCGCGATCGCCCAGCGCCCCGTCCGCGGGCGCCGGGGCGGCGGCCTCGCTGGGGATCTCCGGGAGCTCGTCGGCCGCGAGCGGCGCGAGCTCGGACGCGACGACCCGCGCCCACGCCCGCTCGCTCGCCGACGCGGCGAGATGGTCCCGGGTGTCGGCCGCGACCTGCGGCGGCAGCTGGCCGAGCAGGTAGTCGGTGATGAGGGCGCGGCGCTGCGGGGGCACGCGCGTTCCGGGACCGAGCGCGTCGAGCGCGGACAGCGCCCGCTCGCGCACAGCGGCGCGGTCGATCGACAGCATCCCGGCGATCTCGTCGTAGTTCCGGCCGCGCTGAAGGACGAGCTGGAGGACGGCCCGCTGGTCGGGCGGCAGTGAGTCGAGGGAGGCCATGGGTCGCGTAGCGTAGAGAAGCGACCGAAGAAACGCCGAAGCAGCCGCCTTCAATAAGGTGCGCGACCATGGACTTCAGCGGTCCCTTCGCGCTCGGGCAGGGCTTCGATCACCTCATCGGCCTCGAGGTCACGGACTTCAGCGACGGTCACGTTCGCGGTCGGGTGCCCGTGCGCGACGAGCTCAAGCAGCCCGCCGGTCTCGTCCACGGCGGGGTCTACGCCTCGATCGCCGAGAGCCTCGCGTCGATGGCCACCCACATCGGCGTGGCCGAGGACGGCTACGCCGCGATGGGGCTCTCCAACCAGACGAGCTTCCTGCGCCCGATCACCGAGGGGACGATCCACGCCGAGGCCATCTGCCGCCACCGCGGGCGGACGACATGGGTGTGGGAGGTCGAGATGAGCGACGACGCCGGCCGGCTGTGCGTCCTCACCCGGATGACGGTCGCCGTGCGCAGGGTCTCCGCCTGAGACGCTCAGCCGCCGTAGCGGTTGGTGATCGGCACCCGCCGGTCGCGGCCGAACGCGCGGGTGGAGATCTTGATCCCCGGGGGCGCCTGGCGGCGCTTGTACTCCGCCCGGTCGACCATCCGGATGACGCGATCGACGTCATCGCGGGAGAAGCCGCGCAGGACGAGCGCGCCGTGACCGAGATCGTCCTCGATGTAGCCGTCGAGGATCGGGTCGAGCACGTCGTACGGCGGCAATGAGTCCTGATCGAGCTGATCCGGGCGCAGCTCGGCGCTCGGCGCCCGCTCGATGATCGACGGCGGAATCGGCCCGCCGGACCGGTTCCGGTGCCGGGCGAGCTCGTAGACGAGCGTCTTGGGGCAGTCCTTGATGACCGCAAAGCCACCGGCCATGTCGCCGTACAGGGTCGAGTAGCCGACCGCCATCTCGGACTTGTTGCCGGTGGTGAGCACGAGCCAACCGAACTTGTTCGAGAGCGCCATCAGCAGGTTGCCCCGGATCCGGGCCTGGAGGTTCTCCTCGGTGAGGTCAGGCACGTGGCCGTCGAAGACGTCCTCGAGCGCCGCATCGTAGGCCTTCATCGCCGGCTCGATCGGCAGCTCGATCGCCTCGATGCCAAGCTCCGCGGCGAGGACGCGCGCGTCCCCCTGGGTACCCTGCGATGAGTAGGGGGAGGGCATGATCGCGGCGGACACGCGGTCGGCGCCGAGGGCGTCGACGGCGATCACCGCGACAAGCGCGGAGTCGATTCCGCCCGAGAGACCGAGGACGACGTGGCCGAAGCCGTTCTTCTCGACGTAGTCGTGCAGCCCGAGGACGAGCGCGGAGTAGACCTCGTCACAGCGGCCGAGCGGCTCGGCGATCGCTCCATGCACCTCACGCGGACCATCGGGCGGCTCGGGCAGCGCGAGCGTCGCGATGCGCCGGGCCACCGGGGCCGAGCGGCGGATCGCCGGCCGGTGACGGGGATCCCGCAGACGGACGCCGCGCGAGCCCTCGGCGTCGATCGTGGCCAGCAGCAGCTCCTCGCGGAATTGACCCGCGCGGGCGACGATCGTCCCTTCGTGGTCGATGATCAGCGAGTGGCCGTCGAAGACGAGCTCGTCCTGGCCGCCGACGAGATTGCAGAAGGCGACGGCGGCGAGGTTGTCGCGTGCGCGCTGAATCAGCATCCGCTCGCGCTCGGGGCCCTTGCCGGCGTGGTAGGGGGAGGCGGAGAGATTGACGATCAGCGTCGCCCCGGCGAGCGCCTCGTCGGAGGCGGGCGGACCCGGCTCCCAGATGTCCTCGCACACGGTGAGGCCGATCGTCACGTCGTCGAGCTCGATCAGCGCAGCCGTGTCACCGCTCTGGAAGTACCGCTGCTCGTCGAACACGCCGTAGTTGGGCAGGTACACCTTGCGGTAGATGGCCTGGACGGCCCCGTCGGCGAGCACCGCGCACGCGTTGTAGACGTCGTCCGCCCGTTCCGGGAAGCCGACGAGCGCGACGATGCCACGGGTCTGCGCGGCGATCCGCTCGAGGGCGGCCCGGGCGTCGGAGAGGAAGTGCTCCTTGAGCAGGAGATCCTCGGGCGGGTACCCGGTGACGGTGAGCTCGGGAAAGACGACGAGCTGCGCGCCGGCGCTCGCGGCAGACTCGATCCCGGCGAGGATCCTGCGCTCGTTGCCGGCGATGTCGCCGACGGTGGTGTTGATCTGGCACAGGGCCAGGTCCAGGGGCTGGGGCATCGACTCAATTATGGGCGCCACGCCCGAGCCACTGCTCGGCGAAGGCGCGAAGGCGCGGGTCGCGCACCGAGGCGGCTTGCAGCATCCGCGTCCAGGCGAGGGCGATCAGCCCGGCGGTACCGGGGCGCTGCGCGAGCACGACCGCCTGTCCCGTCGCGGCGAGGGCAGGGGTGAACGGGCCGCTCGCCGAGGTCGCGAGCGCCCGCAGGCCGGGCGGCGGCGTCGGTGTGCCGTAGTCGATCACCACGTCGCCCAGCTCGAGCGCTTGGAGCAGTTGGTCGTCGGTGAGCTCGGTCGCGTCCCGCAGCAGGGGCACGGGGACGTGGGGACCGCTCGTCGGCGGGTCGGAGTTGTAGACGGGGTGGAGCTCGCCGGGCTCGAGGTGCGCAGCACCCTGGTTGGGGAAGCGCTGGCCGAGCTGCGCCGCGCCGGCGGAGACACCGGCCTGGTCGCGGCTGGCGAAGAACCCCGAGAGCACGGCGATCAACCCGATCGAGAGCGCGAGGGATGCGACGACGATCGCCAGGCGCTCGAGCCAGATGCTCACTCGATCGCGCGGACGGCCGACCGTCCGGAGCGGGCGCCGCGCCCGCCGCCGGCGTCGGTCCCATCCGCGCCGGCCGCGGCGACGAGCTCCTCGATCGAGGAACGCAGCTCGTCCGCCAGGGCCTCGAGATCCGGCATGGCGTCGAAGTCGGCGACGAGGCCGAAGTTGAGCTGGCCGTTGTAGCTCATGATCGCGATACCGAGCGCCGTGTTCTCGGCCAGCGGCACCATCGGGTAGAGCCCCTCGAGCTCGCGGCCGAGCACGTAGAGCGGGAGCTGCGGACCGGGGACGTTGGTGACGACGAGGTTGAAGAGCCGCTGACGGGCCTGGAGCCGGGCGGCCTGGGCCATGATCGTCGGCGGCGCAAAGCCCGAGAGCTGGGTGAGCACCTGGGCGCCGACCGCCTGACCGGACTCCTTGAGGCCCTCCATCGCTCCACTGATGAGGTGCAGGCGCTCGACGGGATCGGTGAGCCCGACCGGAAGCGTCGCCCACATCGCCGCGACCTTGTTGCCGAGCGCTCCGCGTTCGACGTCGGCTCGCACCGACACCGGCACCATCGCCTTGAGCTCGACGTCCTCGGTCGCCTCGCCGTGCATGCGCATGTACCGCCCGAGCGCGCCTGACACGGCGGCGAGGACGACGTCGTTGACGGTGCCTCCGAGGGCGTTCTTGACCGCCTTGAACTCGCGGAGGTCGCCGCGGACCCAGGTGAAGCGCCGGTGCGGACCGATCTGAACGTTGAACGGGCTCGGCGGGGCGGTCTGGAGTCCGGCCCGGGTCATCGCGCCGAGCCCTCCGAGCGCCTTGCCGAGCTGACCGGCGAGCTGCCGCGGGCCGCGGAGGGCGGCGCGCACGCCACGGACGATCTCGGCCGGGACCGTCGCCCGTTCGAGCAGGGCGTCGGCGAGCAGTTGCGTGTCGCTCGGCAGGGGCCGGGCGACCCAGGCGTGGTCGGGCGGCGCGACCGGCATCGGGTCCGGTGAGGCGTCGAACAGGACCGTGGCGATGTCGACCCCGGAGACGCCGTCGACGAGCGCGTGGTGGGTCTTGGACAGGAGCGCGAAGCGGTCGCCGGCCAGCCCCTCGACCAGCCACAGCTCCCACAGCGGCCGGCCGCGGTCGAGCGCCTGGGAGAACGCGCGGCCGGCGAGGCGGCGGAGCTCGTCGTCGCTGCCGGGGGCGGGAAGCGCGGTGTGCCGGACGTGGAAGGCGACGTTGAAGTGTGGGTCGTCGACCCAGACCGGTCGGCCCTGTTCGAGGGGGACGAAGGCCAGCCGTTGGCGGTAGCGGGGGACGAGGTGCAGCCGACTGCCGATCGCTTCGACGAGATCGTCGTATGCCGGCGCCTCGCCCTCGAACACCATCACGCCGCCGACGTGCATGTGCGCCGACTCGCGCTCGAGGTGCAGGAACGAGCTGTCAAGCCCGGTCAGACGATCCTGGTTGGTCACAGACCGCGCATTCTCGCACGCGATCGAGTGTGACCAACCTCACACAGAGACCTCCGGGGTGCTGCCAGCCTCAGTTGGTCGTAATTCGACCTGCCGAGTCGTCTCTGCCCGGTGCGGAGGCGAGCGGAGGACCCACTTGCCGGGTATTGGCATCACCACCCGGCCGGGGCGAATCGACTGCTCGGAACGAATCCGGCCCGCAGTCGTAGCGACCACTCTCCGGGACCCCACAGACACGGGCCCCGCAGGCTGGCCGCGAGCCCGACAGCTAACCCCGTAGGCGCCCGGTCGAAAAGTAAACAGGAGGTCCTCTCGTGAGGCCCAAGCTGATGCTGCGCACGTTGCGCCCGGTGCACCTGGGCGTCGGTGCGCTGCTGCTGACCATTCCCAGCGCCGCGGCTGCGCTCGCCGCCGCGCAAGCCGATGCACAGAGCGCGATTCCCATCAAGCTGAGCTCCCGCCACCTGTCGCTGGGGCGCAGCCTGACGGTGACCGGCAACGCCGCCTCGGCCTCGGCCGGCCACACCGTGCAGCTCCAGTTCGCACCTGCGGGCTCGAGCCGCTGGCAGGTCGTCCGGGCGACGCGCGTCGGCCAGCGGGGCAACTTCCGCCTCGTTGGCACTCTGCGCCGCTCCGGCCTCGTCAAGGTCGTCGACAACGCATCGTCCGGTCCGGGCACGTCGCCGTTCGGGGCCGCCCAGGCCTCGGTCCGCGCCACGAGCCAGATCGAGCGCATCGCCGTCTCGTCGCGCTTCGCCGTCACGCAGCCGAACGTCGCCCTCTACGGCGGTGGCCGCGTCCACATCTGGGGTCACCTGCTCCCGGGAGTCGGCGGCCGTCGGATCCGACTCATCACCCACAGCGGGCGGGGCTGGAGCACGCTCGCCACCGCGCGGACGGGTCGCCACGGCGGCTTCAGCCTGAGCTACCCGTCGGGTGGCGCCAGCCGCTGGCTGCGCGTCACCTTCGCCGGCGACCGCGGCAACACCGGCGCCTGGTCCTACGCGGGCCATGTGACCGTGTTCCAGCCGAGCGTGGCGTCCTGGTACGACGACGCCGGCTCGACGGCCTGCGGCTTCCACGCCTACTACGGCGTGGCCAACCTGTCGCTGCCGTGTGGCGCGCGGGTCACCTTCCGCTCCGGCGGGCGCAGTGTGACCGCCACCGTCGACGATCGTGGACCGTACGTCGGCGGGCGCTCGTGGGACCTCAACCAGAACACCGCGGCGGCGCTCGGCTTCGGCGGCATCGGCACGGTCTGGACCTCTTTCTAGAGGCAGTGACGTGACACCGGCCGGACGCTACGGGCGTGGCGACTCCGCTGGCGGGTCGCTAGGACTCATTGGGTTCGGTAGGCGGCGAGACGTGCGCGAGCAGTGGCTGCCCGGCGCTTTCGGGAATGAGGAGGTCCCACCGGCTCCGGCTGTGCTCTTCCCAGCTCCGCTTCTGGCGCTGCGCGACGACTCCGCTCCGCTCTGGCGACGTCAGCTTCCTCGCGCATGATCTTCACCTGCTCGCCGACGAGCCGTGGCCTGGGCTACTCGTCCGCTGCGCGAGCGCTGAGCAGCGCGAAGATCAAGGCTGCGACGGCTGCCACGAGGAAGGAGATCACCTCCGGATATCCGCAGCGCGACGCCGGCTGGCGTCGCGCTGATACACGTTATCTCGCGTCTCGGCCCGCCCGTCAGCGCTCGGGCCGTCTGGCCGGTCGCGTACCGTGACAGGGTGTCCGAGCGCTGTGTGGCCCATCTCGACATGGATGCGTTCTATGTCTCGGTCGAGCTGCGGCGGCGCCCTGAGTTGAAGGGCCTGCCGGTGATCGTCGCCGGAAGCGGCCCTCGCGCGGTCGTCACGACCGCCTCCTACGAGGCACGGCGCTTCGGCGTCGGATCGGCCATGCCCGCCGCTCGGGCTCGACGCCTGTGCCCGGACGGGATCTTCCTGGCCCCGGACTTCACGTACTACCGCGAGGCCTCGCGTGAGGTGCTCGGCCTCGTCCGCGGCCACGTCGAGACGGTCGAGGTGATCGGGCTCGACGAGGCCTACCTCGAGCTCACCGGGCTGCCGGCTCCGCGGGCGGCGATGCGCCGCATCGTCCACGAGATCGAGCGTCAGACGGGTCTCTGCGCCTCGGTGGGGATCGGCCCGAGCAAGCTCGTGGCCAAGGTCGCCTCCGACGCCGAGAAGCCCCGCGGTTTCGTCGTCCTCACCCGCGAGCAGGCCTGCGAGCGGTTCGCCGCCGCGGCCTGCGGCCTCGTCCCCGGCATCGGTCCCAAGACAGCCGAGCGCCTGCGCGCGATGGGCATCGACACGGTCGGCAAGCTCGCCGCCGCCTCGTCACGTGAGCTCGCCGCCCGCTTCGGCCGGCGCTCCGGCGCGGAGCTGCAGCGGCGCGCGCGCTTCGAGGACGACGCGCCGGTCACCGAGGAGCGCAAGGTCGTCTCGGAATCGCGTGAGACCACCTTCGACCGCGACATCACCGACCCGGGCCAGCTCGAGGCGGTGCTCGACGGTCTCGTCGCACGCCTCTGTCAGGCACTCGCCGACCAGCGGCGCGCCGGCCGGACGATCGGGATCAAGGTCCGGCTCGACGATTTCTCGACCCATACCCGTGCGCGCACGCTGAGCGAGCCGGTGAGCGGCGCTGACCGCGTCGGCCCGGTCGCGCTCGATCTCCTGCGGCGGTTCGCGGCGCCGCGACCCGTCCGACTCCTCGGAGTGCGGGTGGCCGGCCTGCAGGAGCGCTCCGCCGAGGCCGAGGAGCAGCTCAGCCTCGTCTTCTGAACGGGCGCTGAGGCGTCGACGGTCGCGTGACGCGGGGCGTTAGTAGAGCGCCGAGGCGAGCCGGCGACGAGACTCGCGGGCGAGCTCGCTCTCGACTCCGAGCTCGTCGAGGATCCCGACGATCACCCGGCGGATGTCGTCGCGGGCCCCGTCGGCCGAGGGCAGCGCGGTGAGGAGCAGGTCGAGCGCCCGCTCCTGCTCGTCGGCGTCGAGCGCGGTGAACACGTCGGTGAGCTCCGGGGTCGGGGTCCGCTCGAGCGCGATCCGGGCGAGCAGGCCGTCGGCGGCGAAGCTGCCGGGCACCCGGCCGAGGATCGCCGCCGCCGCGTCGGTCTCGCCGCGCCCGAGCAGGATCCGGGCCAGCGGCACGGCCGCGTCCGCGCGGGTCGGCTCGAGGGCATTGGCCTCACGCAGCGACGCTTCGTCGCCGCGGCCGACGAGCTCGTCGGCCGGCGAGGGCAGGAGCGAATCGATGAAGCTCTCGACCGCCGCCGGCGGCTGGGCGCCGACGAACTCGGCGGCCATGCGCCCGTCGCGGAAGGCCTTGACGGCCGGGATGCTCTGGATGCGGAAGGTCTGCGAGAGCCCGGGGTTGGCGTCGACGTCGACCTTGGCGAGCTCGACCTTGCCCGCGCGGGCGGCGACCGCGCGCTCGATCACGGGGCCGAGCTGCCGGCACGGGCCGCACCATTCGGCCCAGAAGTCGACGACGACGGGGACGGTGTGCGACCGGTCGAGAACCGCGGTCTGGAAGGTGCTGTCGGTGACGTCCATACCTTGATGGTAGAAAAGGCCGGTGACCGAGACCGGAATCGAACGTGACGGAGTGACCCTGGCCGTCGAGCGGACGGGGGAGGGGCTGCCGGTCGTGCTCCTCCACGGCCTCACCGCGACCCGCCGCTACGTCGTCATGGGCTCACGCGCGCTCGAGCGCTCCGGACACGACGTGATCGCCTACGACGCTCGGGGCCATGGCCGCTCGACGCCGGCCCCGGAGCCCGCCGACTACGGCTACGACGCCCTCGTGCTCGATCTCGAGGCGGTGCTCGACGGGCTCGCCGTCGAACGTGCCGTGCTCGCCGGTGCCTCGATGGGGGCCCACACCCTGCTCGCGTTCGCGCTCCGCCGGCCCGAGCGCGTCGCGGGTCTCGTCGTCGTCACCCCGGCCTACGACCCCGGCGTGATCGAGGACGACGCCCGGCTCGCGCGCTGGGACGCGCTGTCCGCCGGACTGCGCGAGGGCGGCGTCGAGGGCTTCGTCGCCGCCTACGGCGAGCCCTCGGTGCCCGCGGCCTGGCGCGAGACGGTGCTCAGGGTGATCCGCCAGCGGCTGTCGCTGCACGAGCATCCCGCGGCGGTTGCCGACGCGCTGTCGGCGGTGCCGCGCTCGCGGCCGTTCGGGACCGTGGACGAGCTCGGGGCGATCGCGGTCCCCACGGCGGTCGTCGCCAGTGACGACGAGGCCGATCCCGGGCACCCGCGGGCGGTGGGGGAGGCGTATGCCGCCGCGATCCCCGGGGCTCGGCTCGTGACCGACGAGCCCGGCCACTCCCCGGTCGCCTGGCAGGGCAGTCAGCTCTCGAAGGTGATCGCGGACACGGTGGCCCGGAGCCAGGACGCCTGAGCGGCCGGCGCTGCTGTAGGCCCGGCTCGCGGCTCGGCGTCGCCTGATCGGCCGCGATCTCGTCCACGCATACCCCGGGACGGACGCACCTTGCCCGCCCGGCCTACGGGATCACGAGCTCGATCGTGGTGCCGTACCCCGGACGCGAATCCAGCACGAGCTCTCCTCCAAGCCGCCGGGCCCGCTCGCGCATGCTCGTGAGGCCCAGGCCCCCGCTCTGGGATGGCGTCGTCGCCCGCGGCTCGAACCCTCGACCGTTGTCGGAAACCCGCACGACGATCGTGCCGCGGCAAGTGCGCAGGGAGATCTCGATGCGACTCGCCCCACTGTGGCGGGCGGTGTTCGAGATCGCCTCGCGGATGATCGACACGACCTCGTGCTCGAGCTCACCCGAGGTGACGATATCGTCGGCGACGTCGAGCGTGAGTTCAAGGCCGGCGCGGCTCGCGAGCGCTCGCGCCCGTGACTCGATGGCGCCGCCGAGCGTCGGCGCGGCCGAGCAGCTGACGCCGATGATCGCCGTGCGACAGTCCTCGAGCGCGAGCTGGGCAGCGGCACGGATCTCGTCGAGCCCGGGCGCGTTCGGGTACAGGGCGACCAGACGCTGGCTCTGGACGGCGATGTAGGACAGCTCCTGAGCCACGCCGTCGTGGAGCTCAGAGGCAACGCGTCGGCGCTCCTCGCCGGCGGCTTGGGCACGTTCACGGCGTCGCATCGCGCCGAGCTCGCTCATCGCGCCGGCCCCGAGCGCGAGCAAGCTTCCCGCGCGCATCAGGTCGCTGGCCGAGATCCGCTTGAGGTCGACGGCTCCATTGATGAACACGGCGAGCATCGTCCCCGCTGCGAAGATCGAGCTCAGCGCAAGCCACCAGGCGAGGGTAGGACTGACGCTGCCCGCGCGGACGGCGAGCCCAGCGGCGGCAGCGACGAACACGACCGCAGCCGCCACGTAGCTGACGTCAACGGAGCTGGGCGAGGCCACGATGCCGGCGACCGCAACGCCGAGGCCGGCCGCGGCGATCGATACGGTGACGGCTCGCGCGAGCAGCCGTCGCTCCGGCAGGATCAGCGCCTTCAGGCGCCGCTCCCAGTTGCGGGAGCCGTCAGGCGAGGGCGATGTCAACGCGGCCCAAGCAAGAAGCGCAGCAGCCGTGAGATTCAACAGCGTCCGAGCGAAGCGGAGGGTCGGTCCCGGGGACGCACCGAGCAGAGCGGGCACCGTCACGAACACGACCATTGACGTCGCGGCGAGGACGAGTGCCAGCACCAGGATTCGGCTGGAGAGCGAGACCAGCGTGCGACTGCGGGCATAGGCCACCACGGCGGCGAAGCACACTGACGCGCTTCCGAGCGTGTCGAGGCTGACCTTCAGATCCAGGGAGCTGAATCCACCGTCCGGCGCGATCACCAACGCGACGACCAGCCCTGCAGCGACGGCCATCAACCATGCCTGTCGGCGACCCGCTCCGGTCCGAACTTGCACGACAAGCGTCTCCACGTGAGACCTGATCGTCTTACCGAGCATTGTGATACACCGGCCGATGCCCCCGTCCGGTCTCACCTCGTCGCGCGGGGTCTCCCACGCGACACCCGATCGCGTGAGCGACATGGTGATCTGCTACCCCCTCTTTAGTTTGGACCGACTCGGCGTGTTCCCTCGCCGCCCCCGGCGTTCCCGCGCAACTCAGCCGCACTCCGTGTGCAGATCTGTCTCGCGGCCCGCCAGCATACTTACTACCCGCTGTCCAAAGCTGACAATCACCATAATACCTGAATCCGGGAGGTGGATGTGAAATGTTCACCGTTCGCCTCCATCCCGCTCCCCGAGTTCTAAGAGGGCGAACTCCGCCATCTTCCCGACCTCTCCCTGGTCGGTCTCGTGCGCACGATGGTAGGCCGCCACGGCACCTGCGCGGTCACCGCGACTTTCGAGCAAGGCACCGAGTTGCAGCGTCCCGGCGGATTCGCCCCGCTCCTCGGCCCGGCGGAATGCCTGCTCGGCGCCGGTGAAATCACCGCGATGAGCGAGCAGCGCGCCGAGGCGTGCAGCTGCCGGACCATGGCCGCGTTCGTCCGCATGCCGGTACGCGGATTCAGCGCCTGCGAGCTCGCCCCGGTCTTCGAGCAACTCGCCGAGCCGGAATGCCGCTGCGGGTTCTCCGCGCTGGGCGGCGCGACGGTAAGTGGCTATTGCTTGGTCGAGCTTGCCTTGTTCTTCGAGTAGCGACGCGAGGTTGAATGTCGCGGCTCGTTCTCCGCGTTGGTCGGCACGCGTGTACGCGGCTTCGGCGCCGGCGAGATCTCCGTTCTGATCCAGGAGCACGCCGAGGTTGGAGGCCGCGCCGGCGTGGCCGCGTTGGTCGGCGTATGTGAACGCCTGTTGGGCGCCGGTGCGGTCGCCCTGTTCCTCGAGTTGCACTCCGAGGCGGAAGAGCCGCTCTGCCTCCTCCGCCTCGTTGGGTGCCTGCGCCCTCACTGGCTCTGGGTCACGTGGCGTGGCCGGCGCGTGCGCCCGGCCGGGTTCCTCCGTCCTGGCCTGCTCGGCCGCGGTTGCGTTGCTTGGCGGCGTCTGTGTGACCGGCGGTGGTGTCGCCGACGGTCGGTGCCGGCGGCGCCGCAGCCGGTCGACCCCGACAAGCGCTCCGAGCACGAGCACGAGCACGAGGACGACGATGACCGGCACCAGCCAGCCAGTTCCATGCGGGTTCGGCCGGGGGTGCCGGGCGACGGGCCGGGGGCCTCGCGCGGGGTGGCTCGCCGGACGCGGACGGGGAGTCGCTGGACGCGGACCCGGTCGGTGGGGACGATGGCTCGCCGGACGCGGACGCGGACGCGGGCTCGCGGGGCGAGGTCGTGGAGTCGCGGGACGCCGAGTGCCCTCGCCGAGCCGTCCGGCCGTGAGCGGCCCGACGATCCCGTCGACACGCAGGCCGTGGGCGGCCTGGAACCGTCGCACGGCACTTTCGGTCCTCGGACCGAAGCGGCCGTCGAGCGGACCGGGTCTGTCACCGGCGGCGGCCAAGCGATGCTGGAGCGTAAGCACGAGCGCCGAGCCACCGTCCGGCAACCCGGCTCCGGGAACGAGGACGGGGTGCGTCGCCGCCGCGAGCGTCCGCGGACCGGCGATGCCGTCGACCTGAAGGCCGTCGGCGGCTTGGAAACGCCGGACGGCGAGGTCGGTGCGGGGGCCGAAACGGCCGTCGAGCGGGCCGGGCGCGTAGCCGGCCTCGGCCAGGCGGCGCTGCAGGGCACGGACCGACCTCGATCCGGTCCGTGTGCCGTAGCCGCTTCCGAGCACCAGCACCGCACCCTGCGCCACGCCGTGTGTGGCGAGCGCCGGCTGACTGCGCGATCGGTTGGCGGCGGCGGCCGGGGCAGCGGCCGCTGCGAGAGCGACGACGACGATCGTCGCGGTGAGCAGCGGGCCGACACCGATCGGCCTTCGACATCTGGTTCGGTCGGGCGCGTCGCCGGCACAGGCGCCGACCAGCGCGTCGTTTCTCGCCGACGCCCATCGAGAGCGTGACATTCGTTTCTCCTATTGCTTGATCAGAACTGCGATGCGTGGGCTGTGCCGCTCACGGCACACACCGGTCCCTGGCTAACGCGTGACGCGGGGGCTAGCCGGGGTGATCAAGCAGCAGGACGAACGGCAGCGGCACGCCGGACTCGCGCACCAGGCGCAGCCTGGCGTTGAGCCGCGGCGCGGCCAGGAAGGCGAAGGCCACCAGTCCTGCGACGAAACCGAGGAAGAAGATTCCGGACCCGCCGGCGGCCGACGAACCGGCGCCGGTGCTCGCCACGGTCTGGACGGGGGAGTCGGCGGGGGATCCGCCCGGGCCGCCGGCGACGAGCTGCGGCGCGCTGGCGGCCGGACGTGTTGCGATCCCCGCGGAGCCGACCGGCGACGTGATGATCGCCGAGTGGCCGGCCATGAAGAGGGCCGCGAGGTCCGCGCTCGGCACGCGGGCCCCGAGGAGCGCCCGCGCCTGAGGGCTGAGCGCCGGCCGCTGCGGCGAAGCGGTGGTCGTCGGGCGCGGAGACCGGCCCGTCGTCACCGACCCGGATGCGGCGGGCGCCGCGGCGGACGCGGTGACCCGCGCGGCGACGGTTCCGGCGGCGAGGCTGGAGGGGGGGAGGGAGCGGCGGCTGCCGCCGGCGTACGCGCACCCGGCGTCGTGCTGGTGGGCCCGGTGGGTCCGCCCGGGCGGCTCGGTGCGATCACGGTGATGACGGTCTTGGTGACCGGAGCGACCGTGCCCGCGACCGTGGTCGTGACCGGCGCGACGGCCTGGACGACCGGGGCGACCGTGCGGGCCACCGTCGTCGTGACCGGCGCGACGCTCTGGACGACCGGGGCGACCGTGCGGGCCACCGTCGTCGTGACCGGCGCGCGGCCTGGACGACCGGGGCGACCGTGCGGGCCACCGTCGTCGTGACCGGCGCGACGCTCTGGACGACCGGGGCGACCGTGCGGGCCACCGTGGTCGTGACCGGCGCCGCGGCCTGGACGACCGGGGCGACCGTGCGGGCCACCGTCGTCGTGACCGGCGCGACGGTCTTCGTGACCGGGGCTGCCGCACCCGCCACCGCGTTCGCAACTGGCGCCACCGTGCTGTCGACGGTCCGCGTGACCGGCGCGGTCGCGCTCGTCGCGGATTGGGTGACGGCGGAGATGATTCCGGCGTTGGCGACCGGGGCCAGCAACAACCAGGCAAGCAGGACAGCGAGCGAAGCAGCGCACGCGCCCCAGCGGAGACGTATCGCCCCTGTCGACGTCACCAGACCCATCCTGCTATGTGCCAACCCGCGTGCATGAGCGGCCTCAATCTCCCGATTACTACCATCTTCCACTTTTCCCGTAATTGCGTCAAGTCAAACGACCACAATCCGGAAGTGCGGGGCCCTGGGCCGGCACCAAGGGGGAACGCTGCTCGACCCAAGACCGCCGCACGATGGATAGGCCCCATCCGTGAGGCGCATCTGCTAACGAACGCGCGCCAAGGTTCTGGGCTTTCGGCAGGATTTATGTTCCTGGACGACCGGACGACCGGGGGACCAACCATGACCAGCAGCTTGGTGAAGAAACTCGGGATCCGCGAGGGATCACGGCTCGCCATCGTCGACGCTCCTGAGCATTTCGTCGCGCTTCTCGGCGAGCTGCCCATCGGCGTGACGGTGCGCCGCCAGGCTCGCGGACCGGTCGATGTCATAGTCGCGTTCTTCGACTCGCACGCCCGCCTCGAGCGTCGGCTCCCCGTCCTCCGTGCCGCGCTCGACCCCGCTGGCGGACTCTGGATCGCCTGGCCGAAGCGAGCCTCGAGCGTCGCCACCGATGTGACGGAGGGCGGCGTCCGCGCACTCGGACTTGCCGAGGGTCTCGTGGACAACAAACTGCGCAATCGACGCGACCTGGTCGGGGCTTCGCTTCGTGTACCGGCTCGCCGACCGTTCCTGATCGCGCATCAGCGCAAGGTGACAAGACTCCTACCGAGAGCTAACCCGGCCTAACCGGAGAACGCCTGATCCGGCTCTACATTCTGGCGTGACTCATGCGCCGGCTTCCCCGCATCAGCCGTCGGAGACTGCTGGCCGTCGTGATCAGTGGGGCGCTGCTCATGCCCGCCTGGGTGCTCCTGGGCCTACCCGATCACGACGGCACAACGCGCGCGGCCGAGCAGGCCCACTGGCCCAGGATCGCGCTGTCGCTCGCCTCACCGGTTCGCCCGCGGCCGCTCCCGCCGTCCTTCTTCGGGATTTCCACCGAGTACTGGACACTGCCCATCTACGAGCGCCACGCGGCGGCGGTCGAGCACATGCTCTCGCTGTTCCGGGTGCCGGGCGACGGGCCGATGCTGCTGCGCATCGGCGGCGATTCCGCCGACCGCACGATGTGGATGCCGCAGTTCGCGTTCGAGCCCGCCTGGGTGTTTCCGCTCACCCCGGCGATCGTCAACAGCACCGCTGAGATGGTCAACGACCTCGGCCTCAAGCTGATTCTCGATCTCAACCTCATCACGGGCTCGCCGCGGCTCGGCGCAGCGTGGGCACGGGCGGCCGAGGATGCACTGCCCCGCGGCAGCATCACCGGGTTCGAGGTCGGCAACGAGCCCGACCTCTACAACCGGCCCTACTGGCTACAGACGACCGCGCTCGGCCGGTTCCTGCCCGCCGTCCTCAACGCGACCTCTTACGTGCGGGACTTCCATGCCTACGAGCGCGCCCTCGACGGGTCCGTTCCCGGTGTGCCACTGCTCGGCCCGGCGATCGCCAACGCACATATGGACGTCGGCTGGATCGCACGCCTGTTGCGCTCCCGGCACGAGGGGCTCGGGGCGATCAGCGCTCATCGGTACCCGTTCTCGGCCTGCGCCCCGCTGGACTCGGCCGCCTACCCGACCATCGGCCGCATCCTCTCCGAGCATGCCTCGACGGGGATGGCTGCCGGGATCGAGCGGGCCGTCACGCTCGCGCACGCCGCCGGCTTGCCGTTCCGCCTCACCGAGTTCAACTCGGTGACCTGCGGCGGCCTACCGCGGGTGAGCGATACGTTCGCGACCGCGCTCTGGGCGCCCGACGCCCTGTTCAGCCTCTGGCGCGCCGGGGCTGACGGGGCGAACCTGCACATCCGCGCCAACACGATCAACGCTCCCTTTGCCTTCACCTCGGCCGGGCTTGATGTGAGGCCGCTCATGTACGGGCTTGTGACCTTCGTGCGCAGCCTCGGGCCGCAGGCGTCTCTGCTCGGGGTCAACGTCGGCAGTCGCCGCGGTGTCTACCTCAAGGCGTGGGCCGTCCGCGTGGCCGGCAACCGGCTCCACATCCTGCTCATCGACAAGGGCAGTCGCTCGGCCGTCGTCGACCTGCGCATCCCGGCGCGCGGTCCGGGCTCGATCGTCCGCCTGCTCGCGTCGTCGCCGGCGTCGCGGTACGGCGTGAGCTACGCCGGCTGGCACCTGACCGCACGCGGCCAATGGGCAGGACGCTCAACGGCAGAGGTCGTCACGCGCGGAGAGGACGGCTACCGGGTTGCGGTGCCCGGATACAGCGCCGCACTGGTCAGCCTGCAGCTGCGCGCGAGCGGCTGAATCTCGGAGCCCGGGAGCCCGGGGCCCGCATGAGTGCAGTGGCCGCGTGCCGGCGATCCGAGCCCGATCTCTCGATCCTTAAAGTATTCGCGCCCCGGAACCGGCGGGATATGAGGCCGGGTCTGTGAGGGGCGCGAATGAGGGGAGAGAGGGTTGTACGAGCATCTTCCAGGTTGCCGCTTTAGATGTCCAATACAAGTATCAGCAGGTACTGATAGCGAACCCTTATAACTGGACCGGCGGTCAGGACGGAGGGGAGGGCACCGCCGGCTCTCGTCCGGCGATGCCCGTCCCTCTGTCTGGTCAGCCGACGAGCGCCACCGTCTGCGGCGTGGCGTCGAACGGCGCGACGTACGGATTGCCACGGAAATGCACCTTCATCGTGAGATGCACGGTGCGCGTCGCCTTGCCCCGGCCGGGGAGGTGGCGGAACACCGTGGTCGCCGCGAACGTGCAGTTCGGCTGGAGCTGGACCTCCTGGAACGAGATCTGGCGCTTGCCGAGGAAATAGCGGACGTAGACGCCCTCAAAACACGACTGCGGCTGCGGGATCCAGGCTGGTGGGATCACCTTGCCGGTCGTGGTGAAGGTGAACGGCCGCTTGCTCGTCCGGTGGGGCTTGACTGTGACCGGAACCCGCGGCTTGGGCCGGGGGGAGGGGAAGGTGAAGAACGTCTGATCGGCCCCGTACTCCGCCGGACCGACCTGGTGCACCGCGACGAGCCGGTAGTGGAACCACGTTCCCGGTGTGAGGCCCGAGAGGCCGGAGACGACGATCGCGGGAGTTGTGGCCGAGGACGTCGTCTGCGCGAACGTCTGGAAGCCGTACAGCGGACTCACCCCATATTGGAAGTAGTACGCCGTCTTCTCGCCGTGGGGGTTGACGATCCCGCTGAGGAGCGCACCGGTCGTGCTGAGCTGCGAGGCGGGTCCGGTCGCGACGAACGGAGGCGGGTTGCCGGCGGTCCTGAACGTCCGGTCCTGGCCGAAGACAACGCCGTAGTTGTTGCTCGAGAGGATCCGGTAGTGGTACGTGGTGCCCGGGATAAGCCCCGGTGCGGAATCGGTGACGTTGACCGACTTCGTGCCGGCGGCCAGCGTCTTGGCCGAGCTGAGCACGCCGTAGCTCGTCGTGAGCCCCCATTCGAACCCGTAGCGCGACGCCGCGCCGTTCGGATTGACGGTCCCGTGCAGCACGGCCGACGTATCGGTCCGCGACGAGGTGCCTCCTGTCGTCACCGACGGCGAGCTCGCCGCCGCCGCGACGCCGGTGAGAAGCGCGCTCGCGGCCGCGAATGCGGCCAGCGCCTTGAACTTTCGTTGCATCACAGCCTCCCGAATGTGTGGACGGGATCTACATACCCGCGGTTGGCCGAGAGTTGCGCGCTCAGACGGTCGCTGCAATCGTCGCCACCGGCGGGGGCGGTCGTAGCCACGGCGCGGGGGCGTGGCAGACAGCGGCCCGGTGCGCAAAACGTGCGTCTCGACGCCGGTTCGGACTTGCGACGGCGATTTCGTCCTCTAGGAAGACAGATTTGCCGCCTGGACACGGCGACACGGATGCGACGGCGATTTTTTGCACGCCGCTCACGCAAAATGTTCCTCTCGATCGCGCCCCACGAACGCGCGGTCGATCTTGACCAATAGGAGGACAGAATCGACCCCGCGCGGCGCACGAGGCAACGAGAGGTCGATTATTTCGGCGCAACGGGCTGCCCCTTGGTCGCGGACAACGATGAAGCCGGGAAGCGGGCCCGGTGATTTCGTAGCTTCAACGCTCGATAATCAGGCTTATGTGCACTTAGGGGGGAAATAGCTCTTGCGCGTAGATTGCCGCGTCTGTTAGCTCCGTCCGCACGCGATCGATGGTTGTGCCGAACGCGGGTGCGGTTCGTGGGCGCGCTCGTGCTCCTGGTCTGTGTCAGTTCGGGAATCGTCGCCGCGGTCAGCGAGGCGTCCGAGTGCGACGACACGGCGTGCACCACGATCACCCTCGCGTCGCATGTGCCGCGCAACGCGCCCGTCGAGAGCATCGGCGGCCCGTTGCCGGGCCGCCCGGTGAGCCCGGGCTTCATCGGCCTGTCGATCGAGTACTACGCGGTTCAGCCCTACGCGGGCCGGGATCCGCACGCGCTGAACCCGGTCTTCCTGCAGCTCGTCAGGAACCTCAACCCCGGGCAGTCGCCGGTGCTGAGGATCGGCGGCGACAGCGCCGACTGGGCCCGGGTGCCCTCGGCCGACGGCGCGATGCCGGCCGGCGCACGGGTCGCGATCACGCCGAACCTGGTCAGCGTGCTGGCGGCGGTCGGCGCCCGGCTGAACGGCAAGTTCATCCTCGGCCTCGATCTTGAGGCGAACAGCGCCCGCGTCGCGCGCGAGGAGGCGCTGCGCTTCCTCGGCACGATCGGCCCAGCGCACATCGGGGCGATGGAGATCGGCAACGAGCCCGAGCTCTACGACGTCCTCGGTTGGTACGCGATCAGAGGCCGGCCGGTTCTTGGGCGCAGGCCGGGCTACAGCATCAGCGACTACGAGCGAGAGTTCGCCGCGTTGGCCAAGCGCCTGCCGCCGCTGCCGCTGGCCGGCCCCGCGAGCGGACGCCCGGCCTGGACGGGAGACATCGGTCGCTTCACGGCGGCCGTGCCGCGCGTGGCCGTCGTGACGGTCCATCGCTACCCGCTTCAGCGATGTCAGATCGAACCGGGCACCCCACGGTTCCCGACGGTTGCCGAGCTCCTGGCCGCGCCGGCGTCCGTCGGTCTCGCGGACAGCGTGGCCAGGGACACGGCGGCGGCACACGCGCACGGCAGGCCGATCCGGGTCGACGAGATCAACTCCGTCGCCTGCTTCGGCGCCCACGGCGTCAGCGACACGTTCGCGGCCGCGCTGTGGACGCTCGAGACCTCGCTCGAGATGGCCCGGATCGGCGTCGACGGGCTGAACTTCCACACCCTGCCGGCCGCCAACTACGGCCTGTTCAACTTCCAGAGGACTCGGGGCCGCTGGTCCGGGCAGGTGGCCCCCGATTACTACGGACTGCTGACCTTCGCCCGGGTGGCGCCTCCCGGCTCCAGGCTGCTCCGCACCGCGGTTGGGCCGAATGGCCTGCGGACGTGGGCAACCGAGACACCCGCGGGGACGATTCACGTCGTCCTCGTCAACACGGGCCGGTCGACCCGGACGGTCGGTGTGCGGATACCGGCCGCCCACGGGCTCGCCGGACTTTCCTACCTCCGTGCCCGGACGCTGAGCTCGAGCTCGGTGACGCTCGACCACCGCACCTTCGGCGGATCGACGAGCAGTGGGATCCTGTCCGGAGGGCTCCACACCAAGCGGCTCGTCATCCAGGCGGTGAACGGCCTCTATGTGGTTCGTGTCCCCTCTCCGAGCGCGGCCCTCCTTACCGTCGCGCCGCAGCGGTCGACCGGCTGAAGGGCCATGCCGCCGGGGCGCGAACAGGTCATCAGCGTTCAAGTCCCGGCATGATTGCGCCGACGCAGATCTCGTTAGGCATGTTCTCGGCCACGCTCGCTCAACCGCGACAGGCGCTCCGACGAGCCGCCGTCGCTCCGATCACCGCCCTGACCGCGTGTGCGGTCATCGCGGCCTGCGCCGCCTCCCCGGCAGCGGCAAGCAGCGCGTCGGCGAGCGCCGTGTGGAACTACCGCAGCACGGCCCCGACCGGCGGCGCCGGGCTCGGTGGGCCGACGACGAATGTGACGACGACGAGCAAGACGCCGGTCGCGCCCCCGGCCAAGCTCACGGGCGGCCGGTGGCTGACGAAGTTCATCCTCACCGAGTATTGGCCGGCCCCTGAGAAGTGGGACGTCGGACGTCTCGTCAGTGCCCCCGGCCTCAGCGGCGAGCACCGGATCGACTGGCTGTACTCCGCGACCGGCGTGTCCATGCAGGGCGAGGGTCTCGGTCTCGACGGCCGGATGTACCACATCAACGCACCGGGAAATGGTGGCTGGGTGACGCAGTCCGGCTCGCTCACCGCGGCCTCGGACGGGTTCTCCGCCGGGCCGCCCTACTGGCGTGCCGGCAGCTACTGGAAGAACAGCTTCGGCGCGGTCACCTTCCCCCTCTCGACCGGCGGCTGGTCCGCCGGTCCGGGCAGGCGTTATGTCCCCCTGAAGGGGGTCAGCTTCGCGGCCGGCCCGTCGCTGCCGCTGCGCTTCTACCAGTCGATCGCGGTCGATCCCCGCGTGATCCCGATGGGCAGCCGCGTGTACCTGCCCGCCTACCGTCGCGACGGGCACGGCGGCTGGTTCGTCGCCCAGGACACCGGCGGCGCGATCAACGGCCATCGCATCGACGTCTACCGCTCGCCGCCCGCGAGCGCGTCCGACGGCGGCCAGTACATCACCGGCGCGCGGGCCTACGTGATCAAGCCGCGCAGCAGCCACTGACCCGAGCTCCCGCGGTCGCGTGAATTCGCGTTCCGACTGCGGCAGATCCTCGCCCGCACACTAGACTCCAGTCCATGGCCAAGCAGCAGCGGACGATGCGGATCGAGCAGCGCAGCCAGCTCGCCGCGATGCAACAGATGGAGAGTCGCTCCGACGAGGAGCTCGAGGCAGAAACGCGGTACAAGTCGGCCGCGCAGGCGATCCTCGGGGCGCGGGCTGCCGAGCGCTACGACGCCAAGACTGCCCGGGCGCATTTCCAGCGCGCGATTGCCGCTGCGCGCCCGCAGGAGCGGCTGCAGATCCGCCGGATGGCCGATGCCTCCCTCGCGCTCGCCGAACGCCGCGCCGACGACCTCAAGAAGGCCACCGAGCGGCTCGGCGTCGAGGCGCCGACGAATCGCCAGCTGCGCGGGCTGAAGATCATGGGCGTCGTCGCGCCGCCGGCGAGCGCCGGCATGCTCGCCCGCGTGCGGGGCATCCTCATCATCATCGTGCTCATCATCGCCGTGATCGCGCTCGGCATCGGAATCGTCGAGCTGATCGCGCTTCCGTTCGGCGGCATCTCGCTCGATCTCGCGATCTTCTACGGTTTCCTCCTCGTCGTGATCGTCCTCGGCGCGCTCGCGTTCTTCGGCCGTCGCCGGCAGAAACGCGCTCAGGCCGAACGCTCCGAGCAGCTCGCCGCTCGCGCGGGTCGCTGAGCCGACCACCAGCGTCCACGGGGCGGCGCCGAGCCGATGTGCGGTCGCTACACACTCGCCACGCCGGGGCCCGGCGAGCTCCGGGCACGGTTCCCGATCGGTGAGTCGGTCGACATTCGCCGGCGGTTCAACGTCGCTCCGGGCGACGACGTCCTCGCCGTGACGGCCGATCGCGAGGGGGCAGCGCGCGGCGAGCTCCTGCGCTGGGGACTCGTCCCGAGCTGGGCCAAGCAGGCCGATACCGGATTGAAGATGATCAACGCCCGGGTGGAGACGGCGTCAGAGCGGCCGGCGTTCCGCCGCGCCTTCGAGCGCTTCCGATGTCTGATCATCGCCGACGGCTTCTACGAGTGGCAGCCCGCGAGCGCCGCGACCGCAGGGCGCAAGCAGCCCTTCCACATCACCCGGCAGGATCACCGCGCGTTCGCCTTCGCCGGCCTCTGGTCGATCTGGCATGGCCAGGACCCGCCCCTGCGCACGTGCACGATCCTCACCACCGCCGCGAACGTGGCGATCGCCTCGCTTCACGACCGCATGCCGATCATCCTCGCGCCCGATGCGGAGGCAGCGTGGCTCGACCCCGGCACCTCTCCCGCCGAGCTCGGCGACGTCCTCTCCGGCCTCCCGGCCACCGCCACCGCGCTGCGGCCGGTCGGCACGGCGGTCAACGACGCGCGCTACGACGGTCCGGAATGCCTCGCGGCGCCACTCCCCGACCCGCAGGCGACGCTCTTCTAGCGCGCCCGGACCGTCGGCGTCGTCCCAAGCACGTTGCCGTGACCGTCGAGCGCCTGCGCCTGCACGTAGGTCTCGGGCGGGATCTTGATCGCGGTCTCGAAGTTGCGCTTGGCTCCGTTGGCGACGACGGCGAGCTTCGAAGGGTCGGCGCCGCCGAGAATCCGCCAGGAGGACACGGTCGTGGCGCCGTTCCAGCTCACATAGGCGGTCGCGTTGTTGCCGGTCGTCGCGGTGACGGCCGGGGGCACGTCGGGTTGCGCCGTCCATGGGAAGCGATAGGCGCGGTAGTTTGAGTTCGCGCCTACGAAGTGCCCGTCGAAGATGACCTTGCCGTGCGAGTTGAACTCGGTGAAGTACGGCTGCTGGCCCCAGCCGAGGAAGTCATCGCCGCCCGTCAGCTGCTGATAGTTGCCCTCGAAGTTGGCGAGCACGTTCGGAACGTGGTCGAGCCCGGCGACCCAGCGCGCGGTCATGTGCTTGAAGTCGAGAATCAGCTTCAGCCCGCGCGAGTTCGCGTGGACCGACGGGGGTCCGGCGCCGTCGTCGAACACGGTGATGAACAGGTCGCCGTTGCTGCGCACCCGCACGTCGTGCTGGAAGGCGAAGCTCGCGCCGGGGCCCATCTTGAACGACGAGTGCTTGCCGCCAAGCGTCCAGAGGATGCGCCCGGTCGCGTGGTCGACCTTGTAGGCGGCCCAGGTGTTGCGTGAGGAGATGACGATGTTCCCGTCGCGATCGGGCTCGATCGCGTTGACGTGGAAGTAGTCGTAGGGCGCGCCGGCGCTCTTGGGCGCCGGCGCGTACGAGGAGGTCAGCGGGACGTGGTCGAGGCTGTCCCACTGGAAGAGCACGAGGCCGGTCGGAATGTCGATCTCCTGCACGACCGAGTCGAGCACGATCTGTCGCTTGAGGCCGTGGACCGAGGACGCGTTGGCGTAGACCGGGTAGTAGGCGGTGATCAGCGCGGTCCCCCGCGGTGAGATGTCGAACTCGTGCAGGTCGGCGTTCAGGCCGTTGGCGGCATGGACGACTGCGATCTGGCGGTACGAGGTGTCGTTGACCACGTCCTCCCCCACCCCGACGCCGGCACCCATCGTGCCCTGCCACCAGGTCAGCACCGCGTTGCCCTGGTAGCGCTGGACGCGCAGGTCGGTCGCGAGCATGCGCGGGGCCAGCTTCTTGAACCACACGAGCTGACCGGTCGGGGCGATGATCATCGGGCCGTTCTGAAGCGGCCCCTGCTGCGGCGCGAGGAAGATGTCGCCCGGCGCGGTCGCGCCCGACCGGCGGTCGATCGAGACCGTCGCCGGCGAGAGATCAGGACGCGACCGAAAGCTCGCGACATCGTTGCGGACCCGCTTGGCCGGGGGCAGCGGCGCGTTCGGGATCGCGCCGGCCGGGGTGGCCACGTGGAAGGTGAAGCCGCCGTTGTGCGCTCCGGCAACGTTGAGCCCCGTCTGCACGGTCACGGTTTCTCCCGCGGTGAACGGCCGGTCCGGAAGGAAGCTTCCGCCCTGACCGTCGGAGTCGGCGGCGACGTGCCCGGTGTGGGCGCCGCTGCGGCTGCCGGTGACGGTGACGGTGCCGATCTGCCCGGCGGGGATGCCCCGGAAGGCGATCTGCGACTGGGGCGAGACGACCTGGCCGCCGGGGATCGGGAACACGCTCACGGGCCCGGACGCGGCCGCCGCCGTCGACGGGGCGCCACCACCGCCGATGCTGAGGAGGATCCCCGTCAGAAGGACGAGCGCGAGCACGATGAATCCGGCGCGACGCGCCCGGACAGTAGACAGCATGGAACCTCCTCGATCTGCCAAGTCAGCACCCTGAAACCAGCGGGCGGCGTGAAAGTTGCGCAGCGCCCGAGTGCAACGCGCCTGAAGTCTCTTGCGGCGCGCTGCCCTAGCTGAACGGCGGGTGCAGCGGCAGGAGGATCGGCGCCCGCGGGGCCTGGTTGAAGTTGAAGTCCTTGGCCAGGTTCCCAAGCTGGGGTGCTTCCTCACGGACATCCGGACGGCGGTCGGGTCGGCCGTCGGTGGCCGGGTCGATCCGCGCACCGCCGAGGAAGTCGTCCTCGATGAACTTCAGGTAGGCGTCGTGGCTGAGCGTCTGGTGGTCGATAAAGCCAGCGCGCGCGTACGGACTGATGACAAGGCCCGGAACGCGCATGCCGTAGCCGTTCGCATCGACGTGCGGCGGCGCGACGTGGTCGTAGAAGCCGCCCCAGTCATCCCAGGAGAGGAAGATCGCCGTCGAGCTCCAGTCCGGGCTGCGCATGAGCGTGTTGATCAGCTCGGTGACATACGTCTGGCCGGTGCTGATCAGCGACTGCGGGTGCTCGGAGACCTTGTCGTTGGGGATCACCCAGGTGACGGCGGGCAGCGTCCCCGCCTGGGCGGCGGTGAAGAAGTTCGCCAGCGGCTGGATGTTGCCCCGCTGCCCGTCCTCATGCACAGTGGCGAAGTGCGGCAGGGGGTTCCAGATGCCCGGGGTGTGGTAGTTCTGCGGGATCTGCGTGCACGTGATCGCAAGGTCGTTCGCGCAGTCGGGCTCGGAGCCCTTCAGCACGTAGTAGCGCCAACTCACGTGCGCGCGGTGGAGCAGGTAGGTGATGTCCGTCCAGTCGTAGAACGGACCCGGATGGCTCGAGGTGAAACTGCGCAGCGCGGGCGGCCCGTAGTCACGCGGGAGCCCGGAGGATCCCGCGTCGTTGCGGCAGCGCATCGCGTTGTGGGCGGTGTCGTTGAGATATGGGCAGTACGCCGACCAGGCCGAGACCATGAACAGGTGCTCGGGCAGGCTCCACGAGTCGACCGGCTCGAACATGTGGTCCTGGAGCACGAAGTCGCGGGCGTAGGTCCAGTAGTTGGGGATCTCGCTCGCATCGTGGTAGCCCATGACGTCCGTGCACCCCTGTTGGCCCGGGGGGCAGCTGTGTCCGCAGTTGGGGTCGTTGGGCGCGCACGCCCCGGCGTGCTCGGCCTGGGAGATGAAGCCGTTCATCGCCCCGCCGCTGACGTCGGCGATGGAGTTGGGGAGCCCGTGGGGGCCTCCGGTGTTGATGTCGGAGGTGTCGTGGTAGGGCCGCACACACGTGCCGGCGGCGGGATCGGGCACGCAGGCCGTCGGCACGCCGTTCTTCATCGGGATCCCGTCGGCCCCGGGATAGGTGCCGAAGTACGAGTCGAACGAGCGGTTCTCCTGCATGATCACGACGATGTGGCGGATCTTGTGAATCCCCGTCGCGCCACAGGCTCCGCCCGCGCAGAGCATGCCCGTTCCCCCGGTACCGGCACTCCCGGCCCGGGCGGCGTTGACGACAGTCGAGCGCGTGGTCGTGTGGGCGAGCGCGATGATCGCGCCGGCGACGACGGCTGCTGTCACGGCAGCGACGATGAGCAGCCGGAGTGGATGGTTCAAACGCGGATCCTGCCCGGAGGATGCGCGCGGTCCGCCCACCCCTAAAGGATGACCGTGCACGGCAGGGCAGTGTTCACGTCGTACCTTAAGCCAAGATCAGGAGCGTCAGGAGGTGCGGACCGTGACGCGTGACATCACGACCGACGGGGAGGGAGCCCCGTCGCCCTGCGGGTTGGTCGGCAGCGCGCCGATCCGCAACACGACCGCCAGCCCCGAGACGACCTTGCCGGCGAGCGCGTAGTCCGGGGTGAGTCCGGCCGAGGCGGTCGCGTTCTGGGCCGTGACGACGAAGAACTGGGAGCCCGAGGCGCCGGAGGGATCGGTCGCGGTCTTGGCCATCGCGACGTCGCCCTGGAGGTATTGGGTGGCGTGCGGCGGCGGCTCGACGACGGTGTAGCCCGGGCCGCCCGAGCCGTTCCCGAGCGGATCTCCGCCCTGGATCACGAATCCGGCGGCGACGCGATGGAAGGTGAGGCCGTCATAAAAGCCCTGCTTGACCAGGGAGTAGAACGAGGCTGAGGTCTTCGGCGCGGTCTTGACGTCGAGGGTGAAGGCGAACGCGCCGCAGTTAGTGGCCACGGTCACGGTGTAGGTCTTGCTCGGATCGAGGCGGACGGTCGGCGCCGTGAGGTGCTGCGGGCCCTTCGGACGTGGCACCGGGACCGTCTTGCAGCTGCTCGCGGCCGTGCCCGAGGACGCCGACGCGGACGAGGAGGTGGTCGCCGACGATGTCGCCGACGCGCCGGCGCCGGCTGCGCTCGAGGACGATCCCGAGCTTCCGCAGCCAGCCAGAAGCAGGACGATGGGGATGATGAGCAGGCGGATGAGGCGCACCGGGTGCAAGCAAAGCAGACTCCGCCGCGATAATCAGCGGCGCGATGCCGCTCTCCCCCCTCCTCGACCGCTACGACCACGTCATCCTCGACCTCGACGGATGCGTGTGGATCGGCGCCGAGGCGACGCGCGGTGCCGCCGAGGCGGTTTCTGCGCTGCGGGCTGCAGGGCGGCGGCTCGCGTTCGTCACCAACGACGCCCGCTTCTCGCCCGAGGACTACGTCCGCAAGCTGTGGTCGCTCGGCGTCCAGGCCTCGCTCGAGGAGATGGTGAGCGTCGGCGCGGCGATCCAGTTCGTGCTCGCCGAGCGGCGGATGCCGGTCGAGACGTACGTGATCGGATCTGACGCCGTGTTCCGGCACGTCGCCGATTCCGGCCAGCGGATCGTCAACGGCACCGAGCGCGAGGAGACCGCGCAGCTCGTCGTCGTCGCCGGCCACGACGAGCTTGCCTACCACGAGCTCCGGACGGCCGCGCGCGCCGTCACCGCCGGGGCGGAGATGCTCGCCGCCGGACGCGATCGCTCCTTTCCCACCGACGGTGGGATCGCCCCCGGTACCGGCGCGGTCGTCGCGGCGCTCGAGTACGCGACCGAGCGCACCGCGGGGATCGTCGGCAAACCAGATCCACGGATCTTCCATGCCGCCCTTGACCGGCTCGGCCCCGGGCGGACGCTCGTCGTCGGCGATCGGCTCGACTCCGACCTCGCCGGCGCCGCCGCGGCTTGTCTCGACGGCGCGATCGTCCTCTCGGGCAATACGTCCGCCGAGGAGGCGCGTGCCGCCCAGGATCCGAGGCCCGTCGCCGTCGCGGCCGACCTCCACACGCTGGTGCTCGGGCGCTGATGCTGTCGCTGATCGTCAATCCCCACGCGGGCAACGGCCGCGCCGGCGGGGAGCTGCCGAAGGTCGAGGCCGAGCTCACCCGGCTCGGGCTCGCGTTCCACACCGAGCGCACCCGCAGCATCGAGCACGCCCGCGAGCTGGCCCGGACGGCAGTGCGCGCGGGCGAGATGGCGGCCGCTCTCGGCGGGGACGGGTTGATCGGCGCCGTCGCCGACACGCTCAAGGACACCGAGGGCATCCTCGGCGTCCTCCCGGGCGGACGCGGCAACGATTTTGCGCGGACGCTCGGAATCGGCCTCGACCCCGTCGCCGCCTGCGACGTCCTCGCCCACGGCATCGTTCGCCCGCTCGACCTCGGCGAGCTCGGCGGCCACACGTACATCGGGATCGCGAGCTGCGGGTTCGACTCGGTGGCCAACCGGATCGCCAACGAGACGCGGCTCGTCCGCGGCAACCTCGTCTACGCGTACGGCGCGCTGCGTGCGCTCATCACCTGGCGGCCGGCCACCTTCGAGGTCCGCGTCGACGGCGGACCGACGCGGACGATCCGCGGCTACAGCATCGCCGCCGCCAACTCGAAGGCGTACGGCGGAGGCATGTTCTTGGCACCGCAGGCCGAGCTCGACGACGGCCTGCTCGACGTCGTGATGATCTCGCATGCCCCCAAGCTGCGGTTCCTGCGCCTGCTGCCGACGGTGTTCAAGGGCGAGCACGTCCGCCAGCCGAACGTCGAGGTGCTTCGCGCCCGCGAGATCGAGATCTCGGCCGACCGGCCGTTCACGGTGTTCGCCGACGGCGATCCGATCGGGGAGCTGCCGGCCCGGATCCGCGCGCTCCATGCCGCGGTCCGCGTGATGGTGCCGGCGTGAGCGCCCTCTCGGCGAAGATCGCCGCCGCCCGGGCCGTCGGTGAGCTCGCCCGTCGGGCCGGGCGTGGTGGCGGCACGAGTCTCCCGGGCAAGGTGCTGATGCGACTCGAGCCCCACGCGATCGCCGAGCTCGCCGCGCGCCTGCCCCAAGGGTCGGCGATGATCTCGGCCACCAACGGCAAGACGACGACCGCGGCGATGGTCGCGGCGATCCTCGAGCGATCGGGCCTCACGCTCGTCCACAACCGGGCCGGGGCGAACATGGCCGGCGGGATCGCCTCGACGCTGCTCGGGGCGGCGCGGGCGCGCAACGGCATCGCCGGTGACTTCGGATTGTTCGAGGTCGACGAATTCTGGCTCGACCGCGTCGCGGCCGAACTGCACCCGAGGGCGATGGTGCTCGGCAACCTGTTCCGCGACCAGCTCGACCGCTACGGCGAGCTCGAGACGATCGCCGACCGCTGGGCGGCCGTCGTCCGGACGCTCCCGGGCACCGCCCGGCTCGTCCTCAACGCCGACGACCCGCTGATCGCCGACCTCGGCCGCGAGCGCGCCGGAGTGAGCTACTTCGGGATCGAGGACGCGTCGGTCGCGCTGCCCGAGATGCAGCATGCCTCGGACTCCAAGCACTGCCGCCGCTGCGGAGCCGCCTACGTCTATGACGTCGTCTACCTCGGCCATCTCGGCCGCTACCGCTGCCCCAACTGCGGACAGCACCGTCCCGCGCCTGATGTCGCGGCCGAGGCGATCACCCTGCACGGCACCCGGTCGGCGCGCTTCACGCTCCGCACCCCTGTGGGCAGCGCGGTGGTCTCGCTCCCCCTGCCCGGGCTCTACAACGTCTACAACGCGCTCGGCGCCGCGGCGCTGTGCCTCGCGCTCGAGATCCCCCTCGAGCGGATCGCCGCCGGGCTCGCGGCCGTGCGCGCCGCGTTCGGGCGCGCGGAGGCGGTGACGATCGGGGACGTCGAACTCGCGCTCCTGCTCGTCAAGAACCCCGCCGGCGCGAACGAGATCCTGCGCACGCTCACCCTCGAGCCCGGAGAGCTCGACCTGTTCGCGATCCTCAACGACCGCACCGCCGACGGCAAGGACGTCTCCTGGGTGTGGGACGCCGACTTCGAGCTGCTCGCGCCGCGGGCGCGGACGATCACCTGTGGGGGGACCCGGGCGGCGGAGCTCGCGCTGCGGCTCAAGTACGCCGGCGTGCCTGAGGACCGCCTGCACGTCGTGCCGGGGAGCTTGGCCAAGGCGCTCGACACGGCGCTCACCACCGTCTCCGACGGCCGGCTGTTCGTGTTGCCGACCTACACCGCGCTGCTCGAGCTCCGCGACGAGCTCTCTCACCGGGGCTACGTCTCGCAGTTCTGGCAGCGCGAGCAGGTGCAGGCATGAGCGTGGTCATCTGGCACGACCTCGAGAACGGCAGCTACGCGGAGGACCGCGAGTTGTGGCGGGCGCTCGCCGACCGTGCCGGCGACCCGATCCTCGACGTCGGCGCCGGCACCGGCCGCGTGACGCTCGACCTCGCCCGTCGCGGCCACGCCGTGACCGCGCTCGACCACGATGCCGCGCTCATCGCCGAGCTCGCCCGCCGCGGCGACGGCCTCCCCGTCGATACGGTGCTCGCCGACGCCCGGCGGTTCGAGCTCGACCGCCGCTACGCCCTGTGCATCGTGCCGATGCAGACGATTCAGCTCCTCGGAGGACACGAGGGCCGGCTTGCCTTCCTGCGGGCGGCACGGACGCACCTCGCCCCCGCCGGGCTGCTGGCGATCGCGCTCAGCGATGCACTCGATCTCTACGACGAGGCCGAGGGGCTGCTCATGCCTCTGCCCGACATCGTCGAGCACAAGGGCGTCGTCTACTCGAGCCAGCCGACGGCGGTGCGGGCCGACGACGACGGTTTCGTGCTCGAGCGCCGCCGGGAGATCGTCACCCCGCAGGGGGAGCGCACGACGCTCGGCGATCGCATCCATCTCGACGAGCTCACGTCCGACGAGCTCGAGGCCGAGGGGCGCTCGATCGGCCTGCGCCCAGCCGGCCGGGAGAGCGTTCCCGAGACCCGGGACTACGTCGGGAGTACGGTGGTGCTGCTCAGTGTCTGACTCCGGCCGTGAGCTGCGGGTGTGCGCCCTGTACCCCGATCTCATGAACATCTACGCCGATCGCGGCAATCTGCTGCTGCTCGAGCAGCGCTGCCGGTGGCGGGGCATCGGCTTCTCGGTGCAAGACGTGACCCTCGGCGATCCGCTCGACCCAGACGGCGCCGACCTCTACTACATCGGGGGCGGCCAGGACCGCGATCAGAAACTGTGCGCTCTCGACCTCGCCGAGGTCAAGCGCGATGCCCTGCATGCCGTGGCTCACCGCGGCGGGGTCATCCTCGCCGTGTGCGGGGGCTATCAGCTGCTCGGGCACTCCTACGAGCTCGGCGACGAGACGCTGCCGGGTGTCGGGCTCGTCGATCTCCGGACCGTGCGTGAGGACGGGCCGCGCCTCATCGGCAATATCGCGATCGAGGTCGAACTCGAGCCGGGACGGTCGCGCGTGCTCGCGGGGTTCGAGAACCACGGCGGCCGCACGCACCTCGGCGCCACGGCGACCCCGCTCGGTCGCGTGCTCCGTGGGCATGGGAACAACGGCCGCTCGGGGTTCGAGGGCGTGCGGGCCGGAAACGTGATCGGCACCTACATGCACGGCCCGTTGCTCCCCAAGAACGCCTGGTTCGCCGACTGGCTGATCACCACGGCGCTCGGTCTGACGGCGCCGTTGTCCGGCCTTGACGATCGACTTGAGGAGGCCGCGCACGCGGACGCGCTGCGCGCGGCCGGCCTGGCAGCATGAGGCAGCGTCCGCCGGCGTCGGTTCGCCGTGCGCTCGCCGGGCTCGCCGGGCTCGCCGTGGGCGCTGCGCTGCTCGCGGGCTGCGGTGGCTCGGGGAGCCCTTCGGCAAGCACGAGCCCCGACGCGAGCACGCCCACCGGCACGAGCACGAGCACGAGCACGACCTCCGCCACGACGACCGCCACGACGACCACGAGGACGACGTCGCTGCCGGGGACCGGCAAGCCGGCGGTGACGATCGGGGACAAGAACTTCACCGAGCAGTTCATCCTCGGCGAGCTCTACACCGAGGCGCTCAGCGCGCAGGGCTTCGACGCCGTGCTCAACCGCAACATCGGTCCCACCGAGGTGACGATCCCAGCGCTCGAAAGTGGCCGGCTCGACATGTATCCCGAGTACCTCGACACCTGGAACCGCGCGGTGGCCGGCGACACCCGCCACTATGGATCGCTGATCGGCGCCTACCGCGCCGGACAGCGCTTCGCCCTCACCCGGGGACTTCAACTGCTCGACGCGACCCCGTTCAGCGATACGGACGCGCTCGCCGTGACCCACGCGTTCTCGACCCAGAACAACCTGCACTCGCTCACCGACCTCAGCACGCTCCCGGGCAGCGTGACCGTCGGCGGACCGCCGCAGTTCGCACAGGACCCGAATGGACTGCCGGCGATCGAGCACGCCTACGGCTTCAGCCCGGCCGGGTTCAAGCCGCTCGTCGTCGGCGGCCAGTACCCCGCGCTCGACCAGGGGACCGTGCAGGCGGCCGACGTCAACACGACCGACGCCCAGCTCACGACCAACGGCTACACGCTGCTCGCCGATCCCGCCCACGTGTTCGGGCCCGGGAACGTCGTGCCCGTCGTCCCGGTCAAGACGCTGCTCGCCGAGGGCCCGGCTTTCGCCGCGACGATCGACCGGGTAAGCGCGCTGCTCACCGAGCCGGTGATGCGTGATCTCAACGCCGATATCGACCTCGCCCACGGAAACCCGGCGGACGTCGCGCGCGCGTTCCTGCGGGCCCACGGGCTCGTGCCGCAGGCGACGCCGTAGGCGGCCCGGGGCCGCTCAGCTACCGCTTGGTCCGAACCCGCCGCTCGACCCGAATCCGCCGGCGCCCCGCTCGGACACGGCGAGGGCGTCAACCTCGACGACCTCGGGTGCCTCGACGCGAACGAGCACGAGCTGAGCAACGCGGTCGCCGGCGTCGATCGTGCACGCCTCGCGACGATCGGTGTTGAGCAGGAGCACTTTGATCTCGCCCCGATAGCCAGCGTCGATCAATCCGGGAGCGTTGACCACCGAGATCCCGTGGCGGGCGGCGAGCCCGGACCGCGGCAGCACGAGCCCGGCCTGGCCTTCGGGGATCTCGACGGCGATGCCCGTGCCCACCGAGGCGCGCTCGCCGGGCGCGAGGGTCACGCCGTCGACGGCGTAGAGGTCGAGCCCGGCGTCGCCCGGGTAGGCGCGGCTCGGCAGCCGCGCATCCGCGTGCAGGCGGCGGACGCGGAGGCCGCTCATGACCCCTCGGTGCCGGTCACGGACGGGGAGTGAGCGTGAAGGGCTGGTAGCGGGCGGCGACGGTCGCCGGCAGGCGCACGACGACGTGGACGCCCTCTGGGGTGTCGGAGCGCTCGAGGTCGCCGGCGATCTGGTGCAGCTCGGCCAGACGTCCCCCCTCGTCATAGGGGATCAGCAGCTCGACCTCGAGCAGGCTCCGAGTGAACTCCTCCTCGATGCGCTCGATCAGCGTCGGCAGGCCCTCCTCGGTGAGCGCCGAGACGAGCACCGCTCCGGGATGGCGGTTGGCGAGCTCGATCCGCCGCTCGTCGTCGATCAGGTCGGCCTTGCCGAGGACGAGGATGCGCGGCGCCTCGTCGGCGTGGATCTCGTGGAGCACGTCCTCGACCGCCCGGGTCATCGCGACGAGCTCGTCCTCGGGCACCGAGGCGTCGACGACGTGGACGAGCAGGTCGGCAAGCCGGGTCTCCTCGAGCGTCGCGCCGAAGGCCTCGACGAGCTGGTGGGGCAGCTTGCGGATGAAGCCGACGGTGTCCGTGAGGAGATAGTCGCGGCCGCCCGCGCGCAGCACGCGCGTCGTCGGGTCAAGGGTATGGAAGAGACGATCGCGGACACCCGCGCTGGCACCGGTGAGCGCGTTGAGCAGCGTCGACTTGCCGGCGTTCGTATAGCCGGCGAGGGCGATCTGCGGCAGATGGGCGCGCTCGCGCTCGGCCCGCATCACCGAGCGGCTCGACCGGACGTGGGCGAGCTTGCGCTTGAGCGCGGAGATCCGGTCCCGGGCGAGGCGGCGGTCGGTCTCGATCTGGGTCTCGCCGGGACCACGGGTGCCGATGCCGCCGTCCATGCGCCCGGCGCCGAGCCGCTCGAGGTGCGACCACAGACCCCGCATGCGGGCGAGGTTGTATTCGAGCTGGGCGAGCTCAACCTGGAGCTTGCCCTCTGCGCTGTGAGCATGCGCGGCGAAGATGTCGAGGATGATCGCCGTCCGGTCGATGACCGGGATGCCGAGCTCGGCCTCGAGGTTGCGCTCCTGACGGGGGACGAGCTCGTCGTCGCAGGCGACGAGGTTGGCGTCGGCGCGCTTGATCTCCGCCTTGAGCTCCTCGATCTTGCCCGGGCCGAGGTAGCTGTTGGGATGGGGATGCTCCCGGTGCTGGACGAGCTCGCCCACAGCGGCGACTCCGGCGGTGCGCAGCAGCTCCTCGAGCTCTCCGAGCTGATGGCTCTCGCCGTCGGGCACCGCGGCGATCATGAAGGCACGCTGGCGCGCTCGCCCGGATGGGCGCTGCCCTGCGGGAGACAGACCGGACGGCCCGGCCTGGCCGTTACGGCTCGGCGGCACGCCGCTCATGGTAGCCGCGGGCCGGGCTGCGGCCGAGCCTTCAGTTGACGTGGACGTCCTCGGCGCCCTGGATACCCACCTTGTTGCTGGAGACCATGTGGACGGTGATCGTCCCGGCGTGGTTCGTGTTGGTGGTGCGGTCGTGGAGCACGACGTGGCAGGTGTACGTCCCGCCGTCGCGCTCCGTCACTCCGCTCGGACAACTCACCGACTGCAGGCTCACCCGGCTTTCGCCGAAGCGGCTCACATAGTCGCGGATGAGATGCTCGCCGGACGCCTGGGAGTCGAAGCCGCAGGCGGCGACTCCGAGCGCGCAGCCTCCCGCAAGCATCGCGGCGACCGGTCGTCTCATGCCCGCGAGCCTACAGCTCGCGGATGCGGCGGACGGCCTCCAGGAGCCGCTCGTCGGGCGTCGTCAGCGAGATCCGGAAGAAGCCCTCGCCGTTCGGCCCGTAGGCCCCTCCGGGCGAGATGACGACGGCCGCCTGCTCGAGCACGTGCTCGCAGTACGCGGCGGCGGAGTCGAAGCCATCGGGCACCGGCGCCCAGATGTAGATCGACCCTTTCGGCGGCGTGACGCTGACCCCGGCCTCGGCGAGCGCGGCGCAGACGAGATCCCGCCGGCGCTGATAGACGTCGTTCATCTGCCGCACCGACGCGTCCACCTCCGGCGCCAGCGCGGCGATGCCGGCGAGCTGGACAGCTTCGAACAGTCCCGAGTCGATGTTCGACTTCAGCCGCCAGTACTGGGCGATCGCCGCGGCATTGCCGACGATCGCCGCGCAGCGCCAGCCGGTCATGTTGTAGCCCTTGGACAGGGAGAAGACCTCGACCCCGACCTCCTTGGCGCCGGGCGTCGCGAGAAACGACGGGGCGCGATACCCGTCATAGGTCGTCTCGCTGTAGGCGTTGTCATGGACGGCGAGGATGTCGTGGCGCCGCGCGAGGTCGACGACGGCCTCGAACAGCCCCTCGGGGAGAATCGCCCCGGTCGGGTTATTGGGGTAGTTGAAGAACAGCAGGCGCGCCCGCTCGAGCACGTCGGCGGGGATCGCCTCGAGGTCGGGGGCGAAGCCGCGCTCGGGGAGCAGGGGCATGAGATAGGCCTCGCCACCGGCGAGCAGCGGGCCGCCCGTGTAGACCGGATAGCCGGGGTCGGCGGCGAGGGCGACGTCGCCCGGATCGAGGAAGGCGAGGTTGAGGTTGAAGATGCACTCCTTGGCCCCGATCGCCGGCATCACCTCGGTGTCGGGGTCGAGCTCGACGCCGAAGCGACGGGCGTAGAACGCGGCGACCGCCTCGCGGAACTCCGGCCGACCGCGGTTGGACGGGTACGTGTGGGTGCTGGGGTCGGCGACCGCCTGCTGCGCGGCGGCGACGATCGGCGCATACGTCGGCGTGTCGGGATCGCCGATGCCGAGGCTGATCACGTCGATGCCGGCCGCGCGCTTCTCGCTGACCTTGCGCTCGAGCTCGGCGAACAGGTACGGCGGGATCTTCTCCAGGCGCCTACTCGGTCTCATGCAGCTCCTTTACGAATTCGTCGCTGAGCGTGCCGCGGAACACCGGCACCGCCCAGCCGCTGAGGTTGATGTGCAGATCCTCCCCCACCTCGACCGCGAGCTCGCCCCCGTCGAGCTCGACCGTCACCGGCGAGTCGCCACCGCGCAGGACGTGGGCGACGGCGGCCCCGGTCGCGCCGGTCCCGCTCGCCGAGGTCTCCCCCACCCCGCGCTCGAAGATCCGCGCCCGGATGCGGTCGGGCGCGAGGACGGCGAACCACGAGACGTTCGTGCGGTGAGGGAACAGCGGGTGATGCTCGATCTCCGGGCCGGGCAGCCCGAGATCGAGGCCGGCGAGCGTCTCGGCGTCGGGGACGGCGATCGCGCACTGTGGATTGCCGACCTGGACGTGCTGGAACGCCCAGCTCCTCCCGGCGGCCTCGAGCTCGCCACGCCCATCGTCCGGGCCACTCGGATAGTCGTCGCTGCGCAGCCGGGCGCGGCCCATGTCGACGATGCACGTGCTCGGCGAGGTGATCGTCGGGCGGATCTCGCCGGCGGCGGTTTCGATCGAGAACGTCTCCGCCTCGGTCCAGCCGTGGTGTCGGAGGTAGAGAATCGCCTCGCGGGCGCCGTTGCCCGACAGGCCGGATTCCGAGCCGTCGGGATTGAAGATCCGCAGCCGGGCGATGTAGCCCCGCTTCTCTGGCTCGGAGAGCAGCAGGATGCCGTCGGAGAAGATGCCGGTATGCGCCGCGCAGATGGCGCGGATCCGGGCCGGCGTGAGCGTGAACGGGAGCGCGCGCTCCTCGATGATCACGTAGTCGTTGCCGAGGGCGTGCCACTTCTCGAAGTCCACGCGGTCGCAGTCTATGTACCGTCGCCTCCCGATGGCCCGGCGCATGCGAGCAAGGATCAGCCCGATCGGGTTGCTGGCCGTGATCGCGGTGGCCTCGATCGCGGCGCGCACGGCCTGGCTCGGCGCCCCGTGCCGAGCCCCGTGCCGGACGAGCGCGGATCACCTGCTCATCTTCGACGAGTCCTACTACGTCAACGCCGCGCGGGTGATCGCCGGCATCGAGCCACCGGCGGGTGCGCGCTACGCCGGCGCGCCGCTCGGCGATGACCCGAACTCCGAGCATCCGCAGCTGGCCAAGGTGATCGTCGCCGGCTCGATCGAGCTGTTCGGCGACGGCCCGTGGGCGTGGCGGCTCGGCACCCTCATCCTCGGAACGGTCGCGATCCTCGGCATGTACG
The DNA here is from genome assembly GCA_963755955.1 of uncultured Solirubrobacterales bacterium. GTDB lineage: Bacteria > Actinomycetota > Thermoleophilia > Solirubrobacterales > Solirubrobacteraceae > Palsa-465. The sequence goes on from CAVWLZ010000010.1 coordinate 393,379, forward strand.
CCCTCACCCGGGCCGCCGGGGGCGGCCCCTGGCTTGCCGTCGGCGCCGCGGGGCTGATGGCGCTCGACAACCTCCTGCTCGTCCACGGCCGCATCTTCACCCTCGACATCTACGCCCTCGCCGCGATGATCTGGGGGGCGGTGCTCTACCTCCGCGGGCGTCCGCTCGGCGCGGGAGTCGTGATCGGGATCGGGGCGTGTTGCAAGCTCGTCGCCCCGTACGCCCTGATCGTGCTCGCGTTGTTCGAGCTCCTGCGGGCTGCGGTCGGCCCCGACGGGGGTGCCGGCTGGGCGCGATGGCGCTCGCTGCTGCCGGGGATCGCGAGCCGGCTCGCCCGGATGACCGGCGCGGCGGCCGTCGTGTTCATCGCGCTGCTCGCTGTCCTCGATCGCGTCGCGCCGCCCTACGACTACGCCGCCCACCGCCCCGTGGCCGGCGGCCCGCTCCATCACCTCGCGCACATCCTCAGCTACGCCGCCCAGCAGACGAGTCCGCATGGTCCGACGGGCATCGCCTCCTACCCGTGGGGATGGCTCGTCGACTTCCGGCCGATCGTCTACCTCAACATCAACCCCGCCCAGCCTGAGACCGGCTTCCTCGGGGTACATCCCGCCGTGCACTTCCTCGGCCTCATCAGCCCGCCGCTGATGCTGCTCGCGCTGCCGGCGCTCGCCTACGCTGCGTGGCGGGCTCGGGAGTCCGTGCCCGGGCTCGCCTGGGCGTGGTTCGTCGGGACCTTCGCGCCCTTCGTCGTGCTCAGCCTGTTCTTCCAGCGCACGAGCTACCTCTATTACATGGTCGTGGTGATGCCGGCGATCTACCTCGCCGTCGCCTATCTCGTCGCTTCCGGCTGGCGTCGGACCGGGCGCTGGGCGAGCCGTCGCCAGCAGCTGATCCTCGTCTGGGCCGGTGCGCTCGTCTGCGCCGCGATCGTCTGCTATCCGCTCACGCCGCTGCCCTGAGGCCCGTCCAACCACAACGCGAGCACGGCGTCGGCGAGCTCGCCCGGGCTGCGTCCGGTCGCGTCGAGCACATGGACCCCCGCGAGCTTGCGCATCCATGTCAGCTGGCGGCGCGCGTAGTTGCGGGTGCGGCGCTTCATCCCCTCGACGTCGCCGGCGAGCAGATCCTCGAAGCCGAGTGCCTTGCGCGCGGTCGGCGAGGCGCCCGCAGCGTGTGCGCGCTGAACCTCCTCGCGCGCGCCGGCAGCGAGCATCGCCTCGACGCGGTCGTTGATCTGGGCGTACAGCCGCTCGCGCTCGAGCACGAGCCCGACGAGCAGCGTCGGATGCCGCACGGTCGCCGTCCACAGCTCCGATTCGCCCCCCGGCGGCTCGAGCTCGCCGGCGTCGAGCAGCTCGAGTGCGCGGACGATCCGCTGGCGGTCGGAGGGGGTGATCTCGGCCGCGGCCCAGGGGGCGCGCTGGGCGAGGATCTGATGCAGCGCCTGCGGCCCGATCCGCTCGAGCTCCGCCGTCCAGCGCTCGCGTACTCCCTCCGGCGGCGGCGGGCGCAGGCTGAGCTCGGTGAGCGCAGCGCGCAGGTAGAGACCGGTGCCCCCGACGACCAGCGGTCGCTGCCCGGCGGCGAGCAGGGCATCGATCTCGGCGTGGGCGAGCTCGGCGTACTGACCGGCACTGAACTGGGCGTCGATCGGCAGGAAGGACACGAGCCGGTGCTCGAGTGATGCGCGCTCGGCGGGACCGGCGGCGCCGGTGAGGATCTCGAGCCCGTTGTAGACCTGGAGGGCATCGGCCGACACCGCGACCGGTCGCTCGCCGCGGTCACGCAGACGCTCGGCGAGCGCGATCGCCACCGCCGTCTTGCCGACGCCGGTCGGGCCGAACAGGGCGATCACCGCGGGGTTGGGCACGGCCCCAGTATCGGCAATAGACTGCGCGGCCGATGAGTCAGCTCGGCGGGAATGTCGTGATCACGGGGGCCACCGGGGGGATCGGCCACGCGATCGCCCGCGCCTGCGCGGCCCGCGGCGCCCGGTTGACCCTGACCGGCCGCCGCGGGGACGTGCTCGAGCCGCTGGCCGCCGAGCTCGGTGGCCTGGCCGTCGCCTGTGACCTCGCCGACCGCGGCGCGGTGGCCGAGCTCGCGGAGGAGATCGCCGGCGCCGACGTGCTCATCGCCAACGCCGCCCTTCCGGCCAGCGGCGAGCTCACCGAGTTCTCCCAGGAGGAGGTCGACCGGATGCTCGAGGTGAACCTGCGGGCGCCGATCGCCCTCGCGCACGCGCTCGTGCCCCGCATGATCGCCCGGCGCAGCGGCCATCTCGTATTCATCTCCTCGCTGTCAGGCAAGGTCGCCTCGCCGGCCTCATCGATCTATTCCGCGACGAAGTTCGGACTCCGCGGGTTCGCGCTTGGGCTCCGCGAGGACCTCCGTCCCCACGGCGTGGGCGTATCCGTCGTGCTGCCGGGCTTCATCCGCGACGCCGGAATGTTCGCCGACGCGAAGATCACGCTCCCGCGCGGTGTCGGCACGCGCTCGCCCGAGGAGGTCGCCGCCGCCGTCGTCGGCGCAATCGAGCGCAACCGAGCCGAGGTCGAGGTCGCACCGCTTGGCCTGCGCTTCGGTGCCAACTTCGCCGCTGTCGCCCCGGCGACGGCCGCGTCGGTCAGCCGGAGGATGCGCGGCGGCGAGATCGCCACCCGCCTCGCCGCCCGCCAGGTCGACAAGCGCTAGGGTCGTGAGCTTCAGCTGCGGCGGTAGCTGGCCGTCGCGGCTGTGGGCGGCTCGTCGGTATCGGCGAACGAGTGCTCGCCGGTGACCGAGGCGAGCGCAATGATCATCTCGTCGGCAAGCCGGGCGCCGTCGACCGCCCGCTCCGGGGTCGCCTGGACACGGACCAGCAGATCATCGCCGTCGATCTCCTCGAGCAGCACGGTCGGCTTGGACCGGGTGGCCGTCGCGATCTCCTGGTCGAGCAGCTGCTGGACGTGCGACGGCCGGACGCCGGAGCGCAGGCGGACGCGGACGTCGACCGCCTCGGGCTCGCGCAGCGGGACGATCGCCGCGCCGAGGACGACGTTGTTGGGGATGAGGACCCGGTCCTCGCCACGCGCGAGCGTCGTGTAGAGCAGCCCCAGCGAGCTGACGATGCCCTCGGCCTGGCCGCCGACGGCACCGGCCTGGAGCCGTACGCGTTCACCGACCCGGAAGGGCCGGGCGCTGAGCAGCACCATCCCGGCGATCAGGTTGCCGAGCGTCTGCTGTGCGGCAAGACCGAAGACAACGGCGGTGAAGGCGCCGCCGACCGCGAGCGTCTGCGGGTTCACCCCCGCGACGTTCAGCGCGATGAGCAGCACGATCGCCACCGAGACGAGACGGATGAGAAATCCGACCGTGCCCGCGGTGGCCGGGTCCATGCGGCGGAAGAACGTCGGCGCGGCCGCGCGCCCGACCCCTCGCGCGATCCACCAGCCGAGCACGAGCAGCACGATCACGGTGACGATCCGAATCGGGGTGTCCCACTGGCTGCTCGGCTTGATTCCGAACCACGCGTCGCGGTTGGCGTACGCGACGTACACGGCGATCAGCAGCGGCAGCAGGATGCCGACCTCTCGGCGAGCGCGCTTGACCACGCGGTCGCTGACGTTCACGGCGAGGCCGACCTTTTCCCAAGCCTCACTGCGGGTCTCGAACATCCGCTCCAAGTGAAGGTCTCTACCCGATTTCAGACGTTGTCGCATGCTTGTTGGTGTCCCTGCCTTTGTTCGCTTACCAATCTCCTATCACCGCCGCGCGCCGAGAGTTTCACCAGCCGCGCTTGAAGATTGGCTCAAAACAAGGTCTGCTGGACCTCGGTGCTCCCGCGTGGGCGAGTCGGCGCGGGCGACGGCGCGGCGCGCATCGGGCCGCGCATGCGCTCGAACGGCGCCATGTCCGGACCGTTCACCATCCGCGAGAGTCGGCGGCGCTCCTCCGGGGACGCGTACGCGCCTCGCCGGTAGAGCTCGTTGTAGCGTGGCACAAGGTCCGGACGGTTTTCCCTCAGCCAGTCGAGGAAGACCTGGCGGACCTCGCCGCGCAGGTGCAGCGCGATGCCGCTCACGTACGAAGCCCCGGCCTCGGTGGCGAGCTTGAGCACACGCGCGACCTGCTCGGGCGCGTCGTTGATGCCGGGCATGAGCGGCGCGACGAGCACCCCGGTCCGGATACCCGCGCGGGTCAGCTCGGCGAGCGCCTCGAGCCGGGCGTGTGGATTCGGCGTGTGCGGCTCGGTGGCCCGCCACGCCCGCTCGTCCAGCGTCGGGATCGACAGTGCGGCGCTGAAATCGGTACGTGCCGCGATCTCCTTCATCAGCTCGATATCCCGCAGCAGCAACGGCGACTTGGTGAGGATCGAGCACGGATTGGCCGCGTCACGGAACACCTCCCAGATCGCCGGCATCAGCTTGTAGCGGCCCTCCACCCACTGATACGGATCGGTGTTGGTGCCGAGCGCCACATGCTCCCCACGCCACGACCGGCGCCGTAGCTCCGCCCGCAGCAGCTCCGGCGCGTTGACCTTGACGACGATCTCCCGCTCGAAGTCCCGCCCCGCGTCGAAGTCGAGGTACTTGTGGGTCGGGCGGGCAAAGCAGTTATGGCTGACCACCCCGTTGGCGACGAAATCGCCCGTCCCGGTGGTGAGGTCGTAGAGCGCCGTCCGGCCTGGGAGGGGTTCAACCGAGACGACGCGGAGGTCGCTGAACGTCTTCACCATCTGGCCTTCGATCGAGCGCTTGCGGGTTATCGCCGGATCGGTGAGATGAAAGAACCGAAGATGCTCGGCAAGGCCGCCGCGGATGCGGATGTGTCGCAGCCCGTTGACATGTTTCGTCACATCCTCCGCGACGTCGAAGCCAAGACGCTGCAGGCACGCCCTGACCCAGGCCAGGAGGAGGGGATCGGTGTTCGCGATCCGAAGCGCGAAGCAGCTCCGGGAGCCCTCGGCGTCGTAGATGCCGGCGAGGAAGCCTCGGCACCAGTCCTGGGTCGGCAACACTGGCCATTCGATCAGGCCGCGGATGCGCTCGACCGCTGGCCGCCGATTGGTGTGAATCGCCGTGATCTCGCGTCGCGCCTCCGTCGCGGCCGCGAACGTCCGCATTCGCGTCGGCAGGCAAGCCTCGAGATAATCCTGCGCCCGCCGCAACGCCTGCCCATCGGCGAGCGCAAGCCGAAAGGTGTGGACTTCGCCGCCGCCGCGTCCACCAGAGCGCTCGTACGTGTACGAACCAAGCGTTCCGTCCCCGCGGATGATGCCGCAGAGGTAACCACGCTGGTAATCAGCTGAGAGATCGGGCTGCGGCGCGAAGCCACCGGTGCCGACCAGGCTGTTGGCGGTCGTCAGGTGGGCGCGCGCGTGACCCGACGGTGCGCCGCCGGTCACGTGCTTCCACCCGCGGTCGGTGAGGAAGCGGTGATCGCCGCTGGCCACGAGCACGGTACCGTCGGCGAGTTCAACTCGGTACGCGGGCTTGACGGTGACCCAGCGGTCGAGGACGACCGTCCGCGCGTAGCGGCGATAGCGCCCGCGCCGCTCGGTGCCGTAGATCTCGTCCCCCACGTCGAGCTCAGAGATCGGCTTATGCCGCCCGTCGGCGAGCAATATTGGGGTATCGCCGTGTAGGCAGTAGACGCAGGCGTGCGTGCAGCCTCGGTACGGGTTGATCGTCCAGCGGAACGGGACGGCCGACGACTCCGGCACGCGGTTGAGGATCGACTTCGCCCGGACCTCGTAGAACCGGGTCCTGACCGCGCCCGGCGCGTCGAAGTGGCGCACGACCGCCTCGTCGCGATACCCGGGCAGACGGGCGCGCGTCTCGCCCTCGACGCTGAGGTTGCTCCACCGCATCGAACATATGTTCGCATACGGGTCGGACCGACACCCCCGATGGGCGAACGAGGCTGCCCCTCCCTCGCTCGCCCATCCAGCCCCCCACGAAGGCTTTCGGCTCTCAGGCGGGAATCCCGGGCGGTCCGAGGATCTCGAGGCCGTAGTCGGCGGCCAGGGCGACCATCGGCGCGGGGTCGGGCTGGACGGTCGGGGCCGGCGGGATCTCGAGCCGCTCGGCCGGTTCGGAGAGCGCGCGCAGGAAGCCCTCGAAGCCGGCCGGCTCGGTGACGAGCAGGAATCGGGCCTCGTCTGACGAGACGATGAAGGTGTGCGGGATTCCGCGTGGCCCGTACACGAACGCACCCGCTGGCGCCGTGATGACGCGGCCGCCGACCCAGAACGTCAGCTCACCGTCGAGCACGTAGAACCACTCGTCCTCGTTGTGGTGGACGTGGAGCGGGGAGCCGCTGCCACGGGGGCCGAGGTGCTCGATGACCGCCACGCGACCACCGGTCGTCGCCGCGGAGGACCGGATGATGGCGAGGCTCCCGAGGAACCACCGCGCGTCGCCCTCTCCGGGGCCGAGGGCGATCGGCTCGAGCCGGCCGGTGGTCTGGGCCTCCCGTGTATCTGCTGTGGTCATGCTCATGTGTCCCTCCTGGGGCCGGGGCTGATCTGACTACGGCCAGCTTGCTTCACCGCGGCGGCCGCGTCGATCCCTCGGCCGCGGGGATATTCCGCGCGCATCGACATCGGTGGCGGCGGCGGTCATACTCGACCTGTGCCCGCAGGACGCTGGCAGATGGAGCGGCTCATCGAGGATGTGACGTTGCTCGGACGACGTGGCCTGCCGCGCGAGCGGTACTACCGCGAGGTCACCGACCGGCTGCGCCGTGTCTTCGATTCCGATGCGGCGTGCTGGCATACGCTCGATCCCCACACGCGGCTGATCACGAGCGACGCTTCGGATGAGCTGGTCAGCACCGGGGTGTACACGCCGCAGACGGTGGCCGACGCCGGCGCACGGATGATCGCGAGCGAGTACTTCGTCCCCGACGTCAACACGTTTGCGGGACTCGCGTCGCGCCGGGTGCCCGTGGCGATCCTCAGCCAGACGACGAACGGGCGTCCCGAGCGCAGCGTCCGCTATCGCGATCTGCTCGCCCCGTCGGGCATTCCCTTCGAGATGCGCGCCACATTCGTCAGTCGTGGCCGCGCCTGGGGGGCCGTGCATCTCGCCCGTCGCGACGACAGCCACGACTTCGGTCCCCCGGACGCCGCGGCACTGGCGGCCGTCACCAGGGCGATCGCCGAGGGCATCCGCACTTCCTTGCGCTTCGACGCTGCGCGTGAGGCCCGCGGGCCCACCGCCCCCGGGCTCGTCGTCCTCGGGCCCAGCAACACGATCGAGATGATCACGCCGCCCGCGCACGAGCTCCTCGCGAGCATGGAGAGCCACCATCCGAATGACGGCGAGCGGCCCCCGTCCCCGGTGCTCGCGCTCGCGGACTTCGCTCGGGCCCGCGCCGAGATCGCGGACCTCAGCGTCGATGCCGTCGCCGTGCCGACGTCGTCGGGCTGGGTCACGCTGCACGCATCGCTGCCGGAGGGGAAGACCGCCGGACGGGTGGCGATCGTGCTCGAGCGCGCCGCGAGCCCGCAGGCGACCGCCGTCCGGCTCGAGGCCGACGGCGTGACGCCACGCGAGCGCGAGGTGGCGACCCTGCTCGCCCAGGGGCGCTCCAACCCCGAGATCGCCGAGACACTCGTGCTCTCGCCGTACACCGTCCAGGACCACATCAAGAACCTGTTCGAGAAGACCGGGGTGTCCTCACGGCAGGAGCTCGTCGCCCGCCTCTTCCTCGACGAGTACATGCCGCAGATCGCCGAGCGGGCCCCGCTTACGTCCGGCGGCACCTTCGGTTAGGCGGGCATATCGCGCCGGAGCCGCCCGGGGGCCGGATGGTTCCTCCCCCTTGCGACGGAGGCCCGGCTCCCCGGGAAAGCGGATGCATCGCTCCCGGGGCGGGTTTACCCTCCGAGCGTGAACGGTCCCCGACCTCCTCGTCCCCTGCCGATCGCGCTTGGTTGGCGCCTCCCGGGCTGGCTGCTCGACTTCGGCCCCGTCATCGTCGTTGGGCTCGTCGGGCTCGCAGAGCTCGGCGTCAGCCACAACCACGGGGACGCGATCTGGGGGTCGGCCGTAGCGCTCGTCGTGATCCTCCTTGCGCTGCTCGACCGGCATCGCGCGCCGACGATGACCCTCGGGGTGATCCTCGCCGTCGACCTGGTGCTCGGGAACCACACGCTCCTCATGCTGCCTCTGCTCCTCGCCATCTTCACCGTGGCCGAGTACGAGGACCGCAGCGGAACGCTGGTCGCGGCCGCGGTCACGGCAATCGTCTGTGTGGCGAGCCCGGCCCTGCACGGCAATACCGGAGGCCCGTGGACCGGCGTGATCCTCTCCCGCCTGATCGCCATCGGCCTCGCAGTTGCGCTCGGCCTCTATCTGCGCGCGCGAGCCGACTACGTCACCGGGCTCACCGACCGTGCCGAGCGCCTCGAGCGGGAGCGGGAGCTCCTCGCCCACCAGGCGGTGGCCGACGAGCGGCTGCGCATCGCGCGGGAGCTGCACGACGTCGTCGCCCACAATGTCTCGCTGATGGTCGTGCAGGCCCAGGCGCTCGCCGCGACGAGCCCAGACGAGGACGCTGTCGCCGGTCAGCCCGCGCTCCGGGGGATCGCCGACCTCGGCCGCGAGGCATTGTCGGAGATGCACCGGATGCTCGGAGTGCTCCGCGTGTCCGAGGGCGGCGAGGCCGAGCGTGAGCCGCAGCCGGGGGTGCGCGACCTCGAGGCGCTGATCGACCGCACGCGCGCCGCCGGCCTTGAGGCCCGCCTCGTGGTCCGTGGCGCTCCACGCGAGCTTCCCGCCGGCGTCGACCTGTCCGCGTACCGCATCGTGCAGGAGGCGCTGACCAACGTCATCCGCCACGCCGATGCCCGGCACGCGACGGTCACGATTGACTATGTGCAGAGCGGCGTCGTCGTGAGCGTCGAGGACGACGGCCACGCGGCGCCGAACGGTTCGCCTGCGGGTCATGGCATGGTGGGAATGCGCGAGCGGGTCGCGCTGTTCGGCGGTCAGCTGTTGGCCGGCCGGCGGTCCGACGGCCCCGGCTTCCGCGTCACCGCCACCCTGCCCGTTCACTAGACCATGGCCAAGCTCCGCGTGCTCATCGCCGACGATCAGCCGCTCATGCGAGCCGGCTTCCGGGCCGTGCTCGAAGCAACGGGTGAGATGGAGGTCATCGCCGAGGCCGGCGACGGGCTCGAGGCGGTGACGGCGGCCAAGGCCACCGCACCCGACGTGATTCTCATGGACGTGCGGATGCCCAACCTCGACGGCATCGAGGCGATCCGCCGCCTGCCCACGCAGCGGGTGCTCGTGCTCACGACCTTCGGCCTCGACGAGTACATCGTCGAAGCGCTGCGGGCCGGCGCGAGTGGCTTCATCACGAAGGACGTGCCCGCCGAGGAGCTCGTCCGCGCGGTGCGGCTCGTCGCGGCCGGTGAGGCGTTGCTCACGCCCGCGGTGACGCGCCAGCTGCTCGACCGGGTCGCGCGCAGGCTGCCGGCGCCCGTCGGCCACGGGCCACAGGAACTCGCCCAGCTCACCGACCGCGAGCGCGAGGTGCTCGAGCTCCTCGCCCAGGGAAAGTCGAACGCCGAGATCGCCGACGCGCTGGTCGTCGGTGAGGCGACGGTCAAGACGCACGTCTCCAACGTGCTGATGAAGCTCGACCTCCGCGACCGGGTGCAGGCGGTCGTTCTCGCCTACGAGATCGGCCTCGTCCAGCCCGGCGGCAGCTGAGCGGCGACGGCCTCCCCCGCGAGGCGGAGCCGCCCGCGGATCTCCCCCACTCGCCGGAGCCACCGCTCGCTCGGGAGACCGACGACACGCGTGAGGGCTGGACGTAGCGTGCCGGACATGACCTCCTCCGCACACATGATCGAGACCGAGGCGCTCACCAAGCGCTTCGGCGAACGCGAGGCGGTGAGCGCGGTGACGCTCACCGTCCCCCGTGGTTGCGCCTACGGCTTCCTCGGCCACAACGGCGCCGGCAAGACGACCCTGATCCGAATGCTCCTCGGGCTCACCGAGCCGACGGGCGGGGCGATCCGGATCGGCGGACAGGCGATGCCGGAGGCGCGGGCCTCGGTGCTCGCCCGCGTCGGCGCGATCGTCGAAGAGCCGCATTTTCACCCCCACCTCTCCGGCCGCGAGAACCTCCAGATCATCGCCGCGGTCCGCGACGGCGCGGCAGTCGACGGGATCGAAGGGGCGCTCGTCCGCGTCGGTCTCGGCGACCGCGCCGGCGACCGGGTGCGGACCTACTCGCAGGGCATGCGCCAACGGCTCGGGGTTGCCCGCTGCCTGCTCGCCGACCCCGAGCTGCTGATCCTCGACGAGCCGATGAACGGGCTCGACCCGGGCGGCATCCTCGAGCTTCGCCGGATGATCGGGGAGCTCGTCGGCGAGGGTCGCACGGTGTTCCTGTCCTCCCACCTGCTCGACGAGGTCGAGAAGACGTGCAGCGACGCCGCCGTGATCGATCGCGGCAGGGTGATCGCCGCCGGGCCGATCGCCGAGCTCCTCAGCGGCGGCCGTCGCCGGCTCGACATCGGCTGCGACGACCCCCGGCTCGCGCTCGACCTGCTCGACGGGCACCGAGCCGTGGCTGCCGCACGGCAGACCGCCGACGGGCTCCGGATCGAGCTGGCCGGGAACGATGGCGTCGCGTCGATCAACGCGAGCCTCGTCGGCGCCGGCGTCGCCGTGTTCCGGCTCGAGCCGGTGCGCGAGTCGCTCGAGCATCGATTCCTGGAAATGACCTCACGCATCGGAGGAGAGTGATGACACCCTCAATCGCACGCCGGATGGTGGCCGCGGAGGTGCTGAAGCTCCGCCGCAACCGGTCGCTGATGACGTTCGCCTTTCTGTTGACCTCGGGGGTGATCGTCCTCGTGTTCGGCTACAAGCTCGTCCAGCACGCCACCAATGCGCACTACGGACCGGCCGGCGGCCTTCACAACTTCGGCAATGCGGCCGCGGCGATCGGGGTCTACTTCGGCGCCCTGGCCGCGATCCTCATCGGTGGTGAGGCCGGGACCTCGGATCTCAGCAGCGGGGTCTTCCGCGATCTCGTCGCCACCGGGCGCTCGCGGCTCGCCCTGTTCGCGGTCCGCGCCCCGGCGGCGATCATCGTCACCCTCGCGTTCAGCGCGATCGCCTTCGCGCTCACCGTGCTTGCCACGTTCGTGTTTGCCGGCTCCGCGCCGACGCCGAGCGCGTCGCTGATCGGAAGGACCGCGGCGTGGATCGCCCTCGCCAACGTCGCCGTCGCGGTGCTCGCAGTCGGCTTCGGGTCGCTGACGGGGTCCAAAGCGGTGACGCTGACGGCGGTCATCGGCTGGCAGACGGTGGCCTCCCGGCTGTTGCTCAATGTCACCGCGCTCGGGTCGGCTCGCGACGGGCTGCTGACGACGTCACTCGACCGGATCGCGCCGGTGACGACCACCCACGACACGCTGTCGATGGCGCTGAGCACGGCGTTGATCGTCGTCGGGGTGTGGTGCATCGCCGCGCTCGCAGCCGGCGCGTGGCGGACGCGGACGATGGACGCCTAGCGGATTGGCCGGCACGCCGTCGGCGCCGGCGCGCTCAGCTCCGCGGCGTGAGGCGGTGGGCGAAGCGCCCGATCTGTAGGGCCGCCCCTTCGAGCGCGAGGGCGGTCGCCGGGTCCGGCGCGAGCTCGTCGCGGGTGAGCAGCTCGAGCAGGGCGATCGTCGCGCCGGCGGCGCGCACCGGAACGAGCACCCCGGAGCGCAGCCCGCGCGCGGCGGCCGCCGAGAGACGCTCGTCGGCCGCCCCGTCGAGGTCCGCGAGCCAGCTGACTGACGGGCTGTGGATGGCCTGGGCGGCCACCGACCCCGCCCCGAGGCGGTGCTCGGAGGGCGTGAGCGGGCCGAGCGCACCACGGTCGGCGGCGGCGGTCCAGCTCCCGGCGCTGCGCAGCGTCCCGAGAGCGGAGGGCATCCAGGCGGTGGCGACGGTCCACCCACCCTGACCGCCGATCGTGGCCAGCGCACGCTCGAGCGCCTGCGGCCAATCCTCGGCGCCGGCAAGGGCCTCGACGAGGACACGCTGGGCCCGGGCTGTCCATGCGGGCCGCCCGGGCCCGGTGCCTCCTTCCCCGTGGTCCGGTGGGGGCGAACCAGTGTGGCCGGAAAGGGCATGCATAAGCTCGTCGGTGCGCTCGCGCTCGGCGGCGATCGCCTCGAGCAGAGCGTTCGCCCGCTCGGCGGCAAGCGATTCGTGGTGAGACGCAGCATCGGCCTGGTGACGCTCGAGCTCGTGCCGAAGCTCGGCGGCGGCGCTCACCGCGTCGGCGGCCCTTGCGCGCTCGGCTTCGGCGGCGGCGTGCGCCGCGGCGAGATCGGCGCCGAGTGTCGTCAGCTCCTCGGCCTTGGCCGCGGCCTCGGTGCGGGCCCCTTCGGCCTGACGGCGGGCGGCGGCGACCTCGGCCTGGGCGGCCTCGGCCTGACCGCGGGCGGCGGCGACCTCGGCCTGGGCGGCCTCGGCCGCGCTGTGGGCGGCCGCCGCGTCGTTGCAGGTGCGCGCTGCCTCTGCGCGCGCGGCTTCGACCTGGACCTGGGCCGCGGCGGCCTCGGCGCGGGCGGCTTCCGCATCGGCTCGCGCCGACTCGACCTTGACTCGCGCCGACTCGACCTCGACTCGCGCCGACTCGACCTCGGCTCGCGCGGTCTCGGCCTCGACTCGCGCCGACTCGACCTCGGCTCGCGCGGTCTCGGCCTCGAGGCGAGCACTGTCGGCCTCGAGCCGGGCGACCTCGGCAGCTGCGCGGGCCGACTCGGCGGTCTCGGTCCCTTGCTGGGCCTGGGCGGCCGCCGAGCGTTGCCTCTCGGCCTCGGACTTGGCCGCGGCAAGCTCGGCCCGGAGGGCGGCAAGGTCCTTGTTCGCCGTTTCGGCCTGCGCCCGGGCCGCGCTCGCTTCGGCCGCTGCGGACTCGGCCCTCCGCCGCGCCTCGATGGCCTCCGCGCGCTCGGCCTCGCCATCGGCCTTGGCGCTGGCGAGCTCAGCGCGCAATGCGGAGACGTCCTTGCTTGCTCCCTCGGCCTGCAGCCGCATCGCGTCGGCGTCGAGGCGCTCGGATTCGGCGCGCTCCGCCCGGCGGCGGGCCTCGGCCGCTGCCGCCTCGGTCTCCTCCATGCGGATGCGGAGGCTGCGGTGGTCGGCCTCGGCCTCCTCGAGCCGTGCCCGCAGGCTGCGGTGGTCGGCGTCAGCCTCCTCGAGCCGGGCCCGGAGCTGATGGGCCTCGGCCTCGCTCTGTTCCAGGCGCGCCCGAGTCGCGTTGCTGTCCGCCTGGGCGTGCTCGGCCTGCTGGCGCCATTGCCCGAGGTCACGCTCGAGCCGCTCGGCGTGCAGTAGCGCCTCGGCCGACTCGCGGCGGGCAGCGTCAGCCTCGGAGCGCAGATTGTCGGCGTCCGCGCGGGCCTGGTCGGCGTCGACGCGGCCGCGCTGCGCCGCTTCTCGAATGTCGTTGTGCTCCTCGAGCAGCGCGTGCTCGACGCGCGGCGCGGTGGCGTCGCCATCGGCGGACACGACGCGGTCGGCGGCGATCGGCTCCTCGGTGGCCGCGGACGCCGGCGCGAGGACGCCCTCGACCGTGCTCGGTACGACGCCCCATTCCTGCAGCATCTGGATGCGGACGCTGCTCGCATCCCGCGCGCTGCACCGTTCGATCTCGGTGAGCCACTCCGCCTCCTCGCGGGCCATCCGGGCCTCCGGGACGGGCGCGGCGACGCCGCACACAGCGACCGGATCGCCCTTGGGGTCACGCACGGCGAAGCGGATCGCGATCATCGCGGGGCGGCCGTCGAACTGAGGCACGCTGTACTCGAGCTCGAGCGGCTCCGGGAGCGAGGGATCGCGATCGAGGGCACGTGGCCCGTCGACCGTGCGGGCGGTCGGCAGATCGCTGTCGCTCTTCCCCCTGACCTCCTCGGTCGTCACGCCGAGCATCTCGGTGAAGCGCGTGTTGACCCGCAGGTACTTGCCCTCGAGGTCCTTGAGCCAGATCAGCGCCCGGCTCTCGTCGAGCGACTCGCCCAGCAGCTGGTTGGGCCCGGCCGTGCCCGGCTCGTCATCTTCGGGACGGAGGGTCATGAGCGCATGGCGGACGCCGGCGGTGTCGGTGACGGCTTCGAACTCGGCGTCGATGCCATCCTCGAGGCTGAGACGTGCTCGCTCGGCGCTTCCGGCGAGGACGCTCTCGAGCTGCGGAGAGTTGCGGTACAGCTCGGCGCGATCCTCGTAGCGCCGGCGAAACACCCGGGTGCTGTGCTCGATCTCGCCCTGAGACCCGATGAGTGCCAGCGCGGGACTACTCACGGCAGCCGAGACCGTGGCCGAAGGTGGTCAGCCGTTGGAGCGAGATTCCCCACAGACGACTCGTCGGCTTAAACGCGCGCGACGATGCCTCGAACGAGCGTCCAGTGGACACATGTCGGATGTTTTCGCCGGCGCGCTCAAGTCGGCGTCGGGGCCCGACGGCCTAGGAAAGGGCCGGCTGGACAACCGACGCAGCGCCGGTCAGCGTCTGGCTCGTCGCCCCGACGATCGTCACCTCGACGAGGTCCCCCGGCTCTCCGAGCCCCTCGAAGTTGACCACCTTGTTGTGGCGCGAGCGCCCGCGCAGCCGCGTGGGATCGGTCCGGGAGGGACCCTCGACGAGCACCTCGAGCGTGCGGCCGACGAAGCGCTGTGCGCGCTCCTGGGCGCGACGCTGGACGACGGCGACGAGCCGCTCCATGCGCGCGACCTTGATCTCGTGGGGCACCTGGTCGGGGAGCGTCGCCGCCTCGGTCCCACGACGTGGCGAATAGACGAAGGTGAACGCGCCGTCGTACCCGACCTCCTCGGCCACCGACAGCGTCTGCTCGAAGTCGTCCTCGGTCTCCCCCGGAAAGCCGACGATGATGTCGGTGGTCAGCGCACAGTCAGGGACGTGCTCGCGGATGAGGGCGACGCGATCGAGGTAGCGCGCACGGCTGTATGTGCGACGCATCCGTTTGAGCACGGGACTCGACCCGGACTGGAGCGGCAGATGGATGTGCTCGCACAGCGCCGCGAGCTCGGCGTGCGCGCGGATAACGTCCTCACGCATGTCCTTGGGGTGCGGACTCGTGTAGCGGATCCGGTCGATGCCGTCGATCGCGTCGATCGCGGCGAGCAGCTCGGCGAACGTGGTCCTGTCTTCACGCGCGAGGTCGCGCCCGTAGGAGTTGACGTTCTGGCCGAGCAGCGTCACCTCGCGGACGCCGTCGGCGGCGAGCGCCCGCGCCTCGGCGACGAGCTCGTCCGGGCGGCGGCTCACCTCGCGCCCACGGGTCGAAGGCACGATGCAGTACGAGCAGACGCAGTTGCAGCCGACGCTGATCTGCACCCAGCCCTGGTAGGGGCGCTGCCGCTTGGCCGGCAGATGGCCGGTAAAGCCCTCGAATTCGAAGAAGCCCTGAGCGGTGATCGAGTCGCTGGTGAGGAACTCGGCGAGCTTGTGGACCTGCCCGGGTCCGAAGGCGACGTCGACGAACGGGAAGCGAGCGAACACCTCATCCTTGACCGACTGCGCCCAGCATCCGCCGACACCGATGATGCGGTCGGGATGCTCGGCCTTGAGCCGCTTGGCCTGCCCGAGGTGAGCGACGAACCGGTCGTCGGCCTTCTCCCGGATCGAGCAGGTGTTGAAGAGGATGAGGTCCGCCTCCTCGCGGGCGGGGGCCTCGCGGTAGCCGAGCGACTCGAGCATCCCCTTCATGCGCTCGGAATCGTGCTCGTTCATCTGACACCCGAAGGTGGTCACGTGGTAGCGCTTCATCCTCGGGCGAAGAGTAGCGGTGGCCCTCGATCAGGCGGGGACGAACCCGGGGAGCATCAGCTCGACCCGCGCCCCCGGCGACGAGCCCGGATCGGTGGCCCGCACCTGGCCGCCGTGAGCCTCGGCGATCGCGCGCACGATGGCGAGCCCGAGGCCGGCCCCTCCGGCTGTGCGCGAGCGCGAGGCGTCGGTGCGATGGAAGCGCTCGAACACCCGCTCGCGCTCCTCGGGCGGGATCCCGGCGCCGTCGTCGCGGACGACGAAGCGCAGCCGGTCGGGCCCGAGCCGGCTGACGTCGAGGCGGACGAGCCCGGCTCCCGGTTCGGTGTGTTCGATCGCGTTGCGGGCGAGGTTGCGCAGCGCCTGGGCGAGCCGGTCGGGGTCGGCGGTCAGCATGCCGTCGGGCACCGCGCCGAGCTCGAAGTCGCGGTCGGCGGTGAGGCTCACGCCGTCCCACAGCTCCGAGACGAAGGTACGCAGTTCGATCTCCTCGGGGCGGAGGAAGTCGGTCTGCTCGGAGCGGGCGAGGAACAGCAGGTCGTCGACGAGCCGGCTGATGCGGGTGACCTCGGCCAGCAACACCCGCTCGACGCGGCGGATCTCCTCCGGCGGAGGCTCGTCCTGCGCGGCGAGCAATTCGAGCTGGCCGCGAATGACGGTGAGCGGGGTGCGGAGCTCGTGCGAGGCGTCGGCAACGAACGCACGCTGGCCGTCGAACGCCTCCGAGAGCCGGTCGAGCATGTGGTTGAAGGACTCCGCGAGCACGCGCACCTCGGTGCCGCTCGCCGGCGAAGGGTCCATCCGCGGCTCGAGGTCGCCGGCGTCGACGCGAGCGGCGAGGGTGGCCATCCGCCGCAGCGGGGCCGTCACCCGCGCACCGGCGAGGTAAGACGCGAGCAGCGCGATCAGCAGCGTGACCGCGCCGGCGAGCACAAACGCCCGCGCGACGCCGTGCTGGGCGGATTCGACGAGGGCGAGTGGCTGTCCGGTGCCGACGACGACGGGGAAGCTGCCGACGCGGACCGCACGCTCGAGCACCCGCACCCGGCCGACGTCCGGAACGTGGCGGTTCGAGTAGCCGAGCTGGGGAACGAGGAGGCGCTCGCCGGAGGCGTTCTCGGCCTGTTGCTCGCTGGCCGTCTCACCGTCCTCGGCCTCGCCCCCGCCGAACACCTCGATGTGGTTGCTGACTGTCCGGGCGCCCGGGATGATCGCGAACAGCAGCGTCGAGTTCGCCGTGTACGGCTGGGCGTCGAGGTAGCGCTGCGTCGCTGCGGCCACCTGCGTGGGCGTGCGGCCGCTGAGCCGGGCGACCGTCTCGGCAAGCTGGTGGTTGTCACTGGCGATGTCGCGGTCGATCTGACTGCGGATCTGCGACCCGGTGCTGACGTAGACGACGGCGAAGACGACCGCGGCCGAGACGAGCATCACGACGGCGACCCACATGGTCAGCCGCCAGCGCAGTCCGGAGGGCAGCCAGCGGCTAATCGCTTGCATCGAAGCGGTAGCCGACGGACCGTACGGTCACGATCGGCACCCTCTTCCCATCGACACGGAGCTTCCGCCGCAGGTAGCCGATGTACACGTCGACGACGTTCGTCCCGGGGTCATATTCGTAGCCCCAGACCGCCCGGAGGATCTGCTCGCGTGAGAGCACCCGACCACTGTTCTGGACGAGATAGCTGAGCAGCTCGAACTCGGTCGAGGAGAGGCGGACCGCGTGACCGGCGCGTTCGACCTCACGCGTGAGCAGGTTGAGCTCGATATCCGCGCCGCGGAGCGCGGTCACCGGGGCCTGGGCGGCGACCCGCAGGTGAGCACGGATCCGGGCAGCGAGCTCGCTGAGCGAGAACGGCTTGGTCAGGTAATCCATCGCGCCCGCGTCGAGCCCGGCGATGCGATCCTCGACGTCGCCGCGCGCGGTGAGCACGATCACCGGGAGGGTCGGCTTGGCGCTGCGCAGGGCGGCGAGCACCTCGAGCCCGCTCCGGCGCGGGAGCATCATGTCGAGGACGACGAGGTCGATCGGCTCTTCGATCGCCCGCTGGATCCCGTCCTCGCCGTCGTTGGCGGTGAGGACGTCATAGCCGTGGGTGCGCAGGCCGCGCTCGAGGAAATCGACGATCCCGGGCTCGTCCTCGATGACGAGGATCCGACGGGCCATCCTCAGCTCCGTCCGGAGGGGTGGGCGGGGTGCGACACGCCCGGATCATAGGCCGCGCGCCAGAGAGAAGAGCTTTCTCATCGAGCGCTGAAGGAGCGTTCACCTCCCGGCGCACACTATGGTTCATGCCCACGAGGGAACGTTCACTGACGCCCGCCACGGACCGGCCGGCATCCTCGTACGCCCCTCGCCCGCGTCGCCGTTCGAGCCCGTGGTCGCTGACCGCGGGCGGCCCCGGCGGGAACGAGCAGCTGACCGCGATGACCGGGGTCGTGCTCCTCGTACTGCTCGCGGTGCTCGGGCTGACGATCCTGCGCATCGGACAGCTCATCTCCGTGCACCTGTTCGTGGGGCTGCTCCTGATCGGCCCCGTGACGCTGAAGATGGGCAGCACCGCCTATCGCTTCGTGCGCTACTACACCGGCCGGCGCGCATACGTGCGCCGCGGGCCGCCGCCCTGGGCCATGCGCCTGCTCGCGCCGTTCGTGGTGCTCCTGACGACGGTCGTGTTCCTCACCGGCGTCGTCCTGCTGTTCACCGGACCGCAGGGCCGTGAGCCTTGGCTGCTCCTGCACAAGGCGAGCTTCATCCTGTGGCTCGGCGCGACCGCGCTGCACGTCCTCGGCCACCTGCCGGGGCTCGGGGGAATGCTCGGCTACCAGCGTCCGCGCGAGGAGGGTCTGACGGCCTCACCTGGCGTCGCCGGCCGCTGGATCATGCTCGCCGGCGCGCTCGTGGCGGGTCTCGTGCTCGCGCTCGTGCTCGTGCCCGACTTCCACACGTGGACCGCGGCCGGCGCGTTCGGGCACCACGACCACTGATCAGCGAACAGTGGCCGACCGCGCGTGACGCGCGGACAGTGGGCGGGCGCGAGTCGGGCGGAGATCAGCGGGCGTACTCGACCGCGCGTGACTCGCGGATCACCGTCACCTTGATCTGACCCGGGTACTCGAGCTCCTTCTCGATCTCCCGCGCGATCTCGTACGACAGAAGGGTGGCCGCGTCGTCGTCGATCGCGCCGGGCTGGACCATGACGCGGATCTCGCGTCCGGCCTGCATGGCGTAGACCTTGTCGACGCCGTCGTGGCGCGTCGCGATCTGCTCGAGGTCCCGCAGCCGCTTGACGTACTGCTCGAGCGACTCGCCGCGGGCGCCCGGCCGGGCGCCGGAGAGAGCGTCGGCAGCCTGGACGATGACCGCCTCGATCGTCTGCGGCTCGACCTCGTTGTGGTGGGCCTCCATCGCGTGGGCGACGGCCTCGGACTCGCCGTACTTGCGCGCAAGCTCGCCGCCGACGAGCGCATGCGGACCCTCGATCTCGTGCGAGACGGCCTTGCCGATGTCGTGCAGCAGCGCCGCGCGCCGGGCCGTGGCCGGGCCTGCGCCGAGCTCCTCGGCCATCATCGCGGCGAGCCGCGAGACCTCGATCGAATGCGCAAGCACGTTCTGCCCATAGCTCGTGCGGAACCTGAGCCGGCCGAGGAGCTTGATGAGCTCCGGGTGCAGGCCCTGGACGCCGGATTCGAACACGGCCTCCTCCCCCATCTCGACGATGTGGTTCTCGAGCTCGGACTTGGCCTGGTAGTACATCTCCTCGATCCGGGCCGGGTGGATGCGGCCGTCCTGGAGAAGCTTCTCGAGGGTGAGGCGCGCGATCTCACGCCGGACGCCGTCGAAGCCGGAGAGGACGACGGCACCCGGGGTGTCGTCGATGATGAAGTCGACACCCGTGAGGTTCTCGAGAGCGCGGATGTTGCGGCCCTCCCGGCCGATGATCCGCCCCTTCATGTCGTCGGCGGAGAGCTGGACGACCGAGACGGTCGTCTCGGCGGCGTGTCCGGCGGCCAGCCGCTGCATACACACCGAGAGGATGTTGCGCACGCGGCGCTCGGCCTCGCGCTTGGTCTCCTCCTCGATCTGGCGGATGCGCCGGGCCGCGTCGTGGCGGGCCTGGTCCTCGATCTCCTTGAGCAGCAGCTGCTTGGCCTTCGAGGCCGATAGTCCCGAGGCCCGCTCGAGCTCACGGCTCAGCTCCTGATGCTCGGTGGCAAGGGACGCGCGCTGATGCTCAACCTCAACCTCACGGTTAGACAGTGCTTCCTCCCGCCGGGCCAGCGCCCCAGCCCGATCGGCCAGATCCTGGCTCGTCGCGCCGTTGCTGGCCACCACCGGAGCCGGTACCGGTGCTGACGCAGGGGCCGGGTCAGCATGGGCGGGCCGGCGGGTCACATACGCGTATCCCACGGCAGCGGCCACGATGCCCACCGCGATCAGCGCTGCGGCGGCAATGATGTCCATGGTCGTTCCTCTCCTGGAGCCCGGAGCCCGGGCCTTCACAGCTTCTGGGTTTTGGGAGCGACCGAGCGACCCGTGCGGGCGCACAGACGGATTCCGGCGATATGAGGTGTCGCCGCGGCGCTCAGGCCGCGGCTAGATGGCGATTTCTCGACGTCTTAGAAATGGGGTTCGAGACCCGAGTTCACTTGCCGTCAACACGTACGTCGGTATCCAATATCTACGAAGTTTGCTGGTGTTTTGTGGCCCGCTGGGCCGTTCGTTCGCTGAGGGAATCGTAGTACCGCGAGGGTGGCGGCGCAATGCGCGGCCGACGGGTTGCCCCGCACGCGGCCGAAACGCCTCACCGTTCGCGGGCGTAAGCGGCGAGCGCGTCGACCGCAGTCTCGCTGTCGTACCCCTTACGCAGCATGACTCCGAGCGCACGATCGCGCTCGCAGCGGTCGCGCGGCGGGGCCGGGAAACGGCGCCGCAGGAGCTCGACTGCGCGCCCAAGCTCGTCCTCGCCGGTGTCGGGAGCGAGGGTCTCCTCGATCAGCTCGCGGTCGACCCCGCGCTCACGGAGACTGCGCCGGATCCGCTCGCTCCCCCAGCCGTCGAGGTTCCGCCTGTCCTCGGCGAACAGCCGGGCGAAGCGCGCGTCGTCGAGGTAGCCCTGCTCGCCCAGCGTGCCGACGGCATAGTCGATCGACGCCTCGCTTGCCCCGTGGCGCTCGAGCCGGCGGCGCACCTCGACCTCGGTGCGGTCCCGCGTGCCGAGGTAGGCGTAGGCCTGCTCGAGCGCGCGCTGATCCGGCTTGCCGTCGACGGGCACGTGCCCTGGGTGCGACGCCTATGCCGCCCGGTCGGTGACCGACTCGACCGGCGCGAGGGGCGCCTCCTCGCGAGGCTCGATCGGCTTGACCAGGTCGTGGCTGAGCCCGAGCGCGGCGTAGATCTTCTCCTCGATCTCCTTCGCGGTCTCCGGGTGCTCGTCGAGGAACGCCTTGGCGTTGCCTCGGCCCTGGCCGAGCCGCTCGTCGCCGTAGGAGAAGAACGAACCCGATTTGGTGACGATGTTGTGCTCGATGCCGTAGTCGATCAGGCAGCCCGAGGTCGAGATGCCCCTGCCGAACTCGATGTCGAACTCGGCCTGCTTGAACGGCGCCGCGACCTTGTTCTTCACCACCTTGACGCGGACCCGGTTGCCGACCGCCTCGGTTCCGTCCTTGAGCGTCTCGATCCGGCGGATGTCGAGCCGCTGCGAGGAATAGAACTTGAGCGCCCGGCCGCCCGGCTGCGTCTCCGGCGAGCCGAACATCACGCCGACCTTCTCACGGATCTGGTTGGTGAACACGCACAGCGTCTGGGTGCGGTTGAGGTTGCCGGCCAGCTTGCGCATGGCCTGCGACATCATCCGAGCCTGCACGCCGACCGTCTGGTCGCCCATCTGGCCCTCGAGCTCTGCGCGCGGCGTGAGCGCGGCGACCGAGTCCACCGCGACGACGTCGACGGCGCCGGAACGGATCAGCATGTCGACGATCTCCAGCGCCTGCTCGCCGTAGTCCGGCTGCGAGACGAGCAGCTCGTCGATGTCGACGCCGATCTCCTGGGCGTAGAGCGGGTCCATCGCGTGTTCGGCGTCGACGAACGCGCACACGCCGCCGAGCTTCTGCGCCTCGGCGAGGATGTGGTAGACGAGCGTCGTCTTACCCGAGGAC